>CAWFKF010000094.1:0-65177 GCA_963816005.1 uncultured Solirubrobacteraceae bacterium | reverse complement strand
GAAAACGTCGCCGCCGATGTTGCCTTCCGCGCCAAAGAACAGCGTCGGCACCCCGGACCAGTTGATTACGAGGCTCAATAGCCCAGCCTGCGCGCACCCCTATCCAACGCTTCGCTGCGCCCTCGCGGGTCGCCAACGCATGGTCGGGGCCACCGTGGATGGCTAGTCCTTCGATGTAGAGCTCTTCCATCTCCGTCTCCAGGCCGGTTTATCCCGGCGCTTTCTCCTTGCAGTACACGACGCGGGTCTTGCGCTCGTTGAGCTCAAGCCCGCACTCCGCCAACCGCTTCGCGATCACCGCCCACAACAATCGGGCGTGGCGTTCGCTTCGAGCGTGGACAATCACGTCATCGCTGTAGCGCTCGAACTGGACGGCCGGGTACTCCCTGACCATCCACGCATCCAGCGCGTAATGCATGAACATGTTGACGAGCAAAGGTGAAATCGCCGAACCCTGAGGGGTTCCGCGATCCCGCCAGACCAGGCTGCCGTCCTCGCGCTGCAGCGGCGCTTTGAGCCACCGCTCCACGTACAACAGGACCCAGCGCAGGTCGGTGTGATGAGCTACCGCCTTGAGCGTGAGGTCCCATGAAACGCTGTCGAAGAACGACTTGATGTCCATATCTAGAACCCAGTCGTTCCGCCAGCAGCGCTCCCGGCACACCCGCAACGCCTGATGCGCCGAACGGCCCGGCCGATACCCGTAAGAGTCCTCGTGGAACACAGGCTCCACGCGGGCTCCAGGTATGAGCGCACGACCGTCTGGGCGATCCTGTCCGCCACGGTCGGCACCCCTAACGTTCTAGAGCTGCCGTCCCGCTTCGGTATCTCAACCGCACGCACCGGCGGCGGGAAATAGCTTCCCGACGACAGCCGATTCCAGAGTTTGTACAGGTTGTCCTTGAGGTCAACCTCGAACTCCGCCATCGACTCACCGTCAACGCCGGCGCCGCCCTTGTTCGCCTTGACCCTCCGATAGGCCTCCCAAACAGCCCGTTTGGAGATCACAAACGACTTCGGTTTCGGCTCGCTCACCCGGCTCCTTCCACCCGAAGGCGGTTGACCCGAAAGCCAGCCAGGACGACCCTTCCCCTTCGCTCCAGCCCCATTACAGGACCTTCATCGCTACTACGGTCAGGTCCGCCCCTGTGCCCCGCATCACTACTCTCCCCCTCACAGATCTGCTGCTTGGGGTTCTCGCTCCAGACAACCAGCCGCAGGCCACGACCGCTCCACTGGCCGGCCGTCCCATCGGGGCGACAGGTTCCCGAGTTCCACACAAGAGCCCAGACCACGCTCGCGCCACCATCCATGCCGGACACCCACCTGGCCAATCAGCAGGCTCCCGCCAGGCTCTTCCCGGGGCAATGACTCGACCCCGGTTTTGAATGTCACCGATACGCTTTCGACACTTCAACGGTGGTATCGCTTTCGCTCGCCTTCGTGATCCACACCTGACGCGCTGACAGCACGCCTTTTCCGCGACGCTCAGCACCCCGGCTCTTGACCGACGCACCTCGCGGTGGTTTACGGCCTCCCCCTGCAGGGCGGCCGCGGAGGGCCACCAGACCATCGGCCTGGCTCCTCCATCTCTCATGCAGCACCGCTTCAAAGATCACCGTCTACATCAGCGACCCCCTCCACGCTCTCGGCACACCATCGTCAGCGAAGCGCTCAAACGGACAGCCCGGAATCTCCCGAGCCATCCAAGAATCGAACGCGTAGTGCATGAACAGGTTCACCAAGCACGGCGAGATCGCCGACCCTTGCGGAGTTCCTCTGCTGCGCTGCTCAAGGGTCCCGTCAGGATGCTGCAACGGTGCATGCAGCCACCGTTTCACGTAAAGCAGCACCCAGCGGCAGTCGGTGACCGCCTCCACCGCCCGAACGATCAGGTCCCACGGCACCTCGTCGAAAGAAGACACGACACACTACCCACCTCGATGGCTTTCCGGCGGCCGTGCGGATCGTGCGCGCGCGTCACCCGTTGGAGGGCCGCTCGCTTGAGTTGATCGGGTGGATGCGCCGCCGGCGGCGGCTGGAGCTGATCGTGGTGCTGGGGGACGGCAGTCGGTTGCTGGTTCCGGCCGCGTGGACCGATCTCGAGGGGGCGGTCGGGTCGCCGGTCGCTGGGACGCTTGGGTCGGTTTCGGATTTGCTGGCGATGCGCGGGGTGTTGGACGGCGTGCTGCGCGCTGCTCTGGCCGGCGAGCCTGCGGACGGGCGGGGTGTCGTCCTGGCCGGGCGCGATGATGCCGTCGACGAGGAGCGAAGCGGTGCAGTTGCGTCTATCTCTGGCGGAGTCACCGGCGCCGGCGGCGGTGCTGTGGGAGCTGGTGGGCTCAGAGCAGCGCCGGGCGGCGATCGCGCTGCTGGCGGCGCTGATCGCGCAGAGCGTCGCGGGCGAGGAGGCGCGCGATGATCTGGCATCGGTTCGAGATCGAGGCGCGCTTGGAGGACGGGATGAGTGAGCGGCGGGTCGACGGCAGCGCGCTGCAGCTGGTGACGGTCTGCCTGTGCGACGAGGGAGCGGGTGGGGTGAGCGACGAGCTGGGCGAGCTCGTGGAGCGGCCGCCGGTGGTCACGTATGTGCGCCCGAGCGACGCGCGCGAGCTGGCGTTCTGCCTGTTGGAGCTGGCGGAGCTGGCCGAGCGGCGGACCGAGGGGGGTGATCGTTGGTGAGCGAGAGTTCGAAGCTGACCGCCTCGCATCTGCGCCGCCAGGCGTTTATCTATCCGCGCCAGTCGACGCAGGGACAGCTTGAGCGCAATACCGAGTCGACCGCGCGCCAGTATGGGTTGGTGCAGCGCGCGGTCGAGTTGGGGTTCGGCCGCCAGCAGGTTGTGGTGATCGACGAGGATCTGGGGATCTCGGCCGACGGGTTGACCGAGCGCTCGGGGTTCACTCGGTTGACTGCGGAGGTCGCGCTCGGGCACGCCGGGCTGGTGTTGGGCCTGGAGGTCTCGCGCGTGGCTCGTAACAACAGTGACTGGTACCGGCTGCTTGATTTGTGTGGGGTTACTGACACTGTGATCGGTGATCTTGACGGCTTGTATCACCCGGGCTCGTTTAATGACAGGCTGCTGTTGGGGATGAAAGGTACGATCAGTGAGGCGGAGTTGCACATGATCCGCCAGCGCCTCGATGGTGGCATTCGTAACAAGGCCAAGCGCGGTGAGCTGCGCCGCGGGTTGCCGGTCGGGCTTCTGTGGGGCGAGGCGGACGGGGAGGTGCTGTTGGATCCCGACGAGGCGGTGCGCGGTGCGATCGCGACAATCTTCGCCCGGTTTCAGGAGCTTGGCTCGGCGCGGCAGGTGTGGCTGTGGATGCGCTCAGAGGGCGTACAGTTTCCGCTGCGGCGCTTCACCGGCGCGGAGGTGCAGTGGGTCACGCCCACCTATCATCAGGTCCATAGCGTGCTGTCAAGCCCGGTGTACGCGGGTGCGTACGCGTTCGGCAAGTCGCGCCGCGAGCGCTACGTAGATGAGCACGGCCGGCCGCGCAAGCGCACCCGTCAGCTGCCCCAAGCAGAGTGGGAGGTGTTGATCTGGGATCACCACCCCGGGTTCATCGACAAGGCCACGTTCGAGCGCAATCAGGCCCGGCTCGCTTCCAACACACGCCCGCGCGCGCACGAGCCGGGCGGCGCGGTCCGCGAGGGCCAGGCGCTGCTGCAGGGGATCGCTGTGTGCGGGCGCTGCGGACGCAAGCTGAAGGTGCACTATCAGGGCAAACGCGGTCACAAGAGCCCCGCGTATCACTGCCCCGGCAGCGTGCTGGTCGAGGGCCGCGGCCAGTGGTGCGTTCGCGTCAGCGGGGTCAGGATCGACGAGGCGGTCGCGGGCGCGCTGCTGGCCGCGCTCACGCCCGCCGGGGTCAAGGCCGCGCTGCGCGCAGCCGAGGCGCTCGAGGCCGATCACGACGCGGCGCTGGCGCAGTGGCGCCTACAGATCGAGCGCGCCCGCTATGAGGCCCAGCGGGCCGAGCGCCGCTACCGCCAGGTCGAGCCCGAGCACCGGCTCGTCGCCCGCGGGCTTGAGCGCGACTGGGAGAAGGCGCTCGGCGCGCTCGCCGAGGCCGAGGCCGAGCTCAGCCTGCGCGAGCGTCAGCGACCCCGCACGCTCACCGACCAAGAGCGCGCGCAGCTGCTCGCGCTCGGCTCGGACCTCGGCCGGGTGTGGTCAGCGCCGAGCACCAGCGACCGCGACCGCAAGCAGCTGCTCAGAACGCTGATCGAGGAGGTGATCCTCGACCTCGCGCGCGAGCAGCGTCGCGCGACGCTGACCTTGCGCTGGCGCGGCGGCGCGCTCACCGAGCTCGCCGTCCCACTCCCCAAGCCGCAGCCCGCGATCCGCACCGACGAGGACACGATCGCGCTGATCGAGCGGCTCGCCGCCCACTACGACGACGGGAAGATCGCCGGGATCCTCAACCGCCAAGGCCGCCGCTCCGCAACCGGCGAGCGGTTCACCACGATCATCGTCGGCGGCCTACGCCGTTACCGCAACATCCCCGCATACAAGCCGCCCTCCGAACCGCCCGACGGTGAACTGCTCCCCGTCGGCAAGGCCGCCGACGAGCTCGGCGTCGCCGCCTCCACCATCTTCCGCTGGCTCCAGGCCGGGTTCATCGCCGGCGAGCAAGACACCCCAGGCGCTCCCTGGCGGATCCGAGTCAACGACCAGCTCCGCGCGCTGTTCGTCGAACACGCACCCGCCGGCTACGTCCCGATCGTCGACGCGATGCGCACCCTTGGCGTCTCCCGCCAGACCGTGTTGCAACGTGTAAAGCGCGGCGAGCTCGAAGCGATCCACGTCCGCAACGGACGGCGAAAAGGCCTACGAATACTGGTCCCACAGGCCGAATGCGCCCTGTTTGACACAACCACCATGAACGGAGAGGCATTGTGACGATGGCACCAAGAACTTCTGGACGTCCAAATCGATCGCCCAGTCGTACCTCCAGCACCGCTCCCGGCATACCGCGAGCGCGTCATGGGGCGAGCGTCCCGGCCGATAGCCATAGGAATCCTGATGGAACCGGGGTTCCACCAGCGGCTCCAGGAACATGGCCACGGTCGTCTGCGCAACCCTGTCTGCGATCGTCGGCACACCGAGCATTCGGGTCCCGCCGCCGTGCGGCTTGGGGATCTCGACCGCCCTGACCGGCGCCGCGAACCAGGTCCCGGAAGACATGCGATTCCAGACCTTGTAGAGGTTGCCCTCCAGATCCGCCTCGAACGCGTCCAGATCCTGCCCATCGACGCCGGGAGCGCCCTTGTTGGCCTTGACCTGCCGCCACGCCTCCCACACCAGCAGCTTGGGAATCGCAAACGACTTGTCCTTCGGCCTTGTCATGCGTCCTCGCTTCCTCCCAGGGCCCCAGGGCGCTGGTTGATCGAATCGGACATCACCGGTGAGCCGGCCCCTTCGCTCCACCACCACCCCAGCGAGCAGGCGCTTCACAGCTAATACGAGCCGGTCCGCCAGCGAGCGCCGCGACCGGTACTCAATGCCTCCGGTTTCTGCCGTTGGCACGCTCCCTCTCGCCGCCCGTCGTACTGACCCGCAGGCCCGGACGGCCACTTTCGACGCTCGCCTTCTCACGTTCCATGCAAGAGCCGCAGACCAGGATCACGCCGCCTCTACGCCGGACACCGCCTGGCCAGCAACGCGGGCACCCGCCAAGCTCATCCCGAGGACAGATCCGCTCCTCGGTTTCGATGTCATCTCAACCGGTTTCGACGCCTCAACGACGACGCCCGACCGAGCACCAGCCCAGACCGGACGATTCTGGAACGTCTTCCTGATCCCCACCTGACCGAGATCAACGCCTCGCCTTCTCCCTGAACGCTCACCACGACAGTCTTCAGCTAACGCAGCTCCAGGGCGGTTTGACGCCAACCCCCGCGGGGCCGACGCCGGAGGGCCAGCAATCCTCCATCTCTCGCATAGCACCGCATTTCAGAAAACTGTTCCTACATCAGCCTCCTTCTGCGTTCGTGACACACGAATCCGCCGGTTCAACGCGGAGGTGCTGGCCGATAACCGCGCGGCGCTCGGCGTGCTCAAGGAGGCGGGCTTCGGGATTCGGCGCAAGGGGGCTGGGGGCGAGGTCACGGTCGTGCTCGACATCACACCGACCGAGAGCGTGCAGGAGCGGATCGACGAGCGCGACCACCGCGGCGTGGTCGCGTCGCTACGAATGGTTCTCGCCCCAACTTCGATCGCGATCGTGAGCGCGTCGGATGCCGCTGATGATCCTGGCGGCGCCGTCCTCTCAAACGTGCTCGACGGCCGTTTTCAAGGCGTGGCCACGCCGATCAACAACGCAGGCGGTGTGATCCGGTCAATCCGCGCCGCGCATAGCATCGCTGGGCTTCAGGAGGTGCCCGAGCTCGTGGTGATCGCTGTTCCTCCGCCGGAGGTCGTCGATGTCGCCCGCGAGGCGGCGGAGAAGGGGGCCAAGGCGCTCGTCGTACTGGCGGGCGAAATGGCCGACGAGGGCGATCAGGCGCGCGAGCGGGAGGAGCGGCTGCTCGAGATTGTCCGCGGCGCCGGCATGCGGTTGGTCGGACCGGACTGCCTGGGGGTGCTGAACACCGATCCGCAGGTGAGTCTGAACGCGACGTTCGCCGGGTTCCGCGTGCTCGCCGGGCGCTTGGCGATCTGCTCGGAGTCGGGAGCGATCGGGATCGCTCTGCTCGGGCATGCCGCGGCTCGACGGCTCGGGGTTTCGAGCTTCGCTTCGCTCGGCCACCGTGCGGATGTCTCGACCAACGACCTGCTCGAGCTGTGGGAGGAGGACCCGCGCACGGCCGTGGTGATGCTGTACATAGAGACGGTCGGCAACCCGCAGCGGTTCGCGCGGATCGCGCGTCGGGTCGCGCGACGCAAGCCGATTCTCGCCGTCAAGGGACATCGCCGGCCTGAGGCGGCGCGGAGCGAGGCACGCACGCACACGAGCGCCGCGCTGCACGGGGACGCGGTCGTGGACGCGCTGCTGCATCATGGCGGCGTTCAGCGGTTTCGAAGCGGGGAGGAGCTGTTCAACGCCGCCGAGTTCTTCGACCGCCAACCGCTCCCGTCCGGGCGCCAGATCGGGATCGTCGCCAACTCCGCCGGCGTCGCGACACTCGCGGCCGATGCCTGCGCGACGCGAGGCCTGATCGTCGCGGCGACGCGAGGACGGGCCCGAAACCCGCTCGTGATGCAGTTTCGCGCGGGTTCCCAGGATTACCTGAGGGGCGTCCGCGGGATTCTCCGAGATGCGGGCGTCGACGCGCTGATGGCCTTCTACGTGGATCCGCTGGGCGGCGATCCCGAGGGGGTTCTCGAGGTGATCTCGGTGGCCGCCGCCGGGCAGGGCAAGCCGGTCGTGGCGTGCGTCGTGACCGCCGAGGGTGGGCTGCCGATCGGTCGGGGCGCGGGGGTGCCGAACTTCCGCTTCCCGGAGTGCTGCGCGGACGTTCTCGCCCGCGGCGTGGAGCGCCGCGAATGGCTCTCGCGGCCGGTCGGAGAGCCTCCCCAGTACACGGATCTCGATCCAGCAGCCGCCCGCGAGCTGATCAGCTCCCGCCTGGATCGGGGGCAGAGCGAGGGAACATGGCTGACGAGGGCCGAAGCGGAGGCTCTGCTCGCAACGCACGGCGTGACGGTCGTGCCCTCTCATCAATGCGAGGAGATCGACAGCGCGGTAGCCGCCGCCGAAGAGATCGGCGGGCCAATCGCCGTGAAGGCCAATCGTCCGCCGCCGGCCTATGCGGGCGACATCGACGCGGTGCTGCTAGGCCTGGAAGGCCCGGCAGCGATCCGGGCTGGCTGGCAGGAGCTCGAGCGACGCGTGCGGCAGTCCGGGTGGCCGTTCACTGGAGCGGTTCTGCAGCGGCTGATGCCACCGGGTGCCGATCTGCTCGTCGGCACGGTTATCGATCCGGAGCTCGGGCGGGTGATGGCGGTCGGGCTCGGCGGCCGTCACGGCGGGCTCACAGGCACCGCCGCCTTCCGGCTTCCGCCGAACACAGACATCGACGCGGACGAGCTGATCGACGCATCGAAAGCCGTGACCACGCAGCTCGACGGCTCCCGCGGACTACCCCACCTCGACCGGGGCGCGCTACGCGCGCTCGTGCTGCGCTTCGCGCTGCTGCTACGCGAAACACCGGAGATCGCCGAGGCCGATCTGAACCCGGTACGGTGCATGACGAACGGCTGCGCGGTCCTCGACACCCGCCTGCGACTCGAGCACGCGCGACCGATCGAGCGCGTCAAAACCTGGTGATCACGCGCGGCGCAGGCCCCATCCGCACCCTCGATCGCGTCGTCCGCCGCTCCACCGGCCTCCGGGCGGACGGGACTTGCGCTGCTCAGATCAGATCGATGCGAACGTCCACCAGCCCGGCGGCTGCCGGGGCGATCGTCGTCGCGCCGAGCCGGCTCAGCAGGCGGATGAACGTCAGGTTGCTAGCAAGACAGATCGCGGTTAGTTGCTCGATCCCAACGGACCGCGCCCTGATCGCGACCCGCTCGAGCAGCATGCTCGCGATCCCCCGCCCCTGCCAATCGTCGGCCACCGCAACCGTGACCTCAGCGCTCCCGGGCTTGCCCACGCGCAGGCAGCGCGCAATTCCCACCGTCACCCCGTCAGGGGCGAACGCCATGACCACCTCATGGTCGGAGCGGTCGCCACGCGCTAGCGCTGACTCAGGGCAACGAGCGAGCCGCTGGAGCAACACGAACAACCGCGCGTACAGCGTCTCGGGGCGAAGCCCAGCGAACCACCTGGTGAACCAGCTGGCGATCGCAGCTTCATCGCCCGCGGCCAGCAGCCGAATCACAACGCTCGAACCATCGCGGAGAACCACCCGCTCTGTATCCGCCGACGATCCGCCCTCGCCAACACCATCGGAGATCCGCGCGACGCCGGTTTCTAAGCCCGTCAACATCAACTCTCACTCCTCTCAGTAACGCAACGCTACTCCGCACCGCGCCAACCAGCAACCGTACAGACCCGCGATCTCAGCCCGGGTTTCCTCGGTCGACTCAGCGGATCGCACACCGGCCGCCCACATGCTCGAGTCCCTGCTGGCTTCATCTGTTCGATCGCTTGGGAGCGACATGGAACACAGGGCCCCCGCTCAGTCGTTCGGGGCTCACCACGCGACCGCCCCGCCAGCCACAACTGCCCCAAGCCGACCGACCGCGCGACGCTGACAAGGCCACCCGCGCCTGGCATGCTCCTCCACCCCAAGCAGCCACTGAGCCGCGAACGTGACAAGCCGGTCGGTCGGGTTCGACACCCGAGGTCCACGCTGCCAGCGCACGCAGCTGACATAAAGATCAGTTCTCCCGCCGCCGTGGATCGTCATCCCCTCACGAGCGACGCGTTCGGGAACCGTGATTATCCCGGCGACCGCTCCACCCGAAGCCGTAACCACGGTCTGGCCGCTCTCAACGGGAGCGCCCGGCCCGATGCTGCTCAGCTTGATCCGACCGAGGACTCGGCTGCCAACGGCGCGCCCTGTTGCAGCCGACTCGCTGCTGCATTGCGCGAGCAGCAGACCCCCGACTCGGACGGCACCAAACGACCCTTTCATGATCCCAGCGGACGCGATGCGGGCGCATGCCGTCAACCGAAAGCAGGCGTCCGCCATCTGCGCCGGGGTACGCGGCAGCCGCCGAGCGGCGCGCACGTGTGCTTTCTGCGAATGCGCTCGTCAGCATGGTGCCGGTTGGACCCTTGCGGCTCTCGCCTTCGCCCAATCTCGAGCGTGCGGCTGGCGCTGTCCGGACGAGTGCTTTCGCCCGTCCGCCGTCTCGCGTCGCACGATTGCGTTGGCGACGACGGGATAGCCAGGGGGCCGAGCTCCGTGGCGGCTCGTGATCGGCTCCGTGGCTCTGCCTCCTGAGTCGCGAGATTGGCGAGGAGCGGCTCAACTGACTCGATTGGCGCGGCACCCGCTTTGCTGAGCACGCACAACTTTGGCGCGCGGCCGGCGGTGCTGGTCCAAGCGTTCCATAGGAGGAGAGATCAACGTCGCCGGTCGCTCTTCTGCTTCGGCCGACTTGCTTGCCGGAGCCCAGTTGGCACCCGGTCGCGCCGGCTACTGCTTCGTCGGCAATGGGAGCGTCTCCGTCGTCGGTGGTTACCGGGCGAGCAGTGGAAGTGAGCGCAGGCGCTTGCCTCCTGCGGCGACGATCGCGCCTGCCAGCGCGGGTGCCAGCGCGACGATTGGGGTCTCGCCGGCGCCGGCCGACGGGATCTCGGGCCTGTCGAGGAGGACCACCTCGATCGGCGGCACGTCGGTGAAGCGGGGGACGCGGTAGGCGCGGAGCGACGCGTTCACAATCCGCCCCGGCTCGAAGTGGACCGCCTCGAACAGGGCGCCTCCAAGCCCCATCACGGTGGCGCCCTCGATCTGACGGACGACGTTGTCGGGGTTGATGATCGCGCCGCAGTCGTATGCGGTCACGATCCGGAGGATCTCGGGTTCGGCCTCGGGTCCAGGCCGCACGTGTACGCACGTCGCGACTCGCCCGCCCTTTTCGATGCCGCACGCGATCCCGACGCCATCGCCATCGCTGGCGCGGCTGCGCAGCTCGTCCCAGCGTCCGTGCCCGGCGGCCGTTTTCAGGACGTCGATCAACCGCTCGTCGGTTAGGTTGCGCAGGCGAAGCTCGAGCGGATCGATGCCGATCGCCTCGGCGAGTTCGTCCATGGCCGATTCCCGCGCGAAGTGGTTGGCGGTCGCGGCTAGGGCTCGGTACGGGCCCTGCGGCAACGGCGAGTCGGCGGGCTGGAAGGCGATTCGCTGGTCGGCCACGTCGTACGGAGTGCGCAGTGCCGCCGCGCCTGAGTTCACGGTCTTGTGTTCCCAGGCGGTGATCCTGCCGTCCCGGGAGACGGCGGCGCGAATGTCGATCACCGCCGCGGGGCGCATGTAGCTGAAGCGGAATTCCTCCTCGCGACCCAGCGCCACTCTGACCGGCCGTCCGCTGGCCCTCGCCAGCCGGGCCGCCGCCAGCGCCTCCTGCTCGGTGTGCTTGGAACCAAACCCACCTCCCAGGTCCGGCACGATCACGCGGACATCGCGCTCGTCGAGCCCGAGCTCGGTCGCCAGCTCGGCGCGGACGATGAACGGCTGCTGCGCGCCCGTCCATACCGTCAGGCGGCCGCCGTCCCATTCGGCGATCGCGACCCTGGTCTCCAGCGATGCATGCGCCAGATAGGCGGTCGTGTAGGTGTGGGCGATCCGGTGCTCTGCGCCCGCCAACGCCCGCTCGACATCGCCGGGCTCCTCGTGCACGGGCCCCTCCCAGCCGATCCCCTCGACCGGATGAGCTCGCAGATGCGACTCGAGCTCGGCCTCACCGGGCTGATCGACCGGCTCCCAGGACGCCTCGATCTGCTCCAGCGCGCGGGCGGCGGTCCGGCGATCCGGCGCGCAGACCGCGACGAGCCCGCCGTCGCGGACCGCCGTCACGCCCGGGATCGCCGCGACCCGCGCAAGCTCGGCCGATAGCAGCCTGGCGCCGTACGACGGCGCCCTGAGCAGACGCCCGTGCAGCATTCCCGGCCGCTCGATGTCGGACGGGAACCGATGCGCAGCGGTCACCAGCGACACGGCGGAGGCGCGCGCCGCCGAGCGCCCCCGGTAGCGCCAGCGCGACGGCCCGAGAACGGCCGCATCGCGCGCCGCCAGCTCAAGCACCCGCGCCCCGGCAGCCGGCGCGCCGTGTGCTGCGATCCACTCTCGAGCGCAGGCGGCACATCTCCTCAGATCCTCGCCGGCGCCCGGGAGCGAGCGACTGCCGAACGTGCCGACATCGAATGGGCACAGATCGGTATCACCCATCACCAGCCGCACCGCGTCCGGCGCGACCGCTAGGAGCGTGGGTCGCTATCGGCTCGCGGGGCAGGTGAGCAGTGAAGATTGGTGCTCTTGGTGGTGGTGACGGGCGGCGGTCACAGCGGTCTGCGCGTCCCTCGCCGGGGTGGCTGAGCGTTGGGGGGGCTTCTGGCCCTGGGGAGCCGCCCCCGGGGCTTGTCAGCTGGTGTTGAGGATCGCCAGGCCGCCTGCGCGGTGCAGCTTGAGCAGGTTGTGGATCGCGCACTCCAGTCGCCACTGCGCACGGGCGGCCGGTTTGCCACGTATCAGGACTCGGCGGCCGTCTTGGACGGTGCCGATCTGGCCGAACACCGGCTCGACGATCGCTTTGCGCCGGCTGTAGATCGCCCGGCCTTTCTTGGTTCTGGTCTTGCGCGCCATCCGCTGCTTGGGGGTCGCGTCGGTGGGGATCGGTCCGCGCGGTGCCGGCGGCTGGGGCTCTGATATCATTTAGCTTAGATCGTCTGCCGGGATCGATGAGATATTTAGTTGGGGCATAGAAAAGCCCCGCAAATGCGGGGCTTTCCGTCCGACCGGGCCGTCATTGTTTGGGGTGCGAAGTCCAACTTTGACGGTGAGGGGATGCCACCTTGCGGGTGAACTACAGTGACTGTTACAGAGGACCCGGACGGCTGTCGTTCAGAGCAGACGATCCGAGCTTGACCCCGTATGCCGGGCTGGCGATCGTGGGTGAGCTGGCGCGCCGCACGCGGCTGGTCAGCTCGTCGACGCGGAGCTGTCGGCCGCTCGTGGGGTGCGGGCGGTCAAGTCCCGCCGGCGTGGGCTGTCGCCCGGTGCGCTGGTGGTGTCGCTGTCGGAGTGCCAGATCGCGGGGGCGGAGTGCTTCGATGACATCGAGAACGTCCGCGCGGACACCGCGGGCGCGGCGCTGCGCGCAGTCGCCGCGACGCCGTCGGCACCGACGGCACGCCAACTCGCGATGCGTTACCGGCGTACCCATGTCCGCGCGATCGAGCGGGCGCTCGCGCGGGTCGGTGACCGCGTCGACCGCCAGCTCGGTCGAGACGTGACTGAAGAGGTGACGTTCGATCTGGACGCGACCGAGACGGAGGTGTACGGCCGCGGCCCGCGGCGGCGCGGCGCGGCGCGCAGTCACTCAGGCGCGCTGGCGTACCAGTCCTATGTCGTGACCTGGGCCGAGCGCGGCCGCGCGCTGACCAGCGAGCTCGAGCCGGGGAACCGCGCGAGGATCACCGCGCCGGAGTCTGCGCGGATGATCGCCCGCGCCAAGAGCTTGCTGCCGGCGGGGCATGGCCAGCTCACTGCCAGGGTCGACAGCGGGTTCTACTCCGTCGAGCTGATGACCGGGCTGCGCCGGCAGCAGGTGCGGTTCTCGATGAGCGCGCCGCGGACCAGCAGCATGTGGCGTGCGATGGCCGAGATCCCCGAGCAGCACTGGGCCGACGCGGAGGAGATGCGCGACGCGGAGGTCGCTGGACCACGCTCACCCCGCACGGCTGGGGCCACGAGCCGCTGCGATTGATCGTCCGCCGCGTCAGCGTCTCAGCCGAGGAGATCCACCGCGGATCCCCACGCGCGCGCAGACGCTCCACGATCCCGCCAGATCAGCTGCAGATGGTGCTCGACGGCCAACTGTACTCGACCTACGCGTACAGCTTCATCGTGACCGACATCCCCGCCGAGGAGAAGTCGACGGTCTAGGTCTAGCACTTCCACCGCCACCGCTCGCTCATCGAGGAACGCTTCAAGGACGCAAAGCTCGGCCAGCCGTTACGTCACCTCCCGAGCGGCGGTGCTTGAACCGCCCAGTCGCGATGTAGGGATCAACTCCGTGCTGCTCGCAGGTCGTGACGTTCTCCTCGGAGAAGTAGCCGCCGTCCGCGGTCATCACCGCGCCGTCGGGCAGCTCGGCGCCGATCGCCTCGAGGTTCTGATCAAGCTGCTCGAGCGCCGGCTGAAGCTGACACTGATCGGCGGCCTCATCAGACAGCTCCGCGACGACGATCACCTGGGCGACGGAGTCAACGACCGCCTGGCCTGAGTAGCACTGGTGAAAGGACCCATCCGCGGTCTTCATGATCTTCGACTCAGGATCGGTGAAGTTGCGCTGTGCGGTGGGCTTGGGCGCGAACGGGTCGCGCCCATCACGCGGCGCTCGCGGCTGCTTGCCTTGGGCCTCAAGCTCGGCGCGCCGCGCGGTCTCCGCCTCGCGCGCCTCGGCCTCGAGTGCCTCCTTCGCCTTCCGGATCTTCGCCAAACGCTGCTCGCGACGCTGAAGCTCCTCAGCCTCGAGTGCCTCCTTGGCCTCCCGGATCTTCGCCAGCCGCTGCTCGCGACGCGTCAGCTCCTCGGGCAGCTCGTCGCCGCGGCGATCGGGACCGAAGCGCTCATCCTCTTCGGCA
This sequence comes from uncultured Solirubrobacteraceae bacterium, assembly GCA_963816005.1. Classification (GTDB taxonomy): domain Bacteria; phylum Actinomycetota; class Thermoleophilia; order Solirubrobacterales; family Solirubrobacteraceae; genus Palsa-465. The sequence goes on along the minus strand of CAWFKF010000094.1, from coordinate 50,906 downwards.
TCGATCTGCTCGGCCTCGGACAGCAATGCCGCGACGTTCGCTTGGATCTCAGCGATTTCAGCCTCAAGCTGCTGCTCCTTGGTGACCATCCGCTCATAGCTCATCGCCTTATGCCGCGAAGCGTTCGCGCGCAGCTTCGTCCCATCCAACGCCAAGCTCCCAAGCCCGACCAACTTCGCCTGCTTGCACAACCGCAGCGCCTGCACGAACAACTCCCCCAACGCCTCCAGATGCCGCTTGCGAAACCTTGCGATCGAGCGGTAATCAGGGTGCTGGTCGGCGCATAACATCCGCACCGCCACATCCCTGAACGTCGCGCGCTCCAGCTTGCGCGAAGACATCACCGCGTTCGCGTACCCGTAGATCAGCAGCTTGACCATCAACCTCGGGTCATACGGCGGAAAGCCACGCTCCTCCTCATAAGAGTCATAGATCGCCTGAAGGTCAAGCGTGCCGGACTCCACCAAGTCAGACACGAAATGCGCCAGATCCCCCTCCGGAACCCACTCCGCCAACACCGGCGCCATCAACAACACCTGGTCGGGGTCATACCGACGAAAGGTCTTCTCCTCACCCACCGCCCGACGGTCAGCCACCACCGACTCGTCGGCCTCCACCTCCACCAACCGCTCCTGCGCCACCGCCATTGCCATCCGATCCTCCTGGTCGCGTGCACCAGGAATCGTCTTAAACGCACCGGACGTTCCCGCCGAACGGTTGACTACTCAACCGCCCGGCATAAAGCGGTTACTGACCCAGGCTCCTAGTCGTCCGCAGCGAGAGCCAGGATCGGCGCCGTCCGAGCCGCTGCTCTGTCTGCGGAAGCGGGCGTCTCGCCGTCGTCGGCCAGCGCGCTGCTCCCCTTGCTCAAAAGCGCAACAGATTGGTTGCGCTTCTCCTTCCACGCGGCGGAGCGGAAGTCAGCTGACCGCGCTCACGTACACCTGCTGGCGTCCAGGGCAGGAGCCTGGACTACGCTTGCAAGGGCTGCTTCGTCGCTGCGCCAAGCGAGACCAGCGCGAGCGCGGGAGCCGACTGCGGCCGCCGCTCAAGATCAGCAAACCAGCGACGCCAGATTGGCCGGCCGAGGCTTCCGAATCGGCCTCGGAGAGCACTCAGTCTGGGCCTTGACGGTGCCGGACGTCATCGATCGGGGAGCGCCCTAGGTCACGTTGCGAGGCCGTTACGTTTGACGCGCGACGCGGCCTTCAGGAACTCGACCGCGCGGTGGCGGTTGTGCAGGCGGCCCGCGCGCCATCGTGGCGTGGCGCTCAGGGACCTGGGGACTCCTGCTTCTCCGCTAAGTAGAACTCCCGTCGAATCGCTGTGGATGCGCGCGTGGCCTCTTTGAAGGCGTCGGACCGAAACCACTGCTGTGCGCGGCTGAGGTCTTCGACCACGGTGTGCACAAAGACCGCGTTCGGGTCGTTGATGTCGCGGTAAATCGGTCCGTCCGTCATGCCGAAGGCACGGCGGTCGTCGACGTGCTTGAGGTGGGTTTGCAGCCACGCGCCAAAATCACCTACCTCGACTCGGGCCATCAGGTCGGGCATTGATCCTCCTTAGTGGTCGTTGTCGTAAGTGCCTGGCGTCTTCACGAGCTCATTTCGTCTTTACGGGCGGAAGATTGGTGACTCGAATTCGTCAACGAACTTGCGAAAACGACCACTTAGAGATCGTCAAGTCAGCTCGGAGCGAAAGTCTTCCACCGCTGCGGTGACCAACTGTCCGCCGGGCGGACTGAGGCGCGCCATTCGAAGACCGACTGCTCGTCGCCAGAGTAACAGCGGGCGGCGAGCGGCGCACAGCGGCGCCGCAGGAGGCCCGCTCGCCGATGTGAGCCGTCGTCATTCCGACGGTCCCGCCCCTTGAGGAGGCCCGGCAGCATTGAGCAACTCTCGTCGCTCTGCCGCTTGGCATCGAAGCGGAGGCGCTCGCCAGCGTCGGCGTGACTCTTGCAAGGCACGAATCCGGCCTTCCCGAACGAGGCGTCGACGGACTACTGCTCGGTCAGACTGCGGAAGCCTCGCGACGTCCAAAGCCGGTTCCGCAAAGTGCCGCAACGGAACGAAACCGCCACTCTCGCAGTCGCCGGCGATCAGCGCCGGCGACGCGCTCGCGTTCGTTCCGAAGCGGAAGCGTCGGTCGGCGAGGTGCGGTCGCACGAGGCTGCTGGATCTTCGTGAATGCAGAAGTGCGTTTGCATGCTCGCCGACGCGTCTGGTTCTGCTCACTTGCATGTGCGCCAGTGTTAGCGCCGTCTTCTGCAAAGCAGTGATGGAGGGAGACTGCGCGCCGCTCTGCCCTTCGAGACCTCCCTGTGGCGAAAAGCGTGACCGAGAGCGGATGATTCGGGTGCGGCAGTCCCGCTTGGCTACGAATGGAGCTGCCTCAGCGCTGACCCTATGCGCGTCCAGGATTGATAGCTCTGGATTGGTTGGGTCAGGTCTTTGGCCCAGCGTCGGACTGCTCCGACCGCGACCCCTCGTCCGGGTGGAAAATTCCGCGAATCCTGCGGCGGGTCTTGGCGAGCAGGGACTCGGGATCCGGTTGGTGAGGTCGTGACCACTCCGTTGCCACCGCTGCGCCGAACAGCACCGCCGCCGCGAACAGGTAGACCGAGTAGAGGAAGACGAACACGCTCGTCAGCGAGCCGTAGATGAAGCTCCACTTGGTCGCGTGCGAGTAGACGAAGCCGGCCGCGAGGGATATCACCAGCAACAGTAGGGCCGTAACCAACGCGCCGGCGAAGGCGGCCGTCAAGCGTGGCCGTTTCGCCGGGATGACGCGATAGATGAGCAGCACAGTTCCAGTCCAGAGCAGCAACGGGAGTAGCTTCGACAGAGCATCCTGCGCGACGGTTCCCTTCATGCCGACCGCGCCGGCCAAGTCGGCGACGAGACTATTGACGAGCTGCGTGATCAAGCCGACGCCGACCGATACGAGAACGAGAACGACCGTCGCGCCGACCAGCGCGACGTCGACCAGCTTCCCATGCACGACTCCGCGGTCTTCTTCGACGTCCATCGTTCGCTCGAGGCCCAAGCGGATCGTGGTCATCATCCCGGACGCCGCCCAGACCAGCACGAGCAGGCTGACCAGGCCCGCGGCGCTCGCCGGGGTGGCGATGTTCTCGATCGCCTTGGTCACGTTCTGGCTCTTGACGGGGATCACCGAGACGATCTTGTTGATGACGTCGCTCTTCAGCTCCTGGTTCTGGAGCAGAAGGCCGAACACGGAGACAAGCGCCACCGTTAGAGGGGCGAGCGAGAACAGGACGCGGTATGCGATTCCGGCGGCGGAGTCGGGGACCCCAGAGCTGAAGTAGCGAGAGCCGGCGGCGGTCAGAATCCCAGCCAGTCTTCGTGCCGCGTTTTTCATTTGCGAGACGTTTGGTTGCGCCGACCGCTTGTCGAGCTGCCTTGATCCGCGTAGTAGATGGGGACGTTAGCCCACGGGCTGACCCAGGGTGACCCAGCGATGGACCGCTGGGTTCCGGACTGCGCGGACGAAGGTGGAGGATCACAGCCCGTCGCTGCTGGAGGATCCGTCGTGGTCGGTTCCCGCAGATCCGGCGCTGCTCTCATCTCACGATTTCTGCGAAAGCACCGCCAAGGCCTGGTCTTGATTCCTTTTCTGGAACGACACCAGGCACATCGTGAGGCCACTGGCGCTTCTGGTTCGTCGCCTCAGCAGCAGCGAGCCCACGACTGCCGCTCTTGAGCAGAACCGGCCACGCTCGGCCATGACGCATCCGCTGCCGCTAGCCGCCGATGCGGCGGTGTCGGCGTGTTCCCGGGGGCCGGCGGCCGCGTCGAGGTGGCGCCCTCTGCCGTGAGCCGGTAGAGCGGGTGAGTCAACGATCTGCTCTCGAAGGGAGGGAGCGATGTCCTCTGAGTTGTTGCTCGACGCCGCCGGCCGGCGGCGCTCACCCGCGGCGATGCCCGGCCACAACGCCGGGCAAGCGCCCAGGAACAAGGGCCGCGTGTACCCGGCCGATCCGCCCACGGTCGATGAGATCGTCGCCGTCATGCGCCAAACCCCGCCTGACACGCACGGGCTCAGGCTCCGGGGCGCTGATCGTGGTGCTGTGGCGCGGCGGACTGCGTATCCAGGGAAGCGCTGTCGCTGATCGAGTCAGATCTCGACCCGCGCCGAGGCTCGATCCTGATTCGCCGAGGCAAAGGGAACCGTCGCCGGGAAGTCGGGATGGACGGCTGGGCGTGGGGCGATCATCTCGCCCCATGGCTCGCTGCCCGTGCCGAGCTGCCGGTCGGCGCGCTGTTCTGCGTCATCGACGGGCCGACGCGCGGCCGGCCGTGGTCAGCGACCGCCGCGCGCGGCGAGCTGCGCCGGTACGCGCTCGCGGCCGGCGTTCGGCGCAGGTTCGCGCCTCATCAGCTGAGGCATGCGCATGCTGTCGAGCTCGCATGCGAAGGCGTGCCGCTGCCGGTCATCCAACCGCAGCTCGGGCATTCGTACGTCTCCACAACCAGCGTGTATCTGCAGGGGATCGACGTCGAAGAGATTATCGGCACGATCCACGCGCGGCGAGTGCCGATGATGCACGTCAGCGCCGGCCTCGAACTCTGAGGCGAGGGCCGTCGGAAGACCGGTCGGGGGAGGGCCGAGGGGCTCTTCCCCGACCGGCGCGCGCTTGGGCGCTGCTCCTCTTCGCGAATCCGGCAGCGACCCCGACCACGGGCGTGTGGCCGCTGTTGCTCAGAACCAGCAGCCACGGGCTCGCTTCTGCATTGTAGGGTCGGCGGGAGGCTTCCGGGGACCGCGCGGCCTGGGCCGACTGGTCCGGGGTTGCCTCCCGCCGCCGCATCGAATCGGGTAGAGGCCAGGCTTGCCCTGACCCCTCCCACACCACCCGGCATGCGGGTCCGCACCGGGCGGTTCGCTCAGCATTCCCGGACACGGCGGTAGGGTTCGGTGAATCCTTTCAGGCCCATGGTCTTGTGCCAGTAGGCGTTGGGCAGGGCGGTCTGCAGTGGCCAGGACCCCGCGACGCGCCAGTACCCCTTCTGCGACGCCGCCCATGCAGCGGGCGTCGCGGTCGGGGATACCGAGCGCGCGGAGGTTCCGGTAGCGCGTTTGTGGGCGCTTCCACTCCTTCCAGCGCACCTGCCGTAGCCTGCGGCGCAGCCACTTCTCGAGCTTCTCGAACGGCAGGACGGTGTCGGCAAACGCGAAGTAGCCGGTCCATCCGACCGTGAAGCGGTTGATCTCCTTGATCCGCCGCTCCATCGAGACGCCCCAGTTGCGCGTGGTCAGCTGACGGATCCGCTCCTGGGCTCGTTTGAGAGCCTTCGGGGCGACCGTCACGCCGATCCTGCCGTCCCGGTAGCGGAAGAACTGGAACCCCAGCAGGGGCCGCTCGACCGCGAGGGCGACCGCCGACTTCTGTCGGTTGACGCGCAGCTTCAGGCGCTGCTCGATGTATTGCGTGATGCTCGCCATGACGCGCTCGCCCGCCCGCCTGCTGTGAGACGTAGATCCGTCCGTCGTCGGCGAAGCGCACGAACCGGTGCCCGCGCCGCTCGAGCTCCCAGTCGAGGTCGTCGAGCATGACGTTCGAGAGCAGCGGCGAGAGCGGAGAACCCTGCGGGGTCCCCTCCTCGCTCGCGGCCACCAGCCCGCCATCCATGACGCCCGCTTCCAGGTAGCGTCGGATCAGCCTCAGCACCTGCTTGTCGTGGACCCGTCGTGCGACCCTGGCCATCAAAGCGTCGTGCTGAACGCGATCGAAAAACGAGTCGAGATCAAAATCGACGCACCACGCCGCGTCATCAGCGATGAACTGGCGTGCCCGCTCGACAGCGTGATGCTGCGAGCGCCCCGGGCTAAACCCGAAGCTATGGGGATGAAACTACGGGTCAAAGACAGGCGTGAGCACCTGCGCGATGGCCTGGCAGATCAACCGATCCACCACAGCCGGCACCCCCAACTTCCGCATCCCACCCGAGGGCTTGGGGATCATCACCCTCCGGACCGGTTGCGGACGGTAGGTGCCCGCGTCCAGCTGCGAGCGGATCTGCGGCCAATGGTCTTTCAACCACGGCCGTAGCTCCTTCGTGCTCATCCCGTCGATGCCTGGGGCACCGGCTTTCTGCTCGACGCGTTTCAGTGCCTCGGCGAGATTCTCGCGGGCCATGACCTGCTCCCACAAGCTCGCCTCGGCGGGGTGAGGAGCGGTATCGCCAGGCGCCGGGGATGGACTGCGCTCTGAACGGGCGTCTTCGGGCTTCACCGTCGGACCCTCCCGTCCAGGCCCCTTGCGGGGTTGGCTGCGTTCAACGTCCATCCCACGAGCACGAGCGTCCTGCGCCTCGGCTTCGCGTTCGGCCCTTCCCAGCGATCAGCGATCCCCGCCGGTAATACGACCTCTGCTGACTTCTCCACAGCGAGCGACGCCCTCACGAGCATCGCCGTCCCGCACCACCCCGCGAACCAAACGGACGGGGCATCTGGGACACCCGCGGAGATCTCCGCGAGTAAGACCAGCAACCTTCATCGCACACCCACCGCGTTTACGGAACGGCCCCTTGATGGCATCGGGCTTCGTCTCGTGGTGCAGACTCGCCCGGACCGCCCCGCCTTCTACGCGCAGCCACGAGCCGAGGATCCCGACGCGCCATGTGTTCCTAGGGTCGCGACTTCGCACTCCGGCTTCCTCCCCACCCAGCCTCACGACTGAGCAGTTGCCATCGGCTTGTGGTTGGTGCCATCAACCTCCACAGGGGACTCGCACCCCCGAGCTGCTGGTCATGTCGCGCGCACACCGTGCGTGCGGTTCTCCCGCACACGGCTCTCCGACATCGTTCACCGACTGGCATACGCAAGCGTTGGTTTCACCGTTCCTGATAGGCGATAGATGCCGAGCTGGGTTGCCCACTCGTAGTTGAAGCGGTCTCTCCAGTTTCGGCCTTGGAGTCCGTGCTTGGCGCTGGCGAGGATCGCGAGGCGTTCGTTGACATAGGCGTCGATGTGGTTGAACTTGTCCGCGGAGTTTCCGTAGCGGAAGTAGTTCCCCCAGCCGCGCAGGGAGCGGTTGAGGTCCTCGACGGCCCATTCCAGCGGCAGCCCGGCGTAGCGGCGTTCCGTGCGGGCGCGGATCTTGCCTCTGATCGAGGCCATCGCCCGTCGGGAAGGCCACTTCTGCAGATACCAGCGACCCGGCTGTTTCCACGACTCTCGCATCCGATGCTCGAACCCCAGAAACGTGAACCCTTCGGCGCCTCGTTCGAGGTGCGCGATCCGGGTCTTCTCCGGGTGCAATCGCAACCCGAGTCCGTCCAGGACCGCCGCCACCAGTTCGCGGGCCTGCTCGGCCTGCTCGCGGGTGGCGCACAGGATCACCAGGTCATCTGCGTACTTCACCAGCTCCCCGAGCCGGTGCCCGCCGCCTGCCCATGCTTCGTCGAGCATGTGCAGAGCGATGTTCGCGAGCAACGGTGAGATTGGCGAGCCTTGCGGGGTACCCGCTTCGATCGCGGACACGATCCCGCCCTCAAAGACCCCCGCCCTCAGCCAACCCCACAGCAGCTTCAGCATCCGCCGATCGCACACCCGCCGCTCAATCTGAACGGCCAAGGCGTGTGAGTCGATTTCGTCAAAACAGCTGCGAATGTCGGCGTCGAGCACCCATTGCTTCCCGCGCCAGGTGACGGTCTGTCTGATCGTCTCCAACGCGTGATGTGCCGACAGCCCGGGCCGGAACCCGTAGCTGGTGGGCAGGAAGTCGGCCTCGAAGATCGGCTCGAGCACGATCTTTGCTGCCGCCATCACCACCCTGTCGGCCACACAAGGGATGCCGAGCGGCCTCAACTGACCTGGCCTGCCCGGCTTCGGGATGTACACCCGCCGCAGCGGCTTGGGCCGGTAGGTTCCGGACCTGAGCTTCGCGGCGAGCCCTTCGAGGAACTCGCTCACCCCCGAGTCCACGACGTCGCCGATGGCGATCCCATCGACGCCCGCGGCTCCTCGGTTAGCACGGACCTCGCCCCAGGCCCTCCAGAGCACGTCGCTGCGGGCGACCTTGTCATAGAGAGCATGGAAGCGGCGATCCTTGTCCTGCTTGGCACAGCGGTAGAGCACGCGTTGGAGAGCACGAACCCGGTCCACGCCCATGGCGCGGCTGACGGATCTAGCCGATTCGGCACTCATCAGAGTCCTTCTCATCCTTCCCGTGCATCGATGAAGTGCGGGCCCTTCCCCATGTGGCCGGCTTTCCCGACCTCGGAGTACTACGACCCGCTCCGACTGCCGCTCGACCACCCAAGCCACTTCCCGGGTTCGCCGGTTATAGGCCAGGCATCGCTTCCCTCGCCCCGCAGGCGATCGGGGTCAAGACGGCTCTCCCGGGTTCCCACGACAACCATTCGCACGTTCAACGCCCAATACGCCGGAGGGTCCATCAGCGCCCGCTCCTGGAACAAGAACGCTTTCCATGGCCTTCGCCGTCACCCAACCGGCTCGGCACCCTCGTGGCCGCCCGCAGGCGGATTTTGCTTGACGACGCTTACTCAGGCTTCACTCACGTTGCAGACCGCGCGATCGCTCCGCCCCGCTTCGTACCCGACCTCTCGATCGCGCACGGGGGCATCGCTACCAGGGACCCAGGCGTCTCCCCGGACCGGACTCGCACCGGCAGGCCATCGTGAACTTGTCGCTCCTACGTCATACGGTCCTCCATTTCCTCATGACGCCGGAGCAGTCCCGGCGCACTGGGCGAAAGCACAAGCGCCGGATCGAGTCCGCCGACGGCCGTCCGCGCCGCTGGCTCCACGCGAAAGCTACCGCGTCCGCCAATGGGCGCGATCGTTAGCAGACCCACTGGTGCGGCGGTGCCCTGCTAGCGGTCGGCGGCCTCGCCGATCCCGTCGTGGCCCGCTAGCAGCACCGCCTCGCTCTGGCTAACGAGAACCCAGCAGCGCGGCTGACGACCAGGCTCCCGACGGCTACCTCGAGGCTCCTCGCACGCTGGGGACCAGGTCTGTGGCGGTCTCTCCTGGGTTTGGCGAACAGCAGGTTTGCAGGAACCATACGGTTGGGTCCTGCTTCGGTGTCAACACGGGACTTCGCGGAACCGCGACGTCGGCGAGTTCGTTCCGGACCGGCTGCTGTGTGAGGCTCTCAAGTGGAAGGACAGGGAGTTCGGCTCTGGCTCACGGCCGATGCTTGAGGCGCTGGTAGTCATCGCACGCGGCAGCTGTCGGCCCATCATGGGTCGAGCTCGATGTCGGCTGCTGCTTGGGTGTTGCCGCCGCTCGGCCCGAGGTGCTTTCCGCGCGCAGAGCGAACGGACAGGGCTGGCGATATCCCTGAGGCGGTGTCAGCCCAGCAGCTCGATCAGGCCCTTGGTTAGGAGTGGCGCGCCGAGCACCGTCAGCGTTGTCACCGCGAATTGATGGCCGTGCCGCCCGATCCACGCCTTCGCTCGGTCGATCGTCCCGACGGTCCAGGCCGGGGCGATCGCGAAGCCGAGCAGCTGGACCTCGAGCAGGGCGAGCATGATTAGGTTGAAGAAGACGACCAGTAGCGCGGTTTCCGGCGGTCATGTCAGCCGCCTGCCCGGGGCGCTCGTCGATTGCTGCTCCGAGGCTGTGGCCGACCGAAGCGGAAGTGACTGCCAGGTGGCCGCTTGGGCGACAAAGCAGAAGCCGACGCAACCCGGCCACAGCAAGCTCTCGGCACTCGGATCGACGGGATCGAAGAAGGCCATTGGCGCGCGGCAGGTCGGGCTTTACCTAGGCACGTACGTGCGGGAGGCTCGCGTCCACGGTCGAGCTTTCCGCGCAGAGCAGGGCGGCGACCAGCCCGGCCGGATGCGTGTGCCACGACCGAAGCAGGTCTCCGAACAAGGGGTGTCCGGCTCGAGGATGGACCCCTCGGACAGGTCGTGGCGCCCGCCTGATTGCCACTCGTCGGCATGTCGGCCGCCGGTTTAGCGGTGCCGGCGGTACTGCAGTCCGACGGTCCGTTACTGAACTCGGTGCTGGAGACCAGGTCGAGCCGGTAGTTCTTGGGGACGTCCTCGAACAGCCGGGTACCGTCGCCGCAACGTAGGGGTGCAAGTCCAGGCGGAACTCGTCGATCAAGTCGAGCGGCATGAGCGACCGCCAGAAGCTCACGCCGCCCCAGACCACGATGTGGCCGTCTCCGCCTTGCCTGAGCTCGTCGATCTCTTCTTTCGTGTCACCAGCGGCGATGGTGGTGTTGGCCCACTCGGCCGTCTTTAGAGTCCGGGAGAAGACGACCTTACGCGCGACGTTCATGGTGGGGGAGAACGGGTGGTCGGCCGTCGGCATGGCTCCGGCCATGCCCTCGTAGGCGGCGCGGCCCATGATGTGCGCGTACGCGCTCTGGTAAAGGCCGACCTTCTGCTTCGTGTCCGCCGGGTCGACGGGCAGACCGAAGCAGAACTGCCAGTACTCGGTGCCCTCGTCGGCGAGAAGGCCGTCTAGCGAGTACATGAACGCCCACTCAATCAGCTTCCGCATGATCAGAACTCTATGGTCTCGGTTCGTCTGGAGACCGTGCTGCTAGGGGAACGTGCCTGTCCCGGGCCGCGACGGCTGGGCCTGTCGCTCACGCTTCAGACGCCGCTGCCAACCGGAAGTCATCGGTGCCCGGTCAACTGACGGTTGCGGCGGTCAGGTGACCGGGGTGTCTACTCGCCGCGGTCAGCTCGTCGAGCTCGCGCGCGTGATCACCGCCAGCCCGGCGCTGCTCACGCGCGAGCAACAGATCTTTGCCCCTTTGACCGACTCGCTCGCCCAGCTGATCGCGGAGGACACGGGCGAGGCGTCAGGCGCCGTCGAGCCGCGGGTGGCCGCCAACGCGCACATGGGCGTTCACCGCGGGCTGGTCGCCCACGTGCGCCGGCTGATTCTCGTCGGCGCGCGCGACGACGCCCTGGCAGCGGCAATCCGCGCCGAAGCCGACCGCGCCCTCGGCCTGGTCGAGCATGGGCCGACCGCGCCCTCGGCCTGCTCGGCACCGGCCGCAGATTCGCGAGCTGCTTGGCTCGGAGGTCAGGATCTTTCGAGAGCGGCATTCGCGTTTTCGATCGAGGGTTCCGGACACGTTCGAGACCGACTCGGAGATCGGTTCTCAAGAACGACTATCCGCAGGCCCTGCAGCGAAGGCGCACGGCGCAGTTCCGCCCATTTTGCCATCAACCTCCACAGGGGGACTCGCACCCCCGAGCTGCTGGTCATGCCAGGCGTACATGAGGTCGTGCTGGCGCACGACCGCAGCGACCGGCTAGCGTGGCGGAGGCGGCACTCCATGCAGCAGACCATCGCCAACGCTCGCCCGAGACACGCCGTCGGTTTTGCCGGTGCGTTCCGGCGCAGCGAGCTCGTCGCGGTTGCTACCGGAAGGCCGTACGCGACTGAGTTTCAGCCGCAGCCAACCACCTCTGGGCCCTCCTACTTTGCCCCTGGGGACAGCACCCCAGGACCAGGCCGACAACCGGCGTGTTTGACCAGGGATGAACGGGCCATGTACGATCGCTCGTGGTACTGCATTCTGCAAATGTGAGGTTGGGGCACGCTTCCCGACCGGGGACGTGTTGGGAGAAACTCCGATGAGAACCGCGCTGCGCATAGATTTGCGCTCGCAGGCTCTGTTTGCGAGGTTGCTCGAGTGGGCGGCGGGCGAGGAGGCGTTGGGGCTTGAGCATTCAGGCTCGAGGCGCGGCTGGTCAAGGACGGTCGTGAGTTAGCCCGCCAGGTGTTGCAGGACCAGCTCGATCTGCGCGCTGTGCTCGAGCCGCGCGTCGGTGGGGTGATCGGCGCTGAGGGCATGGCGCGGCGTAGTGTCGAGCGTGGGCACGAGCGCGATCTGCACACCGTGCTTGGCGAGGTGCAGGTCACGCGGCTGGCCTACCGGGCGGTGGGCAGCGAGAACTTGTATCCCGCTGACGCGCAGCTGAACCTTCCCGCCTCGCGCCACTCGCATGGGATCCGCAGGCTGGCCGCGCTGGAAGCGCCGCGCGGCAGCTTTGAGGACGCGCAGGTCGCGATCGTGCGTCAGAGCGGCCAGCAGATCGGCACCCGTCAGCTCAGAGAGCTGACGCTCTCAGCCGCCCAAGACGTTGCTGCGTTCTACGCGCAGCGCGAGCGCACAGCGCCAGAGGAAAAGGATCTGCTGGTGCTCTCGTGCGATGCCAAGGGGGTGGTGATGCGCCCCGAGGCGCTGCGTGAGCCGACTCGCACCCAGGCGCACAGCGCCTCGGGCAAGCTCAAGACGCGCCTGTCCAAGGGCGAGAAGTCCAATCGCAAGCGGATGGCGGAGATCGTCACCGTGTACGAACTCACCCCCGAGCCGCGCACCGCGGCCGCCATCCTGCCCGACCCCGACAACCCTCCACCTTCAGCCACCCCGCGACCGAAGGCGAAGAACAAGTGGCTGGCCGCCAGTGTCACCGACGACGCCAGAGCGGTCATCGCTGGGATGCTCAACGAGGCCGACCGCCGCGATCCCGACCACAAGCGTCGGTGGGTGGCGCTGGTGGACGGGAACAATCACCAGATCGACCGGATCAAGACCGAAGCCCGCAAACGCAAGGTCAAGGTCCCGATCGTCGTTGACTTCATCCACGTCCTTGAGTACCTCGTGGATCACAGCGCTGTCGGAGACGTCAACGAGGGTGGTCCATTCTCGCAGCTGACCGTCGATTTCCGCGTGTTCAGTCGGGGCCCGGCACACGTAGCGGGGATCACCTTCACCACTGATTTCTGGGCGACGCCGGTCGACGCGCTCGCCCGGTTCCAGGCCTTTGACGGCGACTTCGAGGTTTGGCAGGCTCAGGTAACCGTGCCGGGGTCCGACTCCGTGCCGTTCGAGTACGTCATCTTCTGCAAGGACTTCCGCGGCGACGAGGACGTACCCGAGGTCTTCAACACCAATGAAGGCGAGACCTTCCGCATTCAGGCATCGCTGTAGTTGACCCAAGGCGCCGCGCCTGCATGCGCTACTTCGCCCCTGGGCTCGCGCGATGGCGCGGCCCCACCATCGGCGAGCGCCGCACCACGGGCAGCCCCTTAGCCCGCCAGCCGCGCCCGGTCGGCCCCAGCGTCCCGTGCAGCGACCCGCAAGCCAGCGCGGCCACGCTCGCGCGCCGCCGCAGCCGCCGCCAGCCCCTCACCGGAGTCTGCCGAGCCGCCGGCCAGCGCGCCGACCGCCGGCCCGGCTCGCGCTCCGGCGCGTTATCTGCGGCCCGACCTGCTCGAGCAGGCTGGCCCGCTCGAGGCGATGCGCTGACCGCCCATCCCGTGCTGGCCCGGGCGACACCGGCTGCGAGAGCCGGCCGACGTGAGCGGCGCCGTCGTCAGCTCGCGCTCAGTCGGCGTGAACCGTTGCGGCCTGCTCGGTCGTGAACGGGTTGGGCTGGGGAAGGGTGAGTCTCCCTGCTCATGGCCGTGCCATTCGTAAGAATCTCCTCTTCGTCGTGGGCACAGCACACTATGCGCCGGGTGTTGCGTGGGTCCGCGCGACGTGTCCACAGCCTGTATAATAGGACCTGCGCGTGCGGACCGCCGCGGACGTAGCAGGGGTCGAAGCCATCGCCGTCGGCAGTTACTCTCGGGTCGTGAACCCGGTGTGCCAGATCGAGCAGGGCGCGGTGCCTCGCCGTAGTGCGGTCCTAGGAGTGGTCAAATGCGAAGCGCCTTTTGGCCCGTTCAGATCAACATCAGCGCATCGCTGGATGGCCGCAGAACGGCTCTCGAGCGTCGTTAGGACTGAGTTTACTGACCCACGCTCCTAGTAGTGCTTTGTGAGGTTGCCCGAATCGACCTCAAAATCCATTAGACCGCCATCCAGCGCATTGTGTGTTCAAGCCAAAGAAGGAAATCGGCTCCGAACGTCGTGCAGGCCTGAATTTCCAAACCTCACAAAGCACTACTAGTCTAGCGCGCGCCTGCTGGGTGCTCGCGGATTTGGAGCGAGATGCCCTACAAGGACGCTGAGCGTCAGCGGGCGGCCAAGGCTGAGCACGCGCGGCGCCGACGGGCCGCGGGCGTGGAACCCTCGCGTGGAACCCTGCGGCCGCTGTTGACCCAGGACCTGCGCGTGCGGACCGCAGCGGACGTGCTCGGTGTGATCGAAGGTCAGCAGGTAGCTGTCGTGCTGGCAGATGGTGAGTTGGGGACCGCCGAGCGGGCGCGGGTCATCGCGACGCTGGCGGGCGTGAGCTTGCGCGGCCCGAGATCAGCAAGCGGTTCGGTCTTGAGGAGCGTCAAATCCGGCGCATCCTCAAGGAGATGCGCGCAACTCGGCGGGGGCAGGACATCGAGGCCGCCCATCAGCTTGCCGAGTCGCGGCTGCAGGAGCTCTACATGGTCGTCGACCTCCAGGGGCGGGCGCCGGACCAGATCAGCAACCCGTTTAGTGCATCGCACTCTCCGCCACTATCCTCGCGTACTTTCGCGAGATCCGCGACATCGAAGAGCTGTTGGGGCGCCTCCCGAGGGAGATCGATTGGAAGTTCAAAGGCTCCGACGCCGACCGCCGCAAGCGCCCGGGGGCGACCTCCTGTCGGTTGGTCCTCGCTTGGTCCTCGCGCAGGTCACCGCTTGCGCTCGCCGACATCCTCGACCTGGGCGACGAAGTAGACCGCAGAGCCATCGGCCCGGCGCACCAGACTGAGACTCACCGAGACGTCGATCGGATCCCCGCTCGCGTGCCGGTAGCGCAGCTCGGCCTGCTGGTGCTCGAGCCGTCCGCCGAGCAGATCGCTCAACGCGTCGAGGCTGCGATCGAGGTCGTCGCCGATGGTCAGCGACTGGACGTCGAGCGCCAGTATGGCCTCCTCGGTCAGGCCGACCAGCCTGCACATCGCCTCGTTGACCTGAACGTAGCGTCCCAGCGTCGCCGGCATCGCGCTGATCAGCGCCATCCCTACGCGAGCGTTCACGAACGCGGCCCGGAACCGGTCCTCGGCCAGCCGCAGTCGGTCCTCGACTGCCCTCTGGGCCGACATGTCCCGGATCGAGACCGCGATCAGCTGGCCCTGTCCCGGCAGCGGACTGAGACGGACCTCGACAGGGAGGTCGTGTCCATCCTGGCGCAGAGCAACGAGATCTCGCTTCGGTCCCCTGACCATCCCACCCGGGGTCGTGAAGAGTCCGGCCCGCAGCCCGCCGTCCTCGTCCTGCAGCAGCTCCGGGACCACCATCCCCACCGGCGACCCGATCAGCTCCTCCCGCCCGTACTGGAGCAGCTTCTCGGCCTGCGCGTTGGCCATCATGATCACGCCAGTCTCGTCGACGATCACGATCGGATCGAGAGCGGCCTCGAGCAGGGCCCAGAAGCGGGTCTCGCTCTCGCGCAGCGCCTGCTCGGCCTGATAGCGCTCGGTCAGCTCGCGGGTCACCTTGCCGAACCCCAGCAGCTTCCCCTCGGCGTCACGGACCGCGGTGATCACGACATCGGCCCAGAAGCGGGTGCCGTCCTTGCGCACGCGCCAGGCCTCGATCTCGGTCCGGCCTTCCCTGGCGGCCTTCTTGAGCTCCCGTGCTGGCTTGCCGAGGGCGATGTCCTCCGGCGGGTAGAAGCGCGAGAAGCTCTCGCCGATGATCTCCTTCGCCGAGTAGCCCATGAACTGATCGGCGCGGGGATCCCAGGTCGCCACGCGCCCATCCGGATCCAGCATGAAGATCGCGTAGTCCGATGCCGCGTCCACGAGCAGCCCCAGCCGCTCGTCCCGGCTGCCCACCGCGTCGCCGTGGGCGACCTGACGGATGATCGCGGCGACCCCCACGACAACCTGATCGTCCTCGTCCCGCGTCGGACCGATCCGGAAGTCGAACATCGTCCGGCGGTCGGACGCGGCGAGCGACAGCACCTGCTGCCCCCCGGCCAGCGCCGCGGAGAACGCCCCGGCGAGCCGCTGATGATGCTCATGCGGAACCGCGTCGCCGATCGGATGCCCCAGCATCTGCTCCGGCCGCCAGCCGAGGTCGCCAATCGCCAAGCCCATGACCCTGATCACGCGGAGCTCACGGTCGGTGCAGACAACGCCCACGTCTCCGAGCGCGTCCAGGGTCATCGAGAGCGTCTGCTCGGCATCCCGAGCGGAATCGAGCGGCGCCTTCGGAGGACTGCGTGTATGAGAGTATCGCTCGGGCATCCTCCCGCGCCAGGCTCCGTTACCGCGAAATCGTCCGGCGCAACGGTATCTCGTTGAAGCTCGGAGTCAGCCCCGAGACAATCGCAGCGATCCTCAGATGGATCCTCGTCGCCTGGCTGCGCGGCCAAGTTTGCCACAACCTCGAGCAGCGGTCAAGAAACAAGGTATATGGTGCGTGCGGAGCGCATCGCGATCGTTCGACGCGCCCTTACGAGCGTCGGAGCTGTAGGCGGCCAACACCGCAGCGGCGGGATACGAGCAGACCGCGTGGGCGATGCTGCATCGCTACCGCACCGCGATGGTAACTGAGTCGGATGGCCCCCTTGGGTGTTCAGTTCCCGCCGCCGGCTGCAAGCCCCCGAGCCCGGACTGAACGAGCAATGCCGCGCGGTCCCCCACGCCCCGCTTGCGGATGAGCGCGGACACGTGTCGTCGGACGGTCACGGGCGAGATCGCGAGAACCCGGGCGATCACCGCCGTTGAATGCCCGCGGCGCAGCATCCTCAGGACCTGGGCCTCGCGCGTCGTCAGGCGTTCCTCTGCGGGTCCTTCGGCGGCTCGTAGTTCGGCGAGCAGGTGGAGCACCATCGACCTCGGCACGGCCGCCTCGTGAGAGGCCACCGCGCGCACGATCCGGCGCAGCTGTGCGGCGTTCACACCGCAACCGGGCACGTAGCCGATTGCGCCGGCGCGCACGGCCTCGAGCAGGTCGTCGACATCGCCGTTGCCTGCGAGGACGATCACCGCTGTGGCCGGTGCGACGTTGCAGATCCCGCGCACCGCGGTCAACCCGCCGCCCGGGATCTCGAGGCCCACGAGGGACACATCCGGTTGTTCGCGATACGCCGCGGCGATCGCCATCCCGGCATCGCCCGCTTCGGCGCACACGTCGGCCTCCCCGTGAAGAGCCATCCCAGCACCCAGGCGGGTGGGTGCGTGGTCCGCGATCAGCACCCGGGGCCGCATCACGGCATCAGGAGCTCCAGCTCCGTTCCACCGTCGGGCCGCTCCCGCGTGGTCAGCTGACCTCCGAGTGCCGCCGCCCGCTCGTGCATGCTCCGCAAGCCGTAGCCGATTCGTGCCGGCATCCCGTCGATACCGATGCCACACCCGTCGTCCCGGATCCGGAGCGCGACACGATCGTCCTCGGGCTCGAGCGACACGGTCACGTTCCGCGCGGCTCCGTGCGTGGCTGCGTTGACGATCGCTTCCCGGGCGATGCGCACGATGTCGTCGCGCTCGGAGGCACTGATCGGGACCTCCTCGGTCACGACGTCGACGCTGATCTCGAAGCGCGTGCCGAGCTCCTCGGCGACGCGCCTGATCGCCTGTCCGGTGTCCGGCGCCTCCGCGGCCGAGAGGTCAGCGATCACCCCCCGCGAGATTGCCAGGGCGCGGCGAGCGGCAATCGTGACGGGATGTTCGGCTCCGAGGTCCCTCGCCATCCGCTCGCTGTGGGCTGCGATGAACGCCAGGTCCTGCGACAACCCGTCGTGAAGGTCACGTGCCAGGCGGCGTCGCTCGTTGATCGCAAGCGCGCGTCTAAACGCGCGATGGCGCTCGGATTCCCGCCGCAGCAGGGCCGTCAGGATCAGCGCCATGCCAACAACGGGAAGGACGTCGCCCGGCGTCACCTGGCCAGGGGGGAGCGCCGGAAGCGCGACGTGGCTGATCGGTGCCAGGGCCAGGAGCGTGGCAGCGGCCGCCATCAGCGCCCCGCAGCGGTCGCCCGACGATGACCGACCCCGCCCGAAGACGACGGCGGCGAGGATCAGCGCGACGGCTGTCCCCAGGGCCAGAGGCGCCCGGTTGGCCAGCACCACGCCGTGAAGGAGCCAACCGCCCAGCTCGGCGAGTGCCACGCCGAGGACGCTCACGCCGACGGCGACTGCTCCCCAGCGCGAGCCGGGACCGACCTGCCGGCCTGGCCCCGCGAGTGCGGCCGCGGCGAAGACCAACGCAGACAGCGCCGCGCCGAGCATCGCAGCGGCCTCCGCACTGCTCGATCGGCTCTGCAGCACGACGGGCAGCGCGTAGGCCGTCAACGTGAGCAGCGCGAGGATGGATAGCGCGCCCATCAGGAGCAGGTCGCGCAGCTTCCGGTCGTGTGTGAGCTGGGCTCGCAGGAGCCACACGCCCGCGCGCGCGGACAGCATGATGGCGGTGTCGATCATCGCCTCCAGCAGCGGCGCCTGAGTCGATACGGGGCGCAGCAGCCCGAGGCTGATGAGCGCCACCGGTACGGTCGCGATCACGGCCGAAATCCTCACGGATACCGCCTACAGCCGGTCCTGGCCCGCCGGGTCACGGGGCCCTGCCAACCGCTCTGCCGGCTCACATCGTACGGCCCCGGCTCACGGGTCGCTGACGCCAACGCGGGCGCGGGCGCCCACGAAGGTTCGGTCCCCCCCAACATCAAACCCTCCATATGTGTCCCGCAGTGCTGGCGACCTAGCTATTAGCTAGGAGCCTGGGTCAGTAATACTCAGTCTCATTAACGAGGCCCTGAGAGCCGTTCTGCGGCCATCCGAGCGATCGCCGCTGATGAATTGATCCCCTGAAACGGGCCAAAACGGCGTTCTGCGGGCATAGTGACCCACGCTCCTAGGCAGCTATTAGCTACTTAGCTATAGCTAATAGCTACGGAAGCCCCTAAACCTAAAAGGAAGCCCTAAAAAACTACATCGTACACAAGACGATACCTGTTCAACCCGCCCACGGCAACCGCCCGTTCGTACTACGTCGACGTGAGCAACGCACCGCAACGGCCACGCCCATTCTTCTGCGCTCCCATTGGCCGAATCCCTACAGGAGGGCGGAGATGAAGGCGAACCCGAAGACTCCTACGACGAGCAAGCAGCAGCCGCCTTCCACGAGTGGATTGCCGCCGGCGAGGCCGCGCGAGCAGTACCCGAGCCTGCTGAGGCAGAGCCAGAAGGCGCGCAGGCGAGCGATCAGGATCCGCAACCGCTCGATCCAGAAGGGCCCGCCGTTCACGGAAGCGGAACTGGACGAGATGGAGAGCCAGTGGCAGGCGACGCACGACACGGACGCGAGGGAGGGGAAGCCGAAGCCGTGAGGTACCGCTGGATCGTGCGGATCGAGGGCGCCTCTGGCGCACTGTCTGGCTACGCGAGCGAGGTGACCACGTTCCTCCCCGACCCGGCGCTAGGAGCGTGGGTCGTTATCGGCTCGCCGGGTGGGTGAGCCGCGACGATTGCTCGGGTCTGTGCCCGTGCTGATCGATGACCTGGAGCCGGCTGGCCTGCTGCTGGTGAAGATCCCCGAGCCGAAGGCCCGCTGGGCAAGGGGAGATGCGCTGGTCGACGCGGCGCTCACGGCATGGGAGGCGAGCGAGGGGATCGACGGGGATCGCTGGCGTATGCGCGCGGCCCTTGACGCTGCCCTGCGGCGTTGCCAGGACGCTCTCTACGAGCCGGGCCCAGCGCGCGAGGAGACGCCATGACCGACCCGTCCAAGTATCCGAGCCGAGAGGCTATACGGGCGCTCGAACGCCGTGACGCCGTAGCGGGCGCGCTCAGATGAACGAGCCCGTGCCAGTGACCGGCATCTGGCTGCGCAACATCGTGGGCATGCGCGCCATGGACGACGTCGAGCCTTGTGAATGGCCGCAATGGAGAGCTTCCCACGACCATTCATACATCAGCGCCGTCGTCGTGGTCCACGCGCTCGACACAGGAGAGCATCGAGCCGACATATACGTCACCCGCCACCGCCAGCCCGCCGTTGTCCCCCGGTGTTCTTCCCGGGCGCCGGTTTGCTCGAAGGTGATTCGGCCGTCGATCGGTGGTCCGCCATTCGCGAGGTTCTGGACCCAAGCGATCGCGCGCTCCCCACCCGGAGTGCTGACCACCTGCGGCTCGGGACTGACGCAGCGAACGCGCGACATCCTCGCCGGGGCGCGCCGCCCGCGATCATCGCCTAAGCCGAGCCGCCGCGACGGGATTCGCGACTGCCGCTCTTGCGCACCCGCCGGTCCAGTCCCGCGGCCGCCTTTGCGCGCTCGGTCGGCTCGCGCAGCACGCCGATCGTCCGGTCGAAAAGCTCGGCCTGTCTCTTCACGAGCCCGGCGGTCTCCTCCAGCGCGCGACCCGCAGTCTCCAGCGCCTCCGCCTGCCTGCGCAACATCAGCCCATTCTCCTCGAGCAGATCGAAGATCGAGTCGACAGGCGCGATGAGGCGACCCGCCAACTGCTGCTGGAGCCTGCGTTCGCGCTCGAACACCTCCTGCACAATCTCCAGTTGGCGCTGCATCGGCTCGAGCAGCCGACGCGGAAGCTCTGCACGGCCACCGACCGACGCCGCCGACGCGATCACCGAATCCATCAGTCTCCGCCACTCAGCGAGCAACTCCCGGCCGCTCAGCTCAGGCACTCGACATCACACCTCCCCCGTGATCGCATCAAACACGCGCCTCGAGCCCGAGAGTATCGGGCGAACGCCGGCGGGCTCACTGGAAGCGCTCTCACGCCTGGCCTTGATGGGTCCGCCCGCGTCTGCGCGACGTCACCGGCGACCGTCCGCGGGGACGTTCCCTCCCCCCGTGTGCTGGGATCGAGAGCGCCGTCCGCAGGACTCGGTGGCTTGCCGGCGAACGCCGAAGCCTATGGCCGCAAGCGGTGAGGGTGAGATGCGCTCGGTCTACGTGGTGCAGCGCCACTTTCGCCGCGTCCGGCGCGGTTATGATCCGGTCGAGGTCGACCGCCACCTGCGGCTGGTCGATGAGTGGCTCCATCAGAGTCGCGCGGGCGAGCAGGCGCGCGAGCTCGAGAAGCAGTTGCAGGCCCATGAGCGTGCGCGGGCGGAGGGCGAGAAGCGAGCGCACCGCTTGCTGGAGAGTACGCGCCTGGAGGCGGAGGCGACCCTTGAGGGCGCTCGTCTGCGAGCCAAAGCCGAGACCGAGGCGGCCGAGCGGGCGCTCCGGGAGGCCGAGGCGGCCGCCCAGGAGCGCCGTAAGGAGGCCGACGTACTGCTCGAGCAGGCGCTCGAGGAGGCCGTGCGCCTCCGCTCCGCGATCCTTGACCAGGCGCGGCTCGACGCCGCTGCCGCGGACGTGGTGCGCGAGGCCGAGGACAAGGCTCGGCGGATCGTCGCAGAGGCCGAGGCTCAGGCCGAGCGCGTCGCAACCGACACCGAGCAGCGGCGCGAGCAGGAGCTGGCCACCGCGCGTACCGCGACTGAGCATCTTCTCGCGGCGATGCGAGCAGAGGCCGCGGAGGAGGTCCGCGCCCTCCGGGCCGAAGCCGACCAGGAAGTGCGGTCCTACGTGCAGCGCCGCCGCCGCGAAGCCGACCGCCTGGTCGACGCCGCGCGCCGCGAGCGCCGCCGCACCGGCGGCGACTCCAACGACTGACCTCACGCACTGACGCGGCATCGCCCACTTCTCGCGCAAAGGCGGTTCTTCTCACACGGCCCGCCGGAGCCGGGCGAGACAGCGCTCGCGTCTTTGAACATCCGCGCGGCCTCAGCTTCGAGGCCGGACGGACCGAAGTCGACAGTAAGCATCAGACGCTGGGGCTCTCAGGGCGGTCCGCATTGTGTTACGGCCGAAATGCCGGCTTCCGTGGAGCTGAAACGTGTGAGGCGGGCCGATGACCTGCGCGTCGCATGGTGGAGCCGCGGGGGGGCTGTCGGCTATCGGGCAAGCCTCCTATCCAGTCTCGGCCGCCGCGTCCTTCCCCGCGAGGCGGTCGCGGCCGCGCTGAACGGCGGCGTTGAACTTCGAGAGGTTGACCTCGAGCGTGTTCAGGATCTCCTCGGCGTAGTCCTCGGCGCCGAGCAGGATCCCGCGCTCGCGTCCGCGGGCGTCCTCGATGATGACCTCGGCGGCCCGCTCGGCCTGCTTGGTGACCTCCTCGTCGGAGATCAAACGCTCCTGGCGCTCGCGCGCCTGAGTGACGATCCGCTCCGCCTCGCGCTTGGCCTCGGCGAGCATCTCCTGCCGTTCCTTGACGATCCAGCGCGCCTGCTTGATCTCATCGGGAATCGTGGCGCGTATCTGGTCGAGGAGGTCGTAGATCCCCTCCTTGTCCACGCGGACCTGGTCGGTCAGCGGGATCGGCTTGGCGCTGTGGACCAGATCGTCCAACGTATCGATGAGCACGAGGACGTCCATAACCAGCCCTTTGTTCGCACCAGCGGATTACTGGGTCAGCACACTACTAGTTGGTGCTCGTCGTGCTCGTGCCCGTCCCGGTGGTGTTCGTGCCCAAGCCGCCGGGCACGCCGGAGTTCGAGTTGCCGGTCGAGGAGTACTGGCCGGAGTAGGCGGTGCCCTGCCAGGGCTGCGTCGGCGGCGCGAAGTCGCCGCAGAAGCCGTCGCTGGCCTGGCTCATGTAGTCGTGCCAGATCGGCGCCGCCAGCGTGCCGCCGAAGCCGGGGCCGAGGCCGTTGACGTCGTTCATCGACGTGGTCGCGTTCGGATAGCCGACCCAGACCGCGGTGGACAGCCTCGGCGTGAAGCCGACGAACCAGGCGTCGGTGTAGTTGCTGGTGGTTCCAGTCTTGCCGGCGGCCGGGCAGCCGTAGTCGGCCGCGGTTCCGGTGCCCTGCGTGATCACGCCCTTCATCACGTTGATGGCCGCGGCGGCCTCGCCGTCGGAGAACACCCGCTTGCGGGGCGGGTCGCCGAGGTCGACGCTGCTGCCGTCGCCGAACACGACCTTGGTGATCGCGGTCGGCGGGATGTGGTAGCCGCCGTTGGCGATCGTCGCGTAGGCATCGGCCATCTCGAGCGCCGAAACGCCGATTCGCAATCCGCCGATGCCCTCGGCCGGGATCCCGTCCAGGTGCGAGGTGATGCCCATCGCGTAGGCCATGTCACGGACCTTGTCGGGCCCCACGTCCACGTCGAGCTGCGCGAACACCGTGTTGTCGGAGAGGATCGTCGCCTGGGTGATGTTGATGTCGCCCAGGTAGCTGTGCTCCGCGGTCTGGACGTGATAGGTCGGATAGTGCGGCAGCCAGCCCGGCAGCAGCTCGTGAGAGTTGTAATACGTCTGGTTGGGGTCGCCGTTGTAATCGTG
This sequence comes from uncultured Solirubrobacteraceae bacterium, assembly GCA_963816005.1. Classification (GTDB taxonomy): domain Bacteria; phylum Actinomycetota; class Thermoleophilia; order Solirubrobacterales; family Solirubrobacteraceae; genus Palsa-465. The sequence continues at coordinate 27,713 of CAWFKF010000094.1, read as the reverse complement.
GATCAGAGTCATCAGGACGAAGATCTTGAACGCCGATCCCGTCTGCCGATGCGCCTGGGCGGCGAAGTTGAAGTTCGTCTTGTCGTAGCTGGAGGAGGACGCCATCGCCACGATATGCCCGTTCGACGGATCGATCGTCACCAGCGACGCTGTCGGATCGCCCGGCTGCCCCTCGTTGTTGGCGATCGCCTGCCGGGCCTCCTGCTGCTTCTTGAGATCGATCGTCGTGTAGACCCTGAGCCCGCCCTGGCGCACGCGGGCGACGCCGAACTTGTCGAACAGCGCCTGCTTGACGTAGTCGAAGAAGTACTGCTCCTTGTGGAACGTGTAGCTCGTGTTGTGCTGCGTTCCGAGCGGCTCGTGGTCAGCGGCGTCGGCCTGGGCCTGGGTGATGTAGCGGGACTTCACCATCGAGCTCAGCACGTCATGCCGACGGGCCCGGGCGAAGTTGCGGTTCAAGAACGGGTTGTAGTCCGACGGCGCCTGCGGCAGCCCGGCCAGCAGCGCCGACTGCGCGAGGTCGAGCTGCCACACCGGCTTGTTGAAGAACATCTCCGCCGCGGCACCCACGCCGACCGCGGTCTGGCCACCGATCGTCCCGTACGAGACATCGTTGAGATAACTGGTGAGGATCCAGGACTTGGTGTGCTGCTGCTCGAGCTGCTCGGCCAACTTCGCCTCGATGATCTTGTACTTGAGGTTGCGGTTAGAGGCGATCTGATCCGGGAGGTACACGTTACGAACGAGCTGCATCGTCAGCGTGGATCCGCCCTGGATCGACTTGCCGCCGCCGAACACGTCCTTGATCGCGGCGCGCAGGATGCCCTGGTAATCGACACCGCCGTGCTGGTAGAAGCGACGATCCTCGATCGCCACCGTGGCCTGCTTGAGCACGGCGGGGATCTGGTCGTTGTAGACGTAGGTCCGCAGGATGTCGGACTGGATGAAACCGAGCGGGGTGCCGTCGGCCGCGAACACCTCCGATACCTGGCCGGGATCCCGCGGCTTGAGCTGATCGATATTGGGCGCCGACTCCGCCACGCCCACGACCCAGCCGACCACCGCCAGACCCGCCAACACGACCCCGCACACCCCCAGAACGAACACCACCACCAACACGCGAGCAACGGGGTGCCCACGTTGGCGCTGTCGGCGCCGTTGTCGTCCGCGTCTGCTCATACGGTGCGTCGGCGCCGAGCTCGTCTGTCCGGAACGGCCCTCGCGGCGCCGCGAGTTGACCCGGGATTGTACCCAGCGGGGGTTTTCGCACCCGCGGGCTCCGGTCCTCCAGCCTGGGCGCGCGCGCCCACGCCGAGCACACTCCGCAGCGCTGCCATGGCCACCGAGACGTCGGAGCGCCTTGGGGGGTACCCGGGTGGGTAGTTACGATCGTGGGCCCTGCGTACGGCGTCAGGCAGCCTGGCTCTTAGCGTAAACGAGCCGAACCTTGAAGCAGCGCTTAGCCGGCCGGTGTAAACCTGTCTCACCCATTGGCTGGCGGTGTTGCCCATTCGCCACCCAAGCACCGGCCGGCCCCGACCGCCGGGCGGCTCACGGTCTTGCACTTTTGTCTTGCTTGTGTGCGTGGACTGTATCGGAGGAGTTCCCCCGCCGCCTTCCCCCTCCTTGCGGGCGGCGGGGGGTCCTCACTCGACGGGGCCGCTGCGCCCGGCGTATGGTGGGTGCTGTGACAACGCCCGCGGCGTCGTGAGCCTCGCGGCGTGTCACCTTGGACCTACCCCCCTTGTCCGGTGTCCACGATCGTAACTACCCTGGGCGGGTACCCCCGATGCACCGTTTCATGGGACCAACCAGTGCAGCAAGCCGCGATTCGTGCATTGCTTAGCCAGCTCGTCTGACAGACGCGGCGCGGGCGGTGGCGATAAGCTCGCGCAGATGAGCGCCCCACAAGCGCCGACGATCGACTCCGGGCCGCCGGGACAGCGCGCCGCCACCATCGCCAGCGCCTGGTGCTGGCGCGAGCTCGGACAGCCGTACGTCGAGCTAGTGTGGCGACTGCTCGCCGACGCCGCCCGCCACGGGCTGATGCGCCATGGCAGCTCGGAGGCATGGGCCGCCGGCGGCATCATCCTCCTGGCCCGCGCCAACCATCTCCTGCGCCCCGGCGGCGAGTCGGTGAGCGCGCAGTGGGTCGCTGACGACCTGGGCGTCAGCCTCGGTGCGCTCGCTTCAACCCAGCAGGAGCTCGCACGCGTGCTCAACCTTGCCCGCTACCTGTACCGCCCGCCGCCGACCGCCGACGGAGATCAGGACGTGCGTTCCCTCGGCAGCTACATCGTGGATGACTTCGCTTCGCCGAGTTCGACCACGTCGTGAGCGACGGTGTGATGATCAAGGGCCGGGCGGGAACGCGGCTGAATCCCGCGGTGAGCGAACTGCGCCAATCCGAGCAGGCGCTCGCACGACTGCTCGGTCTGATCGACATCGAGCCCGATGCTGTCAGTCAGACCGCAAAGTCGCGCAGGGCTCGCGCCGCCGCTCAGGCCCGCTGGCAAGGTCAAGGCCAATCGCGCCGGAACCTGTCGGCATCATGACCCGTCTGCGTGCCCAGCCGATGCCGGAGCCCGCCGCGGTGAGAAGCACTGCCGCGTCCGCGCATCGCTTTCGCAGCCTGCGGCGTTGGCTGGAATTGTGCGAGCTCGGGCTGTCGGATGATCGCATCGGTGAGCTGTTGCGCTGCGGTGATCTGCCCGAACTTGAACGCGAGCTCGACAGGGCCGGTCTTGGGGATCGTGCTCGTGCACATATCGCGCACCTGGAGCAGGCACAGGCGCCATGGCCCTCCCGCTGGCGGCTGAGTATGTGAGGCAGGGTAACTTTCGCTGTCAGCTCCACGAGGGTTCCTAGTCCTTTCCCGAGTGTTGAGCCGCAAAGCGCCGTAGCGGGCCTAGTCCCCGCTGCGGCGCTTCCGCCTTCCCTACGGTTCCGAGTAACTGTTCAGGTGGTGGATGGGCTCAGGCTCTGATCCAGCGGCGGTACGCTGCGATCAGGCGTGTGGTGTCGGGGTCTGCATCGAGTTCGATGTCGAGCAGCGCGATCTTGTAGCGGCGTCCGTTGTGTTGGCAGGTCGCGATCAGCTCGTGTCGTTCGTCCTCGCCGGTGACGGATAGCACCTCGACTTGTTCGCCGATGACGGTTCCCGGGCACGGGAAGGGCGCGTCGTTCTCGAAGGTTGTTTGGAACGCGGTGAGCTGCTCGTATTCGTCGTGGCAGTCGATCGTGATCTCATCGATCAGGTTATCGAGCTCGGGGTCGGCTTGGCGGGCTGGGCTCATCGGTGTCTCCCTGTGGGTTAGGCCGCTGGGTGCAGGCGGTCCAGCAGCAGCGGCGGGCAGCGGTGGACCTCGCCGCTGTTGAACCGCCCGATCGGCTGGTGCACGCAGACGGTCGCGGTGTGCTGGTCAAGCTCGATGACGATGCCTTCGACGCCACGTAGGTATTGCGGTCTGGTGTGGCGGGTGAACCGGACGCGGTCCCCGATGTTGAGCATCGCGAGCGCTTTGGCGGAGTTGATCGTGTCCAGCAGCTCCTGGCGTTACGTCGGAGCGGAAGCTAGCCCCGTTGCGCGACCACCATCGCGGCGAGCTGATGCGGCGGTTCCCGCAGCTCGACGAGCATCGGCTGTCGCTGCTGGCGGACCTTCTCGCCCGCTGCGAGCTGGCGCGCGACTTCATCGACGTGCGCGGTCTGATGCGCAACACCCGTGAGCCGCATCCGGTGCTTGAGCTGCTGTCCAGGTGGGAGCGGCGCGCGTGGGAGATGCTCGGTGAGTTGCAGCCGGTCCGCCAGTCGGTCGACCCGCCCGAGCGGCCAGACATCCCGGACATTGGCGACCCGGAGGTCGGGGCGGCAACCCGGAAGTTCTTCGAGGCCGTGAACAACGCGCGTCGGCGCCGTCTGGCCGGCGAGAAGCCGAGGGCCGCACAATGAGGCGCCGCCGCATCGTTCAAGCCAACCCCAACCCGAAGCCGGCAGGGTCGTTCGAACGCGTCACCGTCCGAGCGCAGCCTCTTGCTCACGTCGCGCTCTCGAGGCGACGCCGCGATCAGCCCGTCGATGCCGTGCGGCCGTCGCTACCGGCTGAGCCCACCGTCCCGGAGGTGGCCGTGTCCGATGGGACGGGGCCGGGTCCGCTGCCGCTCGCGGGCAGCGAACGGGCAGCGGGCGCCGAGCTCTCACCGGTCGCCGTGCCCGAGCTCACTGCTGCTGGCACGCTCTGCCCGGTCGAGGCCCTTGGAGCCTGCCCGACGGGGTTGCCCGACGCGGCGTTCGCCGACCCGCTGTTGGGCGCGGCCGTGGCGCCTGCGGAGGGAGCCGGAGCCGGAGCAGCCGGAGCCGGAGCGGGCTGAGCCGGAGCAGCCGGAGCCGCCGACGCAGCCGGAGCGGACTGAGCCGGAGCAGCCGGAGCCGCCGACGCAGCCGGAGCCGCCGCCGGAGGAGCCGGAGCAGCCGGAGCCGGAGCAGCCGGAGCAGCCGGAGCCGCCGACGCAGCCGGAGCGGGCTGAGCCGGAGCCGCCGACGCAGCCGGAGCCGCCGGAGCGGGCTGAGCCGGAGCCGCCGACGCAGCCGGAGCCGCCGGAGCGGGCTGAGCCGGAGCCGCCGAGCCGGAGCCGGAGCCGGAGCAGCCGGAGCAGCCGACGCAGCCGGAGCGGGCTGAGCCGGAGCCGCCGGAGCGGGCTGAGCCGGAGCCGCCGCCGGAGCCGGAGCCGGAGCAGCCGGAGCCGCCGACGCAGCTGCGGGAGCCGGAGCGCTCGGCTGCGGAGCGGGTGCATTGCTTGTCGCAATCGGCGCGGGGTGCTGACGTGCGTGGTGGTCACCGCCGTGGCGGTGCCTGCCTGCGGCTCTTGGACCGACCTCTTGAGGGCGGCCCGAGGCGCCGCCCGTCGCCGCGCCGTCCGTCGCCGCGCCGCCGGTGCTGGTCTTCGAGGAGGTGGCCTTCGATGCGACCGTCGCACTCGCTCGAGCCCGCGCCCGCGCCGTCGCGGTAGCCGCAGCGGTGGACCCGGAGCGCGACGAGACCCGCGCGGCGGACGCCGTCGTGCCCCAGGCCCTCCCAGTCGGATGGGCGCTCAGCAGGCCGTTGATGATTGCGAGCATGCGCGACCCTGCTCCCATCGGGCCCGGCGGATAGACGCCGATCTCCAGGTGCGGGCCGGTCGAGATGCCGACGATCCCGTAACCGACCTCGCTGATCTGCTGGCCTGCGTGGACGCGCTGGCCGACCTGCACGGTGTCGGGGCCCGCATGGCCGTAGTAGACCTCGAGTCCCTTGAGCGGACCAGAGGTGATCTGGAGGATCGGCGCGTTGGGACCGAAGCCGCTAATCCCCTCGCCGATAATCACGCCGTCACCCATCGCGTACAGCGGCGTGCCACCGGGAGCCGAGTAATCGACGCCCTGATCAACGTAGCCGTTGACGATGTAGTTGCGCGGGAGCGGCAACGCGACACCGTTGGTGAGGACATACGTCGAGGGCTGAGAGCTTGGCGTGCTGGGGGCCACAACCCCGACACTCGGGGAACCGCCCGCGCCCGCGGGCGCGCCGCCGACCGGGCCGGAAGGGGGGTTGCTCGCACCATTGTTGGCCGCGCTGCCCTGACCGGTCCCCGAGGCGCTACCCTGACCGGTCCCGGAGCCGCTGCCCTGCCCCGCCTGCGAGTCGCTGCCCTGCGAGCTCGGCGCTGCCGCCGCGCCGTCCGCACCGGCAGCAGCCGACCCTGTGCCAGCGGGCTTAGAGACCCTGACGGCCGGGGCCAAGCCACCGACGACTGGCACCGCAGGCGTGCCCAAGCGCACACCCGCCGAGGAGCCCGATGACGATCGCGGAACGACCGCGGAGTTGTCCTCGGCGACCGAAGCGCCGGGGCCGCCGGCTGCCGGCGCGCCACCCTGCGAGAGCAGCAGCACGGGGGCATCGAACAACAGCGCCCACGTCCTTGCGTCGATCGAGCCGGTTGGAGGAAGCCCGTGGCGACGCTGGAAGTCGACCACGGCCACGCGCGTGAGCGCGCCGAACATCCCGTCGACCCTCACGTAGGTAAGCGGGACCACCTCGTTCAACCGGCGCTGCGCGGCCACCACGAGGCCTCCTTCGCTGCCCACTCGTAGCACCACCGGGCCACCGCTCGCGTCGAGCAGGCTGCGCGAGCCACTATCGACGCTTCCCGACACCGCGGACCCCGAGCCGGCTGCGGCGGCGGCGCTCAATCGGGGAAGCACCGGAGCGGCGACCAGCGCAGCGCTGACCGCCAACGAGGCGCTCTTACGCTTGCGTCGGGCACGGCGGTCCACCTCGGCCAGCCGCCGGCGCTGCCGCGCGCGTGCGAGCGAGCGCTCCCACAGCTCGATGGACCCAAGATCGCGTGCGGGATGCATATCTCGCCTTACGTCGAACCGCGCAGTCGACACTCGGTGCTCCTTTCGGTTGGTCGCCTCCGAGGTGAGCTGTCGGGCTCGCGTGAACCGATCACGCTACGCCGCACTCAGGCGGCGATTCGCCCCCGCGACCGAAGCCGCAATGGGTCCCCCGGTCTCTGCCCTGAGGACAGGACGGAGATTCGGCGTTTCAAGCTGCGGCGCACAATAGCGAAACAGCCGACGAGAAACTTGAGTGGCCCGGGCAAACCTCCGCTCCCGTCGCGCCATCCCCGAGGACGAGCTGCACGCCGACTACATCATCCCCCGCGTCTTCAATCGCCACGTCGCCGCATCCGTAGCCCAAGCCCCCGCCGACGCCGCTGTCACCAGCGGCGTGGCTCGCCGCGAAACGGGGTGCCCGCGCACAGGAGCCGGTGACCCCGGGCGACGCCGGCTGCGAGAGCCGGCCGACGTGAGCGGCGCGCGACTGGTCAGACCGTCATCAGCTCGCGCGCGGCCCGGCACGCAGCCAGTTTCCGAGGCGAATCGCGTTCGCCCTCCTCGAGGTGGATGAAGTAGGCGCGCTCGGAGATCTCGTTGTGGCTGGGCTTGCGCCGCCTCGTCGTGGGCTTGCGCGAGCCAGCGGGTTCGCGAGTATGACGGCGATAAAGCCCCAGAATGCTGCGGCGTCACGCATTGGGGAAAGCCTGCGTGCAAGCTCAGCCAGGTCTGGATCGCTCTTGAGGGCCTGTTCGACGGCGGCTCGCGGGTTCGGGCCGTGTGTCGCGGCGTCGATTGCCTCTGTGAGATTCCGGAGTCTCTCGACGGGCCACGTCGAGAAGATGTTCAACGTGTCGTCTGTGAACTCGTAGAACCCATCTGGGACGGAGTCAGGGAGGTGCGTCTTGACTCTTGAGCCGGTCGATCTCGGCGGCGAGAGTGGCCACGATGTCAACGAGGGCACCAAACATCCTCCCGTAGAGCGCCAGATACGTCTCGACGTCAGCGTCACTGTCCGGATTGAACACCCATCCGGTGTCGGTCAGCCTGACGTCCACATCTCCGAGCGCCTCCGCGAGACGCTTAGCAATCTGGTCTTGAAGGTCACTCGTCTCGCTCATCCCGAGGCAACCCTAACCGCTCAGGCAGCCAACGGCAAAGCGCACTCGGCGACGAGCCGACGGGGTCGAGAGCCCGCGCAGGTACAGCACCGGCAGCACGTCGTTGACCTTCGGCGACCGGCGCGCGTACGCCGGCAGGATCTTCGACGAGAAGCGCTGCCGCTCGCCAGTCTCGACGTCCACGCGCTGGTCGTTGACGCGCGGCGCGCGGATCGGGACCGTGCCCGACCCGACCGTCAGCTTCCGCTCCCGGGCGCGGCCATTGCGGACGACCAGCCGCTTGCCGTCCTCGTCTCGCTACTCGGCGAACTGCTCGATGTAGTCGGCGACCTCGGCCTCGACCGCGGTCGCGATCATCCGCCGAGCGCCCTCCCGCGCGAGCTCGTCGAGCGTGACCTTGACCTCCTCGCTGTCCTCCCCCACGGGGAGCATGCGAACATCTGCCACGCCACGGCGTGCCTTCCTTTCCCGCCTCACGGCGGTCGGTCTTAATCAACCGGGAAGGTACGCCGCCTTCCTTCTCACACGCACCCCGGTTGGGTGGCAACGCTCCGGGTGGCGCGAGAAGTGTTCAGGCCCTGGTAGAGCGGCCAGCACGCCACGTGCCTGGCGCCGACCGGCTGCCGCTCACCAGTAATCGTCCGGATCGGGCCGCGGTCAGTGGGAGCGAAGCCATGCTTCAAGAGCTCACTCGCAGCAACCGATGCATCGGGCCGAGGCCCCAGATGACCTCGATCGCGCCCAACAGAAGCGCACCCTCCGCGGACCTCAGGCGAGCGAGCTCGACGTCGATCGCCGCGCCGTGGCGGTCGATGAGAGCACGGACAGCCGGAGCCGGCAGCGAGGTAGCCCGAAACGGCGAGTGCAGAGCCAGCAGCACGCGGGCCGCCTCGCTGAACATGGGAAAGGCGGTCGGCCCGTCACCAGTAAGCGACGCTCGGATCCGCCGCCCGCGTCCGCCCACAACGCGCGAGCGATCGAGAAGAAGCCAGCGGGATTTCCGCAGGTTAGGCAGACTGGTCCGGTGCAAGCGGAAATCGAATCTCGCCTCGGGCGGAGCGGCGGCCCTGGCGGTTGAGGATCCCGGCGGTCCTGCCGTCGTCGTAGTGGGTGGCGAGCCGCTCGATCAGCGCGATCGTGTCCTCGTCGGTGCGGACCGCCGGCTGGGGCTTGGGAAGGGTGACCGCGAGCTCGGTGATCGCGCCGCCCTTCCAGCGGAGGGTGAGGACCGCGCGGCGCTGTTCGCGCTCGAGATTGATGGTCACTTCCTCGATCAGGCAGCGGATGAGCTGCTTGCGGTCGCGATCGGTGGTCGTCGGTGCGGACCACACACGGTCGAGGTCGGTGCCGAGCGCCAGCAGCCGCTCGCGCTCGGGCTCGGTGAGCGTGCGCGGGTGTTGCTGCTCGCGCAGCGTCAGTTCGGCTTCGGCCTTGGCGAGGTCTTGCAGCGCGTGTTGCCAATCGCGCTCCAAGCCGCGGGCGACGAGCCCGCCGTCCGCGAGTACGACGAGCAGTGGCCGCATGACGGTCTGGAAGTCCGGGGTGGCCACGAGCGAAACCTACTGCGGCCACGCGAGCGACGATCATCCGATCGGTTGGACCACTTGTTCCGCTTGCGGCGTGCCTTCCGGGGCCTCGTAGTCACCCGCCTGATCAGCTACGCGAGGCGATAACACATGACCGAGGAGTTCCTGACCGGTGGCCGTCACCACTCTCGATTGGCGAGGTGGTCATTTTCTGACCTAATCTGGGTCGGATGATCGACCCGGGGAGCGGCACTCGGAGGCTCAACCCGTACGATCGCTCGCAGCGCAACGCGAGCGTCGTGGCCGCTCGCTGCGATGGCGACTCGTGGGCGTCGATTGAGCGCCGCTTTGGCGTCAGCGCTCGCCAGGCTCGGCGGATCGTCAAGGACGTCGGCGCGAGCGTGACGAGCACCACGGTGATCGACCCCATTGCGATCATCGAGGCGGCAGTTCTGCGACACGAGGCCCTGAGCGGGCAGCTCGCCGATCTCGCCGACAGCACTGCCAACCCAATGGTGGCTATCAGGGCCATCAACGCCCAGATGCGTGCCTGTGAGAACGTAATGGCGCTGCTCCAGGACGCCGGGATATTGCCGACGCCGCTGTCGCGTATCGGCTTCGAGATGGACGGGCGCCGAGCGGCTGAGCGAGCCGTCGAAGTCCTCAACCGCCACGGTGTGTCCGCCGAGGCGAAGGCCGAGTTGATCGCCGCGTTCAGGCTTCGGTAGCGTCGCGGTTGCATGAATGCTCGTGGTTGGATGGCCCAGCCGCAACGCCCGAGCGCGTGATCACGGCGAGCGTCGCCATCGGCAGCATCGGCGTGCCGACCCTGCCACATCACGGCGGTGCGGGTCAGCATGCCGATGATCGCGGTGGTGGCGCACGACGCGCTGCTCGCGCTGAGACGACTCACGACCTCCCGGTCAGACGACGTGATCGTGAAACGACGAAGCGCACCCGATCAATCGAGCATGGTCGCTCGTGGCGAGACGCCGCAGAAGCGCCAAGCGGCTTACGGATCGAAGAACGCCATCGCGGAGGGCGACGGCGAGCGGCACATCCCCACTCGCGGAGGAGAACGGTCGGCTCTCACGAAAGCTGGGCATGGCCCGATGTTCGTGGTGGACGACAACCCCCCCACAGCGCACTCCGAATGCGTGTGCGACCGCTGCCATCAGCCGCTGTATCCCGGGGAGCCGATGGCCGTGGCGGGCTGTAAGGCGCGGGCACCGCGGGGCTGCGGCCACATCTGCCGACCAGAAGATGACTGCCCGATACCCATGGGCAGTGCCCTGCACGTAGGCCGCGCCGTGTTGCGGCGCAACGGCGGTCTCTGAAAGACACAGGGCGAGTCACTCGACGACCTCGCCGGGCGTCTTGAGGTTCTCAGCCCGAGATGACCACCTGCTTCGTTCACGGTCGCGACGTGCATGGCCTTGCGTCACCCGCCGACATCGACGCTCGCCCAACATTTGGTTGGGCGAGCATCGCACAAACGTCACGCACCCTTACGGGGAGGCGTCACGGTCCAGTTCAAGGTGACCGTCTGCCTGCGCTGAGCGTCTCGACCACCGCTGGCTGATCGGCGGGTACCAGGGACCCCCCCTGCGAGCAACGCACCGCCCTGGATGGCGTATGTCCCTGGCGGCAGGGCCAGCGAATACCCTGAGATCGAGACGATCGAGCCCGAGGCACCCGGCCGCCCCGAGCGAGGAGATCGACGTCCCGAGCTGCTGGCGTACATCGTGCAGGTGTGGCGGGCGGGGCTCGCTGGAGCCAAGTGCGATCGAAGAACCTTTTGGAGTGGCAGTCGCCGCGGCTTGCGCCGCTCCTCGTCCGCCCCGATCCCGACCGGGATCGGCCCGGACAGCGTCTGCGGAGCTTGGTCACGGTGCCCCGCCATTGAAGCCGGCCCGCAGAGCGAATAGACCCTCGCGCTCCTCAGCCTCGACCTGCTTCTCGGCCTCCCAGAAGCGGATCTCGCTTCTGGTATCCACGACTTGAGGGTAGACCCGTCCGGCCGCGCCTGGGAGGTCCTGCCAGTACCCCTATCAACAGGGACTCTCACGTCACGTGCCCTTGGGTCATCAGTCTCGGCACATAGCCCTGCAAAACAGCCGGTCAACCGAGCCGACCCGGAGCGTCACGTGATCGGCGATCGCGACCAGTTCGTTGGCACCACGCCGTCTGGCCAAAGCGTCCACGGAAGCACCCCCTCGTCGTTGAGGAGCTTGCGTCCGGCGTGGACGTAGCGATTGGCCTTCGCCCGGTTCGAGCGTTCGTCGTCGCCAGGGAACCGCATCGTTTTCGCTACTGCGCATACAGATCAAGCAACACATCGCCCTCAGCCCACTCCGCCGGCACCGACTCCTCACTCGCGAACCGCCGCCCAACAGCCACCGGCCTTGGCGCCGGATCCTCCAACAGCCGCGCGGAACCCGCGCCCGTGCAGTCATCGCACAACACCCCGCCATCCGCGCCGGCGAACCCGCGACCGCACCGGACGCAGAACCGCTCGGCCATCACAGCACCTCGACGAGCGCGTCGCGGAGCTCGTCGGCTGTCTGGTAGCGCCAGGCGAGGTCGTCGCTCAGCGCCCGGTCGACCATCGCCGCCAGCGCAGGGGGATCGAGCGGTCCCGCTGTCGGATCGGGACCGGCGGCTGCTGCCGATCGGCGCGAGCACCCCGCTGACTTCGTCCCGCCGCGCCTCAGCATCCTTGCGGGCACCACACGGACCATCAGGTGGGCCCGAGACTGTCTCGCGCGCGCGTGTGTGCAGCAAGCCTGCCACCGCCTGGAGGTCGGCGAGGATGCGTTGGTCGAGGGCAAGCCGCAGATGGTCGCCCTCGCCGGTCTGTCGTTCGCCCGCGAAGGCCCGGACCCGGTCTCGCCGAGCGCCATCGTCTGCCTGAGCGGAGCCGGGCTGCTCCTGCACCGATTGGGGACCGCGCCCCCGGATGCCGCCTAGATTCGACTACTGGACCGAGCCGGCTCTTCCTCAGGCCGACACGACTGCGCAGCAACTTCGGGAGTCACTCGCGCGTCTCGTGGTGGCGCTGCGCGTTCGAACGCCGCGACGGTCGTGCTGACGCGGCCGGAGTGCTTGCCGGGGCGCTGTTCGCGGACGGCGGCCTGGCTGGCTGGGCCGCGCGAGGTGGGAGACCAGCAAGGGCACCACCTCCCCCGAACCTCGCCGCTGTGCTCGCGTAACACACGATGAAAGTTACTAGTGACTCGCGCTTACCACACGATGAGAGTTACTAGCGACTAGCACTTACCACACGATGAGTGTCTAAAGATTCACTTAAGAAACGTGCGGCAGCATGTGACCGTATGACAGCAAGATCATCCTCCATCGTCATTCACTCCCGTGTCCCAAAGGAGACGCGCGACCGACTCCGCGACCACTGCTTGGACCTTGGCCGCACCTTCGCACACGAGTGCACAACATGGCTCATGGTCGGCGCGGCGGCCTCGGTGTGCGCCGCCTCAATCGACCCGCGGGCCACGCAGCATATGGACTCGGCCGAGCTAGTGGAGATGCGCGCCCAGGCGCTCGAACGCCTGACAGCGATCCTGTCGCACGCCTTGCCGACGCCCGTCGCGCCCGACCTCGTGCTCGACGCCTTCACTGAGGCGAGTGTGAACTGACCTCACACGAAAAGGGCCGCCCGACCCTCTGACCAAGGGACCGGGCGGCAGATCAAGCTAACGAAAAGACGTCGACGCAATGACTGTACCAACCCCGGCTGGCGGACACTTCCCATACGTCCGCGTTGCCGGCCGCTGTGACGTGTGCGGGTGTCAGTCGGCCGAGTTGCGGTACGTCAAGACGCGGGACGCGGTCCCCGCGTCGGCGACGAAGCCGTACGGCCTCGTGGCCGCCGCATACGAACAGCCCACGCTCCATCTGAATGTGACATCAGAACAGCCTCTCGGCCTGAGGGCACCTCTTCGAGGTGCCGGGCGCCAGCGTCACCCGCGGGTTCACAAGCGTTGGCCCGTAAGCGTCGCCGCTCGCTGCCCTGCACAAACCCACCGCAACCCGGTTCTGCGCGTTCAGCAGGGCGATGATCTGGAGCCGCTGCCCGAGGAGCGGGGAGGGTGAGCTCTGGAGTCTGCAGCGCGATGGACGGCGCTGAGCTGCTCGATGAGGTCGTTCGGTTCGTGCGTCGGTTCGTGGTGTTCCAGCAGCCCGAAGCGGCTGATTTTCTCGCGCTCTGGGTTGTGCACACGCACGCGTTCGAAGCGGCGATCACGACTCCCTACGTACGGGTCGCCTCGCCCGAGCGCGAGAGCGGCAAGACGCGGACGTTCGAGGCGCTCGCGGTGCTCGTGCGTCGCCCGTGGCTCAACGCGGTCGTCAGCACGGCGATCCTGTACCGCAAGGGCGACCGCGAGTCACCCACCCTGCTGCTCGACGAGGTCGACAACATCGACTTTGCGTCGCGCAACGAGCTGCTCGGCGTGCTCAATAGCGGGTACCGGCTCGGGATCAAGGTGTCGCGCTGTGATGACAAGGGTGGGTACAGGGACTTCGACCCGTTTTTCCCGAAGGCGTTCGCCGGGATCGCGGGTGGGAAGCTGCCCGACACGCTCCACAGCAGGTCGGTGGCCGTGCGATTGCAGCGCCGTCGGCCGGAGGAGCCTGTCGAGCGGTTCTTCCACTACAAAGCGGATCAGGACGCGGCACCGCTGCGTGAGGCGTTGGAGCAGTGGGCGGTCGAGCATCTGAGCGAGCTCGCCGGGCGGGAGCCTGACCTTCCCGATGTGCTGGGCGACAGAGCACAGGAGGTCTGGCTCCCGCTCATCGCCATCGCCGACGTCGCCGGCGGCGATTGGCCCGCGCGTGCTCGGCGAGCTGCGGTGACGCTTTCGGGTCCGGAGGCAACCGCGGGAGGCGAGGAGTCGCATGGTGTGCGCTTGCTCGGCGACATCCGCAGCGTGTTCGCGGACAAGCTCGAGCCTCCGGTGATCCTCACGCGCGATCTCGTCGCGGCGCTGAACGCGAGCGAGGAGCTCCCGTGGGGCGGATTCAACCACGGCGATGGACTGCGTGACCGCGACCTCGCCCGCCTGCTGTCACCGTTCGCCGTTCGCCCGCACAGCATCAAGACCCAGGTCCAGCACCAGGTCAAGGTGGCGCGCGGATACCGCCTGCGCCAATTCGAGGAACCGTGGAGTCGATACCTCGACGATGAGCGCTACCTCCGCTACCCCGCTACCTCGGCCGAGAACACCGGCGACGCAACCCCCGATGAACACGGGCAAGGTAGCGGGGTAGCGGAGGTAGCGGACATCCACGGGGGCGGGGGTTCGGACGACGGCTCGCTGTTTGACCAGTGGGAGCCCGAGTTCGAGCGGCCGGGTCCCAACCAAGACGGAAAGGAGATGCCGTCGTGAGTGACGGGTTCATCGGCACCACATCGCTGACCGCACCCGACCTCCTCGAAGCGGTCGTTGGGGTCCGCGGGTTCGACCGCGCCGGGCACCAGCTCGCCTCACCCTTCCAAGGCACAACGTGGGACAGACCCACACAGCGCGCCGTCTGCCGCCCGGATCATCGAACAACCAAGGCCGCGCTGCTGTCCCTGGGACAGAAGCCAGCGAAGGCCGCCACCGCCGCCGCCAAGGTCGTCGCGCGCCAGTACCGACTGCAACCGCACGCGGCGCCGGACGCGGCATGCCACTGCGGCATCTACGCCTACCACGACCCCGACAACGAGCACCTGGTGCAGCCAATCATCGGCGTCATCCGCGCGCACGGTCGCATCCAGGTCCACGCCGGCGGCTTTCGCGCCGAACACGCCGAAGTGGTCGCAATCGCGCTCGCCGATGACCTGGGCACCGACATCGCCGACCAGCGCTTGCGCGAAGTAGCACGCCGCGCCTCCGCATGGTGGCGCATCCCACTACTCCGCCGCGACGCGCTCGCAGCGTCACTGAACGAGTTCGGCAGTCCCGTCCCCCACCAACTCCGCCCCACACGGGAGACCGCATGACCCTGCCTGGCCCATCCCGAGAGATCATCGTCGAACCGCTCAAGACACCGGCACCGGAGCCGCGCCGCGAACCAGAACCGAAACCGATCACCCCGCCACAGCCGGAGAAGGTGCCGGCGTGATCCCGCTCGACCACGCAGACGAGTGGCTGACGCTCGGCGCGCGCGTCGTGCCGCTCGCCGGGAAAAACCCCGGCGCGCTACTCGGTCGCGACTGGCCGCAGCAGGCGACCACGGATCCCACAGTGCTCGCTCACTGGCGACAGCGCTGGCCACGAGCCAACCTCGGCGTCCTTCCCGGCCGCGCGTTCCTAGCACTCGACGTCGACGACCCAGACGCGCTGCACAGGCTCGAGAACAAGCTCGGCCCGTTGCCACCCACCCCCCGCTACCTCACCGGTGGGACGCCGGATCGCTGCCGCCTGTTATTCGCGCACCCGCGCACAGCGGTGCGCACTCGGCCTGCGAACGGGCTCGAGCTACGCGACGCCAGCCTGCAGATCATGGTGCCGCCGTCCGTGCATCCTGTGACCGGGGTGGTGCTGGAGTGGACGACCGCGCTGGACGAGCTGCCGCTTGCGCCGCTGCCGGACCGGTGGCTGAGGTGGGCTCGCGAGCCGAACAGGACCAACGAGGCACGGTCCGCGGACGAATACGCAACGCTCGCGCGCGGCGTGCATGAAGGCAAGCGAAACGCATCGTGTGCCCGCCTGGCTGGCTACCTACTCAGGCGCCACGTTGATCAGGCCGTGGTCAGCGAACTACTTCTCGCCTGGGGAGCACGATGCCAACCGCCATGCGACCCGGACGAGATCCACACCGTGGTCCAAAGCGTCGCCCGCGCCGAGGCCCGTCGCCGCGGTGTCTAACGACAACGGAATTCCCCGCCGGCGCGCGGAGGTCACAAGGTGGGCAGCCGAGCACCTCGAGGCTGGCGTGCCGACGCTCGCCCAGCTCGACCCCGAGGAGCTGCTCAACGCGTTTCCGGGTGCGGAGCTCGACCCGACCGACGTCGACCGCGCAGCCGAGATGATCGCGTGCGCGCTCACCGGCAGTCCGTACGTGATCGGCCGCTGGTGGCCGTCGGCGCCGATCCGGCGCGGGCTCGCGGTCTATGGGATCACCAACGAGACCACGATCCAGGCGGCGCTCGACCTGCTCGAGGTGCGGGTGCAGAAGCAGGGCGCGAACGGCGCCCGCTGGATGGTCGAGCGCAACCCCGAGCTCCCGCGCCCCGCCATCGAGCGGACCGCGGCATGCCGCTGCGACCAGCGATCCCGGGAGTGGCGGCTCGCAGCCGGCGGGGCGTGGACATGCGCACTCTGCCACCCCCCAACCGACGGGCTCGAGATCGAGCATCGCACCAGCGCAGAGGAACGGCAATGACCGCGCTCGCCCGCGCGCTCCTGGACTCGCTCGACGATGACGGCCTCGCCGAGCTTGCCGAACGGCTGGCTCCGTTCCTGGCGCCACGACTTGCGCCCGCGACGCCCGTCGAGACGCAGGAAGCGATGCTGACGTGCTCACAGGCGGCGCAGAGGGCCGGAGCGCACGTTGAGACGGTCCGCCGTGCCGTGCGCTCCGGGGCGCTGCGCGCCGGCAGGGTCGGTCGCTCACCCCGGATTGCGCCGGCCGACCTCGACGCCTGGGTGCGCGCCAGCGGGCGCGACGAGCAGACCTCACGGTCACGCGCTCCACGGGCGACTGGCAAGCGCCGCCCACTCGCGGATGCGCTCACGAGCATGGAACGGCGCGACCGCGCCGGCATACGATGAAGAGCAACAGAAGAGTGGCCGGGCGATACGCCAACCCGCCCGGCCAATGGCCCAACCTACGCACGCAATGAGCACCCAGCAACCTACCGCGCCGAGCGCGCCCGTAATCGGAGGCGCAAGGTGAGCGTACAACGACGACCCCGCCCCGATGGCTCTACCGCCTGGCGCGTGCGCTGGCAGGAGGGCGATCGCTGGCAGTCGCGCACGTTCGACCTGAAGCGCGACGCCGTGGCGTTCGACGCCGAGCTACGCCGTCGCCGCAGGCTCGGCACGCTCGCCTCGCTCGATGCCGGCACTGAGACACTCGACGCCTACGTGACCAGCACATGGGCGCCGACTTATGCGGGCTCGCTCGCGTCCAAGACCCGCGCTGTCTACACAGCGGTCTACGACCACCACATCGCCCCGACGCTCGGCAGTGTGCCGTTGCGCGAGCTGAGTCCCGAGATGATTGGTCGGTGGCAAGCCGACCGGCTCGCCTCAGGCGCAGGTCCGAGTGCCGTTCGGAAGGCGCTCTCTGTGCTCGGAAACGTGCTCCAACGCGCCGCCGAGAGCGGTCGGATCGCGAACAACCCGGCTCGGCTCGTGCGCAAGGCGCCGCTCCCCCGCCGCGCTGAGGTCCGCCCGCTCGCCCCAGTCACGATCGAGCGGATGCGCGCTGCGTCGAGTCCACGGGACGCCATACTGCTCTCGCTGCTCGCATACGCGGGTCTGCGGCCAGGCGAAGCATTGGCGCTGCGATGGGGCGACGTGCGCGAGAACACGATCCTCGTCCAGCGCGCGGTCTCGCTCGGCGGCGTGAAGGGCACCAAGACCGGCGCAAACCGCACTGTGCGGTTGCTGACCCCGCTTGCCGCCGATCTCCGCGAGTGGCGGCTGCGATCAGGGCGACCGGATGACCGGGCGCTGATCCTCCCCGGCGCGAGCGGGAGCCCGTGGACCGAGCCGGCGTATCAGTCGTGGCGGCGTCGAGCATTCGCCCGAGCATTGACGGCTGCCGGCGTCGAGCATGCGCGCCCCTACGACCTGCGCCACAGCTTCGCCTCGCTGCTGCTACACGAGGGCCGCAGCGTGATCTACGTCGCCCGCCAGCTCGGCCACGCCGCTGCGCTCACGCTCTCGACCTACGGCCATGTAATCGATGAGCTAGAGGGCGTGGGGGTGTGTCGCGACAGGATGCCGAGAACGCGATTCTCGCGGCCCGCGAAAGCTGCGCTGCCCGTCAGCTGCCCATCGTGGGGGTCTAACCTTGCCGTCAGGTTGCCTGCGGCGCCCCCAAAACATGCTCATATGCAGGAGTTTCTCCTCAATGGGCGATCCAGGACTCGAACCTGGGACCTCTTCCTTATCAGAGAAGCGCTCTAACCGACTGAGCTAATCGCCCTTTTCCTGCAAATACCCAACTTTGCGCGCTATTGTCGATTTCCGGATGACGCTCCGTGGCACATCCATGGCACGCGCGCTCAAATTTGGGTCGCAGCGGGCACCATCTTAGCGCCCGACTTCAGTCGCTTCATCGCGTGTTGCGGCGCCGGATCAGCCCGGAGTTCTGAAGTGAGCGCGGGCTCGGATCACGAGCGCCTTGCCGTTCTGGACGCTGTCCGCACGCAGCTCGATGGACTGCGGGGTAGCACGGGCCGTCGCCGGTGACGTCCGCCAGGTCCTCGATGACCCACCTGCCCGGCCGGTTTGCGCGCCATGACCTGCATCTCCCTGGTGGTTCCGTCCGGCTCGTTCAGCTCGACCGCGTGGGCCGACATGTAGACGGCATCGACCGGCTGGCGGCTGAGCCTCGTAGATCACGATCGCAACGGCGGCCTTCTGGCGGATGTTGTCCGAGTGCCGGGCGTTCTTGGCCGAGACCCAGTACAGGGCGTAGTCGTCGGCCGACACGTAGAAGACCGGCGATACCCCTGGCGTCCTCGAGACGTCGACGGTGGCGAGGGTCATGTGATCGTTGCGGTCGATGAGACAGACGCTACGCTCGCTGGTGTGGGGTCATGCGGGGATCTCCTTGGTGAGCCTCGCGTATGGCGAGAGCGCCGTTGGAGTTGAACATCGAGGAGTCGGTCGTGGCGGTCGCCACGTGCCGCGGATCATCATGTGGCGACCGCATGGGTGCCTGGCACCACAGGCCGATGGCCTTGAGGGCGAGGGATCGAGAGAATGGATGAGCTGCCTGAAACGGACGCCGAAGGCACGCCAGCAGATGGTGGCGAGGCCGGCGCCGGCGTGCCCAGGCGGCGGGCCGTCAGCCCCTATGCGACCGGCGGCGGCGGCGTAACGCTCGAGCGACGGATCGGAGCGTTGTACCTCGTGGCGTTGCTCACCGGAGAGACCGCTACAGAACTCGGCGACGCGCGATCGGTGGTCAGCGTCGCCTTCCAGCAGGCGCCGCGCGTTTCGGTTGACGACCTGGTCATCCGGGCAGCGCGACCGGATGAGGCAGAGCCGATCCTAGAGCTCGCGATCGGGATTCGACGAAGGCCAAACATCGTCCGAAGCGATCAGGACACGCAGAAGCTCATCGTCGAGTACGTCCGGGCGCTCCTCAGCACACCTGACGATGGGCGTGAGCATCGCTTCGGGCTCGCGGTGGCCGGGCCACAACCGCACGCAGAGCAGCTGGCTGAGCTTGCTGCATTGGCGCGCAATCAGATGGACGCCTCAGCCTTCTTCGCTCTGGTCACGGAGGAGGGAAAGTATCCGCAGGAGCTTCGACGGCGTCTGGACCACGTGAAGTCGATGGTTGAGGGCGCGCTGCGGGAACTCGCGGTCGCCGATGCCGATGACACTCGTGCACAAGACGTCACCTGGCAACTGTTGTCTCGCGTGCACGTACTCATGCCGAGGGTCGAGGAACCGGACATTTCCGATTGGGTGGATGCGCAGAACCGGCTCATGAGCGTCGCACGCGGCGGCGATCTGGTATCCGCCGGTCATCTTCGTGACCGGCTTGAGGTTCTCGCCGGTCAGTACGCGCCGGACGCTGCGACGGTGGATCGGACGCTGCTTCGCCGGCGGGTCCATTCGCTCTTGGAATCGAGGCAACGGCGCAATGCGCGGGCGTGGGAGCTCCTCGATCACCTTCAGCGCGGCGCCGTCGTGCGAGACCGTGTGGGCGAAGGGAGCGAGGACACCACCTTGCACCTGAATCGCACAGCAGAGGGGATCGACATTCTAGCCGCTGCCGAGGGCGTGGCCGCTCTCGTTGTGAGCGGCGAATCCGGCGTCGGCAAGAGCGCGCTGGTTCTCGGTGCCGCGGCATCGGCGATCACTTGCGACGACAATGCGACAGACGTCGTCTTCCTCAACCTACGGCAGCTCCCTCACCGGTCGTTCGAATTCGTGAGTCAGCTCGGATGCCCCCTCGCGAGATTGCTTGCCGAGATGAGCGCCCCGCGCAGGCTCCTGGTCGTCGACGCCGCGGATGCCGCCACGGAGTCGTGGCGCGATGTCCTTGCCTACCTCGTCGACGCGGCACGCGCGAGCGACGTCGGGTTGATCGCGGTCACGTCGACGGAGGGCCGTCAAGTCGTTCACGATGTCATCGTGAGCCGAGTCGATGGAGGGCAGGTGGCCACGCACGAGGTGCCTGGCCTCAGCGATGAGCAACTGGACGAGGTTGCGAGTGCTTTTCCGCAACTCGCTCGTCTGGCGAGCAATGCGCGTTCTCGCGAGTTGCTGAGGCGGTTGGTGGTCGTCGATCTGCTCGTCCGCAGTGAGTTCTCGGGGCTTCCGCTGAGCGACGTCGACGCGATGAGACAAGTGTGGGGTGGTCTCGTCCGAAACCACGGGCGTCGCGACCGAGGCTTGCCGGACGCGCGCGAGCAAACGCTGTTGCAGCTGGCCTCGCGCGAGCTGACCCACGACTCGCCCACCGATGTCGCCCGTGAGCTGGACATGGCTGCGGTTGACGGCCTTCGCCGGGATGGCTTGGTCCGGACGTCTGAAGACAATCCATGGCAGGTCGTGCCCGACTTTGCTCACGACGAGATCCGGCGCTACGCCGTGGCTCGCGTGCTGCTGGCCGACGGGGATCCCGCGGCCGCGATCGTCGCCGTCGGTGGTCCCCGGTGGGGGCTTTCGGCGGCACGGCTGGCTTGTCAGGCGGTACTCGCTGAGCCGGACCGCGCGGATGCACCTGTTCACGGACGGCTGGGTCGGCTCCAGTCGGCCTTCGACGGCGTGGTTGCTGCCGGACACGGTTCGCGGTGGGCCGACCTTCCGTGCGAGGCGCTGTTGACGCTGGGAGATCCTGCTCCATTGCTGGCGGACGCGTGGCCGCAGCTGCGGGAGGGCGACGAGGCCGGCCTGCACCGCCTGTTCCGCTTGGTCGATCAGCGCCATCGAGATGCCAGCGCGATCGTGGACCCCGTCGTCGCTGAGCCGATCGTAGCCCTGCTCTTGGAGGACGAGGAACCCTGGCGAAACTCGAGCGAAGCCGCGAAGCTGCTGCGCGACTGGCTACTCGCTCTAGTGGTGCGCGACACTCCCGCCGGGGACCCATTGCGCGTTCGTTTGCGCGATCGGCTGCTCGCAACGTGCGAACGAGGTGACGCCGAACTGAGAGCTCGGCAAGAAGCCGATGCAGCTGCTCGTGCTGCCATGACCGAGGAGGAACGCGAAGAGGAGCGAAAGTTCCTGGAACGGAATCGCTCATTGTTCGGCGTCATTGGACGCGGGGGGCGGAGCCGGCGCCAGCGACCGGAGATTCCGCGAGAACTCACGGACGAGACCCTCTTGGAGTTGCTCGCCCTTTTGGGGCCCGATCTCGGGGAAGCCGGTGAGCCGATCCTCCGGCGAGTGGCGCGTGATGCGCCGTGGGATCTGCAGCCAGCGGTTGAAGAGGCGGGTACCGGGCGCGCCCTCGCGAGTTATGGGTATGGGCTGCTCGCCGACCTTGTGGAGGCGTACTACCTGGACGAGGACGGCGACGGATCGGGGTTCCGCGACGAAGGCATTCGTCATCATCGACCGGGCGGCTTCGGTATGCCGCTCGCGGCGTGGTATCGCGGTCCTTTCGGCTCGCTGTTCCAAACCGACTTCCGGCGAGGCGTTGCCGTCTTGAACCGGCTTCTCAATCACGCCGCGCGGCAGCGGATCCGCACTCTCGCGGGCATTGGCGATCCCTGGAACCGGCTGACAGACGAGGAGATCGAAGCCGCGAGCGTTGAACTCCGCGTTACCGGTGAACCTCGGAGGTATGCCGGCGACGACCACGTCTGGTACTGGTACCGAGGGACTGGGGTGGGCCCGTACCCATGCATGAGCGCCCTGCAGGCGCTTGAGAGAGTGTGCGATCAGCTGTTCGCACTAGGCGTCCCCCGGGACCGCTTGGTGGCGATCCTCTTGGAGGGATGCGAGAACCTCGCGATGCCGGCACTGGTGGTCGGCCTTCTGGTGCGTCACATCGAGAACGCAGGCAGGCTGCTCGATCCGTTTCTCGCGGAGCCGGCCGTTTGGCGGTTGGAGTTCAGCCGCGTCGTGCATGAATCTGGCGGACTTGCCGCCAGTTCTGAGGGAATGGTCGCGCCGGAGCGCAGAAGCTGGTCGTGTCGGGAGGCCGCGTCGTGGCTGACACTCAACGCCGATCCGGAGCGCGCGGCCGAACTGCGTGCAGTCGGTGATCAGCTGGTTGCCCGCGCGAGAGAGATCGAAGCAGACGAGGCACCTGATGCAGGCGCGACAGAACAGCCCGGTGAAGGAGAGACCGATTCCGTGTCTTTCGTCACTGTGGTGACGAATTGGGCGAGCGCGCTGGATCGCAGCGCGTACCGGGCTTACCAGGAGGGCGATCAGCTCTACGTGCAGAGCAATCCGCCGGAGGAGGTGGAGGCGGCGCTGAAAGCCGGTAACGAGGATCTCCAACGCGGAAATGAGGTGCTGCGGATCCAGTGGCGCTACTTCGCTGGTGGCGCGCAGGGCCGAGAGAAGACGCCTCCGCCGGTTCGCGAGGAGCTGGCGAGGGATCTCGCGATCGCGGAGGAGATGGTGAAGGATCCGCCCACAGCGTCGGCGGTCGGCGTCTGGGAGATGGCAGCTGCCATCGCCGCTCATGCCGTGGGGGTCGTGGTGCTGCGCGGGGAGACGTTGCCCGCTGAAGCGGAGGCGTTCGCCGTCAACGCTCTCCTGGTGGTGGCAGAGAGCACCGGACCTGCCACCGGATTCGAGTTCTACGGAGCGTTCTTTGAACAAGGTGCGGATCGTTTGGCCGCGCGGGCGCTGCCTCTGCTGCTTCTTCCATCGGCTGCTCGGCTCCGCGATCTCGCCGAGGATCGCGGAGGCACTTCTCCGGACGCGCGCATCGAGGGGGCGCTTCGCCATCTGGCGCGCGCGGTTGCGAACGAGACGAGGGTCCATCTCGCTCGAGGTTTCGATGCGGTGTGGGAGAGCCCGTGTAGCGGCGAGGGCCGTTGTCACCACGAGGTGGCACTCGAACTCGTAGTCGATTCCATGCGCGACTGCGTACTCGGCGGCTGGGACGTGGAGAGCCAGCGACGGCGCATCGAAACGATTCAGGGCCCGGTTGCGGCGTCGCTCGACGCCATCGGCGATGGCGACGTCTTCGTGCCGCGGCTCGACGCCGGGCTCCGTGCGCTGGGCGCGGCTGCCACAAGCGAGAGCTGCGTGCGAGAACAGGCGCGGGAGCTGCTCTTACACGTTTTCGACGCGCAGCGACGAGGCTTGCTGGCGTACGACAAGAACTTCGACGACCGCGGGACTCACACGCTGGAAGCCGCACGCGCATTGCTGCGCTTGTCTAGCGCCGGCGATGATCCACCGGTCCACGGGGCGATCACCGCGTATGCCGACAACAGCGCTCGGCTCGCGGGCCTCCTGCGAGCGCTTGCGGCCGCAGCCGAGGAGAGGGAGCCGGCCGCAGAGGCCGCTCGGCGGCTGTGGCCGTCGATCATCACGCAAGTGCTCGAGCTGAATGCCGAAGGCCACGACACGTTTGGTGAGCGCCACTACGGCATGAGAGCGGTTGCGGCGCTGATGCCGACCCCGACGCATGAGATCGAGTTTCTGTACCGCGAGGTCGGTGCTACGCCCATCGCGTGGACGGACCCGATGTCCTGGGAGGCAGAGATCGACGCATGGGTGGCGATCGCCGCCGGGGATCCGGAGGGTGTCGACGCGATGATCGGACTGGTGCGCACGCTCGGGGAACAGGACCAGGTTGCCTTTGGGCTCCCCCGCGTGGCGACGCTCGTTCTGCGAGACGTGGACGCCGTTGCCAGGCGCAGCTTCCTCCTGTCTCGAGTGGCTCAAGGACATCCGCGCCGCCGCGGCCGAGGGCGGCGCTCAGGCGCTGTGGCAACAGCTGGTCGATGCCCTCGTGGTCGCCGGGGACCGAAGCCTTGCGCCGTACTCCGAGTAGGACCCGCACCCCAAGATTAGTCGGCCGAGTGGATCCGCGCGCGGGGGAGATCGCAACGGTGCGCTTTTGATCGGCGATGCCGATAGATCGTCGCAGGCGTCAGGCATAGTTGGCCGATGCGCGATGAAGGGCAGTTCGGCCAGCCGATGGCGCCGCAGGACGGGCTACGTGAGGTCCTCAAGGCGACGCACCTGCGGCACGCCGCAGCTCCACTGAGCGCCGCGTCCGACGACGGCGCATTCCCCCCGGCGTTGTTCGGTCAGCCCAAGACCGTGGTGGCAGACACCCGCGTGCTAGGGGCAGACATTGGCTACGCGTGCAGAAACAACATCGCACCACACTCGTAAGCGCGGCGAATGACCAAGCGCTGCGCATCCTTTGCTCGCAGCACGTACTGGATGAAGTGATGGAGCATCGGGATGTGTGGTCGATCAACGCGCGAGCACCGGTGGCAGAGAAGGCGTTCATCCAGCGATTCCAGGACGAATATTTGCCGCTGATGCGCTCGTGGGCGAGACGACATTCCAGTCGCCTGGCTATCGCCTGATGAGCAGCAGCGCCTCCGCAAGCTGGCGGAGAGCGATCCCGACGACATTCCGTCGGTCAAGCTCGCGCTTGCAACCCGGAGCCTGTACTTGTCCAAGGACAAGCGGGCGCTGCATGCGGTCTACGGGCGCGATTCGTTGCTTGCAAAGCAGGCTGAATGGCTGGACCGCCTGAAGGCAGGGAGCGACGCTGCGGAGCTGATGCGGCTTCTGAGCGGCTCGAATGCACTCGGATACGCCGCCACCGCTGGGCTCGTGCAGGCGGGGCGTCGCTTGTACAGCGTGATTGGGCCTGCGAGCGTCATCCTGGGCGCCGGAGCGGCGTACGGCGCCTGGGAGTGGATACGCCACCCGTTGCGAGAACGGTTTCGAGCTGGGGTTGGGCGCTTCTTGACCTTCCTGGCGGAAGTCACAGCGGTCCAACGTGCGGCGGATGCGCATTTCGATGCCGCGCTCCCCGCAGTGCCCGAGTGGACTGAGCTTCTGAGGACGAACTCGGCCGACGCTGTGGTCGGGCGCGCGTGCATTAGCGCGTTGGTGCGTGAAGGTCGGGGACACCAGTCTGCGCAGGAGCTCGCGGCGAAGATCAGATGGGATGTTCCCTGTAGCGACGCGAAGGTCCGCGCGGTGCTGCGGTCTGCCGGATGCTTCGTCGAGATCTACCGTGGGCGCTGGCAGGTCGGCTCAGTTCGTCGGCTGGACCGTCACGAGCGCCCTAGCGTGCGACTTGGTCGTTCTTGCATGAGTTCACGCACGACGGACCGGGCAACGTGAGCTGTCGTCTTGAAGACGCCGGTGAAGTGAACCGGCGCATCGGTTCGCCACCGGGTCCGTTCCGGGGGCACATTCCGGTTCAGGGATCCGGCGCTGGTCTGGATTGTCGACCGCGTCTTGGGGCGAGACCCAGGTCGTTGGGCATGTCATCGGGCGAGAACCTGACGGAACCACAGGAGCGCTGCCTCGCCGTCTTTGCGCGTGATCTCGTCGACGGTGCGGCTGTGCCGGATGCCGCTGCGCAGCTCGGCGAGCTGGCCGAACCGCGCGGCGAGGGTCTCCTTCGTGCCGAAGCGGGTCTCGAACTCGGGCCAGAGCGCCTTGTTGGTGATGGTGTCCTGCAACTCGCGGAGATCGAAGTACCCGAGCTGGCCTGTGAGCGACGCGTAATGCTCGGAATCGACCGCCGGATTCTTCCGCGCTGCCACTTGCAGCCGCTCCTTGACCCTCTCCTGAACGTAGGACGGCAGCCTGGAGGGTCGCCGTCGAGGCGATCGACGATTGCGCGGCGGAGGCCCAGCTCCACCTCCTCCATCTGCGCATCGAGCTCGCGAAGTTGTGGCGGGAGGTCGAGTCGCTCTTTGACGAGCAGGTCTTCGATGGCGTCCTGGATGGTCCTCTGCCGCTCCAAGAGAAACGCCTCAAAGTCTTCGCGCGTGAACGGATCGCGGAGGAGGATGTCGAACGCGGCTGGCGAGATGAGATGGGATTCGAGCGTTGCCCGGACGGTCGCTTCGCCGTTCTCGGCGATCAGCTCCGGAAGGTACTGGTTTGGGAGAGGGCCGCTGATGACGTTGCGATTCGTGTCTGCGGTGAGTGGGGTCCGGTTGAGGATGGTGTCGATGAGGTTGCCGACATCGGCGTGGTTCTTTCGCCAGTCCTTCGGGACGATGTGGTGGTCGTCGAGATCGCCGTACTGCGGGGACATTGCCAGTCATCCAGTCGCGGGCGCCGCGGAGCACGAGCAGGTTGAAGATCCCGTTGTAGACCGAGGTCCCACGCTTCACCTCCTTGCGCAGCTCGAGCGCGCGGAACCGGCTACCGAACTCCGGAGGAGTGCGGGCTCCTTTGAGTCCTCGCCGAACCAGGCGCTGACGTCGAGGAAGTCTCGTGCGGCGGTCGACTCGACGGAGCCTGAATAGCGGTTCGTGAAGACGCTAGACCAATACCAATGTCGGATCTTTCGCTGGGCGTCGAGCTGTCGGTTCGGGGGGAGGGTGGTTGCCTTGACCTGCAACGCCGCGAATGCCGGCAGGATCGAGACGTACGGTAGGTAGGCCGAGGAGATCGCTCCGAACTCTTGTGGGTGGCGGAGCAGGTCGATGGCTTTCCGCAGGGCCTCAACGGCGTTGTTCCAGAGCCCTTCGAACTGAGCGGTGTCCTTGACGAGCACCTCTTTCGTAGTGACCCGTCCGGGTCCCGAACCTGCTTTTCCTGGCCGGGCAGCAGGAAATAAAGATACTTCGGAGAGCAATAGCTTTGCCGCAGAATCGACATGACCTGGAGGATGTAAACATTCATCTTCTCGGTATCGACGAACTCGAGCCGAGGAGCAGCGTCCCGCCACATCTGCTTGAACTGGAGGCCTTTTGGTTTGAGCAGGGCATTAATGAGGTCGAACACGTCAAGCCGGATGCCGCGGCTGTTGATCTGCGTGAAAATATCGCAGACCTTGTCCACCTCAAGATCGCGGTCAAGTTCAATGTAGGAAATTTGATACTGCTCCGTGATCCCTTTCAGATGCTCACCGAAGGCTTTCGCGTCCTCCGCATATCGTTCGGCAGTCTCGGCAGCATCCGCATCGCCGGAGTCTTGGGCAGCCGTGGCCTTGTCGCGCCAGTACGCCTCGTACCCCTGGACCCAGTTCGGAAGCTCCCAGCCGCCGCGGCCGACGACCGATAGAGGGAACATGTGGTTCTCGTACTGCGCGTTCGTGTTCGCGAGGAGGTTCAGGCCGCCGCGCGTCCAGTCGTAGTGGAAGGCGTCGTCGTAGCTCATTTCCATGAACCGCTGAACCTGGATGAAGTAGAGGTATCGGTTCGCGCGATTGGGGACCGGCACGTCCGGCGCCACAAACGTGTAGTACATGGCGGTGAGCCGCTGCTGGCCGTCAAGGACGATGTGCTCGGCGCTCCCGTTGCCGCCGTTGTACCCGTAGATCGGTTCGCACGCCAGAGCGTCGAAGTTCTCGCGCTTTCCCTTCCAGA
>CAWFKF010000093.1:0-155101 GCA_963816005.1 uncultured Solirubrobacteraceae bacterium | reverse complement strand
GAGGAAGGGGAATGGTCGAGCACGGAGACGGGGACGGCGCAAGGGGCATCGGTTTCGCGTTTGCTTTCGAACGTCTTTCTTCATTACGTGTTTGACTTGTGGGCCGACCAGTGGCGGCGGCGCTACGCGCGAGGGGATGTGATTCTCGTGCGGTTCGCCGACGACTGTGTGCCGAGAGCGTGGAGGGGGTCGCTGATGTAGACGGTGATCTTTGAAGCGGTGCTGCATGAGAGATGGAGGAGCCAGGCCGATGGTCTGGTGGCCCTCCGCGGCCGCCCTGCAGGGGGAGGCCGTAAACCACCGCGAGGTGCGTCGGTCAAGAGCCGGGGTGCTGAGCGTCGCGGAAAAGGCGTGCTGTCAGCGCGTCAGGTGTGGATCACGAAGGCGAGCGAAAGCGATACCACCGTTGAAGTGTCGAAAGCGTATCGGTGACATTCAAAACCGGGGTCGAGTCATTGCCCCGGGAAGAGCCTGGCGGGAGCCTGCTGATTGGCCAGGTGGGTGTCCGGCATGGATGGTGGCGCGAGCGTGGTCTGGGCTCTTGTGTGGAACTCGGGAACCTGTCGCCCCGATGGGACGGCCGGCCAGTGGAGCGGTCGTGGCCTGCGGCTGGTTGTCTGGAGCGAGAACCCCAAGCAGCAGATCTGTGAGGGGGAGAGTAGTGATGCGGGGCACAGGGGCGGACCTGACCGTAGTAGCGATGAAGGTCCTGTAATGGGGCTGGAGCGAAGGGGAAGGGTCGTCCTGGCTGGCTTTCGGGTCAACCGCCTTCGGGTGGAAGGAGCCGGGTGAGCGAGCCGAAACCGAAGTCGTTTGTGATCTCCAAACGGGCTGTTTGGGAGGCCTATCGGAGGGTCAAGGCGAACAAGGGCGGCGCCGGCGTTGACGGTGAGTCGATGGCGGAGTTCGAGGTTGACCTCAAGGACAACCTGTACAAACTCTGGAATCGGCTGTCGTCGGGAAGCTATTTCCCGCCGCCGGTGCGTGCGGTTGAGATACCGAAGCGGGACGGCAGCTCTAGAACGTTAGGGGTGCCGACCGTGGCGGACAGGATCGCCCAGACGGTCGTGCGCTCATACCTGGAGCCCTGCGTGGAGCCTGTGTTCCACGAGGACTCTTACGGGTATCGGCCGGGCCGTTCGGCGCATCAGGCGTTGCGGGTGTGCCGGGAGCGCTGCTGGCGGAACGACTGGGTTCTAGATATGGACATCAAGTCGTTCTTCGACAGCGTTTCATGGGACCTCACGCTGAAGGCGGTAGCTCATCACACCGACCTGCGCTGGGTCCTGTTGTACGTGGAGCGGTGGCTCAAAGCGCCGCTGCAGCGCGAGGACGGCAGCCTGGTCTGGCGGGATCGCGGAACCCCTCAGGGTTCGGCGATTTCACCTTTGCTCGTCAACATGTTCATGCATTACGCGCTGGATGCGTGGATGGTCAGGGAGTACCCGGCCGTCCAGTTCGAGCGCTACAGCGATGACGTGATTGTCCACGCTCGAAGCGAACGCCACGCCCGATTGTTGTGGGCGGTGATCGCGAAGCGGTTGGCGGAGTGCGGGCTTGAGCTCAACGAGCGCAAGACCCGCGTCGTGTACTGCAAGGATGCCGACCGGCGTGGCTCCTACGAGCACACGTCGTTTGACTTCCTGTCGTACACGTTCCGGCCGCGGCTGTCGAAGAACAGGTTCGGGAAGCACTTCGTGAACTTCTCTCCGGCGGTGTCGAGCGAGACGAAGACGCGGTTGCGGCGCGAGATGCGCCGCTGGGGCGTCGCTCGCCGCTCGGACAAGACCCTCACGGACCTGGCGCTGATGTTCAACCGCCAGCTCCAGGGCTGGATCAACTACTACGGAAAGTTCTACAAGTCCATGTTGTATCCGGTCTTCCGCCACTTCAACGAGACGCTCGTGAGGTGGGCCATGCGGAAATACAAACGGGTGCAGGTCCATTGGAGGGAGTTACGCGGGTGCCGGGATGACGCCGAGGGCGTAGCGTGATGCGTGAATGCGGCAGTGTTCTTGGGCGAGGTGGAAGGTCCAGTATTGGTCGAAGTCGTCGTTGCTGATCAGCGCGCGGAGTGTGAGGATCGCCTCGGCGCCGGCCAGGCCCCAGCGGGCGCCGGTGATGTCCATGCGGTCTTTGACGAGGTGGCGGCAGGCGCCCTGGTGCCATCGTCATACTGCCTTTCCGTTCATCGTGGTGGTGTCGAATAGGGTGTGTTCGGGCTGTGGGACCAGTATTCGTAGGCCTTTTCGGCGTCCGTTGCGGATGTGGAGGGCTTGCAGCTCGCCGCGCTTGACACGCTGCAACACGGTCTGGCGGGAGACGCCGAGGGTGCGCATCGCGTCGAGGATCGGGACGTAGCCGGCGGGTGCTTCGTGGACGAACAGGGCGTGCAGCTGGTCGTTGACGCGGATCCGCCAGGGGGCGCCGGGGGTGTCTTGCTCGCCGGTGATGAATCCGGCTTGCAGCCAGCGGAACAGGGTGGACGGGGCGACGCCGAGCTGCTCGGCGGCCTGATGGACGGAGAGCAGCTCGCCGTCGAGCGGCTGCTCGGACGGCTGGTGGGCGGGAATGTTGCGGTACTGGCGCAGACCCTTGACGATGCTGCGGGTGAACCGCTCGCCTTTGGCGGAGCGGCGGCCCTGGCGGTTGAGGATCGCAGCGATCGTCGCGTCGTCGTAGTGGGCCGCGAGGCGCTCCAGCAGCGCGCTGGTGTCCTCGTCGGTGCGAACCGAGGGCTGTGGCTTGGGGAGCGAGACCGCCAGCTCGGTGAGCGCGCCGCCTTGCCAGCGGATCGTGACGCTCGCGCGGCGCTCGGGGCGGTTGACGTTGAGGATCACTTCCTCGATCACCGATCGTAGGAGCTGTTTGCGGTCGCGGTCGGTGGTGATCGGCG
Source organism: uncultured Solirubrobacteraceae bacterium (assembly GCA_963816005.1). Classification (GTDB taxonomy): domain Bacteria; phylum Actinomycetota; class Thermoleophilia; order Solirubrobacterales; family Solirubrobacteraceae; genus Palsa-465. The sequence continues at coordinate 152,205 of CAWFKF010000093.1, read as the reverse complement.
CTGACCACACCCGGCCGAGGTCTGAGCCGAGCGCCAGCAGCCGCTCGCGCTCGGTGTCAGTGAGCGTGCGGGGGCGCTGACGTTCGCGCAGGCTGAGCTCGGCCTCGGCCTGCGCGAGCGCGCCGAGCGCCTTCTCCCAGTCGCGCTCAAGACCGCGCGCGACGAGCCGGTGCTCGGGCTCGACCTGGCGGTAGCGCCGCTCGGCCCGCTCGGCCTCGTACCGGGCGCGCTCGACCTGCAGCCGCCATTGCGACAGCGCGGCGTCGTGGTCTTGCTCGAGTGCGTCGGCGGCAGCGAGCGCGGCCTTGACCCCAGCCGGGGTGAGCGCTTCAAGCAGCGCACCGGCGACCGCCTCGTCGATCTTGATCCCCCCAACGCGAGTGCACCACCCCTCGCCCGTGCCGCGGCAGTAATAGACGGGGCTCTGATGACCGCGTCGGCCTTGATAGTGCACGCTGAGCTTGCGTGAGCAGTGGCCGCAGACAGCGATGCCCTGCAACAGCGCCGGGCCCTCGCGGACCGCGCCGCCCGGCTCGTGCGCGCGCGAGCGGCTGTTGGCCTGAATCCGCGCCTGGTTCGCCTCGAACGTCGCGCGGTCGATCAACCCGGGATGGTGCTCCCAGATCAGCACCTCCCACTCCCCCCGTGGCACCCTGCGGGTGCGCTTGCGCGGTTGACCCTGCTCGTCGATGTACCGCTCCTGGCGCGTTTTGCCGAACGCATACGCGCCCGCGTAGGCAGGATTGGTGAGCACCTTGAGCACTTGGTCATAGCTTGGAGTGACCCACTGGATCTCTGAGCTGGTGAAGCGCCTGAGTGGATACTCGATCTGCTGCTCACGCATCCACACCCACACCTGGTGCGCCGAGCCAAGCTCAGCGAACCGATCCAGGATCGCCTGGATCGCGCCGCGAACAGCCTCGTCAGGATCAAGCAGGATCTCCCCGTCCCCCTCACCCCACACAAGCCCGACCGGCAGCGCCTTGCGCAGCTCGCCGCGAGCTGCCTTGTTACGAATCCCGCCGTCCAGTCGCTGGCGGATCATGTACAACTCGGCCTCTGAGATAGTGCCCTTCATCCCCAAAAGTAACCTGTCGTTGAACGACCCCGGGTGATACAACCCGTCAAAGTCCCCAATGACAGTGTCCGTAACACCGCACAAGTCAAGCAGCCTGTACCAGTCACTATTGTTACGAGCAACGCGCGAGACCTCCAGGCCGAGCACCAGCCCGGCGTGGCCGAGCGCGACCTCCGCCGTCAGCCGCTGAAACCCCGAACGCTCAGCAGTGCCATCGGCCGAGATCCCGAGATCCTCGTCGATCACCACCACCAGCTCGGGCGCGAACCCCAGCTCGACCGCGCGGTCCACCAGCGCATACTGGCGCGCGGTCGACTCCGTGTTGTTCTCAAGCTGCCCTTGGGAGGACTGACGCGGGTACACGAACGCGCGGCGACGCAGATGCACGCCGGTCAGCTTCTCACCCCCGTTCATCATCGGCCTCCGTCCGCCGCTCGGCCAGCTCGGCCAGCTCCAACAAGCAAAATGCCAGCTCGCGCGCCCGGCTCGGGCGCAGATGAGTGAGCACCGGCGCGCTCACCGCCGGCTCGCCCTCAAGGTCCACGACCCCCACCCCGTCCAACAAGCAGACCGTCACCAGCTGCAAGCCTGACCCGTCGACCAGACGCTCAGTCACCCCGCCCTCCAAGCGCGCCTCGATCTCGAACCGGTACTCGATCATCGCGCATCACCCCGTCCACGACGCTCTGCGCGATCAGCGCCGCCAACAGCGCGATCGCCGCCTCGCGCTGCTCTGAGCCCACCAGCTCCCACAGCACCACCGCCGACGCCGGGAACTCCGCCAGATCCAAACGCAACTGCACCATGCTGCTCGCCGAGGAGATCATCGCGCCCGGCCAGGACGACATCGCTCTCCCCGGGCGACTCGCCGCCCGGGCCAGCTCGCAGCACGCCGTCCAGCACACGTCGCATCGCAAGCAGATCCTCGGGCGAGCCCAGCGTGCCCGCGGCCGGCGGCCCGGCCTCACCCCCCAGATCGGTCCACGCCGCCGGGATCCAGGAGCGGCTGCCGTCCGGCCCCACCAACAGCAGATCGAGCCGCCGGCGGCGGCGCATCCACCCGATCAGCTCAAGCGAGCGTCCATCGAGCGCATGACGCGCCCGCGCCACCCGAACCGTCGCCGGGAAAGCTTCGAGGTGGGTAGTCTGTCGTGTCTTCCCTCGATCACGCCCGTCGCGATCGGCCAGCCGTTCTGAAGGGCGGTGGGGTAGTCGAGGTAGGGTCGTTTCGCGAGGAGGTAGTCGGCGCAGCGGTCGGCGGCTTGGCGCTTGTTGGGCTCGAGCGCGAGGCGGGTCGCTTTGCGGCGGATCGCGGCGGCGACGATCCCCGCCTTGCCCTCCAGCACGGCGCGCGCCTTCTCGTGCACCCACCGTTCGGCGGCCGGGTCACCCTCTTCAAAGAAGCACCAGCAGCCTGACCATAGGTACTCAAGGACGTGGATGAAGTCAACGACGATCGGGACCTTGACCTTGCGTTTGCGGGCTTCGGTCTTGATCCGGTCGATCTGGTGATTGTTCCCGTCCACCAGCGCCACCCACCGACGCTTGTGGTCGGGATCGCGGCGGTCGGCCTCGTTGAGCATCCCAGCGATGACCGCTCTGGCGTCGTCGGTGACACTGGCGGCCAGCCACTTGTTCTTCGCCTTCGGTCGCGGGGTGGCTGAAGGTGGAGGGTTGTCGGGGTCGGGCAGGATGTCGGCCGCGGTGCGCGGCTCGGGGGTGAGTTCGTACACGGTGACGATCTCCGCCATCCGCTTGCGATTGGACTTCTCGCCCTTGGACAGGCGCGTCTTGAGCTTGCCCGAGGCGCTGTGCGCCTGGGTGCGAGTCGGCTCACGCAGCGCCTCGGGGCGCATCACCACCCCCTTGGCATCGCACGAGAGCACCAGCAGATCCTTTTCCTCTGGCGCTGTGCGCTCTCGCTGCGCGTAGAACGCAGCAACGTCTTGGGCGGCTGAGAGCGTCAGCTCTCTGAGCTGACGGGTGCCGATCTGCTGGCCGCTCTGACGCACGATCGCGGCCTGCGCGTCCTCAAAGCTGCCGCGCGGCGCTTCCAGCGCGGCCAGCCTGCGGATCCCATGCGAGTGGCGCGAGGCGGGAAGGTTCAGCTGCGCGTCAGCGGGATACAAGTTCTCGCTGCCCACCGCCCGGTAGGCCAGCCGCGTGACCTGCACCTCGCCAAGCACGGTGTGCAGATCGCGCTCGTGGCCACGCTCGACACTACGCCGCGCCATGCCCTCAGCGCCGATCACCCCACCGACGCGCGGCTCGAGCACAGCGCGCAGATCGAGCTGGTCCTGCAACACCTGGCGGGCTAACTCACGACCGTCCTTGACCAGCCGCGCCTCGAGCCCTGAATGCTCAAGCCCCAACGCCTCCTCGCCCGCCGCCCACTCGAGCAACCTCGCAAACAGAGCCTGCGAGCGCTCAAACCCCGCGACCGGGCGCGCATCCAACCCCGCCGCGCGCGGGTCCTCGCCACCCGCGGGCTGCCGATCACCATCCACCAACGGCAACGACGGCTCGCTCACAGAGCCGTTAGCTTGCCGGGCGCCGACGAACAAGTCCAGCAGATCAGGAGCCACGCGATCACCTCCGTATCGCCGTCCGCAAAAGACACAACACCCCTGACTTTCGCCGCAGCTCACCGGGAGTCCTCCCGAAACCACGGGCATAACCCTGCCAGAAAGCGCCGACCGACGCGCCATTCGCCCGACAAATCAGGACTATCTACCCACTACAAACGACCTGCACCCAATACAAACGACTGCGCCGCCGTCCCCGGCGAGCACGCAGGTTCCTTGCCGACGTCGCGAGACGCCAGCCGGGCCTGTTCGCGCACTGGCGGTTCGGTGTGCGCCCTGACGGTTGGACGATGGGAGCCCGGTGAGCTGAGAGGTTCACGCCGGGTTCTGCGAGCGCCGGAGGGTGAGACTCCCTCCGGCGACTCTCCAGGTGGCGGGCTTTGAGCATCGTGAGGACGCCGAGCGGTTCCTTGCCGATCTTCGCGTCAGGTTCGCGCAGTTCGGTTTGGAGTTGCATCCGGAGAAGACGCGGCTGATCGAGTTCGGGCGGTTCGCCGCCCAGAATCGGGAGCGCCGCGGCGACCGGAAGGCGGACACGTTCGATTTCCTGGGCCTCACGCACATCTGTGCGAAGGACAGGCACGGGCGGTTCAAGCTCAAGCGGATCACGAGCAAGAAGAAGATGCGCGCCAAGCTCAAATCGGTCAAGACCGAGATGCGCAGGCGGATGCATCACCCAATCCCTGAACAGGGACGCTGGCTCGCCAGGGTCCTGCAAGGGCACTACAACTATTACGCGGTGCCCAACAACAGCGAGGCGCTACGCGGCTTCCGAGAAGCGGTCATCCGGCTCTGGCGAAAGGCGCCCGCGCGTCGCAGCCAGAAAGGCCGGATCACCTGGGAGCGCCTGCGTCGTCTCGTCGACCAATGGCTACCCCGACCCCGCATCCTTCATCCCTGGCCAAGCGTGCGCTTTGACGCCAGAACCCGAGGGAGGAGCCCAGTGCGTTGACGCGCACGCTGGGATCTGTGCGGGGGGCGCCTGGCAACGGGCGTCCCTACCGCGATCCGTGTAGAAGCGCGACCCACGTGCGGCGGCGGTCGGGGTCGCGGCGCTCGCCCTCGTCGAATATGTCGGCGATGACCGCGGCGGCGTCCTGTAGGACCGACGCGGTCAGCCACTTGCGCTTGGCCTTCGGCGGCGGCATCGTCTTCTCCTCGGTGCTGGCGAGCACGTCCTGGGGCGTGCGCGGAGCTGCTGTGATCTCGTATACGGCGCCGACTTCGGCGATCCGCTTGCGGTTTGACTTCTCGCCCCGAGAGAGCCGGGTCTTGAGCTTCGGCGAGGCTGCTCGTGCCGCCTTGGAGGTCGCCGCCCTGAGCGCGTCTGCTCGCATCACGATTCCCTTGCCGTCCGCGGAGAGCACCAACACGTCGTCGTTGTCGTCGTTGTGGTCCTTGCCGGTCGAGCGGGCGTTGCTGGCGTAGAAGGACTCGAAATCGACCGCGGCGCGAACCGCCAGCTGCTCGATCTGACGCTTGCCGAGCGCAAGGCCTGTCCGTTCGCGCACGTGGCTGGTGGACTCCTCGAACGAGCCGCGGGAAGACTCGATCGCCGCCAGCCGCCTGACCCCCTGCGAGGCCCGCTCGTCGGGCAGGTTTAACACGCCGTCAGTCGGGTAGAGGTTCTGCTCCCCGCGACGGCGATACGCCAACCGCTTCACGCTCACCTCCCCGAACACCGTCCCGAGCGGGCGGTCATGACCAGGCTCGACCACGCGGTGCTCGACCCCCCGGTCGTCCGCGACCCGCTCCACACGCCGCTCCCGCTCGGCGCGGAGATCGAGATGATCCTGAAATAGCGCGCACAACAGCTCACGACCCTCAGACTCGATCCGGGACTCGAGATCGGAATGCTCAAGCCCGCCCGCCTCCTCGCCGTCAAGCCACCCCAGAATCACCTCAAAGCGCGCGCGGGAGCGACCAAAGCGATCCTCACAGCGATCGATCCTTGCCACATAGCGGAGCCGAAGCCCGGGTCAAGCGGCCGAATCGCCTGCAAGCGCGAGAGTTTTCGGTAGCGCCCCGCTTCTCCGCGCTGCCGCTTGACGCGCGGCGCGCGGCTCCGCTACCCAGCGTGCCCGACTCTCGGACGGTTTCCGGGATGTGTGCAACTCCCAGGGCCCGATTGCGTCAGGGAAAGGCGGCCTATAGCAGGGCATTCTCGGTCGGTCGGGCGGCGGGTCACCCCCAATCGGAGAGGAGAGCCCTTCCTCTCATCTCCTGCGACTATCGCCGCCAGCGCACGCGAAACCGGGCGAAAACCGCTGTCAAAGCGCCCGCCGCCGCCCTGATCAGCAACAAATCCGGGCAACTCAACGTCCCTCTACGCGAGCCGCACCCAATTCAATTCGGTTGGTTTAGCCACAACGCCAACGCGCCCAAGCGACTTACTTTACGGAGCGTATCCGGCCGGATGTAATACTTGCTCCTGACGTAATCGCCACCGACCATTGACGTTCTGAACCGACCTGCACATCGCAACTGCGCCACCAAGCGGCTCACCGCCCGGTGGCGCTCAAGGCCTCCGGAAAATGAGGGACTCTACGCTTGCGGTATGTGCGCATGGTGCACATACCCCGACCCGGCTCTCTCGACGGAACGGACCAAGACACCGAGTCCGATGACGAGTCCGATCGCGAGGTTACCGACAACAAAGACGATCAGTCCAAACCCGACCGCACAGAGGATGCCGAGGATTACGGGTCCCAGCCCAATGGCAACAAAAAGCAGTATTGGAACTGCGAGTACAACCGCAAAAATCCCAAATACCACTTTCGACATCCCAATTACCACTTTCACGGTACATCACCTCCTCACCGCCTCAGAACCGCAACCTCATCACCCCCTCAGGCGTGACGCAATGCGCACCAATAGAGTCACGTCGAAAGGCAGATGATGCGCGCGCTTCATCGGTACGGATTACCGATACGACGGTAAACGAACGCATCGAACACCAGCAGAGCTGCTATCGACAAGAGGCCGATCATCGCAATAACCTCCTCGCCTCTTTGATTCGATCGGAGGTCGAACACCCCAAGGCTTACTCGTTCGACCAGGACGGCGCATCCGGGCGATGCCGCAGAAGATGCCCGGGAACTACGGATGCTTCTCTACGTCGGCCGATGGCTTACGGGAACAGCGCGTCGGCGGGTGAGCGCCGCTCCAAAGCTGGTCGCGCATGCGTCGGTACTTGTCCTTCTGCTCGGTGAACCAGTCGACCGGATCGATTCCCGGCCACGCGCGCCTCGAGGACCCCCTGCAGCGCCTCGCTTGCACGGACTCATTCGGCGGCTCGATTGGCTTGCCGAGCACGTACCGAAGGGGAGCTGGGAAGCGCGTCAGCTGGCGCAAGCTGCGGGCTGATCGAGCGGCCTGGCATGTGGGCGATCTCCTGCTCGGCGATGATCGCTTGGTACACGGCCGATGCTTCTCCTCCGTGCCTGGCTGAGCCGGCAGGTCGTCCCGCCGGGACCGCGCGCGACCTTACGCCCGGCGCCCGACATCGCCGCCCCGACGCTACGTGTCAGGGGACTCTTACCACGCCGCCGCGGCGCGGTGCGCAGAAGGGGGCCCAAACGGGCCACTTTGGGGACTCCTAACTCCATCCCCGCCTACAGATTCACCGCCACGTACTTCGTCTCCACGTACTCCTCGATCCCCTCGTAGCCGCCCTCGCGGCCGAAGCCGGACTGCTTGATGCCGCCGAAGGGGGCGGAGGCGTTGGAGACGATGCCCTGGTTGAGGCCGACCATGCCGGTCTCGAGGCCCTCGACGACGCGCAGGGCGCGCTTGAGATCGCTGGTGAACACGTAGGCCACGAGGCCGTACTCGGTGTCGTTGGCGGCGGCGATCGCCTCCTCCTCGGTCGAGAAGGGCTTGATCGGCGCGACGGGTCCGAAGATCTCCTCCCGCAGCAGCGACGCGTCGTCGGGAACGTCGGCGAGCACGGTCGGCTCGTAGAAGTAGCCGGCGCCGTCGAGCGGGTGACCACCGGTCAGGGGCCGGGCACCGCGGCTGACGGCGTCCTCGACCAGCCCGGCGACCTTGCTGCGCTGCTTTGCATCGATCAGCGGGCCGAGGTCGACACCGTCCTCCGTGCCGCGCCCGACCTTGAGCGATCCCAAGCGCTGCGCGAGCGCGTCGGCGAACTTCTCGGCGATCGGCGCCGCGACGTGGAAGCGGTTGGCGGCCGTGCAGGCCTCGCCGCCGTTGCGCATCTTGGCGATCATCGCGCCCTCGACCGCGGCATCGAAATCGGCGTCCTCGAACACGATGAACGGCGCGTTGCCGCCGAGCTCCATCGACAGACGCAGCAGGGTCCCGGAGGCATCCGCCATCAGGCTGCGCCCGACCTCGGTTGAGCCGGTGAACGACAGCTTGCGCAGCCGCTGATCGTGGATCAGGGGCGAGGTCGTCGAACCCGAGGATGAGGTCGTGAAATGGTTGAGCACGCCCGCCGGCAGGCCCGCCTCCTCGAGGATCTTGACCAGCATCAGCATCGAGAGCGGGGTCTGCGACGCCGGCTTGACCACCATCGTGCAGCCGGCGGCGACTGCGGGCCCGATCTTCCGGGTGCCCATCGCGAGCGGGAAGTTCCAGGGCGTGATCAACAGCACCGGGCCGACCGGCTGCTTCATCGTCAGCAGGCGGCCCTGCCCGTTCGGCGCGACGGCGTAGCGGCCGTCGATGCGCACCGCCTGCTCGGAGAACCAGCGTAGGAAGTCGGCCGCGTAGACCACCTCCGCCCGCGATTCCTTGACCGGCTTGCCCATCTCCAGCGTCATCAGCAGCGCGAGCTCGTCCTGGCGCTCGATGATCATCTCGTAGGCGCGTCTCAGGATCTCACTGCGTTCGCGCGGAGGGTGCGCGGCAAAGCTCGGTCCCGCGGCGACGGCCGCGTCGAGCGCCGCCTTGGCGTCCGCGGGCGAGGCGTCGGCGACCTCGCACAGCGTCTCTCCGGTGGACGGGTCCTCGACGGCCAGCGTCCCGGAGCTGCCGTCGCGCCAGTTGCCGCCGATGTACAGCTGCTTGGGGACCTCGTCGAGGATGCTCTGCTCTGATGTGGCGGTGGTGGTCATGTCATGCAGGCTACGCCTCAGCGGCCCGACGCAAACGCCAGAAGTCCCGACCCCGCGTGCGCCACGCGGTCACACGGACCACGGGCCATCGATCCCAATAGGCTCCGGGGCGTGAAGCGCCTGGCTCCGATCGTGCTGGTGCTCGCGCTCGCGGGCTGCGGCGGTAGTACGAAGACCGTGACTGTCACCACGCCGTCGACAGGCGCCACGACGACCGGTCCCGCCACGACGGGCTCCGCGAGCGGCGGCGCCGGCATCACCACGACATCGACCAGCTCGAGCGGCGGCGCGGCCGTGAACACCACGTCGACGTCCTTCTCGCCGGCAACACCGACCAGAACCGTCGCGCTGTCGACGTTCCGCAGCCCGTCGGGCAACATCGGCTGTCTGATCATCGGCGGAAGCGCGCGCTGCGACATTCGCAACCGCCACTGGTCGCCCCCGCGGCATCCGAGCTCGTGCCCGCCGGTGGTCAACTACGGCCAGGGCCTGATCGTCGACACCACGGGCAACGCGCGCTTCGTGTGCGCCGGCGACACGGCACTGAACCGATCAGCGCCGCCGCTGCCCTACGGGGTCAACACGCAGGTCGGTGGGCTCACGTGTGCCAGCCGCAGCACCGGGATGACGTGCACGAACGCCTCCGGTCACGGCTTCACAATCGCCATTCAGGGCTACCGGATCTTCTGATCCGGCGACAGTTGTGGGGCGCCGGAGCGCCCCACACCGATCCCTAGACCCTCCCTAGACCGGGGCGGTCACGGTGGCCGGCTCCAGCGCCACCGCGAGGACTTCGTCGATCGTCATCGCGAAGTGGAAGCCCATCGCCTCGCGCACCTCGACCGGCACGTCATCGAGGTCGCCGCGGTTGCGCTCCGGGAGCACCACGTCGGTCAACCCCGCCGCGTGCGCCGCGAGCACCTTCTGCTTGAGGCCGCCGATCGGCAACACGCGGCCCTGAAGCGTGACCTCGCCGGTCATCCCGACCGTGTGCCGCACGGGCCGCCGACTGAGCAGCGAGGCCAGTGCGGTGACCATCGTCACGCCGGCGCTCGGGCCGTCCTTGGGGATCGCCCCGGCCGGCACGTGCACGTGGAACGAGCGCTCCTCGAAGGCCGAGGACTCGATCCCGAGCTCCTCGGCGTGACCGCGGACGTAGGAGAGGGCGATCTGGGCCGACTCCTTCATCACGTCGCCGAGCTGGCCGGTCAGTGTCAGGCCGGGCTTGCCGGTCATCGCCGTCGCCTCCACGAACAGCACGTCGCCGCCCGCTCCGGTCACCGCGAGCCCGGTCGCCACGCCGGGAACCGCGGTTCGCACCGCCGACTCCTGGAAGTGGCGCTGCCGGCCGAGCGCATCCCGGATCGCCGCTAGGTCGATCGCGACGGGTGCCGTCGCTTCGCTCGAGGCGATCGTCGTCGCGGTCTTGCGCAGCAGCGTGCCGAGGTCACGCTCGAGCTGCCGGACTCCGGCCTCTCGGGTGTACTCGATCGCCACCGTGCGCAGCAGCTCGTCGGAGATCTCGATCTCCTCGGGACGCAGTCCGTTGCGCTCGAGCTGGCGCGGCCACAGATAGCCGCGCGCGATCGCGACCTTCTCGGAGGTCGTGTACCCGTCGAAGCGGATCACCTCCATGCGGTCGAGCAGCGGTCCGGGGATGGTGTCCGCGAGGTTGGCCGTGGCGATGAACAGCACACCGCTCAGATCCAGCTCCAGGTCCAGATAGTGGTCGCGGAAGCTGTGGTTCTGAGCCGGGTCGAGCACCTCGAGCAGGGCCGCGCTCGGGTCGCCGCGCCAGTCGGCGCCGACCTTGTCGACCTCGTCGAGCATGATCACCGGGTTCATCGTCCCCGCGTCGCGGAGCGCGCGGACCAGGCGGCCCGGAAGCGCGCCGATGTAGGTCCGACGGTGGCCGCGGATCTCGGCCTCGTCACGCACGCCGCCCAGCGACATGCGCACGAACTCGCGCCCGGTGGCCCGGGCGATCGACTCGCCGATCGAGGTCTTGCCGGTGCCGGGCGGTCCGATCAGGGTCAGGATCGCGCCGGAGCGGCGGTCCTCGGTGATGCCGCGCTCGAGACGCAGCTTCTTGACCGCGATGTACTCGACGATCCGGTCCTTGACGTCCTCGAGGCCGGCGTGGTCGGCATCGAGCACCTCGCGGGCGTGCTGGGGGTCCAGTCGCTCCTCGGAGTGGTTGCTCCACGGAACCGCGATCAGCCAATCGAGATACGTGCGGATCACGCTCGACTCGGCGCTCTGCTCACCCATCCGCTCGAGGCGTCCGAGCTCCTTCTCGGCCTGTTCGCGCGCGTGGTCCGGCATGCCCGCCTCGGCGATCTTGGTGCGGTACTCCTCGAGGATCGAGCCGTCGTCCTCGCCGAGCTCCTTGCGGATCGACTCCATCTGCTTGCGCAGGAAGTACTCGCGCTGCTGCTTCTCGGCCCCGGACTCGACGTCGTCGCGGATGCGCCGACGCACCTGCAGCTCGGCTAGCCGCTCGCGCTGATAGCCCAGGGCGAGCTCGAGCCGCTCGGTCACGTCGGTGGTCTGCAGCAGATTCACCTTCTGCTCGAAGGTCAGATCGGGGGAGTAGCCGCTGGTATCGGCGAGCGCACCGGGCTCGGTGATCGAGCGCAGGAACGCGGACACGCGGCCGTCATCGCCGCGCAGCTCGAGGATCTCCTCGACGACCGCGCGATATTCGCGCTCGAGATTGCGGGCGCGTCCGTCGACCGGGACCTCGTCGTTCCGCTCGTCGACCTCGACATACAGCCTCCCGTCGGGAAGGGTGTGGGCGGCGCCGGCGACGCCGCGATGGAGACCGGTCAGCGAAACCGCGCGTGCCCCGCCGGGGAGGCGGACGCGATCGCTGATCTCAGCCACCGTGCCGACGGCGGCGAATTCCTGCTCGTGGCGCGGCACGAGCAGCACGCGCTCCTCTTCGCCGGTGTCAACGGCGAGAGTGAGCGACATCCCCGGGAAGACGACTGCGTCCTCGAGGGGGACAAGAAGAAGGCGACTCATCAAGTCTTCACTTTCGCTAGTAGCTTACGATCAGTAAGCAAGAATCATAACACCCGCTGGAGCGGGTATCAAACGATCTCAGTCGATCGGACTGAGATTTTAGCGCGTGGCCGGAGTGGGCCCAGAGGGGGCCTCGGTCTGCACGCGACGTGGCGGTTTCCGGCCTCGGACGCGGATCAATTACGATCCGGTCGACTTCAAGCCGTTCTCGATCGAAATTGAGGAAGCAGAGGGGGGAGCAGTCCGTGTCGTGCTCGTGGGAGAGCTCGATATCGCGACGACTCCCGCGGCCGAAGCCGAGCTGCGCGCGCAGGAGAACCAAGGCGCGCACGTGATCATCCTTGACCTGCGTGGGCTGACTTTCATGGACTCGACGGGCCTGCGTCTGCTGGTCGCGGCCGACTCGAGGGCCCGAGAGGCCGGGCACCGGCTGGCGATCGTGCGCGGGCCCGACGCGGTCGATCGCGTGCTCGAGATCACCGGGCTCGATGCCAAGCTCAACCTGATCGACGATCCGGCCGAGCTGCAGACCGCCCCCTGAGGCGGGTCAGGCGCCGGGAGGGTCGAGTCACCGCCGGCGGCGACGGCGGGTCAGCCGCATGGAGGGTCGAGTCAGCGCCGGCCGCAACGGCGGCTCGGCGGCTCGGCGGCTCGCACAAGACGCGCGTGCCCCTGTCGCGTTCGATCCACCACCGGTCAGCCAACCGGTCGACGAGCTGCAGCCCGAAGCCACCGTCGCCCCCCGGCTTCGCCGCGCTGCGCGATCGGTCCGAGGTCAGCGCCGCGGTCGGTCATCGCCACCAGACCCGGTCCGATCCGAGTTCGACCGTCAGCGTCGGCGCCGCGTCGGCGGCGACGGTGTGGCGCAGCGCGTTGGTGAAGTTGATCACCTGAGTGCGGCCGCGTCAGCCGAGGGTCGTGTACATCTGGCCGAGCTCGGCCGGCGGCTCGCCCCGGAGCACCCACATGCCATCCTCGCGGCGGGTGACCTTGTCCTGCGCCGTGAGTTCCTTGAGCGCGGTCGTGACCGTCGGGCGCCTGGCGCCGACGAGGCTCGCCAGCATCCGATGAGTGAGCCCGAGCGGCAGCACGATCCCATCGGGTGAGACCTTGCCCCAGCGCTCGGCGAGATGCCACATCAGCAGCAGCAGCCGCGTCTCGACCCGCTGCAGATTGCAGATCGCGAGTTGGACGGCGAGCGCCCGGGACCGCTTGATCGCCCGCGCGACGACCGCGGTGATCAGCTCGGGCCACCGCGCCGTCCGCGCCACGAAGCGACCGTCGAGGATCGCGATCCGCGCGGTCACGAGCACGTTCCAGGTCACCGCCGGCGCCTCGGTCACGAGTTCGATCCCGGTGTCCCAGGGGCGAAGGATCTCGCCCTCGCCGATCAGCTCGGTGAAGGACGAGTTGCCCAGCGTTACATCGCGCGAGATCAGCCCGTCGATGACGAGCAGACCGAGAGCGCCGCGCGGTTCGATGATGTCCAGGGCTTCGCCGGGCCATTCGCCCGGAGCCAGGGTCTCGACGGCGGCGATCGCGTGCGAGCGCGCAGCGGCAGCTCGCTCAGCGTCCATATCGCGAGCGAGGTCGGGATCCACGTCGAGGATCGCCACCGCCCGGCGACGGGGAAAGCTGTGGGCCTGGTTCACGCCGCGTCGTCGCGGGCGAATGTCCACTGATCGTGCAAGGTCTTCGCGCACGCTTCTTAGGTTGCCCCTGACAGGGTCATCGCGAAACCCTGCAGCCGAGAATCTGAAATCATCGACCCATGGCCGACGCACGCAGACCCCACGAGGAGCCGGTGCACGACGTGCTCGCGGCCGAGGCGTTCCCGATGCCGATCGCCGATCGACCCCACCACGGGCCGGTCAAGCTGCCCGAGGATCCGACGGGCATCCCGGAGCCGCACGACATCCTCGCCGCCGAGGAGTTCGCGATGCCGGCGGCCGAGCCGCATCCTGCCGTGGCCGTGCTACGGCGCACCGAGTCCCCCCTGCGGCTGCCGGTGCTCGCGGGCCTCGCCCTGCTCGCGCTGGTCCTGCTGCGCCGCCGCCGCCGCCGCTGAAGCTGTGACTCCCCGAGTTCGGCGCCACGCGGTGCGGTCAGTCCTGCGGATAGGACTCGCGAACCGCCGAAGGGAGGCGCCAAAGCCTTGGGACGAGCTCACGCCCCGGACATTCGCCGCACTGGACACGGAGCTGGCGGGCATCTCGCGCCAGACGCTCGAAGACCACCACAAGCTGTACGAGGGGTACGTCAGCACGGTCGATGAACGCCGGGTGATCCTGGCCGGGTTCGACCACGCCGAGCTCGAGAGCAACCGGTCTCCTCGCCGCGGCGATCGGTGTCGGTCGACCGCACGGTCCGCAAGGCCGCGGCGGCCGCACACGGCTGGGTCATCACCGGCTACCACATCGACGGCGGGTCCGTGTTCAACCACGTGCCGACAGCCAGAACCTGTGGGCCGTCCACGACATGGTCCCGTTGCTGGCGCTCGATGTCGACGAGCACGCCTACGCGCCTGACTTCGGCGCCACGCCCGACGGGCGCGCACGCGACGTCGAGGCGTTCTTCGCCAACCTGGACTGGAACCACGTCGAGCGCCAGGTCGAGCGGGCGGTTGCCTGCCGGGACGGAAGCGAGCTGGTGGCCGCACGCGGGCCGGCGATGAGGTACGGGGAGTGGGCGGTGTAGGCGGTGCCGCGGGTCGCAGGCGGTGAGGCTGGGTCGGCGGGGCGGTCAGGCCGGGTCGACGGGCGGGCGCTGGTCCGCCCACGGCCGCGCTCGCTCGAGCTGCGCCGAGAGCCTGAGGAGCACCGGCTCCTGGCCCGGCGCGGCCACGATCTGCACCGCGCACGGCAGCCCGTCGGTCGCGAACCCAGCTGGGATCGACGCGGCCGGATTGCCGCACAGGTTCCACACCGCCGTGTAGGCGACGTAGGGCACGGCCCGCAGGCTGGCGTGCAGGCTCCCGATCCCGTCGAGCGCGCCGAGCCGCCGTGGTGGCGCGGCGATCGTGGGAGTCAGCAGGACGTCGTGATGCTCGAAGAACGTGTTGAGTCGCTCGGCGATCTGCGCGCCGCGCCGGATCGCCCAGCGGACCGTCGACTCCGGGATCGCCCGTGACAGCGCCAGCGTCTGCTTGGTGCGCCGCTCGAGCAGGTCCGGCCGCTCCACCAGCGCCACCTCGTCCCTGACCCCACCATAGAACTGCGGCACGAACGCAGGCGCGACCTCGGGGTACTCGGGATCGGCCTCGCGCACCTCGTGACCGAGCTCCCGCAGCGCCACGGCCATCTGCTCCAGCGCGCCGGCCTGCTCGGCATCCAACCGCACGCCGCGCTGCGCCGGCCGGCGCGAGAGCGCGACCCGTAGGCGCGGGGGCTCGGTGGCGGCGGCCATGGCGAAGCCGAGCTCGTGTCCCGGCAGCTCGGTGCGGATCGCGTCGTACACCAGCGCCGAGTCGCGGACCGAGCGCGCCAGCGGGCCCTGCGTTCCGAGCGCGTGCCACAGGTGCTCGTAGGGTGCGGCGGAGACAAGGCCGCGCGTCGGCTTGAGCCCGTACAGGCCACAGCACGCGGACGGGATCCGGATCGATCCGCCGCCGTCGCCGCCGATCCCCGCTGCCACCATCCCGGCCGCCACCGCGGCGGCGCTGCCGCCGCTCGATCCGCCCGTCGAGCGGCTCAGATCCCACGGGTTGCGGGTGTAGCCGAACGTGGCCGACTCGGTGAACGGCCACTGGCCGAACTCGGGCATCGTGGTCTTGCCGATGATCACCGCGCCGGCGGCCCGAAGCCGCGCGACGAGCTCGCCGTCCGCCGCCGCGGGCCCGGTGCGGGCGGCGGTGCCGAACGTCGTGAGCTGGCCGGCCACGTCGACCTCGTCCTTGATCGCGATCGGCACGCCGTGGAGGGGTCCGGTGGCGCTGGGGCCGGCTGCGTCGCGGGCGGCCGCTTCGGCCAGCGCCTCGTCGGCCATCACGATCCGGAAGGCGTTGATCGACGGGTCGAGCCGCTCGATGCGCTTCAGCAGCGTTTGCGTCAGCTCGACCGAGGAGATCTCGCCGTGACGGATCAGCTCTGCCTGCCCGGCGACGCCGGCGTAGGCGATCTCGGTCTCGCTCACGGCGCTAACGCTAACGACTCGCGGGTTTGCGGCGTTTTGTCACGCGGCGTCACCCACGCGTCACGAGATTGGTGGCACGGTGGGCGGGATGGGAGACGTGGACGATCGATGCGACCGTATAGGTAGTCAGGATCGTCCACGTGACCGTGAGATCGCCCACGTGGCCGACGCTCAGCACGGCGTCGTGGCATCTCGGCAACTCCTGGCGCTGGCGGTCTTGGCCTGCGGGCCCGACGCTGTCCTCAGCCACCGGAGCGCCGCCGCGCTGTGGAGCCTGAGACCGTCAGCTCCATCACAGACCGACGTCACCGTTCCCGGCCGGACCCGGGCCGGCCAGGACGGGATCGCTGTCCACAACGTCCGTGCCCTCCACCCGCGCGACCGCACCGGCCTCGACGGGATCCGCGGGCTCACCGAACGCCCCGGCGCGGTCCGCGACGACGTGGCGCGGGCGCTCAACCCCGACGGCGCGGCGGCATCAGATCGGTGATCGTGCCGGCCGCGAGTTCGGCCGCGAACGCGACCGTCTCCGACAGCGTGGGGTGGGGGTGGATCGTCAACCCGATGTCCTCGGCGTCGGCGCCCATCTCGAGCGCGTGGACGGTCTCGGCGATCAGGTCGCCGGCGTTCACGCCCACGATCCCGGCGCCCAGCAGGCGGCCGCCGCCGGGCTCGAACAGCAGCTTCGTCATCCCCTCGCTCCGCGCGAGCCCCAGTGCGCGCCCCGAGGCGGCCCACGGGAACACGGCCTTCTCGTACTCGACGCCGTCGGCGCGGGCGGCGGTCTCGGTCAGGCCCATCCAGGCGACCTCGGGGTCGGTGTAGGCCACCGACGGGATCGTCCGCGCATCGAAGTGCACGTTCTGGCCGGCGATCACCTCGGCGGCGACCTTGCCCTCGTGCGTCGCCTTGTGGGCGAGCATCGGGGTGCCGACGATGTCCCCAATCGCGTAGATGTGGGGCACGTTGGTGCGCATCTGCGTGTCGACGGGGATGAAGCCCGCCTCGTTCACGTTCACGCCGGCGGCGGCCGCATCGATCGCGGGCCCATTCGGGCGGCGGCCGGCGGCGACCAGGACGCGGTCGAACATGGCGCTGTCGCCGCTGTCGAAGGTCACCTTCAACCCGTTCTTCTGAGCCTTGACCGTCTCGACTCGCGTGCCCAGCAGCACGGCCTCGTAGCGGCGCTCGATCCGCTTGTGCAGCGGCCGCACGAGGTCGGGGTCACACCCCGGGATCAGCTGATCCATCATCTCGACGACGGCCACGCGCGATCCGAGCGCGTCGTAGACGGTCGCCATCTCCAGCCCGATGATCCCGCCGCCGATCACCAACAGGCGCTTGGGCACGTCCTCGAGCGCGAGCGCGCCGGTCGAGGTGAAGATCCGCCGATCGTCGGGCAGGCCGGGAAGCATCACGGCCGAGGATCCGGCGGCGATGATGCAGTTCTCGAACGAGACGGTGCGATCGCCGACCTCGAGCACGTTGGGGCCGACGAAGTGGCCGACCCCGGTGATCACCTCGACCTTGCGCTGCTTGGCCAGGCCGGCAAGCCCTCCGGTCAGCTTGGCGACGACGGAATCCTTCCAGGACCGCAGCGAGTCGAGGTCGACCGACGGCTCGCCGAAGCTGACCCCGTTCTCGGCCATCTCCTCCGCCTCGCTGATCACCCGGGCGGCGTGCAGCAGCGCCTTCGACGGGATGCAGCCGACGTTCAGGCACACGCCGCCGAGGATCGGATAGCGCTCGACGAGGATCGTCTTCAGGCCCAGGTCCGCGGCCCGGAAGGCGGCGGTGTAGCCGCCCGGGCCGGAGCCCAGCACCAGCACCTTGGCGTCGTGATCGCTCGACCCGGTGGGCGGCCCGGGGCCCGGCGGCGCCGGGGCCGGCGCCGGGGCGGCCGGAGCTTCGGCCGGCGCGTTCGAAACGGAAGCAGTCGGCGCCTCCGGCTCCGCCACCACGCTCGGCCCCGCGCCATCAGGCTCGAGCAGCAACAGCACGCTGCCCTCGGAGACGCGGTCGCCCATCGACACGCTCAGCTGCGTGACCACGCCGGCGGCGGGCGCCGGGATGTCCATCGTCGCCTTGTCGGACTCGAGCGTCACCAGCGGGTCGTCGACCGTCACCTCGTCGCCGGGAGAGACGTGGATCTCGATCACCGGGACGTCGGTGAAGTCGCCGATGTCAGGAACCCTGACCTCGGTCACAGAAGCGCCCTGCGCAGGTCCGAGAGCACCTTGGTCAGGTGCACGACGAAGCGGGCCGCGGCGGCGCCGTCGATCACCCGGTGGTCGTAGGAGAGCGACAGCGGCACCATCAGCCTGGGGACGAACTCGCTCCCGTTCCAGACCGGCTTGATGGCTGAGCGGGTGACGCCGAGGATCGCCACCTCGGGCGCGTTGATGATCGGGCTGAAGCTCGTGCCGCCGATCCCGCCCAGGCTCGAGATCGTGAACGTGGCTCCCTGCATGTCGCCCGGGGCCAGCTTGCCCTCGCGCGCCTTGCCCGACAGCTCGGTCAGCTCGCGCGCGATGTCGAGGATCCCCTTGCGGTCGGCGTCCTTGATCACCGGGACGACCAAGCCGTTCGGCGTGTCGGCCGCGAACCCGACGTTGTAGTAGCGCTTGAGCACGAGCTCGTCGCCGTCGAGCGAGGAGTTGAAGTTGGGGAACTGCTTCAGCGTGGCCACCGACGCGGCGACCAGGAATCCGACCATCGTCAGCTTCACACCGTCGCGGGCGTGCTCCTCGTTGAGCTGCTTGCGGAACGCCTCGAGGTCGGTGATGTCGGCCTCGTCGTTGTGGGTGACGTGGGGGATCATCACCCAGTTGCGGGCCAGGTTGGCGCCGGCGATCTTGCTGATCCGCGAGCGCGGGACCCGTTCCACGGGCCCGAACTCCTCGAAGTCGATCTTCGGCCACGGCGCCAGCTCGAGCCCCGCCACGGCTGCCGCTCCGGTCCCGGCACCGCCGCCTGCCGTGGCCGTACCGCCGGCGCCCGCGCCGCCACCGCCCCGTCCCAGCGCCGCCTCCACGTCCGCCTTCGTGATTCGTCCCTTGCGCCCTGTGCCGGCGACCGTGGTCAGATCGACGCCAAGCTCCCGCGCGACCCGGCGCACGGACGGGCTCGCGTAGGCCGGGCCGTTCGCAGCAGACGCGCCCTCGGAGTCGCCGGCGGGCGCGGTCGGCGTGCCCGCGGACGGGCCTGGGGGAGGGGGCGCTGACGCGGCCGCGGCCGGCGCGTCGTCGGGTGGCGCAGGGGGCGGCACAGCGGCACCCGCCGCGCCGGCCGTGCCCTCCGGAGCGGCGGCGCCGTTGGACCCGGGTGCGCCCGACTCGGCCGACACACCGGCCCCGGCCGGCGCGCCCTCGCCCGACCCTCCCGCGCCCGACTCCCCCTCGAGCGTCAACAGCAGCGAGCCCTGAGAGACGCTGTCGCCGAGCTTGACCTTGAGCTCCTCGACGACGCCCGCGGCCGGCGCCGGGACGTCCATCGTCGCCTTGTCTGACTCGAGCGTGACCAGGGGATCGTCGACGGCGATGGTGTCGCCGGGGGAGACGAGGATCTCGATGATCGGGACGGCGTCAAAGTCCCCGATGTCCGGGACCACGACGTCGATCGTCCCGGTCGCCGTCATACCGAGGTCGGGATCGGCGCCTCGGCGTCGATCCCGTAGTGATCGATGGCGGCCTGCACGGTGGCGGGGTCGATCTCGCCGGCGTCGGCCAGCGCCTTCAGCGCGGACACCGCGACGTAGTGGCGATCCACCTCGAAGAACCGTCGCAGGGCGCTACGGTAGTCGCTGCGGCCGAAGCCGTCGGTGCCGAGCACGCGGTACTCGCGCGGCACCCACGTTCGGATCTGGTCGGCGAACGTCCGCACGTAGTCGGTGGAGGCGACGACCGGGCCGCGCCGGTCGCCGAGGGACTGCTCGACGAAGCTCGTCCGCTGCTCCCCGGTGGGATGCAGCAGGTTCCAGCGATCGACCTCGATCCCGTCGCGGCGCAGCTCGGTGAACGACGTGACGCTCCAGACGTCGGACACGACGCCCCAGTCGGAGGCGAGCAGATCGGCGGCGGCGAGCACCTCGCGCAGCATCGTCCCCGACCCGAGCAGCTGCACGCGCGGCTTCTTCGACCGCTTCGAGCCCTCACGCAGCAGGTACATCCCGCGCAGGATCCCCTCCTCGGCGCCCGCCGACATCGCCGGGTGCTGATAGTTCTCGTTCATCAGCGTGAGGTAGTAGAAGATGTCCTCCTGCTCGGCGATCATCCGGCGCAGCCCCTCCTGGATGATCACCGCGACCTCGAAGCCGTAGGTCGGGTCGTAGCTGCGGCAGTTGGGCACGACCGAGAACAGCACGTGGCTGTGCCCGTCCTCGTGCTGCAGGCCCTCGCCGTTCAGCGTCGTACGGCCGGCCGTGCCGCCGAGCATGAACCCGCGGGTGCGGCTGTCGCCGGCCGCCCAGACGAGGTCGCCGACCCGTTGGTAGCCGAACATCGAGTAGTAGATGTAGAACGGGATCATCGGCACGTCGTGCGCGCTGTAGGACGTGCCCGCGGCGATGAAGGTGGACATCGAGCCCGCCTCGGTGATCCCCTCCTCGAGGATCTGCCCGGTTCGGTCCTCCTTGTAGAACATCAGCTGCTCGGAGTCCTGGGGCTGGTAGAGCTGGCCGACAGGGGAGTAGATCCCGACCTGGCGAAACATCCCCTCCATCCCGAACGTGCGCGACTCGTCGGGGATGATCGGGACGATGTGGCGGGCGATCTGCTTGTCGCGCAGGAGCGCGGCGAGGATGCGCACGAACGCCATCGTGGTCGAGATCTCCCGCTCGCCGGTGCCGTCGAGCTGGGACTGGAACTCCGACAGCGGGGGCACGGGCAGCGCGGCGGACTTTCGGCGCCGCACCGGGAGCGGACCGCCGAGCGCGGCGCGGCGCTCGCGCATGTACTCCATCACCGGCGAGTCGATGGCCGGCTTGTAGAACTCGGCCGCCTTCACCTGCTCATCGGTGAGCGGGAGCTCGAACCGGTCGCGGAAGTGCAGCAGCGCGGTCTCGGTCATCTTCTTCGCCTGGTGGGTGATCATCTGGCCCTCGCCGGAGACGCCCATCCCGTAGCCCTTCACGGTCTTGGCCAGGATCACCGTCGGCTGGCCGGTGTGCTTGACCGCTGCGTCGTAGGCGGCGAACACCTTCTGCTGATCGTGGCCGCCGCGGTTGAGCAGCCAGATCTCCTCGTCGGTCATGTTCTTGACCCGCTCGAGCAGGCGCGGGTCACGGCCGAAGAAGTGCTCGCGCACGTAGGCGCCGTCGCGCGACTTGAACGTCTGGTAGTCGCCGTCGACGCAGGCTTCCATCACCTGCAGCAGGGCGTCGTCGTGGTCCTCGGCGAGGAGCGGGTCCCAGCGCGAGCCCCAGATGACCTTGATCACGTTCCAGCCGGCGCCCCGGAAGTCGGCTTCGAGCTCCTGGATGATCTTGCCGTTGCCGCGCACCGGGCCGTCGAGGCGCTGCAGGTTGCAGTTGACCACCCAGATCAGGTTGTCGAGCCGATCGCGCCCGGCGAGGCCGATCGCGCCCATCGATTCGGGCTCGTCCATCTCGCCGTCGCCGCAGAAGGTCCAGACCCTGCGACCGGCGGTCTTGGCGATCCCGCGGGCCTCGAGGTACTTCATGAATCGCGCCTGGTAGATCGAAGTGATCGGCCCGATGCCCAGCGAGACCGTCGGGAACTGCCAGAAGTCGGGCATCAGCCACGGGTGGGGATAGGAGGGGAGGCCGGCGCCGTCGACCTCCTGGCGGAAGCCGAGCAGCTGGCGCTCGGTCAGCCGTCCCTCGAGAAACGCGCGAGCGTAGTTGCCCGGGGAGGAATGGCCCTGGAAGTACACGAGGTCGCCGCCGTGACTCTCGCTCGTGGCGTGCCAGAAGTGGTTGAAGCCGACCTCGTACAGCGTGGCCAGGGACTGGTAGCTCGCGATGTGGCCGCCGAGCTCCGAGGACACCTTGTTGGCTCGCACCACGATCGCGATCGCGTTCCAGCGCATGATCGAGCGCAACCGGCGGTCGAGCTCGGGGTCACCGGGGTACGGCGGCTCGCGCTCGACGGGGATCGTGTTGACATAAGGAGTGTTGAGGCTCGCGATCGGCCCCGTGCCGGACTGCTGGGCGCGCTCGATGACCCGGGTCAGCAGGTCGCGCGCCCGCACCGGCCCGTCGTGCGCCACGACGGCGTCGAGCGCCTCGAGCCATTCGCTCGTTTCGATCGCGTCGACGTCGGCGCCGGCGCCGTTGGATGTTGAGGTCTGAACTCGATCCGTCATGGGCCGCTGAGCACGCTCTCCAACGCGAGAATTTCCGTGACCGGTACTGAATTCGCACTATACCCACGGCCTCTGGGCGCAATCCAGACTCGCGCGCCGTCCACAGACACATGTCTGTTCTTGTCCGGCTCGCCTCTGCGCGGAGGCGCTCGCCGCCCTGCCGGAGCCGGCGGCGAGGCTCAGCCCGGCAGGGCGGCTTCGAGCGCCGCGATGATCCGTGGATCGTCGGGCGGAACCTTCGTCGGCCAGCGCGCCAGCAGGCGACCGTCGCCACCGACGAGGTGCTGCGTGAAGTTCCACACCGGCGGCCCCGCCCGGCTCAGCTGCAGTCCGCGACTGCCGAAACGCTCGTGCAGCTCCTGCAGGCCCTGGTAATGCGGCGTGTAGCCGCACTTGCTGGCGGTGTTGACGATCAGGCCGTCGAGGTCGAGCTCATGAACGCAGCGCTGTCTGCGGCGGTTCACCGCGGGCGGCGGCGGTTCATCGCGGGCGACCGATTGCACGCTCGCGCGGCCCTGCTCGACGAGCTTATCCTGGCGCGCTACCCAGCTCGCCCGGCGCCGCCCTCGACCGATGGATCGAGGCGGTGATCGTCAGCTGGGTGCGTCATCAGGGCCTGTCCTGCGGCTCGTGCCGGCTTGCCTGAGCCGGCCCGCGGTGGCGCCGACAGCGTTCCGGCTGCGGCGTTCGATCGTGCGCGCGACGCTCGTGATCGCGGGGGTCGCGGTGATCGCTGCGGCGCATGTACTGGGCGCAGCGGCTCTGTAGGCTGCAGCGGCGGCTACGCGGACCGTGCCGGCCGCGGAGCTCTCTGGAGCGCGTTCCTTCGCCACTGCAAACAAGGAGGAAGTCGTGTTGCCGGACGATCTCGGCGCTCAGCAGCTCCAATCCGGGAGAGGGTCGTCGTGAGCGCGCTGAGCTACCTGCTTGAGCGGCTGCGGCGGGTGCAGCTTCCCCCCGGCGCCGCCGCGGGCGTGATGGCCGTCCCCTCCCTCAGGGACGAGCTCTCGCACGAGGTGGACTTCCTGTTCGGCCAGTTGGACGAGGCTGAGCGCCGGGGCGAACTGCTCCTGTCGGCCGCCCGGACGGAGGCGGCGGAGCGCGAGCTCGCCGCGGGGCGGACGCGCAGCCGCATGCTCGAGGAGGCGCGCGCCGAGGGCGAGCGTGTGGCGGCGCAGCTCCTCGCCGCGAGCCGCGCCGGCTGCGAGCGGCGCGCCCGAGGAATGCTGACCGAGGCCGAGCGCGAGTCGGAGCGGGTGCTGGCGCGTGGCCGCGAGCGCATCCCCTCGCTCGTGGGCGCGGTGGTGGCCAAAGTCCTGGACGGTGGGCTGTGAGGCCTGGCTGGAACGCCGGGGTCACGCGTGCACGCTTGCTGCTCGGACGCAACCTGGGCGCAGAGCACGCGCAGGCCGTCGCGGTATGCCGGTCGCTGGCCGAGGGTGTAGGCGCGCTGGCTGGAAGCGCCTACGGTGAGCGTGTGCGGCCCGGTGCCGAGCTGGCGATCGCGGAGCGGGGCATCGCCGACACGCTGCTCTGGCATCTGCGGATCCTCGCTGGCTGGTTGCCGGGTGCCGGTGCCGCTCTGGTGCAGGCCCTCGGCGGGTGGTTCGAGCTGGCCAACATCGACGCGCGCTTGGCAGCGCTCGCCGGGGACGGACGGGAGCCGACGCCGTTCGTGTTGGGACGGCTCGCGACGGCGTGGGCGCAGATCGAGCAGCTCCGGAGCATTGAGGAGCTCGGAGACGTCGTGGCCGCCTCGGCTTGGGGTGACCCCGGTGGCCGCACGGCCGCGGCGGTGGCAATCGGTCTGCGCGTCGGGTGGGCATGCCGGGTGCTGCAGGCCGCGCCACAGGCCGCCGACTGGGTCGTCGGTGCCGGTGCCCTGCTCGTGGCGCGGGAGCTACTGGTCGAGGGCACGCGCGACCACATCGCGCAGCTCGGGAGCCTTCCCGGGATCGGCGAGCAGGCGCTCGCGGCGTCCTCGCTGCGAGAGCTGCAGGCCGCGCTGCCGCCGGCCGCAGCCTGGTCGCTCGCCGGCGTGAGCGATCCGAGTGAGCTGTGGCGGGCGGAGCTCGGATGGTGGGATCGCGTGGAGCGCGATGCGCTCAGGCTGCTGTCGAGCCGCAGCGACGAAACGGTCGTGCTCGCCGTGGTGGCGTTGCTGGGGGTCGATGCGCAACGCGCGACCCGGGCGCTCGAAGCGGCCGCGCACGGTGGAGCCTCGGAGCTGGAGGAGTTGGTCGGTGGAGCTGTCTGAGCGTGCCTTCCCGGTGCGGATGCAGCGCGTGGCCGTGGTCGCGCTGCGCAGTTGCGCGCGTGAGGTGCTTGTGGCGCTGGCGGAGACCGGAACGGTCGACCTCTCGGGGTCGCTCGGCACCGGAGAAGGGCCGGCGCTGGAAGCGCTGCGGCGGCTGGAGGGCCGCGGGCGCCGGGACTCGCGCGGTACGCCGGTCCTCTCCGTGGAGAGGCCGGATGTCGAGCAGCTCGAGCGCAGCGGCGCTCGCGAGCTGCTGGCGGGCGAGGTGGAGCTCGAACGCAGGCGGGCGGCCGCGGTGCCGCACGGCAGTTTCGCGACGTTCGTCGGCTGGGCACCGGTGCCGGCGATTGCTCCGCTGCGGGAACGCGTGGAGTCGCTCGGCGCCTCGCTCATCGAGCTGCGCGCGCCTCGCGGTCACCAGCCGCCCACACTGCTCGCACCGGCAACCGCAGGCGAGCCGTTCCGTCCGCTCGTGAGCACATACGGGGCGGTGCCCTACGAGGATCTGGATCCGACCCCGTTCGTGGCGGTCACGTACTGCCTGATGTTCGGCATGATGTTCGGAGACGTCGGCGATGGCCTGCTGATCGTGCTGGCGGCGCTGGTGCTGCGCCGAAGTCGCCGGCGGCAGCTTCAGGCGATCCGGAAGGCGTGGCCGATGATCGCTGTGGCGGGGGCGTCCGCGGTCCTGTTCGGGTTCCTCTACGGCGAGTTCTTCGGTCCCACCAAGGTGCTGCCAACCCTGTGGCTGGCGCCGCTCGACGCACCCACCCGGTTGCTGGCCGTGGCCGTGGTGGTCGGAGCGTGCCTGCTCGGCGCCGCCTGCGTGATCGGAATCATCAATCGCGCGCGCGAGGGAGGAGTCGGTCTGGTGCTTACGGCCGGTTCGGGCCTTCCCGGTCTGTTCTTGCTCGTGGGCGCGGGACTCGTGGCGCTCGGCAGCAGGGGCGATGGCAGCGCGGTCAGCGTCGCCGGCGTCGCCCTTGTGGTGGCGGCGCTGCTCGGACTCGCCGTGGGGCTGCGGGCCCAGGCAGGCGGTGGCGCCGTGGCGATCGTCGAGGTGCTGATCGGTCTGCTGGATGCGCTGCTGCGCCTGTTCTCCAACGTGTTCTCGTTCGCGCGCCTCGCGGCGTTCGGGCTGATGCACGCGGCGATCGGGTTGGTCGTGCTCCAGGCCGCGGGAGGATTGACGGGCTCACTGCTGGGAGACCTGGCCGCAGCGATGGTGTTCGTCCTGGGCAGCGCGGCCGCGTTCGCCCTCGAGGGGCTCGTCGTCGCCGTGCAGGCGCTGCGCCTCGAGTACTACGAGTTGTTCTCGCGTGTGTTCAGTCGTGAGGGTCGCCGGTTCAGGCCATGGAGCTTGCCACTGCTGTCTATCGAGGAGTCACGATGATCGAAGCCATACTGATCGCCGCTCCAGCGGCAGTGCTCGGCGGCCTGCTGACGCAGAGGGTGTTGCGACGATCGCCGCGGATCGGGGTGCGATGGCTGATTCGGGTCAACGTCACGATCGCGGGGAGTGCGCTCGTGGCGCTGACCTTGATGCTCGTCGGCGTGGTCGACCCGGCGCAGGCCGCGACGACGTCAACCAGTCCAGGGGCCGGCGACGCCTTCATCGGCGCCGGCATTGCGGTCGCGGGCTCGACCCTCGGGGCCGGGGTGGCCGTCTCCTACACCGGCTCCGCGGCGCTCGCCGCGATCGCCGAGAAGCCGGAGATGCTCGGACGCGCTCTGGTGATCGTGGGGTTGGCGGAGGGAATCGCGATCTACGGGCTGATCGTCGCCGTGATCCTGATCGGCAAGGCATGAGCGGCGTCGTCGCGATCGGCGAGAGCGAGCAAGTGCGGGGGTTCGCGCTCGCGGGCGTGCAGCTCGCCCCGGCCGAGGACCCCGAGTCGGCGCGCGCCGCGTGGCGGGCCCTGCCCGCCGACGTGGGACTCGTGATCCTGACCTCCGCGGCGCACAGAGCGCTCGCGGACGAGCTCTCAGCGCAGGAGCGGCGGCTGTGGGTCGTGATGCCGGCGTGACCCTGGCGGCGGTACAGGACGCGGCGCTCGGAAGCGCGTCAACCGCGGCGGACGCAGCCCGCCGCGCCGGGCAGGCGCGGGTCGAGCGGATCATCGCCGAGGCCGGCGTCGAAGCATCCGCTGTGGTCGCTCGGCGCCGTGACGAGGCCCAGCGGCTGGCCGACGCCGAGGCCCGTGAGCGGATCGCGTGGGCGCGGGCCGAAGCCCGCGCGATCGTGCTGCGGGCCCAGCGGACGCTGCTGGCTGAGGCAACCGCGGCCGCGCGGGCGGCGGCCCGGCGACTGGTCGATGATCCTCGCTACGAGAGCCTGCTCGAGCGCCTCGCCGCGGACGCCCGCGCGCGCCTCCCGGCGGCTGGCCCAGTACAGATCGTCACGGCCCCGTCGGGTGGGCTGGTCGCGCGCGCGGGCAGTCGCGAGATCGACTACTCGCTCGATGCGCAGGTTGAGCGCGCGCTCGACGCGCTGGCCGGCGAGCTCGACCGGCTGTGGCGATGAGCGACGCGGTGGTCACCCGTGTCAACGGGCCGATCGTCGAGGTGAGCGCCGGTCACGGGATGGCGATGCTCGACCTGGTCTACGTCGGCCCGGAGCGGCTTCCGGGTGAGGTGATCGCCCTGACGGGCGCGACTGCGACCGTTCAGGTCTACGAGTACACCGGCGGGCTGAAACCGGAGGACGAGGTCCACGGCACCGGCGGTCCACTCACCGTCGAGCTCGGCCCCGGCCTGCTCGGTGGTGTGTTCGACGGCGTGCTGCGACCGCTGCATTCGGCGGGCCCGCGCATCGCGCCCGGGAGCGCGGGGGCACACCCGGATTCCCGGACGTGGGGCTTCACGCCCACGGCCACGGTCGGCGAGCGGCTGGCCGCCGGGGCGGTTCTGGGGAGCGTGCGCACGCCCGCGGCGATCGAGCACCGCGTGCTGGTCCCCCCGGAGGCCGGCGGTGCGCTCGGGTGGCTCGCTCCCCCGGGGGAGTATCGCGGCCGGGACGTTGTCGGCCGGGTCGGCGACACCGAGGTGACGCTGTCGGAGCACTGGCCGGTGCGCCGTCCCCGCCCGGTACGCGCCCGCCTGCCGGCAGGCGATCCGCTCGTCACAGGACAGCGCGTAGTCGATCTCCTGTTTCCCGTCGCCCGCGGCAGCACGGCCGCGGTTCCGGGCGGCTTCGGGACCGGCAAGACGGTGCTCCTGCAGCAGATTGCCAAGTGGTGTGACGCAGCGGTGATCGTGTACGTCGGCTGTGGCGAGCGGGGCAACGAGCTCGCCGATGTACTCGAGGGGTTCGAGTCGCTCGAGGACCCCCGAAGCGGGCGCTCCCTGCTCGAGCGCACGGTGCTGATCGCAAACACTTCGAACATGCCGGTGATGGCCCGCGAGGCCAGCATCTACACGGGCGTCACGGTCGCCGAGCTGTACCGCGACATGGGTCACGACGCGGTCGTGATCGCCGACTCGACCTCACGCTGGGCGGAGGCGCTGCGCGAGGTCGCCACCCGCACCGATGAGCTCCCGGCCGAGGAGGGCTACCCGGCCGGGCTGTCCTCTGCGTTGGCCAACTTCTACGAGCGCGCCGGGCGCGTGGAGACGCTCGGCGGCACGCTCGCGTCGGTCAGCATCCTGGGCGCGGTCTCGCCCCCGGGCGGCGACCTCACAGAGCCGGTGACCGCTCACACGCGGCGGTTCGTGCGCTCGGTCTGGTCGCTCGATCGCGATCTCGCCTATGCGCGCCACTACCCGGCGGTGAGCTGGCGCGACTCCACCTCGCGCGATGCCGGCCAGCTCGCCGTGTGGCACGCCGAGCACGGCGATTCCGAGTGGGGTGAGCGCCGCGCGCAGGCCCTGCGCCTGCTCACCGACGCCGACCGGATCGAGTCGATCGCGCAACTCGTCGGCGCCGATTCGCTGCCGGCAGCCGAGCGTCTGTCGCTGCGCACGGCCCGGCTGTTGCGCGAGGCCGTGCTGCAGCAGAGCGCGGTGGTCGACAACGACCAGTACAGCTCGCCCCCCAAGCAGCGGGCGCTGCTCGCGCTTGTGCTCGACGTCCATGACGCCCTGGTCTCCCTCCTGCGCGCCGGCGCCACGACGGCCTTCCTCGATTCGGTCGACCTGTCGCCGGTGCTGCGGGCCCGGTACGACACGGCGCCGGACGGCGCCACCGAGGTCGAGCGGATCGGCCGGGAGCTGATCGGTGGGCTGGGCGCACCGGAGCCAGCCGCATGAGCCTGCGGGCGCCGGTCGAGTACCGCGGGATCGGCTCGATTCGCGGACCGCTGATCGTGGTGCAGGACGTCAGCGGCGTCGGCTGGGACGAGGTCGCCCGGGTCACGCTCGACTCGGGCGAGGTCAGGCACGGGACCGTGCTCGACGTCCACCGCGATCTCGCGATCGTCGAGATTCTCGAGGGAACCTCGGGCATGCGGTTGGACTCGGCGCGGGTTGCGTTCTCCGGCGCTCCCATGCGCATTCCGGTCGGCGCGGGCTGGCTCGGGCGGATCTGCAATGGGCGCGGGGAGCCGATCGACGGTGGTCCGCCGGTGCTCGGCGGCGACCAGCGGCCGGTGGCCGGTGTTCCGATCAATCCCGCGGCGCGTGCGACGCCGAGCGAGCCGATCCTCACCGGCGTGAGCGCAATCGATGGCCTGGCGACGCTCGTGCGCGGTCAGAAGCTGCCCGTGTTCTCCGTCGGGGGGCTGCCCCACCTCGAGCTCGCCGCGCAAGTTGCGGCGCAGGCCCACGTCGAGGGGGAGCCGTTCGCGATCGTATTCGCCGCGCTCGGACTGCCGCACGCTGATGTGCACGCCGTCCGGAGCGTGCTCGAGCAGCGCTCCGAGCATGGCGATCTGACGCTGTTCGTCAACACGGCTGACGACCCCGTCGTCGAGCGCATCGTGACCCCGCGGATCGCGCTGACGGTCGCCGAGCACCTGGCGTTCGATCTCGGCCGTCACGTGCTGGTGGTGCTCGCCGACCTGACCAACTACTGCGAGGCGGTGCGCCAGGTCTCGGCGGCGCGCGGTGAGATCCCCAGTCGCCGCGGGTTTCCGGGTTACCTGTACAGCGACCTCTCCTCGCTGCTCGAACGCGCCGGGAGGATCAAGGGGGTGGAGGGTTCGCTGACCCAGCTGCCCGTGCTCACGATGCCGGCCGGTGATATCACACATCCGATCCCCGACGTCACCGGATACATCACCGAGGGTCAGCTGGTGCTCAGTCCCGAGGCTTACGCCCGCGGGGTGTCCCCGCCGTTCGACCCGCTCGCATCGCTGTCGCGACTGATGCGCAACGGCGCCGGACCGGGCCTGACCCGGGACGACCACCTCGAAATCTCGGCGCAGATGTACGCGATCGCCGCACGTGCCCGTCAGGCCGCGGACCTCGCGGAGATCGTCGGCGAGGACGCGCTGTCAGCCGGCGAGCAGGACTACCTGCGCGCCCGCGCAGCATTCGAGTCCGAGTTCCTCTCCCAGCCGCTGGCCGAGAGCCGCTTGCTGGCGGAAACGCTCGACCGCGCCTGGGCTGTGGCGTCGCTACTGCCGCCCACAGAGCTATCGATGATCACGCCTGCTGTCCTGGCGGAGCACTACCCCGATGGCGCTGCGGATCCCTCCCGGTAGGGCCGGCCGGACGTGGCTGGTCGGGCGTCTGGAGATCGCGCGCCGCGGCGTCGAGTTGCTCGATCGCAAGCGACAGGTGCTCCTGCAGGAGCAGCGGCGCACGAGGGCTGAGCTCGCCGACGCGCGGCGAGCGTGGCTGGAGGCTGTCGCGCAGGCCAGGCTGTGGACAGCCCGCGCCGAGCTGCTGGACGGTGCCGGGCGGCTCGAGTCGCTGGCCCGCCACGTCGACGGGCGCGCGCAGGTGGAGGTGTCGTGGGCCAACCTGATGGGCGCCCGGTTCCCGTCGACCGCGCGGACGCTGATGCCGGCACCTCCCCCGCTGTCGGCGCTCGGCGGCAGCTCCGCGGCGGTGCTCGCCGCACGTGCCTGCCGTGAGGCGACCCAGGCCGCGGCGCGCCACGCGGTCGCGGAGCGCGCCGCCACCGAGCTGTCGGCCGAGCTCCGGCGTGTCGCACGCCGGCTGCGTGCCCTCCGGGAACGGTGGATACCCCAGCACGAGGAGGCGCTCGCGCGGCTCGACCTCGCACTCGACGAGAGCCAGCGCGAGCAGGCCGCCCGCGTCCGCTGGCTCATGCGTCGCCAGGAATCGCCGAACCGGTGACCGTTCGCTATAGAGTCGCGCTCAAGCCCGGGGCCGTCTGGGATCGGATCGGGGGTTGACGTGAGGATTGGCAACGGACGCAGGACCTGGTCGTCACGGCGCCGGCCCGCAGTCGCGCTCATCGCGACGGTGCTGGCGCTCTCAGCAACGGCGGCCGCCGGTGCCGGTGCGGCATCGGCCAATACGGCCACCGCGCAGGCCGTGGTTGGCACCTACCTCGCCAACTACGCACACCGCGCGAAGCCGTGCGACGGTCTGATCACGCCCCCGCGGGTGAGCTGGCTGAGTTATGCCAATGCCACGATCGGCGACGAGTGGCGCGTGTACGCGAGCTCGACCTCCCTTTGCAAGCTCGCGGACAATCAGGCCGATGCCGTCATCTTCGATGCTCCTCATGACGACGGCGCCGGCCAAGTCCTGACGAACATGCTCGCGTTCGCTACCCATCTGCAGACTGCGGTGCTGCACAAGGCGGGCAAGCCCGCCGGGGGGCATGGTCCTGCGCCGTCCTCCCGAGCTTCCGGGGGCGGCAGGCGTTGGATTTGGCGAGGCTCGCGCACCATGGTTCGCCGGAGGACTCCGACTTCGCCGCAGCGGCGGGCGCGGCCGCGGCGGCCGGGTACTGCGAGACCCGGGGAAAGCGAGACAAGCACGGCCAGTGGGCCGGCGGCAAGTTCTTCTCCTGGACCCCGGACACGCTGACCTGCAAGGTCCACTACACGCTCAAGGATATTCCCGACCCCAACAACCCCGGTCAGACGACGAACCCACCGTTCCCGTCGAACCTGTGGGGGGATTACGACCGTGCCAGCTGCTGAGCGGTTCCGCCTCGCGCGTGCCCGCGGAGTGCCCTGACCACGACAGCTCTGCTCTCCGCCACAGCCCTGCTCTGGGCCACGGCTCTGCTCGCGCCGGCCGCCTCGGACGCGACGGCCGTCGGCCGATGTCACGTCGCTGGGGGAAGGCGGTTCGCACGCTCGCGGTCCCTCGTCATCGCGATCGCCCAGGCCTCGCTGTAATCCCAGTACGTGCCGTGCAGCGCGAAGTGGACGAGCAGCAGCGCCCCAGCCCGATCGCCAGACCCAGCCCTTGATCCGCGTATCTGCTCTTCCGGCGCAGGACGCGAGAATATCACAGCGGCCGGCCGCTCCCTAAGTGCTCGTCTTCGTAAATAAGGCGACGTATTGGCATCCGGCCGGGGCCGTAGCTTGCGTGGCATCCTGTTCTCTCGTGAAGGGACGTTGATGCCGAGGCACAGCCCGTATCGGATCGACTTGACCGACGAGGAACGCGCGGTGCTGGAGTCGCTGGCGCGCTCGTATACGTTGCCGTATTGGCAGGTGACGAGGGCTCAGATGGTGCTCATGGCCGCTGAGGGGCTGCGCAACGATCAGATCGCCGCCCGGTTGCGCTGTGGGCGGGATGTCGTCTCGCAGTGGCGAAAGCGGTTCTTCGAGCAGCGGCTCGCCGGCCTCGAGGACCGGCCCCGGCGCGGCAGACCGCCGACTTTTCCGCCCTCACGTGCGGGCTGAGGTGATCCGCCTGGCGTGCGAGCGGCCCGCCGACAGCGAGGTTCCACTGGCGCGCTGGTCCTCCACCGAGCTCGCCGCCGAAGTTGTGACCCGCGGGATCTGCGAGCAGGTCTCCGGCGTGACGGTCTGGCGGTGGCTATCTGAGGACGCGATCAAGCCGTGGCAGCACCGCTCCTGGATCTTCCCGCGCGACCCCAAGTTCACGACCAAGGCCGGCCCTATCCTCGACCTCTACAGCGGCCGCTGGGAAGGAGAGCTGCTGCACCCCGGCGACTACGTCGTGTGCTGCGACGAGAAACCGTCGATCCAAGCCCGCCACCGCAAGCACGTCACGCTCCCCGCCACCGCCACGGTCAAGCGCGGACAACGCGTCGAGCACGAATACGAGCGCAAGGGCGCGCTGTGCTACCTCGCCGCCTGGGACGCCAAGCGCGCCAAGCTGTTCGACCGCTGCGCCCCCAAGGACGGGATCGTCCCGTTCGACCAGCTCGTCGATCAGTTCATCAGCATCGAGCCGTACAGCAAAGCGCAGCGCGTGTTCGTGATCGTCGACAACGGCTCGGCGCACCGAGGCCAGCGCTCGATCAACCGCCTCCAAGGCGCCTACCAGAACCGGATCCTCGTCCACACCCCTGTTCACGCCAGCTGGCTCAACCAGGCCGAGATCTACTTCTCGATCGTCCAACGCAAGGTCCTGACCCCCAACGACTTCCCCGACCTCGACACCCTCGAACAACAACTACTCGCGTTCGGCCGCCGCTACGAACAGATCGCCCAACCATTCAAGTGGAAGTTCACACGCGCCGACCTCGACCGCCTCGCCCAACGACTCGAACTACCCGCCGCCCAAGCAGCCTGACCGAATACGTCGGCGAACTTCCGAGCCAGAGCACTAAGGTCTTCGCGATGGTCGCCGCGGATCGTTCCCAGCAGCTCGTGCCCGAGTCGGTTCGGGGCGGTCCGCGCCGCGCCGGCGCACGCAGCCTGTGGCTGCTGGCCGGGATCGTGCTACTCGGCGTGGTTGTGCGCTTTCCGACCTTGGGCGAGCAGAGCTTCTGGTACGACGAAGCGATCACCCACGGCATCGTGGCCCACAGCCTCGGGCACGTCCTCTCGACCGTCCCCGAGAGCGAATCCACGCCGCCGCTCTATTACGTGCTCGTGTGGCTGTGGTCGCGCATGTTCGGCACCTACGAGGTAGGGCTGCGCTCCTTTTCGGCGCTGTGCGGCACGCTCACGATCCCGCTCGTATGGCTGCTCGGCCGCCGGCTCGTGTCCGATCGCGTCGGGCTGGTCGCGGCGCTGCTGACGGCCGTCAACCCGCTCCTGTTCTGGTACTCCCAGGAGGCGCGCTCCTACGCGCTGCTCGTGCTCCTCAGCGCGCTGTCGCTGTGGGTGCTGGTGTGGGCGCTCGAGGCGCCGAGCCCGCGGCGCCTGCTGCTCTGGGGCCTGAGCGGAGCGGTGGCGCTGTGCGCCCATTACTTCGCCGTCTTCCTGGTCGCGGCCGAGGCGCTGTGGCTGCTGTTCGCCCTGCGCGGCGCGGGGCGGCTCACACCGGCGCGCCTCGCGGCGGCGTTTGGACCGGTCGTGGTGGCCGGTGCGGCCCTGCTCCCGCTGGCCATCCACCAGAACGACGGGCGCGCGGGGTTCATCGCCGACCACTCGGGGTCGCTCGCGTATCGACTCGCCCAGCTCGTCAAGCAGGACATCGTCGGCTTCGACGAGCCGCTGAAGGTCGCCACGAGCATCGTCGCGGTGCTGCTCGTGGTCATCGCCCTGCTGCTCCTGGCGCAGCTCGGATCCCGCCGCGAGCGCCATCGCGTGCTCCTGCCGCTCGCCGTCGGCACGGGCACGGTGCTGCTCGCCGTGATCGTGGCGGCAGTCGGCACTGACTACGTCAACACGCGCAATCTGCTCCCGAGCTTCCCGGCCTTCGTGGTGGTGGTGGCGGCCGGCCTCGGCGCCGCGAGGGCGGGGAGGACCGGCGCGCTCGTGCTGTTCGCGCTGGTCGTGATCAGCCTGGTCTCCGTGATCGGCGTGATCACCACGCCCGAGTTCCAGCGCATGGACTGGCGGGGTGCCGCGCGCGCCTTGGGGACCGCCACGGTGGCGCGGGCGATCGTCGCCGACCACTCGGCGGGCGGGGCGCTCGGCGCCTACATGTCGGGCCTGTCGGACTTCCCGCCCGGCACCACCGTTAGGGAGGTGGACGTGGTCGCGCTCGTCTACCGCCCGGCCGGCGCCCGCGTCTCGGCAGCGCCGCCGAATCCCGCCGTGCCGCCCACCTTGCCCGGATTCACGCTCGTGGGGCGCCGCCACAGGGAGAGCTACACCGTCCTGCGCTACCGCGCTCCCGCTCCGGTGGCCGAGCAGCCGACGGTGCTGGCCGCGCTCTCGCTGATCCCTGGAGACCCGCTCGCGGTTCTGGTGCAGCGGCCTCGGTCAGGCTGATCTCCCGCGTCAAAGCCCGTCTGAACAGAAGCGCTGGTGAAGATTCGCCGGGGGAAGGAAACAACGGGCGACAGGCGTGGCTCTGTTAGGCACGGCCCCTCCGCTGAGGCAGTGGTCGGCTCGGCTGGGACAGCGCGGGCGCGACGTCGTCCAGGTATGCCTGTAGGTGCCCGGGCTTCCACCCCCACCGTCGGACAAGCGGGTGCGACCCGCCAGCTCGAGCAGGCGGTAGAAGAGCATGCCGCGGGCGCGGGAGCGCCGGCGGTTGAAGCGGAAGGCGGCTGGTGGCGGAGGACTGCCGAGGCGATCCGGTGCGGGTGTTGTTTGGGCGTGCAGCCCCGATGCGTCGACCGGCTCGGGTTGGTTCGGGTCGGACGGAATCGTGGGCGTCCGGATATCTGGCCTAGATCGGCTGTTAGAAGGAGCCGATGTACACATCGCACGCATTGAGGTCGTCGCCGGGGCCGCTTTCGGGTGCCTCTCGGGCGCGTCAAGCACGCCCGCACGGCGGCTGGGGAGGGGGAGGGTGGCGGCGCTGGGCCGCGGGTCGGCTGCGGCGCTCGCCCGGCCGTCCGACGGGCTGCCGCCCGGCGTCCGTCCGGCCGTGCGGCGCCGCGCTCCGTGACTCCGACACCGCGTCTTCCCGTTCTCCAGCCTCCGCCCGGCTGCGCTGGTAGCAACGCGAACTGCTTGACGCGTCCCTCGAGTTTCGTTGCTGATTCAAGTAAAGAAAGGCTGGGGCGCCAGGTCACGCCGGCCAGGAGCAGCTGCATCCCGATGACCCATCAGCGAGCCACCGCATTGCGTCGAACCACTGGCCCTCGCCGAAGTCGCGGGCCCTGCCAGTCAAGACGACCAGGCGTCCGGTCTGGCTGGTACTGGCGCCGAGGGACCATCGTCGCCAGGATCGCTCCGACGATGTCGAGCACATGGGTCGGTGCGCGCCAGAAGCGACTGAAGCTCGCCAATATCCGCCGCACCTCCCACGTCGAGGGCCTCGCGATAGACGACGGAGCGGCGCTGGTCGGCGGCTGTCCTCGCTGCGCAAGACGACC
Source organism: uncultured Solirubrobacteraceae bacterium (assembly GCA_963816005.1). Classification (GTDB taxonomy): domain Bacteria; phylum Actinomycetota; class Thermoleophilia; order Solirubrobacterales; family Solirubrobacteraceae; genus Palsa-465. The sequence continues at coordinate 116,441 of CAWFKF010000093.1, read as the reverse complement.
GCGCCGACCAGCTACTCGTACAGGCTCTCACACGAGCGCCAGCATCGTGTTCCTCGTCGCGCTGAACTCACCCATGGTCCGCGCCGGACCTCATCCACGGCGCCGACTTCGATCTCGATCTTCACGCGATCATGCACTGAGGCGAAGACGCCGCGCTCGAGAAACACTACGTCCCGAGCCGCTCGCAGCGCGCCCGCTCGGTGCTCACCTTCTTGGTTCGCCCCGGGCTGGCCCTGCCGACGCGCGGCGCCGCGGCACGGGTCGGTGGCGAGGATCGCGCACGCGCTCGCCGGGCAGCGGGCGGGCCAGCTGTCCACCACCCGCCGTCAACGCGCCGCCGCAGCGGCAGTCCAAGGTCGCAACCGCGACGCGCTGCGCTCCTAGCCTAGGACGGCCGGTGCCGGCCGACCCCAGCTATCTCGCTGTCGAGGTGCTTCCTCGCCTCGCCCTCCACCCTGTGCTTCCACGCGTCCGTCTGCCACTCGGGGACCATGTCGTGGTTAGCCGAGCCGGAGGCCGTCTGCTGCGCGGACGCGCGTCCCGGCTCGGACTGCTCCGGCGTCAAGTCGCTCGGATGCCCGGCTACGGGCATCCACGTCCGCAGCTTCCGATCCAAGTAGCCCACCGGCCAACTCACAACATGCCATACGGTTGAGACCCACCCAAGCATCACGCTCTCCCTCCAATCCTCCCTCGGCCCAACTACCAGTCTCTCTCCCGTGAGCCTTTCTGAGTTTACGGCCGGCGTGCCACGGCGTCATCCGTACTCGGTCCGGATTCAAGATGTGTGCTTATACGAGCCTTCCATTTCAGGGCTGGAAGCATCCGGCGACCACCGCGCGCACTAGCGCCTTAACTCGACACAGCGTTCGAGGTCCCGGCGACGAGACTGCCCTCACTGCCAGGGTGAGCGACAGTCGTGGAGGCCGGGCCCGTTTGCTGGTGCGCCGAAACCCAGCAAGCGCTGGGCGCGTGGAAGCAGAAGTGCTCGGAGTGGACGCTGACCGCGCTGTCGCATCGGACTGTGATGAAGGAGCGGTCAGTCGTCGGGTGCGCTGGGGCACAGACTGCTCCATCGGGAATAAAGGCAGCCGAGCCAGGTGGTCGGAGCCGTCGTTGAACATTCCTGAACCCTCGCCGATGCGAGGGCAACCTCACCAGGAGGTCGTAATCCATCGCCCGCAACACAGCGCCCTCGATCCGCTTGTCCCGGAGCAGCATCGTGGCTTCCTCCCGCAGTTCGACGATGCTTGCGCCTGTCCGTGATTCCACAGCTTTGCGAGTTCGGGCTCAAGCGCGGCCGCCGTAGCGGCGTCTGCCCGTTTGAGCAGCGCATGCTGATGTACCCAGCGGTGGCCGCCGGAGTTGGCGCCCCGACCGGTGGTCCACTCCATGAAGCCCAGGTAGCCGACGTCGGCGCCGAACGCCCGTCGGATGAAGCGGAACACCTGCTCGACGTCCCGCCGCAACCGGTCCAGGTCGTGGTGTGGATCCACCGTCGTAAGCGTGAGGCCCACGTTTGGGGCGTCGACTTCGGCGTCGAGGCGCACGACGACCGCGTTCTTCGACTGCCGCCAGGTACGCGCAGTGCCAGCACTTGTTGGAGGCCCCGCAACGCACCGGGAACAACCGCCTGGCCGTTCGAGTCCTGCCACATGAGCGTTTTAGACGGTCTCTCACACCCCCACAGCTGCTCTGCGTCGGACTTATCCCTAGACGAGAGCGCCGGCTGCGCCGGCGCCGTGGCTCTCCGGGTTGCTCACTGCTCGCCATCCATGAGCGCGACGACGTCAGCGATCGTGAGCTGGCCGGCGATCTGATCGTTACGGCTAGCGTCGGCCGCGTTACGGCTCTGGTCGGCGCGGCGCCGGTAGGCGGACTGGCGACATGCGGACGAGCAGTACCGGGCATCGGTCCGCATAGAACGGCCCAGCGGCCCGTCGCATCGCCCACAGCGCCGCTCGGTCGGCTGCTGGACGCGGGCCGGGCTATCCTGGCGCACAGCTCCGACTCCGGCCAAGACACTCGGGGGAGAGCTTCGGCGCATCACCGGCGGCTACCGGTGGCGCGCTTCTTCGTTCACGGCAAACGAGAGCCGGCGCGACGGTCGCGCCGCGTGGGATCTGCCTCCTATCCCGCCGGAGGCTGCCTCCTAGTTGCCTCCCAAACCGCGACGGGCTGAGGCAAACCACCTGCAAACACGTGTCTCGGCGTGTCGGCCCGTTTCGCCTCGATAGCGGGCGAATGTCATTACGGCGTTTGGCGCCGGTAGTGGGCGGCATCATCATCATGCCGGAGGAGGGACTCGAACCCCCGACACGCGGATTAGGATGCTCTTCGGGCGAGTTCTCCCCCTGCAAATACACGGTTTTTGGCTGCCCGAGATGCGCTGAATTCGCCGAGTTGTCGGTGGTTCGGGGAGCCTTTGGGAGCCCTCGGGTGGCTCCGAAACGGCTGCGAGTGGGTTGATACCATTTTGGTATGCGCGGTGGAGACTACGTGTTGATGGCGAGGCGGCGCGCCGGCCTCACGCAGCGGGAGCTGGCTGAACGGTTGGGGTGCCGGCAGGCGACGATCGCGCGCTGGGAGCGTGGGGATCGTCAGGTCTCGATCGAGGATCTGGCGCCGGTGGCGAGCGCCTGTGGCCTGCAGCTCGACGCGCACCTCGGGGTCGAGGATCGATCATGGTGGCCGCAGATCGCGATGCAGCTCGGGCTGTCGCCGATCGAGCGAGTCCGGCGGTTGACTCCGCCGGGCGCGCCCGATGTCGGTGATGCGCTCGAGATGCTCGCCGCCGCGGGTCCGCCGGTGATCGTGATTGGTGAGGTCGCGGGCGCGTTGCATGGTTGGCCACTTGTGCTGAGCGCGGCGGCGATCGAGGTGTGCGCCCGTCCGGCGGACGTTGACGGGCTCGTGGCGTCGCTCGAAGCTCGGGGAGTGCGGCTGATCGTCGATGAAACACCGGCGGGGACGTTCGGCTCGGGTGATCTTGCTCGTGGGGCGCAAGCCGTGGAGGTCGGGAGCTCTGAGGTGCGCATTGCCGGGTTGCTCGATCTGCTGCGCATCGCCGATGCCTCCGGGCGGCTCGCGGCCCGCCGTGAGGCCCTCGCCTATCAGGCGGTGCTCGACGTCGAGCGCGCGCAGGGAGATGCGCGGCGTGGGGATGACCGAACGGCCGAGGAGAAGATCGAGGCGTGGGTGATGCGCCAGACAGCGGTGGCGTAGGACGCGCGAGCGACCCGGAGCGCGAGGCGCTGCTCCAGGAGCTGATTCGCCACGACGTGGCGTTCGTGCTGATCGGGGGAGCCGCGATGCAGTCTCACGGCCGGCGGTTCGATACCCAGGACGTCGACGTCATACCGGACATGGACCAAGCGAACCTCGAGCGGCTTGCAGCAGCTCTGAATGGGCTCGACTGCCGGCTCGTCACCGATCCGGCGGACGCGACCGCGTGGGCGTCGCTACCGCCGGACTACTTCACCCCGCGGAGCCTGCTCGCGGCGAGCGTCTGGACTCTTGCGACGCGCCACGGCCAGCTCGATCTGACGTTCACGCCCAGCGGGTTCCCCGGCGGCTACCGCGACCTTGCGCGTAGCGCGGCCCTGAGGCGCGTCGCCGGCACTGCCATCACGGTTCTCGTCGCGTCACTTGAGGACATCCACGCATCGAAGCGGTGACGAATCGACCGAAGGATCAGGCGTACCTAACGGGATGCGAGATCCGGCGGAGCTGAGTAGACGCCGTTCGCTTCCTCGCGCTACCTGCATCCTCGGGTCGCCGATACGCGGCCGCGGTTGTTCTACTGGACGCTCGAACGCGGTGTGTGCTCAGTGCGAGATGATCGACTCGTTGTCCACTCCGACGAACTCGAACGTCGTGATCGTCGCGAACTCGGTGATGACCTCGATTGGGTAGGTCGGACCGGCGTCGCGGCGAGCCTGCATCTCGTCGAGGTGGTCGTTCTGATAGGGCGATCGCCGAGCCGTCCTGCGCCACCCAGCGAGGGAAGAAGGTGCTGCCGTGGACGCGCCGTCGAGTCGGGAGGTAATTGACAGCGACCGAGGTGCCGGTCGGCTCGGTTCACGAGAGTTTGTAGTGGTCGTCTTCGATTTGCACGAGGTCGACGGCCTGGTCCTTGACGATGCGCCCCCCGACGTCGCCGGTGAGGACGTGATAGTCGATGGTGGTCGCGTTCTTGATGTACACCTCGTACTGCCAGTCGTTGTTGTACGTGTACACGATGCGATGTCCGAGGATGCCCGAGAGATCCTGGGGCGGCACGGGGTGGTGGACATCTGTCGTCATATGACTTCCTTGACTCAGAGACGGGGCCGGGCGTCAGATGGCACGCTGCCGTCGCAGCTTACGCTGGCGCCCGAGTTCCGTCCGGGTCGAGCTGATCCCTGGTCAGCTGGCGGGCAGTGGTTGCTGAGGTACCTCGATGAGGCGCGGCTCGTCGGAGCTCAGCGCGGCTTTGACGGCCGCGGTCAGCTCGGTGAGGCTGTCGACGCGGATGGCGGGTATTCCATACGCCGAGGCGAGCCGGGTGACGTCGATATCCGGAAGGTCGAGGCCCGGCACGCCGGGCGACCGCATGACCTGGGTGAACTTCTTCAGCGCGCCGTACTCGCCATTGCGGGCGACGACGAACACCACCGGGATGCGGTAGTGGGCTGCCGTCCAGAGCGCACTGACTGTGTAGTGCAGTGCGCCGTCGCCGAGCATGGCCAGCACGCGGCGTGATGGGTCGCCGAGCTGGAGGCCGATGGCGGCCGGCAGGCCCCAGCCGAGGCCTCCGGATGCTGGGAAGAACAAGCTGCCCGGCTGTGAGATGTCGAAGCGGTCCCATGTGGTGTCGATCGAGGTCCATTCATGGGCGAGAACGGTGCGCTCGTCCTTGGCCGCGTCAAGGGCGTCGACGATCGCCTCCGCGCTGAAAGCCGGCCCGGCCTCGTCGAGGCGGTTCGTTCGTTCGAGTGGGGTCAACGGCGGCCGCTGGTCGGGATACGGTGTTAGCGATCCGGGCCACGGCGTCAGATGGGTTGCCGACGAGGATCCGCCCGAACGGGGCTCGGGTGGCTTCGTCGGGATCCGAGGTCACGGCCCACAGCTCGGCGCCGGGCGGCAGGTAGTCGCCTTCCTCGAACTCGTGATAGCGGAAGATCGCCGCTCCGAACGCGACGACGAGGTCGTGTCCTTCGAGGTGACGTGCGACCCCGGGGATGTCCGACGGCAGGACGCCCCGGAAGCTCGGGTGCCGGGTGGGGAATGGGCAGCGAGAGGGGCTGGGTGCCACGAAGACCGGTAAGGCGAGCTGATCGGCCAGCCGAGAAGCGCCGTCCCATCCGGTCGCGTCGTCGATGCCGGGCCCGACGACCATCGCCGGGTTTGCCGCCGTGGCGAGCCGGTGGCGCAGGAGATCGAGGGTCGTCTCGGCGACAACCGGGTTGCCCTGGACGGTGCGCGCCTTGAGGTGTTCCAACGCGCCCTGGTCGGCCTCGTGGTCCCGGTCGTGAGGGGGAGGGAGATGTACACCGGGCCGGTGGGGGCCGACTGGGCCAGCAGGATGCCCTGGGAGAGCCCCAGGGGGACGTCCTCGGGGCGCAGTGGTTCACAGCTCCACTTCACCAGCGGATCAGCCAGCGCCCTCGCGCCGACGTTGGTCAGCATCGCGTTGAGCGCCGCGTAGCGCCGGGCCTGCTGCCCGGAGGTCACGACGACCGGCGCATGCCCGGACTGGGTGTTCGTCAGGTTGCCCATCGCGTTGCCGGTGCCTGCCGCGGCGTGAAGGTTGACCAACGAGGCCTGGCCGGTCGCGAGTGCGTACCCATCCGCCATCCCGATCGCTGCGCCCTCCTGCAGCGCAAGGACGTAGCGGAAATCGTCGGGGAAATCACGTAGCAGTGGCAGCTCGTTCGAGCCGGGATTGCCGAAGATGGTGGTGATCCCGTGGCTTCGGAGCACCTCGAAAAACGCGTCGCGGATCTTCATGTCGTTGTCCCTTTCTGTGACTTCGGCCCAATCAGTAACTAAGAGGCGGAGCGACCGACCTCACTCATTGCGCCCTCGGCTGCCCAGCGTGCTCGCCTGTCACGAAGCGCCCGGGCGAGCGCCTCATTTCGTATTACGACGAGTCCGACCCCCGCTGCTGTGCAGCACATCAAGGATCCGTCCGGACACCGGCCACCGCCAGCACGAGCCTCGATGACGAGTGGATGGTGTTGCGGCTGGTGCCGACCGGCGCGTGTCGGAACTCCATGATCGCGGGGGTGCTGTCGTCCTGGTCGTCGCTGGTGAGGACAAGTCGAACACGGTGCCGGGCGGCGAACCGTCGAGCGTTGGTGACGAGCGGGATCCGGTAGGTGGTCATCGAATCGGGGACCACGATGTCGGCCTCGCGACAGGGAAGTTCAAGCGAACCGTGTGAGCTGGCGGCTGGATCCACGCGGCGGAGACTGGCCCGTAGCCATCCGGCGGTGACGTCCTCGACGGTGTCGTCGGGTGCCACATCCTGGAGGGTCACGATCCATGCCGTGTCGAGAGCCGTAGCGCTGGCATGCAGCTCGAGCTCGATGTCGCCGACGACGTCGAGTGCCTGCTCCAGCGGCGCGCTGGTCCAGACCAGGAGGGAGGGTGGGTCGGCGTCGCTGGACCCTGATCGGCGCAGCCCGGCGTCGAGCACCATGAGCGAGCGCTCGCCCGGTTCCCCTTCGTCGTCTGCGAGCTCGCCATCGGCCCGCAGGCTCAGCGCGCGGGGTTCGCTTTCCGCTGGCGGCCAGACGTCGCTCGTGCGCCACTCGTCGGCCGCGGGCATCCAGTAGCGGATCGCGGGGCCCTCGAGGATGCCGGTGTCCTGATCCTTCAGCCAGTGGTCGAACCAGGCCAGCGCCTCGATGTGGAGGCTCTCCCACGGCCACGTCAGTCCGAACTCGCCGAGCATCCCGACCCGGACGACCGGTGCGTTGGCCAGCGCCCGCATCGCCGGAAACGTGGACGGCAGGTGCAGCGGGACGTTCTGCCAATCGCAGCCAAGATAGGTCGGCACCTCAACTCGGTCCAACAGCGGCAGGAGGTTCCGCTCATCCCACCACTCGTCGCGCAGCGGGTGCTCGACCGCCATCGTCCGCCACAGGTCGTCCCACGGGTGCGGATCGTGGTGCAGCTTGAGCGCAGCGTGCAGGAGAGCGACCGACGACTCTCCGTTCATGGTGGCGAACTTGCGGTGCAGCGGAGCCGTGCGCAGGATGTCACGGGCAGCGTCGACCAGCGTGCTGCGCCAGAGCCGGTTAGTGCGTGCTGACGTGAGCCCCACCATGGCGAGGAACGGCGTCACGAAGCTGGAGCTGAACAGTCCATGGTGCATCACCGCCTCGTACAAGTCGGTGGTGACAGCTACGGGGAAGATCGCCCTCAGGTGTGCCGGACGCTCCACCGCTGCCTCCAGCTGAGCCATGGCGAAGTAGCTGATGCCGATCATCCCGACGCGCCCGTCGCACCACGGCTGCACCGCTGCCCACTCGACGAGATCGTGGAGGTCGCGGCGTTCCTGGGCGTCGAAGAACCCGAACGTCCCGCCTGATCCGCCCGTCCCTCGCAGGTTGGCGATCACGTGCACATAGCCGCGTGGCACCCAAAAGTCCGTCGCGCCGGCCTCGATGAAGCCCATCGGTGCGCCGAGGTCCTGGATCTGTCGCGGGTACGGAGACGCCGCGATCAACGCCGGAAACCGCCCGTCACCATCCGGCCGATGCACATCGGCCAGCAGCTCGATGCTGTCACGCATCCCGACGGCCACGTCCTGATCGCATCGCATGCCATGCGCCGGCTCGGACAGGTTGCGATATTCGCGCCCCGTGGTCTGCGGGCCATTCAGATGACGCTGCCCCCGACCGACGCCAGCCACCTTCGACACCGGCTTCTTCCCTTCTTCGATCTATGTAGCCACGACTCGATGACGAAGGCTAACGTGGGAGATCGCGCGCGGCCTGATGGCGATGGCATCGGCGTGCATTGGAAGATCCTGCGGCGGACACCGCGCGCGCCGGTTAGGCGAAGAGGGCGGAGACGGTGCTGGTGTCGTAGTAGCCGATGACCTCGGTGACGAGCTCGTTTTCGACATGCATGATCCAGCAGTAGCGCATGTTGTAGTCGATGCCGTTCTTGCCGCGACCGCCCGTGGAGCTGAACTCGACGACGCCCCAGTCGCCCTCGGCGACGATTCGCTCGACCGTCGGTCGCGGCCACGACTCCAGCCGCTCGTCCAGCGGGCGGTAGACCCCGTCGATGTAGGCGTCGCGGCCTCGGTAGGTGCCGGAGATGGGGGAGCTGCCCGTGGCGGTCCACACGAGGTCCTCGGACAGGGCGTCCAGGAACACCTCTGCGGTCCACCCGGCTTGAGCTAGCTAGTCGGTCGAACCAGTCCCGAAGGAATACGCCGGTATCAGTCATCGTCTCGCTCCAATCGGTGGAATACAGCTGTCAAGTGGCGGCATCGTAATGGTGGGCGGTCTGGTCTCAAACGCCGCTGTTACGCTGGCGCGCGTGACGGCCGAGCCTCAACGCAGCACGAACAACATCGATGTCGCGGACCTCGAGCAGGCGCTCACGCTTCTGGCCTGGAGCGACCCGGCGTTCGCCAACGATCCAGATGCGGCCTTGGCGCGGCTGGGGGTCGAGGTTCCGAACGGGCTCCGGCTCGACGTGCGCGTCCAGCGCCGGGACACGCTGTACCTCGTCATTCCGCCGGCTGCCGGCGATGGCGAGGCGACCGATGCCGTCGTCAACCAGATGGACCTGTGGCGCAGCGGCGATCAGTTCGTGTGGATCCTGCGCCAGGACGCGAAGGTGGCCTTGCTGCAGATGCGTGAGCAGTACCGAGCGCACGGCGCCGCGGGCGGTGATGGAGGGCGAGCGGCGATCGCTTCACCGAGCACTACCGGCGGCTCAGCACCGATCCGCAGCTACGCGCGCAGCTGCTGGCCGATCCGAAAGCGGGGCTCGCGGCGTACTTCGGGGCGGTTGTCGAGGGTGACTACCGCGTCGAGGTCATCGAGCAGCGCCCCGACACCATCACCGCCGTCATTCCAGCCCCTCCGGAGCCCGGAACGGATGCCGCAGCGCCTGTCCGAGCTGTCTGGCCGCATCTTCGACCTGCTGCACAGCAGCGGCGTCGGGGGCTACCTGATCCCCGACGAGGCGCTTACCTGGGTTCTGCGTGACATGCGAGCCCTATGGGCCGCCGACCCAGGCGGCCCGAGCGAAGGAGATCACGGATCCAGGCTCGACCGAGGCCGCGCCCCAGGTGCTCAGCTGATGTCGTGGGCAACGACGAAGCGGCGCTGCGGGTCGACACGGTCGCGGATGCGCACCAGACGGGCGTACGTGTCGGCATCGAAGGCCTCCGCCGCGCTGGTGTGCTGTTCGACGAAGCCGAGGTACTGATGGCCGTCGCGCCAGGGCGCCATGGCTTCGTGCAGACGCGCGCACGAGGCGCTCACGGCCTCGGCCGTGACGGGGCCGGCAGGCACGCCAACGCCATAGAGCAGGAACCCGTCACCCAACGCCCCGGTCGCGCCGGCGCCAGGCGGGGCGACGGCCAGCGCGCCGCCGAGCTGGCGCAGCTCGGCGGCCAGCAGCACCGATCCCTCGCCCGCGGCGCCCAGAAACGCATCTACGGCGGCGTCGTCCAGGCCGCGGACGCTGCCCGCCGTCGAGACATAAGGCAGCGGAGACTCAGGGTCGCCGTGAAGCCGCGCCGCGGTGACGGGCGTCAGCTCACCGAACGTGTCGATGACCGGATCAGCGACGCTTCGCAGCGGATCGATCAACCGCGCTGCAGTGTCCGCATCGCCGAGCACGAGCGCGTCGAACGCGGCATGCGGCGTCTGGCGTAGCTGCTCGGGCACTGCCGGCGCGGGGGGCAGCGTGACAATCCGAAAGCTGCTGGATACCTCCGGTGGTGCATCGGCGCACCATGCCAACCAGGCGCGCATCACCGCCTTCGCCTGCGGCAGCGGCCAGTACAGCGTCCCGCCCTGGACCCCGGTGGCGTCGAACAAGTCGATCTCGACCGCGGTCGCGATGCCGAAGGCGCCGCCTCCACCGCGTGTTGCCCAGAACACGTCGGGGTCATGATTGGCGTCAACGCGGCGCACCACACCGCCGGCGTCGACGAGCTCGACGGCGCGGACGTGATTGGCCGCGACACCGTGGCGGCGACCGTAGAAGCTCGCACCACCGTTCAGCAGGAACCCGACGACGCCGACCGTCGGCGACGAGCCATGCAGCGCGAACAGGCCATGCTCGGCCGCCGCGGACACGACCGAGTCCCACGCCGTCCCGGCAGGAACGTGCGCTAAACGGGCGGCCGCATCGACCCGCACGCCACCCTCGATGCGTGGGCGCAGCAGCAGCGTGCGCGAGAGATCGGGCAGCGCACCGATCTGGTGGCCCGTGCCAACCGGGGCGACGGTCACCCCCTCGGCGGCCGCCTGCGCTACCAGCGCACAGACCTCGTCGATCGTCGTCGGCTCGGCGACACCCCACGGACGGGTATCGGCGATCAGGTTGAAGCCCCGGCGCACATCGTCGTAGCCGGGATCATCGGGGCGCAGGATCGTCATGGAAGCGTCAATCCTCACACAAACAGGCCCGACATGTGGAACGCTCGGACGCGCTTAGTGAGGCCGGGCCGGAACCAACCGAGACCGGGGTCCGGCGATCAGCTTGCGCAGCTGCGGGCGCGGCTTGCCGCGGACCGGCTCGCGTCGCGCTCAATCGCCGCGGGCGGCGGCGGCGCGTGAGCCGCGGCGAGCCCGGTCGACCGCGTCGGCGAGCTCAAACGCAGCCGCGGACAACTCACCGAACGCTTGCGAGATTGCCGTCACGCTGAGCCCGGTCCGCGCCCGCGACAGTCCCTCAACCGCGAAATCGAACCGCTCCCACACCTCGGCCGGCGCCAGCGACTCGCGCCACGACGCGGGACGCAACTCGCGAGGCGCCAGCCACGCCGGGCCTGGGCGCCAGCCGAACCCCTCCTCCGCCGCGTACCGATAGGCGGCCTTCTCCTGCGCCGCCGCATCCGCGAGCGCCCGGAGTCGCCGCGCGAAGCCGGCGTCCGGCGGCGATTGCGCATGTTCGCCGATCGTTGACTCCCACCGACCCTCGGCCAGCTCCAGCTGCTCCTTCGCCCGCTCGACACTCACTCGGGCACCACAAGGTAGGTCTTGAACGAGGGATCCTCCGAGGCCTGGACGTCGTCGCCCGGGGCGGGGCCGGAGAGGGCGTCGGCGACGTCCGAGCGGCGGATCATCCACTTGCGCGGCCCCGCCTTCGACGCGCGCAGCTCGCCGTTGGCGATCCAGCGGCGCACAGTCACGATCGTGACCTGCAGCTCGGCGGCGACCTGGGCCGGTGTCACGTATTGCTCGTCAGCCATCGCGTGAACAAGCTACTCGGCGACGGACCGGGCGAACTGAATAAGAGTCGATAACCATCTTTGTAGCTATATAGCAGATCGTAGTGATATCCTACGCCCATCATGGCGAGCCTGGCGAACGACGACGATCAACTCGAGATGTTTGGCCAGGACGAAGCAGCCCCGGGGCAGGGCCGAGTACGACCGACGCCCGCCACGGCGCGGCTGACCGAGCGCGACATTGCGGAGCTGGCGGAGATCGTGGCTCGGCGAGTGGTGGCTGCGCTGCCGTCGGATGAGAACGCCGGCGCGGCAGCTCGTGCGGGGGCACAGGACCCGGGCACAGGCGGGCTAATGACTGCCGGCGAGATCGCCGCGAGGCTAGGCGTCAAGCCCGGATGGATCTACCGCCAGTCGCGCACAGGCCGGATCCCGACCGTCAAGCTGGGTCGCTACTACCGCTACCGGCTCGACGCGACCGAGGCTTGGCTGGCCGAGCGCGAACGCGCGGCCTGAGCGTCGTGAAACCGACGCCCCCGGGCGTAGGATCGCGGCGACATGCGGAAGCCCCTCGACTTGCGATCGAGGAGCTCCCGGTAAATCGCTCCGGCGGCGCGCGAACGCCCCGGAGCCCGGCATCAGGAAAGTGAGTCCCGATGCAAGCTAAGAGCTAGGAGAGCGCGTCCGTGCGGCTGTCCACTGAGCACAAGGGGCGCAAGCGGCGCGTTCCGGTGTGGGTGGGGCGGTACCGGCTCGCCGGGAAGGACTCGGCGAAGGTGATCGGGAAGGCGTGGACGAAGCGAAGCCGTCCGCCCCGCGGCTACCTGAGCCGCACCGACGCCGCAGAGGAGCTCCGGCGCTTTCTCGAGCGCGAGGAGGTGGCCGCCTACCGAACGCGACTCGCCAAACGAGGCCTGGCGGCCGGGACGATGAACCAGCATCGCGCGATCGTGAGGGGCATGTTCGCGCTGGCGGTCCGCAACTACGGCCTTGAGGGATCCCCAGCCGTGGGCTTTCAGTGGACCCGGAGTCGCAGAGCAACCTCGGGCGCGATCAGCTTCTACCGGCCCGACGAAGTGCAGCGGCTCGCCGAGCGTGCGGGCTCCGAGCAGGACGCCGCGATCTTCGTCACGGCTGCGTTCACTGGCCTCCGCGCGAGCGAGCTGCGCAACCTTCGCTGGCGGTCGGTCGACTTCGCCGACTCGCTCGTCCACGTCGAGCGCGGCTACACCGACGAGGGCGGGGAGCAGCTGCCGAAGTCCTACAAGGTCCGTTCGGTCCCGCTGATGCCGCAAGTGGCCGCCGTGCTGTCTGCCCTCCGCTGTCGCGACTACTTCGCGACCGAGGACGACCTCGTGTTCGTCAACGTGGTCGGCAAGTGGATTGACCGCTCGGCCCTGTACCGGCGCTACAAGGCAGCGCAGAGCGCGGCCGGCCTCCGCGAGCTGAGGTTCCACGACCTCCGCCACTCGTTCGGCACGATGGCTGTGCGTGCGTTCCCGATCACCGACGTGCAGACGTGGATGGGCCACGCCGAGATTGCGACGACGCGGAAGTACGTCCACTACGCGCCGCAGCCCGACGCCGCGAAGCGCCTCGGCGCGCTGGTGGACGAGCAAGCTCGGCGCCGTCGTGTCGATCCGCCCGGCAGCCTGACCTCAGCTCACCGCTAACGGGGGCTCCCCAACGAAGCAGGGGAGCCCTTCGCGCGTTTGGGGAGCCTTTGGGGAGCCTGACGTTTCGTAATCCCGGCCCGCACGCGAAAGGTTGCCCGTTTGCAGGGAAAACCAAATGCCGGAGGAGGGACTCGAACCCCCGACACGCGGATTATGATTCCGCCCCTAATCCTCGTGTTCACGGGGTTTGCGAGCGTTCTTGGACCGCAAATTGGACTGTTTTGTCAGACCACCGGCGTCTCGACGGCGATTCCGTGGTGCTGGCAGCCCGCCTGGAGCTGGCCGTCGAACGTGAGCACCGCGGCGACTGTGCCGAGCCTGTGCAGCGCCGTTGCGGCGCTGAGGTGGATCGCATCGAGCGTCCGCACCCGGGCAGGGTCGATCCCTGCGGCGGATCGGAGGCGAGTGCTGGTGATGCGCACCAGCCTGATGTTCGCGAGAAGCTGTAGAGCGTCCGTCTGGAGCCCGTGCAGCTTTCCGAGTCGGCCGAGTTCGACCGTCACGAGCTCGCTTGACCACTGCTCCTCGTAGCTCGCCAGCTGTGTCTGGATCACCGCGGCGTCCGGCTCAGCGAGCAGAACCCGCCCGAGCGCCGATGTGTCGACGTAGAGTCCCGCCATCAGTAGGGACGCTCACGATCGGCCTCGAGGTACCGATCGGTGGTCCCGGCGGGATGCGGCTTGGCGGTCGCGAGGTGCTGGTCTATCCACGCCAAGAGCTTCTCACGTGACGGTGCGGGCTCCGATGCCCGCCGGACCACGATCTCCTCACGCTCGAGGTCGTCGCGATCCACGTCGACGCGGACTTCCTCGCCGCTGTCGAGCTTCAGTGTCGCTCCTTCACGCATGCCTTAAGTCTCGCAGCCCGCCGCCGCCGTGTCACGCGCTGGTGGCTCGGCGGCGGAGATACAAGTTCAGCCGCTCCGCCGGGTCGGTCTCGTCCAGGGGCGGCAGCAGCTTTACGTACCGCTCGGTTGCTTGGAGCGAACTGTGTCCCATGTACTCCATCAACTCGCGCAGCGTGTAGCCGGCGGCCATCAGGAAGCTCGCGTACGTGTGCCGGCACTCGTGGAGCGTGATCGGCTCAAGCCCAGCGGCGGCCCACCGCTTGCGGGCTCGCTCGGCGATCTTGCCCGATGTGACCGAGACGGCGCTCACCGCTCCGCCCGCCCGCCGCCCCTGGCGCAGGTACTCACCGAGCAGGATCGGCCGCAGCGGCTCGGCGATCGGAGGTCTGCGGCCCGTCCCCGCCTGGCTCTTGGCCTTGCGCACGACCAGGCGATAACCATCGAGCTCGACGTCGCGCCAGTCCAGCCGCTTGATCTCGGCGCGTCGGAGCCCGGCGTAGAACGCCAGGGCATACGGAACCGCGTCGGCGGGCTCGAGGGCGTCGATGAGGGCGGACGCTTCGTCGGCATCGGCCACGCGCGTCCGTGGCCGCTCGTCGTTCGGTGGAAGTTCGATGCCCAGAAGGGGGTTGCGATCGACGAGTCGCCGCGTGGGGCGGCTCGCCCATCCGTAGATTGCCCGCGCCACCGCGAGATGGTTGGAGATTCGTGATCGCGACAGCCCCTCGCGGCTGAGCCGATCGACCCAGGTCTGCCACTCGCGGTCGTCGATCTCGGCGGCGGGCCTCGCGCCGAACTCAGGCGTGAGCACGTAGCGCAGCGAGCGCTCATACCCCTCGAGGGTCGTCGGCGAGTAGCCGGTCCCCTACTTTCCCCTGCGACGCCGATGGATCCCGAGCGCACTCCATCCAGCCACTCGCTCGCAAGCGCCGAGAAGATCGGGCCGGCATCGGCGAGCTCACTGACTGCCTGCTGGCCCTTGAGCGTGGCGGCAAGCCAGCTGAGCACCTCAGCGCGTTCCTCGAAAGTGTCCGACCAGACCATCCGCCGCGCGTCGGGATCCCAGCGGCGTCCACGGTATGACGGCGCGCAGCGGCACCGCGCCGCATCGTTCGCGCTTGCGGGGCAGCGCGCCTGGTGGCGCACGTAGACGCTGGTGGTCTTGGTCTTCCGGTACTCAGACACGATGTTCCGCCGATCCAGGCCGTACCAGCGTACGCCGAGCCCAGGCGGCGTCATGCCGTCTTACGAAAGAACGAGCGCGAGTTCTCGCGCGCCCACCGGCGGAGTTCTTCGGGCGATACCTGCACCAGCGCCCCGCATGGCACGACCTCGATGAATGGCTGCACCCTGCGCTCAAAGGTGTCCACGCTCATGCCGAGCGCCGTGGCCGCCTCCTCACGGGTGTAGAGGATCCGCTCGACAGCCGATTGGTCGCTGGGTCCGCCGTCGGGCGCTCATCGACGCAACTCGAAACGGGATCGAGTTCGAGCTGGGAACGCGCTTGACGACGTCGGCACTGGCGATCCTCCCGAGCCTCTCCTTGCGACTGACTTGACCCGCTGGCAAGGATACCTTAATAGCGCTAATTGCGCTACCGTATTGAAACCTTGGCTGATCGAGAACCCGACACAGCCGCTGATCCGTGGCTCACGTTGGCGGAGATTGCTGACGAGTTGCGGGTGAATCCGGCGACCGTGAGGCAGTGGGTGGCGAAGGGTCGGCTGGAGGCGACGCGTGTGGGACAGCGGAAGTTGCTGGTGCGTCGGTCTGAGCTTGATCGTGTGCTGGAGGGTGCCGGTGCCCCGGCGGGCGGTTCGGAGATCTCGGCGCCGAGCAGTGCCACTCCCGCTCTCCGCCGCCCGCAGGTCCCGGTCAGCGAGTTGCAGCCCGGAGAGGGTTTGGCTGCGGACGTGGACGGGAGCGGGGTGGTTCGGGATGCGATCGATTTGGTGCGGATGGCGGATCGTGGTTGGGAGAGTGCCCTGACGGCGAGCGAGTTGGCGCCGCCCGATCCGGGTTTCGCGGTGCGTGTGCGCGCGATCGCGGATGCGGCGGAGCGCGAGGGGTCGGCGCTGTTGAATGCGGCGGTCAATGTGGGTCTGCGGTGGAGTTCGCGGCCGGGGGCTCGGGGGATGCGGCTCTCGCACGAGCTGCGCCCGGGTGGGCTTCGTCCGGGTCCGCCGGAGCTGTGGGAGCGGTTCGACGCGTCAGTGGAGCGTCTGGGTATTGCGATGGGAGGGACCGAGTTGAGCGCGGTGGCACACGCGTTCACGGAGCTGTCGGACGTGCTGCGCTTGATCGCGGACGAGCTCGAGAGCGCCGGTCCGGGTTGGGCGCTGCCGGAAGCTGGGTGAGCGTGCGGGCCGCCGGGGGAGATGTCGGTGGAGCGCGGGGCGGCGTGCGCGTGCGGAGTGAAGTGTTTCGTGATCTGTTGTGGGTGGCGAAACAGCCGGTCTCGGCTCCGCCCCCGCCGCCACTGGAGTCGGGTGCTTGGGTGCGCATGACCACCCGCCCCCCACGTAGAACGACAGAGGGGTGGTGGCGGGTAGTCATGCGCACTTGGAGAGGTGGTGGGCGGCGGGGGGGAGCCGAGCCTGTCGCGAACACGGGTCGGTGAGCTGGGGGTGGTGCGTCGGGGTGGGATCAGGTGTGGTGGCCGGTCCTGCTGGTGCTGATGGGTCCGGTCGTTGTCGATGGAGCAGGTGGGCGCACCTGTGCGGCTGCGCCTGGACCGCGGCCTGGCTGACGGCGCGCGGGCGACCGCTGCAGGGGTGTCGTGAGGTGCTCGTCGACCCGGTGTGGGCGGGAACGGTGCGCTGGCACGATCACAAGGGCGCACACCGGGCTGGCCATCGGCCCGATCTCGCCTGGGTCCCAGACGGCGGCCGGGTCGCGATCGAGGTCGAGCTCGCCCAGAAGTCCACCGAACGCCTGCGAGCCATCGTGGGTCTGCACGCTCGGTGGCGGGCGTCCGGGACGAGCAGCGGAGTGCGCTACGTGTGCGGCGATCAGGAAGGCCGCGACCGGATCACAACCATCGCCGACGCGGTCGGATTGCTGACCGCGAAGAGGGGAGGGCTGCGCGTCGAGCTGCTCGAGACGATCAGAGCCCAGACCGTGGTCGCGTGCGAAGCGACCCGGATGGACCGCGTCGCCGGGGTGTCCAGCGGGTAGCGTTCCTGGGCGATGGCCGCTGAACGGGCACGCCTGGCATGGTTGGGAGCGATGGACGCCCATGTGAGGGCGGCCGAGACCCCACGACAAGGCCGCGAGGGCATTTGCGCGTCTCGGGAACTACCCGAGCGCCGCGCGAGAATCCGAGCTCGCCGCCGCGCAGCGGCGCACGCATGCGGAGGAGCTTGCGCGGCACGTTGAGTGGGCGCCGTAGCGACCTCGCGCGCCGCGGCCGCTGGTGGCCGATGTACCGCTCCGTCAGGGACACGCTCATGCGGATCGCGTCCGAGCTCGACGATCGAATTCACGATCGACGTGCGGCCCGCGGACGGCGCCGCCGCGACCCCGCTTGATGGCTCGGCCGGGCGCTCGCCGACGGGCGCTCTCGATCAGCTGGGCGAACTCAGGTTCTCTTCCCCTGCTCAGTCCCGCCTTAGTCGGTGCGATTCGCTCCTCCACCATCAGTGGGCTCGCGGCTGTGCGACTCGTCCTCTTGAAGGGAAGGCGGACCGACGGGGCTCGTCCGTTCCGCGCTCGGGCTACACACGAGGCTGCGGTGTAATCATCCGGATCGGGTGAGGCGCGCGCTGGCGCATCGCCTAACGTGGCAGTCATGGCCAGCCGGCCGAACGTCTTGGTGATTCTGACCGATCAGCTGCGCTTCCCGCCGCCGTACGAGTCCGAGGAGCTGCGGCAGTATCGGCACGAGCAGTGCGTCGGGCAGGAGCGCCTGCGCCAGAACGGTGTTTCGTTCGAGCGCCATTATCCGATTGCCGCCGCCTGCGCGCCGAGCCGGGCGTCGTTGCTGACGGGTCACTATCCGTCGTTGCACGGGGTGACGCAGACCGACGGGGTCTCGAAGGACGCGACTAACGGCGATGAGATGTTCTGGCTGGCGCCGGACACGGTGCCGACGTTGGCGACTGGTTCCAGGCCGGTGGCTACAGGACCTATTTCAAGGGGAAGTGGCACGCCTCGCACGCTCATCTCGAGGCCGATGATGGGGAGGGCTTCCTGCTCTCGATCGACGATGACGGCACGCCGCAGCCGGAGAACATCGACAAGTACCTGAAGGCGGATCTGCTCGACGAGTACGGGTTCTCGGAGTGGGTCGGCCCCGAGCCGCACGGTCTCGGCGCGCACAACACCGGCATGGTGAAGGATCCGTTCACCGCCGACGAGACGATCGCGCTGCTGGAGCGATTCGACGGCGAGGAGTCCGAGGAGCCGTGGCTGACGGTGTGCTCGTTCCTCAATCCGCACGATGACTCGCTGTTCGGCGTGATCGCGTTGGCGCAGGGGTTGCGCTACCACCCCTCGGAGGTCCCGACCGTCGCTCAGTCGCCGACGCACGAGGAGGACCTCTCAACCAAGCCCTCGTGCCAGCAGAGCTATACCGATACGTGGGGCAAGATCGTTGCGCCGCAGCCATGGATCGAGACGCACCTGAAGTTCTATTACCAGATGCAGGCCGCAGTCGGTGAGCAGATCACCCGTGTGCTCGACGCCCTGCAGGCCAGCAAGGCCTACGAGAACACGATCGTCGTGTTCAGTTCTGACCACGGCGATCTGCAGGGCGCCCACGGCGGGATGCACGAGAAGTGGCATTGCGCCTACGACGAGGCGCTGCGGGTCCCGTTTGTCGTGTCCAGTCCGCTGTTGCCGGCGGGTCCCCGTGAGCTCAGCATCCCGACCAACCACGCCGATCTGATCCCGACGCTGCTCGGGCTCGTCGGCATCGACCAGGACGAGGTGCTGCCGGCGCTGCAGGCCGATCACGTCGACGCGCGCCCGCTGGTCGGCCGCGATCTGTCTGACGCGATTCGCGCTGCCATGCCCGCCGCGCCGTCAGAGCCGATCTTGTTCACGACCGACGACGAGATCAGCGAAGGCAGCATGAAGCCGGCCAGCCCGTTTCAGCGTGTCGCTCGCCTCGCGCATGTGTTCGCGACCGTGAAGCAGCCCAACCATCTCGAGACCGTGATCGCCGAGGTCGACGTGGGTGGCGAGCCGCACCTGGTGAAGTTCTCCCGCTATTACGACAACGGGCAGTTCTGGACCGTCCCCGGTGAGCGCGACGAACGAATCGACGGGCGCAAGACGGTGACCGTGACCGAGCCCGAGCCCGACGAATACGAGCTCTATGACCTCACGCTGGACCCGATCGAGCAGAACAACCTCGCGCACCCCAGCAACGCCGACGACCGCACGCGCGGGCTGCAGCACACGATGCTCGGGCTCTTGACGAAGCAACTTGCCGCGAAGCGCCTCACACCCTCTGCCGGTGAGCGGCCCGGGTACCGGTCGCCAGCGACCGGCTGACTTCGGTCAGGAAGCGCGGTCCGGCGTCAGGCCGTTGAACGCGAGGTACAAGGCGTGGACGCACCACCCTTGCCCGTCCTGCGCGGAGAATCTCGTCATGTTGCGATAGGGCTGGTGTTTGAGGCCAGGCGCCGACCTTCAAGCAGTCGTCACCGGGCCCACGCATAAGGCGGGTCGCCGCGTGGGATCGACCGGTGAGCGAGATGGTCGTCGAGGTCTGCAAGCTTCACGGTGCGGGCGAGCTGTCCCGCCGGTCCCGGCGTTTCAGCGATCCTTTGGACGTAGACGTCGTAGGGCTCGGCGGGGGAGTGGGTCAGCAGCGCCAGCGCGTCGAGCTCAACGCGGGAGACGCCATGGCGGCGCAGTTTCGCCGGCGAGATCGAGCCGCGCTCAAGCAGATCGTGCAGCAGAGCGACGACGCGCGCCTCGGGAGGGACGGCGGCCGTCACCCGCTCGACGTGTGCGATCACCGGTTCGTCAAAGCGACTGCGCTGCCCGGCATGGTTCGAGCGGGCGAGCATACGCGCGATTCGTGGATCCATAGCCGCTCAAGTTGTCTTGTCGACTCCCGGCGGGACGACGGCTCCCGCGTCGATGTCCTTGGCAAGCTTGGCCTTCTGCGCCAGGTCACCGGGATCGAGCACGCCGGACCCGGCGGCGTGGGAGATCGGGTCTCCGCCGCGGCCGCGGAGGATGACCGCGCAGCCGACGGCGATCGCCGCGCCGGCCAGCGGCCCGGCGACGTACACCCAATAGGAGGTCCAGTCGCCGCTGACCAGTGCCGGACCGAACGAGCGGGCCGGGTTCATCGAGGTGCCGCTCACCGGCGCTGACCACAGTCCGGCCAGCGCGATGTAGCCGCCGACGCCGAGGGCGCCGATCGCGCCGACGTTTTGCGCCGCGGACGCGGTGCCCAGGATGACGCTCAATAGGCCAGCGGTGAGCACGATCTCCATCAGGAACGCCTGCCAGTCCTTGTAGCCCGGCCCGGGCAGGGTCGCGCCAAGGTGTTGGATGTTGCCGAACACGGCGAGCAGGAACAGGCAGGCCAGGGTGGCGCCGATGAGCTGCACGATGATGTAGCCGGGCACCCGCTTCCATGGGAAGTCGCCGCGGGCCGCGAACGCCAGCGACACGCCCGGGTTCAGATGGGCGCCCGAGATGCCGCCCATGAACAGGATGATCCCGAGCACCATCAGGCCCGGCGCGACGACCGCTGCCGCGAGGCTGATCTGCCCCTCGCCATGCAGGATCCCGCCGCCGGCCGCGACGAGTACCAGGAAGAACGTCCCCAGCAGCTCGGAGAACAGGCGCCGGTACTCGAGCTTCGGGTCATCGAAGTCCTGGCGGTCCCCGAACTCCAGCATCAGCATGTGATTGGCGCGCTGCTGGTCGTGAATGATGGTAGTGGTTGGCGCTCCGGTATTGGGCATGGCGCTATAGCCCCGTCTCGGCCACGAGCTCGCCGGAGGCGACGGCTGCGGTAAGCCGGTCATAGTCGCGCTGGTTCTGCTCGGCATAGGCGTTGGAGAATTCGACGAGCGCCTTGTCGAAGCTCGACCCGTTGCCGAGGTAGGCGGCGATCGCGATCCGGTCGCCGCTGCGCGCATGCGCCCGCGCGAGCGTCCAGCCACAGATCTCTCCGTACAGCGCCAGGCCCTTGGGGATCATCTGCTCGATCTCCGCCGACCCCTTCCAGTCCTTGAGCTGCCGACCGAAGTCACGCGCCTTCCCATCGATACCGGCCTCGACGTGGAGCCAGCCGAGGAAGATGTCGCTCGCCGCCTGCATCAACCGCTGCCCCACAACCCCGCGCTCGCCATGGTTGGCAAACTCGCTCGCGCCGGCGAACTCCTCCAGCACCGACGCCTCGGCCTCCGTCATCTGTAGGAACAGCGGGTCCTGCCCATCGCGGCCCACGAGCAGCGCGATCCACGCCCGCGTGCCGACACTCCCGACTCCGACCACCTTGCGCGCGAAGTCGGCGAGCTCGAACTGCTCGAGCAGCACGCGGCGGTCGAACTCCAGCGTGCCGCGATAGGCGCGCAGCACCTGATGCAACTGCTCGAACAGCTCATCGCGCCCTGTGCCGTCGACGAGCTGGTCGATCGGGACGATCAGCGGCGACTCATCGACGATCCGGACCTTGCCATCGACCACGTGCGTGAGCTTCGAGAACGCCGACATGCTGTCACGCGTGCGAGCTTTCGCGACTGTCTTCTCGGTCCGCTTGGCCATCTTCGGCTTGAGCTGCGGACCGAGCTGTGCGACCACGCTATCGACGTCCAGATGTACGTACCACACTTCGAGATTCTTCATCCCGGTAAAGCGCGTCATCGCCTCGCGATATCCCTTGACCGTGTCAAGCACGATCCGCTCCTGCTCCTTGCGGGTAAACCCATTGTTGATCGCCGCGATCAGCATGCTCACCGCGAGACGCTTGACATCCCACTCCCACGGGCCCGGCAGCGTCTCATCGAAATCGTTGAGGTCAAACACCATCCTCCGCTCCGGCGAGGCGAACAGCCCGAAGTTCGACAGGTGCGCATCGCCACAGCACTGCACGGTCAGACCCGATCGCGGCGTCGCCGCAAGATCGTTGGCCATGATCAGCGCCGCGCCGCGATAGAACGTGAACGGCGACACGAGCATCCGCCCGTAGCGAATCGGCACCAGCTCGGGCACCCGCGTCGCCGCCTGACGCTCGAGCAACTCCAGCGGATCGGGCCGGTTGGGCGACGGTTCGAAAGACGCGTGGCGGGAACGCGGCACCTCGGCGCGCGCCGCCTTCCCACGGGCAACCCGCTCGGCCACCGTCATATGAACCGCGACCGCCGGCGTCTTCGCCGCTGCTCTCCTCCTTGAGGCCGGAGCCCCGTTCTTCGCGGTCCCTCTCGTCGTGGCCAGCATTCGGCCGGTCCCTCCGTTTGTGATCCAAGTGTGAACGATGCTCCCACAGCAACGGGGCCCCGACGATGGTGCGGGCACCACCTTGCCCGAGAAGCGCTGGCGCACCGTTCCGCACTGTCGTTTCCCATGCCGGCGTTCCGGAACGACTGGGGGATCCTCCGTGCACTCGTGCGGACGGATGCAGCCGCAGCTCATGGTGCCATTTGATATGACCCACGACGGTCGTCGGGCCAGACCGCGCGCCACAGGTGCGCCACAGTCGACCCCGGATCCAGGGCGATGTTCTGCCCCTCGAGAGCGATTCACCTCGACCCAATCGTCGAATCTGCAGGTTCATCCGAGCGAGCTCACTCATCCTTGGGTACCCATGCCGGGTTCGGGTCCCGCAGCGTGCCCACGTTGGACTGTTCGTTGGACTGTTTTGTCAGCCAGCGAGCGGTTTCTAGCGGTTCGTAGCGGTCGATACCCCCATAACCGAATCCGTCCGATCCCCAGTAGCCGCGGGACTTTCCTGCACTTGACGTGATGCCGGAGGAGGGACTCGAACCCCCGACACGCGGATTATGATTCCGCTGCTCTAACCGACTGAGCTACTCCGGCGAGGGAGGCGCCAGTCTAGCGTCGGCGCTGTCAGTGGGGTGCTCATCCGCGGCCGCCCAGGGGAGGCCGAACAGCACCAGCACGATCAGCCACGCGAGGCCCTGCGTAGCCCGCGAGGACGTCGCTGGTCCAGTGCACGCCGAGCATCACGCGGGCCGGTCCCATGGCCGCGATCACGACCACGCCGGCGTCGGCCCACAGCCGATGCCCGCGCTGGAGCAGGAACACGGCGGCGAGTCCAAACACGGAGGTCGTCCAGGTCGTGTGTCCGCTCGGGAAGCTAAGTCGATCGCAGACCGCACGCGGCCACCCGGCGCGGGACTGACCACTCCGTGATCACCCGCGAGGCCGTGGAAGTGCTGCTCCTTGACCTCGGCCGCGTTGCCGGTGTCGCCGGGGAACGAGCCGCCGAGCACGATCACCGCCCAGAAGCCGGCCACGAGCAGCGTGGGGGCGATCGCGGCCACCAACAGCGCATGGCGCACCGCGTGCCGGGGGCGGCCGTCGCTCCAGGGAGCGGCCCTCGGCGGGCTGCGACTCCGGGCCGGTCACGGTCTCAGGATGGCGTATGGACACGACCGCAGATCGAGACCCGTCCGTATGATCCGGCGCCATGCCCGACCTCGGTCCCGCCGTCAGCACCGTCGTGCGACGCTGCCTCGAGGTCCAGGCCGGCGAGGACGTCCTGGTCATCGTCGACCCGCAGACGCGACCGATCGGGGAGGCGCTCCGCGAGGCGGCGGCCGCCGCCGGGGCCGATGCCGTGCTCGCCGTGATGGATGAGCGCGCCAACGATGGCACGGAGCCTCCGCCCACGATCACGGCGGCGCTGTCGGCGTGCAATGTATTCATCGCTCCGACGACCCGCTCGCTCAGTCACACGACCGCGCGCAAGCGGGCCAGCGACGCCGGGGCGCGGGGCGCCACGATGCCCGGCGTCACCGAGGACATGCTCGCGCGGGTGATGGCGGTCGACTTCGACCTGATGGGCGCGCGCTCGCGCGCCGTCGCAGCGCTGCTGAGCGAGGGCTCGACCGCGCGCGTGAGTTGTCCGCTCGGCAGTGACCTGTCGCTCGATCTGCACGGCCGCGAGGGCATCGCCGACGACGGCGACATCACCGGAGCCGGCGCGTTCGGCAATCTGCCCGCGGGC
Source organism: uncultured Solirubrobacteraceae bacterium (assembly GCA_963816005.1). Lineage (GTDB taxonomy): Bacteria > Actinomycetota > Thermoleophilia > Solirubrobacterales > Solirubrobacteraceae > Palsa-465. The sequence continues at coordinate 92,340 of CAWFKF010000093.1, read as the reverse complement.
GAGGGGTTCATCGCGCCGGCCGGCGGCGACGGGCGCATCGTGGCCTCGAGCCTGGCGCCGCTCGGCCTCACCGACGAGCCCGCCGTGCTGACCGTGTCCGGGGGGCGGATCGTCGGGGCCGAAGGCGGCCTCGGGCCCGAGTACCTGGCCCGGCTGACGGCGCACGGGGAGCTGGGCACGAACGTAGCCGAGCTCGGTGTCGGCACCAACGACCGGGCGACGCTCACCGGCAACGTGCTCGAGGACGAGAAGCTCCTGGGCACCGTGCATGTCGCGTTCGGGGCCAGCGCCGGCATCGGCGGAACCGTCTCGGTCCCGATCCACCTCGACGTCGTCGTGCTCGACGCGACGCTGGAGATCGACGGCCGGCGCGTGCTCGACGCGGGGAAGTTCCTGCTCTGACTCTGCTCGCCGTCCCGAACGTCTCCGAGGGCCGCGATGCCGACGTGATCAGGGCGATCGGCGCCGCGTTCGATGCGCGGCTGCTCGACGTCCACTCCGATCCCGATCACCACCGCACCGTGTTCACGCTCGCGGGGGAGCCCGGTGGGCTGGCGGCGGCGGTTGCGGCCGGCGCGGGCGCCGCGATCGCGCGGATCGACATTCGCGGCCAGGACGGGGTGCACCCGAGGGTGGGGGCGATCGACGTGGCGCCGATCGTGTTTCTCGACGAGACCACGCGCGGCGCGGCCTGCGCCGAGGCGCTCGTCTTGGCCGACACAATCGGCGAGCGGTTCGGCGTGCCGGTGTTCCTGTACGGCGCACTCGCCGACGGCCGCACGCGGGCGCTGATCCGGCGCGGCGGACCGGGCGAGCTGGCCCGGCGAATCGATGCCGGGGAGCTCGTGCCGGACTTCGGTCCCCGCCGGCTGCACGAGAGCGGCGGCGCCGTCCTGGTGGCGGCGCGGCCGCCGCTGGTCGCTTTCAACCTCGAGCTCGCTCCCTCCGCGACGCTGGCGCAGTCGCGCGAGGTCGCCGCCCTGATCCGGGAGGGCGGGGCGGAGGGGCTGCCGGGGGTGCGGGCGATCGGACTGTGGCTTGAGCGGGGTGGGATCGCCCAGGTCTCCACCAACGTCGAGGACCATCACCGGACCCGCCTCGCCGACGTGGTGGCCGCCGTCCGCCGGCACGCTCCGGTGACCGCCGCGGAGCTCGTCGGGCTCGCGCCGCGCGCTGCCTTCGAGGGCTTTCCGGAGGACGTTCCCGTGCCCGGATTCGACCCCGCGCGGCACCTGATCGAGGCGGCGCTCGCCGCGGCCTCGCCCTCGGGCGCATAATCTCTGTTGACGATGGCCCAGACGAAGCGCAAGCGCCGCAGCAAACACCGGGGCACGGCGGCCGGCACGGTGACCTCGCGCGGCCGCACCGGCCGTCCGCCGACAGCCGAGGAAAAGAAGAAGCAGGATCGCATGAGCGCGCGCGAGACGAGGATGAACACGCCGCCGACGTGGTCGGGCTCGTTCAAGCGGGCGCTGCTCGCCTCGGCGCTGATGTTCGCGTTCATCCTGGTCACCAGCAAGCACGCCAAGAACCCGATTCTCACTGCGATCACGTTCGCGCTGCTGGCGATGGCCCTGTACGTGCCCGCCGGCTACTACATGGAGCTGTTCCTGTTCCGGCGGCGACAGAGGAAGCGGATCGCGCCGAAATGATCGACGTGCGCATGTTCACGGTCGGTCCGGTGCAGGAGAACTGCTTCATCGTGCGGGCCCAGGGGTCGGACCGCGCGGTGATCGTCGACCCCGGCGACGAGCCCGAGCGCCTGCTCGCTGCGATCGAGAGCCTCGGCGTCACGATCGAGGCGATCCTGCTCACCCATACGCACTTCGATCACGTCGGCGCGGTCGCCCCGGTGGCGCGGGCCACGGGCGCGCCGGTCTACTGCCCGGAGCTGGAGACGGTCGTGCTGGCCAACATCATGGACTACGTGCCGTGGCCCGGCTTCGGTCCGTTCGAGAGCTACGAGGCCGACCACACGGTGGCGGGCGGAGAGCGGCTCGAGCTCGCCGGCCTGGAGATCGACGTCATCTTCACCCCGGGTCACAGCCCCGGCCACGTGACCTATTCGATCCCCGCCGGCGCCGTGCTGCTGTCCGGCGACGTCCTGTTCCAAGGCTCCGTCGGGCGGGTCGACCTGCCGGGCGGCGACTGGCCGACCCTGCTGAAGTCGATCGACACCCTGATCGCCGCCCACCCCGACGAGACGACCGTCTACCCGGGGCACATGGGCATCACCACGCTCGGTCGCGAGCGCGCCACGAATCCGTTCCTGCGCGAGCTCGCGCAGTAGGGCCACAGTGATCCAAGCGCCGCGAGGCACGTATGACGTGCTCCCCGAGGATGCCGAGCGCCGTCAGGTGCTCGAGCACCACGCCCGCCGGATCCTCGGCGCCACCGGCTATCAGCGGATCGAGACGCCGACGTTCGAGGCCACGGAGCTGTTCGCGCGCGGGGTCGGCGAGGCGACCGACATCGTGCAGAAGGAGATGTACACGTTCGACGACGGCGGCGGACGCTCGATCACGCTGCGACCCGAGGGCACCGCGCCCGTGTGCCGGGCCTACATCGAGCACGGCATGCACAAGCTGCCCCAGCCGGTGAAGCTGTGGTACCTCGGTGCCTTCTACCGCCACGAGGCACCCCAGGCGGGGCGCTACCGCCAGTTCTGGCAGGTCGGGGCCGAGGTGATCGGCTCCGCCGAGCCGGCCGCCGACGCCGAGCTGATCGTGTCGCTGGCCGAACTGCTCGACACGCTCGGGGTCAGGGAGACGCGGCTGCGGCTGTCGAGCCTGGGCACGCCGGAGACCCGCGCCGAGTACCGCGAAGAGCTCAGGGAGTTCCTGCGCGCCAATCAAGACCGGCTCTCCGACGAGGTCCGCAGCCGGATCGACGTCAACCCGATGCGCGCCTTCGACTCCGGGGACCCGAGCACGCGCGAGGTCATGGCCGGCGCGCCGACGCTGCTCGACCGGCTGAGCGGCGACGACGCCGAGCATTTCGCCCAGGTTCGCCAGCTGCTCGACGACGCGGGGCTGCGCTACGCGATCGACCCGACGCTGGTGCGCGGCCTCGACTACTACACCCGCACGGTGTTCGAGTTCACCAGTGACGCGCTCGGCGCTCAGAGCGGGGTCGGTGGCGGCGGGCGCTACGACCGTTTGATGGCGCAGCTCGAGGGGCCGCCGACGCCCGCGTCGGGATGGGCGGCGGGAATCGAGCGGATGCTGCTCGCCGCCGGCGAGCTGCCGATCGCGCGTGATCCGGTCGACCTGTACGTGGCGATCGCCGATCCGGCGGCCGGGCGCAAGGCGTTCGAGCTCGCCGGCGAGGCTCGCCGCGCCGGCCTGAGCGCCCAGCTCGAGCTGGCCGGACGGTCACTCAAGGGTCAGCTCAAGCATGCCGGCCGGCTCCGGTCGCGATACGTTGCGATCGTCGGATCAGAACCGCACATCGGCCTCAAGGACATGGAAGCCGGAGAGCAGCGCGAGCTCGAGCCGGCGGCCGTGATCCCCACGATCCTCCGAGGGAACCGGCTGTCGTGAGGGAGGCACCGCGCGCCAACGGATTCCGCGACACGTGGGCCGGGGATCTCGGGGCCGACCGCGCCGGCACGCCGGCACGGGTCGCCGGCTGGGTCGACCGCCGCCGCGATCACGGCGGCCTGATCTTCGTCGATCTGCGCGATCGGTCCGGCATCGTCCAGCTTGTCTTTCACCCGGAGACCGCCCCGGAGGCGCACGCGGCCGCGCACGGGCTACGGGCCGAGGACGTGCTCAGCGCGGCGGGCACGGTCACGCCGCGCGAGCCGCAGAACGTGAACCCGAACCTGGCCACGGGCGAGATCGAGCTCGCCGTCGACTCGCTGGAGATCCTCGCCGACGCGGAGACGCCGCCGTTCCCGCTCGACGAGGAGGTCCCCGTCGACGAGGCCCTGCGCCTGCGCCATCGCGCGCTCGATCTGCGACGCAAGCCGATGCAGGAGGCGATCGCGCTCCGCCACGAGGTCATCACCACGATCAGGGACGTGCTGAACGCGCGCGACTTCCTGGAAATCGAGACGCCGTACCTGACCCGCTCGACCCCCGAGGGCGCCCGGGACTATCTCGTGCCGGCGCGGATCGCCCCCGGGTCCTTCTACGCGCTGCCCCAGTCCCCGCAGCTGTTCAAGCAGCTGCTGATGATCGGTGGCTTCGAGCGCTACTACCAGATCGCCCGCTGCTTCCGCGACGAGGACTCGCGCGCGGACCGCCAGCCCGAGTTCACCCAGCTCGATCTCGAGATGTCGTTCGTCGACGAGGACGATGTGATCGGGACGATGGAAGCGGTCATGTGGGCGGTCTTCGAGCGCGCCGGCTTCGGCGCGTCCGAGCCGCCATGGCCGCGGATGACCTTCGCCGAGGCGGTGTCCCGGTTCGGCACAGACCGGCCGGACACGCGCTTCGGGGTCGAGCTGCACGACCTCGGAACCGTGCTCGCCGGGTCGGAGTTCCAGGTCTTCGCGGGTGCGCTGCGCAGCGGCGGCGTCGTGCGCGGGATCAACGCCGGCGCGCGCGAGCTACCCCGCTCCGAGCTCGACGCCCTCACCGAGCTGGCCAAACAGCACGGCGCGAAGGGGCTCGTGTGGGCGTTCGTGCTCCAGAACGGCTCGTGGCGCTCGCCGATCGCCAAGTTCCTCTCGCCCGAGGAGATCGAGGGCATCGGCGTGGCGCTTGGCGCCTCCCCCGGCGACCTCCTGCTGATCGTGGCCGACGAGGTCACCACCGTCGGGCAGGCGCTCGGCGCGCTGCGGCTCGAGCTCGCGCGGCGCTTCGACCTGATCCCCGAGGGCCGGCACGACGTCGTCTGGGTCGTCGAGTTCCCGATGTTCGCCTGGCACCCGGAGGAGCAGCGCTGGGACGCGCTGCATCATCCGTTCACGGCGCCGACCGGAGATCTCGACGATCCGGGCTCGCTGCTCTCGCGCGCCTACGACCTCGTGCTCGACGGCAGCGAGATCGGCGGCGGCTCGATCAGGATCAACCGCATCGACGTCCAGCGGCGCGTGCTCGAGCTGCTGGGGATCAGCGAGCAGGAGGCCCAGGCCAGATTCGGTTTCCTGCTCGATGCGCTCCGTCACGGGGCGCCTCCGCACGGCGGGATAGCGATGGGGATCGACCGGATCGTCGCCGCGCTCGCCGGCCGAGAGTCGATCCGCGACGTGATCGCCTTCCCGAAGGCGGCCAGCGGCGCCGATCCGCTGACCGGGGCGCCCGCGCCGGTCGATGCGGCGCAGCTCCGCGAGCTCGGGATCAGGCTCATCTGAACCGGGCGGCGCGGCCGCGTCATCCGCCGGCTGGCTCTGTCCAGCGCCCGACAGGGTTCTCAGGCTCCGGCGCTCGCCTGCCGAAGAACGAGGTGATGGGCTCGGTATCACGTCCGCTGCTGGCGCTTCTGGTGGCCGTGGTCGCATTCCTCGGGGTGTGGCTGGTCGCCCTGCGCCCGTCGAGCTCGGGGTCCTCGGGAAACTCCGCGAGCGCGGCCGCGTCGGGTCCCACCCTGCCCGGGATGAAGGGACTCGAGTCCGCGATCAGCAAGGCGCACGCGGCGGTGGCCACGTCCAACGCCGCCAGCGTCGCCCACGGCGGCACGATCGTCACGACCCCGTCGTCCACGGCCGCGCCGCGGGCCGCCTCGGGCGCGAGCACCGCCTCGGGCGCGCGCACCGCCTCGGGCGCGAACGCGACGTCCGGCGCGAGCGTCCAGCCCACCGCCGTGTCGGGCGCCGCGCGTCGCTTCGGCATCGTCGCCGCCGCGCTGACGGCGCGGAAGGTCGTTGCCCTGCTCTTCTACAACCCCGCCGGGGCCGATGATCAGGCCGTGCGTGAGGAGCTCGCCCTGTTGCCGCGCCATGGCGGTCGCGTCGTCAGCATCGCGGTTCCGCTCAGCGAGCTCGACCGCTACAAAGTGGTCACGACGCAGGTTCCGGTCCAGGTCTCGCCGACGCTCGTGCTGATCGATCCCACCCGGCAGGCGACCACGATCGTCGGGTTCACCGACGGGTTCGAGATCGCTCAGCGGGTCGACGACGCGCTGCTGGTCCGGTAGCTCTCTCCCGGTTGCGGGGACGGGGACCCAGCCGGGGCGCCGTGGGAGCAGCCCGGCCGCCTCTATGCTCAGGCCGGGATGGACAGCGACGCGTTCGAGCATCATCTCCTCTCGCCGCAGGGGCTCCGCCGGGTCCCGGCCGGCGCGGTGACCCGGGAGGCGGGCGCCGGCGGCTGCTGTGACCGGATCTCGATCTCACTCGCGCTCGAGGGCGACACGGTGACCGACGCCGGGTTCGCCGCCGAGGGGTGCGGCGCCGCCACGGCCGCGGCCAGCGCGGCCGTGACGCTGGTGCGGGGCCGGCCGCTGCTCGAGGTGGCGCGGCTCGGGCCGGGCCAGATCTCCGCCGAGCTCGGCGGCCTCAGCCCCGCCAAGCTCCACGCCGCCGAGGTGGTCTCCGACGCGCTCCACCGCGCGCTCGGCGAGGCCGCCCGGACGGCGACCGTCGCGGCGCCGCCGGCCGGGCGCACGCTGGTGGCGATGAGCGGCGGCGTCGACAGCGCGGTGGCGGCGCTCCTGTCGGCCGATGCCGGCGAGGTCGTGGCGGTCACGCTCGAGCTGTGGGCGGATCCCGAGAACGACGCCGAGCGCAGCTGCTGCTCAGCCTCGGCGGTCGCGGTCGCCCGCGCGATGGCGCACCGCATGGGCCTGGCGCACCTGACGCTGGACCTGCGCGACGAGTTCCGGGCCGGCGTGGTGGAGCCCTTCATCGCCGGCTACGGCGCCGGCGAGACGCCGAACCCGTGCGTCGGGTGCAACGGCCACGTGCGCCTGGACGCAATGCTGGCGCTGGCCGGCCGGCTTGGTTGCGAGCACCTCGTCACCGGCCACTACGCGCGCGTCGCCGACGAGGGCCACGAGCACGGCCCGCTGCTGCGGCTCGCCGCGGACCGGTCCAAGGATCAGACCTACATGCTCGCGGGGCTGCGGCCGGCCTCGCTGGCGCGGATGCGCTTCCCGCTCGGCGGCCTGACCAAGCCCGAGGTGCGCCAGATCGCCGCCGAGGCTGGACTGTCCGTGGCCGACAAGGCCGACTCCCAGGACCTGTGCTTCCTGGCCGGCACCGACCGGGCCCGGTTCCTGGCCCGCCACGGAGGCCTCGGCGATCGCGCGGGCGACCTCACCGACCGCGACGGCACCGTGCTCGCCCGGCACACCGGCCAGCACCGCTTCACCGTCGGCCAGCGCAAGGGGATCGGCGTCGCCAGCGCCGAGCCGCTGTACGTGCTCGACAAGGACGCGCGTTCCAACCGCGTCACGGTCGGTCCCCGCTCGGCTCTGCTGGCCGACCGGGTCGCCGTCCGCGCCGCGCGCCTGCACCGCGACGGCGCCCGCGTCGACCGGGTCAAGCTGCGCTATCGCTCGGCGCCCCTGCGCGGGCAGCTGGCGGGCGCCCCACCGGCCGGACGCCACGAGCGGCTGACGGTCGAGCTCGCCGAGGCCGCCGACGCCGCCGCCCCGGGGCAGCTGGCCTGCCTGATGGACGGCGAGCTGGTCGTCGGCTGGGGCACGATCGCACGGGGGTGAGGTGAGCCGGGTCCGCGAGGGCCCCGCCACCGCCGACCTCGGCCACCAGCCCGCCTACACTCCACAGCCGTGACTTCAGACGAGATCCGGCGAAGCTTCCTCGAGTTCTTCGAGCAGCGCGATCACAAGCGCCTGCCGTCGGGATCACTGATCCCAGCCGAGAATGACCCATCAGCGCTGTTCACGGTCGCCGGCATGCACCCGCTCAAGCCGTACTTCCAGGGCCGGGAGCGCCCGCCGCATCCGCGCGTGACCACGTGCCAGAAGACGTTCCGGACCGCCGACATCGACATCATCGGCACCACCAGCCGGCACCTGACGTTCTTCGAGATGCTGGGCAACTTCTCGTTCGGGGACTACTTCAAGCGCGAGGCGACCCGGTTCGCGTGGGACCTGTCGCGGGAGGGCTTCGGCTTCAACGCCGACGACATCTGGATCACCGTGTTCGCCGGCGACGACGAGCTCGGGCTCGGCCCCGACGAGGAGGCGATCGAGGCGTGGCTCGAGCTCGGGGTCCCGCGCGAGCGGATCGTCGAATGCCCGCGCTCGGAGAACTTCTGGCAGGCCGGCCCGACCGGCCCATGCGGCCCGTGCTCAGAGCTCTATCTGGACCGCGGCCTGGCTTTCGGTAAGCCCGACGATCTGCCCGGCGGCGACAACGAGCGCTTCCTCGAGTACTGGAACCTCGTGTTCATGCAGCTCGACCAGAACCCGGTCAACGTGCTCTCGCCGCTGCCGGCGAAGAACATCGACACGGGGATGGGGCTGAACCGGATGGCGGCCATCCTGCAGAACAAGGCCTCGGTGTTCGAGACCGACCAGTTCGCGCCCCTGATCGAGCTCGGAGAGCAGCTCTCGGGGCGGCGCTACGGCGAGGAGTTCCCGGCCGACCGGGCGCTGCGGATCCTCGCCGACCACAGCCGCGCGATGACCTTCCTGATCGCCGACGGCGTCGTGCCGAGCAACGAGGACCGCGGCTACGTGCTGCGGCGGATCATGCGCCGGGCGATCCAGCAGGGCCGCGCGCTCGATCTCTCGCCCGGATTCCTCGAGCGCTACTCGGACATCGTGATCGAGCTGATGGGGTCGGAGTACCCGGAGCTGCACGAGCAGCGCGACTCGGTGCGCAAGTGGCTGCGCTCCGAGGAGGAGGGCTTCGGCCGCACGCTCGAGCAAGGGACGAAGCTGCTCGACGACCTGATCGCGCGGGCGCGCGAGACGGGCGCTGAGGGGATCGCCGCCAGCGACGCGTTCATGCTCCACGACACGTACGGATTCCCGATCGACCTTACGCTCGAGCTCGTCACCGAGCACGGCCTGGGCGTCGACGAGGAGGGCTTCGAGGCCCTGATGGGCGAGCAGCGCGAGCGCGCCCGGGCCGGTGGCGGCCGGCCGCAGGCCGGCGAGGGGCTGCGCGAGCAGGCCCGTGATCTGGCGGGCTCGGCCGGCTTCGCGAGCGAGTTCACCGGCTACCGGACGACCGATCAGGAGACGACGGTCGGCATCGCCGCGCCGCAGAACGGCGACGGGCGCGTGCTGGCCAAGCTGGTCGAATCCCCGTTCTACGCCACCGGCGGCGGCCAGGTCGCGGACTCGGGCGTGATCGAGTGCGAGGACGGCGACTGTGTGGCCCGTGTCGAGGACGTGCTCCGGGTTGGCGATGATCAGGTGCTGTCGCTGGTGCTCGAGCGCGGCGAGCTCAAGCCGGGCGAGCGCGTGCACGCGCACGTCGACCGCTCCACGCGGCACGCCACCGAGTCCAACCACACCGCCACCCACCTGCTGCACGCGGCGCTGCGCCGGCGCCTCGGTACCCATGTGCGCCAAGCCGGCTCCTACGTCGGCCCCGACAAGCTCCGCTTCGACTTCACCCACGGCCAGGCGCTCACGGCCGAGGAGCTGACCCAGATCGAGGACGACGTGAACCGCCGGATCCTCGAGAACCAGCCCGTACGGGCCCAGATCACGAGCCTCGACGAGGCCCGCCGCCTCGGCGCGATGGCGCTGTTCGGCGAGAAGTACGGCGACGTCGTGCGCATGGTCGAGGTTGGCGACGGCTCCTTCTCACGCGAGCTGTGCGGCGGCACGCACGTCCACTCGACCTCCGAGATCGGGCTGTTCAAGCTCGTCTCGGAGACCTCCAGCGCGGCCAACGTGCGCCGCATCGAGGCGCTGACCGGACCGGCGGCGGTGGAGTTGATGCGCGCCCACGACCGCGTGCTCAGCGATGCCGCCGGCCAGCTCCGGGTCCCGCCGGAGCGCGTGGGCAGCGCGGTCGGCGAACTGCGCGACCGGGCCAAGCAGGCCGAGCAGGCAGCCCGCCGGGCTGGCTCCAACGGCGCCATCGACGTCGATGGTCTGGCGGCGCGGGCGGAGGAGCACGACGGCGCCCGCGTGCTCGTGGCCGCGATCGAGGCCGTCGACGGCAAGGCGCTGCTCGAGGTCGCGGACCGGCTCAAGGCCAAGTTGCCCGACGCGGCGATCGTGCTCGGAAGCACGGCCGAGGACCGCGTCGACCTGGTCGCCAGCGTCGCTCCGTCGCTGGTCGCCCGGGGCGTGCGCGCCGGGGAGATCGTCAAGGTCGCGGCTGCGGTCGTGGGGGGCGGAGGGGGTGGTCGCGACACGCTCGCACGTGCGGGCGGCCGCGACCCGTCCAAGCTCCCCGACGCGATTGCCGCCGCGCGGGAAGCGATCGAGTCGGCCCTGTCGAGCTGATGCGGGTGCTGGCACTCGACTATGGGAGCGCCCGGTGCGGGTGCGCCCTGAGCGACCCGACGGGGGTGTTGGCGACACCGATCGAGCCGATCGAGCGGCCGCGGACCCGGCGCGGGCTGGGGCGCTTGCGCGAGCTGGTGCGCGAGCGCGGGGTCGAGTACGTGGTCGTCGGCCTGCCGCTGACGCTGGCGGGTGGCGACTCCGCCCAGACGATCGAGACGCGGGCGTTCGCCGACGAGCTGGCCCGCGCGCTCGACATCGAGGTGGAGCTCTACGACGAGCGGTTCACCACCCGGCTGGCGGCGCGGACCCCGGGCGAGAGCAGCGAGGACTCGCGCGCCGCCGCCCATCTGCTCCACAGCTGGCTGGCCGCCCGCCAATCGGCCGGGGCGGGCGCATGAGCGACTCACGCCGGCGGAGCGCCGAGGAGCGTGAGGCCGCCCGTCGCGAGCGCCGAGCCCGGCGTGCCGCCCGCGGCGATGGCCCACCACCGGCGCCGCCGGTTCCCGCGCTCGCGGGCGCGGGAACCGACCATGATGAGGAGCTCGGCCACGATCACGAGCTCGACGACGACGAGGTGCTCGACTGCCACGAGGCGGCTGAGGACGAGGCCATCGAATGGACCGATCACGACCACGACCACGACCACGACCACGGCCACGACCACGAACACGGCGACGGCGACTACGAGGTCCATGAGGGCCCGGAGGAGGCGCCGTCGGGCATCCGCCGCGTGCCCGTGATCGCCGCCGCCGGAACCGCCAAGCTCGAGCCCCGGCGCTCGCGGCGTCCCCCGGGAGCGGGACCGCGGCAGCCCCGCGCGCACCGGCTGGGCGGCCATTCGTGGCGCGGCCGGATCGTGGCCGTGCTGGCGATCCTGCTCGCGGTCGGGCTGATCTGGTTCCTCTGGGAGCTGTTCCAGCCCTTCCACGGCAGCGGACAGGGCGAGGTCGCGGTGAGGATCCCGCCACACACCAGCTCGAGTCAGGTCGGCGACCTGCTGGCCCGCGACGGCGTCGTCTCGTCGAGCTTCTTCTTCGAGCTGCGGGCGACGCTGGCCGGAGAGCGGGGGAGCCTGCGCACCGGCACCTTCCGGATGCAGCGCGACATGAGCTACGGCGCGGCGCTCAGCGTACTCAGCGCGGTGCCGCCACCGGTGAAGGTCTCGACCATCACGATCACCGAGGGCAAGAGCCGCAGCCAGATCGCTGCGCTGCTGCGCGCCCAGGGGATGAGTGGCAACTACCTCGCGGTGACCCGGCACTCGCCGCTGCTCGATCCGCGCCACTACGGGGCTCCGCGATCGACCCCGTCGCTGGAGGGCTTTCTGTTCCCCTCGACCTACCAGCTCCGCGACCCGGTCACGGCCGCCACGCTGGCCGACGAGCAGCTGCGCACGTTCAAGACCCGGTTCCGCTCGGTCAACCTCGCCTACGCGAACAGCAAGCACCTGACCGCCTACGACGTGCTGACCATCGCCTCGATCATCGAGGGCGAGGCCTCCACCGCCCGTGACCGCCCGCTCGTCGCCTCGGTGATCTACAACCGCCTGCACGACAACATGCCGCTCCAGATGGACTCGACGACCCGGTACGCGAGCGGCAACTACACGAGCCCGCTCACGGCTTCGGAGCTGAGCTCGAGCTCGCCCTACAACACGCGCATCAACAAGGGGCTGCCGCCCACCCCGATCAGCAACCCGGGGATGGCGGCGATGCAGGCCGCCGCGCATCCCGCGGCCACGAAGTACCTGTACTTCGTGGTCAAGCCGTGCGGCAACGGCGAGCAGGTGTTCAGCTCCAGCTACGCGCAATTCCACCGCGACCAGGCTCGCTACCAGGCCGCACGGGCTCGCCGCGGCGGGCGATCTCCGGCCAACTGCTGATGCCCCCACGCCTCGGCGTGCTCGGCTGGCCGGTGGCCCACAGCCGCTCGCCGGCGATCCAGAACGCGGCCCTTCAGGCCGTCGGCCTCGGCGACTGGCGCTACCAGCTGCTGCCGGTGCCGCCGGCCCTGTTCGCCGAGACCGTCCGCGCGCTGCCGCGGGCCGGCTTCCGGGGCGCGAACGTGACCATCCCCCACAAGGAGGCGGCGCTGGCGCTGGCCGGCGAGGCGAGCGCGAGCGCGCGGGCGATCGGCGCCGCGAACACGCTCACGTTCGGCCTCGACGGGACCATCCACGCGGACAACACGGACGCGCCGGGCCTGATCGCCACGCTCCCGTTTCACCCGGCCGGCCGCAGCGCGCTGGTGCTTGGCGCAGGGGGCAGCGCCCGGGCGGTCGTGTGGGCGCTGATCGAGGCGGGGGCCGCCGAGGTCCGCGTCTGGAATCGCACCCCGGACCGGGCGCGCCGGCTGTGCGCGGAGCTGGGCGGCGTCCCCGTGCGATCGGCCGAGCCAGCTGATCTGCTCGTCCACTGCACGTCCAGCGGTCTGGACGATCCGCGGTCGATGTTCAACTCTCTGCCGATTGATGCCGATGAGGTCGTTACGTACAGCTGCGTGGTTGATCTCGTGTACAGGGAACGGGACACACCGCTCGTCTCGGCGGCGCGTGCTCACGCGATACATACCGTGGACGGGCTGGAGGTGCTCATCGCCCAGGGAGCGCTCAGCTTTGAGCGTTTTACCGGCGAGCCTGCCCCGATTGAGGCGATGCGCGCGGCCGTCCGCCGCGGATGACCGACTACCCCCCTCATCTCAGGGCGGTGACGCCCCCTGAATCCCAGCCACCGGGGGCGTCCGTGGACGGCATCACGCCGCCGCGGCGCAGGGGCGGCTCGGGGCGGTTCCTGACCGACGTGGGCGACACAGCGGCCCGAGCCGTCGGAGGTCGGCAGCGGCATCTGGGTCATGATTCCCTGCAGGGCCACCGCGAGCTGAGCCCGGATCTGCCCCTGCTGGGACGACGGGAACACGTCGATGATGCGGTCGATCGTCTGCGGCGTGTCCTGTGTGTGCAGCGTCGCGAACACGAGGTGGCCGGTCTCAGCAGCGGTGATCGCGGTGCCGATCGTCTCGAGGTCGCGCATCTCGCCGACGAGGATCACGTCGGGGTCCTGGCGCAGCGCGGCCTTGAGCGCATCGGCGAAGCTGGTCGCGTCGGAACCGAGCTCGCGCTGGTTGACGATGCACTTCTTGTGCTGGTGCAGGAACTCGATCGGATCCTCGATCGTCATGATGTGCTCTTCGCGCGATTGGTTGATCACGTCGACGAGCGAGGCCAGCGTGGTCGACTTGCCCGACCCGGTCGGCCCCGTGACGAGCACCAGACCACGGGGCCTGTTGGCGAACTCGGCCACCGCCGGCGGCAGCCCGAGCGACTCGAGCGGGGCCACCTCGAACGGGATCAGGCGGAAGGCCGCACCCACTGCGGAGCGCTGGAAGTAGGCGTTGACCCGGAACCGCGCCTGCCCCGGGATGGAATAGGCGAAGTCGAGCTGCCAGTTGTTCTCGAGCTTCTGGCGCTGGGAGTTGGAGAGGATCGAGTAGATGATCTCCCGCGTATCCGTGGGCGTCAGCGCCGGATAGCCCTCCAGCGGCGTCAGCCGCCCGCGCACGCGCACCATTGGCGGCGCACCCGCCGTCACGTGCAGGTCGGAGGCACGTCGTCCGATCACCTCGAGCAGTACCTCGGCGAAATCAAGCTCCATGCATGGCCTTTCGATCCCAGCGCGCCGCAGAACCCAACTACATGGGTAATCGGCAGATCAGCCGGATCCCGTTACGCGTGCAACCTCGGCCATGGACGTAAGTCCAGACTTGACCTTCGAGGCCGTCCTCGCGCAGGCGGCGCATCCCCTCCCGCACGGCCACGGCAGTGACCTGATCGGCGGAGGCGCGCTCGAGCGTCAGCGAGCGCAGCTGCTCGGACATCACCATGACCTCGAACAGCCCGATCCGGCCCTTGTAGCCCATCCCGCCGCAGCGCACGCAGCCGATCGGCTCGTAGGCCTCGATGTCGAACTGGGCCGAGAAGCCGTGGTCGCGCAGGACGTCGGCACCGATGATCGTGCGCTGCTTGCAGTGCGAGCAGAGCGTGCGGGCGAGCCGTTGTGCGACCACGCAGTCGATCGCCGAGGCGACCAGGAACGGCTCGACCCCCACATCTCGACCAGGCGCGTGATCGCCGTCGGCGCGTCATTGGTGTGCAGCGTCGAGAGGACCATGTGGCCTGTGAGCGCGCCCTCGATCGCGATCTGGGCCGTCTCGCGGTCCCGGATCTCCCCCACCATCAGGATGTCCGGGTCCGCGCGCATCATCGACCGCAGCCCGGTCGCGAACGTGAGGCCGGCCTTGGGGTTGATCTGCACCTGGGTGATCCCCGGGATCTGGTACTCGACCGGATCCTCGATCGTGATGATGTTCTTCTCCGGGGTGTTCAGCTCCCCGAGCGCACCGTACAGCGAGGTCGACTTGCCCGAGCCCGTGGGGCCGGTCGCCAGCACGGCGCCGTAGGAGCGATTGAAGGACCGCCGGAACCGCTCGAGCTCGTGCTCCTGCATGCCGAGCCGCTCGAGCTCGAGCCGGCTCGCCTCCTTGTCCAGGATCCGCAGCACCACCGACTCGCCGTTGACGCTCGGCAACGTCACCACGCGCACGTCGACGTGGCGCCCCTCGACCGCCAGCCCGACACGACCGTCCTGGGGCAGCCGGCGCTCGGAGATGTCGAGGTCGCTCATGATCTTGATCCGCGACACGACGCCCGAGACCATGCGCCTGGGCACCGTGGCCGCCTCGGTCATCACGCCGTCGATCCGCATCCGGACCCGCAACTCGTGGCCCGAGCGCGACGCGGGATCAGGCTGGGGCTCGAAGTGGATGTCCGAGGCGCTCAGCAGGTTCGCGGCCCCCATGTCGACGTTGAAGACATCGAGGTCGATGTGGTCGAGCCCGTAGCGCTCGGCGATCCCGCGCGAGAGCTGGTCAGAGGTGATCGCCTTCCTCTCGAGCAGGACCTTCTCGGGCGGCACCCCCGCGGAGCGCGACTCCTCGATCGCCCGCGCCACGCGCTCTTGGTCCACGTAGCCGAGCTCGATCGCCACCGAGGTGCTGGTGCCCACGCCCGCGGTCCGCAACCTGATCCGCGAGTCCAAGAGCCACCAGATCTACTCCGTGCTCCAGACCGGCGGCGCGCACGGGATGCAGACGATGGACTCCTCGCTCGCCCAGCTCGTACGCGCGGGCAAGATCACCCGTCAGCTGGCCGAGGCACGCGCCCACTCGCCCGAGGAGATGCGCAGGCTGATCGGCCAGGCGGGCCCGAGGATGGCCGCCTGATGGCCACCTTCACCTTCAAGGCGATGGATCTGGCCGGCGTGCCGGCCGGGGGCGAGGTCGAGGCGGTCTCCAAGCAGGACGTCGCCGACCAGCTCAAGGAACGCGGCCTGATCGTCATCGACATCGCGCACAAGTATCGCTCCAAGGAGTTGAACCTGGAGCTGTTCGCGCGCGTCAAGCCCAACGACCTCGCGATCAGCACGCGCCAGCTGGCCACCATGGTGTCCTCGGGCATGACCCTGCTCAAGGCGCTGTTCGTGCTCGAGAACCAGGCCAACTCCAAGCTGCTGAAGGAGTCGATCGCCGCCGTCCGCCACGACGTCGAGGCCGGGTTGCTCCTGTCCGACGCGCTCGAGCGCCACCCGAAGGTGTTCGGCTCGCTGTACGTGTCGATGGTGCGGGCGGGGGAGAGCGGCGGCGTGCTCGAGGAATCGCTGCTGCGCACCGCCGACCAGCTCGAGAAGGACGCCTCGCTGCGCCGCCAGGTGCGCTCGGCGATGGTCTACCCGACGCTGGTGATCAGCTTCGCGGTGATCGTGCTGCTGGCGCTGGTCGCCTTCCTGATCCCCGTGTTCGAGAACGTGTTCAAGCAGTTCGGCGGCAACCTGCCGACGCTGACCAAGTTCATGGTCGGCTTCTCGCACCTGCTCACGCGGCAGTGGTACGTGCTGATCGTCGCGGTCGTCGTGGTCATCGGCACGCTCCTGTACTTCAAGCGCTCCAAGTGGGGTCGCCCGCACTGGGACGCGTTCAAGCTACGCGTGCCGATGAAGATCGGCGACGTGGTGCAGAAGGTGGCGCTGGCCCGCTGGTCGCGCACCCTGTCCTCGCTCGTATCCGCCGGCGTGCCCATCATCCAGGGGCTCGAGATCACCGGCAAGACCTCCGGCAACGCGGTCATGGAGAGCGCGATGGACTCGGTGATCGCCTCGGTCAAGGCCGGCGGCACGATCGCCGCCCCCCTGCGCGAGTCCTCGGTGTTCCCGGCCATGGTCTCCCAAATGGTCGGCGTCGGAGAGGAGACCGGCGCCCTGGACGCGATGCTCACCAAGATCGCCGAGTTCTACGAGGACGAGGTCTCGGCCGCCGTCAAGGCGCTCACCTCGATCATGGAGCCGGCGATGATCATCCTCGTCGGCGGCATCGTCGGAGTGATCGTGATCTCGATGTATCTGCCGCTGTTCAAGGTCTACGACCAGATCAAGTAGGCGTGAGCTGTTCGCAGAGGCGTTATCAAGGCCGGCGGTGCCATGAGGCGGTGCCCCTTCACGCTCGGATTCTCCCTCACCCATCGCCCGCTCACGATACCGCCCGGGCGCACCCGGCAACGGCGACCCGTCGCCCTCAGGCCACGGCCGGCGTGATCGGCGGGCCGCCGTCGGCGTTCTTGGTCGTGCGCATCGCCACACCGAGCACGGACATGCTGATGCCGTTGAGGATGAAGGCGAAGCCGACCAGCAGCGCGAGGGTAGCGAAGCCGATGCCGGGACTCGCGACGATCACGATGCCGGCAATCAGCTCGGCGCCGGCGAGGACCAGGCGCCAGGTGCGGTGGACCTCGTATTCGAAGGCCTGCACGAACCGCACCGCGCCCAGCACGATCAGCCAGATCCCGAGCAGGATCGCGATCACGGTCACGCCCTTGATCGGGTGACGGATCAGGACGACGCCGACGATCAGATCGACGACTCCGATCAGCGCCACCAGCCCGCGGCTCTCGGTGTGGCTCGAGAGGGAGGCGCCGAGCTCGAAGATCCCGTTCACGAGGACGAAGATCCCGGCCACCACGGCAAGGGTGGCGAGGCTGTTGTCGGGTTTGGCAAGGACGATCACTCCGGCGACGATGCTGAGCACCCCGAGCGACAGCGGAAGCCACCACAAACGGGAGATCTCGTGCAGTTGCTCGCGCGACATAGGTCCTGCAGACATGGGCTACGAACCTCCTGGATCAGGCATCGCCGGAGCATCAGGGAACCGCGCCTGATCTCATCCTCGGCGCTGCCGGTCACTCTCTCATCAGGGGATCGTACGCGGGGCGATCCGTGGGAACAGCGGACCGCCCCCGATCGGGTTCAGCCGAACCGCGGCGGATGCCGATGACGAGCGTGATGGCAACGGCCCGCAGACGTCTTGGCCCGGTCACCGTCATCGTGCTCGCCGCGATCTGGACGGCCTGGCTGGGCTTCAGGACCCAGGTGATGGGCGACTATCCGACCGATTTTGCGCCGGCCATGAACGCGCTGCTGTCGGGCCACCTGGGCGCCTTCGTCCAACGGCTACCGACCAACGGCGACGGGGGCGCGCTGCCGCTGTACGCGCCCGCAGCGCTGATCGGGAAGCTGCTGAGCGGCAGCCAGCACGCGATCTTCCGCTTCGGCGCGCTCGCCTGCCTGCTGGCGCTGGGCGCGCTCGGGCTCTATCTGGCTCGCGGGATGCGGGCCGCGGGGCGCCCGGCGGCCGAGCGGGCGGCGGTGGTCGGCATCTGCGTGCTTGGGCCGGCGCTGCTCGACGTGATCCTCTACGGCCATCCCGAGGAGGCGCTCGGCGCCGCGCTGTGTGTCGGGGCGGTGCTACTGGCGAGCGAGGAGCACGTCACGCTGGCCGGGCTGGCGCTGGGGTTGGCGCTCGTGAACAAGCCGTGGGGCGTTCTCGCCGTGATTCCCGTCGTGCTCGCCGCCCCGCGCGGACGGGCGCGCCTGTGCCTGGTGGCGGGGGCGATCGCCGCCGGCTGGATCGCCTGCATCTACGTGGTCGACCCGTCGCACTTCCGGCGGATCGCCCTGGTGGCGAGCGGATCGGACGTCGCGTTCCCCGGCGACTTGTGGTGGCCGCTGGCGCGCCTGCAGGCCACTCCCGGGGTGACCACGGCGTATTTCCCGCCGGCGCTCGTGGCCGCGCACGCACGCGAGCTCGTGGTGCTGCTGGCGCTCCCGATCTCGCTGCCGCTCGCACTGCGCCACGATCGCTCGCCGGAGAGCCCGCTGGCGCTGCTCGCGCTGCTGTTCCTCGCGCGCTGCATGCTCGACCCTTCCAACCACGTCTACTACCAGCTGCCGCTCGTGATCGCGATCGCCGCCTACGAATGCCGGAGCCGGAGAATGCCGGTGGTGGCGCTGATTGCGACCATCGGGTTCTGGGTCGTGTTCCACCCGATCTCGGGCACGGGCGGCCTCCATCTTCAGTACGTGTCCTATCTCGTGATCTCGCTGCCGCTGTTGGCCTACCTGATCCCGCCGGCGACCGGAACCGGCTGGAGTCGGCTGATCCCGGCGCGGGCCGGCCGGCCCTCGGAGGCCTGACCCCGGCTCGCATCCGCCGGGGGTGCCCGGGTAAGGTCCCCGGCATGATCGTCACCGAAGCCGTAAGCGAGTACCTGGCCACGCTGCGCCCGCAGCCCGACCCGGTCCTGGCCGAGATGGAGGCCCAGGGCGAGCGCGAGGGAATCCCGATCGTCGCGCCCGAGACGGGCACGCTGCTCGGCCTCCTGGCCGCGGCCCGCGGCGCCACGCGGGTGGTCGAGGTCGGGACCGCGATCGGCGTCTCGACGCTGTACCTCGCCCGGGCGCTGGCGCCTGGCGGGACGGTCGTCTCGTTCGAGATCGACGAGGCGCGTCACGCCGCCGCCCGCGATTACCTGGAGCGAGCGGGCGTGGCCGACCGCACCGACCTCCGGCTCGCGGATGCGCGGACCGGACTGCGCTCGCTCGAGGGACCGTTCGACTTCGCGTTCATCGATGGAGTCAAGGCGCAGTACGTCGACTACTTCGACCTGCTGCTGCCGCTGCTCGGGGGCGGCGCGGTCCTGGCCGTCGACAACGTGCTGATGTCGGGCGCCGTCGCCGAGGGGCGCGGCAACGGACACTGGACCGACGAGCAGGTCGCGACCGCACGTGCGTTCAACGAGCGACTGCTGAGCGACGAACGGCTCACGGGTACGGTGACGCCGGTCGGTGACGGCGTGCTGCTCGCGATCGTGGGTGCCGCGGCGTGAGCGAGCCCGAGGATCCCCGCGCACGCTGCTTTCCCTGCCGGGGAACCGGCAAGGTGATCTCGGGGCTCGGGGGCGCGCCGCACGAGGTCACCTGTCCGTGGTGCGGCGGAAGCGGGAGCTTCCACCCGGGCCGCGACGCGCAGAGCGCCGGGTCCGAGGACCGGGCCGCGTAGAGCCTGCCGCGCAGCGCTCAACCAAACGTCCCCGTTATTCAGCGCGCGCACCACGCGTGTCGATATTGCGAGTGCCAGAGTCGTTAGGTGCCAAAGGCAAACCGCCCGCGAGGGCGGGACGCAAAGCCACGGACCTCCGGATGAGGTAGCCGGGCTGCCACCAGGGCTCAACGCTGTCGTAGCCGTGATGGCGGAACCGATGGATCTGGCCATAGGCCCAATCACCGATCCCGGGAGGATCAATGCTCCACAAGTTCCGCCGTCGCGCCGAGGATGAGAAGGGATTCACGCTGATCGAGCTTCTCGTCGTGATCCTGATCATCGGCATTCTCGCGGCGATCGCGATCCCGTCGTTCCTGAACCAGAAGAACAAGGCCAACGACGCCGCCGCCAAGGCGCAGGCTCGTACGGCCCAGACCGCGGCCGAGACGCTGGCCACGGACAACAACGGCAGCTACGCCAACACGACGTTGGCGGCCCTGCAGACGACGGAGGCAACCCTCAACGACACCACCACGGCGACGCTGCAGGCCCCGACGGGCGTGACCGCGACGACGTACACGGTGATCTCGAAGTCGAACGTCACCGGTGACACGTTCTCGATCACCCGCAACGCCGGCGGGACGGTGACCCGTTCGTGCACCGGCACCGGCGGTGGTTGCGTGGCCGGCACCTGGTAGGCGTCTCCCAACCTGACATCGCTGGACAAGAGGGGCGGGCCGCAAGGCCCGCCCTCTTTGCTGGTCCACAGGGCCGCCCTTTCTGCTGTCCACCCCGGCTGGCCACTGTGTCCAGCTTTCGTCCACCAGTTTCAAGTCGCGGTGGGGGTGCTCGATAAGAAGGGTGCCAGGATCACATGGTGCCAAGGGCAAACCGCCCGTGAGGGCGGGACGCAAAACCACGGACCTCCGCTGGCGGAGGGAGCCGGGTTGCCACCAGGGCCACACGATCGCAGCGGATCGGCCCGTGATGGCGATGGAACCGGGATCTGGCGACAGGCCCAATCACCGATCCCGGGAGGATCAATGCTTCACAAGCTCTGTCGACGTGCCGACGAGGAGAAGGGTTTCACGCTGATCGAGCTTCTCGTCGTGATTCTGATCATCGGCATTCTCGCGGCGATCGCGATCCCGTCGTTCCTGAACCAGAAGGGGAAGGCGAACGATGCCGCCGCCAAGGCGCAGGCTCGTACGGCCCAGACGGCGGCCGAGACGCTGGCGACCGACAACAACGGCAGCTATGCGAACACCGCGCTGGCATCGCTGCAGACCACCGAGTCGACGCTCAACGACACGAGCTCGGCGACCCTGCAGGCACCGACCAACGTCTCGGCGACGAGCTACACGGTGAGCTCGACCTCGAACACGACCGGCGACACGTTCGCGATCACCCGTAACGCGAATGGCACCGTCAGCCGCAGCTGCACGCTCGGCAGCGGCTCGGGCAGTCCGGGCGGTTGCGTGGGCGGCTCCTGGTAACCGCGTCTCTCCAGTCGGCAATCCACGATCCGGGGCGGGCCATCTGGCCCGCCCGATCTCTGCTCATCGCCCGACGCCCAGCGGCCGATATCGACCCTGTGACCCGAGAAACCGCGCAGCGCATGGAGGTGCAGTGATGGGAGTTGCCTTCGCCGCCATTGGCGGGCTGATCGTCGGCTCGTTCCTGAACGTGGTCGCACACCGGCTCCCGCGCGGGGAATCGCTGGCCACCCCGGGCTCGCATTGCCCCGGCTGCGGCACGCCGATCAAGCCTTACGACAACGTCCCGGTGTTCGGCTGGCTGCTGCTCCGGGGGCGCTGTCGCGCGTGCCACATGGCGATCCCGGTGCGCTATCCGCTGGTCGAGGGTCTCGCCGCCGTCCTGGCCATCGGCGTCGTGCTGACCGCGCACACCCCGCGCGATGTGGTGCTCGGACTGGCGCTGGTCGCGGTTCTGCTCCCGATCACCCTGATCGACCTCGACGAGCGGATCATCCCCAACAAGATCACGCTCGCGGCCGCGGTCGGCGCCGTCGTGATCGGGCTTCTGTTCGCGCCGGCCAGGGTTCCCGGGCAGCTGATCGCCGGTGCCGCCGCCGGCGGCTTCCTGCTCGTATTCGTGCTCGCCTACCCGCGTGGAATGGGCATGGGGGACGTGAAGCTCGCCGGCGTGCTCGGTCTGTACCTCGGAGCGTCGGTCGCGGTCGCGCTGCTCGTGGCAGTGATCGCGGGCGTGCTCGTGGGTGCGGTCGTCATGGCCCGCGTCGGCGTGGCCGAGGGACGCAAGACGGCGGTCCCGTTCGGCCCCTTCCTCGCGCTCGGCGGCGTGGTCGCGCTGTTCATCGGCCCGCAGATCGTGCACTGGTACCTGCACTCGATGATCTGAGCGGTTGATCGTGCGCCGCACCCCAGCCGTCCTCGTCGCGCTGACCGTGCTGGTGGTGGCGGGACTCGGACTGACGCTGGCCCATCATGCGCTGCCCGCGCCGCTGCCCGCGCGCGCAGCGGTCCGTGATGCGCTGCGCGACCCGCTCACCCGGCGCACCGTCACCGGGGGGGGCTGGACCCGCGCGAGCGCCTCGCCCGTCGACAGCACGCTCGAGCGGGTCAGCTTCTTCTCCGGCGGGCGGATCGTGGCGCAGGTCGCGGTCAACCGCGACGGCTCCGTCTCCCAGGTGATCGATTTCACCCGCCTCAGCGTGCCGTACGGCAACTGGCTCGCGTACACGCCGGGCGTCCTACTGGGCCTGTCGGTGCTGTTCGTGCTGATGGCCGGCGTCGTGCCGGTCCTGCGGCTGCGCAACCTCGATGTGCTCGCCGGCCTGTCGCTCGTCGTGCCCGCGGTGCTGCTGCAGTACCGCTACCTCGACGCCAGCGTGGTGGCGGCACTGCCCGGCCTCGGCTACCTGATGCTGCGCTGCGCCTGGGTCGGGCTCGGGCCCGGCCCCGGCACGCCGGCGCCCTCGACGCCGCTGTTCGAGGCCCTGACCAGGGAGCTCGACGTCGCCGCGAGAGTGCGCGTGCTGCGCGTCCTGGCCGTGGCGATGGTGCTCGTGTTCGTGATGGTCGGCGTCAGCTCGCCGCTCCCCGTCGACGTCATCTACGCGGTGATGGAGGGGGCGACGAGGCTGATCCACGGCGTGTTGCCGTACGGGCACATGCCGGGCGACGTCGTCCACGGCGACACGTATCCGCTTCTGAGCTACGTCGCCTACATGCCGCTGGCGGCGCTCTCGCCGGTCGGCTCGACCTGGGACTCGGTCGACCTGGCGCTCGGCGCCGCCGTGGCGGCGACCCTGGCCGGCGCCGGGGCACTGTTCCGGGCCGTGGCCGGGGCGGCGCGGTCCGGAGCATCGCGCCGGACGCCCGAGGCCGAGGCCGCCGGCCTGCGCGCTGCGTTGATCTGGCTGTCCTTCCCGGCGCTGCTGATCACGGTCTCGACCGGGACCACGGATGTCGTACTCGCCTTGCTGCTGCTGTTCGCAGTGCTCCTGTGGCGGCGGCCGGGCGCGTCGTGCGCGATGCTCGCCCTGGCCGGCTGGTTCAAGCTGGCGCCGTTCGCACTGGTGCCGGTCTGGCTCGCACCGCTCCGAGGCCGGCGGCTGCTGGCGGGGCTGCTCACGCTGGCCGGCGTGTCGCTGGCGATGCTGGCGCTGCTGGTCGGTTTCGGCGGCAGCGGCGGCCCGGCGGCGATGGCCCACGCGCTGGCGTTCCAGTTCTCGCGCGGGTCGCCCCAGTCGCTGTGGACCGTGCTCGGCGTCGGGTCGCTGCAACCGCTGGCCCAGGCCGGCGCGCTGGCCCTGATCGCGGGCGCGAGCGTCCGCCTGTGGCGCGATTCGGAGCTGGCCGCCGACCGCGTCCGGATCGCGGCGGTGGCGGCGGCGATCTTGCTCGCGCTCCAGCTCGTGGCCGACTACTGGGTCACGGCACTCTCGGGCGGAAACCACAAGGGCGAGCTCGAGCTCGAGCTCGGTCCCGCCGCTCGCGTCGGGCGCGGCGGTGCCATCAGAGCGCCCGACCGCATCCGTGTGCTTGCCGGGCGGGCCTGGCAGGCGATGGCAAGCTCGGTATCACTGCGGGCGTTCGCGGCCTCGCGGCTTCTGGTGCTGGCCGCCGGGGTGACCGGCGCGCTCGTGGGGTCACGGGTCAGCGGTTGGCAGTCATTCGACCCTGCGTCTCTCAGCTCGCATCTCGGCGGTTTCGGCGGTGGGCTCGCCGGTCCGTTCGCTCGCTGGGACGCCATTCACTATCTGGCGATCGCCGGCCACGGATATGCGACACCCGGCGACACGGTGTTCTTCCCGCTTTACCCGCTGCTGATCCACGCGGGCTCGTGGCTGACCGGGTCAGCTGTCCTGGCCGCCGCCAGCTTGTCGGCTGCGGCTTTCGCGTGCGCGCTCGTGTTTCTGCATCGCCTCACGGCGCTCGAGCTCGGCCGCCACGCGGCAGACGCGACCGTGGTGCTGCTGGCCCTCGCGCCGCTGTCGTTCTTCTTCTCCGCCGTATACACGGAGTCGCTGTTCCTGGCGCTGTCGGTGGGAGCGGTGTACGCGGCCCGCCGCGATCGCTGGGCGGTTGCCGGCTTGCTCGGCGCCCTGGCCGCGCTGACCCGGGTCCCGGGCGTCCTGCTGGTTATCCCGCTCGCCTCGATCGCCTGGCGGACGCGCCCGGGGGTCGTCCGCCGGCTCGCGTGGCTCGCGGCGGTCCCGGCGGGGCTGATCGCCTACCTCGGCTACCTGGAGGCACGAGGATTTGGCTGGCTCGCGCCGTTTCACCAGCAGACGGCCTCCGCGCACCTGCATCGCTTCACCGGACCCGTCGACACGATCCTCTCCGCCGTCCACGCGGCCGTGACGGGGACGACGGCGCTGCTTCGCGGAGCCGCGTCGATCTACGACCCATCCATCGGTGGGGCCCTGTCGCCGAGCGCCGAGAGCGTCTATCTCGTGCTCGTGCTCGTGCTGGCCGCGGCCGTCCTCGTAGCCGGCTTTCGCTGCCTGCCACGTGCGTATTCGGCCTATGCGTTCGCCGTTCTGCTCATCTGCCTCGCGAGCCCCACCGCCGGCCAGCCGCTCAAGTCGCTGGACCGGTACGTCCTGACGATCTTTCCGCTCTGGATGACCGCCGGGCGGTGGGCCGCCCAGCTGCGCCTCGTGCGGACGGTCGCGCTGATCGGCGCAGTCATGCTGGCTCTGTTCACGTTCTCGTTCGCCACTTGGGCGTGGATCGCCTGATGTCGATCGGAATCGCTCCGGACACGCTGCAGGAGGCCCAATACCCGATGGACGGGCTCCGGTATCTGGCGTGGATCCGCGACGCCGCCGACCACCGGGCTGATTCGCAACGTGTTCGGTCAGGCCAACGGCGCACTCTTCGTCCACCCGCTGTGGACGATCAGTGGCCTGGTCCAAGCGGCGACGGGGGTCGGCCCCGCGCTGCTGCTCGCCTTCTGGAAGGCGCTCAGTGTCGGCGTTCTGTTCGCCGGCTGCTCCCGCCTGGTCACACGCTACATCACGGCGCAGAGCCCGGGGCGTCGAGCGGCGGCGCTCCTGATTCGGAGGCCTGACGCCTCTCGTCGGCGCGCTCGTCACCATGGATCCGGGGCAGGCGGCGCCGGACTTCCAGCGCGTGGCCGGCGACATCGTGCCGGCGGCGTCGTTGTGGGGATACGCACCGCTCGCGATCGCGGTCGGGCTGATGCCCTTCGCGATTGAGGGCTTCGAGGCGATCATCGCCGGCGCACGTCGCCGGACGACTCTGCGTACCTCCGCGCTCAGGCTGCTCATCGCCTGGCTGCACCCCTGGCGGGGGGAGACCCTGGTTGCCGTGTGCGCCGGTCTGGCGCTGCTCGTCTGGGATGACCGCCGGCGCAACGCAACTGGTCCCGACACCGCCTACCGCCGGCGCGGCGCCGGCCCCCGTTCGCCGTCGTGGGATCGCCGGCAACGAGGCGCGATGCTGGCCGTGTGTGCGGCCACCACTGCGCCGATCGTCTACTACTTCTTGCTCAGCCGACTCGATCCCGGCTGGCGAACATCCGAGCAGGCCTCGGTCGGTGCGGCCCGGATTCCATGGCCGGTGCTGGTCACGTGCATCGCACCCATCGCGCTCGGGCTCGCCGCGGCGACCCGGAGGGCCAACGCCGACGAGCGGCTGCGTCCGTTGCTGCTCTGGGGGCTCTGCTGCGTGGTGACAGTGGGGCTCAGCTTCAGCGGGCGGTACCACGCCCTCGACGGTGTCGCAGCGCCGCTGGGCGTGCTCGCTGTGGCCGTGTGGCCGCCGTGCCGCGGACTGTGGCGACGGCTCCTCGCCTCCACCTGTGTCCTCCTGGCGCTCGCTCCCACCGCGGTGTACGCCGTCCGCTCGCTCTCGAGGCTGCAGGGCAGTCCGGTGACCCAGTACACGGAACTCAACCGCTCCGACGTGCGTGCGGCTGTGCTCGCCGCGCGCCACGCGCGCGGGGGAATGCTGCTCGCCCCGGTCGCTCTCGGCACGGCGATCCCCGCGCTCACCGATGCGGCGAGCTTGGGTCGGGCGTCCAATCTCGACGCCCGATCATCTGTATCGCGAGGTGGACGCCAAGCGCCTGTTCTCCGGCGAGCTGGAGACCAATCAGGCGCGCGCATTCGTGAGCCGGACGGGCGCTCGGGCGATTGTCGAGCCCTGTGCGTACGCAGGACAGATCGCATCCGCACTCGCCGGACTGGGCTTCCGTCAGCAGCGTGTCGGCTGCGCACGGATATTCGTCCGATGAGCTGTCACCGAGGCCGGCCGGGGACCGTCCAGGCGGTTCTGGACGCCCTCAACTCGCCGCGCCAAGAGGCCGATTGAGTGGCTAGGCCAATGCGAACTTCAGCTGGGAAGACCGTCGTCGGGCTCGATATCGAGCCTGGCTACGTCGCCGCCGTCGAGGCGCGCGCGGGCCGGGTGGCCGTCGAGCGTGCCGCCACGGCACAGCTCGCACCGGGGGTCGTGCGCGACGGCGAGGTCGCCGACGTCGACGCGCTGGCGGGGGTGCTGCGCACTCTGTTCGCCGAGCACAAGCTCGGGCGACGCGTCCGTCTCGGTGTGGCCAACCAGCGGATCGTCATGCGCATGCTCGACCTGCCGCCGCTCGAGGATCCGAAGGAGATTGCCTCGGCCGTGCGCTTCCAGGCCCAGGACCACATCCCGATGCCGCTCGATCAGGCCGTGCTCGAGCACCAGTCGCTGGGGATCGTGGAGACCGCGGAGGGCGCGCGGACCCGGGTCGTCCTGGTGGCCGCTCGGCGCGACATGATCGACCGCCTGGTCGAGGCGACCAAGCGCGCAGGGCTGCGACCGCACGGGATCGACCTCTCGGCGTTCGCGATGATCCGCGCGCTGCACCAGACGGGCAGCACCGATTCGACCCTCTACATCAACGTCGGCGGCATGACCAACCTGGCCGTCGCCGTCGGCACCACTTGCGTGTTCACCCGCGTGGTCGTGACCGGGACGGAGTCGATCGCCGGCGAGCTCGCCGAGCGCCGCGGGCTGACCCTCGAGCATGCCCACGGCTGGCTCAAGCACGTCGGCCTGGTGCTCCTCGCCCACGACGTCGATGGCGATCAGGACATCGTCGCCGAGGCCCGCAGCGTGCTCAGCGAGGGCGTGCGCAAGATCGCCGACGACGTGCGCAACTCACTGGACTTCCACACCATGCAGGACGGCGCCGCCGAGGTTGAGCGCGCGGTCCTGACCGGACCCGCCGTGGCGATCCCCGGCTTCGCTGACCAGCTACGCGAGGAGATCGGGATTCCGCTCGAGGTCGGAGTCGTGGCCGAGGGACGGCCCGGCGCCTTCGGTGACACCGACGCCGGCACGCTGGCGGTGGCGGCCGGGCTGACCGTCGAGCAGGTGCCGGCGTGAGAGCCGTCAACCTGATCCCGGCCGACGCCAAGCGCGGCGGCGGCCGCGCGGGCCTGGCGGGAAGGCTGCCGGGCCCGGGCGCGCTCGTGATCGCAGCGCTCGCGATCGCCGTCCTGTTCGTGACAATCTACGTGCTGAGGGGAAAATAGCGCTGGGGTTGTGACCGCCTTCCGGGAAAGGGCGTGTGGGTTGTCGCGGCGATTCAGGCTGCCAGCGGCGTTTCCTGCAGGGTCACGGTGTGCCCGAGGCGCTCGAGCTGAGCGACGAGGCGTCGGGTCTGTCGTTCGGGATCGCGTCGGGCGTAGTAGTCGCCGCCGAGGTCGTTGTAGAGCTCGCCGGTGGTGAGCATGTGCCAGATCGCGCACAGCATCGAGTGTTTGACGGCGCCGAGCGCGCGGGCGTGGCCGAGTTGGGACTTCTTGCGGCGGTAGAGGGCTTGCAGGTAGCTGTCGTTGGTGCGCAGGGCCGCCATCGCGGCCTCTTTGAGCGCCTGGTTGAGCCATTTCGACCCCTTGCGGCTCTTGCCGGAGCGGCGTTTGCCGGCGGACTGGTGGTTGCCGGGGCACTGGCCGCCCCAGGAGGCGAGGTGATCGGCGCTGGGGAACTGGGTCATGTCGGTCCCGATCTCGGCGATCACGTTCTGGGCGGTGCGGACCTCGATCCCGGGGATCGTGCACAGCAGGTCAACCGCCGCCGCGAAAGGTGCGAGCTTCACCTCGATCGCTCCCGTCAGCGTCTCGATCTGCTGATCGAGGAAGTCGAGGTGCGCGAGGATCGCGCCGATCAGCAGCGCGTGGAGCTCGTCGAAGCGACCCTCGAGCGCCTCGCGCAGCGCCGGGATCTTCGCGCGCATCCGACCTTTCGCTAGGTCGGCCAGCACGACCGGATCGGTCGTGCCGTTGATCAGCGCGTTGAGCATCGCGCGGCCCGAGACGCCGAGGATGTCGGTCGCGACGCAGTCGAGCTTGATCCCGGTGTCCTCCAGCGCCTTGTGCAGCCGGTTAGCCTCGCGCTGACGCTCGGCGATCTGCGCCTTGCGATAGCGGGTCAGCTGTCGCAGCTCGCGGATCGGCTTCGGCGGAACGAAGCTCCCGCGCAGCAGCCCGGCCTCGGTCAGCCGGCAAAGCCACTCGGCATCCTTCACATCGGTCTTGCGACCAGGAACTTGTTTGACGTGCCTCGCGTTGCCGGAAACACGATCGCCGAGCGCACGGCCAAGGTGGCCACGCTGCGGGCTCAGGCCAACCAGGCCCAGCAGGAGGCCGCGCGGCTCGCGCCGTACACGCAGTTCGCGCAGCTGGCCCAGACGCGCGCGGAGACGGTGCGGGAGATCGCCGCGACCCGCTTCGACTGGCACGCCGCCCTGGCCGACCTCTCACGGGTTGTCCCCGCCAACACCTCGCTCGTGACGCTGTTCGGCAGCGTCGCGCCCGGAGCGAGCGTGGCCGGCTCCTCGGGCGGCGGTGACACGGCCGCGCTGCGGGCCGACATCGCCTCGCCGGCCTTCGAGATGAGCGGGTGCACCGGGACCCAGGACGACGTGGCGAGCCTGATGTCGCGCCTGCGGCTGATCAACGGGGTCACCCGTGTGACCCTGGCCGACTCGACCAAGCCCGACTCGGCCGGCGCCGGTGCCTCGGTCACGACGATCAGCGGCTCGAGCACCACGAGCGCCAACGGCGGCAACAGTTCCGGCTGTGGCGACGGCCCCGGCTTCGACCTGGTCGTGTTCTTCTCGCCGCTGCCGGGCGCCGGCCCCACCGGCGTGGCCTCGATCTCGCCCCAGAACGCGACCACCACGACCCCGGCCCCAGGAGCCGCGAAATGACCGGGCGCGACCGCATCGTGATCGCGATCGTGCTGGCCGTGGCCGCGGTCGTCGGCTCCTGGATGCTCGTGCTCCAGCCGCGGCGCGATCAGGCGGCCAAGCTCGGTGATGAGATCACGGCCTCGCAGGCGGAGCTCGCGAGCGCCCAGGCCCAGGTGGTCCAGGCGCGCGCGGCCGAGGCCACCTTCGCGCGCAACTACACCGCCGTGGCCGGCCTCGGCGAGGCCGTCCCACGGGACGACAACGTGCCCTCGCTGATCTACCAGTTGCAGAACGCCGCCGGCGGGGCGCAGGTCGACTTCCGTTCCCTGAAGCTGAACCCGGGGGCCAGTGCGGGCCCGACGCCGCCGACGACGCCGCCCGCCGGCAAGTCTGCGACAACCCCCGGAGCTCCTGCCACCCAGGCCGTGACCGCGACGCTGCCGCCCGGCGCCGCCGTCGGGCCGGCCGGGTTCCCGACCGAGCCGTTCACGTTCACCTTCCAGGGCAACTTCTTTCACCTCGCGGACTTCTTTCAGCGCCTCGACGACTTTGTGGTGGCCACGAACCAGCGCGTGCTCGTCAGCGGCCGCCTGATGACCCTGAACGCGATCAGCCTCGCCGCCGCCAAGCAAGGGTTCCCGCAGATCACCGCCTCGATCTCGGCCACCACCTACCTGGTGCCGGCCGGCCAGGGCCTCACGAACGGCGCCACGCCGACCGGGCCGTCGCCCACAACCACGCCGAACGCGTCCGCGCCGAGCTCATCGGCCCCAGCCGGCGCCGCGGTCGTGACCTCCCCGATTCGATGAGCCTCCTGACCAACACCATCTCCGACCTGCGCGAGAAGCGGCTGTGGCCGGTGGCGGCGGCGCTCCTGGTCGCGCTGGTGGCGATTCCGGTCCTGCTGTCGACGTCGAGCTCCCCGGCCCCCGTCCCGGCCACGCCGGCCGTGCTCGGCGCGGCGGTGACCGCGCCCAGCAGCGGCGTGCCCGCCGTCAGCCTCAGCACCAGCGCCCAGGTCACCCGGCTGACCGGCAAGGCCCGGGATCCGTTTACGCCGCAGGCGGTGCCGGCGTCGACGCCGGCCCCGCCCAGCGCGACGAGCACCTCGCCGACCGCCGGAGGCCCAGCGGGCTCCACGGGCACGGCGGGCTTCACGGGGTCGACGGGCTCGACGGGATCGACGAGCTCGATCGGGTCGACCACGTCGACGGCATCCACGGGATCGCTCGGGGCCGGGGGCGCGGCCTCGGAAATCGTGCCGACGACTCCGCCCAAGCCGCCCGTGAACGGGCTGAGCCCCACCCAGTCCTATCGCGTCGCGGTGTCGATCACGAACGCCGCGGGTGGTTTCAACCGGATCGACCCGGTCGTTCGCCTGAGCCTCATTCCCGGCCAGCAGCAGCCGCTGCTGGTCGAGCTCGGGGTACTCAAGGGCGGCAAGCACGTGTTGTTCGCCGTCGAGCCGGGAACCGCGCTCAGCGGCCCCGGAACGTGCACGCCAGGTCCGCTCGACTGCGAGATCCTGTCGCTCGCTCAGGACCAGATCGAGAGCGTCTCGACGCGATCCGGCACGGGCGTGGTCCCGGCGGCCGAGTTCGCCGTCACCGGCATCAGCGCCGACCAGCACTCGTCGACCGCGGCCGCCAACAAGGTCCGCCGAACGGTGTCAGCCGCCGGTCGCACGCTGCTTGCCAAGTCGGCGCTGCCCGCCCTGTCGCTGTTCTCGTACGAGCCGAGCGTCGGCGCGGTCGTCGACCGACGCGATCTAACGGTTGGAGGGAGCTGATGCGTCGTCACATGCTCACCGTTCCACGGACGGCTCTCACGACAGCGCTGGCGTTCGTCGTCTCGCTGCTGCTGGCCACGAGCGGCGCTCAGGCGGTCATGGTCGACATGAGTGGGAGCGGCAGAGCCGAGTTCGGCGTCGCGCTGGCTCCAGGCACGCAGCTGAGTCCTGACCAAATCGTCCCATCCAACACGCCATGCACGGATCCCTGGCTCTCTCCGGACCTGGTGCTGGCCCGAACCGGACTGTGCTGGCAGGGCGGCACGACCGGGGCCGTGATGCACGCCAACGAGACGTTCGCGCTCACCTGGGATCCCATCCGCAGCTACTGGGCGGGGACGAGACACTACGTCGAGCAGTTCCTCCGGGACGTCGCCGACGGCAGTGGCACGCTGACCTCGCCGTACGCTGTGACGACGCAGTACAACGACCCGGGCGGACGGGCGGCCAACGCCTCGTTGTACGGCGGCGGATGCATCGACTTCGGTAATCCCGGCGGCGCGACCTGCGTCTTCAACCACTCCGTCGACAACACCCAAGGCAACCCCTATCCGGGTTGTCCCAACGGGGACGACTCCTGCATCCCCATCCTCACCGATACCGATCTCCAGGCGCAGATGAAGAGGACGATCGCCGCAATGGGGTTGGTGGGACGCGTGCAGCCGGGCTTCACACCCCTGCTCGTGATGCTGACGCCTCCCGGCGCCGAGGTCTGCCTCGATTCGCCCCACACGCTCTGTTCGGCCAACGGCGAATCGAGTGAACAGTTCTGCTCCTACCACTCGTGGTTCACGGTACCGGACGGCACCCCGGCCGGCCGCAGGTTCGCTTATGTCGTGCAGCCGTGGACGGCAGGCACCTCGTGCGATGACCCCAACGTTCAGGTGAACAAAGACGAGCCGATCGACGCCGGCAGCCGGCTCGTGAGCCCGCTCAGCCAGGGGCAGATCGCGGCTATCGTCAACCCGTGGCTCACCGGCTGGTCCGCCAGGGACGGCTCGGAGATCAACGACCACCAGGTCAACGACAACGTGCACTGCCTGTGGCCACCCGCCCCCGTGGGCGGCGCCGTCACCGTCGGCAGCAGCAGCTACATCCTGCAGTCAGAGTTCAGCAACGCCGGAGTCCTCGAGGTTGAACCGAACGCGCCCTGTTACGCGCTCGGGGTAGCGCTCTCGCCCAGCTTCGTCGTCCCGAGCCCGATCGACCAGGGCGATCTGGTCGCGTTCGACGGCTCGGTAACGAACTCGTCGCTGATGGTCCCAGCGGCGAACTACGCCTGGAACTTCGGTGACGGGAAGACCGACGTGGGTCCCAGCGTCGTGCACAGCTATGCCCAGGGCGGCACCTACTCGGTGACGCTCACGGTGACCGACCGCGGTGGCAATACGGCCAAGCTGAGCCAGTCGATCGTCGTGCTCGGCCCGAACGGGCAGCCGGTGTCGCCTCCCGCGCAGGCGAGTCCCGGCCTCCACGTGCGGATGCAGATCTTGCCGCAGAGCATGCGGGCGATGCTGCGCTCCGGCGTGGTCCTCAGCCTGAGCTGCAACCAGGCGGCTGACGCGATCGCGACCCTGTCGATCTCCCGCGGCGCCGCGCGGCGCGCGCACATCGGGTCGGTGCGCGGATCGTCGGTCGTGATCGGACGCGGAACCGTGACCGGGATCAAGAGCGGGAGGATGAGGCTCAACCTCGGCCTCTCGCGAGCCACGGCCGCGAAGCTGAAGCGCCTCGGGCACGTGACGCTCACGGTTCGCCTGACGCTCGTCGGCGCCGATGGTAGTCGCGCCGCGATTGTCGCCGCCGGGCGCTACTGACCCGCCCGCCGGTCCTGAGCCGCCGGGCGGCCGTCGGATCGGGCCCGCCAATAACCTGTAGCGCCGGATGGCGCTCAAGCTGACAACCGCCGGCGAGTCGCACGGCCCCGGGCTCACGTGCATCGTGGAGGGCATGCCGGCCGGGCTGACGCTCGAGCTGGAGGCGCTGAACCGGGACCTCGCGCGCCGGCAGCTCGGCCATGGCCGCGGCGGGCGGATGAAGATCGAGCGCGACCAGGTCGAGGTCACCGCCGGGGTCCGCCACGGGCGCACGCTCGGCGGCCCGATCGCGCTCCAGGTTCGCAACCGGGACTACGCCAACTGGGAGGAGCGGATGAATCCGTGGCCCGTGGAGGCGGAGTTGCAGGAGGTGCACCTGCCGCGTCCGGGTCACGCCGATCTCGTCGGCACGCAGAAGTACGGGCTCACTGACGTGCGCGACATCCTCGAGCGGGCCAGCGCGCGCGAGACAGCGGCGCGGGTGGCCGGCGGCGCGGTGGCCAAGGCGTTCCTGGCCGCCCTCGGCGTGCAGGTGTTCTCGCACGTGATCCAGATCACCGGCGTGCAGGCGCCGCGCCGCGACGACCTGCGCCCGGAGGACTTCGCAGCCGTGGACGAGTCGCCCGTGCGCTGCCTGGAACCCGAGGCCACGAAGGCGATGGTGGCCGAGATCGACTCCCTCCGCAAGGAGAACGAGTCGCTCGGCGGGGTGTTCGAGGTCCGCGCGTTCGGGCTCGTTCCGGGGCTCGGCTCCCACGTCTCGTGGGAGGAGCGCCTGGACGGACGCCTCGGTCAGGCGATCCTCTCGATCCAGGCCATCAAGGCCGTCTCGATCGGCGACGGGTTCGAGGTGGCGGGTGTGCCCGGTTCCCGCGCCCACGATGAGATCTTCTACGACGATGGCCACGGCTACCACCGCCCGACCAACCGCGCCGGCGGGGTGGAGGGCGGCATGACGACGGGCGCGCCGCTCGTCGTGCGCGGCTCGATGAAGCCGCTGCCGACCCTGACCAAGCCGCTGCGCTCGGTGGACATCGCCACGCACGAGCCCGCGCAGGCGCTGCGCGAGCGGACCGACTCGTGCACGGTCCCGGCGGCCGGCGTGGTCGGCGAGGCGATGGTCGCGTTCGTGCTCGCGGACGCCTACCGGGCCAAGTTCGGCGGCGACCACATCGACGATGTCCATGCGGCGCTGGACCACTACGAGCGCCGCATCGGCTGGCGCAAGGTGGCCTATTAGTGCAGGTGTCCGGGAGGCCTCCGCATGGCCGGTCGCTGGCCTTCATCGGCTTCATGGGGGCGGGCAAGAGCACGGCGGCGCGGAGCGCGGCCACGCTGCTGGGGATGGAGGCGGTCGACGTCGACGCCGTGCTCGAGCACCGGCTCGGCAAGCCGATCGAGCGCGTCTTCGCCGAGGACGGGGAGGCGGTCTTCCGGGCCGCGGAGGAGCGAGTCACGATCGAGCTGCTCGACGCTGACCGACCGCTGGCGGTGTCGCTCGGCGGCGGCGCGATCGGCTCCGAGGCCGTGCGGGCGGCCCTGGCCGAGCACTTCGTCGTCTGGATCGACGTACCGGTCGACGTGGCCTGGGCCCGCGCGCGCGGCACCGGGCGGCCGCTGGCCGCCGATCGCGGGCGCTTCGAGCGCCTGTACGCCGAGCGCGAGCCGGTCTACCGGCGGCTGGCGGACGCGATCGTCCCGGCCGAGCGCTCGCATGCGATGGCGCAGGTGCTGCCGGCGCTCGACGGGCTGCCGCCTCGGGCGAAGCTGCTGTGGGCGGCGAGCGCGTCGGGCGACTATCCCGTCTTCGTCGGTCCGCGGCTGCTCGAGCGCGACGGCTTCTGGCCCGCCACGGTCGCCGGCCGGCGGTTCCTGGTCACCGACGGTCGCGTGGCCCGCCTCTACGCCGACGCGCTGGAGCCGCTCTCCGGTCGCGTCTCGGTGATGCCCGGCGAGCAGTCCAAGACGATCGCCCACGCCGAGATCGTGTGGACCGAGCTGGCGCGGGCGGGCATGACCCGCGAGGACGTCGTGGTCGCGCTTGGCGGCGGCGTCGTCGGCGACTTGGCCGGCTTCTGCGCCGCGACCTATCAGCGTGGCGTGCGCTACCTGCAGGTGCCCACGACGTTGGTCGCGCAGGTCGACTCGGCCTACGGGGGCAAGACGGGCGTCGATCTGCCCGAGGCCAAGAACTATGTCGGCGCCTTTCACCAGCCCGCCGCGGTGATCGCCGACACCACTGCGCTCCTGACGCTTCCCCCCGAGGAGGTGGCGGCGGGCTACGCCGAGGTGGTCAAGACGGCGCTGATCGCCGGCGGCGAGCTGTGGGATCGAGTGCGCGCCGGCGAGGACCCGCTGTCCCCGGCCGTGATCGCCGCCTGCGTCAGGACCAAGCTGCGGATCGTCGCCCGCGACGAGCGCGACGCCGGGCTGCGCCAGGTGCTCAACCTCGGTCACACGGTCGCCCACGCGATCGAGACCACGACCGGGTACGCGCGCTACCGGCACGGCGAAGCGGTGGCGCTGGGACTGCTGGCCGCGCTGCGGCTCTCACGCCAGGAGGACCTGCGCCAGGAGGTCCGCGAGCTGCTGGTCGCCCGGGGCCTGCCGGTCACGCTCAGCGACGCCGACCCCGAGGCGATCGTGCAGGCGACGTGGCGGGACAAGAAGCGCGTCGGCGAGGGCCCGGTCCCGTTCGTGCTGCTCGAGGCGCCGGGCGCACCGCGCGCGGGTTGCACGATCGCGGCCGACGACCTCGTCGCAGCCGTGCGAGAGTTGGTGGCGTGAACCACAACCGGATCGAGATCATGCACGGGGTCAACCTGGACCAGCTCGGGCGCCGCGACCCGACGATCTACGGCGCGATCACGCTGACCGAGCTCGAGTTCCGGATCGCCGCCGACGCGCACGAGCTCGGCCTCGAGACCCGCTTCTTCCAGACCAACCACGAGGGTGACTTCGTCGAGCACCTGCACCGGATCGAGGGGCTGGCGGACGCGATCGTGGTCAACCCCGGAGCCTGGACCCACTACGCGTGGGCGATCCGGGATGCGCTCGAGATCGCGGCGCTGCCCGCCGTCGAGGTCCACCTGTCCGACATCGACCAGCGCGAGGAGTGGCGACGGCACTCGGTGATCCGCGACCTGTGCGTGGCCCACGTGTCCGGCCGGGGCCCGGCGGGGTACCGTGACGCGCTCGAGCGCCTGCGAGAGGAGCTGAGCACATGAGAGGCCGCGCCGAGCGCCTGACCGACGCGATCGAGGCGGCGGGCATCGACGTCCTGTTGGTGACCGACCTGGTCAACGTCGGCTATCTGACCGGCTACAGCGGCAGCAACGGGATCGCCGTGATCGGACCCCGCACCCGGACCTTCGTCACCGACTTCCGCTACGTCGAGCAGGCGGCCGACGAGGTGCATCCCTCGTTCGAGCGGCTGCGCGCCTCGCTCGATCTGCTCGACTCGCTGTCCGAAGCGCTGCCCGACGGGGCGCTCCGGCTGGGGTTCGAGGAGGCGCACATGAGCGTGCGTCTGCACCGCCGGCTGTGCGAGCTGCTGCCCGAGCGGGTGGAGCTGGTCGCGACGGCCGGGATCGTCGAGGGACTGCGCGCGGTCAAGGAGCCCGAGGAGATCGAGCGCATCCGGGCCGCGACGGTGCTCGCCGACGCCGCCTTCGAGCGGCTGATCCGCGACGGGCTCGTCGGACGCACCGAGCGCGAACTGGCCATCGCGCTCGAGTACGACATGCGCGAGCGCGGCGCCGAGCGCCCCAGCTTCGAGACGATCGTCGCGGCGGGCCCCCACGGCGCGCTGCCGCACGCGCAGCCCCGCGAGGTGCCGATCGAGGCCGGCCAGCTCGTCGTCATCGACTGGGGCGCCGAGCTCGACGGCTACTGCTCGGATTGCACCCGCACCGTCGCCACCGGAGATCCGGGGAACGATGCGCGCGAGGCCTATGAGCTCGTGCTCGAGGCCCAGCTCGCGGCGCTGGCCGCGATCCGGGCCGGCGAGGGTGGCCGCGCCGTGGACGGGGTCGCGCGGGAGATCATCGCCGAGGGCGGCCACGGCGAGCACTTCGGACACGGGCTCGGACACGGCGTCGGCCGCGCGGTGCACGAGGCCCCCCGGCTCTCGCAGCGCTCCGAGGATGAGCTGGTGGCCGGGAACATCGTCACCGTCGAGCCGGGCGTCTACCTCCCGGGCCAGTTCGGCGTGCGGATCGAGGATCTGGTCGCGGTCACCGACGACGGTTGCGAGATCCTGACGTCCGTCCCCAAGCGCCTGATCACGACCGACTGATCGGCCCGGGCCGGTCCCTCTCTACACTGGCGGCCGACCCATGATCAGCACCAACCAATTCAAGAACGGCAATCACATCGACGTGGACGGGACCGTGTTCAAGATCCTCGAGTTCCAGCACGTCAAACCCGGCAAGGGCGGCGCCTTCGTGCGCACCAAGCTGCGTCGCGCCAGCGACGGCGCGGTCATCGACCGCACGTTCCGGGCCGGCGAGAAGTTCCGCCCCGTCCGGACCGAGGTGCGCCGAATGCAGTTCCTCTATCGCGACGGCAACGACGCCCATTTCATGGACTCCGAGAGCTACGAGCAGCTCGTGATCCCAGAGGGCTCGATCGGCGACGCGCTCCGCTTCATGAAGGACAGCGAGGAGTTCGACGTGCTCTACATCGACGACTCCCCGGCCGACGTGCAGCTGCCGAGCGCGATCGACCTGACGATCGAGCAGACCGAGCCCGGCGTACGCGGCGACACCGCCTCGGGAGGCGGCACCAAGCCCGCCGTGCTCGAGACCGGAGCCAAGATCAACGTCCCGCTGTTCGTCAACATCGGGGACGCGGTGCGGGTGGACACGCGCTCCGGCGAATACATGTCGCGTGCGTAGGAGCGAGCAGCGTCGGGCGGCGGTCTGGGCTCTTTATCAGAGCGATCTGCTGGGCGTCCCACTCGACGAGACGCTGCCCCGCGACAGCCACGCGTTCACGCGCGCGCTGGCCCACGCCACGCGCGACCACCAGCCCGAGCTCGACGAGTTGATCTCGCGCCACGCGACCGGCTGGTCGCTGCAGCGGATCGCTCCGCTCGAGCGCTCGATCCTGCGGGTCGGGCTGCTCGAGCTGCTGCATCCCGACGTCGTTGCGGGCGACGCGCCGATCCCGCCCGAGGGGGCGATCGACGAGGCGGTCGAGACGGCCAAGCGCTTCTGCGGCGCCGATGCGCCGGCGTTCGTCAACGGCATCCTGGCCACGGTGCTGCGCGAGCAGCGCGAAGGGACGCCGACGCCGGGCGATTCGGGCAACCGGTAAGGAGAACGTAGGAATCGGGCGCGAAGTCCGCCCGGGCAGCGACAATGACGGCATGAGACTGCTCGTCGTCGACGATGACCGTGCCCTGCGGGATGTGCTCAGGCGGGCGCTGACCCTGGCCGGGTACGAGGTGCGCCTGAGTGAGACCGGCGCCGGTGCGCTGGCCGAGATCGCCTCGAGCGTGCCCGAAGCGGTCGTGCTCGACGTCGGGCTGCCGGACATCGACGGACTCGAGGTGTGCCGGCTGCTGCGGCGCGAGCGCAACCGCGTGCCGATCCTGATGCTGACCGCTCGCGACACCGTCTCGGACCGGATCGACGGCCTCGACGCCGGCGCCGACGACTACCTGGTCAAGCCGTTCGATATCGACGAGCTCAAGGCCCGGCTGCGGGCGCTGCTGCGCCGTGCCGGCGGCGAGGGTGGCGGCGACGGGCTGACGTTCGCCGAGCTGACGCTCGATCCCGACCGCCATGGCGTCTCCGTGGGCGAGAACTTCGTCGAGCTGACCCGGACCGAGTACCAGCTGCTCGAGCTGCTGCTGCTCAACCCGCGGCGCGTCCTTCCCCACAGCTTGATCTACGACCGCGTGTGGGGCTACGACTTCGGCCCGACCTCGAACGCGCTGCGTGTCTACGTCGGCTACCTGCGGCGCAAGCTCGAGGACGCCGGCGCGCGGCCGCTGATCCACACGGTGCGCGGCGTGGGGTACTCGCTGCGCGAGCCCGACGAGAGCGGAGGCGGCACGGAATGAGCCTGCGGGCGCGGATGGGGCTCGCCTCCGGAGTCGCCGTCGCGCTCGCGGTGATCGCGGTCGCGGTGACGGCCTATGCCGGCACCCGCTCGGAGCTGACCGGTCAGGTCGACAACTCGTTGCGCACCCTGGCCACGCCGATCCTCGAGAACGCCGGCGTGCTGCCGCGGCCGCCCGGCGGGCCGGGACCCGGCGCCGCCGACGGTCAGGGCGCGGCCGGCGGGCAGGGCGTAACCGGTGCACCGGGCGCAACCGGCGGGTCGCTGTTCGGCGCCGCCGGCCAGTCCGGGACCACAGCGCTCGGCCCGGGTGACTGCGACGGAGGGCTCGGGCTCGACGTCGGTCGCGGCGGCACGTTCGGCGGGGCCCAGGGCCTGCGCCAGCTCGTCTCCTCCACCGGCGCGGTGTGCGTCGCCGCCGGCCAGAGCGCGAAGATCCCGGTCGACGCGGCGACCAAGGCGCTGGCCAAGACCGGGTCCGGTGTGCACTACACCGACGCGCAGGTCGGCTCGACGCATCTGCGCGTGGCCGTCTACGGGGTCGGCTCGCACGGCGCGCTGATGGTGGCGCTGCCGCTCACCGACGTCGACAAGGCGCTGCACAACCAGCTGCTCCTGATGGTGATCATCGCGGCGGCGGGGATTGCGCTCGCGGCGCTGTTCGGGTTCCTCGTCGCCCGGACGGCGCTGGCCCCGATCGCGCGGTTCACGCGGCGCACGGAGTCGATCGCCACCGCGCCTGATCCGTCGCAGCGCCTGGAGGTCGTGGGCGGCGATGAGCTGTCCCGTTTGGCCACCACGTTCAACGCGACCCTCGATTCGCTCGAGGCCGCAGTCGACTCCCAGCGCAACCTGGTCGCCGACGCGTCGCACGAGCTGCGCACGCCGATCGCCAGCCTGCGGGCCAACCTGCAGCTCATGCGCGACGAGAGCCGGCTGGCGCCGGAGGACCGCGACGCGCTGCGCGAGGACATGATCGAGGAGCTCGACGAGCTCACCGGCCTCGTGGGGGACGTCGTCGAGCTGGCCCGCGGCGGCAAGCCGAGCGGCGCCATGGGCGACGTGCGGCTCGACGCGATCGTCGCCGACCTGGCCGAGCGCACGCAGCGCCGCGCACCGGAGCTGGACGTGAGGACCGAGGTCGAGCCCACGCTCGTGCGCGGCGAGCCCGACCGGATCGCGCGGGCGGTGGCCAACCTGCTCGACAACGCGCGCAAGTGGAGCCCGCCGGGCGGGAAGATCGAGGTCGCGCTGAAGAACGGCACGGTCACGGTCCGCGACCACGGTCCCGGCTTCCACGCCGAGGACCTGCCGTTCGTGTTCGATCGCTTCCACCGCGCCAAGGACGCGCGCGCCAAGCCGGGCTCCGGGCTCGGGTTGGCGATCGTGCGCCAGGCTGCCGAGGCGCACGGCGGCAGCGTCGAGGCCGGCAACGCCCCTGGCGGCGGCGCGATCCTCACCGTCTCGTTCGGGCGCACGCTCGAGATCGAGCAGCACGCCCCCGAGACGCCGGTCAGCGCGAGCTGAGCGCGCGGACCGTGGCCGCGCCGGGGGCGGCGCCGAGGATGACCGGCCCCGCATCGAGCTGCGGGGCCGGTGATGGTGTCTAGTAGATGACCGCGCAGCCCGCGTTCATCGCGTTGTCGACGTCGTTGTCGAGCAGGGCCTGGGCGGCCTGATTCGCGAGGCCGGTCGTGTTGTCCACGGCGGCCTGCTGGCGCTGTAGCAGCTGCGTGTAGGCACCGCACGTCGCCTCGCTGCCGCTGCCCACGCCGCCGGTCGGGAAGGCCGAGATGTCGGCGACCATGGTGTTGGTGATGACCTGCGACGGAGCCGGATTCACGTTGATCCGCGTGGCGGCCGAGGCCCCGACGGCGCCGGTGGCCAGGAGTGTCGCCGTGGCCGAGAACACGGCGGCCGACTTGATGAACCGCATGACTTCTCCCTGTGTTGATGGATGGCTTGCGCGTCCATCATCAACGTGGGGCGCGGTGCCCACCAGCCACCCAAGGGCTGGTCGCACCCCACCCCTGCGAGCGGTCAGCGGGCGGTGAGGAGCGGCTGAAGCGACCGCGTGCACGCGCAGGCCGCGCCGCGCATCCGCGGCAGGCCGTACAGGTCCTCGATCGTGGCCAGCACCGAGTAGTGGTCGGCCGGACTCGGCAGGCGGGCGCCCGGGCGGGCGGCGCCCCCGGCGACGATCGTGGCGATGTGCCCGCCAGAGGCCAGCCGGCAGCAACCCGCGTCGCTCGTCCCCTCGTCGAAGGTGAGGAACAGCAGCCCGCGCGGGCCGAGCGCGCGCAGCAGCGGCGGGACCAGCGTGGACAGGAAGCGATCCCCCGTCGCGGTGTCGCAATCGTGCATGTCGTGACACAGGTTGGGCGAGATCCAGATGAACGACGGCAGCCGCCCGGCGGCCTCGTCGGCGCCGAGTTGCCCGAGCGGCACCACCTGGGCGCAGCGGGTGGGATCGCCGCTCACGTCGCGGTAGTACAGGAACGGGTCGTGCTTCTTGACGTACTCGCCCGCGCTCGCGCCGGTGAAGCACGGATGGGGCAGATCCTCCATGTAGCCCTTCCAGGAGATCGCCGCGCGCGAGAGCTGATCCGGCAAGCCGGCCACGGCGACGCCGCAATCCGTGCAGTCGCTGTCGATCCCGAACGTCGAGCCGCCCGTCAGCGCGAGGTAGTTCG
Source organism: uncultured Solirubrobacteraceae bacterium (assembly GCA_963816005.1). Taxonomy (GTDB): domain Bacteria; phylum Actinomycetota; class Thermoleophilia; order Solirubrobacterales; family Solirubrobacteraceae; genus Palsa-465. The sequence goes on along the minus strand of CAWFKF010000093.1, from coordinate 50,524 downwards.
GGAGCGACGGGTGCGCGATCGCGTACATCCCGGTGGCCAGCCCAGAGCTGCCCGCGAGGCGGTTGATGTAGGGCGCCGAGGACGAGCCGATGATGTCGCCGTACTCGCTGTTCTCCATCACGATCACGGCGATGTGGGATGGTCTTGCGCCCCCGTGCAGATGCGTGACCGGGGAGGGCGTGGTCTGGACCGGCGGGCTCGGGGGGATGGCGGATCCGCACGCGGCGAAGGCGAGGGTCGCGAGGAGGCCGGCCAGGACGCGCATCGGCATTGCGAAGGGGAGCGTATCCACACCGAATTGCTGCAGCCTCGGTCCGCCAAACGCTGAGTCTTGGACTCGCCGCTTGATGCTCGCGCCCATCCGGGCGAGTCTCTCAAGTGGGGCGTGCTGGCGCGTTCCCCAGTGGGCAGCCTCGCCTGGCGCGCCCCCCCGCCGGCACTCCCCACTACCTTGCCGCTCAGGGCGGGCCGTCGTGCCCGCAGGTCAGCTGGCCTGCGGGCACTACGTGCCGGCGCGCCTTGAGCTCGAGTCGCGGGCGCGTCCCTACGGCGTCTACAGCTTGGCCGCGAACACGCCGGCGATCGTCTTGTAGCCGAGCGTCGTGGCGTGGATGTTCGGACCGCGCGGGGGCGCTGTGCACTCCCACGTGTAGGTGCAGATGTCGACCACCGCGAGCGGCTCCGTCTTGCCGTGGAGCGTGCCGGTGGTCGTGAACGGGGCGTCGGTCTTGAACGCCGTGGCGACGTCGGCGACCTTGACGTTCTTGGCCTTGAACGCGCTCACGAGGGTGCCGTTGACCTGGTTGGCGAGGTCGACCGACAGCTTCGCGATCACCTGGCCGCCGGTGCCGATCAGGTAGTCGGCGAGGAACGGGTCGTAGTAGGTCATCCCGGCGATCTTGACCTTCGGCCCGGCAGCCTTGCGGAGCCCATCGAGGATCTTCGGCGCGTTGGTGCGGATCGACGCCTCGCCGTTCGTGAGGCACGTCACGTTGATGTTCAGGCCAGTCGCGCAGAAGTCGACGTCGTTGGCGCCGATGTCGATGGTGATCAGCGCGACCTTGTGCGTCTTGATGAACTTGACGGCGTCGCCGAGCTGGGTGCCCGCGTAGCGGCAGAACGGCCCGCCCTTGATCATCGAGCTGGTGCTCTCACCCAGGCAGCCGAGCTTCTTGAGCTTCAGCCCTGGGATCTTCGCCTTCTCGGTCTTGTAGAGGAAGTCGGCGTAGCCCTGGTTCGTGGCGAGCGTGTTCCCGGCCGCGTTCGGCTGTGCACCGGCGGCCAGCGAGTCGCCGACCGACAGCTAATACGTCGTGGCGGGCTTGGCTTTGGCGAGCGCGCTCGCGGGAACGGCGCAGATCGCCAGGCAGGCCGTGGCGAGCACGGCTGTCTTAAGTCGCATGTAGTTGCTCTCTCCTGAAGTGGGTTCCGGCCGCAGTAGACCGGGTCAGCCCCTCAACAGGCGACCCGATGTGAACGATTCGGAGACTCAACGAATGTACGAGCGAGCGCGCCGCTGCGGCGGCCTGACAACCCGCGCTCGGCGCCGCCGGATGAGGGCCCGGATCGCGAAGCCGGCGGCCAGCGCCAGCACGATCAGGCCCTCCAGGATCGCCACCACGCCGAGCCCCGGCGTCGTGATCAGGACGGCGAGGAACAGCAGCAGTCCGGCGATCGCGTCCTGCAGCAGGTCGCGGCGGCGGGCGCGCCGGTGAAGCTCGCGGCGGCGGCGGCGGTCGCGGCCGACGGGGTCGGGGCCCTGGCTGGGGCGGCTGGGCCGGGGGCGGGCGGCCCGAGTGTCCGGGCGTGTGGGGCGTGCGTCCGGGCGTCCGGGGCGTGTGTCCGGTCGTCCGGGGCGGCTCTCGGGCCGCGTCGCGGGCCGCGTCGCGGGCCGCGTGGGGGAGCGCAACTCGTACGGTCGCTCTCGGGCCGGCTGTGCTGCACGCGAGGCGGGCACGCGACAAGGTTCACCGTCGGCGCGCGATCGCCTTCCTGCGGCGAGATGAGACTTTGTTTACCGATCCCCCGCGGGTAGGAACACGGCGTCCGGGGTCGAACGGGATTGCAGCCGCCCGTGACGGTGCGCTCCCGTCTGATGCCCGCGAACCATTCCGCCGCCCTCGCCTCTGCCCGGCGTCCTCCGCGCCCGCTGCCAGCGCGGCTCACCCCGTGGCGGCGGGCCAAGCGGATCGCGCTGATTGCGCTCCTCCTGTGCGCGCTGCCGACCACGATCTCGTTCGTGACGACGATGACCGGACCGTCGAACGCGAGCTTCACGATCCGCTCGTTCGAGTGGCTGCGCGACCACGGCGCCGCCGGGATCGCCTCGAGCGTGGAAGGCTTCTACTACACGCTGACGGCGCCCTCCACCGGCGGGAGCCCGCTGAAGGCGCTGCCGCTCAAGGTCCGCGCGCCCGCGGTCTCGGCCGTGCACCCGCTGAACATCGCGCCGCTCATCACCCCGTCGCTGCCCGGCGAGGGCGTGTGGTCGCCGACCGAGAACTGGACGGCGGCGGGCTCACCGGTGCTGGTCACCCAGTTCCGCAGCGATCCGAACTACCCGCAGATGGTCGCCGGCGTGGCCTGGATCAACATGCAGGCCGCCCGGATCGCCTGGATTCCCGGCCGCCAGGAGCCGTCCGTGCCGCTGCCGCGCGGCAGCATGGAGGTCCCCACCGACACGCGCGCCCGGCTGCTGGCGACGTTCAACAGCGCCTTCAAGCTCTCGGACTCGGGCGGGGGCGGGATCGCGCTCGGAGGTCAGATGTACGCGCCGCTGCGTCCGGGCCTGGCCACGTTCGTGGGATACAGCGACGGGCGCGTCGACATCCAGTCCTGGGCCGGCGGCGGCGTCGCCCCGGGCAACGTCGTCTTCGCCCGCCAGAACCTGCCGCTGATCGTGGAGGGCGGCCGGCCCAACCCGAACCTCAGCGACGGGCCCGAATGGGGCGCCACGCTCGGCAACGCCGTCCGCGTCTGGCGCTCCGCCGTCGGCGTCGACGCCCGCGGCAACCTGATCTACGCCGCCGCCAACGACCAGACCGTCGGCTCGCTGGCCGCGATCCTGATCCGCGCCGGCGCCGTCCGGGCGATGGAGCTGGACATCAACTCCTACTGGGTCACGTTCATCAGCTACGGCCAGCAGTTCGCCGGCAACCCCAGCAGCCTCCTCCCCGGCATGACCCGAGGCACCGGCCGCTACCTGACGCCGGACGACCGGGACTTCTTCGCGGTGTACGCGAAGTAGGGGGCTGGGGGCTGGCGGTGGGCTTTGAGCCTTGCACGCGTCTGAGCTTTGGGCGGATACAGGCTGCTGGGAGGGGCCGGATGAGGGCGCTGCAGGACGCTTGACGCGGGTGGCGCGGTTCGGGCCGCGGATCCGCGATACACCGGATTGTCGAGATGCATATGTCGACAAACCTCCCCGGCGAGCAGCGACCTTGTCCGCCTAAGCATGTATGCCGTGCTTACCTGCCCAAGGACGCTGGGATGCGTCCCGATTTGTCGAGATAAGCACGAACGAAATCCGGTGCGACGGGATCCCGGGGCGTCGAGCTGGCGGGTCCGACCAGATCCGCTCATCCGCGGCTGTCGTTCCCCGCGTCACAGCGCCACGCGGCTCAGCGCGCTGTGCGCGCTCGGTGGGCTCTCCGCCGCCGGGCGGCGCGGCGCGGCGCGGTGAACGGGCCGCACCCGTGTGCCGGTCGCGGTGACCTGGATCGGGTCCACGCCGGGCGGGCCGGTGACGCTGAAGTTGGCGTGGTGGGCGAGCCCGACCGCGTAGGCATCCCAGAAGACGCCAGTGCCCGGTGCGCCGCGTCGGCACGCTCCGCCCGAGCGACCCGGATTGCCGATCCAGGCGAAGCCGTCCGCGTATTGGTAGCCGGTGTTCCCGGTCGGGAGCGGTCCGAGTCCGCGGCCCGGCGGATCGCACAGGACCTCGTTGCCGCCGGTGACGCGATTGGTGGGCGCGAGCGGTCCCTGCCCGTTGACGGCGGTGGACACGACGAAGTGAACGCCGCCGAGCGCGCGGGCGATCCGCTGCCCGTACACGAGCTCGCTCTTGGTCCAGTCGAAGTGGGTCGAGTTGAGGAAGAAGCCCTGGGCCTGCTTGACCCCGGCCCGGATGCCGTCTGGTCCCAGCTCGCGGCATCGGCCGCGCCACCGTCGAGGTAGACGACCAGGTGCGGATCCTGCTCGAGCCGGCCGATCGCGTACCGGAGCTCCTGGAATCGGGTCTGGAGGCCCTGGGGACTCAGGCACCCCGTCGTGATCAGCGAGTCCATCTCCAGGAACAGGACGGCGCGGAAGTTGCCGATCCCGTACGCAAAGTCGTCGATCCAGCGTTTGTAGGCGGCCTGGTCGGTGGGACCGTCGGCGTGATTGCCGCAATGGCCGCCGACGAGGCGGTACGTTGCGATCAGAGGGACCGCGCCGGGGTCGGCGATCTGGGCCTGGCTGAGGTAATACTGGACGTCGGCGCCGGGGTGATCGCCGTCCCAGCCCCCGAACCTCCGCGTCTCCGGCTGGCCCGCGATCACCGACAGCGCCTGGGCCCAGCCCGGATTGGACGCCTGCAGGCTGCGCGCCGCGGTCGCGGCGAGGTTGTTGGGGTCGACGAAGAAGCGGGCACCGGAGAGCGGGTCGCCGTTGATCGGCGCGGGCGAGAGCGCGAGCGGATTGGTGGCCGAGCGGGGGTCGAGCGCGTCGTCGCGCAGGATGTGGATCGTGGCCTCGTGCTGGGCGCCCATCGGGTAGGGCCAGGAGCCGAACAGGTAGACATCGGCCGACACGGACGGTCCGCGCATGTGCCGGTCGAGCACGCTGACCGTGAACGTGTATGTGGACTGGCCGTCGGCGAAGTGTGCAACCGTGTTCGGCACCGGCACGAAGTCCACCAGTGGCAGCGCATCCATGCCCTTGACGCCGTAGCGGATGTACTCGTCCCCCTGCGTATCCGTCCGCGCGATCGTCACCGCGAGCGTGCCCTGACTCTCGTGCACCCAGTAGGACGAGGCGGTCAGCTGCACGTCCGCGCTCGCCGGCGGAGCACGAGTCGCCCGCAGGTGTTGAAGATCCCGCGTCGGGTGAGGCCTTGGTCCCCACCCGACGCTCATCCCGGCTATCGGTGGCACCCTGCCGCTCACATGGGGAGCGGCGGCGATGTGGACGGATGGGGGAGGGGCGGGCGCGGCCCGCGCGGGCGCGCCGGTCGGCCCGCGCGCAGGCGCACTACGCCGTGATCTCAGCGCGCGCCCGGGCGCCCTTCGCGGCCTTCTTGAGCGTGTCGATGTCGTAGGCGCCGTAATGCCGGCGCCCGTTGATGAAGAAGCTGGGGGTGCCCGTCACGCCGCTCATGTCGGCCGAGTCGACGTCCTCGGCGATCCGTCCCGCGCCGACGTGCCGGCGCATGGCGTCGCGGAAGCGCTCGACGTCGAGGCCGAGCTCCCGGGCGTGCCGGGCGAGCTCGGTCGGACGCAGGTCATCCTGGTGGTCGAGCAGCCGGTCGTGCATCTCCCAGAACATCCCCTGCTCGCCCGCGGCCTCGGCCGCTTCGGCGGCCAGCTGCGCGCGAGGATGCACATCGTTGAGGGGCAGGTGGCGCCACACGTAGCTGACGTCGCCGGAGTCGGCGAGCAGCTCGCGCATCACCGGTTCGGCCTGCCCGCAATACGGGCACTCGAAGTCGCCGTACTCGACCACGGTGACCGGAGCGTCCACGGGGCCGCGGAGGTGGTCGCGCTCGGGATCGACCGGCATGTCGAGATCGAGGATCACGTCGGCGGTGCCGAGCAACGCCCGGACCCGCGCCTGCTTGGGCAGCAGCGCGGTCGCCCGGGCGACGGACCAGGTCAGACCCGATGCGACCAGCGCGGCGCTCAGGACCCCGAGCTTGGCCTCCTCGAGCTCGGCGCCGGTGAACGCCAGTGTGGCGATCAGCAGCGAGACCGTGAACCCGATCCCGGCGATCGCGCCCGCCCCGGTGACCGCGGCCCAGCCCACGGGCGGTCGCACTCTCCCGCGACTCAGCCTTGTGGTCAGCCACGCGGACGCGACGATGCCGACCGGCTTGCCGACTACGTAGCCGATCAGGATCCCCAGTGTGATCGGGGAGCCGTAGGCCTTCGACAGGAAGCTGCCGCTGATCGCGATGCCGGCATTGGCGAGCGCGAACAGCGGCACGATCACGTAGCTCGTCCACGGGTGAAACCGCTGCTGCAGACGCTCGTTGGGGGAGAGCGCCGACCACAGACCGCCGCGGGCGGACTGTGCGAGTTCAGGGGTCGGCTGTTCGCGGAACGAGCGGAACAGGTCGGTGGCCCGCGCGAGTTGGTCGCGGTCGGCCGGGTAGGCGTAGGTCATCAGGCCGATCGCCAGCCCGATCACCACCGGGTCCACGCCCGATTTGAACATCGCCACCCAGGCCGCGACTCCGAGCAGTACGTACACGGCGCCGAAGCGGATCCGGGCGGCGCGGACGACGAGCAGCACGGCCAGGATCCCGATCGAGATGAGCAGCGCCCGCAGCGCCACGTGTTCGCTGTAGACCACGGCGATCACGATCAGTGCGACGACGTCGTCGACAACCGAGACCGTGAGCATGAACGCGCGCAGGCGACCGGGGAAGCGGCCGCCGACGAGCGCCAGCATCCCGAGCGCGAAGGCGGTGTCGGTCGACATCGCGGCACCCCAGCCGTGAGCCGAGGAGCGGCCGGCGTTGATCGCCAGGTAGATCGCGATCGGCACCACCATCCCACCCAGGCCGGCGAGCAGCGGCAGCGTCACGCGACGTCGATCGCGCAGCTCACCCATGTCGAACTCGCGGCGGGCCTCGAGCCCGACGACGAGGAAGAAGAACGTCATCAGGCCGCTGTTGACCCAGCCGCGCAGGTCCTGCGAGATGCCCGATCCCCCCATCTGGATCGACAGCTTCGAGCTCCACACCTTGGTGTAGGAGGTCGCGTCGATGTTGACCCACACGAGCGCGGCGATCGTCGCACCGAGCAGCACCGCGGCGCTGCCGGTCTGCGTGCGCAGGAACTGGCGCAGCGGGGTCTCGAGGTTGCGCGCCCACGCCGTCCGCTCCGAGAAGCCGCGGCTGGCGGTCGCGGGCTCAGCTCCGTCGGTGGTGCCGGCTCCGTCAGCGGTCCCGGCTCCGTCAGCGCTTGCGTGAACCGGCTCGGTCCCCGAGGGCGTGTCGACGGGGTCGGTCCCCGACGTGATCTCGGCTTCCTCCATCCGCGAATTGTCGCGTGAGCCGGGGCGCGCGGGAAGGAGGGTTATCTCGCGCGGTCCGGCACCCAGCCGGCGGGGTAGGCACCGGCGGGGATCTCGCCCCCGTAATCGGGGAACCAGTGACGCGCGATGCGCTCGGCCGGCCGCCCGTCGAGCAGCGGGCGCAAGTCGCCCACTGTCAGCAGCACCCGCAGCGTGGCCCCGATCTGCAGGTCGGCAGCCGTCGGCGACTCGCCCCCGATGATCCCCTGCTCGGCGAGGTCGTCGACGTGATCGAGCTTTGCAGGCAGGCCGGCGAGGTCGTCGTACAGCCGCGCCGCGCTGATCTTGTGGTAGCGCCACGACACGTGCACGTACTTGATCGCGAAGTCGGTTCCGGGGCCGTCGAGCGGCTCGCCGCCGCCGAACATCTCCATCGCCTCGGGCCGGAAGTGCATTGCGCCCCACGGCAGCCGGCGGCCCAGATCCTGGAGCTCCTCGTCGCCCCAGCGCTCGGCCTCGCGCACCGCGTCGGCGATCGGCTCGGGATACAGCGCCGGGTCGGGCACCATCTGCTCGAGCCGGGCGAGGATCGGCCTCGAGCCGTGCACCGGCTCGCCGTCGATCAGCAGCCCGGGCACCGTCGAATGGCCCTCGCCGTAGATCCGCTGCATCTCCTCGACGTGCGGTCCGGGGGTGAGGACGACGCGCTCGTACGCGAGCCCCTTGCGGCGCAACGCCGCCTCGACCGTCATGCAGGGGTGCGACGGCGGCAGCACGTGCAGCGTCAGTTCCGGGCTGGGCATTGCCGGGCACTCTACCCGGGCTGCCCCGGCGCAGCCGAAGCAGCCTTGCGGCGATGATCGGCCAACGGATTCGGTTGCGGTTGCTGCTCGCGATGGGTGCGGTGGCTGGCGTATGGGTGCTCGCCCGCGCTCGGTGCCCGCCCGACCGCCGACGGCACCGTGTACGCGCCGCTGACTTTCCGCTGCTGGCGCAGTCTGTTCCGGTAGGGCGCTCGGCCGGCGGCCAACTACGGTCCAGGTGTGGACGCGAGCCGCCGATAACGTGGGCGATGAGCGCTCAGCGCCAGGTCGGCCTTGCCCCGGGAACGCGCCGGATTGCCCCGGTGGACGTGCGAACCGCCGCGCGCCCCGTGGAGCGCGCCGACCGGCAGGTGTTCCTGAACCAACCCGTGGCGGGCTGGAACATCGGCGCCGGACTCGGACTGCTGCTGTTCGGCAGCTTGGCGCTCCTGCGCACGATGATCAGCCCGACGGTCCCGGCCGGCGTGAAGCTGCTGATCCTCGCGGCGACGCTCCCCGTCCCGCTCTTCTTCCTACTCCGGCTCGCCCGAGGCGGCGTCGTCTGCGATCGCCACGGCGTCCTGATCCGCAACCCCGTCCGTCACGTGCGCTTGCGCTGGGACGAGATCGACCACTTCGGGCTGGGCGCCGGGATCGACAGAAGGGTGCGGGCGTATACGACCGACGGCTCGAGCGTGCACATCTACGGTCTCCTCAGGCGGATGTCGCGCGGCGCCGAGGCGGAGGCCGAGCCCGTGATCGCGGTGCTGAACCGGCGGCTGAGGTGGGCGCGGGCGCTGGGTAGAGGTCGGCGGGGGGCTGACCCTGACTGCCGGGAGTGATCGGATCTGCGGCGACCCGCGCTGCGCGAGTGATCGCGTGGACCTCGAGGCGACGCTGACCGCGCCCCGGAAGCGCTCGGAGCGGGTGGCGAGGTTCGAGGCGGCGCTGGGCCTCCGAGTGCTGGGCGGTCGTGGGTTAGTGTGGCGGTGTGCCGCTGCGCAACCGGGTTACGCCGATGGGGGAATTGATCTCTGTCCCGGAGCGCGGGCTCGTCTACGGCAACCGCGGGTGCCTGCACGACGCGCGCGGCGAGATCCGCCGGAGCTGGGCCGTCAAGCGGTGGATCGCCTGCCGGCTGCAGTTCCGCGGCCGGCATCGCGCGCCGCTGATGCAGCCGGGCCGGTTCACCGAGCTCTTCTTCCTCGACGAGGCGGCCGCGCTCGCGGCCGGGCATCGTCCGTGTGCGCTGTGCCGGAGGGCGGACTACGACCGGTTCATGGCGGTGTGGGCGGAGCTCCATCCTGGCGTGCGGGGGGCGGATGCTGTGGACGCGGCATTGCACGGAGAGCGGGTTGTGCCGGGTGGGGCTCGCCTGCTTCACGAAGCGGGGGTGGGCGGACTCCCTGATGGCGTCTTCGTGCTGCGTGACGGGGTGCCGTGGGTGGTGGTCGGCCGGGAGTTCTTGCGGTGGATGCCCGGTGGCTATGTGGATCGGGTGCGGCGTCCGGTGGGGGAGGGGGCGGTGGTGATCACGCCCCGGTCCCTGGTAGCGGTGCTGCGGGGTGGGTGGGAGCCGGTTGTACCGCTGCTGCACCCGTCCGCAGGTGTCACTGCCGATAGTCTCGCGTGACGTGCCACGGTTCGAGTTTCAATTTGACCCGAGCTATCAGCGCTTGTCGCGGCTGTTCGGCGTGACGCCGGAGAGTGCCTGGGTCGAGGTTGGCGATGAGCGGTTCGAAGCCCACTTCGGCCGTTGGCGTGTCCGCACGCCGCTCGCCAACATCGCCGCCGTCGAGGTGACCGGGCCGTACGCGTTCTGGAAGACGGCGGGACCGGCACGGCTCGGCGTCACCGACCGCGGACTCACGTTCGCGACCAACGGCGACCGCGGCGTGCTGGTCACCTTCCGCGAGAAAGTGCCGGGGATGGAGCCGACGGGTCGGTTGACCCATCCGGAGTTGACGGTGACGGTGGCGGATGTCGATGGGCTGACGGGGCTGCTGAGGCAAACAACCTCGGCTGCTCCGTGAAGCAGGCCGGGGAGGGCACGTCCGTCTAGTCGGACCTGCTTCTGACCGGTAGCGCCGGCCGATCTCAGGCGGCAAGATGACGGGGTGCACGTCGACGACCTCTACGGCCTGCCGCTCGAGCGCTTCGTGCCCGAGCGGATCGCGCTCGCGCGCGAGCTCCGGGCCGGCGGTCAGCGCGGCCAGGCCGCCGATGTGGCCGCCCTGCGCAAGCCGTCGGTCGCTGCCTGGGCGGTGAACCGACTCGTGCGCACGCAGCGGCGCGCGCTCGACGATCTGTTCGACGCCGGCGACGCGTTGCGTGAGACCCAGGCTGAGCTGCTGGCCGGTCGCGGAGACGCCCGCGCGCTGCGCGGCGCCGCGGAACGCGAGCGGGAAGCGGTCGACGTCCTGATGCAGGCTGCCGGAGGGTTGCTCACCTCCGATGGGTACAGCTCGACCCCCGCGACGCTCGAGCTGGTCGCGGGCACCCTGCGCGCAGCCGCGCTCGACGACGACGCGCGCGAGCAGGTGCGAGCGGGTCGGCTGGAGCGTGAGCTGAAGCACGTCGGCTTCGGGGACGGCCTGTCCGGGGCGGCGCCGGCGACCGCGGCCGCGCGCGTGGGTCGGCGGCCCGGCGCAGCCGCCAAGCCGAGCGTGGCGAAGGACGACACGGCCGATAAGCGCGCCGAAGCCGAGCGGCGCGCCGAAGCCAAGCGGCTTGAGCGCGAGCGCAGAGCGGCCCTCAAGGCAGCCCGCGTGGCCGAGTCCGAGACGCGGCGCGCCGCTGCCTCCGCCGACCGCACCCTCCGCGCCGCCGAGAAGCGCCGCGAGCAGGCCGCCGACGCGCTCACCGTGGCCGACGAGGAGCTGGCGCAGGCGCGCACGGAGGCCGAGGCGGCGCTCGCGGCGCACGCGCAAGCGGAAGCGCAGTTGGAGGATCTGTAGCCGCCGGCTCGCGCTGCAGCCGCATCACGTTACGGTCGCGCTCGACGACCCCGGGCGGTCGTCGCCCGCCATCGGCCGCTCAGAACCCCGGGAACGGATGGAGCTCGGTGACGTCGGCCTCGATCAGCCCGGCCTGAATCAGCGGCAGCGACGCGATCGCCTCATCGACCGAGGAGCGCTCGCCGTCGAGGATCAGCACTGCCCCGGGACCGCCCGGCGAGTACGCCTGGAGCAGTCCGCCCGCCGCCTTCAGCGCTTGCAACGCCGCCATCTCCTCGGGTCCGTGCGGCGCGATCTGCTCGCGGGTGACGTCGGGCTTGGTGCGGCAGAGGACGAGGAACCGCACGGCCCTAGCTCTCCGTGACGGCAAGGGTGGGGGCGGGCGAGGGGAGCGGCTCCAGGGTGCTCTCCAGTGCGTCGGCACCGTACAGCGCGTGGTGCCACTCCGCGTGCATCATCGCTCGCAGCGTGAGCAGCAGCGCGAGGTTGAGCAGGAGGCCGAACACGGCGCCGAACTGGTTCTCGAGGAACGCGAACACCTCGGTGAAGAACACCTGGAGCAGCAGCGCGTGGTCGAACCACCGGTAGGCCTCCATCCGTGAGTCCCGCAGACGAACGAGCCCGATCACGATCATCCCGCTGGCCACGAGCGACGAGGCGAGTCCCACGACGGAGATCACGTGCAGTTGCTGGTGGTCGTTGACCACGTGGCTGACGGCGAGAGCGAGCTGGACCAGCGTCAGCGCCGCCAGTGTCGCGAACACGGCCACGAGGAGCATCGAGAACCAGGGCTCCTCCATGACACTGAAGTACCAGGCCCGTACGCGACGCCCGGCGCGGACGAGCCGCCCGGGCGGCGGCACCGGCTTGCACTCGAGCCGGTCGAGCAGATCGGTCAGCGGTCCGACGAGCGGCTCGTCGTGCGGCGAGTGTGCGAGCAGCCGGCGCACGATCGCCCGGTCACGCTCGGTGAGGTCGCGGTGTGCGGATTCGGACAGCAGTACCAGCGCGTTGGCCAGGCACTCCTGCGCGGTGAAGCGGTGACGCCACCCCAGCGAGCGAATGACGAGGAACAGCACGATGAACACGACGTAGATGATCCCCGCCGCCGGCCGGAAGAAATAGTCGTTGTTGGTGGTGATGAACTTGCCGAGTTCATCGATGAAGAACCCGAACCCGATGCCCCCGAGCACCGCCGCCGTGTGTCGCCGGCCCCGGCCCAGGAACGACAGCAGGACCACAACCGCCACCAGCATCGCCAGGCCGCCCCACAGCAGGTGGGCGATGTGCAGTCTCCCGCCCCCGAGCTTCGGATAGTGCGTGGCCCACAGCTGCAGACGGATGATCAGGATCGTCGCCACCGCCGACACGAACAACGTGTCGAGCAGCGAGCGGATCTCGATGTTGCGGGCGGGATGGCGGCGGTGAAACATTTGGCCCCCCGCGTGATACCTGATCAGGCGGGCCGTCGCAACTCGTCCGCGAGAAGCACGCCGCCCGGATACGCGATCGCCCCGTCGAGGGTCGTCGCCTGCGGGATCTGCGTTGCGGGCCAGACCACCGTGCGGACGATGCGGGCCCCGGCTCCGATCCGGGCACGCGAACCCACGACCGCGTCAGGGCCGACGGCGCAGCCCGGGGCGAGGATCGCGTCCTCGGCGATCAGGACGGGTGGCGTGACAGCGGCGTTCGCGACCGCCTCGTGTGGGAGCCGCGGGTGGGCGCGCGCCGCCGCGACGTTCGCATTGAGCAGACCGGCGGGCGAGCCGACGTCGAACCACGACGCGTCCGGTTCCTCGTAGGCGACGACGAGCCCTCCCGAGCGCATCAGCGGCGCATACCCATCGACGAAGATCGAGCCCGTGGGCTGCAGGTGCTCGAAGATTGCGGGCGTGAGGACGTGGATCCCGGCGAAGTCGACCGGCTCGCCGGCGGGCGTCTCGAGCCCCGGCACGTAGACCACGCGACCGGTGTCATCGACCCCGACAGCCGCGGGAAAGCGGGCGCCGGTGCGTCGGATGACCGCGACGGCGTCCGCGCCGGACGCCCGACGCCGGGCGGCGACGGACCGGAGGTCGTAGCCGTGGACGACGTCGGCGTTGACGACCAAGAACTCCTCTTCGTCCTGCAGCCACGCGCGGGCGCGGGCGATCCCGCCGCCGGTTCCCGCGGGCTCGCGCTCCGGTGAGACGATCACCTCCAGGCCCCACGCCGACCCGTCCCCGACGAACCGCTCGATCTGCGCAGCCAGGTGGCTGGCGTTGACCACGACACGCCGCACGCCGATCGCGGCGAGCGCTGAGAGATGACGCCCGAGGACCGGCACATTGCCCACCGGGGCCAGCGGCTTGGGCACCTGATCGGTGATCGGCCGCAGCCGCGTGCCGAGACCGGCGGCGAGGATCATCGCGGCGCGCACGAGACCAGCGTATGCGGCTGTGGCCGAGCGGAGGTTCGAACAGGCTCTAACCTGCAGCCGATGAAGAGGGAGACGCTGCTCGCGCGTGGCCAGGTCCCCCCGCTCGATCGCGCCACGATCCACCCTTACGTCGACGCGACGCCGGGGCCGACGTTCTACCAGCGCGTGGCCCATCCCGTGGGGCTCGAGGCGGAGCGGCTGCTGGGCGAGCTCGAGGGAGGGCAGGCGGTCCTGTTTGGCTCCGGGACGGGCGCAGTGACCAGCTTGCTGCTCGCGGTGCTGCAACCGGGGACCACCGTGGCGGTCGCCGAGGGCGGCTACTACGGAACGGTCGGGCTGCTGCGCGAGGAGCTGAGTCGCTGGGCTCTGGAGCTCCTGACGTTCGATCAGACCGGTCCGCCGCCGCGGGCGGACCTCGTTTGGCTGGAGCCGTGCTCGAACCCGTTGATGACATTCCCCGACCTGGACGCTTCGATTGCCAAGGCCCATGCCGACGGCGCGCTCGTGGTGGTCGACAACACGGTGCTCAGTCCCCTTCTGCTCCGCCCGCTCGAGCACGGCGCCGACTTCGTGCTCCACAGCGGGACCAAGATCCTCGCCGGCCACCATGATGCGCTCGTCGGCGTCGTCAGCTGCGCGCGTCCGGAGAGCGCCGCCCGCCTGGCTGCGTTCCGGACCACCACGGGAATCGTCGCCGCGCCCGATCCGGCGTGGCTCCTGCTGCGCGGACTCAAGACGCTCGCGCTGCGGGTCGCGCACCAGTCGGCGAGCGCGCTCGAACTCGCCCGTCGGCTCGCGGACCACCCGGCCGTCGAGCGCGTGCGCTACCCCGGGCTCCGGGATCCCGTCGCCGCGCGCTACGTGTCGGCGTTCGGCCCGCTGCTCTCCTTCGACGTCGCCGACCCGGAGCACGTCGAGCGCTCGCTGCGGCTGATCGAGAACGCCACCAGTCTCGGCGGCGTCGCCTCGACGCTCGAGGCGCGCGCCCGCTGGGAGGGCGACCGGGTGCCGCCGGGCCTGCTCCGTCTCAGCGTTGGACTCGAGGACGTAGACGACCTCTGGGCGGATCTGACCCAAGCGCTGGACGCCTAGTCGTACCCCCGCCTCACCGTCCCGTCACCCGAGTCGAGTACAAAGGGTATCCATGGCTCGTCGTCGCTCGAGCTCGTCCTCGCCCCGTCCCCGCGCCGGATCGGTGCTGCAGGCCAGCAGCCGGTCGCGTTCCCGGCGGCGCCGTCCCGGGGGACGCCGGCGGCGGGCCGGCGGCGGTCGTGGATTCGGTGGCGTCCTCCGGTTCCTGGCCGTGCTGGTCGTGCTGGCGGCCGTGGTCGTGGGCGGCGTGCTGCTGTCCCGTGCTCTGACGGGTAACGACGCCGGCCGGCGCGCCGCCGCCCAGCGCTACACGACGGCGTGGGCGGGCGCCCAGTGGGCGACGATGTGGCAGGCGCTGACGCCGAGCGCCCGAGCGGCCTATCCCCAGGCTCGATTCACCGCGTCCTACCGCAGCGCGTATCGGGCCGCCGGGGTGCGCACGGTGAGCATCGTCAAGGTCGGGAAGGAGAACGGTGGCGGGATCCCGGTCGCGGTGCGGGTCGGGACGCTGGACTTTGGGACGCTGGCCGGAACGATCGTGCTCCCGGTCTCGGGCAGCGACAGGACCGCGGGCGTGGACTGGAATCCATCCCTGCGCCTGCCCGGCCTGCACCGGGGCGAGGTGGTGCACAGGATCTCCGGCCCACAGCCGCAGCGCGCCTCGATTCTGGCCGCCGATGGCACGCCGCTTGACGCCACCGCTCTCGGCGCCGGGATCTCCGGGACGGCCGGGCCCAAGCCGACCGGCCTCGAGCGCATCTACGACCGCCGGTTGGCCGGTCACCCCTCGGAGAAGCTGCTGTTCGGCAAGCGGGTCATCGCCAGCGTCCCCGAGGTGGGCGGCCGATCGCTCACGACGACGATCAAGCCCAGATTGATGGCGGCGGCGGCGAGCGCGCTCGGCGCTCAGCTGGGCGGCGTGGCGGTGATGCGCCCGAGTGATGGCGCCGTCTTGGCGACCGCTGGGCTTGCGGTGTCCGCGCCTCAGCCGCCGGGATCCACGTTCAAGATCATCACCGTCTCGACCGCGCTCCAGGACCACGTGGCGACGCCGTCGACCACGTTCCCGGACGCGTCTGCCGCGACACTCGCGGGCGTACAGCTGCGCAACGCGGGCGGGGAGGTCTGCGGCGGCACGTTGACCCAGGCGTTCATCGTGTCGTGCAACTCGGTGTTCGCCCCGCTCGGCGCCAGGCTCGGTGCCCGGCGGCTCGTGGCCGGCGCGCGCGCGTTCGGATTCGACGAGCAACCCCGGATTCCGGCCGCCAAGCCGAGCACGATCTCACCGCCGTCGCAGCTCAAGGACGATCTCGCCGTCGGCGCTGCGGCCATCGGCCAGGACAAGGACCTGGCCACGCCGCTGGAAATGGTCAGCGCGGGCGCCACGATCGCTAACGACGGCCGCCGCATTCGGCCCCGCATCACGACCATCGACCCGATCGTCTCGCGCCAGGTCGTCTCGCCCGAGGTCGCGCACGAGGTCCGCTCGATGATGATCGGCGTCGTCCAGTCCGGCACCGGCACCGCGGCCGCCATCCCCGGTGTGACCGTGGCGGGCAAGACCGGAACGGCCGAGCTGGTTCCGAACTCCAGTAATCCCAAGGATTCCGACGCGTGGTTCGTGGCCTTCGCCCCGGCGCTGAACCCGAAGGTCGCGGTCGGGGTGATGCTGGTGGGTGCCGGGTTCGGCGGCGCGACCGCTGCGCCGATCGCGCGGCAGGTGCTGGAGGCGGCGCTGGCCGGGGGGTGAGTCGGGGCGGGCGGTGGGTCCTGGGCCGGCGGATGCTCGGCGCGGCGGGCGGGTCTCCGAGCCCGAGCGGCTGACCCTCGTCTGATCCGTCGGCGCTCGATGAATTTCGGGCCGCTGGGCGGTCTTGGTTCTCGGAACGATTCGAGCACCAGATGGGACAGGAGGAGGACACGATCATGCGCACGACTTCCGAGATCGCGGTCCGCGAGCTGGATCGTCGGACCGGCGACGGCTTCGACGTGAGGCTGCTGTGGCATCGGCCGACAAACCGCGTGTCGGTCGCGCTCGAGGACGAGCTCTACGGCGGGCTGTTTGCGCTCGAGGTGGATCCGGCGGACGCACTCGCTGCGTTCCGGGACCCCTTCGGATATGCCAGCCGGGGCTTGGCTGGACACGCGCTGGCGGCCTGAGCGGCGCCGAGCCGGGCGGCCGCACCGGCTGGGGTCGGGGGCGGGCTTTCGTACGCTTGTACGAGAGCCGATGTCGATCCCCGTCCGCAGGCCCACCGACCCACGGTTCACCGGCATGCCCCTGGATCGGGCATCGAACGAGCGCAAGGATCCGGTTCGGGTGGAGCAGCTGCTTCGCGATCCGCTCGCGCGGATGGTGCTGGCCGGGAGCGACTGCGTGGTCGTGGTCGACGGCGGGAGCGGGGGCGCCTCGGCGCTGCTGCGCGCGGCGGTCCTGCCCGAGTCGCCTGAGGACGCGATCTTGCTCGGACTCGAGCACGGCGCGCCGCTGTTTGCGGGTGACCTCGACACGCGCCCGGTTCACGTGCGCTCTCGCGTTCTGGCCGACGGCCGGCTGGTGACGCTCCGGGACGCCGGCGCTCTCCTGTCGCACCCCGAAGCCGGCCTCGCCGCTTATGTCATCGCGCTGCTCAACTGGCACCGCCGGCATCGGTTCTGCGCCAACTGCGGCGCGGGCACGGCCATCGCCGAGGCGGGCTACTCGCGTCACTGCCCGCGCTGCGGGGCCAATCACTTCCCGCGGACCGATCCGTGCGTGATCATGACCGTCGAGCATGATGGCCGCCTGCTCCTCGGCCGCCGCGCCGGCTGGCCGCGCGGGCGTCTGTCGGTCCTCGCCGGCTTCGTCTCACCGGGCGAGTCGGTCGAGGAGGCCGTCGTGCGCGAGGTCTACGAGGAGTCGGGCATCTTTGCCCGCGACCCGGTGTTCGTCAGCTCCCAGCCCTGGCCGTTCCCAGCCTCCCTGATGCTCGGCTTCCACGCGGAATCGGACGGGGGTGAGCCGGAGTCGCGCGATGGGGAGCTCGAGGAGGTGGGTTGGTTCCCGGTGGACGCAGTGCGAGACGCGCTCGGCGGGCGCAATCCCGAGCTGCTGCTGCCGCCGAGCGTGTCGATCGCCCGGTTTCTGATCGAGCGCTGGGTGGCGCTGCGCGGGTCCTAGCCGTTCCCGCGCAGCGCTCCGGAGCCGGTTCGTCAGGTTGCGATGTAGGACCCGTACGCGGTGCAGACGTTCGTCCGCGTGAGTGTCGTGGCGTTGTCGAACGCGTAGTTGACGGTCACGACCCTGCCGTCCGAATCCTCGAACAGCACTGTTCCCGTGGAGTCGTAATCCCCGCTGTTGGAGTACAGGGCGACGCCCTTGCTCGTCTTGGTGAATGCACTGTTCTTGACGATGTGGATCCGACCCTGCCCGTCGAAGATGCGCCCGAACAGATCGGCGTTGCTCGCGCTCGAGAAAGCGAAGATCACCGGGCTGCCGTGCGAGTCACAGCGCGCGTTGATCAACAGCCCGTCGATGTTGAGCACTGTCATGGTCTTCGAGTTCGGCTTGCCGATGAACGAGAACGTCCTCGTAACCGCGCCTGACGTCGTCACATGGCCTCGCGCCGTTGACGTGACGTGAGATCGCGTCGTCGTCGCGCCCGATGTCCCGGTAGCCATCAGCACCAACGCGATGACCGACACGGCCAACGCAGCCAGGCTGCGCGTCCCGATGGTTCGCTTCATGTGAAACCTCTTCCAGTGGCTTTGGCGTCACGAGTCGCCGTGCGCGCCCCAAGGGCGGATACTAGACCCGCGGCTCGCCGACGCGGTTCTCGGTCGAGCGCTTGACTGGTCGGCGTAGCTGGAGGAGACTAACGTTGCCCTGATGGTGGAGGCTCAGGGCGAGGGCAATAACACCGGGGAAGACGGCATGCAGAACCATCGCTCGTTCGGGGCGTCGATGGTGGTTGCGCGGATCGCGCTCGCCGCGGCCGTGGGGCTGCGGGCAGGTCGCTCGGAATCGCTCACTTCAACCCAGGGTAGATGGGTTATCGTCAACCTCGCGGCGTCGGATGGGCCGCACACGTTCCTGTCGTAGAGAACGGCAAGGGCACGAACACGCCGCCGAACGTCGAGGGGCCGGGCGACTCGCCCTTCATCGCGCCGGTCCAGCATGCCAAGGTGACGCTGACGGTCACGGCGAAGCCGGGCACGACGCTCTATTTCATGTGCGTCGTCCATCCCTGGATGCAGGCGAAGATCATCGTCGGCCACTAACCGAGGCCAAGAGTCCGACAAGCGCCGAGGGCCCCGGCATGCGCCGGGGCCTTGGCGTTGCTCGCAGGCGACGGTGAACATCCCGGCGAGGCATGCTCTGGAGGATGAGATACAGATATGACTCACCCATGAGGCTGATTCTGAGTGCTCCACGTCCATAGAGCCGAGCGCGCCGATCTCCTGGCGGACGGCCTCGCGCAGACGCTGCTCACGCCGCTAACGGACCCGTTCGCCTCGGAAGTGGTCGCCGTTCCCACCCGGGGCATCGAGCGGTGGCTGAGCCAGCGGCTCTCGACGCGACTCGGCGCCACCGCTGACCGCTTCGACGGCGTGTGCGCGAACATCGAGTTCCCGTTCCCCGGCCGACTGGTGCTGGGCGCGCTGGCCAGCGCCACCGGGCTCGATCGCGACGACGACCCGTGGCCGGCCGAGAGATCCGTTTGGCCGCTGCTGGAGGTCGTCGATCAGTGTCTCGAGCAGCCCTGGCTGGCGACGCTCGCCGCCCACCTGGAGGGGGCGCGGGGCGATCCCGATGACCCGACGCGCCGCTTTGGCGTCGTCCGCCGGATCGCCGACCTGTTCGATCGCTATGGCGTGCATCGACCCGAGATGGTTCGCGGCTGGGCGGACCGCGAGGGCAGCGAACGACCCGAGGTCGCGTGGCAGGCCGAGTTGTGGTGCCGGCTGCGGGAGCGGATCGGCCGGCCAAGCCCCGCCGAGCGGCTGGACGTGGCGTGCCAGCGGATCCGCGAGGACCCGCGGCTGCTCGATCTCCCCGCGCGCGTGTCGCTGTTCGGGCTGACGCGGATACCGCGCAGCTACCTCGATGTGCTCGCGGCGATCGCGGGCGCGCGCGACGTGCATCTGTTCGTCCTGCACCCATCACCAACCCTCTGGGAGCAGGTGCGCGAGGCGCTGCAGGCTGGAGCGCCGGTCGTCCGCCGTCGTGAGGATCGGACGGATCTCTTGCCGGCCAATCGGCTGCTCGCGTCATGGGGCCGCGACGCGCGCGAGCTTCAGCTCGTCCTCGCCGCCGCCGGCGAGAGCGATGATCAGCACTATCCCCTCGCGCCTCGGCCCACGACGCTGCTCGAGCTGATCCAGTCCGACGTCCGAGAGGACCGCCAGGCGCCGGGGCCGCCGCTGCCGGGCGAGCCGGACGCGCGTCCATCGCTCGAGCCATCTGACCGCAGCGTCCAGGTGCATGCCTGCCACGGACGCGAGCGGCAGGTCGAGGTGCTGCGCGATGCCGTCCTGCACCTGCTCGAGGAGGACCCGACGCTCGAGCCGCGCGACGTGATCGTCATGTGCCCGGACATCGATACGTTCGCACCTCTGATCCAGGCGACCTTCGGCGCGGGCCGGGTCGAGGGGCCCGTCGACGGGGAGGACCGTGAGCTCGAGGGCAAGCGCCTGCCGGACCTCCGAGTCAGGCTCGCCGATCGCTCGCTGCGCCAGACCAATCCTGTGCTCGGGGTGATCTCCCAGCTGCTCGAACTGGCCGATCAGCGCGCGACCGCGTCCCAACTGCTCGACTTCGCTGACCGTGAGCCCGTCCGCCGCCGATTCGGCTTCGACGACGACGACGTCGCGCGGATGCAGGACTGGGTGGTGGCGAGCGGGATCCGCTGGGGGCTCGACGCCCCGCATCGGGAGCCGTTCAAGCTTGACGTGCTGCCCAACGGCACATGGCGCGCGGGGCTTGACCGCGTCCTGCTCGGGGTGGCGATGACCGAGGAGGACCGTCGGCTGGTCGGCGGTGTGCTCCCGTTGGACGACGTGGAGAGTGGCGCAATCGATCTCGCCGGGCGCTTCGCGGAATATGTCGACCGGGTGCAGACGGCGGTCGACGCGCTGGCCGGCACCAAGCCGATCGCCCAGTGGGCCACGGCGATCGCCGGCGCCGCCGACACGCTCACCGCGACGAGCGAGCGCGACTCCTGGCAGCGCCGCGAGCTCCAGCGTGTCCTCGACGATGTGCTCGCCGCCGCGAGCCAGGAGTCCCACGTGAGTGACGTGGCGCTCGAGCTGGCCGATGTCCGAGCCGTGCTGGCCGATCGGCTGCGCGGTCGCCCCACACGGGCGAATTTCCGCACCGGGCATCTGACGATCTGCACGCTCGTGCCGATGCGCTCGGTCCCGCACCGCATCGTTTGCGTCCTCGGCCTCGACGACGGCCAGTTCCCGCGCCGGGCTCCCCGCGACGGCGATGACCTGATGCTCAGTGACCCACACGTCGGGGATCGCGACCCGCGCACCGAGGACCGGCAGATGCTCCTCGACGCTCTGCTCGCCGCCACGGAGCGGCTGATCATCACCTACACGGGCAGCGATGAGCGCACCAACCTTCCGCGGCCTCCGGCGGTTCCCGTCGGTGAGCTG
Organism: uncultured Solirubrobacteraceae bacterium; assembly: GCA_963816005.1. Classification (GTDB taxonomy): domain Bacteria; phylum Actinomycetota; class Thermoleophilia; order Solirubrobacterales; family Solirubrobacteraceae; genus Palsa-465. Next base: position 29,393 of record CAWFKF010000093.1, on the reverse strand, counting down.
CTTGACACGGTCGATCGCACGGTCAGCGGCGTGCACGCCCCTGCTCGCGCGCACGTGCTCGTGCATCATCCGCTCCAGCCCTTCGACCCACGGAACTTCACCGAAGGACTGTTCGTGGCCGGGTGGCCGTGGAGCTTTGACCCGGTGGCGCTCGACGGCGCCCGTGCCCTGACCGGAGCGCGTACGGACCCGGCTCGATTCCTCTCGGGGCCGCTACCACCGACGGACAACTCATTGATCGAGCTCGAAGACCTCGTGCGGTTCGTCGAACACCCCGCGCGCGCGTTCCTGCGCGGGCGGCTCGGGATCAGCGTCCGAGAGTTCGCCGACGAGGTCGAGGATGAGCTGCCCATCGAGCTTGACGGCCTCGGCAGGTGGGGGGTAGGCCAGCGGCTGCTCGACGGCGTACTCGCCGGTGCGACGCTCGAGGATTGCGTCCAGGCTGAGCTCGCCCGCGGGTCGCTACCACCAGGAATGCTCGCTGAACCGGTGCTTGCCGAGGTGCGCCCGATCGTGCAGCAGATCGCTGCCGCCGCGCGGACGTTGGGCGACGGTGAGTGGCTGTCGCTCGACGTCAACCTGCCGCTCCCCGACGGGCGCACGCTCGCCGGGACGGTGCCCGGCGTGTGCGGCGGGACGATCCGCAAGGTCTCGTATGCGCGCGTGAAGCCGCGCGACCGGCTGGCGGCATGGGTGAGGCTGCTCGCACTCACTGCCGCGCGGCCGGAGCAGCCGTTCGACTCGGCGGTGGTGGGCCGCGCGCGCGCGGATGCGTACCGAGAGGAGGTGACGCTCGCGCGGATCCCCTCGCTCGCGGGCGCTCCCGCCGCGCGACGCGACGCGGCGCTCGCCGAGCTCGCCGTGCTGCTCGATCTCCATGACCGCGGCATGCGCGAGCCGCTGCCGCTGGCCTGCGAAGCATCGGCCGCCTACGCGCAGGCGGCTGTCGCCGGCGGTAGCGCCGACGCCGCCGCCCGACGGGTGTGGGAGAGCGCATACCGCTTCGACAGGGAGGACCGAGACCCCGAACACCTCGTCGTCTTCGGCGGGGTCACCACTCTGGCGGAACTGCTCGACGAGGCTCCCTGCCCTGACGAAGTGGGGGAGGGCTGGGATCTCTCCGAGTCGACGCGATTCGGCCGTTACGCCCGGCGGCTGTGGGACGGTCTGTGCGCTCGCGAGGTGCTCAGCGACCAATGAGCGGTGTCGTGACGTATGCCGAGTTCGACCTCTGCGGTCCCCTTCCGTCGGGAGTGACGGTGCTCGAGGCGAGCGCCGGCACCGGCAAGACGTACGCGATCGCGGCGCTGGCGGCACGGTACGTCGCCGAAGGGACACCGCTCGAGCGGTTGCTCCTGATCACCTTCACGCGGATGGCGACCGGTGAGCTGCGTGATCGCGTCCGGGAGCGGTTGGTCGGCTGCGAGCAGGAGCTGTCTCGGATCCTGGCCGGCGCACCTGACATCCGTGCGGACCCGGTCGTGAGCCTGCTGGCCACCGGCGGCGTCATGGAGGTGCAGCTGCGGCGCGATCGGCTGGCTCGCGCCGTCGCCGATTTCGATGCCGCGACGATCGCCACCACCCACGGCTTCTGCCAGGAGATGCTCGCCGAGCTCGGCACCGTCGGCGATCTGGAGCCCGGAACGGCGTTCGTCGAGAACGTCACGGATCTGATCGAGGAAGTGCTCGGTGATCTCTACGTCCGGCGCTTTCAGGGCCACGGTGGTGCGCCGTTCGATCGCGCCGAGGCGCTCGAGATCGCGCGGGCGGCCGTCTTCAACCCAACCGCGGCGCTCGAGCCGAGCAAGGCGCACCCGCAGAGCACCGCGGCGATGCGCTTCCGGCTCGCCGGTGCGGTCCGCGACGAGCTCGATCGGCGCAAGCGCCGGATGGCGATCATGACCTACGACGATCTCCTGACGCGTCTGAACGACACGCTGGGAGGGGAGAGCGGAGAGGCGGCGACCGAGCGCCTGCGCTCCCGCTACGGGGTGGTGCTTGTGGACGAGTTTCAGGATACCGATCCCGTACAGTGGCAGATCCTGCACCGCGCGTTCGGGGCGGCCGGGGTGACGCTCGTGCTCGTCGCCGATCCCAAGCAGGCGATCTACGCGTTCCGCGGCGCCGATGTCTACGCGTACCTCGTTGCCGCCGCCACCGCGTCGACGCGCGCCACCCTGCAGGTCAACCGCCGCAGCGACCAAACGCTGCTCGACGCTTACGACGCCCTCTTCGGCGACGCGCGGCTCGGGCATCCAGGAATCGTCTATCGCCGAGTCACAGCGGCTCCCGCGCATCAGACGCCGCGGCTGATCGGCGCTCCCAGCGCAGCGGCGCTGCGCGTGCGCGTTGCCCACCGCGATGAATCGACGATCGAGCTGACGGCTAAGGGATTCGCCCAGGCGGGCTCAGCGCGAGAGCACGTCGCCCGTGATCTCGCGGCGGACATCGTCGCGCTGCTGTCATCGGGCGCCCGCATCGAGCACCGCACGCCGAGCGGGGACTCGCCAGGGCACGAGCCGATCGAGCCGGGGCACATCGCGGTGCTCGTCCGCACCAATAAGAACGCTGAGCTGATCCGTGCCGAGCTGCACACAGCTCGAGTTCCGGCGGTCATCAACGGCGCGGGCAGCGTGTTCGCGACCCCCTCCGCTCGGGACTGGCTGCGGCTGCTCGAGGCGATCGAGCGGCCCGCGTCGACGCTCCGCGCGCGCACGGCTGCACTGACGCCGTTTCTCGGGTGGGACGCCGACCGGATCGCCTCCGCGCCCGAGCAGGACTGGGAGGAGGTGCACCGTCGCCTTCACCACTGGGGCCGGGTGCTGCGCGAGAGTGGCGTCGCCGCCCTGGTCGAGACGATCATGCTCGGAGAGGATCTTCCCGCTCGCATGCTTGCCTCAACCGACGGCGAGCGGCGGCTGACCGACATTCGCCATCTCGCGCAGCTGTTGTTCCGCGCGGCGAGCGCAGAACGGCTCGGCGTCACCGCGCTGAGGGGCTGGCTCGCTCAACGGATCTCCGCGGCGGAGCGCGAGGATACGGAGGATGAGCGCGCCCGCCGGCTCGAGTCAGACGCTGACGCCGTCCAGGTACTCACGATCCACCGCAGCAAGGGCCTCGAGTTCCCCGTCGTGTACTGCCCGTTCCTGTACGAGCCCGGCTACATCCCGCGCGAGGCGCACCCGGTTTCCTTCCATGACCCGGCCGCCGGTGACCGGCTCACGATCGACGTCGGACTCGATAGCGCCGGGTTCAGCGCGCACGCCAGCCAGCATCGCGTCGAGCAGCGCGGCGAGGATCTCCGGCTCGCCTACGTCGCCCTCACTCGCGCCAAGCATCAGGCGGTGATCTGGTGGGCCGGGTCTTACGACTGCGGTCAATCGCCGCTCGGGCGGCTCCTGTTCGCCAAGGACGCGGGCGGGAACGTCGCACCGGACGGGACCACCACACCGACCGATGCGGCCGCCGATGAGCGCTTTCAGCAGCTGGCCGAGCAGGCGCCCGGCTGCGTCAGCGTCGAGCGCTCGACCCTCGGTCCCGCGACCACGTGGAGCGCGCCGGCCCAGCCTCCGGTCGATCTGCTCGCCGCCCGGTTCGATCGCCGGCTGGACCTGCGCTGGCGACGAACGTCGTACAGCGACATCACCGCCGGAGCGCACGAGCTCCTCGTCGCCACCGAGCCGGAGGAGCCGGCACTCAGCGACGAGCCCGAGACGCCGACCCCGGTCCCCGGCGCCGGCGTTGGCGTACGCGAGGACGCACCCGTGCCCGGGTTCGACCGGGCGTCGCCGCTCGGAGACATGCCCGTCGGGGTGGAGTTCGGCACGCTCGTCCATCGCGTGTTCGAGGCCACTGATTTCGGGACCGCTGATCTCGAAGGCGAGCTCGGTTCGCGTGTCGCAGCCGCGCAGGCGTGGCGGTCGGTCGACCTTGGTGACCCGCGGGCGCTCGTCGGTGGGCTGCGAGCGGCGATCGAGACGCCGCTCGGGGCGGTCGTCGATGGCATCCGTCTGCGGGATGTGGGTCGTGTGGACCGGCTCGACGAGCTGGAGTTCGAGCTGCCGCTGGTGGGTGGCGATGACCCGAGCGGGCGGTTGACGCTGGGGGCGATCGCCGGCGCGCTCCGCACGCACCTCCCGGATGGCGATCCGATGGCCGCATACGCCGCGCGGCTCGAGGATCCGATGCTGCGCTCGAGCATGCGCGGCTTCCTCACCGGCAGCATCGATCTCGTGATCCGGCTCGACGGGCCGCGGTTCGCGATCGCCGACTACAAGACCAACTGGCTGGGCACGTTCGACGAGCCGTTGACCCTTGGCTCGTATCGGCCCGGCGCTCTCGCCGCGGAGATGAGCCGAGCCCATTACGGTCTGCAGGCCCTCTTGTATACGGTGGCTTTGCACCGCTATCTGCGCTGGCGGCAGCCGGGGTACGACGCTTCGCGTCAGCTCGCCGGCGTCCTCTACCTGTTCGTGCGCGGCATGGCCGGCGCGGAGACGCCGACGGTGGATGGCGCTCCGTGTGGCGTGTTTGCGTGGAGGCCGCCGGGAGCGCTGGTGGCGGCGCTCAGTGACGTCCTCGACCACGGAAGCGCGGCATGAGCTCTAGAGCGAGGGGTGTTGCTGCCGAACCGTTCGACGCGGGTCATGTGGGGCGCGCGGCCGGGTTGCTGCGCACGTTCAACGAGATCGGCCTGCTGTCGCCCGCCGATGTGCACGTCGCGACGCGGATTGCGGGGCTGGTGTGCGAGGAGAACGATGCGGTGTGGCTCGCCGCCGCACTCGCCGTGCGCGGCCCGCGGCTCGGCCACGTGTTTGTCGACCTGGCCACGATCCGGGACACCGCGAACGTGGAATCCGACGAGCCGGTTGATCTGTCTGGGCTGCCCTGGCCGGTTGCCGAGGAGTGGATCGGCGAGGTGGCCGCAAGCGAGTTGGTCGCCGTCGGCGAGGACGACCCGCGCGACGACCGCCCGCTGCGACTCCTCGACACGCGGTTATACCTCGATCGGTACTGGCGCGAGGAGCGTCGGGTCGCCGCAGATCTGCAGGCCCTGAGCGCCGGGGACGCGGCGGTTGGGCGGATGGACGTGCTCGCGAAAGGGCTCGAGCGCGTGTTCACGGGCGATTCGGACCTGCGACAGCGGTTGGCCGCCGCTGCCGCGGTCCTCCGTCGTTTCGCGGTTGTCGCGGGCGGTCCTGGAACCGGCAAGACGACGACGGTTGCGCGCATCGTCGCGCTATTGGCAGAGCAGGCTGCGGCGGCCGGGTCTCGCCCGCCGCTCGTCGCCCTCGCCGCGCCGACCGGTAAGGCGGCGGCGCGAATGCAGGAGGCGGTCCACGAGGAGGCGGCAAGGCTCGAGGTCAGCGAGGACACCAGAGAGCTGCTTCTGGGTCTGCGCGCCTCGACGCTGCACCGGTTGCTCGGCTGGCGTCCACGGAGCCACAGCCGCTTCGCCCATGATCGCGAGAACCGCCTGCCGCACGATGTGGTGATCGTCGACGAGACATCGATGGTCTCGCTCTCGCTGATGGCCAGGCTCGTCGAGGCCGTGCGGGTGGACGCGCGGTTGATCTTGGTCGGCGATCCGGGGCAGTTGACCTCGATCGAGGCCGGCGTCGTTCTCGGCGACATCGTCGGACCCGCCATCGCCGGGCTGCGGATGAGCCCGAGAACGCGGGCGAAGCTTGAGGAGGCGACGGGGTGTGCGGTGCCCGCGGAGGACCCGTCGGCCGGCGTGACGATCGGAGACGGGATCGTCGTCCTCGACCGCGTGCACCGGTACGGCGGGGGCATCGCGAAGCTCGCCGAGGCCATACGGCGGGGTGACGCCGGCGGGGTGGTTGCAGCCCTCAGCGGTGGGGCGAAGGAGATCACCTGGCTGCCGGTGGATGTGGAGGAGGCCGGCATGGATGCGGACGTGGACGTGGTGAGGATTGAGGCGATGGCCGCGGGGCGTGCGGTGGTTGATGCGGCACGCGCGGGGTCGGCCATGGATGCACTCACTGCGCTCGGTCGGTTCCGGCTCTTGTGCGCGCATCGCCGCGGCCCGCACGGCGTGAGCGCATGGACGTCGCGCTTCCAGGCGTGGTTGGCCGACGAGGTCGAGGACCTTGATGTGGAGTTGCCCGATTATGTGGGCCGCCCGCTGCTCGTCACCGAGAACGACTACGAGCTCGGCCTGTACAACGGCGACACCGGCGTGATCGTGCAGGGGGCGGCTGAACAGGCGAGCGTGGTGTTCGAGCGTGGCGGTGAGCTATTGAGCTTCAGCCCGCTGCGGCTCGGCGCCGTCGAGACTGTGTACGCGATGACGATCCACAAGAGCCAGGGCTCGCAGTTCAACACAGCGGCAATCCTGCTTCCACCGCCGACATCGAGGATCTTGACAAGGGAGCTGCTCTACACCGCGGTGACGCGGGCGCGGGAGAGGTTGGTGGTGGTCGGGACGGAGGAGGCGGTCCGGGTGGCGGTGGAGAGGCCGGTGGCGCGGGCGTCGGGGCTGCGGCGGAGGCTGTGGGGGGCGTCTGGGTCGGCTTGACGCCAAACCGGACGCCCTGGTCCAACGAGGTGTCTGTCAAATCGCTCGCGATGGCTGAAGCTGTCCAGCGTGTCACGAGGTAGTCAACGCCGGTTGTGAGGTAGGTAGGTGAGAGAGGAGCGGCTGAAGGGACTCGAAACCCTCGACCTTCTGCATGGCAACATGCAAAACGACCCAAATTTCACGCAAATTCCGAACGAAATCGCTATTTGCAGGCCCAAAAAATGAGGTTGTTTGCGGAACGTTTGGTACCCGCGGTGGTAGCCGCGCAAAATGAGACTCGATCTCGGCGGTAGAATCCTGGTTGTGGAGGTCGAAGCGCCTGATCTGCCGACCGCGCACCTGCTGGTCGTCGGGCGCGAGGACGGCCCCGTGTTTCACGTCAAGTGGCGCTCGATGGCGGACGGCGGGACCCAGGCTCGCGCGCTGATCGTTGGGCATACCGGCAAGCAAGTACTCGACCACCTGAGGCACCCAGAGGTCGCTCGCCTTGCGCGCGAAGAAGCCGTCGCGATCGCGATCGCCGGCGATTGCCGGCACCACGGTGTCGCACACGGCGGCCAGGACCTCGCGCTGGGTGTCGGTGAGCTCGAACATGCGGATTCCTCTGTGCTTTGTTTCGCGAGTCGCGTGAGATCGGAATGGATGGCAGCGAGTCTCGCGCGGTCGGGCGCGCAGCGCATCGGCCGGCCGGGTCCCATCTTCTGGTGCGTGCGGTCCTAGGAAATCGCCGCAGGGGCGCTCTGGTCCTCGCGAGCGTTGTCGAGAACGCCGGTGAGCGCTCGCGCGAGTTGATCTCTAAGCTGACCCAGAGGGCGCCCTTGACCGGTCTTCTGTACAAAGACTTTCCTGACCGCTGCTTGCGCTTTCGTTTGAGCTTCGCCAACCGACGCCGGGGTTGGGCCCGCGCGGTCGTCGAGGTCGCGCCGGGTCCGGTGTGTAGGTGAGCGCCTTGCCAGGGGTCGCGGGTGGGGGGTTGTTGGAGCGCGAGGTGGAGCTGGCGCGTATCGATGGTCTGCTCGCCCGGGCGAGCATTGGGGTGGGGGGGGTCGTTGTGGTGGAGGGTGCGGCTGGGATTGGCAAGAGCGAGTTGTTGGCGGCGGTGCGGGAGGGCGTGCAGGAGCGTGGGTTCGCGGTGTTGAAAGCGCGGGGGTCGGAGTTTGAGGGGGAGATCGCGTTCGGGGTTGCGCGTCAGCTGTTTGAGCCGATGTTGCGCGCTGCTTCTGCTGGGGAGCGGCGTCGGTTGCTTTCAGGGGTTGCGCGGGTGGGTGCGCGGGCGTTGGGGGTGGAGGCGGGGGAGGCGCCGGCGGATCGGTTCGCGGCGATTCATGGGCTGTTTTGGCTGGTGGCGAATCGGGCTGAGCGCGAGCCGCTGGTCGTGGTGGTCGATGATCTGCAGTGGGTTGATGATCCGTCGCTGGCGTGGCTGGGTTATCTGGCGCGGCGAGCGGGGGATCTGGCCTTGCTGTTGGTGGTGGGTTTGCGCTCGGGTGATCCGGGGGGCGAGCGCGGCGAGGTTGAGCGCCTGGTGGGCGATGACCGGGTGCAGCGGATCGTGCTTGGGCCGTTGAGCGCGACGGCGGTTGGCGCGATCGTGCGCGCGCAGCTGGACGAGGAGGCCGAGGAGGCGTTCTGCGCGGCGTGCTGGGAGCTGACGGGCGGGAATCCTCTGTTTGTGCGCGAGCTGCTGGCGGCGGCGCGCGCGGAGGGGCTGCTGGCTCGGCGCGGGAGCGTTCCGGCGCTGGCGCGGGTCGCGCCGGCGGCGGTCGGGACGTCGGTGCTCGCGCGGCTTGGGCGGATGGGCGCCGACGCGGTCGCGCTGGCGCGCGCGGTCGCGGTGCTCGGCGTGGGCACCGAGGTCGTGCTCGCGGCGCGGCTGGGCGAGCTTGATCCGGTTATTGGCGAGTTGACCGCGGATCGGCTGGCGGCGGCGCAGATCCTCGCGCCGGCCCGGCCGCTTGAGTTCTTTCATCCGTTGATCGGCGCGGCGGTCCGTGAAGACATCGCGCCGGGTGCGCGTCGCGTCGCGCATCGCCGCGCCGCAGCGCTCCTCGACGGTGAAGGAGGCGGTGAGGGGTCGCTCGCGCGGGTCGCTGCGCATCTGCTCGCGTGCGGCCCGGCCGGGGACGGGTGGGTGGTGGCGCGGCTGCGTGACGCGGCTCGCGAGGCGCTTGAGCGGGGCGCGCCTGAGATCGCCGCGAGCTACGTACAGCGGGCGCACGCAGAGCCACCCCGTGCGGGTGAGCGCGCGGCGCTGCTGTTCTTGTTGGGGACTGCCGAGTGGCGCGCGGGGCAGCCGGACGCGATCTCGCACCTCGAGCAGGCACTCGCCGCGGGTGGCGAGGTTCGCGACACGTTGGTCGGTGCAAGCTCTGTGCTGGCGCTTGCGTATAACGTGAGCGGTCGGGCGGAGCGCGCGGTCGAGGTGCTCGAACAATTACTGTCAACGGTCGGCGCCACGGACGCCGGGCTGGCGTTGACGGCCGAGGCCGCGATCGTCATGGTCGGAATGGTCAACGAGCGCACCGCGCCGGCCGCGTTGCGCCGTGCTGAGAGGTTGCGCGGTCGTCTGAGCACGTTGGTGGACCCACCGGTGCACCTGCTGGTGATGTTGGCCAACTACGCAGCGCGAGGGAACCGCTCAGCCGAGGCGCAGGAGCTGGCGGAACGGGCGCTGGCGTGCGAGCCGTATCCGCCGCCGCTCGAGATCTGCAATGTCCTGATTGTCGCGCTCACGCACATTGAGTGCTACGACGCGTTGCAGCGGCTGTGCGAGGATGGGCTCGTGGCCGCGCGTCGTCGCGGCGCGATGCAGGAGATGGTCGGTTTCTCGGCGTCTCGGGCGTCGGCGTTGTGCGACTGTGGCGCGTTGGCCGATGCGGAGGCGGACGCGCGCTGGGCGTTGGAGCGCGCGGAGGGGGTCCGCCGGATTCACGCTGTCAGCGAGTTGATCCGGGTGCTGGTCGAGCGCGACGCGCTCGATGCGGCAGAGGACGAGCTGGACCGACTTGTCGATCCGTGCGCGTCGGACTCGGCCGAGCTGGTTCGGTTCTTGTGGGCGCGAGGCCGGCTGCGGGGCGCCCAGGGCCGGCTGCAGGACGCGCTCGGTGACTTCTTGGAGTGCGGTCAGCGGTGCGCGCCGCTCGGGCTCCTGACGCTGAGCGCCGTGCCGTGGCGTGCGGAGGCGGCGCTCGTCCACGCGGCGCTCGGCAATACAGAGGAGGCGCGGCGGATCGCGGGCGAGCAGCTCGAGCTCGCCCGCGCGTTCGGGCGCCCACGGACGCTGGGCATCTCGCTGCGCGCGCGCGGGCTGGCCGAGGGCGGCGAGAGGGGTCTTGAGCTGCTGGCAGAGGCCGTGAGCACACTGGAGGGCTCGCAGTCCCCGCTCGAGCTCGCCCGCGCGCGAACCGATTACGGCGCCGCGCTGCGCCGCGCCGGCCGCCGCGTCCAGGCGCGCGCCGAACTCGAACGCGCGCTGGACCTCGCCCACCACTTGGGCGCGCGACGGATCGCCAATCAAGCCCGTGCGGAGCTGATCGCCGCGGGCGCCAAGCCGAGGCGTGACGCGATCACGGGCCGCGACGCGCTGACCGCCGGCGAGCTACGCGTCGCGAGGCTCGCCTCCAAAGGCCTCACGAATCGTGAGATCGCGCAGGCGCTGTTCATCACCACCAAGACCGCCAAGGCGCATCTCAGCCGCGTGTACCGCAAGCTCGAGATCACCCGCCGCAACCAACTCGCGGGCGCGCTCGCCGGCCTTCTCGTCGACGGCGGCGAGGACTCGAGCGCCATCACGGCGGCGATTTCCTAGGACCTCGCGCGCCAGAAGACGGGACCTCTTTGGCCGATGCGCCAGGCACGCGCCCGGGCGACACTGGGTGCCATGAAGATCGTCACTCCTCGACGGCGTCTGACGCTCGGCGCCGCGATCGACCGCTCCGGCATCCACGGCACGCTCACCGCGCCGACCGGCGATCGGCGCGACTTTCACGGCATGACCGAACCGCTGGGTTCATCCGGGAAGTCGCTTCGGCCCTGGGCGAGCCACAGGGTCCCTACGCGCACAGCTGTGACAAATGTCACTGACCTGGGTGGTCGAACCCGCGGAGAATTACAAAGCGATGAGCGTGCGCAGGCCAAGCTGTTGCGACGCGCGCCGCTCCTGCCACGAACTCCATCGGCCCACCTGCCGGCGGTCTGGCACTCACGCCTGCGCCGCCGGCCTACAAAGCACCAACAGCAGGCAGATCAGCAACAGAGGGTAGATCAGATGACGACAACGAGCCCTTCGGGCTAGGCACGCGGTCACGCGCGCTGAGGAGTCGCTCACGCGGGCAGACCGGGCTGGGGGACCGAGGGAGTTTTGCTATGCACGACCGTCCGGCGAAGCCTGCTGGCGCGTGCGCGGCGATGCCCGGCCGACGATGAGGGTGAGGCGCTGTTCGCGACGGTCGACTGCGTGCGATACCGCCCTGACAGCGAGGTGAGGGATGCCTGAACGCAACAGACAACAGACCGACGGGAGGTTCGACCGGAGGTCTTCAATGAGGAGCAAGCCGTGATCGACAATGTGAAGCAACTGGAATCTGCTGAGCGCTCGGGCGAGCGGGTCGGGTTGGTGCTGTCGGGAGGCGCCGCGCGCGGCGCGTACGAGCTCGGGGTGCTGACGGTGCTGGCGCCCGCGCTCGAGCGACGCGGGGAGCGCCCAACGATCATCGTGGGAACGAGCGCGGGCGGCCTGAATGCCGCGTTCCTCGCATCCGAGGCGCAGGAAGGGTTGGTTAGCGCCGTTGAATCGGGATCTCGGATGTGGCGGGAGCTCGAGTACGGGGACGTGCTCGGGCCGCTGCTCTCGCCGCGGGAGCTTCGCCGGGCAATGGGCTATGGGCTCGAGCTTCTCGGCGTCGCGGCGGGGAGCATGCCGAGCGTGCTGGACAACACTCCTCTAGCGGACACGATCAAGGCGCGGATCTCGTTCGATCGGCTGGCGGAGAACGTGCGGGCGGGCGTGATCGAGACGGCGGCGGTGGTCGCCACGTCGTATGACACCGGCCGCAGCGTGGTCTTTCACGACGGCGCGAGTCGGCCGCCGCGCGATGATCTGCGTGGGATCGACTACGCGCGGACGCGTCTGGCCGCGACGCATGTGCGGGCGTCGTCGGCGATCGAGGGGTTGTTCCCGGCGGCCGAGGTCCCTGAGCCGGCTGGGATGGGCGGCTGGTATGGCGATGGTGGGACAGGTCTGAATACACCGGTGAAGCCAGCACTCGCGCTCGGTGCCGAGCGGGTGATCGTGATCGGCCTGAACTCGCTCGCGGGCAGCCCGCGGGCGGTGGCAAAGCGTCCGCCGGACGCGCTCGACGGAGCAGCCCAGGCACTTCAGGCGCTGTTTGCGGACCAACTCGCGAACGATGTCGCGACGTTGTCGACGATCAACCGGATCGTGGGCGGCCGCGAGCCCGGAGCGCCGGACACCCAGACTGATCCTGATCACCGAGTGATCCCGTACATCTTCGTGGCGCCACGCGAGCGGTTCACGATCGGTCGGCTCGCGAGCGAGATCTACCGCCGGCACTATGCCGGCATGAGGGGGCTGCGGCGCGCGCGTGACCTGGCGCTGCTGGCTCGGCTCCTCGACGCGGACCGCAATCGTGCCCACGGTGAGCTGTTTAGCTATGTGTTCTTCGCGCCGGAGTTCGCTGCGGCGTTGATCGAGCAGGGCCGCCGCGACGCCGAGTGGTGGCTCGAGCAGGAGCACGACGATGGCCCATGGCGGGTGGGCAACCCGCCATGGGTGGTGAGCGAGCCGGGCTCAACCGCTCCACGCCGGCGCCGTCGGGCCGCAAACGCGATCGCGAGCGGACGATGAGCGCCACGGCTGAAGACCGGCTGCCGCGAGTGGTCGGCGCGGCGCTCGGGGGGGCGGTCGCGCTTGCCTGCGAGCTGGTCTCGCCGGTGCTCGGGGTGCCAGTCGCGCTGGCGGTGCCGATGCGCGATGCGCCACCCCGTGTGCGGGTGTTGCGCTCCGGGCTTGGGGTGCTCGAGTCTGCGATCGTCGATCCGCTAGGCCGACTGTTCTTCACCAGCCAAACCTGCGACGGGCTTCAGGGCGCGGTGCTGCGCATGGATCATCCCGACGCGAAGCCGGTCAAGCTCGCGGGCGCGATCACGAGTCCGGGCGGGCTCGCTTTCGATGAGCGCGGGATGCTGATCGTCGGCTTCGGTGACAGCCCGCAGGGTGGCGTGATCGGCAACGTCGTCGGGCTCGCCGGCTTGCTGGTGGTCGACCCCGACAGCGGCGAGCGCGAGACCTGGGTCACCGGCCTGGGGATGGCGAACGGGATCGCGCGCGCCGCCGACGGCACGATCTTCGCTTCCAACGACTTCGGCACACACATCGATCGCGTCGACCCCCACGGCAACGTGCAACGGCGCTGGGCGAGAATCCCGTCCGCCAACGGGCTCGCGATCGACCCCAGCGGCCGCTACCTATACGCCGCCCAAACATTCGTATCGGCGGCGATCAAACGCGTCGAGATCGCCAACCCCGCCAACGTCACCACCCACGCCCAGCCCCGCCCGCTCGCCCGCGCCGCCGCCCTCGACGGCCTCACCGTCGACGACGCCGGCCGCCTGTACGTGGCCGCCAACGGCGCTGGTCAGATCTGGCGCATTGAACCCGACGGCAACATCCACGCGCTCGCACGCGGCCTCAAATGCCCCAGCGCCGTCGCGATCGGGCACGGGGCCAACGGATTCCGCGAGCGCAACCTCTACGCCGTCACCTTCCACGGCGACATCATCGAACTCGCCGGCGGCGCACACGAACCCCGCGCGCGCCGTGCTGTCGAAACCTCAACGCGTGATCGCACGAAACAAACGGTCACGCCTCACGAGAGCCGGAAACGATCATTTGGGGCTCTCTCGGCATCGATGTGGTCAGTGTCACGCGATTCCGAGGGCGTGTAGTTCGTGTGGGAGGTGAAGGGTGATGGGTCCGCAGGTGAGCAGGATGAGCGCGAGCGCGGCCTTCGCGCTGTGGAATCCGTAGGCGCGGCGGGTGATGAGCCGGACCTTGTTGTTGAGCGCCTCGGTGCGTCCTTGGTTGATCCCGAGGCCGATCGCGGCGAGGATCCCGTCGCGGTGTTTGCGGATCGTCTTGCCGAGCTTGACGAACGGCGCGAGCCGGCAGCGAGCGAGGCGGGAGAGGAGCCGGTCGATCAGGATGGTGACGTCCTCGATGTCCAGGCCGGGTTCGAAGATCCCGCGGACGGCTTCTTTGAGGGTGTAGGCGCGCCACACCTCGCCGCCGGCTGCCTTCAGCCGGGCGAGGGTGGCGGCTTGGGTGTCGGTGAGCTTCTCGGGCTTCTTCAAGAGCGACCAGCGGGCGTCCTTGAAACGCTTGGCGGCGTCCTGGTCGCCGAGGGAGCGCAGCTCGTTCCAGTAGGCGCGGCGGACCTCGTCCAGCGCCTGGTTGGCGAGTTGCACCACGTGATACGGGTCGATGCAGATGGTCGCCTGCGACGCGTTGACGCGGACGCTCTTGGCGTAGCCGCCGGTCATGTCCATCGACACGGCGCGCAGCCTGGAGGCGCGCGCGAAGATCGCCGGCTCGAGCTCCTCGCCCTCGCCAAGCCAGGCGCCCTGGATGCCGTGGCCGGCCGGAACGGTCGGGCAGGGGCCGAACGGGACCATGATCGCGGGCTCCGGCGGCCAGGGCTGCGCCACACGCTCGGGTTCTGGCGGCGGGGGCGACGGATCGAGCTCGTCAAAGAACTGATCGGCGGCGGCCTGCCCCTTGCCCTCACATCCCCACACGACCTGGCGGCGCTGGTGGTCGGCGACGAGCGTGAGGTAGTTGTGCTGGCGCTTCCAGCTGACCTCATCGATCCCGACGTCGAACAGGTCGTTGAGCCGGCCGGGATCGAGCTCGTCGTCGCAGACGCGCTTGATGATCCGCCCGACCGTGTCCCAGTCGATCCGCAACAGCCGCTTGACGGTGCTCTTGTCGGTGCGGGCCATCAGCCACGCGACCAAGCACTCGAAGTCGCGGGTGAACTCCGAGCCCGGCCGGGCGAACGGGACGCCCTCGGTCCGCGCCCCGTGCACCGGGCACCACAACCGCCGACGCCGGCAATGGACCTCCAGCCGCCAGACCCCGAGATCGAGATGCCGCCACACCGAGTCCTCCGGCCGCGTGTCCTTCCGCGCCCGCGTCGAGTACCCGCACTTCGGGCACACCAGCCGCCGGCGGCGAAGCGCCACCTCAACGATCACCCGGTCGGGCTCCAACCGGACCTTCCGCACCACCACCCCCTTGCCGAGGCGCAGAAGCCTGGAAAATGCCGTCGTGACGCGCACGCTGTCCCTCCTTGCAAGCCGTTGACCTTTGACAGCCAACAGCCTGCCAGTGAGGGCAGCGGGCGCGTCGCCAACCAGCGCGCAACTGCAAGAACTTCCTCAGACGGCAAAGAACCCGCTCAGACCCAGAATCGGGCTCTCACCGTGTCCACATCCATGCCGGGAGACCCTCATTTGGTCGTCCATGCGGAAATCGGCGGCGTGATCTCGCCATCGTGGTTGTCCCTGGATGGCCGTTGGGTCGTTGGTCACGACCCAATCGATCGACGTCTGGGAGCAAAGCGCCCACGGCGCCTCGAGTTCGAGGAGCCGCTTGAACAACTCGCGAGTGACGTCGCACGAAACGGGTCGATCACCCCTTACGAGCTGGCGCGGTATCCAGCTGGCTTCCTCCGCAGGGGTTGGCTAGGCGCTACGGCGCAGCGGGGCTGGGCGCGGCACGGATCTCGATGTCGTGCCGCCCGTTTCGAGATCGTGAAGCCACGCTTCGACAGCGGACTCGCGAAAGCGCCGGTATCGGCCGAGTCGAACATGCGGAATCCGTCCGGCGCGCGCCTGAGCCCAGACCCACTCGGTCTTCATTCCGAGACGCTCGGCGAGTTCGTCAGCGGTGAGCAGGCGGTCCATGATCCGTCATCCGACGAGGTGGGTCAGCGGGCCGATGCCGGTGAGTCTGCCTGGGCCCGGTCGATGGCGCACACAGCCATTTCGATGCCAGCCTCCGACGGCACGCGGCTCAGCTGGAGGGGACGGGTCGGATGACGGGGGTCCTTTCGGCATGTTCATGGCGACAGTCTCGGAAGTCGCGATAGGGGCTAAGTGGGATACTGCGTGGGAAGGGTGGAACCTCTCCTCGACGAAGACCGCGGGCCTGGCCTTGCGGCGGATCATCCACGCGAGGTGGGAACATCGCGGCGTGTCGCCATGCGTTCGTATCGCTGTGCGGATGCTTTGTCATCGCTTGAGGCTCCTCCCGGAACGCGCGGTAGGTGATGGCTGGTAGGGCCGTCGCGAATCGCTCGGACCCGATAACCGTCGCGACGCCGAGGGGCCAGGTCGAGGTGGTCCGCCAGCCGTGGCGCTCGCAGCGTGCCGGCAGCGGATGGCAGTGGGAGTGGCTCGCCCGCCGCCGTGGACAGAGCGACTGGCGTCAATGCGGAGAGCGCGCAACGCGATCCGTCCGGCGACGCTGCTGCCGCCGGGGCAGCAGCCTGGATGGCTCACTTCCGCGGTCGCTGGGGCAGAACGCGAGCTGGCGCCGCAGCGAGTCGAAGCACCAGAGGCTCCGCGAGCGAGCGGGGACGCCAATTGAACTACGCCCGCCGGCACCAGTATCGCCGGCTCTCTCACGCCAGCAACGCGGCGCTGGGAAGCGCCGTCACGGCGCTGCTCGGGCTGGTTGTCGGGGGCGCGGGAGCGGGGCCGCTCGCCGGACTGCTGTTCCTCACGGCGGTCGGGGCTGGGCCTCTATGCTCGCCACTGGCTTTCGCTCGCTCTCCGGAGTCGAGTCGGCGCCCGCTCGGAGGACGAGGTGCAGCGCGCGCTAGCCCCCTCCAGGCGGAGGGCTGGCGGCTACGGCACTCGTTGTCGTGGCAGGGCAGCGGGGACATCGACTCGGTCGCGATCGCCCCCATCGGCGTGGTGGTCGCAATCGAGACGAAGACGAGGACCTACGACGTGCGCCACCTCGCACGTGTCCATGAGCAGGCGGTATGGCTGTCCCGCCGTCGGCGAAGGTGGTGCCGCCACGGCGTGCTGGCGGTCCTGTGCCTCGTCCGAGTTCGTGAGGTGCAGCGCGTCGAGGACGATGTCCTCGTCGTCTCAATCGATCGCCTGATGCCGGCCGTGCGAAGCGCCGCGGGGGCAGTCCGTCCGCCCTTACGCTCCGGCTGGCGACGGCCTCTCTAGCCGAAAGCGTCGAAAGCGACGGAGCGCTTGTGGCGGCGGGCGAGGCTGCGAATTCGACGACCGAGTTCGCCGGTCGCGGGCCTCGTCGGCGGACTCGCCTTCCGCGCAAGGGAGGGCCGTCCGCGGGAAGCGCGAGATGCTCGCGCCAACACGAGAGCAGGTCTGAGCTTGGGCGCGCAAATCATCCAGATGCCTGGTGGACATGGCTCGGTCCTCGCCGGACGGGGCGGGGCCGGTCTATCGGTGCCGAACGGGTTAGCGGCGCGCGAGTCGGCGCCCGCTCTCGGTCTCAGGTGGCGTGTAGTTGAGTTCGAAGTGGTGATACAGAGCCGATTCGTCGGCCTGGGAGAGCTCCTCGCCGTGCTGTTCGATATTCGGCGCGGACTCGACCTGCTCCTTGCTGACCGTGACCTGCAGATCGTCGGGACCGACCGTGATCCCACCCAGCGGCACAAAGGTCAAGTGGCGCCCGATGAAGCCCTCCTTGACGGTCGCGAACTGCGGCTCGTCGTTCTCCACGTCGACGTAGACGTCCTGCAACTTGCCGATCTTCTCGCCGTCGCGATCGACCAGCATCTTGCCGTGCCACTCCGCGACGTTCCAATTGGCATCTTCCTGGTGATCGGCCATCGTCGACCTCCTCGTTTCCCTGCTTGGGCCCTTGTGATTACCATTTTAGAGCCGGATTCACCCCGCTCGACTTTTGCAGTTCATAGTCCGGCGGACGCCCACGCTTGCTGGACGCTGGTGATTTCTCGGGGTGTGGGCGCGCACCCCCGTCCTGGGTGAAATTGGTTGGCGATGATCACGCGGCGGAGCTTGGCGAGCATGTCGGTGAATGAGGGGGTGGTCTTGGTGAGATACCAGGGGTGGCGTTCGCGGCGTTCTTTGACGTCGTCGGGGTGGTGGCCTGAGAGCGCGTACCAGATGATCGTCAGTGACATCGCGAGGAACTGGAACGGGACGGTCCGTTGGACGGCCTTCTCGGCGCGGTTGCGAGCCTGTCCGACGCCGGCCAGCTCCTTGTCTTCTTCGTAGGCGACCTCGGTCGGCCAGCGCTCGGCGTAGCGTTCGATCAGTTGCGCGGCGCTCGCGTCGAGGTCGGTGGAGACGAGCGCCAGTTCGTGGCCGGAGGGCTTGGTGGTGTCCTGGATCAGCACTACCTGGAGGGGCTGGGATCTGAGCGCCTCGTACCACAGGCATTGGAACGGGTGGGCCATCACCTGCTCGGTCTTGCCGTAGCGGCGGACGGTCGTGTTGACCCAATCGGTGGCGGGATCAGCGGCGATCTGCGCCAGCTTTGGCAGCTGCGCTCCTTTCTTGGGCGGCCGGCCGCGCTTGCGCTGCCCTGTGGGCGGGCGGGGCGCCGCCAGCCGGTGCAGCGCGGCGTCTGAGCGCAGGCGGGAGGTCATCGTGACGTTCTCCGGCAGGCCCGCAAACGCGCCGTTCGCGTAGGCGGCATCGCCGACGCCGTGGATCTTGCGTGCCGGGAACCGCTTGGCGAGCAGGCACAGGATCTCCCTGGCCAACCGGGGTTTTGAGGGCCGCTCGGGGTCTGGCTTGTGCTTGGGGATCTCCTTGCGCCGCGGGCGCCAGAGGCGCGAGAGCACCAGCAGGCAGACGGTCCGCTCAAGGAACGGCAGCTTGACGTTGATCCCGGCAGTGACCCAGTTGTTGCCCCACGCGAGCGATCCCTTGTTGCTGTTGGCGGTCGCGTCGTGATGCCAGAAGCAGCCGAACACCTTGCGCCCCCGCCGCTTCACCAACGTGTCATCGACCGGCACAACCAGCGACTCCTGCGCTCCCACCAAACGGGAGACGATCAGCTCCGCAACCATCAGCCCGAGCTCATCGACCGACCACTCCGCCGAGCTGAAGAACCGGTGCGCGCGGGAGTGATGCCAGACCCCGGAGAGCCTCGAGCCGACCAGCATCCCGCAGACGGTGCGCAGCGACGTCTGCGAGACCTGCCCCACGACCATCGCTCTGAAGGTCTCAAACGTCGGGCGAGAGAAACATGGCGCGAACAGGAGCAGAAGCTCCTCCAGCGAAGATGGGACGCAGAGCATCGGCGGCAACCCCCATGGGCAGCCGCGAACGGGCCTCCCGCCCGACCGCGGAAATGGCGTGAACAACCACCGCTTCGGGGAAGCCGCCGGTGCTCCTCCCTACCAGCGTCCGGTCAGGCGCTCAAACCATCAGCCCGACAGCCACGACCGAGGCGCCGCCCCGCACCCGTCCACCCACCGAAAACTGCGAAAGTCGAGACCCCGCTTTCCCGCTCCGGGAACGCCGGTATTGGCCGCGTGGACGCGGGCGTCCGGGCCGGCCTTCTCAAGGCTCCCCTTTGCTTGTGCCGAAGGGCTCTGGCCCCGTGACGCTGGCACCCTGTGCTGCGCGGGCTGCAAGGAAGACATCCGGACTTCGTCTCAGACGCGCTTTGAGGAGCGAGGGGTCCTCCGGCGCCGCGTCGACCGAGCGCGTCGAGCGCCCTCCCAACCGCGCGTTGGGGGTCTGAGCTCCTGCGCGGGACGAGTCTCGCGCCGTGCGGGAAGCAGGGAAGCTGCGCGGGCGGTTGATCGACTGTTCTTGATCCCCGCCGGTCGGCGAACTGGCGCACCGTATGTGCACCCGCTCGGTCAGCGGCCGGTGGTCTCCGCCTCGATTACCCGCAGTTGCGAGCGCATGACCAGGCCGATGAACGGCGCCAGTGGCCGCCAGTAGCGCGTGAATCCCTGGCGGGCGGTCTCATCGGTCGCGAGGGTCCGGCATTCGTAGGTCAGAAGTGTCCGGTCGGCGCCGTAGGGGCGCAGCGAGAAGTTGCAGGCGATCTTTCCGAAACCGGGCTCGGCGAATGCTTCGAAGTCGGCGGCGTCGATCCGCGTCCAGACCGTCTCTCCAGCCCAGAAGCGTCCGACAACGCCGAACGCGATCTCGCGGGGTGGGTCCTCGCCGAGAAGCACCCAGTCACCGTGAGTTGGCATGTCGGCGAGTCGCATCGACTCCGGTGGCGGTGGCTCGCGATGCTCACGCCGAGCGATCAGCGAGACGGCCCACTGACCCAGGCCGCGGGCGGCGAACAGCAGCCGGACGGCGACGGACTCCCGCCAAGCGCGGATGAAGTCGGCGCGGCGAGTCGCGGCGTATACGGTCGCGATGTCGCCCGAAACGATCCGGTGCTCGGCGCGGACAGCGTCGTAGCAGGGCATCAAGCGGTCAATCATCATCGGCTCGCCGGCCGGCGAGCCGCCGGTCGTCGATTGAGCTGCCACTCGGTCGAGGGAGCTTGACCGATCCTCGATCGTCATCCGAACCTCCTTGGTAGCTGGAACCCAACGCTACGACGCGGACAGCTGCTCGCCATCCGCAGTTCCCCGCCGGCCACGGACGGAGAAGCCACGCGTGCGACGTCAGGCAGCTAGCGATCAAGCGGGATTTCGTTGCGCCGCCAGTCGGCGAGCCACCACGAGCCCAGCGTTCCAGCCCGGAGCACGGCCACCGTCTGGTGGCTGGATCGACTCCGGATTCAAGCCGCTTCTGGCGATCAGCCACGAGATCACCGAGTTGGAGTTCCACATCTCGCCGGTGGCCAACTCGTCCCGGCCCCAAACCGGCGTCGGGAGGGAGGGCACCAAGTCAAGCAATCGCCGTGCACACTCTGCGTCATCCGTCAACCGCCGCGGACTATCGACGGCCTCGCCGACATCCGGGATGACACCATCGCGCCAGCGGCGCACCTCGTAGCGGAAGATCCGAAAGCGCCCTGCCCAGTGCGCGCCAACCGCGCCACCAGCGGCCACGCCACGCCGCGCTCCGTCACCGCCCGGGACAGGCGCTTGCTCAATCACGAAGCGCCCCTCCGGCACGCGCACCTCAAGCGCGGAGTGGTAGAGATCACACGCCGGCCGGTGCTCGAGCCGCGACACCACCGCTTCGAACACGCGACCATTGAGACGCACGGAATGGCCACCCGCCCCCAACGGCAACCAGTACAGATCGACGCCAGCAACGGACTCGCCGCGGCCGGTGCTCGACTGCTCAACGTCGTTAGTCGTCATCCGAGCAAAGGTTCTCACGACCGGACTGGGTCGATACTCAGCTGCGGACGTTCTCAGGATCTCGCTCGGTCAGACTCGCTGTCCGCGCCAAGCGAGGCAGTGAGGCGAAGGTCGCGCATAGTTGGTCGTCAGGATGCGGCGACTCGTCGGCGAGCAAGCTCGCTGGTTATGACGGTTGCGTCGCCCTGCCGACGTGCTGCTCGTTAGGTCGCGGTGCCGACGAGTGCTCCGATGCCGTAGGTGACGGCCATCGCGATAGCGCCCCAAGCCGTGACGCGCACAGTCGCGCGCGTTTGGTTGGCGCCGCCCAGGCGTGCGCCGGTCAGTCCGAGCGCCGCCAACGCGATCAGCGTGACGATCACGATCGCCGGCGTGCGGAGCGATCCGCTCGCGACGATCGCCGCCAGTAACGGCAGGATCGCCCCAGACGCGAACGCCAGCGCGGACGATCCGGCGGCTTGCAGTGGTCGAGCACGGCGATCGTCCGCCATCCCGAGCTCGTCCCGGACGTGGGCGGCGAGCGGGTCACGAGCGGTCAGAGCGTCCGCGACTTGGCGGGCAAGCTCTGGGCTCAGGCCGCGGTCCTCGTAGATCTCAGTGAGCTCTCGCAGTTCGCCGGCCGGGTTGCGGGCGAGCTCCCGCTGTTCGAGGACCACATCGGCGTTCTCGGTGTCCCGCTGGGAACTGACGGATACGTACTCCCCCGCAGCCATCGACAGCGCCCCGCCGACCAGGCCCGCTGCACCCGCCGTGATGACGGCGGTGCGTCCGGCGCCTGAGCCCGCGACACCAAGCAGCAGGCTTGAGGTGGACAGGATCCCATCGTTGGCGCCTAGGACGGCCGCGCGCAGCCAGTTCGACCGGTAGCTGAGATGTGTCGCGGTGAGGGGGGCGATCGGTATCGGCATGACGCGAGCGTAGTTCTCGCGGGCCCGAAGGCGTCGGTTGCCGCGATCCGAGTCACATCACCGCTCGAACCAAGTGATCAGCGGTAACGCGCTTCCAGAGGCCAGACCTGCTCGCCGCGCGAGGGAGGTCCCGCTCGGCCAGTATGGACGTGCCCTCGATGTCGCGAAAGCGGAGTGCATGGGCGGGGCTGATGGCGCGCCAGCCTTGCCCCAGAGGAGCGTCGGAGGCGGTGTCGGCATCGGCCCCGAGCCTGATCACCGCCGTGGTCTGGCCCCAGGCGACGCAAGTGGCGCCGCCACCCCGGCCAGCCCCGTCGGGCCGGTCGGTCCCGTTGCGCCAGTTGTGCCCGTGTTCGGGGAGGCGCTTTAGCCTATGGGGGCTATCTATTTGAGTCAGGTTGACGGCCGTGGTGGGCAGCCGACCCTCGGTCAAGGCGAACCGAGCACCGGCCGCCGTGTGGCTCGCGCGAGAGGGCGGGACGTGAGCTCTCAGGCCGACGCGTAGATCGCCCGTGTCGTCGTGCTCAGCCTGAGTTAGATAGATAGCCCATTAGCCTATAAGTCGCCGGGGCTGCCGAGGCGTGGGTTGAACGGTCCGTTATCGCCTGAGAGCTGCCCAGGATGGTATGGGATGAACGCGGCGCCTCCGAAGGCGGCGCCGAGGCTGTTTGCCGTGGCCTGCAGCTGGTTGGGCTCGGCGACTGAGCTCCATGTACCGGTGGTGAGGCGCTGTTGGACCGCGCGCAGACCGGCGACGAGTTCGGCGAGGGTGAAGTTGCAGTGCACCTGGCGCTGGACGAACGCTTGGCGCAGCAGGTCGCTGGAGCCGCTTTCCTTGACTACGTGCGCGTAGTAGTTCTTTTGCTGGACCGGCGCGCGCTGGTCGGCGATCGTGTGCATGTCGAGCTCGGGGACCTGGAGATGGCCGGTTGGAACCGACGTGTTCTGCAGCCACTGAACCGCTTTGCGGTCGGCCTTGATGTTCGCGCCGCGGGTAAGCGTGGCGAGGTCACGGTTGATGTTCAGACGGGCCTGGTGGTAGAGCGCCCTGACTTCGGGTGCGTAGGGCGAGCGGGCCAGCAGTTGCGTGAAGTTCACGCCGACGGTCCATGAGCCGTTGCCACCCGCGGCCTGCTCGATCGAGGCCCGGGAGCTCTCGAGGCCGTCCATCGTCGTGGTCGAGCCGGTGAATTCGAAGTCGTACTGCTCCTTCTCCTGCGTGACGTGGGCCTTACGGGCGGGCATCGGCTCGCCCGGTGCCCACGTCGGCGCGTTCAGGAACGCCATCGCCAGCGCGAGGCGAGCGCGGCCGTTCGCGGTGTTCTGCGCTCGCTGGGCGGCGGCATCGAGCTTCTTGCCAGTGCTCGTGCCCGCGGCGGGGCTTGCGAACCGCACGAGCCTGATCGACGCTTTCGGGGCGAGCAGTCGGCGAATCGTGTATTCGCTGTCGAGTTGGTAATTGTTGAGTTGGATCCCGCCGGCGACGACGCCGCAGGCGGTGAGTGCCCCGTCGACGCGACCGTTTGCGTGCTGGTCTTCGAGCGCGGTGATCAGCCCACCCATTGAGATGCCATAGGCGACCACGCGCTTGGGTGCGGAGGGCAGGTCCCGCCGCACGTCGGCGAGCGTCTGGAACTGGTCGCGTAGCGCGCTGCCTAGCGCCCACTGCGATCCGGTTGGATCATATGAGGAGCCCGCCAGCGCGTACCCGAGGTCCAGCAGCGGCTGCTTCGCGAGCGGACTCGGCGCGTCGGCCGCCTGCAGCGGACCGAAGCCGTGGCCGAAGAGCAACAGCGTGCCGTTCCACGGCGATGGCACATCAGCAACCCAGCTCCCGCCATCAGACGTGCGTCCCGAGTAGCTCGTCGAAATCACGGCGGCCGCGGACGGCGCCGCCGCCAGCAACACAGAGACTCCCGCGGCTGCGAACGCGACCCCAAGACGTGATCTCAACCCTCTGCTCACAACGCGCGTCCTTCCCGCAGGATCGCGCCGATCACGACCAGCGGCCGCTGTGACGAGAATCCCGCGCCCGGCCGGCTCGCCTGCTCGTTTGTCCTGCGACTGCTTGGGCACATCGGACATGCGGGCAACTCCTCCTGCGAGCGCACCGACGGTGCTCACGCGATGATGACCATCGGCAGACCAATTCAGGCGTTTATCGGCGTGTCGACCGCGGCGCACGACCGTGCCAACTACTCAGCGGCACCCGTAACTCGCCGCAGCCGCGGCGGTAAGCGCTGACTGGTCGCAGCACGACTGCTCGTTCCCACTCCGAACGTGACGGTCAGCCCGCCCGGAAACTCGGTCCTCGGACCGTGTCGTCACGAATTCGCGTTGGCCGACGGGCGGACCTTTGCGCCGAACGCAGAAGCGACGCACGACGACGGGGCGAGGATCATCTTCAGGCCGGCAGCGCATCACCGACCCATCTGCTTGCTCCCATGGCACGACCCAGCAAATGGCTTGGGCGCATAGCCGGACCGGGTCGACGATTGGTGCTGCTGCAAGCGACTGAGGTGCCAGCGATGCCTGCTGGCTAGCGCGCGAAATGCAGGCGCGGGCTCGACCTCGCAGCATGATCCCTTTCGACGGGATCGCGACTCGTGGCTGCTGGCGCGAGGAGTATCGCGCCAGCAGCGAAGCGATCATCAGGCGGATAGTGGCCATCACGGCGTGCGCAGGCCGGCGCTGGCGGATATGACTGGCGGGGGGGCGGTGGTGGACGGTGTCGATGATTTCGGCGTTGTCAATGCCCTGCAGATAGATGCTCGTGATCCCGAGGCGGGCGTGCCCGAGCTGGCGCTGGATGACGACCAGCGGCACCCCCTCGTGGGCCATCTCCACGGCGTGGGCGAGGCGGAGCTGATGGGGCGCCAGCCGGCGGCGCACCCGGCCCGGGCGCCGGCGCGGCGCAGCTCCCGACGGACCGCGGCGGGCGCCCGGGGGCGGCCGCGGCTGGGGCCGTGCAGAACGCAGAACAGCGGCCCGACCGGTAGCTGGCGGCGGTACTCAAGCCACGGCTCGAGCTGTCGCCAGCCCCAGCCGTCCATGCCGACCTCACGGCGCTTGCCACCCTTGCCCCGGCGGATCAGCACCGCCCCCCGGCTGGGGTCAAGGTCGGTCTCAGCGAGCGCGAGCGCTTCCCCGACTCGCAGCCCGGCGCGCCACAGCACGACGATGATGCCGCGCAACCGATCGCCGTAGGCGCCGGGGCCGGCGGCGCGCATGACCGCCACGATCTCCTCGACCGGCGGCGGATCGGCGGAATAGCGCAGGCCCGCATTACGGGGCGTGCGGCCGGCGTGAAACGCCGACGTGGCCGCCGGCGAGCGACGGCGCCCCAGACAGTCCAGCAGCTCATCAGACATGAGCTCCTCCTACAAACGGTAGATATCGATCCACCGCTCATCCCCTCGCTCCGCGCCACCCCGGTCCTTCCCGCGAGGACCAGCCCCAGACAGGCGCCCAGCAGCGAGGCGAACCAGGACCGGGCACCAAAGACGATCGCTCGACTTCTGGCGCGTCCCCGCTCGCGCCCGACAGCGGGAGCCGCTTCTCCCGTAATCCGATCACGCCGCTGGGAGATCGCCTTTGGTTCCCGGGCTGGCATTATCAGCGGCCGATCTGCCCCGTGGCGGTTCGGGCCGGCAGGCACTCCGTCTATGCGGCGCATCTAGGAGGCGGCGTTGCGGACGAGCCTGCTCCTGGCGACGAGCAGGAGCCTGGAGTGTGGCGCGGGTGACCTGCTCGTGCGTCCACCCGGGCACGGCGCTCCTCGCCATCGCGCGATGTCCCCGTACAGCGCCCCCGTCACCGGGACGGATCCCGGTCTCTCCCGCGGCCGGCGCTGGTTCGGCTGTCAGCACGCGTCGTTGATGGCTCTGAGGACAACTCCTGACCGCATTGCGAGGTATACCTCAACCATGATCACCCGACTCGACTTCATCGGCATCCCCTCGCAGGACGCTGACCGCGCTCGTAGCTTCTACCGCGACACACTTGGCCTTCGTCCCGACGAGCACGGTGACTATGAGCAGTGGGCCGGCGATACGTGCTTCGGCATCTGGGAGCCCAAGAAGGTGGGGATGCCGTTCGTCGCCCAGAAGGCCAACCCATGGGCGCTAGGGTGCGACGATGTAGCCGCCACCCGCGCCGAGCTCGAGGCCAAGGGCGTCGAGTTCGTGGGCGACACCCTCGACACCGGCGTCTGCCACATGGCCTTCTTCTCGGACCCCGACGGCAACGACCTCATGCTCCACCACCGGTATGCGCCCTACCCCTGACCATCACGGCGTTGCTTGCTGTACGCACACCGATGTAGGTTGCATTCCGGTTCGAGGCTCGCGTTCCAGTCTTCGCTCTTGACCCCTACGACCTCGGGGGGTTCCGGTCGGGTATGGGCCGCTGGGCCGCGACGCCGGAACCGCCCAAGCGATCCCGCTACGGAAACGGCCGAGGGGCGCAGACCTGCTCCCAGGCATTGACGGGCATCTCGGTGCAGCTAAAGATGGCCTCGGTTCGCGCGGAAACCACGACGCTATCCCAAGGCTCGCGGAGCCTAGCCTGCCGAACATCCCCTCGGCTCGCTCCCACCGGTGATCGCTTCGTTGACGGCGCGGCATCCGTCCCGCCAGCACGAGCGCGCGCGTCTCCCGTCGAAACTAATCGTCCCGTCGAGGCCGTCCTCGCCGCCCGGCTCAAGCCCCGAGGCAGTCGTACCCGTTTGCTGAGCCATCGATCTCGAGCAAGCACGGACGCGGCCGTGCACAGGCATGCAGGTCCCGCGGATGGACGTCACAGTCCTCGATCAGCGGCTGCCGCTTCGCCTCGCGAAGCAGGTCGCCTCGTCGCCGCCTGCTCAGGCGCTGCCGCAACTCGTCCGACGCGAAGTCGTCGGTACCGGAGGCGAGACGCCCGCTTCCATGGGAACGGAGGATCCTGGAGCGCCACTGCTCAGCGGCCGCAGGGAGCGTTGCCGCGGAGGGCGGCCGATGCGGGCGCTGATATCGGGTGCCGCTCCTGGCGGTCTGCTGTCGGACGGTGGGCTTTGGGATGATCTCCGAGGCCATCGAGCAGTCGGAGGTCGTGTGATCAGGCCCTACATCATCCCCGGGTCGAATCCGTCGGTCGCGGCGGAGCTGATGCTCAAGCGCAAGGGGATCGACTACCGGCGGCGCGACCTCATCCCCGCCATCCACATCGCGATCGTGAGGGCGCTTGGCTTCCCTGGCCGCACGGTGCCGGCGCTCACGTCCGACGGGCGCAAGGTTCAGGGCTCGCGCGCGATCGCGCGCTTCCTCGACGAGCTCAAGCCAGAGCCGTCGCTGTTCCCGGCCGAGCCGGGGCGGCGCGCGGCCGTCGAGGAGGCCGAGCGCTGGGGTGACGAGGAGCTGCAGTCGGTGCCACGCAGGCTCGCCTGGTTTGCCTTGAGGCGCGACCGCTCAATGCTCAAGGAGTTCCTCGAGGGCTACAGGCTCGGGGTGCCGACGTCGGTCGCGGCGGCGACGATGGCGCCGATCGCCTGGGTCGAGCAGAGGATCAACAAGGCCAGCGCCACCGCCGTCCGGGCCGATCTTGAGCGCCTGCCGGCGCTGCTTGACCACGTCGACGAGCTGCTGGCACGGGGCGTGATCGGCGGCGAGGAGGCGAACGCGGCCGACTACCAGATCGCGTCGAGCCTGTGCCTGCTGCTCGCCTTCGACCAGCTGCGGCCGCTGATCGAGGCCCGCCCGGCGGGAGCGTTCGCGACCCGGGTCGCACCGGTCTTGCCCGGCCACATACCGCCGGTGCTGCCGGCCGACTGGGTGCCGTCCCGCTGAGCTCCCGGAGGCGATTGAGCCGGCGGTCGCCGCCGGCCAGAGCGACAACATCGTCGACGGCTGGAGAGCGGTGCCAGGCGCGTCGCCTGCGTTGACCGCTCCCGCCGGCAGCTGGCGACGGCGGGCGCATGCGGGGGCCGACACCGTGCCAGTCGAGGATGATTGGCTTGAGCGGGTGGGGTCGTTGCCGATCACCGTCGACGTCGACGGCGCTCGCGGCGGCCTCCAGTTGGCGCTGCGTTCGACCGCGCCTGGAGGCATGTGTACAAGTAGCGGGATGCACTTCGGCCTTACCCCAGGTACCGCTTCGATTACCTCTACCTGCAGAACGTCACGCTCAAGCGCGGCCCGATCCAGGCCCGGGCCGAGATGCCGGCTGTGCTTGACGCGGTCGCCCGGGCACGCTCGATCCGGCGCCGGTCGTCGACGGTGTCCTCGATTGGGAAGGCGCCATGGCTGCCTTGCCCGATGTGGGGGAGAAGCTGGTCGTTGTGCGACGTTTTCGTATGCGGTGCGTCGGACCCTGATGACTCACGCGGAACCCGCACCGGTTGCCCGTTCGTGCGGATGCGAGTGTCTGGACGACTGAGTCATGGACGCCCGCTGTGGGCGTCGTCGGGGCGTCTCGGGCGCCGGCTCCGGGCACCCCGCGCGCACGCGCGGTCGTCGTCCGGGCGAGCGGCAATCGTCGGGGCGAGGGCTACGCGTCGTGCTCGGGAGTGTTGGCGCTGGCCAGGGTCTCCGGGGCGAGTCAGCGAGCGAGCACGCGCTGCGAGTCGACGGCGAAGGCGGGCATGTCACGATGCTCGAAACGGGGGTGGGCCGGGGACGTCTGGCGGTTGGATCGTGGGCAGCGGGGATCGGGGTGGCGGCTTGACGTGCGCTGTGGTGGGGGTTGCCCCGGGCGGGGTGGGTTGGTGAGCGTGATGTCGGAGGTTGTCGTTGAGGGGCTGTTCGAGCGCGAGGCTGAGCTGGCCCGGGTGGGTGGTCTGTTCGATGAGGCGAGCCATGGGGCCGGGGCGGTGGTTGTGGTGGAGGGTCCAGCCGGGATTGGGAAGAGCGAGGTGTTGGCGGCGGTGGGCGCGGGCGCGCGGGCGCGCGGGTTTGCGGTGGTGAGCGCGCGGGGCTCGGAGTTTGAGGCGGAGATCGCGTTCGGGGTGGCGCGTCAGCTGTTTGAGCCGATGTTGCGCGCGGCTTCTGCCGGCGAGCGGCGGGGGCTGCTCGGCGGTGTTGCGCGGGTGGGCGCGCGGGCGTTGGGCGTGGAGCCCGGGGAGGCGCCGGCGGATCGGTTCGCGGCGATCCACGGGCTGTTCTGGCTGTGCGCCAATCGGGCCGAGCGTGGCCCGCTGCTGGTGGCGGTCGACGACGTGCAGTGGGCAGATGATCCGTCGCTGGGGTGGCTTGGTTACGTGGCGCGCCGCGCGCGGGATCTGGCGCTGCTGGTGGTGCTGGGCTTGCGCTCGGGCGATCCCGGGGGTGAGCGGGGCGAGCTTGCGCGGCTGGCGGGCGATAGTGATGTGCAGCGGATCGCGCTTGGGTCGTTGAGCGCCGCGGCGGTTGGGGCGATCGTGCGCGCGCAGTTGGACCAGGAGGCCGAGGAGCCGTTCTGCGCGGCGTGCAGCGAGCTGACCGGCGGCAACCCATTGTTGGTGCGCGAGCTGCTGGCGGCGGCACGCGAGGAGGGGTTGCCCGCACGGGGCGCGAGCGTGGCGGCGCTGCGGCAGATCGCGCCGGCGGCGGTCGGGACCTCGGTGCTCGCGCGGCTGGGGCGGCTGGGCGTGGAGGCGGTCGCGCT
>CAWFKF010000092.1:0-39905 GCA_963816005.1 uncultured Solirubrobacteraceae bacterium | reverse complement strand
CGTCGAGCCGGCCTTCGTGATCGACCCCTGGCGACGCTGGCTGCTGGTGGTGTGCTCGGACGGGACGATCCCGAGGTAGGCCGACAGCCGGTCGGGGTGATCGAAGCGCTCCCACTCGCCGATCTCGGCGCACAGCCCGAGCGCAGAGAGCGTGTCGATCCCGCGCAGGCACCTGAGCCGACCGACCGCCTGCGCGCACGGCGACTCAATCACGAGCTTCTCGAGCTCGGCCTCGACCCGGTCACGGCGGGCGACGAGCACGTCGTGCGCGTGCAGGTAGTCGGCCATCGTCACCTGCGACGCGTGATCGACGAACCGCAGGCCGGCGAGCCACGCGCGATGCGCTCGCGACCACGCACGCCCCGGCCCCTCCCAATACACCTCGCGGCGCAACAGGAACTTCCCGAGCCGGTGGCGGGCGCGCATCAGATCAGCGCGAATGTCCTCCCGGCAGCGAACGAGGTCCCGCAGCCGCTCGCGCTCCAGCGACGGGACCGTCACGATCGCCAGCTCCCCGGCCGCCAGCAGCCGTGCGAGCCGGACCGCGTCGCGCTTGTCGGTCTTGATCCGATCACCAGGCCGCCGCTCCGTGCGCCCCGGTGCGCACACCGACACCTCGATCCCCCGCGCCCGCGCGCGACGCGCCAG
The DNA here is from genome assembly GCA_963816005.1 of uncultured Solirubrobacteraceae bacterium. GTDB lineage: Bacteria > Actinomycetota > Thermoleophilia > Solirubrobacterales > Solirubrobacteraceae > Palsa-465. The sequence goes on along the minus strand of CAWFKF010000092.1, from coordinate 39,257 downwards.
CCCATAGCCGGTCGGGCCCGCCTCGTACACCATCCGCGCCGGCACGGGAACCTCCATCAGCCGCTCCAGCAGCTGATGCGGACGCCCAACCATCCGGGCAGTGCTCAGCTCGCCTGTCCCCTGGTCGAAGATCGCGATCGTCGACTCGTGCGCGTGCACGTCAAGACCGACCCAACGGATACCGTCAGCCATTAGGCACTCCTCTCGTGGATTGTGGGCCCCGCGCCGAGGCCGGAATCCTCAGCGCGAAGACTTACCCCGCAGCCTGCGCGGGGAGTGCCGACCACTTCGACACGGAGCCGGCAGCTCCTCCATAGGGTCCCGGTGTTGAAATGGGGTCCGCCCGACGCGGGCGACGGTTCGCGTTAGGGTCGAAGACCGGACCGGGGTCTGACCCACATATGGTCTGGACCCCTGGTGGTGTCCTGAGTTAGAAGTGTCGACCTCGGTCCGTGTCTTCGGGAGCCGGTCTGACCTGATAGGAGCGTCGATCTTGCGAGGAGCGCCGATCCCCCACCGGGACGTTGTCGACCGGATCCGCCATAACGTACTTCAGCGGGGAAGGGTTGAGCGGATGTCAATGAGCAGAAGTGGTCTGGGACCCTCGAGCGTGCTGGTCACGCCCGATCACGCGGGCAACGTCGTCGGGGTCGACCCTCATAAGCGGACGTTGTCGGCGACCGTCGCCGATCCCCGTGGCGGGATCCTCGCCAGCGGACACTTCCGGGTGTCCGGGGACGGGCATCGGGCGCTGGAGGCGTGGGCGCGGCAGTTCGGTCAGATCGCGCGCTGGGGAGTCGAGGGCGCCTCGAGCTGGGGGCGCCACACCGCGGTCTTCCTGGTCGCCCGCGGCTATGACGTGCGCGACGTGTGCGCGAACCGCACGCCGCGGTCTGACCGGGCGCGCCAGCGCGGGAAGTCCGACACGCTTGACTCAGAGCGAATCGCGCGCGAGACGCTCGCGCATCCACTGCTGCCACGGGCGTTCAAGCGCGCCGGGCAGGACAGCGGACCCGACGAGCTGCACGAGCTGCTCTCGTTGCGGCACAACCAGCGCCGCTCGATCCTCACCAGCCGCCAGCACCTGCTCAACGAGGCCGAGCACCTGCTGAGTAGCCTGCCGCTCGAGCAGCGCGAGCAGCTGCCCGACACCAAGGCGGTCCGCCCCCGGCTCGCCGCCCTCGCTGCTCGCAACCGCCGCCGGCGCCATGACCAGCCGACCACGCTCAGGCTCAAGCTGCTCGACGACTACCGGGCCCAGATCGCCAACCTCGACGCACAGGACAAGCAGGTCACCGCCGAGCTCGCCGCGCTCGTGAAAACATCAGGCTCGACACTCGGCGAGCTGTGCGGCCTCTCGACCGTGCTCGTCGCCGAGCTGCTGGTCGAGGTCGGCGACCCGCGCCGGTTCACCATCGGCGGGTTCGCGCGCTTCAACGCCTCAGCGCCGCTCGCCGCCTCGACCGCGGAGGGACCCGGCGAGCCCGTCCGCCACCGCTACAACCCCGGCGGCAACCGCCGCGTCAACCGGACCCTGCACATGATGGCCCTCACCCAGCTCCGCTGCGAGCCGCGCGCCCAAGCGATCTACGCGAACGCACGCGCGAACGGACACACCAAGAAGGAGGCCCGCCGCATCCTCAAGCGCCACCTCTCAGACGTCATCTACCGCCGCATGACCCGTGACCTCGCACAACCCGCCGCCGATCATCCCCTCCTCATCGCCGCCTAACGGCTCACAACGCCGAGGACTCATATGCCGCGCACCACGCCCGCAGACCCGCACATCGCCTCACACGCCGTCAACCCGCAACCACGAGGTTGCAGCTAGACGAATTCCTTGACATAGGAGCTTCTAAATCGACCGGAGTCCCGAATGATCTCCGACGTGGTCGTCCCGTCGGCTTGGGCGCGTCCGAGCAGCGCCCGCCGAAGCTTGGGGTCAAGCCCGGCCGGGCAACGGACGCGCTGGGTTGCCGCGAGGGAAGTGCGGTTAGCGCAAGCCCCATTTTTCGCGGTCGACGAGCCGGCGTCCGGAAACCGAAGTCGCGCGGATCCTCACCCAATGTGTCTTTAGGCCGGGCCGGTCCCACGGCTCGAGCTCAAAATCCTCGAGCCGGTCGATCTCGGCCGGGTCGGTGACTTCCTCGGCTTCGCCAACCATGATCACGCTCCACCCGGCCCGCTCAACGGGATCGGTGCCGTCGATCTCAAACGCCGCGGTCCCGGAGCCCAAGCCCCAGCGGAGCCTGGACCCCAGCGCCGAGCGGAAGACGACGGACTGCGTTTCATCGTCGAAGGCGTAGTTGACCGGACGGATCATCGCTGGGTTCCCGCTGAGGGCAATCCGCCCAACGCCACCGGCGGCCGCGGCGAGCATCCGCCTGCACTCGTCCGGGGCGATATCGACGGATTCGATCATCGGTTCGCGGACGTCAGCGGGTGGCCGTTCGTCATGCTGTCGCGCCGGTGAGCCCGAACGCGCCCAGCAGCCGCTCTTCCTGCTCGGGGGTGAGATTGGTGGCTAGAAGCTCGGCGTCGTTGCCGCGGAAGGCTTCGGCGACCTCATGCATGCGGGGCTCGGTCGTCAATGCGAACAGGGCCGAGGTGCCCACGGTGACGTTGGCGCTCAGTGTGCGGAAGTACTCGGCGCCGAGCGCCAGCCCGAGCTCTGAGCCTTCCTCGTCATCGGGGCTCGGCGCGGGGCGCAGGCGCCGTGTTTCGGGTTTGGTCTCCGGTTTGGGGCTATCCTCGGGCCAGCTGACGACGACCGCGTCGAGCACCTCGATCAGCTCGCGGCGGTCAAGATCCCGAAGCATCTCAAACGCCGCGTCGGCGCCATCCGCGGACGGAAACTTCCAGGCGGTCAAAGTGGCCATCACACCACCTCCCTCGTTCGGGCACGCACGTCAAACGCACGCCTCTCCACGTCCATCTGTCCGTCTCATAAGCTCATGACGGACCGACATCCAAACTACGCTCGGCCACCGTCGATGTCAAAGCCTTCTCTTCGCGGTCCAGTGTGGACGGCGCCATCGAGCGCATCCAGGAGCTTGCGGTTCGGTAGCTCATCCCCGGCGGGACGGATGCCGGGCGTCGGGGAGCATCACCGCTGGTTGCTCGGGATCGCGCGGTGAAATTGGGGGCGAGATGTCCGGGATCTGTTGTCGGCGAGAATCGATGACCCGCACGCGAGATGCACGGCGCGCAGGAGGTCCGGTTCGGACGAGCGTGTGGCCCGATTGGCGATGATGCGAAGGAGCCCGAATGTCTGAGCAGAGCCCGACCGCCGCGGCCCAGCGGCTGGAGCCCTCGGCGTCCTATAGCTTCACGATGCGCTTGCACATAGCTCAGCAGGGCAACGCGTTCGCGCGGGTCGCGGCGGCGATCGCGGATGCGCAAGGAACCTGATCCTGGCGCGAGCGGCAGTATCGCGAGAAGCTGAAGAGCGAGGATGTGCTCGCCCTCGCCGCGGTCCTCCGCGACCTGGCCGCCCAGCCTCGGCTTACGGCCCGAGAGGATCAGCTCCACGACCGCCTGCGAGCGCTACTCGCCTCCGAGCTGGCGTGCGCGCTCCAGATCGACATCACCCAAGCCGGCACCTACATCGACCAGCACGTCGCTCGCGCTCGACGAAGCCAGGCAACACCGACCGCGACCGGTCCCTGAGCAGACGACGAAGCGCGCTCGCCCGCCGCGGTAGACACCCCGGGGCGCCGCGCCCGGGGGGCTGCGAGCCGCTCCTCGCTGATAGCGCAAGCCGCTCTGGCGTCCGGCGACACCCGCCGCGCCTCGCGCTCGTCGAAACCGAACTCAACTCGGACCCGAGAGAAGAGAGCAACGGCGACAAACACAAACCGTTGCCTCTCGCGGGTCCTGTACAATACTTATCCCATGAACTTAAGGCGCAGGACACTAGGTAGGTAGGTGAGTCCTCAAGCCAGGGCGCCGACTGGGCGCAAGAGGTGTCGCGACGTGTAATAGTCTCGCGTTGGGGACCAAGAGAAGGAGCATGACGATGGCTGAGAGCGTCTATCGCGTAACCGAGTTGGTTGGTGTCAGTAGCGAATCGTGGGAGGCAGCTGCCCGCAACGCGGTCGAGACCGCCGCGAAGAGTTTGCGGAACCTGCGTATTGCCGAGGCTCACCGCTTCGACGTCACGATCGAGAACGGCAAGGTGACGAGCTACCGCGTGCGCGTGAATGTTTCGTTCAAGTACGAATCGGGCGACTGAGCTGGAGCTCTCCCGTCCGTCGCGCCCTGCCGCTGGCGAAAGGCCCCGGCTGAATCGGCCGACGGCTCAGACCGGTGCCGCGGCCACTGTTCGGGCGCGACCGAGAGATCCCGCGGGATGCGGGCCTAGCCTGAACCGATCGATCGTTTGCGCGTAAGCGCGGCCGATCTTCCCACCCAACAAAGCCGGCGACGGGATCGGGAACGACGATCCAACAAGAACCGGATCACGCGCCCCCCGCGTCATCAGTCTCGGCACTTGGGCCGACTTGACGTCCCGCTCGGAAGCGCGGTGCGGCAGACTCCACCTTAGTTAGACGCTTGCGCGCTCCGATCGACAAAACGTTGTCGATGTGGCCGGCGAGATGTAGCCTTGGGATACCGGCAACGGGCGCAGACACCTCGGTTTCGGCCCATAGGGTGCCGAGGTCTGGAACGAGCTGGTGGGAGAACGCGGTCGGGTTGATTGACCGGGCGATGTTCGCTGCCCCGAAGGGGCCACCGGTTTCGGGCGAAGTCCCGGAAACCGGAGTAGCTACTTCCTGAGGAAAAAGTGCTTCACGACCGCTGTGGATGAATCAGCCCGAATCCAGAGCGACTGAAGCGACTGGGGTCTTGGGTTTCGCGTTCACCGCTCATGTGGCGGCGCGGGAGTTTTTCCTCGGGAAGTAGCTAGTAGTGCTTTGTTAGTTGTGGGGTAGGAGTTCGGCGGGGTTGCGGCGAACCCTTCTCGCGTTGCTGCCGATCGCGAGGAGGTCATGATGGCTGTTGTGAGTGCTGGTGTCGGTGAGGATCGGGTTGTTGATGCGCCGGTGGTGGTGGCCGTGCGGTTGGAGGCGTTCGGTGTCGAGGTGCTGGCGGGGGCGATGAACCGGCCGGTGCAGGTTCGTAACGGCGGGTTGTATCTGCGCGGCCTGCTGGAGCAGGGTGCTCGCAAGTCGCTGGAGCCGTTGGTCGAGCGGTTGGGCGGCGATTCGGACTATCAATCGATGCAGCAGTTCCTGGCGGACAGCCCGTGGGATCCGGCGCTGGTGGTGAGGGCGGTCGCCGAGCGGGTCGTTCCGGAGATCGACGTTCAGGCGTGGGTGCTGGATGACACGGGGTTCCCGAAGGACGGCAAGGACTCGCCGGGGGTCAAGCGCCAGTACTCGGGGACGCTGGGCAAGACGGGGAATTGTCAGATCGGCGTCTCGGTGCACGCGGTCGGCAGCAAGGGGACGGTGCCGTTGGGGTGGGCGCTGTATCTGCCGGAGGAGTGGTGCGATGACCCTGAGCGGCGCCGGAAGGCGAAGATCCCTGAGGAGATCGGGTTTCAGACCAAGCCGGAGCTCGCGGCCGAGCTAGTCGAGCGCGCCGCTGGCTGGGAACGATCTCGAGCACGCCGAGCGCCTGATCGCACCGCTCGCGCTTGTCCTTGAGCGCAGCGGGCGCGGCGCGACGACTCGCCGCTGGCTCGACACGCTCGGCCCCGAGGCGCTCGAGCGGCTGCCGGCGTTGGCCCTTGCCGCGGGATGGTTTGGCGCGCTGGAGGGCGATGACCCCGAAGCGCAGCGTTGGCTTGCCGTCGCTGAGCGACGATCAGACGATGGGTTTCCTACCCTGGGAGCATCCTCGGCTGCGTCTGCGGTGGCGCTGCTTCGTGCCGCGATGTGCCCGGCCGGCGTTGAGCAGATGCGAGCAGACGCCGAGTTCGCCGTCGACAGCGAGGCGCAGTGGAGCCCGTGGCGTGCGATCGCGGTCGTCTTCCTCGGCCTTGCGCACGTGCTGGGTGGAGACGATCGCCGCGCCCAGGAGGTGCTCGCCGACGGCGTCCGACAGTCCCGCCGGGTCGACAGCCACGACGTATGGTCGCTGGCGCTCGCGCAGCTGGCCCTGTACGCGCTCGAACGCGGGGAGCTGAGGGACGCCGAAGCGCTGTCGCGCGAAGCCCGCGAGCACGCCCTCCTGACGCGCGGCGCGACCATCGCGTTTGCGTTCGTGGCAAGCGCACGCGTCGCGCAGCGCCGAGGCGACGCGCGCAGGCTTGCCGAATATGTCGCGGGCGTGCAACTGCGCCGGCCCCAGCTGACGGCAGCAATCCCGTCGATGTCAGCGCTGACGCTGCTCCAGCTCACGCGCATTCACATCGCCTCGGGCGACTCGGCCGGCGCCCGCACAATCCTGCGCGACGTGAACGACCTGCTGCGGGAGCGCCCCGATTTGGGGATCGTCGGCGACGTTGCAAAGCAGCTGGCCGAGCAGGTGCGAACGCTCCCGATCAACATCGCAGGCGCGACGACGCTTACTCCCGCCGAGCTGCGCCTGCTGCCGCTGCTACCGACGCACCTGTCGTTCCCGGAGATCGGCGCGCGGTTGTTCCTCTCGCGTCATACCATCAAGACGCAAGCGACCTCGATCTACCGCAAGCTCGACGTGTCATCGCGCGCCGAGGCCGTCGCCCGCGCCCGCGACCTCGGCCTACTCGACGAATTCGTCAGAGACGCCCCGACCGCCCGGTAGCGGCGGTAGTGACCAACGCCTCGACCGGCCACGCCGCGACTTCATACCGTCGGGGCGATGGGCGCGGACGCTTGCCGCGATCTACTTAGCGCTGGATGGCAGACCACGCGCAGACGATGCGGAGGCTAGCCAAGCTAGGCCGCCAGCGGGAACTCACACCGAGACGACCGCTGTGAGCGATCAGCCGGACACCGCGTCTGGGACTACGCGTGATGATGGTCGAGCTCAAGGAGACGGCCTCCTAGTCCGGTGGCGGGCAATGGTGGTCTCGGTGCCTAAGGCGACCCTGAGAAAGGGGATCGCGGGGCTCGTCGTCGTGTTGATCCTGGCGTGCTCGCTTGCCGCCAGCCTGATCGGCTCGACGCACGCGTTCACGCTGCACAACCTGCCGTTCGGTGTGACCGGATCCTCCTCGCTCGTGAGCGCGGTGGGCAAGAAGCTGTCCCTGAAGACGATCCAGTATCCGAACCAATCCGCTGTTGAGCAGGCGATCGCTCAGAACAAGATCTACGGTGCGCTGATCCCCGGAAGCAAGTCGGACACGCTGATTGTCGTTCCAGCGGCGAGCTTCGCCATCCAGATCGAGATCGGACCCGCCTTCCGGGACGCAGCCGCGAAAGCGCACACGCCACTCGTCGTCCAGCAGTCACACCCGCTACCCAGCGACGAGCCCACCGGTGCCGTCCCTGGCCTGCTGCTGTTGCCGCTTCTGATCGGCGGCTTTCTGGCGTCTGTCCTGCTGACGAAGGCGACCGGAATTGCGACGGCACCGGGACGGATGGCGATCCTCACCGCATATGCCTTCGCCGGGGCGCTGCTGACCGACGTGATCGCCGGGCCGCTGATCGGCGCCTACTCGGGTAGCCATTTCTGGATTCTGTGGCCCATCTTTGCGCTCATCACGACGGCCGTCGCCCTGTCCGCGGCCGCGATCGAGCGGGCGCTGGGAGCACTGGGAACGGTGGTCGTCGTCTTGCTCTTCATCGTTCTCGGCGGGTCTTCGTCCGGCGGAAGCGGGATCCCTTACCTGCCGCCCTTCTGGCACGCCATCGGACCGTATCTGCCGCCGCAGAACGCGGTGGTCCTGATCCGCAACACGATTTACTTCGACGGCAACGGCACGACGCACGCGTTCGTCGTTCTCGGACTTTACGTCCTCATCGCTGTCGCGCTCGGCGCCTACTTCAACTGGCTCCGGCCCCAGAAGCCTCCTCAGGGCGCTCCGGCCCCGGCTACCGCGGCGCCGAGCTCGCGCCGATCGCGCGTCGTGCCGGTGGTCGGCGCGCTGCTCGTCGTGGCCTTCATGCAGATCCTGTTTACGGTCAACTACACCACGGCCGAGCGCAACCCCGTTGCGTCCAACCTGCCGTTCGGCGTGATCGGCTCCTCCCCCCTCCTCACAGAAGTTCAGAAGCACATGTCGCTGAAGACGATCCAGTATCCGAACCAATCCGCGGTCAACCAGGCGCTCGGTCAGGCCAAGATCTACGGCGCTCTGGTGCCAGGCAGCACGAACACTCTGATCATCAACGGGGCCGCAAGCGCCTACGCGGGGTACCCACTGGTGACCAACTTCGCGAACGCCGCAATGCAACAGAACGCGAAAATCAAGCTTCAGGCCAGCAACGCCCCGCCATCTGGCGACCCGTTCGGCGTGATCCCGTCGATCGTCCTGATCGCGCTCCTGATCTCGGGATATGTGTCTTCGACGATGCTGATGACTGCGACCGGGACCTCCACGGGCCCGTTGCGCGTCGCGCTGCTGGTCGTCTTCGCGTTCGTTGCAGGACTGCTGCTCGACCTCATCTCCGGCGCGATTGCCTGGGGATGGCCGATCCACCAGTTCTGGCCCGTGTGGCCGATCATGGCCCTCACCGTCCTTGCAGTCGCGCTTGTCGCGTCGGTGCTGCAGAAGCTGATCGGGCCTGTCGGGACGCTAGTAACGATCATCGTGATGATCTTGTTCGGCAACCCATCCTCCGGTGGCGCAAACGGGGTTCCCTTCCTGCCGTCCTTCTGGCGCGACATCGGGCCGTTTCTGCCGCCCCGCAACGCACTGACCGCGATCCACAACACGATGTACTACAACGGGAACGGGATAACCCAAGCGCTCGTGATCCTCGGGATCTACGCCCTCGTGTTCGGCGCGTTGAGCCAACTCCTCGGTTCGTACCGCACGCCGCGGCTGAAGCACGTCACGCCCGAAACCGACCTCCAGGCCGCAAGCGTGAGCATCGCAGGCACACCTGCCGTATAGACGCAAATCGGCCGCTGACGCTTCACCAACTCGCGACCGCCACCGACGGAAGCGTTGTCCGCTCGGGGAGGTACCAATGCGCGTGAGCCGGGCGCTAGGTTGATCATTCAGCGGGTTGGTTCAGGGCCCGCGCCGAACCGAAAGCAGGGCAAGTACTGGGAACGATCGCGCACCTGCTGTTCGCCAGCAGCAGGGAAGTCGGCTTCGCCGCTCAACGCCGTGCGAGGGCGATCGTCAGCCGCCGCGCCAATCCCCGCCCACACGCCAGTGCCTGGTCGCCCGAGGAGTCGTCCGACCCGAGGCCGGTCGGATTGCCGGAGCGCTCGTCATTGACCTGCGTGTTTTCCGCGCGTGGCGGGGAACGGGCGGCCGCACAGGAGATCCACGTCGACCGGGTTCAGCTCACGGCGTCAGGTTCGACTCCGCCATACGCTTGAGCGCCGTCCGGTCCAGCTTCCCGGTGGCTGTGTGCGGCATGTCGTCGAGGACGACGATTTCCTCCGGCGCCTTGTAGCCGACTCTCTCGCGGGCGAACTGGATGAGCTCTTGGCTGCTCGGGCGGTCGCTGCCATCCCTGAGTGTGATGTAAGCCCGGACGTTTTCGCCGTGGACAAGGTCGTGAATCCCGATCGCTCCAGCGCTGGCGACGCTGGGGTGCTCGATCAGCGCGCCCTCGACCTCCTGTGGGCAGATGTTCGAGCCGTCGTGGACGATGATCTGCTTCTTGCGACCGCAGAAGAAGAAATAGCCGTCGTCGTCGACCCGCATCACATCGCCGGAGTCGAGCCACCCGTCACTGAACGCGGTTGACGTCGCGTCTGGGTCACCCCAATAGCCAACGGTCAGCGCGTGGGTCTTGATCCAGAGACGGCCTTCCCCGCCGGGCGGCAACTCCTGCGCCCGGTTGCCTCGTATTGACAGCGAGACCGCGGGGACGACCTGGCCGACGGAACCGACCTTGATGACGCCGCCGGGAGGGCTCACCGTCACGAGGCCCGTCTCGGTCAGGCCGTAGGCCTCGTCAACCGCGAAACCGCTCAGCGCGATGAACTCCCGTGTTGCCCGCCGCGCAGCGGAGCCGCCATTTCCAAGCGCTCGCGCAGCACTTCCCGCAGGCTGGACGTGTGCGGCTTCGGTGAGACGTCCCCCGGGCGCTTGGCGATGTCGATGCGGCGCACCAGGCCGTCGAGCAGGCGCTTGAGCTTGCCCGGCGGTGGGACACGCCCGGCGCCATCGGTCAGGCCCTGCACGCTCAGGCTCGACGGTATCTCCGCGCAGACGATGGAGGATCACTACAAGCTGTATGAGGGCTACGTGAAGGAAGCCAACGAGTGCCGCCGGCTGCTGAACGGCTTCGACTACTCGGAGACCGAGGGCAACCAGGTCTATTCGCAGTTGCGAGCGGTCTCGGTGGACTACACGTTCGCGCTGCTGGGCTACAAGAACCACGACCTGTACTTCGGGCATCTCGGTGGCGACGGCGGCGAGCCCGAGGGTTCGATTCAGGTGTCCTGTTGCTGGTCTAGCTCGCGTGACCGACGCAGCAGGGCGCTGACTAGCTCCCGATGCTCCGGGTCGCCCGCCTGGCGATTCCACCGTGCCCTGTCCTCGTCGGTCATACGCAGGCCGGGCGGCTCGGGCGTGGCAACTCCGGGCCGACCTATCGCACGGTCGAGCAGCGCGCTCGCCGCCCGTAGCCGTGCGCGGTGGTCCGGCACCATGACGATCTTCGCCCACTTGCCCTGACCGACGACGAGCGGCCGCTCGGCGTCCAGCGCGCTGATCAGCGCGCCGACAATCCGCTCGGCATCCATTTCCAAGCGCTCGCGCAGCACTTCCCGCAGGCTGGACGTGTGCGGCTTCGGTGACCTACCCGCCTCGCGCGCCTGTTGCGAAGACCCGAAGCGGGTAGGTGCGGGTAGGTGCGGGTCGTGCGCAGCGCAGAATTGCCCGCCGCGCAGCGGAGCCGCGCAGCACGGTGCGCCAGCACGGTTCCGACTCTGGCAGCGACGCCTAGAAACTGGGACAGAAGCGGGCGGAATCGGGTCTGATCGGGTCTCGGCCGCGGAGTGCGCCACCAAGCGATGATGACGTGCCGAGCGGTCGGGAACGCGTTTGGAAGGGCGCGCACTCAGCGAGCAGCGTGCCTGTGATGACTCGCTCGTTTCGTACGGCGATCAGCTGGTCGTGGTCCTTGGCCCGCTTGCTCGCGTGCGGGTGGAGCCCACGCTCGCTGAGGACCGCGTCAGAGACAGTAGATCCCGCTCCGGGGTCAGCGACAACTCAGGCTACAGCGTCTGGCAGGCTCGCGCCGGCAAGCCGGGGCCTGTGTTCACGTACTGGAGCGTGCTGACTACAGTTCCCAGTGGTGCCCGACGTACGAGGCTGCTTGTCGGGTGTAGATGAGGTCGGGCGCGATTGACTCGGCCGGGTCGTCTTCGCTGAGCGCGCGCATCGTGGCGATCACGGACTCGGCGAGCGCCGGCGGGTCATAGCCACCCTCGAGCACGGCGCCGATCGGGGCGTGTGTGTGTTGTGAGAGATCGCGGACGTGGCGGGCCATGCGTGCGAAGTCCGAGCTCTCAAGCTGACAGCCGCCCAGCGGGTCGGCGCGGTGGGCGTCAAAGCCGGCCGAGATCAGCACGAGCTCGGGACGAAAAGCGGTTGCCGCTGGTAGCACCACGTGCTCCAGCAGCGAGACCCACCGCTCGCCATCGGAGCCGGCGGGGACGGGTAGGTTGATCGTGTAGCCCAACCCCCGGCCGGACCCGGCGTCTCGCAGTGGGCCGCTGTGGGGGTAGGTGTTGGCCTGGTGGATGCTGGCGTACAGCACGTCGTCGCGGCGGCGGAAGATCTCGGCGGTCCCGTTGCCGTGGTGGACGTCCCAGTCGAGGATGAACACGCGCCGCACCCCCAGCTGGTCAATCGCGAGCTGCGCCGCGACGGCGATGTTGTTAAACAGGCAGAAGCCCATCGCGCGCGATCGTTCGGCGTGGTGTCCTGATGGACGCAGCGCCGCGAACGCGATCCGTGCCTCCCCGGCCATCAGCGCTCTGACCATCGCGCACGCAGCGCCGCTGGCATTGCGCGCGGCGCGATAGCCCGCCGCGTCAACGTGGGTGTCGGCGTCGATCAGCCCGCCGCCGCCGGCGACGAGCTGCTCGATCATGTCGACCAGGTCCGCGTCGTGGACAGCCTCCAGCTCGGCGCGCGTGGCCATCGGCGCCACACGCCGCTCCCAGCCCAGCCAGTCCAGCGCAGCGAGCGCGCCGTCAATCGCATCAATCCGCTCAGGCGTATCGGGGTGCTCAGCGATCTGCCCGCGCGGATCGTAATCGCGCGAGCCGGGATGCTCGAACAGCAAACCAGTATGTGCGATCGCCTGCGCAGACTCGACCGCGAGATCACCAAACTCGCCGACCCCAGCTGCACTGCGCGACCGACGTCGATAGTCAACCCGGACATCTCCGGCCACGGGACTCACGACCCGGACCCGGCCCCGGCCCCGGCCCTCGCGCCGGCGAGGTCGAATCCGATGACGGCAACGATGGACGACAGCACGATCACAGCAAACATCAGACACCGCCGTTCCTGTTGGCCTTCAGTCACGCGGGCAAAGCCCACGACGGCCGCAAACCCACACATCGGGTCTACGCGGGCGGAGGTCAATCGCGTCGGCTAGTCGCAGCGACGGCAAAAGTCAACTGCAGCAACGTCTGGTCGGCTTGGTCAGCGACCGCTTCATACGGAGCCTACTCGCTTGTGACAATAGGCGCAAGCGCCCCTGATCCCCACGCGACATCAAGTACCGCTAACGCGAGCGGCTCCGGTCTTCGGTCACTACGGTTGGTCACCCCTCGAGCACGCGATCGACATCACGCTGGTGCGCTCATCGTGTCCGGAAACGCCGCCGTATTGGTCGTTAGCCGTGCTCGCGATTGAGCTCTTCCGGGAACGGAGTGTCGGTGGCGTCCTCGACGGCCCAGCGCAGACGCTCGACCAGATGCGCACAATAGAGTTCGCTCTCCAACACAGACGAGGCCTCATCACGTTGCAGGAGCGCTTGGCGCCCAGCCACATGGGTGAGGCCGGACTGTGGGGGTGGAGGAGCAGTCAGGCGAATGATCCGGCCGCCTGCCACTCATCCGGATCAGCGATCAGTCGAACTTCGCGGACGGTTTCGCATTCGAGCGGGAGCCTAACGATCTCGATCGTTAGGCTGCTGGGCCTGCTCTTCTGCGGTGTCTCGATCCCGTTCTGCGCGCGCCGCTCGCTCGTTGGCGCTCGCTATTCATCTCGCCGCACAGCCGGACGATCTGCGACTTCGATGTCGCGTTCGCCCTCGCTGGCGCGATGGCGCGAAGCCGCCGCGTTCTCGAGGCGCTGCGGCTCTCCGACGCCTTGGACGCACGCGCAGAATGGTCATGGGGCGGCCACCGAGCCGACCGCGAGCGCGCGCCGCCTTCAACCCCCGCCTGCGTGCGCTCACGGATCAGCTGGCGCTCGAACTCGGCGAGCGTCTGCTCGCCGCGCGTGAGGGTGTCCTGCAGCACCACGAAGACGGCGTTCTCACCGAGCGTGGTTCTCGCCTTCGTGGGCCCGCGGCCGGTCGCGCGGGCGAGTTCCCTTTGACGATCGAGTTCGAGATTGCGGCGGCAAGCTCGCCGCCTTGTGGTCTGCGGTCGCTGATCATCTTGCTTCGCGCTTTCGTGTCGGCGCATCGTCTCCGGCAGCATCATGACTGCGAACATGACGAAGGTCACGCTACGCCCTCGGCTGGTGTCCAGCATCGGCGGCGAGTACCGCTGAGCTCGTAGTTCCCACGATCCGGGTTTATTAAGTTCCCGGGCCCGCTCACACAGGCGCCTCGATCGGAGTACCGTCAGGAAGTGAGCTGGCCCTGCGGCTAGCATCCTCAGCCCAAGCCCGAAAGCCACCGACGGCGCGAAAGCGCTCGAGGCGGGGAGCGGGGGGCACTGGTTGCGACTGCGGGGCCTACTTCTACGGACGTCGCCCGCGGGCTCGCGGCACCTTCGCCCGTGAAGTCTGATCGCCTGCTGGGCGGAGTCCTCTTAGAGTCCTCTACCTGCCGTGCGAATCCAATTGAGGGTTGAGAACGATGACCAGCACAAAACGCGCCGACGCAGCGCGCAAGCGCGGCGAGGTTAGTCGCGATCGCGTCGGCCGCCGGCTGTCGCCGGCGATCGATGCCCGACGGCCCCTGAATGCCCAGCGACGGGATCCTGCCCCGACCAGCGCAAGCCAGTTCGGTCCGCGCGATCCCCGCTACGACTACCTCACACGGTCGCACGACTAGAAGGACCTCGAGGCGCATCGGAGCCCGGTCGTCAAGGCGACGAGCGGGCCGCGACTGAGAGGGACAGGAGGGCTCCAACACGATGACAAGCAACATGCAGAACGGGGCGCCGCGCGGGCGGGGCGAGCTCGATCGGGATCGCGACTCGGGGCGAGGATCGGAGGCGATCGGCGCCGGACGAAGCTCGAACGCCGCGTCGATGAATCTCGCACGTGATCCCGTCCCAAGCGAACTGTTTCGGGCGAGGCCGCTCGAGGAGTCGGTGCGAGAGTGGCTGAGCCGCGTGCAAAGAGCCGCTGACTTGTTCTCCGACGAGGAGATCCTGGTGTTGGGTGAGGGCGGGGCTAGGCAACTGGTCGAGCGCCTCGTGGTGGAGCCGTTGGTGCTGCTCGAGAACGAGGCCTACGTCGAGGACGATGGATCGACGCGAGCGTCGGTTCTGGTGGTGCCGTTCACGGGTGATCCCGATTTCTTCGAGCTTGACCCAAGACCGCTACGGTCACGATCGGGCGCCAGGTGCATGCCGGGACCGTTCGGTCGTGTCAGCGAGGACGCCTTGCACGTCGAGCTCACGAACACGCCGGGACTATCGCCGGGCGACCAAGTGGTCGAGACACGACTTGCTTCCGTGCGTGACCACGTAGAGAGTCTGCGATCAGCGCTTGAGCGGTTCCAAGCCGATCTACGTGATGTGGGACTGCGGGCACTTGAGCACCGCCGCGAGCAAGCCGAAGTCCGTCGCCGGTCGCTCGCTGCCGATCCGACGACGTGACGACGCGCTACCGACGTTCACAGCGCCAGCTCTTCGGCCACGGCCACGACCGCGCGGCCCCGCAGCTGCGGATGTAAGACCTGCACGATTCGAACCCCGCCTCGCCGGCGAGCTCTACCAGCGCATCCTCAGCGTCATCCGCGCCGCCGGGCGCGTCATGTCGCGCCCGCCGAGAACCACGTCGGGGTGGCGCGAGGAGGGACCGCCCGGCAGGCATTTCTGCTGATGCTCACCTCGTGCTACGCGCCTGCCGGAGCTACGCAGGTGCGTTCACCGCTTCGGGTAGGCAAGCCGACTTCCCGCTCGCACGACTCGCAGGCATCGTTCCAGGACTCTCCTCGCGCGGCAGCATCTCGGTGAAGCGGTGCGCACGATCGCCGTTGCCCGGAATGCACCTGTAGCGCTGCCGGCGATGCTCCGCCGGACCGTACCGGCCGTCGAACCGCACCCGCGACCCTGCATGCTCCGGCCTCGGACACGCCACCGGGGGCTGGAGCTAGCCGCAATGATCCTTTTCCGTCATCGCCACCGCGAAGTCTCTTTTCGGTGACGTTGTGCTTCGTCGCCGCTAGGATAGGAACGTACAACGATCCCCGACTCATGGTCATTGATTTGGCTTTGGGGTTGCGGACTTGAGAGCGGACCGAGTGCGCGGTCACATGATGGCCGCACCATCGGATCGTCGACGGCCTGATCGTGGCAACGCACCACTCGCTCACCGACCCAGACATGCTGGAACGCCTCGGTCTGGTCCCATGACGGCACGCATTTGCCGGGGCACCGATTCGCACAGCGTGCTTGGCGCAGGCGTGAACGAGGTTCTCGGGCGCTACGAAACAGGGGAGCCGGTGATGGACCGGCCTCCGCTCGAAGTGCTCGGTGCTGGCATCGTGGCCGCGTCCTCTTTTTGTCTGGTTACGCGGACAGGGATGGCGGCGTGGCGTGGCTACGCAGGTGATCGCGAGGGGTGAGGCCGTGAGCGGGCAAAATGGTGCGGGGGGCGATGTGGGTTTGGTCCTCGGTGGCGGCGGGGCGCGTGGGGCTTATGCATCCGGGGTGTTATCCGTGCTGTTGCCCGAGCTTAAGGATCAGGTGAGGGTGATCGTTGGGACGAGCGCGGGGGCGCTGATCTCGGCGTATCTGGTGGCTAATTGGCATCGTTCCACTGCGGAGACGATCGAGGACGGGCTGCGGTTCTGGCGCGATTTGAATTTCGGGGACGTGTGCGCGCCGCTGATGGCGCTTGGTGGCGCGACTCGGTTTATGCGCTACGTCGGCGAGTTTTTGCCCGTCAGCAGCATGCACGGCTCGTCGATCCTGCACCCCGAACCGCTGCCGCAGACGCTCGAGAAGCTGGTGGACTTCGACCAGCTGGGCGAGAACATCCGCGAGCAGCGCCTCGCGCTCGGGGTGGTCGCGGTCCCCGCCTATGGCAACCGGTCGGTCGTGTTTCATCAGGGCGGGATTCCGCGACACCGCGAGGACCCGTTGCGCGGGATCGAGTACGTCGCGACCCCCAACCTGGGCATAGAACACATGCTGGCGTCCTCGGCGATCCCGGCGCTGTTCCCGGCCGTGCGCGTGA
Source organism: uncultured Solirubrobacteraceae bacterium (assembly GCA_963816005.1). Classification (GTDB taxonomy): domain Bacteria; phylum Actinomycetota; class Thermoleophilia; order Solirubrobacterales; family Solirubrobacteraceae; genus Palsa-465. The sequence goes on along the minus strand of CAWFKF010000092.1, from coordinate 22,594 downwards.
CCACGCCCGAGCCGGCGGCCGACTGGTACTACGACGGTGGCTCGCGGCTGAACACGCCGATCAAGCCGGCGCTGTGGCTGGGAGCCAAGCGGGTGATCGTGATCGCGCTCAATTCCGTCGCCCCGAGCCGCACGCCACCGCCCCAGCACCAGCCCGACTTCTACGTCGGAGCCGCGCACCTGCTGCACGCCGCGCTGGGGGACCCGCTGGCCCAGGACATCCGCACGCTAGCCAACACAAACGCCCTAATCGCAGCGGGACGCACGGCCACTAACGGACGTTCTCGCAACCACCGTTCCGCTGCTCGCCAGCAGCAGCAGCCGGGCGGTCTGGCGGAGCCGGTCCAGCCCGTGCCCTACATCTTCATCGCCCCGGAGGACCCCTTGGCGATCGGCGCGATCGCCCGACGCGTCTACCGCAAGCACTACCGGCGCCCCTGGAACGCCGGCGCGCGCGATCTGTGGCTGCTGGGGAGGATCCTCGACGCCGGCGCCGACGCGATGCACGGCGAGCTCTTGAGCTACCTGTTCTTCGCCGGCGAGTTCGCGGAGGAACTGATCCAGCTCGGCCAAACCGACGCGCAGCGCTGGATCGACGAGCACCCCGCGGACCTCTGGCAGCTCGATCCACTACCCGCCTGGAACCCCGCCCCCAACGACAGCACAGACGCCGTCACCTCCCCGCGCCCGGCGCGAACACGTCCGATCGCGGCCGAGACGCAACCCGCCACCGTCACACGCGAGGGGAGCAACGGGGCGGCTACGTAACCGAGCAGGCCGGTCACGGCCGACAGCTCAATCGCTGGTTGTCGTCGGCGTGTAGACCCTCCCAGGCAGAGTCGTCGAGCATCCCCACACGCCGCCGGCCGCTTGCGGGCGTTGCTGCCACTCCTTAGCGCCGGCTTCCGTTCCAATGGTCCTTTCGGGCCGGATCGCCGCGCGTGGGCTCCGCGATGTCCTCGTTCGCCGAGCGGAGGGGAGCTACGGCCGCTGCCGGATCGGCGTGTAGTCGAGTCGACGCTCGCCGGTGTAGATCTGGCGCGGCCGCGCAATCTTTTGCTCCCTGTCGTCGATCATCTCCAGCCACTGCGCGATCCAGCCGCTCGTACGCCCTATCGCGAACAGGGCCGGGAACATCTCGACCGGCATGCCCAGAGCTTCGTAGATCAGTCCGGAGTAGAAGTCGACGTTGGGGTAGAGCTTGTGCGAGATGAAGTAGTCGTCCTCGAGCGCGCTCCTCTCCAGCTCGGTTGCGATGTCCAGCAGCGGATTCTTTCCCGTCACGTCGAACACCTCGTCGCACGCCTGCTTGATGATCTTGGCGCGCGGATCGAAGTTCTTGTAAACGCGGTGGCCGAACCCCATCAGCCGCTCCTTGCCCTGCTTGACCCCCTCGATGAACGCAGGGACGTTCTCCCGCCGGTCGATCCGGCGGAGCATCCTCAGCACCGCTTCGTTGGCGCCACCATGGAGAGGGCCATAGAGAGCGGCGATACCGGCGGCGACCGCCGAGTAGGGATCAACGTGCGAGGACCCGACGCTCCGTACCGCGCTTGTCGAGCAGTTCTGCTCGTGGTCGGCGTGCAGGATGAAGAGCACATCGAGTGCGTGCTCCAGCTGCGGATTCGGCTCGTATTTCAGTTCCGTCATCTTGTAGATCATCGAGAGAAAGTTGCCGGCGTATGAGAGGTCGTTGTCGGGGTACACGTACGGCATCCCTCGGCTGTGCCGGTAGGAGAACGCCGCGAGCGTCGGCATCTTCGCGATCAGGCGAATGATCTGCAAGTAGCGCAGCTGCTCGTCCTTGATCGCATGCGCCTCGGGATAGAACGTCGAGAGCGCGCCGACCGATGCAAGCAGCATCCCCATCGGGTGGGCGTCGTAGCGGAAGCCGTGCATGAACTCCTTGATGTTCTCGTGCACGAACGTGTGATGCGTGATCTGGTTGGTCCACTCCTCCAGCTGCGACGCGCTCGGCAGATGCCCATGGATCAGCAGGTAGGCTACCTCAAGGTAAGTTGACTTCTCCGCGAGCTGCTCGATCGGGTAGCCGCGATATTCGAGGATTCCCTCCTCGCCGTCGAGAAACGTGATTGCCGAGCGGCACGACGCCGTCGCCATGTAGGCCGGGTCATAGGTCATCAGGCCCAAGCCGCCCTCGTCGGTCTTGATGTTCCGCAGTTCCGTGGCGCGAATCGTGCCGTCCTCGATTGGGACCTCGTAGTGCACACCAGTACGGTTATCAATAATGGTCAGCGTGTCAGCCAAGTTAACCGCGGCGCTAACGCCTGCTTGTGGTTCCTGAGTCACGGTGTTCGTGGCACTCCTCTCAAAGTTGTCCGCGGTCTCTCGAAGATCGCGCAATCGTCTACTCGTAGCAGAAGGCTTCGCCCTTGCCATCCGTAGAGCTCTCGGATCCTGACCGCGTATGTGGCCGCTGTCAGCCGTGCTAGAGGTGGCCTTGGCGGGGTACCGCCAACATAAGCCCAAAAGGTGTAATAAGACCGCTGATCGGGCCGTGATCGCCGCTATTTGTTGACGAGGAGCAGGTCGAGCGCTCGTGTGCGGTCTTCTGCGCTCGGGCGGGTGTATCCGCGGATCGTTTTGGCCTGACCCCCCGAGTTCGGTCCGACCCTTGTGAGAGTTTCTCGCGCCCTGGATCATGGGCGAGGAAGGAACGATCACGTGAAGCGACGCAGGCACACGCCGGAGCAGATCATCCGCAAGCTGCGCGAGGCCGAGCGGATGCTCGGTGAGGGCAAGACGATCCCTGAGGCGGCGAAGGAGCTGGGGATCAGCGAGCAGACGTATCACCGCTGGCGCAACCAGTACGGCGGGATGAAGGCCAATGATGCGAAGCGGCTGAAGGAGCTCGAGCGTGAGAACGTGACGTTGAAGGCGATCGTCGCCGATCAGGCGCTCGAGGTGCGGGCGCTGAAGGAGGTCGCGAAGGGAAACTGGTGAGCCCAGCCCGTCGGCGCCGGGCGGTCGCGATGGTTCGTGACCGTCTCGGCGTCAGCGAGCGCTGGGCGTGCCGGGTGCTGGGCCAGCACCGCTCCACGGAGCGCTATGAGCCCAAGCGCGCTGAGGATGACGCGGTGTTGCGCGCCGAGTTGCGGCAGTTCTCCAAGGACCGTCCGCGGTGGGGGTATCGCCGTGCGCATCATCACCTGCGCGAGCTGGGCTGGGATGTGAACCGCAAGCGTGTGCAGCGCTTGTGGCGGGAGGAAGGGCTGCGGGTGCCGCAGCGGCGGCGCAAGCGCCGGCGGCTGGGGGACTCGACCGTCCCTGCGCAGCGCCTGCGCGCCGAGCGGCCCAACCAGGTGTGGGCGTTCGACTTCCAGTTCGACCAGACCGCCGACGGCAGGGTGCTGAAGCTGCTCAACGTGGTCGACGAGTTCACCCGTGAGTCGCTGGTGATGCTGGTCGAGCGCAGCATCGACGCCGACCGGACCGTCGGCGTGCTGGAGCGCCTGGTCGCCGAGCGGGGCGCCCCGGAGTTTCTGAGGTGCGACAACGGCCCGGAGATGACCGCGCACGCGCTCCAGGACTGGTGCGAGCTGAGCGGGACGGGAACCGCGTACATCGAGCCGGGCTCGCCGTGGCAGAACCCGTACGTCGAGAGCTTCCACTCCCGCGTGCGCGACGAGCTGCTCGATGTCGAGGAGTTCTCCTGCCTGGCCGAGGCGCGCGTCGTGATCGGTGACTGGCGTGAGGACTACAACCACCGCCGGCCACACTCATCGCTCGGGATGCGCGCCCCGGCCGTGTTCGCCGCGCAGTGGACCGAGCCGGTCGAGATCGCCGCATGAGGCGACCCGACCGCTCGACCTCAACGATCAGGCCGAGCAAGCGATGAGAAGAGGGGTGGGGCCCTCCCCGGGGCGGCGCGCCCGCGACCATCGCCGCTACGCCTCGCTCCGCTCGGCTCCGCGACGACGGTCGCGGCACCAGGGGGCGTGATCCGTCCGAGCAGGCCGCTACCTTGCCCCCACTACATCCACCACCCTCTCACTCGCGGTGGACCGAAAAGCGGGGGCCGCCCAGTTTCGAGGCGGGCGTGGCCGAGCAGCTCGGCGACGATCACGAGGTCGGTCCCGCCACGTACCAGGGTGGTCGCGAACGTATGCCGCAGGATGTGAACGGTCGTGTCGTCGTCGAGGCCGGCGGCCGCGGCGATGCCGGTGATGATGGCGTGAGCGCCGCGGACGCTGAGCCGCTCGCCGCGTTGGTTGAGGAACAGGGCGGGAGTGTCGGTGGCTCCGGGCCAGTCGGCGCGTTCGGCGAGCCAGCCGGTAAGCGCCGCGTGGAGTTGTGAGTGGATCGGGACCTGGCGGACGCGATCGCCTTTGCCGAGGATTCGTAGGACGCCTTTGCGGGCGGACCGGGCGACGTCGTCGACGTCGAGTGCGACGATCTCGCTGATCCGCGCGCCGGCGTAGAAGGGGACCAGCGCGAGCGCCTGGTCGCGTGGCGACGGGCAGGTCTGGACTGCTCGGAGGTAGCGGAGCTGAGCGCGTTTGTCGAGCGCGCGCGGCATTGCAACACTCTCGCCGCCGCGCGCTTAGCGCTAGCCGACCATAGCGTCGGATACGCGAACGATGCGACGGCCGGAGGCCGAAGTCGCGCCGATCCGCACCCAATGCGTTTTCACGCCGGGCGCCCAGGGCTCGATCTCGAAATCCTCGAACCGGTCGATCTCAGCCTGGTCGGTTACTTCTTCGGCCTCGCCAACGATGATCACGCTCCACCCGGTCCGATCAACCGGATCCGTACCGTCGATCTCAAACGCCGCAGTCCCCGAGCTCAAGGCCTCGCGGAGCCCGGAACCCAGCGCCGAACGGAAGAGGACAGACTGCGATCGACCGTCGAACACGTAGTTGACCGGGCGGATCATGGGTGCGGGCCCGGGCGTGATGCCGGCGATACGCCCAACGTGACCGCTGCTCGCGACCAGCATTCGCAGGCACTCATCCCGGCCCATCTCAATGAACTCGATCATCTGCTCCCTCCGTTCACGCGGCGAGCGCGAAACAGCGCTACGAAGCTGAATGCGTACTTACGCATGACAACACCCCTTCCCAAAGAGCGTTCCCCCGCCCGGCAACCGGCGCATCGGCAGATACTGCGAGGCCGCCAGGGGGGAACTACTGATTTGGTCCCGGCTGCATCGGCGCACCCAGACACTTCCGCTTCGGGCTGTGCGACGCGAGGTCGCACGAAACGAGTAAACGCGCAGGATTGGAGGTTCGGCTGATGCAAGCTGTCCGGCCGTGGCCTGTCCGGCTGCGACCTCGTCGGCGAGTGAGGCCAGCGCCGGCGCCGCGGCCAGTAGCAGGGCGGCAAATATAGTCGCCAGCACGCTGCTGAAACGGACGGTCATAGCCTCAGGCTAGGGAACGGTTCCGCGGCGCGCCATCCGCGCGCGACCCTCAACGCGCGCAGGAGAAACTACCGAGCGTCAGCGAGGCCGTTGAGAGCCGTCCTGCGCGCTTTCGCGTCGTAGACGCGCCAGGATGTGCTTGCGGGGGAGGGTGTGTTCGAGGTCGTGGCCTTCGCGGACGTGCGCTTGCACCCTGGCGACAAGGTCGTCCTCGTCCTCGGCGTCGATGGCTGCGTCGCAACGCGGGCAGGTGAGGGTCATCGTCATCGCTGTCTCCTTGCAGGGTTCTCGCGTGGGAGTTGCTCTATTTCCCGTGGGAGTGTTCGTGGTCCGCGTGCGCGTGACCGCCGTGGTGCTCGGCGACTCGCTGCTGGATAGGGCGGTCGTCGCCGTCGACGTGCCTAGATGGGTCTGCCTCGAAGGCATGCAGGCAGTGGTTCGAGCAGAAGTAAAAGGTCCGTCCGTCGACGGTCTTCGTAACCGCTCTGGCGCGGTCGACCTTCATCCCGCAGACGGGGTCGGTGGCGCCGCGGCGGGCGGTGAGCCAGAACAGCGTGGCGAAGATGGCCAGTCCGGCGACGTTGAGCACGAGCTTGTAGTTGAGCGCGATCGAGCCGAAGATGTCGGTCCGCGTGGGCCGCGCCCCGGTGGGGATGAGGCCGAGCGCGCTGAACACGACGTCGATGATCAGCGCGGCCAGGACCATGGTCACGAACATCAGCGCGGTGATGCGCAGCGCGAACGGGGTGCCGTAGTACTTGCGGTAGATGGCGAGGATGGGCAGCACGACGAGGTCGGCGAAGATGAACGCCATCACGCCGGCGAAGCTGATGCCGCCGCTCCACAGCACCGCGGCCAGCGGGACGTTGCCGACCGAGCAGACGAAGCTCAACAAGGCGATGACCGGCCCGATCAGCGCCCCCCACACCGTCTGCACGAACTGCGAGGAGCCCTTCAGGAAGAGGCTGTTGAAGAAGTCGTTGCCGAGCTGGGCGACGAACCCGGCGAGCAGGAAGCCGATCGTGATCTCCTTCCACAGCATCTGCCAGTCGCCACGGAAGTTGTGCGCGACGTCCGACCACGCGGAGGCGCTCCTCAGCCGCTGGCGCCAGGTCATCGCCTCGCCCGCCGCGTGGTGCTCATGCCCGGTGTCGGCCTCGACGGCGTGCTCGCGGGCCTCCGCCTCCAGGCGCCGGGAGACGAAGGCGCGCAGCAGCATCGTCATCAGGACGATCATCACGATGCCGCCGAGATACTCGGCCAGCGTGAACTGCCAGCCGATCAGCACCCACAGCACCAGCCCGAGCTCCCACACCAGATTCGTTGAGGCGAACTGGAACGCCAGGGCCGAGGCTGCGGAGGCGCCCTTCTGGAACAGGCTCTTGGCGATCGCGATCGCCGCGTAGGAGCACGACGAGGAGGCAGCGCCGAGCCCCGTCGCCGTGGCGATCGATCTGACGCCCTCGCCCGACATGGCGTGCTCGATGCGCTCGCGCGGCACCCACGCCTGCACGACGGCGGAGATGAAGAAGCCGAACACCAGCGCCCACCACACCGCCCAGGCCATCAGGAACGCATCCCGCAAGGCGTGCCAGAGGACATCGAGCACCATGCCCCCACCGTACCATATACCCTATGGGGGTATCTGATATGCTTCCGGCATGAGCCCTGAATCCACTCCCACCCGCGGCTACTCGGCCACCAAGGACCAGCTCATCACGCGCCTACGACGCATCGAAGGCCAGGTCGGCGGCATCCAGCGGATGGTCGACGAGGACCGCTACTGCATCGACGTCCTCACCCAGATCTCCGCTGTGCAGGCGGCGCTCGACAAGGTCGCGCTGGGCCTGCTCGACGACCACGCCCACCACTGCGTACTCGGCGCCGAGGACAACGAGCGCGACGCGAAGACCGAAGAGCTGATGGCCGCAGTGGGGCGCCTGATGCGCCGCGGGTAGCTGCGGCCGGCTCCGGGAGGCGACGGCGGGGGTCGTGCACCGGCGACCTGGTCACCCTGCAGCCCAGAGTCTCCATCGAACCCCGGTTGGTTCAGTGATCCTGCGCGGGGCCGCAAGAAGCGGCGCCGGTGCGGCCCACCTACGCCACTGGGACTCGTCAACGACGACGGCGTCAGCCGACGATTCCCGATCTCATCCTGCCACGACCCTGTGGTCGCGAAATCGCCTGGCCACGGGGCAACGGGCGCGAGGCGGCGTCAGCAACCGCCGCGACCGGCCCACCACGGGGCCGGTCGCGTCATCACGGCGACTGCACGGGCGCCTATTTCCTGTCGATCTGGTGCTTCAGGTCCTCAAGCACGTCCTGCGCCTTATCGACGGTTGAGTCGACCTTGCCCTTGAGCTTGCCCTTGTTCTCCTGGCGCTCCCCTTCACGCTCGGTCTCCTCGTCGCCGGTGACGGCGCCAACGGCCTGCCTCGCGCGGCCGGCGATCTTGTCGGTCTTCTCGCCCATGGCGGGGCCTCCTTGTGTCGGAACTGGCCGTGGGCCGAGACATGTCGCCCTCGCGGCGACGAACCAAGCCAAAGCTGTAGATGGTCGAAGCGAACATGCCCGCAGACGTGCGGAAACCATCGCCGCGATCCACAACAGCTGCTCTAGAGCGAGCCACACCCGCGCCGTCCGTAGTAGCGACCTCGCGCCAGAACCGCGAACAGCACGAGAATGACGAGGGCGTGGCTACTTCAGAACGAGTTCCCATTCGTTTCTGCGGTAGAGGCGCTGCTGGTCGCGTTTGATGTGGGATTCCCAGTAGGCGTCGAGGTCGCCTGAGAGGTAGACGGCGCGGAGGCGTAGGAGGGCTTCGGCGGTTTCGGGGGTCCAGCGCATGCCGGAGCGCTCGAAGCGGTCGCGGATCAGGTTCTTGCAGGCGCCTTCCACCGAGCCTGACGCGATTGGCCATCCGTTGGCGAGGTAGTGGTCGTAGCGCGTCCGGTCGCGGTTGCGGTAGAGGTAGCTGGCGGCGTTGAGCAGCGTCTTGGCCTTGTTGCCGGTGAGGCGGCGTTTGGTGACGATCTGGCGTAGGCCTTTGACGACCTGGCTGGCCATCCCGCAGAGGACCCGCTCGGCGCGTTGGTAGACGAAGTCCTCGGCCTCGCGGCTGCCCTCACCGTAGAGCGCGTGGCCGCAGGCCCACAGCTTGTCCAGCACGTGCAGGAGGTCGAGCACGAGGGTGACGTCGGTGAAGGTTCGGCAGACCCGCTGCTGCAGCGCTCGCTCGCCGTCGGTGACGATCACCCAGGTTCGGCGGTGGTGGGGGTCGCGGCGGGTCATCTCGGCCTTGACGTCGGTGATGAACGTGTCCTTGTCGGCGATCAGGCTGGCCCACACCCGCTTGTGCTGTGGTGGCGTGCGCTTGGGGCGCTCGGGTCGTTGCTCGCTCGCGAAGAGGCTCCAGAGCACGTCCTTGGGCGTTCTGATCATGGGCGCCTGGCTGTGCACCGCGGCGACGGTCGCCATTCGCTTCTTGTTGGCCTTCTCGCCCTTGCCGCGCCTGAGGACCCGCAGCGCGCGTTCGGGCTTGACCATCGGGATGCTCTTGCAATCGATCGCGCCGACGAGGATCTCGCCCCGGCCAGGCTTCACCGCGGCGTGCGCGCGCTCGGCGTAGAACGCGTCGAAGTCAAGGGCGGCCTCGCGCACGATCTGCTCGGCCGAGCGCTTGGGCACGCTCACCCCGGTCATCTCGCAAACCAGCGTGATCGCCTCGTCAAACGGCCCGCAGATCACGCCGCGGATCAGCCGCCGCTGGCACTCATAGCTGTAGATCCGCTCCGGCAGGCACAGCTCGACATCAAGCGGATGAAGCGCCTCATGTCCGGGAGCGCCGTAGCCCATGCGCGTGATCCGCAACTCGCCGAACAACGTCAGCACCGAGCGAGTGTGGGGCCGCTTGTAGGCCAGTCTGAGCGGCTGGCCGCCCTCACCCGGGACGATGATCGCCGCGCCGAGATCACCTCACCACGAGAGTCCACATGCGCCTGCAGCTCCAAGCGCGCGAGCTCCCGGACGCGACGCTCTGACCCGCGCTCGAGCTCGGACAGACCCAGGCGAGCGTCGGCGGCCTCGGACAGGAACCGCTCAAGATCCCGGAACGCCTCAGCGCCGCTGGCCGGTCGATCCGGCAGACCCACGGTCCGCATGGACGATAAGTATGATACTTATCGATGACGGAACAACAGCCCTCCAAGGCCCAGCTCAAGCGGCGCCTAGAACGCGTCACCCGCGACTACGAGGCCGCCAAGGCCCGCCTCGCGGAGGTCGGCTTCACCTGCGAAGGCAGCCTCGCCGAGCTCTACACCTCCTGCGGCAACCCCAACTGCCGCTGCCAGGACCCCGACCAACGCCACGGCCCCTACTGGCAGCTGACCTGGAAAGAAGCCGGCAAGACCATCACCCGCCGCCTATCGGCCGACGACGCCCAGCTCTACCAACAGTGGATCGCGAACCGCCACCAGCTCGAAGCCGTGCTCGAGCAGATGCGCGACCTCTCCCGGCAAGCCGACGAGTACATCCTGGCCGCCACCGACCGCCCGTTCCACGGCCCCCAACGGCCCCGCCGCCCGGGCCGCTCAACCAACTAGAGGAGCGGAAACCCCCGGGTTATCCCGATATCCCTAGGTTTCACGCACCCCAGAACCGTCTCTCCATCGCAAAAAAACGCGAACTAGCAGGCACTCTTCACTCGTCCTGAAGTAGCCACGCCCGAATGACGACAAGCGCCCACAGAGGTCCATGCCCACGAACCTACGCCGAATCGCGACACGAGCATCCGTAGAGCCCACTGACCACTGATCACTGAGGAAGCCACGGAAAAAACCGTGGGAAGCGACCCAATCCGTGGGTGTGCTGGTTTTGGCGCGCGCTAAACATGTAAGTCAGGACCGGTCGAAGCGCCCGGGTGGACGGATGAACGGGGTCCGGCCACGTTCTCGTAGGTCTGCTCCGGCTGCGTCAATCTGCTGCGAGGAGGAGGAGACTGCACACCCTGGTGGTGTGGCGCCTGGATCGCCTCGGCCGCTCGCTGCGCCACCTGATCGAGTTGATCGGCGAGCTTGAGCGCCGGCAGCTCGGGTTTCGCAGCCTGACCGAGGGCATCGACACAACCACCTCCTCAGGGCGGCTGGTGTTCCACATCTTCGGCGCGATCGCCGAGTTCGAGCGCCAGCTGATCCGTGAGCGCACGCAGGCGGGCTTGAAGGCAGCGCGCGCTCGCGGTCGGCTCGGCGGTCGCCGGACAGTCATCACCGACGAAAAGCGGCTCTCCGGGCATGATCGGGGGTGACGACACACGAACACGCGTTTTCTTTCTGGCCCTCCGAACCGCGTCACCCGTATTCCGCCACGACGCTCGCTCGACCCCGGGATGACCCGGTGCGCACGCACGGCAAACGGCGCAACGAGAAGGGAATGGAGCAGGCAGCTCCCCGGCACGCCACGACCCCCGTCAACGCGGGCAGCGACCCCGACGCCCCCCAACGACGCCCTATGGGGCGAGTCTCGCCATGATCATCCGGATGCGCCTGCGCGCAGGCGCGGCCATCCCTGGCCGCTTGAGCACGCATCCGCTGTGCCCACGATCGCCGGGCACGGGGCCCAGCGAGCAGTCCACAACCCAGCAGCAGAGGCGCACGCGACTTCCACCCGCCGCTCCGACGACCAAAAGCCCTGCTCAGGACGGAATCTCGATCGAGAGTCACCCCCGATCATCCACGGAGCCCCCGAAAAGCTGGGCGTCGCCCGCGACATGCTCGACGGTGGTCAGCACACGATGCAACAGATCGCCGACACGATCGGCGTCGGCCGCGCCACGCTGTATCGCCACCTCGATCACCGCCCCTCGCGCGCACCCTCACCCCCGACTCCCGCCGCCCCCTCCACGCCCGCGCGACCGGCCGTGCGCAGCGACCAGGCCAAGGCACCCAGCGCTCAGCAGCAGCCCACGCTGGCCGGTCGCGCAGCCCGCCGGGCAGCACCAAAGACGACGGCCAAGTCCGCAGGGCTCCCTCGGCGCCCGTTGGTGGGTCTTGTCGGCGACCGCAGGCTGTGGCTGCAGGAGACCTGTCCCACCTGCCAGGCGTCGCCCGGGACGCGCTGTCGCGACCCTCGCGCGCTGCGCAAGACCCGCCTACCGCGAAGCGAGCTGCACTTCGCGCGCGGCTGGCGACAGCGCCCCTGCCCCACCTGCCACGCCCAACCCGGCGAAGGCTGCTTTACGCCCCGCGGCCGCAGCGCAGCACGCCCCCACAGCGCCCGCCTGCGCCCAAGCGCCGGCGAGCTGACCCGCAGCGAGGCATGGGAGGAGCTGCAGCACCGCGGCGCGAACATCGCCACCCTGCCGTTCACCGGCGAGCGACGCACCGGCGCGAGGTTTCGACCGACCCGGCTTGAGCGTCTCGCAAACGATCAGCTCATAGAAGTTGAGACGTGGTCTGAGCAGCGCTCTGGCGATGCGCTGATCGAAGCCCTCAAAGCGCCCGTCGTGGCCCGCTTCGCCAGCTTCCTCGGCCAGCCACCAATCCGCGCCACGCTCGCCTGGACCGTGCCCGATCGTCGCATCACGATCACCGGCAAGCGCGGCAACGAGCCATTTGAGGAGCTCATCTCCTGATGAAACGCTTTCCGCCGGGGAGCGGCCGCGCGGGCGAGCGCCTCGCGCGGCGTGCTCGCAACGCCGCGGTCGCGGCCGCAGCGCCGGCAATCCCGATATCCGCGCTTGCTTCTCGCATACCCGCAGTGCGCGAGCCACTTCGAGGCGACCGGGTCCGCGGCGCGCCGCAGCGGCACGATCGCGACCATGATCACGATCACCGCGATGATGATCAGGATGTCCCCGGCCTCGCGGATCGAGCCCCACCGGCCGTCCACCGGCGATGTCGTGCGCTCATCGAAGAATTACCTCTCCCCCGCGCCCGACGGGCGCACGCTCGCCAGCGCCAGCGCCAGCGGCGACGGTGCGGTGCGGCTGTGGGACCCCGGCGGCGACCAGCCGCCCCGCATCGTGAAAGGCCATCGCAACGGGGTCGGGGCGGTTGCGTTCGCGCCCGACGGGCGCACGCTCGCGAGCGCCGGCGAAGAATTCGCGGGAATGGAGGCTGATCGTCCGGCGGACTCTCGGGACGTTTCCTTGGCTGCCAGCGAAGCGAGATCGGCGCCGGCACAAGGCTGGGGTCGCTTCCCGGGTCGACCCGCGCCGTACAGGATTGCTACGTTGCCCGGACGCGGGTCATTGTCGATAACAGCAAGGGCGCCGAGGCCCAGTTCGTCTCCAATCTGCGGGGAGCCTTGAGCGCTGCGGGCTTCGAGGTCGAGATGCGCGAGCCATCGCCGCAGGCGATGTACGACACGACCGTTCACTTCGTTGTCGAGGGCGTGTCCGTCCGGGTCCCGAAGGAGCTCGGACGGCACGACCTGCAGCTCGTCGCAGCGGCGGTGCGGGATGCCGAGGCGCGCCGGAATGAGCGCCGCCGCGTCCGAGCCGTGCCCATCTACCAGGGCGAGACGAGCCGCGTGCTGGCATGGGTTGACATCTTCGCCTCAGAGGGGCTCTGAGCAGGGTCGCTTGGCACGGCAGCCCCGCGTCCTCTGACAGACATTTGTTTCTTGCGGCTTCTCGGTGCGCGGTCGGCCTGAACATCACACTTCGTCCGCGTCATGGCTTCCCCGGCGGGGGTTAGCTGCGCCGTCGCCTGGCGTCAAGCGCCGGACGGCACTGGCGGCGAGCATCCGGGCGTTGCTGCAGCGCTTGACCCGCAGCCGCCGTGCACAGCTGAATGGCGATGAGGTCGTGCTCGCGCCGACGGCGGGAGGGGCGGCGGGAGGGGCGGCGGGTGGGACAACAGCCCACCGGGTGAGCCGCACCGCCCATTCCCACGGGCCAGTCTGCCCGTGACAGAACCGCAGCACCCAGGCCCTGACGGCGAGCATGATCGCCTCGACCGCGTCGCCCAGTTCGCCGCCGGTCGTCGTGACCGCAACGAGTTGCTCCTGATCGAGCGCGTACGTCCATCTCACGCCACACGCTCGCAGGCTCTCCGAGCGCGCCCTGGCGGCGCGCAGCCACCCGCGGACCGTTCCCGGCGGACGCCCGAGCCGGCGGGCGATCCGGCGGGGCCCCATCGCCCCGAGCAGATCGACGACATCGCCGACATGCTCGACCGCCGCCACCAAGTCGCCCGCCGCGCGGGTGAAGCGATGTAGCTGAGGCCAGGAGATGAGATGAGCGCACGCGACGAGGGCTACCTGCCATGGATCGCCGCCAACCCAGGAGGTCTTCGAGTTCGACGCGATCATGGATGTGCGCGTCGCGGCCGTCCGACCGACACAGACCAGCTCGCGCTCGCGCCGCCCTGTCCGGCACGAGAGGTTCAATAGCGACCGTGCATACGAGTTACGCACATTCGACCGTGAAGGAGTTCCGTTGCCGCTAACCCAGACACAACTCGCAGCCGCCGTCGCTGACCGCGCCGAGATCACCAGGGCCGAGGCCAAGCGAGTCCTCGGGGCGTTGGAGGAGATCGTGCTCGAGGAGCTCGGCAACGCGCAAAAGGTCCGTGTCGGCGGTCTTGCGCAGCTGACCGTCCGGGTCAAGCCGGCGCAGAAGAAACGCCAGGGCCGAAACCCGCTACCGGCGAGGAGATCACGATCGCCGCCAAGCCCGCCAGCGTCGATCTTCGCGCGCGACCGCTCGCCAAGGCCAAGGCCGCGCTGCCATCGGTGCAGAAAGCGCGCCGACGACTCGCCGCCTGAAACCCTCAACGGAGCCGATCAGCGCTCATACCCAGCTTCCAAAGCCCGCCCCGGAGGCCCCGGCGTCGAACGATTTGAACGCTTGAGTTCGCGGTGGAGCGCGGTCGGCGCTGGCGGGCGGAGCGGAGCTGGAAGGGTCTCGCGGAAATGGTTAGGGTGCAGGTCGTTTGTAGTGGGTAGATAGTCCTGATTTGTCGGGCGAATGGCGCGTCGGTCGGCGCTTTCTGGCAGGGTTATGCTCGCGGTTTCGGGAGGACTCCCGGTGAGCTGCGGCGAAAGTCAGGGGTGTTGTGTCTTTTTCGGACCGCGATACGGAGGTGATCGCGTGGCTCCTGATCTGCTGGACTTGTTCGTCGGCGCCCGGCAAGCTAACGGCTCTGTGAGCGAGCCGTCGTTGCCGTTGGTGGATGGTGATCGGCAGCCCGCGGGTGGCGAGGACCCGCGCGCGGCGGGGTCGGATGCGCGCCCGGTCGCGGGGTTTGAGCGCTCGCAGGCTCTGTTTGCGAGGTTGCTCGAGTGGGCGGCGGGCGAGGAGGCGTTGGGGCTTGAGCATTCAGGGCTCGAGGCGCGGCTGGTCAAGGACGGTCGTGAGTTAGCCCGCCAGGTGTTGCAGGACCAGCTCGATCTGCGCGCTGTGCTCGAGCCGCGCGTCGGTGGGGTGATCGGCGCTGAGGGCACGCCGCGGCGTAGTGTCGAGCGTGGCCACGAGCGCGATCTGCACACCGTGCTTGGCGAGGTGCAGGTCACGCGGCTGGCCTACCGGGCGGTGGGCAGCGAGAACTTGTATCCCGCTGACGCGCAGCTGAACCTTCCCGCCTCGCGCCACTCGCATGGGATCCGCAGGCTGGCCGCGCTGGAAGCGCCGCGCGGCAGCTTTGAGGACGCGCAGGCCGCGATCGTGCGTCAGAGCGGCCAGCAGATCGGCACCCGTCAGCTCAGAGAGCTGACGCTCTCAGCCGCCCAAGACGTTGCTGCGTTCTACGCGCAGCGCGAGCGCACAGCGCCAGAGGAAAAGGATCTGCTGGTGCTCTCGTGCGATGCCAAGGGGGTGGTGATGCGCCCCGAGGCGCTGCGTGAGCCGACTCGCACCCAGGCGCACAGCGCCTCGGGCAAGCTCAAGACGCGCCTGTCCAAGGGCGAGAAGTCCAATCGCAAGCGGATGGCGGAGATCGTCACCGTGTACGAACTCACCCCCGAGCCGCGCACCGCGGCCGACATCCTGCCCGACCCCGACAACCCTCCACCTTCAGCCACCCCGCGACCGAAGGCGAAGAACAAGTGGCTGGCCGCCAGTGTCACCGACGACGCCAGAGCGGTCATCGCTGGGATGCTCAACGAGGCCGACCGCCGCGATCCCGACCACAAGCGTCGGTGGGTGGCGCTGGTGGACGGGAACAATCACCAGATCGACCGGATCAAGACCGAAGCCCGCAAACGCAAGGTCAAGGTCCCGATCGTCGTTGACTTCATCCACGTCCTTGAGTACCTATGGTCAGGCTGCTGGTGCTTCTTTGAAGAGAGTGACCCGGCCGCCGAACGGTGGGTGCACGAGAAGGCGCGCGCCGTGCTGGAGGGCAAGGCGGGGATCGTCGCCGCCGCGATCCGCCGCAAAGCGACCCGCCTCGCGCTCGAGCCCAACAAGCGCCAAGCCGCCGACCGCTGCGCCGACTACCTACTCGCGAAACGACCCTACCTCGACTACCCCACCGCCCTTCAGAACGGCTGGCCGATCGCGACGGGCGTGATCGAGGGCGCCTGCCGCCACCTCGTCAAAGACCGCATGGACATCACCGGCGCCCGCTGGGGCCTGGCCGGCGCCGAGGCGATCCTCACACTCCGCGCGCTGATCAGCAACGACGACTTCGACCAATACTGGACCTTCCACCTCGCCCAAGAACACTGCCGCATTCACGCATCACGCTACGCCCTCGGCGTCATCCCGACACCCGCGTAACTCCCTCCAATGGACCTGCACCCAAATGGTTAGGTCGCGGGAATTTGGCGCTTCTCGCTACCTGGGGTGCGGTTCGCGCCCGCTTCCCCGACGCCGAGCTGTACCTGTGCGAGTGGCACCTGCGCCACGCGCGGGAGCGGCTGATGGGCAAGATCCGAGCCGAGGACGGCCAACACCAGGACGCGATCGACGAGCTGCTGTCCGATGTCGAGGCAACGTTCACCGGCCCCTCGTTCTGGGCGCCGGTCCTCAAGCGCGCACACGCCGCCGGCATCCCCCGCCTGAGCGACTGGCTGGACACCACCGGGCGGATTGTCGAGGACCAGTTCCACCGGCGCGGACCGCGCTGGAAGCGGCCCGCGGACATACCGCTGACCACCTAGCCGCTGGACGCGTTCATCAACCCGATCCGCGCGTCGATCCAGCCGCGCGCGTACGGGCTGAAGAACCGCGACCGCATCAACCGGATGCTGATGCTCATGCAGCTGCACGCCAACCGCCAGGACGACGAGCGCGCCTACGTCCGGCACATCCGCGAGATCCTCGAGGCCAACCAGGGCCGACCCAGCAATCACGAGCAAAGGAGCGCACATGCCCCGAGCTGAGATCCTCGAAATCGAGGTTTCGGAACTTGACCCCGAGGCCGCTCCGGCTCGCTCGGTGCGTCGTGCGACTGCGCGGCGCGCGAGCCGTAGGCGTGCAATCGCCCGCAGCCGTCAGGGCGACCCCGAGGCGGCCGTCATCGCCTTCCTCGTCCAGCATCCGGGGAGCACTACCGGTGATGTCGCCAAGGGCCTGAACCTCAATTGCGGAAGTGTCTCAACCCGCTTGACCCAGCTCGCGAAGGCTGGCGAAATCAAGAAGACGTCACACGGCTACAACATGGAGCAGGCGGAGCGACCCCGCGGACCCCAGCGTCCACTCCGTCGCCCGCACTAAGTTCAGCCGGGATTGAACTGAGGCCCGGAACCGCGCGAGGCAGGGTGCTGTTGCGCCGACTCCAGCAGGTCGCGCCGCCAACCCGCGGCTCGCGAGACATCCGGTGCAAGACCGAATCCGGATCGAAGAAGCCCAAGCCGCCGTTCGTCGTACTGCCGCTAGCTCAGAGCGATGCAGAACGTTCATCCCGCCATCGGAGCTTTCATGTCGCAACCGTCGAACCGTCCTACGTGGAATCAGGTACTCGCCCGCTACGCACAGCCGCGCCTCGGTCGCAGCCTGTTCGACGTCGCAACGTCGGTCGTGCCGTATCTGGCGTTATCGGTGCTGATGTACCTGCTGCTGGGTGTCTCGGATCTGTTGGTGCTCGCCCTAGTCGTCCCCACGGCCGGCTTTTTGGTGCGCACGTTCGTCGTGTTCCACGACTGCACGCACGGATCGCTGATGGCCTCCAAGCGCGCCAACGCCTGTATCGGCACGGTCTGCGGGCTGTTCGTCCTCTCCCCGTTCCGGCGCTGGCGCCACGACCACGCCGTTCACCACGCGTCGTCGGGCGATCTGGAGCGCCGCGGCGTCGGAGACGTACTCACGCTGACCGTCGCCGAGTACGACGCGCGCGCCCCGCGCGGGCAGCTGGGGTATCGCATGCTGCGCAACCCGCTGGTGATGTTCGGCCTCGGGCCGATCTTCGCGATGATCATCGGACCGCGTTTGGTGGTCCGCAACGCCCGTCCGCGAATGCGCAACAGCGTGCTCGCCACCGACCTCGCGCTCCTGGTGATCGTCGCCGTGCTGTGCTGGGCGATGGGCGTCGGCAACTTCCTGCTCATCTGGGCTCCGGCTGCGATGCTGGCGGGCTCGGCGGGGATCTGGCTGTTCTACGTCCAGCACCAGTTCGAGGATGCCTACTGGCAGCGCACGGAGGACTGGAGCTACGCCGAGGCCGCGCTGTGCGGCGCTTCCTACCTGAAGCTGCCCAAGGTCCTGCAGTTCTTCAGCGGCAACATTGGCCTGCATCACGTCCACCATCTCAGCGCGCGGATTCCCAACTACAACCTTCAGCGCGCGCACGACGAGAACCCGATGTTCCATGACGTGCCGACGCTCAGCTTCTGGGACGGGATACGCGCGGTGCGGCTCAAGCTCTGGGATGAGGAGCGCGGGCGGATGGTGACGTTCGCCCAGGCGAGAACCGCACCGGAGCTGGCGGCACCCGGTCCGCCGCCGCCGCGCGCGACTTCGAAGCAGGTCACTACTTCGGTCTGAAGTCACCGTAGACGCAGGTTCCGTCCGCCTCTCCGGCTACGAGAGTCGTGGCGTGGCGTGGCGTGCCCGCAACACGGGGCCCGGCCCCCGTTGACGTTGAGGACGTGGGAGGGTAGCCGCGCGGCTACCCTCGGAAGTCCTCCTCGAGAAGCAGGGGTAGCCGAACCTGTCGCCCTCACGACGGATGCGCAGGACGACGTCGAGCTGACCACCGGCCTGCCTGACGAGCTGCTCGAACTCATCGGCAGTGACCAGATCACCGAGGAAACGATCCTCGGCTGCCCAGTCCCCGTAGCCGCCAGGCCCCGTCGTCCGCGCGCTCGACGATCACTCCGCACCGGCCCTCAGCCGACCCGACGAGCCACACGGGGAGCACCAACCGTCAACGGCTCCGCAGGACAACGGCTTGGAGAGAGCGCTCGCACAGCTCCTACGCGGACGCAGCGAGCGCACACGAGTCGAAAACACCACGCCCGAGACGCGCCAGGCGCTCGACATGCTCGTCGCGGCTGAGATCCTGGAGCGGCATCGCCACGTGTACTGGGCGAGCGACATCGCGCTCTACAGCAGCTTCACGCGAACAAAGCTGCCAGCCGGGGACCCGCTGACATTCGAGTGAGCAGATCCACTGCCATCAGCTGAGAATTCCGCTGCCGAATGTAGAACGACGGTCAAATGACAGCGCCTCCGCACGGTCGACTGAGGTCCGCTCGAGAGCCCAGCGCGGGGGCCTGGATCGCCCGTTGTGGTGGGCGGCGCATGTCAGCGGCGTCAGTGCTCGGCGGTGACATCCAAGCGGGACGATCCACTGAACTGATATGGGTGCAGGTCCATTGGAGGGAGTTACGCGGGTGCCGGGATGACGCCGAGGGCGTAGCGTGATGCGTGAACGCGGCAGTGTTCTTGGGCGAGGTGGAAGGTCCAGTATTGGTCGAAGTCGCCGTTGCTGATCAGCGCGCGGAGTGTGAGGATCGCCTCAGCGCCGGCCAGGCCCCAGCGGGCGCCGGTGATGTCCATGCGGTCTTTGACGAGGTGGCGGCAGGCGCCCTGGTGCCATCGTCATACTGCCTTTCCGTTCATCGTGGTGGTGTCGAATAGGGTGTGTTCGGGCTGTGGGACCAGTATTCGTAGGCCTTTTCGGCGTCCGTTGCGGATGTGGAGGGCTTGCAGCTCGCCGCGCTTGACACGCTGCAACACGGTCTGGCGGGAGACGCCGAGGGTGCGCATCGCGTCGAGGATCGGGACGTAGCCGGCGGGTGCTTCGTGGACGAACAGGGCGTGCAGCTGGTCGTTGACGCGGATCCGCCAGGGGGCGCCGGGGGTGTCTTGCTCGCCGGTGATGAATCCGGCTTGCAGCCAGCGGAACAGGGTGGACGGGGCGACGCCGAGCTGCTCGGCGGCCTGATGGACGGAGAGCAGCTCGCCGTCGAGTGGCTGCTCGGACGGCTGGTGGGCGGGAATGTTGCGGTACTGGCGCAGACCCTTGACGATGCTGCGGGTGAACCGCTCGCCTTTGGCGGAGCGGCGGCCCTGGCGGTTGAGGATCGCAGCGATCGTCGCGTCGTCGTAGTGGGCCGCGAGGCGCTCCAGCAGCGCGCTGGTGTCCTCGTCGGTGCGAACCGAGGGCTGTGGCTTGGGGAGCGAGACCGCCAGCTCGGTGAGCGCGCCGCCTCGCCAGCGGATCGTGACGCTCGCGCGGCGCTCGGGGCGGTTGACGTTGAGGATCACTTCCTCGATCACCGATCGTAGGAGCTGTTTGCGGTCGCGGTCGGTGGTGATCGGCGCTGACCACACCCGGCCGAGGTCTGAGCCGAGCGCCAGCAGCCGCTCGCGCTCGGTGTCAGTGAGCGTGCGGGGGCGCTGACGTTCGCGCAGGCTGAGCTCGGCCTCGGCCTGCGCGAGCACGCCGAGCGCCTTCTCCCAGTCGCGCTCAAGACCGCGCGCGACGAGCCGGTGCTCGGGCTCGACCTGGCGGTAGCGCCGCTCGGCCCGCTCGGCCTCGTACCGGGCGCGCTCGACCTGCAGCCGCCATTGCGACAGCGCGGCGTCGTGGTCTTGCTCGAGTGCGTCGGCGGCAGCGAGCGCGGCCTTGACCCCAGCCGGGGTGAGCGCTTCAAGCAGCGCACCGGCGACCGCCTCGTCGATCTTGATCCCCCCAACGCGAGTGCACCACCCCTCGCCCGTGCCGCGGCAGTAATAGACGGGGCTCTGATGACCGCGTCGGCCTTGATAGTGCACGCTGAGCTTGCGTGAGCAGTGGCCGCAGACAGCGATGCCCTGCAACAGCGCCGGGCCCTCGCGGACCGCGCCGCCCGGCTCGTGCGCGCGCGAGCGGCT
This sequence comes from uncultured Solirubrobacteraceae bacterium, assembly GCA_963816005.1. Lineage (GTDB taxonomy): Bacteria > Actinomycetota > Thermoleophilia > Solirubrobacterales > Solirubrobacteraceae > Palsa-465. The sequence goes on along the minus strand of CAWFKF010000092.1, from coordinate 1,950 downwards.
GTTGGCCTGAATCCGCGCCTGGTTCGCCTCGAACGTCGCGCGGTCGATCAACCCGGGATGGTGCTCCCAGATCAGCACCTCCCACTCCCCCCGTGGCACCCTGCGGGTGCGCTTGCGCGGTTGACCCTGCTCGTCGATGTACCGCTCCTGGCGCGTTTTGCCGAACGCATACGCGCCCGCGTAGGCAGGATTGGTGAGCACCTTGAGCACTTGGTCATAGCTTGGAGTGACCCACTGGATCTCTGAGCTGGTGAAGCGCCTGAGTGGATACTCGATCTGCTGCTCACGCATCCACACCCACACCTGGTGCGCCGAGCCAAGCTCAGCGAACCGATCCAGGATCGCCTGGATCGCGCCGCGAACAGCCTCGTCAGGATCAAGCAGGATCTCCCCGTCCCCCTCACCCCACACAAGCCCGACCGGCAGCGCCTTGCGCAGCTCGCCGCGAGCTGCCTTGTTACGAATCCCGCCGTCCAGTCGCTGGCGGATCATGTACAACTCGGCCTCTGAGATAGTGCCCTTCATCCCCAAAAGTAACCTGTCGTTGAACGACCCCGGGTGATACAACCCGTCAAAGTCCCCAATGACAGTGTCCGTAACACCGCACAAGTCAAGCAGCCTGTACCAGTCACTATTGTTACGAGCAACGCGCGAGACCTCCAGGCCGAGCACCAGCCCGGCGTGGCCGAGCGCGACCTCCGCCGTCAGCCGCTGAAACCCCGAACGCTCAGCAGTGCCATCGGCCGAGATCCCGAGATCCTCGTCGATCACCACCACCAGCTCGGGCGCGAACCCCAGCTCGACCGCGCGGTCCACCAGCGCATACTGGCGCGCGGTCGACTCCGTGTTGTTCTCAAGCTGCCCTTGGGAGGACTGACGCGGGTACACGAACGCGCGGCGACGCAGATGCACGCCGGTCAGCTTCTCACCCCCGTTCATCATCGGCCTCCGTCCGCCGCTCGGCCAGCTCGGCCAGCTCCAACAAGCAAAATGCCAGCTCGCGCGCCCGGCTCGGGCGCAGATGAGTGAGCACCGGCGCGCTCACCGCCGGCTCGCCCTCAAGGTCCACGACCCCCACCCCGTCCAACAAGCAGACCGTCACCAGCTGCAAGCCTGACCCGTCGACCAGACGCTCAGTCACCCCGCCCTCCAAGCGCGCCTCGATCTCGAACCGGTACTCGATCATCGCGCATCACCCCGTCCACGACGCTCTGCGCGATCAGCGCCGCCAACAGCGCGATCGCCGCCTCGCGCTGCTCTGAGCCCACCAGCTCCCACAGCACCACCGCCGACGCCGGGAACTCCGCCAGATCCAAACGCAACTGCACCATGCTGCTCGCCGAGGAGATCATCGCGCCCGGCCAGGACGACATCGCTCTCCCCGGGCGACTCGCCGCCCGGGCCAGCTCGCAGCACGCCGTCCAGCACACGTCGCATCGCAAGCAGATCCTCGGGCGAGCCCAGCGTGCCCGCGGCCGGCGGCCCGGCCTCACCCCCCAGATCGGTCCACGCCGCCGGGATCCAGGAGCGGCTGCCGTCCGGCCCCACCAACAGCAGATCGAGCCGCCGGCGGCGGCGCATCCACCCGATCAGCTCAAGCGAGCGTCCATCGAGCGCATGACGCGCCCGCGCCACCCGAACCGTCGCCGGGAAAGCTTCGAGGTGGGTAGTCTGTCGTGTCTTCCCTCGATCACGCCCGTCGCGATCGGCCAGCCGTTCTGAAGGGCGGTGGGGTAGTCGAGGTAGGGTCGTTTCGCGAGGAGGTAGTCGGCGCAGCGGTCGGCGGCTTGGCGCTTGTTGGGCTCGAGCGCGAGGCGGGTCGCTTTGCGGCGGATCGCGGCGGCGACGATCCCCGCCTTGCCCTCCAGCACGGCGCGCGCCTTCTCGTGCACCCACCGTTCGGCGGCCGGGTCACCCTCTTCAAAGAAGCACCAGCAGCCTGACCATAGG
>CAWFKF010000091.1:0-269261 GCA_963816005.1 uncultured Solirubrobacteraceae bacterium | reverse complement strand
GTCAGCAAAGCGCACGATCATTACGTCGCCGCGCGCGTGCCGTTGCCTCCACTGGTGGGCCCACAGATCGAAGACATAGTGAAGGTAGACGTTGGCCAGGAGCGGTGAAACCGAAGCTCCTTGCGGTACGCCTTCTTCGTACTGCGTCCACGACCCCTTCTCGATGACCCCCGCGGCCAACCACTTCCCGATCAGCCGCAGGACCCGTCTGTCAGCAATCCGATGCCCCAAGAACCTCATTAGCCATTGATGGTCAAGGCTGGTGAAGAACTCGCGGAAATCCGCGTCGAGCACCCAGTTCACGCGCTTTCGTCGCAGCCCGACCGCGAGCGCATCCAACGCATCATGCGGGGAACGCCCCGGTCGAAACCCGTGCGAGAAACCGAGAAAGTCCGTCTCGTATATGGCATTCAGCACCTCAACCACCGCCCGCTGAAGGAGCTTGTCCTCCAACGATGCGATCCCGAGCGGCCTTCGCCGCCCATCGGGCTTTGGTATGTACACCCTCCGCGACGGTCTCGCCCGGTAGCTCCCGCGATGGACCCGGGAATGCAGATCCCGAAGGTTCTCTTCGAGGTCCTGCCCGTAGTCCTTCCATGTCACGCCGTCTACCCCAGGCGCGGCCTTGGGCTTCAACGCCCAGTAGGCCGCCCGCAGGCGGTCGACATCGACATGGTGCAGGAGCGCGGTGAACCGCACATCCTTGTCCTTCCGCGCCACTCGGCGCACGCGATCCAGGTCACTTGACACGCCCACTCCAGCTCCGCGTCTGGGACGTGTTTTGCCGCCCGCGTTTCCCTTGGGCGATCCCCTTCCCTCCGCCACCTCCGCCGCCCCGCCTTGGGCGTTGTTCGGCAGTTTCGTCGGTACTACGAGATCGTCCGACTTCCGATCGTCGTGCATCACGGGATTACGGCCTTAGCCTTCCCCGCACGACCCGCCCTACCATCACCACAGGCGAGCGACGATCGGACCTCCCGGTTCTCGCGCCTGGAGAGATCACGCACATGCACAGGTTCTCCGACCCCGCGGGGTCCGACGACGACTCGCGAAAACGTCGCCGCCGATGTTGCCTTCCGCGCCAAAGAACAGCGTCGGCACCCCGGACCAGTTGATTACGAGGCTCAATAGCCCAGCCTGCGCGCACCCCTATCCAACGCTTCGCTGCGCCCTCGCGGGTCGCCAACGCATGGTCGGGGCCACCGTGGATGGCTAGTCCTTCGATGTAGAGCTCTTCCATCTCCGTCTCCAGGCCGGTTTATCCCGGCGCTTTCTCCTTGCAATAGACGATCTTCGTCTTGTCGCGGTTGAAGCCGCAGGCCCACCTCCTCCATCCGCTTCGCGATCCCGGCCAGCACCAGCTCGGCCTGCGCTCTGCTTCGGCAATGCACGATGGGGAGAGTCGCCGGAGGGAATCTCACCCTCCGGCGCTCGCAGAACCCGGCGTGAACCTCTCAGCTCACCGGGCTCCCATCGTCCAACCGTCAGGGCGCACACCGAACCGCCAGTGAGCGAACAGGCCCGGCTGGCGTCTCGCGACGTCGGCAAGGAACCTGCGTGCTCGCCGGGGACGGCGGCGCAGTCGTTTGTATTTCCGCATGGCCCACCTCACGAGCGTGTCGTTGAAGTGGCGGAAGACCGGATACAACATGGACTTGTAGAACTTTCCGTAGTAGTTGATCCAGCCCTGGAGCTGGCGGTTGAACATCAGCGCCAGGTCCGTGAGGGTCTTGTCCGATCGGCGAGCGACGCCCCAGCGGCGCATCTCGCGCCGCAACCGCGTCTTCGTCTCGCTCGACACCGCCGGAGAGAAGTTCACGAAGTGCTTCCCGAACCTGTTCTTCGACAGCCGCGGCCGGAACGTGTACGACAGGAAGTCAAACGACGTGTGCTCGTAGGAGCCACGCCGGTCGGCAGTCGCGGTAGGGACAGCCCTTCGCCCTTGCGGGCTCGGGCCGCCCCCCGCACAGATCCCAGCGTGCGCTGCTAACGCACTGGGCTCCTCCCTTGGGTTCGAGCGTCGAAGCGGGCGTCTGGCCATGGTTGTGTGATGGTGAGAAACGGTAGCCATCGGGCTCGGAAGCGCCGCATCCGCTCCCAGGTCACCGTGGTGCGCTGGCTGCGGCGCCGCAGCGCCATAAACCAGAGTCGCACGGCCTCGGAGCGGAAGGCGTACAGCGCCCTTTGATTGCCGGGCACGCCGTAGTAGTTGGCATGCCCGCGCAGGACGCTAGCGAGCCAGCGTCCTTGTTCGGGGATGGGCAGGTGCCGGCGTCGCTCGATCTTGCCTTTGAGGGCAGACAGCTTGGCCCGCATCCGTTTTGAGTCGGTGATCCGCAGAGGCTTGAAATGCCCCGACCTGGAGGTCCCGCAGATGTGCGTGAACCCCAGAAATCGGAACGTATCTGGCTTGCCGAGACCCCGCGCCTTGCGTTTGCGGGCGGCGAACCGCCCGAATTCGATCAGGCGGGTCTTCTCGGCGTTCAGTTCCAGGCTGAACTGCGCGAGTCTGTCGCGAAGCTCGGCCCAGAACCGCTCGGCGTCGTCCCGGTGCTCGAATCCCATCACGAAGTCGTCAGCAAAGCGCACGATCATTACGTCGCCGCGCGCGTGCCGTTGCCTCCACTGGTGGGCCCACAGATCGAAGACATAGTGAAGGTAGACGTTGGCCAGGAGCGGTGAAACCGAAGCTCCTTGCGGTACGCCTTCTTCGTACTGCGTCCACGACCCCTTCTCGATGACCCCCGCGGCCAACCACTTCCCGATCAGCCGCAGGACCCGTCTGTCAGCAATCCGATGCCCCAAGAACCTCATTAGCCATTGATGGTCAAGGCTGGTGAAGAACTCGCGGAAATCCGCGTCGAGCACCCAGTTCACGCGCTTTCGTCGCAGCCCGACCGCGAGCGCATCCAACGCATCATGCGGGGAACGCCCCGGTCGAAACCCGTGCGAGAAACCGAGAAAGTCCGTCTCGTATATGGCGTTCAGCACCTCAACCACCGCCCGCTGAAGGAGCTTGTCCTCCAACGATGCGATCCCGAGCGGCCTTCGCCGCCCATCGGGCTTTGGTATGTACACCCTCCGCGACGGTCTCGCCCGGTAGCTCCCGCGATGGACCCGGGAATGCAGATCCCGAAGGTTCTCTTCGAGGTCCTGCCCGTAGTCCTTCCATGTCACGCCGTCTACCCCAGGCGCGGCCTTGGGCTTCAACGCCCAGTAGGCCGCCCGCAGGCGGTCGACATCGACATGGTGCAGGAGCGCGGTGAACCGCACATCCTTGTCCTTCCGCGCCACTCGGCGCACGCGATCCAGGTCACTTGACACGCCCACTCCAGCTCCGCGTCTGGGACGTGTTTTGCCGCCCGCGTTTCCCTTGGGCGATCCCCTTCCCTCCGCCACCTCCGCCGCCCCGCCTTGGGCGTTGTTCGGCAGTTTCGTCGGTACTACGAGATCGTCCGACTTCCGATCGTCGTGCATCACGGGATTACGGCCTTAGCCTTCCCCGCACGACCCGCCCTACCATCACCACAGGCGAGCGACGATCGGACCTCCCGGTTCTCGCGCCTGGAGAGATCACGCACATGCACAGGTTCTCCGACCCCGCGGGGTCCGACGACGACTCGCGAAAACGTCGCCGCCGATGTTGCCTTCCGCGCCAAAGAACAGCGTCGGCACCCCGGACCAGTTGATTACGAGGCTCAATAGCCCAGCCTGCGCGCACCCCTATCCAACGCTTCGCTGCGCCCTCGCGGGTCGCCAACGCATGGTCGGGGCCACCGTGGATGGCTAGTCCTTCGATGTAGAGCTCTTCCATCTCCGTCTCCAGGCCGGTTTATCCCGGCGCTTTCTCCTTGCAGTACACGACGCGAGTCTTGCGCTCGTTGAGCTCAAGCCCGCACTCCGCCAACCGCTTCGCGATCACCGCCCACAACAATCGGGCGTGGCGTTCGCTTCGAGCGTGGACAATCACGTCATCGCTGTAGCGCTCGAACTGGACGGCCGGGAACGTCCCTGACCATCCACGCATCCAGCGCGTAATGCATGAACATGTTGACGAGCAAAGGTGAAATCGCCGAACCCTGAGGGGTTCCGCGATCCCGCCAGACCAGGCTGCCGTCCTCGCGCTGCAACGGCGCTTTGAGCCACCGCTCCACGTACAACAGGACCCAGCGCAGGTCGGTGTGATGAGCTACCGCCTTCAGCGTGAGGTCCCATGAAACGCTGTCGAAGAACGACTTGATGTCCATATCTAGAACCCAGTCGTTCCGCCAGCAGCGCTCCCGGCACACCCGCAACGCCTGATGCGCCGAACGGCCCGGCCGATACCCGTAAGAGTCCTCGTGGAACACAGGCTCCACGTCGGGCTCCAGGTATGAGCGCACGACCGTCTGGGCGATCCTGTCCGCCACGGTCGGCACCCCTAACGTTCTAGAGCTGCCGTCCCGCTTCGGTATCTCAACCGCACGCACCGGCGGCGGGAAATAGCTTCCCGACGACAGCCGATTCCAGAGTTTGTACAGGTTGTCCTTGAGGTCAACCTCGAACTCCGCCATCGACTCACCGTCAACGCCGGCGCCGCCCTTGTTCGCCTTGACCCTCCGATAGGCCTCCCAAACAGCCCGTTTGGAGATCACAAACGACTTCGGTTTCGGCTCGCTCACCCGGCTCCTTCCACCCGAAGGCGGTTGACCCGAAAGCCAGCCAGGACGACCCTTCCCCTTCGCTCCAGCCCCATTACAGGAGTCGGGTCGCCGGGAGCGTCGCAGCTCCCGGCTCCCACGGATCCCGGCGTGACAGTCTCCCGTCACCGGGCTCTTCTCACCAGCCGTCAGTACGCGCGGACCCACTTCCAGTGGGCGAACAGGCCGGGCTCGCGTTCGTGCAGCCCAGTCCACCACCGCTTGAACCGTTTGTAGGTCCGTAACCGCCGATACTTCTTCCCAGCCCAGCGCCTCAGGTAGGTGTTGACGCGCTGCAGGAGGGCATCCATCACGGTCCAGTAATAGCGGCCGTAATAGTTCATCCATCCGGCGACGATGGGATTCAGCCATCTCGCCAGGTCGTCCAACGACAGGTTGGTGCGCCGGTGGATCCGCATCCTGCGGAGCTCGACGCTCTTGGCCTGCAGCGCCTCGGTACTGATCGCGGGCTGGAAGCTGGTGAAGTACCCGCCTCCTGTCGCTCGCGCCTTCCGTGCTCGGAAGGTGAACCCGAGAAAGGTGAAGCTGGTGTGCTCATGCTCTCCCCGACGCTTGCCGGTCGCGGTAGGGACAGCCCTTCGCCCTTGCGGGCTCGGGCCGCCCCCCGCACAGATCCCAGCGTGCGCTGCTAACGCACTGGGCTCCTCCCTTGGGTTCGAGCGTCGAAGCGGGCGTCTGGCCATGGTTGTGTGATGGTGAGAAACGGTAGCCATCGGGCTCGGAAGCGCCGCATCCGCTCCCAGGTCACCGTGGTGCGCTGGCTGCGGCGCCGCAGCGCCATAAACCAGAGTCGCACGGCCTCGGAGCGGAAGGCGTACAGCGCCCTTTGATTGCCGGGCACGCCGTAGTAGTTGGCATGCCCGCGCAGGACGCTAGCGAGCCAGCGTCCTTGTTCGGGGATGGGCAGGTGCCGGCGTCGCTCGATCTTGCCTTTGAGGGCAGACAGCTTGGCCCGCATCCGTTTTGAGTCGGTGATCCGCAGAGGCTTGAAATGCCCCGACCTGGAGGTCCCGCAGATGTGCGTGAACCCCAGAAATCGGAACGTATCTGGCTTGCCGAGACCCCGCGCCTTGCGTTTGCGGGCGGCGAACCGCCCGAATTCGATCAGGCGGGTCTTCTCGGCGTTCAGTTCCAGGCTGAACTGCGCGAGTCTGTCGCGAAGCTCGGCCCAGAACCGCTCGGCGTCGTCCCGGTGCTCGAATCCCATCACGAAGTCGTCAGCAAAGCGCACGATCATTACGTCGCCGCGCGCGTGCCGTTGCCTCCACTGGTGGGCCCACAGATCGAAGACATAGTGAAGGTAGACGTTGGCCAGGAGCGGTGAAACCGAAGCTCCTTGCGGTACGCCTTCTTCGTACTGCGTCCACGACCCCTTCTCGATGACCCCCGCGGCCAACCACTTCCCGATCAGCCGCAGGACCCGTCTGTCAGCAATCCGATGCCCCAAGAACCTCATTAGCCATTGATGGTCAAGGCTGGTGAAGAACTCGCGGAAATCCGCGTCGAGCACCCAGTTCACGCGCTTTCGTCGCAGCCCGACCGCGAGCGCATCCAACGCATCATGCGGGGAACGCCCCGGTCGAAACCCGTGCGAGAAACCGAGAAAGTCCGTCTCGTATATGGCGTTCAGCACCTCAACCACCGCCCGCTGAAGGAGCTTGTCCTCCAACGATGCGATCCCGAGCGGCCTTCGCCGCCCATCGGGCTTTGGTATGTACACCCTCCGCGACGGTCTCGCCCGGTAGCTCCCGCGATGGACCCGGGAATGCAGATCCCGAAGGTTCTCTTCGAGGTCCTGCCCGTAGTCCTTCCATGTCACGCCGTCTACCCCAGGCGCGGCCTTGGGCTTCAACGCCCAGTAGGCCGCCCGCAGGCGGTCGACATCGACATGGTGCAGGAGCGCGGTGAACCGCACATCCTTGTCCTTCCGCGCCACTCGGCGCACGCGATCCAGGTCACTTGACACGCCCACTCCAGCTCCGCGTCTGGGACGTGTTTTGCCGCCCGCGTTTCCCTTGGGCGATCCCCTTCCCTCCGCCACCTCCGCCGCCCCGCCTTGGGCGTTGTTCGGCAGTTTCGTCGGTACTACGAGATCGTCCGACTTCCGATCGTCGTGCATCACGGGATTACGGCCTTAGCCTTCCCCGCACGACCCGCCCTACCATCACCACAGGCGAGCGACGATCGGACCTCCCGGTTCTCGCGCCTGGAGAGATCACGCACATGCACAGGTTCTCCGACCCCGCGGGGTCCGACGACGACTCGCGAAAACGTCGCCGCCGATGTTGCCTTCCGCGCCAAAGAACAGCGTCGGCACCCCGGACCAGTTGATTACGAGGCTCAATAGCCCAGCCTGCGCGCACCCCTATCCAACGCTTCGCTGCGCCCTCGCGGGTCGCCAACGCATGGTCGGGGCCACCGTGGATGGCTAGTCCTTCGATGTAGAGCTCTTCCATCTCCGTCTCCAGGCCGGTTTATCCCGGCGCTTTCTCCTTGCAATAGACGATCCGTGTCTTGTCGGGATGGAGCCGTAGCCCAACCTCGTTCATCCGCTGGGCGATCCTGGCCAGCACCGCCTCCGCCTGTGCCCTGCTCTTGCAGTGCACGATGACATCGTCAGCGAAGCGCTCAAACGGACAGCCCGGAATCTCCCGAGCCATCCAAGAATCGAACGCGTAGTGCATGAACAGGTTCACCAAGCACGGCGAGATCGCCGACCCTTGCGGAGTTCCTCTGCTGCGCTGCTCAAGGGTCCCGTCAGGATGCTGCAACGGTGCATGCAGCCACCGTTTCACGTAAAGCAGCACCCAGCGGCAGTCGGTGACCGCCTCCACCGCCCGAACGATCAGGTCCCACGGCACCTCGTCGAAGAACTTCTGGACGTCCAAATCGATCGCCCAGTCGTACCTCCAGCACCGCTCCCGACATACCGCGAGCGCGTCATGGGGCGAGCGTCCCGGCCGATAGCCATAGGAATCCTGATGGAACCGGGGTTCCACCAGCGGCTCCAGGAACATGGCCACGGTCGTCTGCGCAACCCTGTCTGCGATCGTCGGCACACCGAGCATTCGGGTCCCGCCGCCGTGCGGCTTGGGGATCTCGACCGCCCTGACCGGCGCCGCGAACCAGGTCCCGGACGACATGCGATTCCAGACCTTGTAGAGGTTGCCCTCCAGGTCCTTCTCGAACGCGTCCAGATCCTGCCCATCGACGCCGGGAGCGCCCTTGTTGGCCTTGACCTGCCGCCACGCCTCCCACACCAACAGCTTGGGAATCGCAAACGACTTGTCCTTCGGCCTTGTCATGCGTCCTCGCTTCCTCCCAGCACCCCAGGGCGCTGGTTGATCGAATCGACATCACCGATGAGCCGGCCCCTTCGCTCCACCACCACCCCAGCGAGCAGCAGCTTCACAGCTAATACGAGCCGGTCCGCCAGCGAGCGCCGCGACCGGTACTCAATGCCTCCGGTTTCTGCCGTTGGCACGCTCCCTCTCGCCGCCCGTCGTACTGACCCGCAGGCCCGGACGGCCGCTTTCGACGCTCGCCTTCTCACGTTCCGTGCAAGAGCCGCAGACCAGGCTCACGCCGCCTCCACGCCGGGCACCACCTGGCCAGGAACACGGGACCCCGCCAGACTCGTCTCGGAGGATGAAGCAGGACCTCCGATTTTGATGCCGTCTAAACCTTTTCGACGCCTCAACAACGCACGCTCGACCCAGAACAGAGACCGAGCGCTTTCTGGAACGTCTTCCTGGTCCCCACCTGACCGGGTCAAGCCCAGCCTTTTCCCCGAACGCTCGCCACGACGGTCTTCAGCCAACGCAGCATCGGGGCGGTTTGACGCCCACCCCCGCAGGGCCGACGCCGGAGGGCCAACAAGCCTCCATCTCTCGCACAGCACCGTTTTATGGAGTTCTACCTACATAGTCTTCCTCCAACGTTCGTGACACACCCTTCATCGCTACTACGGTCAGGTCCGCCCCTGTGCCCCGCATCACTACTCTCCCCCTCACAGATCTGCTGCTTGGGGTTCTCGCTCCAGACAACCAGCCGCAGGCCACGACCGCTCCACTGGCCGGCCGTCCCATCGGGGCGACAGGTTCCCGAGTTCCACACAAGAGCCCAGACCACGCTCGCGCCACCATCCATGCCGGACACCCACCTGGCCAATCAGCAGGCTCCCGCCAGGCTCTTCCCGGGGCAATGACTCGACCCCGGTTTTGAATGTCACCGATACGCTTTCGACACTTCAACGGTGGTATCGCTTTCGCTCGCCTTCGTGATCCACACCTGACGCGCTGACAGCACGCCTTTTCCGCGACGCTCAGCACCCCGGCTCTTGACCGACGCACCTCGCGGTGGTTTACGGCCTCCCCCTGCAGGGCGGCCGCGGAGGGCCACCAGACCATCGGCCTGGCTCCTCCATCTCTCATGCAGCACCGCTTCAAAGATCACCGTCTACATCAGCGACCCCCTCCACGCTCTCGGCACACCATCGTCAGCGAAGCGCTCAAACGGACAGCCCGGAATCTCCCGAGCCATCCAAGAATCGAACGCGTAGTGCATGAACAGGTTCACCAAGCACGGCGAGATCGCCGACCCTTGCGGAGTTCCTCTGCTGCGCTGCTCAAGGGTCCCGTCAGGATGCTGCAACGGTGCATGCAGCCACCGTTTCACGTAGAGCAGCACCCAGCGGCAGTCGGTGACCGCCTCCACCGCCCGAACGATCAGGTCCCACGGCACCTCGTCGAAGAACTTCTGGACGTCCAAATCGATCGCCCAGTCGTACCTCCAGCACCGCTCCCGACATACCGCGAGCGCGTCATGGGGCGAGCGTCCCGGCCGATAGCCATAGGAATCCTGATGGAACCGGGGTTCCACCAGCGGCTCCAGGAACATGGCCACGGTCGTCTGCGCAACCCTGTCTGCGATCGTCGGCACACCGAGCATTCGGGTCCCGCCGCCGTGCGGCTTGGGGATCTCGACCGCCCTGACCGGCGCCGCGAACCAGGTCCCGGACGACATGCGATTCCAGACCTTGTAGAGGTTGCCCTCCAGGTCCTTCTCGAACGCGTCCAGATCCTGCCCATCGACGCCGGGAGCGCCCTTGTTGGCCTTGACCTGCCGCCACGCCTCCCACACCAACAGCTTGGGAATCGCAAACGACTTGTCCTTCGGCCTTGTCATGCGTCCTCGCTTCCTCCCAGCACCCCAGGGCGCTGGTTGATCGAATCGACATCACCGATGAGCCGGCCCCTTCGCTCCACCACCACCCCAGCGAGCAGCAGCTTCACAGCTAATACGAGCCGGTCCGCCAGCGAGCGCCGCGACCGGTACTCAATGCCTCCGGTTTCTGCCGTTGGCACGCTCCCTCTCGCCGCCCGTCGTACTGACCCGCAGGCCCGGACGGCCGCTTTCGACGCTCGCCTTCTCACGTTCCGTGCAAGAGCCGCAGACCAGGCTCACGCCGCCTCCACGCCGGGCACCACCTGGCCAGGAACACGGGACCCCGCCAGACTCGTCTCGGAGGATGAAGCAGGACCTCCGATTTTGATGCCGTCTAAACCTTTCTCGACTTTCGCAGTTTTCGGTGGGTGGACGGGTGCGGGGCGGCGCCTCGGTCGTGGCTGTCGGGCTGATGGTTTGAGCGCCTGACCGGACGCTGGTAGGGAGGAGCACCGGCGGCTTCCCCGAAGCGGTGGTTGTTCACGCCATTTCCGCGGTCGGGCGGGAGGCCCGTTCGCGGCTGCCCATGGGGGTTGCCGCCGATGCTCTGCGTCCCATCTTCGCTGGAGGAGCTTCTGCTCCTGTTCGCGCCATGTTTCTCTCGCCCGACGTTTGAGACCTTCAGAGCGATGGTCGTTGGCCAGATCTCGCAGACGTCGCTGCGCACCGTCTGCGGGATGCTGGTCGGCTCGAGGCTCTCCGGGGTCTGGCATCACTCCCGCGCGCACCGGTTCTTCAGCTCGGCGGAGTGGTCGGTCGATGAGCTCGGGCTGATGGTTGCGGAGCTGATCGTCTCCCGTTTGGTGGGAGCGCAGGAGTCGCTGGTTGTGCCGGTCGATGACACGTTGGTGAAGCGGCGGGGGCGCAAGGTGTTCGGCTGCTTCTGGCATCACGACGCGACCGCCAACAGCAACAAGGGATCGCTCGCGTGGGGCAACAACTGGGTCACTGCCGGGATCAACGTCAAGCTGCCGTTCCTTGAGCGGACCGTCTGCCTGCTGGTGCTCTCGCGCCTCTGGCGCCCGCGGCGCAAGGAGATCCCCAAGCACAAGCCAGACCCCGAGCGGCCCTCAAAACCCCGGTTGGCCAGGGAGATCCTGTGCCTGCTCGCCAAGCGGTTCCCGGCACGCAAGATCCACGGCGTCGGCGATGCCGCCTACGCGAACGGCGCGTTTGCGGGCCTGCCGGAGAACGTCACGATGACCTCCCGCCTGCGCTCAGACGCCGCGCTGCACCGGCTGGCGGCGCCCCGCCCGCCCACAGGGCAGCGCAAGCGCGGCCGGCCGCCCAAGAAAGGAGCGCAGCTGCCAAAGCTGGCGCAGATCGCCGCTGATCCCGCCACCGATTGGGTCAACACGACCGTCCGCCGCTACGGCAAGACCGAGCAGGTGATGGCCCACCCGTTCCAATGCCTGTGGTACGAGGCGCTCAGATCCCAGCCCCTCCAGGTAGTGCTGATCCAGGACACCACCAAGCCCTCCGGCCACGAACTGGCGCTCGTCTCCACCGACCTCGACGCGAGCGCCGCGCAACTGATCGAACGCTACGCCGAGCGCTGGCCGACCGAGGTCGCCTACGAAGAAGACAAGGAACTGGCCGGCGTCGGACAGGCTCGCAACCGCGCCGAGAAGGCCGTCCAACGGACCGTCCCGTTCCAGTTCCTCGCGATGTCACTGACGATCATCTGGTACGCGCTCTCAGGCCACCACCCCGACGACGTCAAAGAACGCCGCGAACGCCACCCCTGGTATCTCACCAAGACCACCCCCTCATTCACCGACATGCTCGCCAAGCTCCGCCGCGTGATCATCGCCAACCAATTTCACCCAGGACGGGGGTGCGCGCCCACACCCCGAGAAATCACCAGCGTCCAGCAAGCGTGGGCGTCCGCCGGACTATGAACTGCGAAAGTCGAGAACCTTTTCGACGCCTCAACAACGCACGCTCGACCCAGAACAGAGACCGAGCGCTTTCTGGAACGTCTTCCTGGTCCCCACCTGACCGGGTCAAGCCCAGCCTTTTCCCCGAACGCTCGCCACGACGGTCTTCAGCCAACGCAGCATCGGGGCGGTTTGACGCCCACCCCCGCAGGGCCGACGCCGGAGGGCCAACAAGCCTCCATCTCTCGCACAGCACCGTTTTATGGAGTTCTACCTACATAGTCTTCCTCCAACGTTCGTGACACACCCTTCATCGCTACTACGGTCAGGTCCGCCCCTGTGCCCCGCATCACTACTCTCCCCCTCACAGATCTGCTGCTTGGGGTTCTCGCTCCAGACAACCAGCCGCAGGCCACGACCGCTCCACTGGCCGGCCGTCCCATCGGGGCGACAGGTTCCCGAGTTCCACACAAGAGCCCAGACCACGCTCGCGCCACCATCCATGCCGGACACCCACCTGGCCAATCAGCAGGCTCCCGCCAGGCTCTTCCCGGGGCAATGACTCGACCCCGGTTTTGAATGTCACCGATACGCTTTCGACACTTCAACGGTGGTATCGCTTTCGCTCGCCTTCGTGATCCACACCTGACGCGCTGACAGCACGCCTTTTCCGCGACGCTCAGCACCCCGGCTCTTGACCGACGCACCTCGCGGTGGTTTACGGCCTCCCCCTGCAGGGCGGCCGCGGAGGGCCACCAGACCATCGGCCTGGCTCCTCCATCTCTCGTGCAGCACCGCTTCAAAGATCACCGTCTACATCAGCGACCCCCTCCACGCTCTCGGCACACCATCATCGGCGAAGCGCACCACGATCAGCGCGCTGCCGGCATGCCCGACCATGCCCGTCCCGTCCGCCCGAACATCTAGCTTGTCAACCAGTCCATCACGCGCCACCATCTGGGTGATCCTCCTGAGATCGGGAATGCTGCTTCGCAACCCGCATTCTTCCTGCTCAGGCGGACGTTCCCGCGCCCCGGCCCGCCCGGGGCGCGGCCGTTAATGAACGATCCAGGCTGGAAGGCGCTGCTGCGGGCCGGGGAGCGGGCACCGCGCTGTCAGGTGCAGCGCTTGATGGCCGAGCACGGGATCCAGGGCGCGAAGCGCCGGGGGAAGCCGTGGCGGACCACCAAGCCAGATCCGCGGGCGCTGCGCAGCCCTGATCGCGTGAACCGCGAGTTCGCCGCACCGCACCCAAACGCCTTGTGGGTGGCGGATTTCACCTATCTACGCTGCTGGGAGGGCGTCTTCGTACTTCAGCTTCGTGATCGACGTGTTCTCCCGGATGATCGTCGGCTGGCAGCTGGCCGCCAACATGCGCACCACGCTGGTGCTCGACGCGCTGCGCATGGCGCTGGGGCTCCGCGCGCCGGGCGCTGACGTGACGCTGGTGCATCACTCAGACACCGGGTCGGACCGCCACGCCCCACAACTGCTCATTGTCCGCCGACAACGCCGAGCACCGCACCACCCAACGCGCCAGCTCATCAACCAGCCCAACCGGGAACAGCTCACTACTCGATTCGGTGACGGCAACCACCGCCACCAACGTTCGCGGCAGGCTATTACGGCGCGTGGCAATTACTACGCCATGTGGCAGTGCATTTGGGTGTGTCAGCGTGATAGTATTGACTGTGTGAAGAGTGACGCTAGACGGGTGTCAGGCACGACTCGGGAAGCGCTGCGTGAGCGGGGTGTGAAAATGGTGTTGGCCGGACGCACTCACGCGGTTGTGGCGCAGTCCTTGGGGGTGCATCTGCGGACGGTGTCGCTGTGGATGGCTCGCCACCAGCTCAGGGGGTTTGAGGGACTGAGGGAGGGGCGGCGTGGTCGGCGCTCGCGCGAGCAGATGGCGCTCACCGACGCCCAGCAGGCAGAGCTGATCCGACTGATGAAGGGCACGAACCCCGATCAGCTGCAGATTCCCGGCGTGTTGTGGTCAAGGCAGGCCGTCAAGGCGCTGATCGAGCGGCGGTTCGGGCTCGGGCTCAGTCGCCAGACGGTCGGTGTCTACCTGCGGCGCTGGGGGTTCTCGGGCAAGAAGCCGCAGCGGCGGTGGCTCGAGCAGGACCCCGAGCGGGTGCGGGTGTGGCTCCAGGACGAGTTCCCGGCGATCCAGGCGCGCGCGCGGCGCGAAGGGGCGCGGATGCTGTTCGGCGATGAGATGGGCGTGCGCGCCGGGCAGACCGCCGGCAAGAGCTACGCGCCGATCGGCGAGCGCGCGATCGTGCCGCTGACCGGCAAGCGCTTCTCGGCCAACGTGATCAGCGCGATCGGTGCCGACGGCACGCTGGTGTTCGAGATCTTCGAGGGCAGCTGCGATGAGATCCGCTTCCTGGACTTCCTCGACAAGCTGCTCGAGCATTTCCCCGAGCGCAAGATCTTCTTGATCGTTGACAACGCCTCCTTCCACAAGTCTCCCGCGGTCGAGTACTGGCTGCTGGACCATCCGCGGATGGAGCTGTTCTACCTTCCACCTTACGCCCCGGAGCTCAATCCCGATGAGCTGCTCAACCAGGACGTTCACACCCACGTCGCGCGACGCCGCCCATCCAACCTCGCCAAGCTCGTCACTCTCACCGTCGAGTATCTCGCAACCCGCACAAGTGAGATTGTCAGCAAGTACTTCGACGGCGAGTACGTCGCCTACGCCAAGTAACCACGCACTAATTGCCACGCAGCGTAATACATAATCTCTGCTGAACCCGCTAAATCAGTACCCGAAACCGAGCGCGCCGGTGGAGAGTGGCGAGGTAGAAGTCGCGTATAAGGTCAAAGGCACCGTCCCTTATCGACATCATATGAATCGGGTGTGGCTACTTCATGACGACGGGGTGGGCTGCCAGACGTCGCGGCGGTATAGGCGTTGCTGGTCGTGCGTGATGTGGTGTTCCCAGTAATCGTCGAGGTCGCCGGAGAGGTGGGTGGCGCGTAGCTTGAGGAGCGCTTCGGCGGTTTGGGGTGTCCAGCGCATGCCGGAGCGCTCGAACCGGTCGCGGATCAGGTTTTTGCAGGCGCCCTCGACGGTGCCTGATGCGATCGGCCAGCCGTTGCGCAGGTACTCGTCGTAGCGCATCCGTTCGCGGTTGCGGTAGAGGTAGTCGCAGACGCCGTGGATCGTCTTGGCTTTGACGCCGGCGATCCGGCGTTTGGTCATGATCTGGCGCAGTCCTTTGACGACCTGGCCGGTCATCCCGCACAGGATCCGCTCGGTGCGTGCTTTGACGAACGCTTCGGCTTCGGGGCTGCCTTCTGCGTGCAGCGCGTGCGCGACCTTCCAGAGCTTGTCGAGGACGTGCAGCAGGTCGAGCACGAGTGTGACGTTCTCGAAGCTGGCGATGACGCGGCGTTGCAGCGCGCGCTCGCCGTCGGTGAGGATCACCCACGTCCGCTCGTGGTCGGGGTCGCGGCGGGTCATCTCTGCTTTGACGTCTGCGATGAACGCGTCCTTGTCGGCAGTGAGGCTCGCCCATACGCGCTTGCGGGTCGGCTTGGGGTGTTTGGGCCGTTCGGAGGGATGCTGGGTTGCGAACAGGCTGTCGATCACTTCGGTGGGGGTGCGGTGGATCGGTGGCTGGCTGTGGACGGCGGCGACGGTCGCCATCTTCTTCTTGTTGGCCTTCTCGCCCTTCGTTCGTCGGACGACCTTGATCGCGCCGTCAGGCTTGACCATCGGGATGCCCTTGCAGTCGATCGCGCCAACGAGGATCTCCCCGTCGGCTGGGCCGGTCGCGGCCTGTGCGCGCCCGGCGTAGAACGTGTTGAAGTCCACGGCGGCGTCGTGGACGAGTTGCTCGGCGGAGCGCTTCGGGATCGTCGTGCCGGTGATCTCACCGACGAGCGCGATCGCTTCGTCGAACGGGCCGCAGATGACCGAGCGGATCAGCCTGCGCTGGCACTCGTAGCTCCACAGGCGCCCCGGCAGGCGCAGCTGCGCGTCGAGGGGATGGATCGCCTCATGTCCACGGGCGCTGTATCCCACGCGCGTGACGCGGACCTCGCCGAACAGGGTCACCAGCGGCCGGGTGTGCAGGCGCTTGTGAGTCAAACGCAGCGACTCCTGCTCGCCGACCAGAACGATCGCCTCACCGATGTCCCCGTCGCCGCGCGCGTCGATGTGCGCCTGCAACGCGAGCCTGAGGATCTCGCGGCCGCGGCGCTCGGACTCACGCTCGAGCTCTGACATGCCGGCGTCCTGTGCCGTCTGACCTGACAGCCAGCGCTCCAGATCCCGGAACGCGTCGATCCCGCCGCTCGGAGACGACTGATCGCCCATCCGAGCGCCCAGTATGATACTGGGCGATGACGGAACGGCGTCAGCCAGCGGGACTGGAACGTCTGCGTGCCGACTACGAGGCGGCGAAAGCCCGCCTCGCGGAAATCGGGTTCACCTGTGAGGGCTCGTTGATCGAGCGCTACACCAGTTGCAAGAACCCCAACTGCCGCTGCCAGGACCCCGACCAGCGCCACGGCCCGTACTGGCAGATCTCCTGGAAGCAGAACGGCAAGACCGTCTCCAAGATCCTGCCCGCCGACGACGCCGCCCTCTACCAGGAATGGATCGCCAACCGCCGAGCACTGGAAGCGGTCCTCGATGAGATGCGCGACATCTCCCGCCACGCCGCACAACAGCTTCTCGCCGGCCGCGGCCGACCGCTGCACGGCCCACAACGGCCCCGCCGCCGGACCGCCTGAGCGCCGCTCAAACCCCGGTTATTGGCACGACCGGGCGATAACCCCGGTTTCAGCGCACCTCAAGCCCTCCGCCCATCGCGCCAAAACCGGCCATTACCAGCAACTTCACTGTCGTCCTGAAGTAGCCACACCCATATGAATCGGGTCCGCGCCTGACATGCCGATCGCCGTCGGCCACTGCTCACTTCAGCTCGAACAGCGCCACATCCGGGTTGTGGTAGAGCAGGCGAAAGTAAGGGGAAGAGGACAATATCCGTCCTAGGCGAAGGTCCGCGCCTGGCTGAAACGGGCCGAAGAGATCATTGTCAGCGTTTGCGCTCGAGGTGATGATGAGAAATGAACGCGCTCCTTGAGGGGGTGTCATGAATGCGGCCACCGAGCGAGCAAGCACCTGGGGGTTCTGTTCGTCGAGATTGACCTGGGTCGAACCGTTATTGAAACTGTTGTAATAGTAATAGTCGGCGTACTTCTCGTACCGCCACGGCAACGAGTAATCGGGCGCGAAGATATACGAGCCGTTGGGCACCAAACGATACATAACTTGTAGGCCAGCGAGCTCGTCCGGGGGGAAGTAGTCCTGGCGCTCATTGCCGTACCGGTTGAACGGGAACAACCCGACCAGCAGGAGACCAAAGCAGGCCAGCGCCGCCAGAGCAGCCTTCGCGATCCGCACTTCGTTCCCTACGGGAACGAACAGAGAAGCGGCGGAAAGCGCCATGAACGGCATGGAAAACAGGGCTATGCGTAGCAGCACCTCCCCGCCGTAGGACTGGAGCACCAAAAGCGGGAAAGGGGAAATCGCAAGAGCCAGGAGCCCGAGGCTCAGCTGACCGGCGCGCGCCCGTCTGAGAAATCCCAACGCTGCGACGATCCACAGCAGCGCCGTGGTGAACAGGCGCATCTTGACGATGAGTTGATGTCCAGGGCTCCCGTTGACGTGTCCCCCCACGTTCGAGTTCACCGTGGAAGTGATGGCGCCAAGAGACGCAGTCAGGGAATGGAGATGACCGGAAAGATAGATCACGGACATGTACATCACCCACGTCAGTGTGATCAAGAGGATGCCCAGCGGAAGCGTGCGGAGGCGACACCACCCTATTACGCTCAGGGCGGCCGTGCCAGCGACCATCGCAAAGGGCGAGAACTGATGGCTCGCCGCGACAGTCGTCGTGATCATGATGATGGCGACGATGAGCAGCACGCGCTGCGAGCCCGTTGAGGGAGCATCCGCGACTATCGCCGCCTTTTGGCTCAGCCTGCGG
The DNA here is from genome assembly GCA_963816005.1 of uncultured Solirubrobacteraceae bacterium. GTDB lineage: Bacteria > Actinomycetota > Thermoleophilia > Solirubrobacterales > Solirubrobacteraceae > Palsa-465. Next base: position 251,441 of record CAWFKF010000091.1, on the reverse strand, counting down.
GGCAAACTGGCCAGCGTCGCCATGCCAAGGCGTGACGACCACCTACCGACGGTATCTGTCGTCCGCGGTGTCCACTTGAACCATCGAAGGATCACGGCGATCACAACGAGGGACATGAAGAAACCGAAGCCTTGTGGGGAGTAATAGTCCTGTCCGATCCAGTTATTGACAAAGAACAACCAGACGCCGAGCCAGATCACACGACGATCGGTGAATAAGGAGCGACCGATCGACACCAGGGGGATGAGATACATAGCGTTAAAGAACAGAGGTGCGGCTCGAGCGATTGGCTCAATATTCCTCAGCCCCGCCACCTTGGAGAGGAAGGCGCTCGTGATGAAGAACCCAGGCCAGTTGAAATAGGCGTCGATATTCGGATTGACATAGCCGTGGGTGGCGATGAAGTCCGCGATGCCGACGTGCTGCCAGGTAGTCGCGAAGCGCATCGTCGGTTCACCGAGGACGCCGAGCCCAAACAGCGCGAGAATCGTCGCAAGAATTCCAGCCACGATCAGGGTGTCGCTGCCAAACCACCACGCGAGGCCGAAGCCGACGGTAATCAGCCCGAACGAAACCCAAGTTCCGGCGGGGAGCACCGACGCAAGGCCGAGATCCGTCATCTGGCCCAGTGCGATATCCGACAGCGACAGCCACCATATGACGACGCCCACGGCCATCAAAACGACGGCTATGGCGCTCGGCCATCCAATCGCGCTACGGGAGAGGCGGATGGCGCGCTGAGAACCCGAGGGAAGTCTTACGACCGCGGAGGAAGAGCTCACCAGAAGTCCTCCTCGATCTCAGCGCGCTAGCGCGACAAACCGGACGCCCACCACACCGAAGCCCGCGATCGTCACCACCGCAGTCGCCAACGACAACACGACCGGCCTGCTACCTCGCGTGGCCGCCCAGATCTCACGCCCGAAAAGCATGATGATGGCCAAGAGCGCAATCGAATACCAAAGCGGACCTGACGTCGCTTGGATCACGGTGTTCCAGTTGATGAAGGTGGACCCGAGGACCATGAGAGTGCTTAGCGCGCGCCGACGCGCATCTGGCTGCGTAGCGACGGATCTTAGCCGATGGCGACAGGCGGGATCGGCGTGGAATCGAGCCCATGCCACAAGCTGCGTAGCGCGATCCCTGCCGCCACGGTCTGACCGCACAGCCAGCCGAGCCCCGCGCCGCTGACGCTATACCTCGGAATGAGCACCACGTCTGAGGGGAAAATAGCGCTGGGGTTGTGACCGCCTTCCGGGTAAGGGCGTGTGGGTTGTCGCGGCGATTCAGGCTGCCAGCGGCGTTTCCTGCAGGGTCACGGTGTGCCCGAGGCGCTCGAGCTGAGCGACGAGGCGTCGGGTCTGTCGTTCGGGATCGCGTCGGGCGTAGTAGTCGCCGCCGAGGTCGTTGTAGAGCTCGCCGGTGGTGAGCATGTGCCAGATCGCGCACAGCATCGAGTGTTTGACGGCGCCGAGCGCGCGGGCGTGGCCGAGTTGGGACTTCTTGCGGCGGTAGAGGGCTTGCAGGTAGCTGTCGTTGGTGCGCAGGGCCGCCATCGCGGCCTCTTTGAGCGCCTGGTTGAGCCATTTCGACCCCTTGCGGCTCTTGCCGGAGCGGCGTTTGCCGGCGGACTGGTGGTTGCCGGGGCACTGGCCGCCCCAGGAGGCGAGGTGATCGGCGCTGGGGAACTGGGTCATGTCGGTCCCGATCTCGGCGATCACGTTCTGGGCGGTGCGGACCTCGATCCCGGGGATCGTGCACAGCAGGTCAACCGCCGCCGCGAAAGGGGCGAGCTTCACCTCGATCGCTCCCGTCAGCGTCTCGATCTGCTGATCGAGGAAGTCGAGGTGCGCGAGGATCGCGCCGATCAGCAGCGCGTGGAGCTCGTCGAAGCGACCCTCGAGCGCCTCGCGCAGCGCCGGGATCTTCGCGCGCATCCGACCTTTCGCTAGGTCGGCCAGCACGACCGGATCGGTCGTGCCGTTGATTAGCGCGTTGAGCATCGCGCGGCCCGAGACGCCGAGGATGTCGGTCGCGACGCAGTCGAGCTTGATCCCGGTGTCCTCCAGCGCCTTGTGCAGCCGGTTAGCCTCGCGCTGACGCTCGGCGATCTGCGCCTTGCGATAGCGGGTCAGCTGTCGCAGCTCGCGGATCGGCTTCGGCGGAACGAAGCTCCCGCGCAGCAGCCCGGCCTCGGTCAGCCGGCAAAGCCACTCGGCATCCTTCACATCGGTCTTGCGACCAGGAACTTGTTTGACGTGCCTCGCGTTGACCAACAGCAGCTCGAAGTCGTCTTCGAGCACGTGCCAGACCGGCTTCCAGTAAACGCCGGTCGCTTCCATCGCGACCTGCGTGACACGGTGAGCCTTGAGCCAGTCGCGCAGGGCAAGCAGCCCACGGACGGTCGTCTTGAACTCCGCGAGATGCTGGACTCGCACACCCTGCTCGTCGGGCACCCGCACACAAGCGGTCACCTGCGCCTTATGCACGTCCAGCGCGCCCGGGCGCTCAACGATCACATCCATCAGACCTCCTTGGGATCAACGACACGGATCGCCGTCCGCCAAGAACCTCCGAAACAGACGAGTCTGAGGAGCGCGCTCACGGCGGCAGTCCCGGGATCCGGGGGAGGTCCCCACGCCAAACTGAACCACGGGCTCAAAAGCACCACAGGAAACGGGACGTCCGGCGAACGACGCCCGGATCATCCAACATTTTCACCCGCCCCGGGTCGCCGGCGCAGCCGGCGAGGGAAACTGACAGGAAAATAGCGTTTTTTTTTTTTTTTTTTTTTTTTTTTTTTTTTCAGGCAGCCGCGGCTTCTCGAGGGTGACGTGGTGTCCGAGCGCTTCGAGTTGGGCGATGAGTCGTTTGGTGATGCGTTCGGGGTCTCGTTTGCGGAAGTAGTCGCCGCCGAGGTCGTTATAGAGCTCGCCGGTGGTGAGCATGTGCCAGCAGGCGATGAGGATCGAGTGCTTGACGGCGCCGAGCGCTTTCTTGTGCTCGCGGCGGGGTCGCAGGCGGGCGGATTGGGCGGCGAGGTAGACATCTTTGGTGCGGATCGCGGCCATCGCGGCTTCCTCCAGCGCCCAGTCCAGCCACTTGGAGCCCTTGCGGGTCTTCCCGGAGCGGCGTTTGCCGGCCGACTGGTCGTTACCGGGGCACATCCCGGCCCAGCTGGCGAGCTGTTTGTCGGTCGGGAACACCGATTCATGTCGATGCCGATCTCGGCGATGATCACTCTCGGCGGTGCGTCCGTTGAACCCCGGGGATCGTGCACAGCAGCTCAACGGCTTTCTCGAAAGGGGCGGCTCCGTGGATGATCGTAGGTGACTCGGGCGCCGGTTTAGGTGGCTGAGCAGGGGCTTTGTACTGGCGAGCGGGGTTCTGTAAGTCGCGCGCGACTGCTGATGCCGTTCCTGCCGGTGCTTGTGGTGGAGCGGGGTGGCTGCGCGAGGTTGTCGCTCGCCGGCATGGACGCCGGCGAAACCCGGGCCGGATGAGGGCTCTGTGAGGACGCCGGTGTGGCGACGCGCACGGGCTCGGGCCCCGTAGGTTCGCGGGTTGTCTGAGTCCTCGAACTGGAGGTCGTCGCCCATGCGCGTCACTGCTGCATTCTCCCGCCTGCTGGACCTGCCCGGGGTGTGGGTCAAGAAGGTCCGCTTCGGGCCCGGCCGGGTTGTGGTCTGGGTCGCGTTGCGCCGCAAGCGGCTGTGCTGCCCAAAGTGCTCCTACTCGACGATGGCGCGCGAGAACGTGCAGGATCACGACTCGGTCTGGCGGGCTGTGGATCTCGGCCTCTGGCGGCTTGAGATCCGCTGCCGGCTGCGGCGGCTGCGCTGCCCCGAGCACGGCGCGCACGTGGAGGGCGTGCCGTTCGCCCGCGACGGCGCCCGGTTCACGCGCGACTTCGAGGATGTCGTGGCCTGGCTTGCGACCAAGACCGACCAGACCGCGACCTGCCGGCTGTTGCGGATCGACTGGGAGACCGTCGGGCGGATCATCAAGCGTGTCGGCGAGGAGCTGTTGCCCGCCGACCGGCTCTCAGGCCCTGTTCGAGATCTCGATCGACGAGGTCGCATGGCGCAAGGGCCACAAGTATCTGACGCTGATCGGCGATCACCGCGAGGGCTGCGTGGCGTGGGGCACCGAGGGCAAGGGGCAGGCCGCCGCTGATCAGTTCTTTGACGCGCTCGACCCGCCGCCCACCGAGCCGCCCGCGCCTACCGGGACCTCGTCGTGGCAAACCGTGCCGGCGATCATGGTCCCGTTCGGCCCGAGCCAGACCGTCCCGGTCGGCGAGGGCATCCCCGGCGGGTGGCTCACCGACGGACTCGAGCTCGACCCGTGCCTGTTCGCGCCCGCCAGCCGGCTGACCGCGGTCTCGATGGACATGACCGGCGGCTACGCCAAGTCGGTCCGCGAAGCACGCGCCGCAGGCCGAGATCGTGATCGACAACTATCACGTCGTCGCGCTGGCGACCAAGGCGCTGGACGAAGTCCGCCGCGAGCACTGGAACGAGCTACGCCACGCCGGCGAGACTGGCGCCGCCAAGCAGTTCAAGCACGACCGTTGGTCGCTGCTGAAGAACCCCGACGATCTCAGCGACCGCCAAGCCGCCACCCTCGCCGCGATCCAAGCGGGCGGTGGGAAGGTCGCACGCGCGTAGGCGATGAAGGAGCTGGTCCGGGCGATCTTCGCCCCGGGCCTCACCGTCAAGGCGGTCAGCGACCTGCTCGACCGGCTGCTGGCCCGCCTCTCACGCTGCCGACTACAACCGTTCATCCGGCTCGGACGCACGATCCGCAAGCACCGCGAGGGCATCCTCGCCGCCCCACGGCTGAAGCTCAGCAACGCCCGCGCCGAGTCGCTCAACAACCGCGTGAAACTGATCGTCCGACGCGCGTACGGATTCCACTCCGCCCGAGCCGCGCTGGCGCTCATCCTCCTCGCGTGCGGCCCGGTCACACTGACACTCCCCCACGACCGGTTCGCCCTGTGACTTCACCTACGATCATCCATGGAGAGCCCGAAAGGGTGTGGCTACTTCAGGACGAGTTGCCAGGAGTCTTTGCGGTATAGCCGTTGCTGGTTGTGTTTGATGTGGTGTTCCCAGTAGTCGTCGAGGTCGCCGGAGAGGTGGGCGGCTCGGAGTTTGAGGAGCGCTTCGGCGGTCGGGGTGGTCCAGCGCATTCCTGAGCGTTCGAACCGGTCGCGGATCAGGTTCTTGCACGCGCCCTCGACCGTGCCTGAGGCGATCGGCCAGCCGTTGCGCATGTATTCGTCGTAGCGCATCCGTTCGCGGTTGCGGTAGAGGTAGTCGCAGACGCCGTGGATGGTCTTGGCCTTGACGGCGGTGAGTTGGCGTTTGGTGACGGTCTGGCGGAGTCCTTTGACGACTTGGCCGGTCATGCCGCAGAGGATCCGTTCGGCGCGCGCGCGGACGAACGCTTCGGCTTCGGGGCTGCCTTCGGCGTGTAGGGCGTGCGCGACTTTCCAGAGCTTCTCGAGCACGTGTAGGAGGTCGAGCACGAGTGTGACGTTCTCGAAGTTCTTGATGACGCGGCGCTGGAGCGCGCGCTCGCCGTCGGTGACGATCACCCAGGTCCGCTCGTGCTCGGGGTCGCGGCGGGTCATCTCGGCCTTGACGTCGGCGATGAACGCATCTTTGCCGGCGGTGAGGCTGGCCCACACGCGCTTGTGGCTGGGCTTGGGTCGCTTCGGGCGCTGCTGGCACGCCGGGCCGAGGTGAAGCTGGTGTGCTCATGCTCTCCCCGACGCTTGCCGGTCGCGGTAGGGACAGGATCGGGTAGGCGCCGGGCTTACCCCGGCGCCCCCCACACCACCCGGCGTGCGGGTCCGCACCGGGCGGTTCGCTTGGCGTCCCGGAAACGGCGGTAGGGTTCGAGGAACCCCTCCAGGCCCTGGTCGGTCCAGTAGGCGGTCGGCAGCGCGCGGTGGAGGATTGGAGAGCTCGAGATGCGCCAGTAGCCCTTGCGCGAGCACGCCCATTTGTGCGCGTCGCCCGCTGGGATGCCCAGCGCGATGAGCCTGCGCCGCTTGGTGCGGACGCGTTTCCATTGCTTCCAGCGAACCTGCCGCAGTCGCCTGCGGAGCCATTTGTCGAGCTTCTCAAACGGCCACGGCGTATCGGCATACGAGTAGTAGGCCGTCCACCCGACCGTGAAACGGTTGATCTCGAAGATCCGCCGCTCCATCGAGACGCCCCGTCGACGCGAGGTCAACTCGCGCAAGCGCTGCTTTGCTCGGTTCTGGGCCTTGGGGGCGACTGTGACTTTGACCTCACTGCCGCGGTACCGAAACCCGAACCCCAAGAAAGGGCGCTTCGTCGCCCGGTCAACCACCGACTTCTCGCGGCTGACCTTGAGCTTGAGGCGCTGCTCGACGTATTGCGTGATGCTCGCCATGACCCGCTCGCCCGCCCGCCTGCTCTGGACGTAGATCCGTCCGTCGTCGGCGAAGCGCACGAACCGATGCCCGCGCCGATCCAGCTCCCAGTCGAGGTCGTCGAGCATGACGTTCGAGAGCAGCGGCGAGAGTGGCGAACCCTGAGGGGTCCCCTCCTCGCTCGCAGCTACCAGCCCGCCATCCATGACGCCCGCTTCCAGGTAGCGCCGGATCAGCCTGAGCACCTGCTTGTCATGGACCCGTCTGGCGACCCTCGCCATCAAAGCGTCGTGCTGAACCCGATCGAAAAACGAGTCCAAATCAAAATCGACGCACCACGCCGCATCATCGGAGATGAACTGGCGTGCCCGCTCGACAGCGTGATGCTGCGAGCGCCCCGGCCTGAAGCCGAAGCTATGGGGATGGAAATGCGGTTCGAAGACAGGCGTGAGCACCTGCGCGATGGCCTGGCAGATCAACCGATCCACCACAGCCGGCACCCCCAACTTCCGCAGACCACCCGAGGGCTTGGGGATCATCACCCTCCGGACAGGCTGCGGCTGGTAGGTGCCCGCGTCAAGCTGTGAGCGGACCCGTGGCCAGTGGTCTTTCAACCACGGCCGCAGCTCCTTGGTGCTCATCCCGTCGATGCCTGGGGCACCGGCTTTCTGCTCGACGCGTCTGAGCGCCTCAGCGAGATTCTCGCGGGACAACAACTGCTCCCACAAGCTCGCCTCGGCGGGGTGAGCTGCGGTGTCGCGGGGCGCCGGGGATCGACTGTGCTCTGAACGGGCGTCTCCGGGCTTCACCGTCGGACCCTCCCGCCCAGGCCCCATACGGGGTTGGCTGCCTTCAACGTCGATCCCACGAGCACCAGCGTCCTGCATCTCGGCTTCGCGTTCAGCCCTTCCCAGCGATCCACGATCCCGCTGGTACTACGGCGTCTGCTGACTTCTCCACGGCGAACCACGGCCTCTCGACCGCAGTCGTCCCGCCCCACCCGACGAGCGGTGCACGCGCACCGGACGGGCATCCCGGGACACCCATGGAGACCTCCCCAGGTAAGACCAGCAACCTTCCTCGCGCACCCACCGCGTCCACGTGACGGCCCCTTGATGACAACGGGCTTCGCCATGCCGAGCTGGCTCGCCCAGACCGCCCCGCCTCCTACGCGCAGCCCGCCCGACCCCGAACGGGACCAGGCGCGCCATGTGTTCCTAAAGTCGCGATTTCGCCTCCGGCTTCCTTCCCACCCCGCCTCACGACGACGCAGTTGCCCTTGGCTTGTGGTTGGTGTCATCTCCTCCACAGGGGACTTGCACCCCCGAGCTGCTGATCATGCTGGGCGCACATCGGGTAGGCGCCGGGCTTACCCCGGCGCCCCCCACACCACCCGGCGTGCGGGTCCGCACCGGGCGGTTCGCTTGGCGTCCCGGAAACGGCGGTAGGGTTCGAGGAACCCCTCCAGGCCCTGGTCGGTCCAGTAGGCGGTCGGCAGCGCGCGGTGGAGGATTGGAGAGCTCGAGATGCGCCAGTAGCCCTTGCGCGAGCACGCCCATTTGTGCGCGTCGCCCGCTGGGATGCCCAGCGCGATGAGCCTGCGCCGCTTCGTGCGGACGCGTTTCCATTGCTTCCAGCGAACCTGCCGCAGTCGCCTGCGGAGCCATTTGTCGAGCTTCTCAAACGGCCACGGCGTATCGGCATACGAGTAGTAGGCCGTCCACCCGACCGTGAAACGGTTGATCTCGAAGATCCGCCGCTCCATCGAGACGCCCCACCGACGCGAGGTCAACTCGCGCAAGCGCTGCTTTGCTCGGTTCTGGGCCTTGGGGGCGACTGTGACTTTGACCTCACTGCCGCGGTACCGAAACCCGAACCCCAAGAAAGGGCGCTTCGTCGCCCGGTCAACCACCGACTTCTCGCGGCTGACCTTGAGCTTGAGGCGCTGCTCGACGTAGTGCGTGATGCTCGCCATGACCCGCTCGCCCGCCCGCCTACTCGTGGACGTAGATCCGTCCGTCGTCGGCGAAGCGCACGAACCGATGCCCGCGCCGATCCAGCTCCCAGTCGAGGTCGTCGAGCATGACGTTCGAGAGCAGCGGCGAGAGCGGAGAACCCTGAGGGGTCCCCTCCTCGCTCGCAGCTACCAGCCCGCCATCCATGACGCCCGCTTCCAGGTAGCGCCGGATCAGCCTGAGCACCTGCTTGTCATCCACCCGTCTTGCGACCCTCGCCATCAAAGCGTCGTGCTGAACGCGATCGAAAGAAGACACGACACACTACCCACCTCGATGGCTTTCCGGCGGCCGTGCGGATCGTGCGCGCGCGTCACCCGTTGGAGGGCCGCTCGCTTGAGTTGATCGGGTGGATGCGCCGCCGGCGGCGGCTGGAGCTGATCGTGGTGCTGGGGGACGGCAGTCGGTTGCTGGTTCCGGCCGCGTGGACCGATCTCGAGGGGGCGGTCGGGTCGCCGGTCGCTGGGACGCTTGGGTCGGTTTCGGATTTGCTGGCGATGCGCGGGGTGTTGGACGGCGTGCTGCGCGCTGCTCTGGCCGGCGAGCCTGCGGACGGGCGGGGTGTCGTCCTGGCCGGGCGCGATGATGCCGTCGACGAGGAGCGAAGCGGTGCAGTTGCGTCTATCTCTGGCGGAGTCACCGGCGCCGGCGGCGGTGCTGTGGGAGCTGGTGGGCTCAGAGCAGCGCCGGGCGGCGATCGCGCTGCTGGCGGCGCTGATCGCGCAGAGCGTCGCGGGCGAGGAGGCGCGCGATGATCTGGCATCGGTTCGAGATCGAGGCGCGCTTGGAGGACGGGATGAGTGAGCGGCGGGTCGACGGCAGCGCGCTGCAGCTGGTGACGGTCTGCCTGTGCGACGAGGGAGCGGGTGGGGTGAGCGACGAGCTGGGCGAGCTCGTGGAGCGGCCGCCGGTGGTCACGTATGTGCGCCCGAGCGACGCGCGCGAGCTGGCGTTCTGCCTGTTGGAGCTGGCGGAGCTGGCCGAGCGGCGGACCGAGGGGGGTGATCGTTGGTGAGCGAGAGTTCGAAGCTGACCGCCTCGCATCTGCGCCGCCAGGCGTTTATCTATCCGCGCCAGTCGACGCAGGGACAGCTTGAGCGCAATACCGAGTCGACCGCGCGCCAGTATGGGTTGGTGCAGCGCGCGGTCGAGTTGGGGTTCGGCCGCCAGCAGGTTGTGGTGATCGACGAGGATCTGGGGATCTCGGCCGACGGGTTGACCGAGCGCTCGGGGTTCACTCGGTTGACTGCGGAGGTCGCGCTCGGGCACGCCGGGCTGGTGTTGGGCCTGGAGGTCTCGCGCGTGGCTCGTAACAACAGTGACTGGTACCGGCTGCTTGATTTGTGTGGGGTTACTGACACTGTGATCGGTGATCTTGACGGCTTGTATCACCCGGGCTCGTTTAATGACAGGCTGCTGTTGGGGATGAAAGGTACGATCAGTGAGGCGGAGTTGCACATGATCCGCCAGCGCCTCGATGGTGGCATTCGTAACAAGGCCAAGCGCGGTGAGCTGCGCCGCGGGTTGCCGGTCGGGCTTCTGTGGGGCGAGGCGGACGGGGAGGTGCTGTTGGATCCCGACGAGGCGGTGCGCGGTGCGATCGCGACAATCTTCGCCCGGTTTCAGGAGCTTGGCTCGGCGCGGCAGGTGTGGCTGTGGATGCGCTCAGAGGGCGTACAGTTTCCGCTGCGGCGCTTCACCGGCGCGGAGGTGCAGTGGGTCACGCCCACCTATCATCAGGTCCATAGCGTGCTGTCAAGCCCGGTGTACGCGGGTGCGTACGCGTTCGGCAAGTCGCGCCGCGAGCGCTACGTAGATGAGCACGGCCGGCCGCGCAAGCGCACCCGTCAGCTGCCCCAAGCAGAGTGGGAGGTGTTGATCTGGGATCACCACCCCGGGTTCATCGACAAGGCCACGTTCGAGCGCAATCAGGCCCGGCTCGCTTCCAACACACGCCCGCGCGCGCACGAGCCGGGCGGCGCGGTCCGCGAGGGCCAGGCGCTGCTGCAGGGGATCGCTGTGTGCGGGCGCTGCGGGCGCAAGCTGAAGGTGCACTATCAGGGCAAACGCGGTCACAAGAGCCCCGCGTATCACTGCCCCGGCAGCGTGCTGGTCGAGGGCCGCGGCCAGTGGTGCGTTCGCGTCAGCGGGGTCAGGATCGACGAGGCGGTCGCGGGCGCGCTGCTGGCCGCGCTCACGCCCGCCGGGGTCAAGGCCGCGCTGCGCGCGGCCGAGGCGCTCGAGGCCGATCACGACGCGGCGCTGGCGCAGTGGCGCCTACAGATCGAGCGCGCCCGCTATGAGGCCCAGCGGGCCGAGCGCCGCTACCGCCAGGTCGAGCCCGAGCACCGGCTCGTCGCCCGCGGGCTTGAGCGCGACTGGGAGAAGGCGCTCGGCGCGCTCGCCGAGGCCGAGGCCGAGCTCAGCCTGCGCGAGCGTCAGCGACCCCGCACGCTCACCGACCAAGAGCGCGCGCAGCTGCTCGCGCTCGGCTCGGACCTCGGCCGGGTGTGGTCAGCGCCGAGCACCAGCGACCGCGACCGCAAGCAGCTGCTCAGAACGCTGATCGAGGAGGTGATCCTCGACCTCGCGCGCGAGCAGCGTCGCGCGACGCTGACCTTGCGCTGGCGCGGCGGCGCGCTCACCGAGCTCGCCGTCCCACTCCCCAAGCCGCAGCCCGCGATCCGCACCGACGAGGACACGATCGCGCTGATCGAGCGGCTCGCCGCCCACTACGACGACGGCAGGATCGCCGGGATCCTCAACCGCCAAGGCCGCCGCTCCGCAACCGGCGAGCGGTTCACCACGATCATCGTCGGCGGCCTACGCCGTTACCGCAACATCCCCGCATACAAGCCGCCCTCCGAACCGCCCGACGGTGAACTGCTCCCCGTCGGCAAGGCCGCCGACGAGCTCGGCGTCGCCGCCTCCACCATCTTCCGCTGGCTCCAGGCCGGGTTCATCGCCGGCGAGCAAGACACCCCAGGCGCTCCCTGGCGGATCCGAGTCAACGACCAGCTCCGCGCGCTGTTCGTCGAACACGCACCCGCCGGCTACGTCCCGATCGTCGACGCGATGCGCACCCTTGGCGTCTCCCGCCAGACCGTGTTGCAACGTGTAAAGCGCGGCGAGCTCGAAGCGATCCACGTCCGCAACGGACGGCGAAAAGGCCTACGAATACTGGTCCCACAGGCCGAATGCGCCCTGTTTGACACAACCACCATGAACGGAGAGGCATTGTGACGATGGCACCAAGAACTTCTGGACGTCAAGATCGATCGCCCAGTCGAACTTCCAGCACCGCTCCCGGCATACCGCGAGCGCATCATGGGCCGACTTACCCGGCCGATAGCCATAGGAGTCCTGATGAAACCGAGGTTCCACCAGCGGCTCCATGATACATCGCTACGACCGTCTGCGCGACCCTGTCCGCGATCGTCGGCACACCGAGCACACGAACCCCTCCGCTGTGCGGCTTAGGGATCTCGACCGCCCTGACCGGCGGTGGAAACCAGGTCCCCGAACTCATCCGATTCCAGATCTTGTAGAGGTTGCCCTCCAGATCGGCCTCGAACTGATCCAGATCCTGCCCGTCCACGCCCGGGGCGCCCTTGTTGGCCTTGACCCGCCGCCACGCCTCCCACACCAGCTGCTCGGGAATCGCAAACGACTTGCCATCAGGCTTTGGCATATCTCTTCTCGCTTCCTCCCAGGGCATCGCCCCGGTTGATCGATTGGACATCCCTGGTGAGCCGGCCCCTTCGCTCCACCCCCACCCCAGCGAGCAGGCGCTTCCCAGCTACTACGGGCCGGTCCGCCAGCGAGCGCCGCGACCGGTACTCAATGCCTCCGGTTTCTGCCGTTGGCACGCTCCCTCTCGCCGCCCGTCGTACTGACCCGCAGGCCCGGACGGCCACTTTCGACGCTCGCCTTCTCACGTTCCATGCAAGAGCCGCAGACCAGGATCACGCCGCCTCTACGCCGGACACCGCCTGGCCAGCAACGCGGGCAGCCGCCAAGCTCATCCCGAGGACAGATCCGCTCCTCGGTTTCGATGTCATCTCAACCGGTTTCGACGCCTCAACGACGACGCCCGACCGAGCACCAGCCCAGACCGGACGATTCTGGAACGTCTTCCTGATCCCCACCTGACGAGATCAACGCCTCGCCTTCTCCCTGAACGCTCACCACGACAGTCGTCAGCTAACGCAGCTCCAGGGCGGTTTGACGCCTACCCCCGCGGGGCCGACGCCGGAGGGCCAGCAATCCTCCATCTCTCGCATAGCACCGCATTTCAGAAAACTGTTCCTACATCAGCCTCCTTCTGCGTTCGTGACACACGGACCTCCCGGTTCTCGCGCAAGGAGATCTCCGTGCGTGCCCAGGTTCTCTGACCGCGCGGGGTCCCACGACGACTCGCGATATCGCCGTCGCGGACATGGCCTTCCGCCTAGTTTGAGAGCGTCGGCACCCTGAACTACGAGGATTTCGCGGCTCAATCGCCCAGCCCACACGTACCCCTGCCAACGCTTCACCGCCGTCCTCACGAACGCCAGCGCATGACTCAGGGCCACCGTGGGTCGCTACTCCTTCCGATGTAGAGAACTCTCATCTCCTATCTCCATGCCGGTTTATCCCGGCGCTCCAAACCGGCCTCCATAAGAGTTAGGAAGGCAAGGAATGGGTGGACGGTTCAGTCGGCGCGTTATCGTGCTCTCTGAAAAGGATCGCGAGCTTCTTCGACAACTGGCGTCTCGCTCGCCCGACGGTATTCGCGCTTTCGGACGACGACCGGCATATCGTCGAGACGCTGCACCCCAAGCGCAAGCGCTGGGATTATCTGAGTCGCGCCGGGAAGGTCATCGTATGTTCGTGATCGCGACACTCGGTTTCGCCGCGATACAGACCGAGATCAGCGCGAAAGCCGCCAAGACGTCCGCGAGCGCCGTTCAGGCAAGCGCATGGGCGGCGGCCAGCACGGCGGCCTTGCAAACCGATCAGGCTTTTGCGCAGAGCGATCCGAACGGCGCCCTCGAGCCCTATTTCGAAAGTAAGGCCCGGATCCCCGCATCAGAGTCAGAGCCTCACTTATATCGCCGGTTTGAGCGATTGGCCGTGATGCAACTCCATCTGATGAACCTGTATATGTATGTCGGCTCGTCCACTTTCCTGCCGGGGACCTTTCTCGACAAGGACGCTCTGCAGCGGTGGCTCTGGTGGACTTTTGCCGACAGCCCGGACCTATGCAAGGTGCTGGACGACCAGCAGAACAGCTATTCGGCCTACTTCGTGACAGAGGCCGCATCTGCCTGCTCATACAACGGCTACAGACTGACGCCACATCATCGTGACAAGAACGTGAAGAACGTGAACCTATGGATTCATTAGAAGCCGAAGCACGTCGCTGCTTTCGAAATCTTGAGACGAGTTGGGTACCAGCTGCGGCACCGGAACATATGCCCCAGAGGCCTCGCAGGCGTGGATGCGTGTCCGTGGCCCGCTCTCTTCCGGTCACGAGCACAGCGGGTCCCCGGCCCCGATTCCGTGAGTTGCGCGGAAACGCCGCTCGCGTCTAAGACTGCTTAGACGCGGCGATCTGCGCCATCCGCCGCGTCTAATGAGTAGCAGGTGGCCCGCGAAACCCGGAATCGACCCGCGTCTAACACGCATCCAGCGGTCAGTGCCCGCGTCCCGACGGCCGCCCAGGGGCTCGAACCGCGTCTAACGCTAAACGTACAAATCTGCGCCGTTGCTACTGGAGGGCCGCTCGAGCGACTCGACATCGATCATCCGGTAGCCCGCGAGCAGCTCCTTGCCCTCCGGGAACGGTCCGTCGGTGACCACCGGTGTGCCCACACCGTCGTACACGACGAACTTCGCCTGCTCAGGCCCGGTCAGCGCCTGCGCCTCGACCAGCTCGCCGCTCTCGGTGAGCCGCTGGTTCATCTGGCGCTGGAACTCGATGTGCGCCGTCGCATCCTCCGGCGACCAGGCGCCGATGAACTCGGCCGCGCTCTCCGTCGGTGCGTAGTCGAGCAATGATTGGACCAGCCCCGGGCCGCCGATCACGAGCAGATCGTCTCCATCCTGGGCCTTCAGGGCCTGCACGGCGCCGCCAACGTCGCCCCTGAGCAGCGTCGAGTGCTGCCACTCGAGCGGCTCGACGAGCGTCGTCGACGCGACGTACTTCGGACGCATATTCAGCGGCTCGGCGAGCACCTGCTCCTCCTCCGACGCGTTCGGCCAGTGGGCGGCGAAGATCTCGTACGTGCCTCGCCCGAGCAGATCGCCCGCCCGCTCCCGTGACGGTCTCAATCACCCAATTCATGGAGAGATTATCGAAGTAGCGCGTGCGCCAGCCGCCGCGATCGAACCGCCCGCTCCGGTCCTCGTCGGGGTAGCTCGGCGCCTGCACCACGCCGTCGAGTGACATGCACTCGGCGGTGATCAGCTTTTCGCATCTCGGTGTCCTTTCGGTCGTTGCGCCGCTCCTCGGAGCGGCCGTTCACTGAGGTGTCGGAGCCGGCCCACAGATTCTCGACATCGCTCGGCGGCTGGCGGGCGGTAGCCGTAACATGCCGCGGCGGCGATTCGCCTGCTCGAGGGCGCGGGGCGATCCGCTGCGCTCCCGCACGGCACGGGTGCCGCTAACCCGGATCGTGCCGCTACCTACGCCCGTTGGATGAACCAGCCCGAGGTCCGGCGCGGCCTGGACCACATGGGCATCGCCACAACGCAGAGCCAGGCGAACTGGGTGGAGGAGAACATCGAGAACGGCGCGAAGGCCGAACCTCCATCGGTTGAATTCACGATCTACGACCGCGCCGACTCCGCACCCGTCGGCACCGCCGGCCTGTTCAGGATTGCCTATCCCCATGGCAGAGCCGGGTTCGGGCTTGCGATCGGCGAGCGCCGCGGCCAGGGTCTCGGCACCGAAGCCACCCGGCTGGTGCTCGACTTCGCGTTTCATGTGCTGCACCTACGTAGCGTGCTGCTCGAAGTGATGGAGTGCAATGTCGCCGGGTTGACCGTAGACAGCGCGCGGGCTTCCCACGCGTCGGCGTGCGCCGCGGCGCAGTGATCAGCCAAGGGAGACGAATCGACGCCGTGCTCATGGACGCAATCCCGGAGGACTTCGGTGCGTCGGTACTGCTGTAAGGCAGGAGCCGCCGGTCTTCGCGCATCGTGGGCGATCGTCCGCGCCGCGGCGACCGACTGGCTGCTCTGCGATCGGTTTGGCTGGCGCACCGGCCCGTGCTGCGTCTCGTGGCGCATCACCAGCTAGCGTCCCGGGTGTGGAGTTCAGCCGCGAGTTGCGCAACGACGTCCTGGCGGGAGACATCACTGTCTCGGTCCGACTGTGGAAGCGGCCGCGGGTCAAGCAGGGCGGCCGCTACCGTGTCGGCCTCGGTGAGATCGAGGTCGACGCCATCGAGCTCGTCCCGTTCGCGGCGATCACCCACAAGGACGTCCGGCGAGCCGGCGAGCCTGACCGCGAGACGCTGCGCCGGCGCGCCGCACACGCCGGGCCGATCGACGAGGACACGCTCGTCTATCGAATTGAGTTCCACGCGGTGGACCCGGTGCCTGAGCCACGCGACGGCCGCAGGTAGCGCGGGTGGTAGCGACAGCGCGGATGCCGTCGGCTGGCCCGGCGGACGCGGAAAACCGCGGGGCCGCTGATTTCAGACCACTGCGGCAGTCATTATGGGCAGATGCGAGACCCGACGAGTTGACATGAGCAAGCTCAGACTCAGCATCACGATGTCGCTGGACGGCTATGTCGCAGGTCCTGACCAGAGCGAGGAGAACCCGCTCGGAGTAGGCGGGATGGAGCTGCACGAGTGGGCCTTCCCGCTCAAGGAGTTCCGGGAGATGCACGGTGAGCAGGGCGGCGAGACCAACGCCAGCTCCTCGGTGATCCACGAGCGCTGGGCATACATCGGCGCCACGATCATGGGACGCAACATGTTCGGCGGCGGCACCGGACCCTGGGGCGACGATCCGTGGCCCGGCTGGTGGGGCGAGAACCCGCCCTACCACCATCCGGTGATCGTGCTCACCCACCACGCGCGCGAGCCGCTTGAGATGAAGGGGGGCACCACTTTCCACTTCGTGACCGAGGGGATCGAGGCGGCGCTCGCGCAGGCCAAGAACGCCGCCCAGGGCCAGGACATCTGGCTTGCCGGCGGCGCGTCGGTCATCGACCAGTACCTGGCTGCAGGGCTCGTCGACGAGATCGACATCTCGATCGCGCCCGTGATCATGGCCGGCGGCGAGCGCCTGTTTGAAGAGCTCCAGCGCGGGGCTCTCAAGCTGACGCAGATCCGGGCCATCGACGCACCCGGCGTCACACACATCAAATACCAGGTCGGCTGAACCACTATTGAGCAGAGGCGGTCAGGTTCCTCCGCCTGCCGGGACGAGCGCGTTTGCCCTCCGGGGTCCCTGGAGCGCGCTATTGCTCCGGCGACGTAGGGAGGCGTCCGTCCCGACCGCGCGCAATCGCCCATGCGCAGTCGTCTGCTCCAGCCGCGCGCGATGTTCCGCCGAGCATGGACGCGAGGCCGCCGCACAGCCACGTCTCCGCCATGCACTTCGTGCCCATTTACGGCCCTTTCCCATGCCGCCGGAGGGGATCGAACCCTCGACCTTCGGATTAAAAGTCCGCTGCTCTGCCAACTGAGCTACGGCGGCCGAGCCATGATCGCGTAACGCGGCGCCGGATGACGGGGAGGTGGCGCGGAGCAGGGCTCGGCAGGCGCGCGTCTCGACGAAGGCGGTCTCGGCCAGGTCGACGGCGAGGCCGGCGCGCCCGGACTCCGCGAGGTCGGGCTGAACTTGCTTACCCCGATGGGCGAGACATGAACGCGCCGCGGATGGCGACCGCTTCGATCTCCACGAGCATCCTCGGGTCGATCAGGCCCGACACCTCGACCATCGTCATCAGCGGCCGGATCGCCCCGAAGACCTCACCGTGCGCCCGGCCGACGTCGTCGGACCGGGCGATATCGGTCACGTACACGCGGGTCGAGATCACGTCGGCCAGCGACGCCCCGGCTCGCCCCAGCTCGTGCTCGATCTTGCGCAGGATCTCGATCGTCTGCTCGTAGGGACCCTGGCCGAGGACGACGCCGTCGACGGTGACCGAGGTCATCCCGCCGACGAGCACGAGCGGGCCCGCCGCGACGACGCGACTGAAGCCGAACGGCTCCTCGTACGGGGACGGCGGATCGCCGGGCAGGCGCTCGACCCCGCCGTCGCCGGTCACCGGCTCACCGGTCAATGCCGGAAGTGCCGGCGGCCGGTGAACACCATCGCGGCGCCGGCGACGTCGACCGCGTCGACGACCTCGGGATCGCGGACCGAGCCGCCCGGCTGGATGATCGCCGTGACGCCGGCCTCGAGCGCGAGCTGCGGGCCGTCGGGGAACGGGAAGTACGCATCCGAGGCCATCGCCGCGCCGGTCAGCTCGATGCGGGACTTCTCGATCGCGAGCCGGACCGAGTCCACGCGGCTCATCTGCCCGGCGCCGATCCCGATGCTGCCGAGGTCCTTGGCGAGCACGATCGCGTTGGAGCGCACGTGCTTGCAGACCCGCCAGGCGAAGGCCAGCTCACTCCACTCGGCGTCGGTCGGCCGGCGCGTGGTGACCACCTGCATCTCCCCGCGATCCTCGAGGTCGAAGTCGCGGTCCTGGACGAGCAGGCCGCCCACCACCTGGCGCAGCGCCGGCTCGAGCAGGTTCGCGGTGCGGCGCTCGCGGTCCTCGAGGATCCGCATGTTCGGCTTGGTCTCCAGGACCTCGAGGGCATCCGCGTCGTAGGCCGGGGCGAACAGCACCTCGACGAACTGCTCGACGAGCGCCTCGGCCAGCGGGCGCTCGACCGGCCGGTTGAGCACGATCACGCCGCCGAAGGCCGACATCGGGTCACACGCGAACGCGCGCTGATAGGCCTCGAGCGCGGTCGAGCCGACGGCGACGCCGCACGGGTTGTTGTGCTTGACGATTACGCACGCCGGGATCTGGAACTCCCCCATCAACAGCCGCGCGGCGTCGAGGTCGAGCAGGTTGTTGTAGGACAGCTGCTTGCCACCGAGCTGCGAGATCATCGAGAGCACGTGCGTGCGGGCCCCGACCTGCGCGTAGTAGGCGGCCCGCTGGTGGGGGTTCTCGCCGTACGGAAGATCGAGCACCTTCTCGAACGCTCGCACGAACAGGGGCGGGAAGTCCTCGGCCTTCTCCTGGAACCAGCGCGCGATCGCGGTGTCGTAGCGGGCCGTATAGGAGAACGCCTCGGCGGCCAGGCTCTCGCGCGTGGCCAGCGACAGGTGACCCTCGGACTCGCGCAGCTCGGCGAGGATCGCGTCGTAGCTCTCGGGGCTGACGACCGGGGCGGCATAGGCCGAGTTCTTGGCCGCCGCGCGGATCATCGTGGGGCCGCCGATGTCGATGTTCTCGACCACCTCGGCGTCGGCGACGCCCCGCCGGGCGGCAGTGCGCTCGAACGGATACAGGTTCACGCACACGAGATCGACGAACTCGACGTCGTGTTGCTCGGCGGCACGCATGTGCGCGGGGTCGTCGCGGACGGCCAGCAGGCCGGCGTAGAGCTTGGGGTGAAGCGTCTTGACGCGGCCGTCCATGATCTCCGGGAAGCCGGTGAAGTCCGAGATCGCCCGCAGGGGCACGCCGGCCTCCGCCAGCGTCTGGGCGGTCCCGCCGGTGGAGACGATTTCGATGCCGAGCTCGAACAGGCCACGGGCGAACTCGACGATTCCCGTCTTGTCGGACACCGACAGCAGCGCGCGGGCGACGCGAACGTCCCCAGGCCCGATCGGCGCGGCGCCGGCGGGGTCGACCATGTCCTCCATTGGGCCCGACTCTACCGGTCCACGATCACGCGACGTGGGTTGCCGGGATCGAGCCGGACTGCGCCCGCGGCGATGAGCCGAACGGCCTCGGGCAGCAGCTCGTGCTCGATCGGATGCAGGCGCTCGAGCACCTGCGCGGCGTCGCGCGCGTCCGGCAGCTCGACCGCCCGCTGCAAGATCACGGGACCGGTGTCGACGCCCTCGTCGACGAAGTGCACGGTGACACCGAACACCTTGACGCCATAGGCGAGCGCCTGCTCGACGGCGTGGATGCCCGGGAACGCCGGCAGCAGCGCGGGGTGGACGTTGATCACGCGCGCCGGGAAGCGAGCTAGGAAGTCGAGGTGCAGGAGCTGCATGTACCCCGCCAGCACGACCAGCTCGGCCCCCTGGCCGGCCACCCAGGCCGCCATGGCCCGGTCGCGCTCGGCACGATCGGCGTGGCCGGCGAGCGCGAACGCGGCCGCCTCGAGACCGGCCGCGCGGGCCCGCTCCAGCGCCTGGGCGGCGAGCCGGTCGGAGGCGACGGCCACGAGCTCGACCCCGTCGCGGCCGTGCACCCGGTCGATCAGCGCCTGCAGGTTGGTTCCGGTGCCGGAGGCGAGAACCGCGACCTTCATGCCGCGCGGAGCTTCGGGAAGCGGCCGCCGGTGGAGCGCAGCGTCCCCGCGTCGAGCAGCTCGTCGACGCGCCCGAGGACGTGTTCGGAGCGCAGATGCGCGAACGCCCCGTACGGCGCGAGGTCGTCGTATGCGTGCTCGGCGATCACCTTCGAGCGGCCGCCGCGCAGGATCTCCACCGCCCGCGTGCGCCCGACCGGCGGCCGGGCGGCGTGGACCACCGCGAGGATCGCCTGGTCGAGCGCGGCGGGCAGGTCGGCCGGCGCCGTGGCAACGGGCCGCCGGCGCGCGCCACTCCGCGACGGGGGGCCGGAGCGGCCCCGCGTCGCCCCCCGGTGCGCCGGCGCCCCGCGGCCCGCGGGCGCGGCCGGGACGGGCGGCAGCATGCTCGGAGCGCACACGTCGCAGCACGGCACCGAAGGCGTGGGCGCCGACGCGTCGCCGAAATGGCGCAGCAGCGCCTGGCGGCGACACTGCGAGCGCTCCACGTAGTCCCACACCGTCCTGTACTGACCCCAGCGGATCCGCTCCGCCTCCCGGACCGAGGCGCGGCTCCTGGCCAGCGCGCGACCGTCCCAGGCGGCCAGCATCCGCCCCGTGGCGCGATCGGGAGGAGCGGGCTCGGGCGCGATCATCCCGGCCCGGGCGAAGTGACCGACGATCGCGCGCAGGTTCTCCTCGTCGGCCTTGGGCCCGACGGCACCCGCGAGCTGTGACAGCGGCATGTCGTAGCGGCCGTCCGCGCCGGCCCACCGCAGCCGCTCGGCGACGAGGTCGAGCGACGCATCCTCGACGCGGGCGCGCTGGATGAAGAACACGTGCAGGCCCTTGTCACGCTGCTCGGCGAACAGCAGACAGCGGGCGGCTGCTCCGTCGCGCCCGCCGCGGCCGGCCTCCTGGTAGTAGGCCTCCAGCGATTGCGGCACCGACGCGTGACAGACGGTGCGCACGTCGGCCTTGTCGATCCCCATGCCGAACGCGTTGGTGGCGACGATCACCGGGACCTCCCCGGACATGAACCGCTCCTGCGTGGCCGCCCGCCGCTCCCGGTCGAGCCCGGCGTGGTAGGCGGGAACCTCCTGACCGAGCGCCGAGGAGAGCAGTCGCGCGAGCCGCTCGCTCGCCTTGCGCGTGCCGGCGTAGACGATCGCCGGGAGCGCGCCCGGCTCGAGCAGCGCGGCGGCGATCCGGCGGTGCTTGTCGGCTTCGTCGGCGCTCGGCACGACGGCGAAGCTGAGGTTGGGACGATCGAATCCGGTGGCGATCCGCACCGGGTCGCGCAGGCGCAGCCGGCGCGCGATGTCGTCGGCGACCTGGGGTGTGGCCGTCGCCGTCAGGGCCAGCGTCGCGCCGGCGCCGATTCCGGCCGCCGCATCGGCGAGCGAGAAGTAGTCGGGGCGGAAATCGTGGCCCCATTGGGAGACGCAGTGCGCCTCGTCGACCACGAACAGCCCCACCCGAACCCTGGTCAGCGCGTCGCCAAAGCCGCGGGCGGCGAAGCGCTCGGGCGCCACGTAGAGCAGGCTCAGCTCCGAGCGCAGCGCGCGCCGCATCACCTCACCGTTCGCGGCGTGGCCACGCTGGGCGTTGACGACGGCGACCCGGCCGGGCGCGATCCGATCCAGGGTGTCCACCTGATCCTGCATCAGCGAGACCAGCGGCGAGACGACGACGGTGAGGTCGTCTCGCATCAGCCCGGGCAGCTGGTAGCACAGCGACTTGCCCGACCCGGTCGGCATCACCACGAGCGCATCGCGGTCCGTGAGCGCGGCGGCCACGGCCTCCTTCTGGCCGGGGCGGAAGTGCTCGAACCCGAAGGTCTGCCGGAGGGCGTCACGCGCGTCCATGAGCCTGCCGACGATACCGGCGACGTCGGCTGGCCCGCCGGGGCGCGGCGGACCCCGCCGGGCCCGTGCAGCACATCAACGTGTCCGAGCGCTGAACGCGCGGAACGCGCTGACTCAGGCCCGGACCAGCGGCAGCGCGGACTCGAGCGCGAACTTCCCGCTCGCGTCCTCGCTGCCGGCCAGCGGGTACTCGCCGGTGAAGCAGGCGTCGCAGTGGGTCGCGCGTGACCCGCCGACGGCCTCGTAGACGCCGTTCAGCGACAGGTAGTGCAGGGAATCGGCCCCGAGCTCAGCGGCCACCTCATCGACGGTGCGTCCGTGGGCGATCATCTCCTCACGCGTGGACATGTCGATGCCGTAGTGGCACGGATGCTTGATCGGGGGAGCGGAGATGCGCAGATGCACCTCGGCCGCGCCGGCGTCGCGAAGCATCTGCACGATCTGGCGCGTCGTGTTGCCGCGGACGATCGAATCGTCGACCACGATCAGCCGCTGGCCGGCGACGACCTCGGGCAGCGGATTGAACTTCAGCCGCAGGCCCTGGCGGCGGAGCTCCTGCCCGGGCTGGATGAACGTCCGCGCGACGTAGCGGTTCTTGATGAAGCCGTCGTCCTGGGGCAGCCCGGCCGCCCGGGCCAGACCGCGGGCCGCCGCGTTGCCCGAGTCCGGGACGGGGATCACGAGGTCGGCCTCGACGGGGGCCTCGCGCCAGAGGATCTCGCCCATCTTGGCGCGGGCAACCTGGAGCACCGTCCCGCCCATGCGCGAATCGGGCCGGGCGAAGTAGATGTATTCGAACACGCAGAACGCCCGGCGCTCGGAGGGCTCGACGATCTGCGACTCCACCCCACGGACCGAGAGACTGACCATCTCGCCCGGCTCCACCTCGCGCACGAACTTGGCGCCGATCAGGTCGAAGGCGCACGATTCGCTGGCCACGCAGTAGGCGGGGCCGCCGAGCACGGCATCGGCGAGCTCGCCGAGCGCGAGCGGGCGCAGCCCGTGGGGATCCCGGAACGCGACCACCTGGTCGCCGGTCATCACGACGGTCGAGAAGGCGCCCTGGAGGCGCGGCAGCACGTCGGCCACCGCGTCCTCGATCCGCCCGGCGGGGTGCGTCTCCAGCATCGCCGCGATGATCTCCGAGTCCGAGGTGGAGCGGAACGGGACGCCCTGCGCGCGCAGCTCGGCGTGCAGCTCGACCGCGTTGATCAGGTTGCCGTTGTGGGCGAGCGCGAGCGTGCGCTGATCGTTGCGCACGATCGGCTGGGCGTTCTCCCACTGCGAGGATCCGGTCGTGGAGTAGCGGACATGGCCGACCGCCATGTCGCCGAGCAGCGAGCGCAGGATGTGCTCGTCGAATACCTGGGCGACGAGCCCCTGGTCGACCACGGCCATGATGTCCCCGCCGCGCACCGCGGTGGCGATGCCGGCCGATTCCTGGCCGCGGTGCTGGAGTGCGAACAGGGCAAAGTACGCGAGCCGAGAAACGTCGCGTTCCGGCGCATAGATGCCGAACACCCCGCACTCGTCTCGCGGCCCATCGCGATGATCAATGGATTCAGGCATGACGGATCAGAGCATGCCGAGCCGCGAGGCCGGTCGCTTCAAGCGTACCAGTAGGGCTACTCGGGATTTATGCAAACTTGACGAGCCCGCCGTCCCGTGCGGCGCGAAGCTCGGAAAGCGCTGCCTGCACGTGGACCTCGCCGGCGCTCAGCTCGAGCGCCTCGCCGCCGACGCGGCCGATCACGATCGCGTCGGGCAGGGCGGCGCGCAGCGCGCCCTCGGGGCCGGACACGATGAACGCGCGGCCGGGCGCCTCGCCGAACAGATCGGCGTCGCTGCCCGCGGTGGGCAACGCGATCGTGGCGCCGAGGCCGCCGCCCAGGGAGGACTCGGCCAGCGCCACCAGCAGCCCGCCCTCGGCTATGTCGTGGGCGCTGGCGAGCGCACCGGAGCGGACCGCTTCGCGCACCACGGTGTGGGTGGCGCGAGCGGCGTCGGCGTCGAGCGCCGGCAGCGGCCCCTCCGGTGCCTGCCCCCGCAGCTTCGACAGCTCCGAGCAGGCCAGCGCCGGCGCGAACGTGCCGACGATGGCGATCGCGTCTGCGGCGCGGGCGAAGCCGAGCGGCGCGGCGCCGGCCGGATCGGGGAGCCGCCCGACCATGCCCACCACCGGTGTCGGGAAGATCGGCCCCGTCGGCGCCTCATTGTAGAGGGAGACGTTGCCGCCGACGACTGGCACGCCGAGCGCCTCGCACGCCTGCGCCAGGCCCTCGACCGCCTCGGTCAGCTGCCACGCCACGTGCGGCTTCTCGGGATTGCCGAAGTTCAGGCAGTTGGTCAGCCCGAGCGGCTCCGCGCCGACGCAAGCCAGGTTGGCCGCACATTCGTAGACCGCCTCGGCCGCACCGCGGCGCGGGTCGCCGGCCACGCGGCGCCCGTTGCCGTCGATCGAGACAGCGATCGCGCCCTCGGCGAGGGCCAGCACGGCCGCGTCGGCCTCCTCGGGACGGCGCACGGTGCGCGATTGCACGATGCAGTCGTACTGCTCGAACACGGGACGGCGGGAGGCGATGTTGGCGCTCGCCAGCAGCGCGAGCAGGAGCTCGCGCGGCGATTCGCCGCCCGACAGGATCGGCGCCGGCGCTCCGTAGAGCGGCTGCGCGGGCGGTGCGGGGTCGAGGTCGTAGAGGGGGCAGTCGTCGACCAGGGCGGGCACGGGGATCTCGGCCTCGACCGCACTGTCCCGCAGCACCCGCAGATACGGCCCGCCGGTGACCTCGCCGATCGGCGTCGCCAGGGTCTCCCAGCGCTCGCAGACGGCCAGCACCTGCTCGAGCTGCGACGGCTCGACGACGCACAGCATCCGCTCCTGGGACTCCGAGATCATGATCTCGAAGGACTCCATCCCGGGCTCGCGGAGCGGGACACGGCCGACGTCGATGTCGAGCCCGACCTCGCCCTTGCTCGCCATCTCGGCGCTCGAGGAGGTGAGGCCGGCGGCGCCGAGGTCCTGGAGCGAGACCAGCAGCTTGCGGTCCAGCAACTCGAGCGAGCACTCGAGCAGCTTCTTCTCGGCGAACGGGTCTCCGATCTGGACCGAGGGCCGCTTCGCGTCGTCGCCCTCGCCGAGCTCCGCGCTGGCCAGGACCGACGCGCCGCCGATGCCGTCGCGCCCGGTCAGCGCGCCGAGCAGCACGAGCACGTTGCCGGGGCCGGCGGCGGCGCTGCGGATCAGCCGCTCCCGGGGCGCGAGCCCCAGGCACATGGCGTTGATCAGGCAATTCTGCTCGTAGGAGGACTCGAAGTAGATCTCGCCCCCGACGGTGGCCACGCCGATCGAGTTGCCGTAGTGGCCGATGCCGGCGACCGCCCGCTCGAGCAGGAAGCGCGAGCGCTCGCTGGTCGCGGGCTCGCCGAAGCGCAGCGAGTCGAGCACGGCAATCGGCCTGGCCCCGACCGCGAACACGTCGCGCAGGATCCCGCCGACGCCGGTAGCCGCGCCCTGGAACGGCTCGACCGCGCTCGGGTGATTGTGCGACTCGACCTTGAACGCGACCGCCATCCCCCCGCCGACGTCGACGACGCCGGCGTTCTCGCCCGGCCCGAGCAGCACGTGGGGCCCCTCGGTCGGGAGCCGGCGCAGCAGCTTCTTGGAGTGCTTGTAGGCGCAGTGCTCAGACCACATCAGCGAGAACATGGCCAGCTCGACGCCGCCGGGCTCGCGCCCGAGCTTCTCGACGATCAGCGCGTACTCGTCGTCGGTGAGACCCAGCTCGCGGTGGCGCATCGGGGGCGCCTCGCTAGGCCGGGATGCGGTCGGCAACCTGCGCTCGCATCGACTCGAAGATCGACAGCCCGTCGGCGGAGCCCGTGAGCGGGTCGACCGCGTGCTCCGGGTGGGGCATCAGCCCGAACACGTTCCCGGCCCCGTTGCAAACGCCGGCGATGTCGCGCGCGGATCCGTTCGGGTTCTGGTCCGGCGCGTAGCGGAGCAGCACCTGGCCGGCCGCCTCGAGCGCGTCGAGGTCGGGCTCAGGGGCGTAGTAGCGCCCGGTCGTGTGCTTGACGGGGATCGACAGCGGGCGGCCCGGCTTGCAGGCGCGCGTGAACGGAGTCCCGCCCCGCACGACGTCGAGCTCGACCTGCCGGCAGATAAAGCGCAGCGAGACGTTGGGGAGCAGCGCGCCGGGCAGCAGTCCAGCCTCGCACAGCACCTGGAAGCCGTTGCAGATGCCGAGCACGAGGCCGCCGGCGCGCGCGAACTCGCTCACCTCCTCCATCACCGGGGCAAACCGGGCGATCGCGCCCGCCCGCAGGTAGTCACCGTAGGAGAAGCCGCCGGGGACGATCACCGCGTCGACGCCGTGCAGGTCGCGCTCGGCGTGCCAGAGCAGCGTCGCCTCGCCGACACGCTCGGCGGCGAGCAGGGCATCCACGTCGTCGCACGAACCGGGGAAGCGAACGATCCCGAACTTCATCGGCAGCCCGGCCTCATGCGGTCTCGACGATCTCGTAGTCCTCGATCAGCGGGTTCGAGAGCAGCTTTTCGCACATCTCCGGTAGGCGGGCCGGATCGTCCACGTCGAGCTCGATCAGCCGCCCGATGTGCACGTTGCACACGCCCGAGAACCCGAGCGCGGGGAGCGCGCGCTCGACCGCCTGACCCTGCGGATCGAGGATCCCCGCCTTGGGTCGCACGAGCACTCGCGCCCGCATCAGGGCTGCCTCCGGAGGATCACGTCGCCGGGCGTCAGGACTCCGCCCGGCGCAACCACTCGGCGAACGGCTCACCGGCGATCAGCTCATAGGCCTCGATGTACTTCTGGCGCGTGCGGTCGATGACCCCGTCGGGAATCGCCGGCGCCGGCGGTGTGCGGTCCCAGCCCGTGGACGACGCCCAGTCGCGCACGAACTGCTTGTCGAAGCTGGGCTGCGAGCGGCCGGGGACGTACGTGTCGGCGGGCCAGAAGCGAGACGAATCGGGCGTGCAGACCTCGTCGCCGACGGTCAGGACGCCGTTCTCGTCGAGGCCGAGCTCGAACTTCGTGTCGGCGAGGATGATGCCGCGTGAGAGCGCGTGGGCGGCGGCGCGCTCGTACAGCGCGATCGACACGGCGCGCAGGCGCTCGGCGAGGTCGCGGTCGCCGATCAGCCGCACCGCCCCCTCGAAGTCGATGTTCTCGTCGTGGCCGACATCGGCCTTGGTGGCCGGCGTGAAGATCGGCTCGGGCAGCCGGTCGGACTCCAGCAAGCCGCCGGGCAGCTCGATCCCGCACACCGCGCCCGTCTGCTGGTAGTCCTTCCAGCCCGAGCCGCTCAGGTAGCCGCGGACGACACATTCGACCGGCAGCATCTCGAGCCTGCGCACGGCCAGCGCGCGCCCACGGACCTCCTCGGGCACACCGTCGGTGTAGGAGATCAAGTGGTTGGGGACGATCTCGGAGGTGAGGTCGAACCACAGCACGGAGAGCCCGGTGAGCACCGTGCCCTTGTCGGGGATCGGCGTCGGATGGACGACGTCGTAGGTCGAGATCCGGTCGGTGGCAACCATCAGCAGTGACCGCTCGTCGAGCTCAAAGATCTCGCGGACCTTGCCCGAGGCGAACAGCGGCAGGTCAGCAAGGGTGCTCACGGCGGCGATGCTAGCAACGGGGGCGGCGCGCGATCAGGCGATCGCGTCGAGCCGGCCGACGATCGTGTCGGCGTAGCGCACATACGGCGCATAGTCGAAGATCCCGTCGAGATCGAGACCTTCGCCGGCCGGATCGGCGGCCAGCAGCTCGCGCAACCCGATGCGCTCATCGAGGGCCCGCTGGGCGAGACGCTGCACGATCCGGTAGGCGTCGTCACGGCCGCGGCCCCGCTCCACGAGCGCGAGCAGGACGCGCTGGGAGAAGAGCGCGCCGTGGGTGAGTTCGAGGTTGGCGCGCATCCGCTCGGGGTTGACCACCATGCCCGAGGCCAGCGCGGTCGCGCGGCGCTGGAGGTGGTCGAGCAGGATCGTGGAGTCGGGCAGGATCACCCGCTCCACCGAGGAGTGCGAGATGTCGCGCTCGTGCCATAGCGCCACGTTCTCGAGCCCGGCCTGAGCGTTGCCGCGCAGCAGGCGCGCCAGTCCCGTGACCTGCTCGGACTTGATCGGGTTGCGTTTGTGAGGCATCGCGCTCGAGCCCTTCTGCCCGGCCGCGAACGGCTCCTGCACCTCCCCCACCTCGGTCCGCGCGAGGTGCCGGATCTCGGTGGCGAAGCGCTCGAGCCCGGCGCCCGCCAGCGCGATCGCCTGCAGCAACTCGGCGTGGCGGTCGCGCGCCACGACCTGGGTCGAGACCGGCTCGCGCTCGAGGCCCAGGCGGGCGAGCACACGATGCTCGAACTCGGGGGAGGTGGCCGAGTACGTCCCCACCGCCCCGGAGATCGCGCCCACCGCCACCTGCGCGAACGCGCGCTCCAGGCGCCGCGCGTTCCGATCTGCCTCGAACGCGAACCCGGCCAGCTTGATCCCGAACGTGGTCGGCTCGGCGTGGATGCCGTGGGTGCGGCCGACGCACAGCGTGTGCACGTGCTCGCGCGCCCGCGCGGCGAGCACCTCGACGAGCCGCCGCGCGCCCGGCAGCACCTCCTCGCCGCAGCGCCGCAGCTGCAGCGCGAGTCCCGTGTCGAGCACGTCACTCGAGGTCAGGCCGTGATGGATCCAACGCCCGGCCGGCCCCGCTGAGGCGGCCAGCACGTCGACGAACGCGGCGGTGTCGTGATCGGTGACCTTCTCGCGCTCGTTGATCTCCTCCACTGTGAAGCTGGCGGCACGGATCGCCTCGAGCTCCGCGGGCGTGGGGCCGTCCATCTCCTCGCAGGCGGCGACCTCGACCTCGCGCATCGCCTCGAAGCGGGCATGATCGGACCAGATCGCCTCGAGCTCCGGCCGGGTGTAGCGAGGGATCACCGCGGAACCTCCGACGAGTCCGTCGATCCGATCGTGCCGGGCGGCGGCCCGATCGAGAACGTGTGGGCTGGGCCGCGGGAGATATGGCCGGCGTCGTCGCTGTGCACCGCACGCACGGTATACGTGCCGGGCGTGAGCCGCTTCGGCCAGCGCTCGCCGGTCTCGGTGACGTGGACGGTCGCGCTCAGCCACCCGCGAGCTGCACCGCCTTCACGACCAGGAGCGCGATCGAGACGATCAGATAACCCTGCAGGGTGAGCATCGCGGCCTTGCGTCCGGTCGACCATTCCGGCCGGGCCAGCAGAGCCAGGGGCGGCATCGTCCATTGCTCCTTGGGAATGTGAGGACCGGTCTCGATCACGGTCACCGCCTCAGCGCCCTTGCGCGAGCGCAGCGCGAGCAGCCCGATCACGATCAGCGCGACCACCATCAGCGCGGCGCCGTAGAGCGCCACCTGCGTGACGTCGATGCTCGGGAACAGGGTCGTGGCCATCAGCACCAGCGAGAGGAGCACGAGCACGGCCACGATCACGCTGGCCAGCGCGTTCAGCCACGGCGCGTTGCGCCACGGCCCGAGCACCTCGCGGTCGTTGCACAGCAGCAGCAGGAACATGCTCGCGCTCGGCAGCAGCACGCCCGCGAGGGCCTGGACGGCGAGCGTGATCACGCCGAGCGGGGCGCCGGGGATCAGCACGATCGCCGCGGCGCCGGCGACGATCAGGGCGAAGCCGAAGTAGAAGCCCTTCTCCTCCTTGAAGCTGCGGTGCAGCGAGCTCTTGGTCCCGAACACGTCGCCGAACGCGTAGCTGGTCGACAGCGTCAGCGCGCCTGCACCGATCAGGGACGCGTTCAGCAGGACGACCGCGAAGAAGGCCCCGGCGGTCGAGCCGAGAACGCTCTGCAGGCCGGACGCGGTCGCACCGGCATTGGTGAAGTGGCCGAAGTACGGGGTGCCCTTGAACGCAAAGGCCGAGATGCAGATCAGGGCGCCGGCCCCGATCACGACGATGAACGCGCCGATCCAGGTGTCGAGCCGCTCGTAGTTGATCCAGCGCGGGGTGATCCGCTTGTCGATGATGTTCGATTGCTGGAAGAACAGCTGCCACGGCGCCACCGTCGTGCCGACGATGGCGATGATCAGCAGCACCGAGGTCGACGTCGCGCCGCCCTGGATCCCGGGCACGAACAGGTCGTGCGCGATCGGCGAGCCCTGCGCGTGCGCCATGAAGAACAACGGGATCACGAGCAGGTTCGTGAATACGAACACGAACATCGAGCGCTCCCAGAAGCGGAAGCTGCCGCTGGCCGTGATCGCGATGAGGCCGACAGCGGCGATCGGCACGGCGATGTACTTGGAGACCCCGAAGTAGCCGAGTGCGAGGCTCACGCCGATGAACTCGGTGACGACGGTGAGGAAGTTCAGCACGAACAGATCGCCGACCGAGAACCAGCCCCAGAACCGCCCGAAGCGCTCGTTGATGAGCTTCGCGTGACCGACGCCGGTCACCGCCCCGAGCCGCACCACCATCTCCTGGTTGACGACCAGGACCGGGATCAGCAGCAGCAGCACCCACAGCAGGCTCGTGCCGTAGTTCTGCCCCGCCTGCGAGTACGTCGCCACCCCGCCGGCGTCGTTGTCGCCGACCATCACGATCAGGCCCGGGCCGATGATCGCCAGCAGGGCCATCGCCCGCGCGCGGAGGTTGTGGTGACCGTCCTCGTGCTGACGGATCGTGCCGAAGGCGCCCCTGATGTCGCCGACGTGCGCCGAGTCGAGCACGGCGCGCTCGCGCGACTCGGGCGGCGCGGCCGGCGCCCGCGGCTCTGTCGTCATCTCGTTGGACCTCCCTTCCGATCCGCTCCGGTCGCGCGCGGCCGGTCGGGGAGGTCCTGTGGCGGCCGGAGATCAGTCGCCGGCGAGCGCGGTGAACCTCACGGCGACAGCCGCGAGCCTGCTACTTCGCGGTAGTTCGCTGTCTTGGTGTAAGCCCGGGTCACTCATCGCGTACAGCCTCTCAAAGCCGCCGGCTTGGGCGGCTCATACGAGGGTACCAGCGTGGGCGTGGCGCCACCAGCCGGGAAATCAGCTGCGCGCAAGGCCCGAGCGCCGGCGCCACTCAGTCGGCACCAGCAGCTCGAGTACGTCATCCACGGCGACGACGCCGATCGGCCGGCTGTCGGCGTCGACGACCGGCATCGCCATCAGGTTGAAGTCGGTCATCAGGCAGGCGACCTCGGGGAGGTCCGTCTCGGCGGAGACCATCGGCACCGCGGACTCGATCAGGTCCGACACCCGGCTGTCCGCCGCCGCGCGCACCAGCTCGGCGAGCGTGACCGCACCCACCAGCACACCGCTCTCATCGACCACGAACGCCGTGATCTCCTGCTGCGGCGCGAGCTCGCTGGCGCGGACCGCATCGAGCGCTTCGGTGACTGAGGTGCTGGCTCTGAACGACAGGAAGTCGGGGTTCATCAGGCCGCCGGCGGTGGACGGGTTGTAGCCCAGCAGGCGCTTGATCTTCAGCTGCTTGGCCGGCGGCAGCAGGTTGAGGACCGGGATGCGCCGGTCCTGCTCGATCTCCAGCAACAGATCGGCAGCGTCGTCGCTGGCCATCCGCGCCAGCACGGCGGCGGCCTGCTCGTCGGAGCGCTCGCGCAGGAACTCGACCTGGTGCTCGTCGTCGAGCTCCTCGAACACATCCGCCTCGAGCTCCTTGTCCTGCCCCACCGCCGCCAGGATCTCCTCACCCTCGTCATGCGACGCCGCCTCCACGAGATCGGCGATCAGCGCCGGATGCAGCCGCGCCAAACGCCGGTGCGCCAGGCGCAGGCGCGAGCTGGGCACGTGGCTGACGAACGGCTCCATGTCGCGCCAGGGCACGAATTGCGGGTGCTCGCCGGAATGGGTGCGGAAGCGACGCGGGCGCAGGCGCATCAGGCGCGCGTTGAGGCTGGGATCGATGCCCGCCACCCGCCACGTGCCCTGGTCGCAGATCAACTCGACCTCACGGGCCCTGACCAGCCGGGCGGTGTCGACGTTGATCAGGCTGCGATCGAGGACGTCGGAGCGCAGCAGGACCTCTCCGGGTCGCCGGTCGAACTGGGCCAGGTTGAGCTTCGTGGTCGAGGTACGTGCCGCAGCGGGCTCCAGGCGGGCGATCCTGTCCGCGGGCACGAACATCTCGCGACCGCCGATGCGGGCCTTGAGGCCGGTGACCGGAGGCAGCCCGTCGTCGAGGTCCAGGCGCACGATCACGTCCTCGACGCGCCCGAGGCGCTCGCCCGCGGAATCCAGCAACGGGCTTCCCGCCACCGACGACAGATGGACAATCGATTCGGGCATCAACCGTGGCCTCACAGGCTAGCGCGGCCCGCGGCACGGCATCTCGGCGGACCCGTGAGCCTCGCTCAGGCGCCGAGGATACGGGCGGCGAGCACGGCCGCGTTCCGAGCCGCATCGACCCCGACGCAGGCCACGGGAACGCCGGGCGGCATCTGGGCGATCGACAGGAGCGCGTCCAGTCCACCGGCGACGGAGGTCCGGCTGGTCAAGGGGACGCCGATCACCGGAAGGTCCGTGTGCGCCGCCACGACCCCCGGCAGCGCGGCCGACAGCCCGGCGCCGGCGATGATCACCCGCAGGCCCCGCAGCCTCGCGTTCCTGGCGTAGTCGGCGACCTTGTCGGGCTCGCGGTGCGCCGACATCACCCGCACCTCGCAGCCGATGCCGCGCTCGGTGAGCTCCTTCTCCGCCGCCTCCATCGCGGGGATGTCGCTCTTGGAGCCCATCACGATCCCCACCTGGGGCGAGTCGACCTCGAGGTCCTCGAACACCGCCTCGGCTTCGACTACCGTCTGAGGCTGATCGGCCGGCTGTTCGGTCATGGCGCCACTCCGAGGGCGACGTCCCGCCGCATCTGCTTGCCCGCGAACTCGATCATGTCCGCGGCAGCATATGCGGCAGCGCGGGCGGCGGCGGCGTCGGCTCCAAGCGCGGTCACGGCCAGCACCCGTCCGCCGGCGGTCACGAGCTCCCCGGTGGAGCTCCGCGCGGTACCGGCGTGGGTCACGTCGACCCCCGGGGGAATCCGCTCGAGCCCGGTGATCACGTCGCCGTGCGACGCCGACTCCGGATACCCGGCGCTGGCCGCCACCAGCGTCACCGCGGTCTCCGGCGCCCACTCGAGCCGGGCGCCCTCGAGGCCGCCCGGGACCGTTGCCGCCTCGAGCAGGCCGAGCAGATCGGAGCGCAGCCGCGGCAGGATCGCCTGGGTCTCCGGGTCGCCGAAGCGCACGTTGAACTCGAGCACCTTCGGGCCCGCGGCGGTCAGCATCAGCCCGGCGTAGAGCACGCCGTGGAACGTGATCCCGCGCCGCGCGAGCTCATCGAGCACGGGCTGGTGCACCGCCCGGCAGAGCTCCGCCGCCTGCTCGGCACCGATTGCCGGGACGGGCGAGTAGGAGCCCATACCGCCGGTGTTCGGGCCCCGGTCGCCGTCGAAGATCCGCTTGTAATCCTGGGCCGAGGCCAGGGGCACCGCGCGCCGGCCGTCGCACAACGCCAGCAGCGACAGCTCCTGACCCTCGAGATGCTCCTCGACCACCACCTGCTCGGTGCCGAACCGGTGCTCTACGAGCAGCACCTCGAGCGTCCGGCGAGCGTGGGCCTCGTCCTCGGCGATCACCACGCCCTTGCCGGCAGCCAGTCCGTCGGCCTTGATCACGACCGGGTAGCGCTCGATCGCGCGCATCCCCGCCTCGACGGAGGTGACCACGGCGTGGGCGGCCGTCGGCACGTCCGCCGCGGCCATGATCTCCTTCGAGAACGCCTTCGAGCCCTCGAGCTCGGCGGCGGCGGCGCCGGGGCCGAAGCAGCGCACGCCGGCGGCGCGCAGGGCGTCGCCGAGCCCGGCGACGAGCGGCGCCTCGGGCCCGATCACCACCAGGTCCACGCGTTCGGCGACCGCCGCCGCGACGAGCGCCTCGACGTCGTCGGGCGCGACATCGATCAGCCCGGCGTCGCCGGCGATCCCGGCATTGCCCGGAGCACACAGCAGCTCAGGCACCCGGGGCGAGCGGGCGAGGGCCTGGACGAGCGCGTGCTCGCGTCCGCCGGCGCCGACCACGAGAACCCGCGGCCGGCCCCCGTGAGAGCCGGCGCCGGGCGGCTCGGGAGCGTCAGATGGAGCCAATGAAGTCGTCGATCGGGATCGCCACCAGAGTCTCGAACCGGGCCGTGCCGCGCGAGCCGAGCTCGAGCGAGACACGGGCCATCGTGGCCTCGTCGGGCGCCTCGACGACGTTGACGAAGTCGAAGCGGCCGAGCGTCGCCCATTGTGCCTTCACGGTCGCGCCGAGCTGCTGGAGCTCGCGATTGACCTCGCGGATCCGCGTGGGGTTGTTCTTGATCGTCTGGACTCCGTCCGGCGACAGCATCGACAGCATGATGTACGTAGGCACTTCGACCTCCTGATTGAGCCCGATGGAGCGCCACTTGTACCGGATCGGGGCCGATCGGGTCCTCGTGACCCCGAGTTGCACGCTCCTGCTCAGATCGGCAGGTGGCCGCCCTGCTCACCGACGGCCCCAATCCGCGCCGCAGGTTGACGCTCAGCGGCTCGTGCCTACGCGGCTACGCAGCGCGCGACGCTGCAGCGCGCGGTCGCGCAGGGTGCGCAGCGGCTCGGCCAGCGGCGAGCGGCGGATCAGCCCACGGGCGACCCCGGCCGGGCCGCGATCGGGCGCTGCGTCGGGTCCGGCGATCTCGCCGCTCAGCAGCCCGTCGGTCTCGGCGCGCAGCAGCCGCAGACTCGTCTGCAGTCCGACGAGCTCGCGCGGGTCGGCGGGATCGCAGCGCTCGAGCTCCGTGGGCGAGAACCCGCCCGGGCGCCGGCGCAGCGCGATGTAGCTGTGAGTCACCTGCGGTTTCCCGTCGGAGTCGCGGGGTGGGCGCATGATCTCCAGCACCTCGAAGGCGCGCCCCCAGTGCTCGCGCAGCCACCACTCCGAGTGCAGGACCCAGGCGCCACCGGTGTGCCAGTGGCGCAGCACGGTGATCCCGACCTCGTCCTCGCGGTAGGGCTCGCCCAGCAGCGCCTCCCACATGCCCTCGCCCAGCCAGCTGGCGATGAGGATCCCGCCCGGCGCCAGCACCCGGTGCAGCTCGAGCAGCCACGCACTCCACAGGTCGATGTGGGTGAACACGGACGTTGCCCAGATCAGGTCGAGGCTGCCGTCGTCGAGCGCCAGCGGCGGCACGAGGTCATTCTGGAAGCAGTGCAGCTGCGGGCTGAGATTGGCCCGCAGCCAGTCGATGCTCGGGCCGTCGATGTCGCAACCCCAGAACTCGCCGCGGGCAGCCTCGGGCAGGAAGTGCCGCAGCACCCGGCCCGAGCCACAGCCGAAGTCCAGCACGCGCTTGCCCTCGAACGTCCAGCCCGACGGCAGCATCCGCTCGATGCGCCCGCGCACCGCGGCGCCCTCGCGCTGATAGAAGGCCAACGGGTCGGCACCCCTGACGGTGCCGACCCGGGTGATCAGCTCCAGTGGCGGGAGCGGGGGCGAGGACGGCACCGACGCGAGACTAGCGAGGCCGCGCCGCCCCGGTCGGGACCGCTCACGCGGCCGCCGGGGCCGCCGGCGCGGCAGCCCGCTCGAGCACCAGCTCGCCGCCGGCGGCGTCGACTGTGACCACATCGCCGGCCACGAACCGCCCCTCGAGCATGGCCAGTGCCAGCTGGTCGACGAGGCGCTTCTGAATCACCCGCTTGAGCGGCCGCGCCCCGTAGGTCGGGTCGTAGCCGAGATTGCCCAGCAGGGTCCGGGCGCCGTCGGTCAGCTCGATGTCGATGCCGCGCTCGCGCACCCGCGCGACCAGGCGCGCGACCTGGAGATCGACGATCTCCGAGATCTGCTCGCGGGTCAGCGGCTCGAACTCGACGATGTCATCGAGGCGGTTGATGAACTCGGGGCGGAAATGGCCCTCGGCGCCCTGGCGTCCGCCGTGAATGTTGGAGGTCATGATCAGAACCGTGTTCTTGAACGACACGGTCCGGCCCTGGCCGTCGGTCAGGCGCCCGTCGTCCATCACCTGCAGCAGCGTGTTGAACACGTCCGGGTGCGCCTTCTCGATCTCGTCGAGCAGGACCACCGAATACGGCCGCCGGCGCACGGCTTCGGTGAGCTGTCCGCCCTCCTCGTAGCCGACGTAGCCGGGCGGGGCACCGACCAGGCGCGAGACCGCGTGCTTCTCCATGTACTCCGACATGTCGATCCTGACCATCGCGTCCTGGGTGTCGAACATGAACTCGGCCAACGCCCGCGCAAGCTCGGTCTTGCCGACCCCGGTCGGGCCGAGGAACAGGAACGTGCCGATCGGGCGATCGGGATCCTGGAGCCCGGCGCGCGAGCGGCGCAGCGCGCTCGAGACGGCCTCGACCGCCTCGTCCTGGCCGATCACCCGCTGGTGCAGGCGCTCCTCCATGTGCACGAGCTTCTCGATCTCGCCCTCGAGCAGGCGCGAGACCGGGACTCCCGTCCACTTCTCGACCACCTCGGCGACGTCCTCGGCGTCGACCTCCTCCTTGAGGAACTTGGGAGCGGTCACCGACCCCTCGTCGGCGGCCGACTCGGCCGCCGCAAGCTGCTTGTGAAGCTCGGGGATGGTGCCGTACTGGAGCTCCGCCGCCCGGCCGAGATCGGCCTCGCGCTGGGCTCGCTCGAGCTCGATCCTCGCCTGCTCGAGACGTTCCTGGAGCTCGGCGACAGCGCCGATCGTCGCCTTCTCGCGCAGCCACTCGGCGTGCATCGCGGCCGAGCGCTCGCGCTCCTCGGCCAGGGTGCGCTCGAGTTGTTCGCGGCGCGCGGCCGTGCCCGGATCGCTGTCGTCGCCCAGCGACTGCAGCTCGATCTCGAGCTGCATGATGTGCCGGTCGACCTCGTCGATCTCGGTCGGCTTGGAGTCGATCTCCATCCGGATCCGCGACGCTGCCTCGTCGACGAGGTCGATCGCCTTGTCAGGGAGGAAGCGGTCGGCGATGTAGCGGTGGCTGAGCGTGGCCGCGGCGACCAGCGCCGAATCCTGGATCCGCACCTTGTGGTGGACCTGGTAGCGCTCCTTGAGACCGCGCAGGATCGCGATCGTGTCCTCGACGCTGGGCTCGCCCACGTACACGGGCTGGAAGCGCCGCTCGAGCGCCGCGTCCTTCTCGATGTGCTTGCGGTACTCGTCGAGCGTCGTGGCGCCGACGGCGCGCAGCTCGCCGCGAGCCAGCATCGGCTTGAGCAGGTTGGCGGCGTCGACCGCGCCCTCGGCCGCGCCCGCGCCGACGATCGTGTGCAGCTCGTCGATGAACAGGACGATCGACCCTTCGGCGTCGGCGATCTCCTTGAGCACCGCCTTGAGCCGGTCCTCGAACTCCCCGCGGTACTTGGAGCCGGCCACGAGGGCGCCGATGTCGAGCGCGACCACGCGCCGGTCACGCAGGCCTTCGGGAACATCTCCGGACACGATCCGCTGGGCGAGGCCCTCGGCGATCGCGGTCTTGCCCACGCCCGGCTCGCCGATCAGGACCGGGTTGTTCTTGGTGCGCCGCGAGAGCACCTGGATCACGCGGCGGATCTCGTCGTCGCGCCCGATCACGGGATCGAGCTTGCCCTGCGCGGCGGCCTCGGTGAGGTCGCGGCCAAACTTCTCCAGGGCCTGGAACTTGTCCTCCGGGTTCTGGTCGGTGACCCGGTGCGGGCCACGCACCTCGGCGATCGCCTTGAGCAGCTCATCGCGGGAGGCTCCGGCCGAGCGCAGCGCGTCACCGGCCCGGCCGGGGTGGGCGGCAAGGGCGAGCAGAAGATGCTCGGTCGAGACGTATTCGTCCTTGAGGTCGCGGGCCTCGGTCTCAGCCGTCCTCAGGATCTGCACGAGTTCGCTGGACCCGCCTGCGGGCTCCGCGGGCTGGCCGGCGCTCAGCTTCGGCAACGCGTCGAGCGCCTGGCTTACGGAGCCTCTGACGGTCGCCGGCTCGACGCCGAGCTTGCGCAGCACGGGAACGACGACGCCACCCTCCTGCTCGAGCAGGACGGCGAGCAGGTGCTCGGGGGTCGTCTGCGGGTTGCGACGCTCGTCGGCCAAGCGCTGCGCTGCCTGCAGCGCCTCCTGGGACTTGATCGTGAAACGGTCAGGTTGCATATATCGGTTTCCGTCTTCTCGGTGTCAAAGTTTCTTGGCTGCGAAAGATCTTAGTCGCACAGACTTAGATTATGACAGGCGGAGGTCGCTCGCGCAAGGGCCTGAACGCACGTGATCCCGGTCGCGGCCGCGGCGTATCGGCCGTTGGGGTGCAGATGTCCGACCTGCTTTCCCGACGCTGTCGGGCGAGATCACGGGTACGAGATGAAGACGGCGGCATTTCGGCGCGGCGATGAGTGGGGTGTCAGGCCCGCAGCGCCGGCACACTCACAGGGTCGCGAACGGGCCGCGCCGCTTCACGACCGGGGACAGCGCCACGCCGGTGAGCCCGTTCGGCGCCGTGGCCGTCGCCCCAGCGTGCACGGCGCGATTCTGCCCGAGCCGCGGTGCCGGCGCAAGCAGCGGTGCACGCCAGGTTGTGGGACACCGCTGAGCTTCCCTATCCTCGGTCCAATGAAGACCGAGGGTTCGGGCGATGGAGTGTCGGCCCGATCGCGGCAGCCCCGGACGCAACTGGAGCTGGACTGCGACTGGGACGATCTGGTGCTCGACGACGAGTAGCTCGAGCCTCTGCGCTCGGTCTGCGCCGAGATCCGCCGACGCCACCGGGCGAGTGGCGGTGGTACTCGGCGGCGCACGAACGGGCGCAGCGCCGGGCTGCGAGTCCTGCTCGACGGCGAGCCGGGCACCGGCAAGACGCTCGCGGCCCGGGTGATCGGAGCCGAGGTCGGCCTCGACGTCGTGTGCGTCGACCTCGCGCGTGTGGCCGAGCAGGAGCCGGCCAACGTCGAGCGCTCGCTCCAGCGTGTCCTCGCGTCAAGCGCGAAATCCGGCGCGATCACCGTGTTCGACGGCCCCGAGGCGATGTTCGGCAAGCGTCCCGCCCGGTCGCGCAAGCGCAAGCCGGGGATCGACGTCACGCGCCTGCTCGCCGCCCTCGACGCACACCCCGGGCCGGTCCTGTTCGCATCGAGCCTCAAGCCGCGCATCGACGCCGAGCTGACCCGCCGCCTCGACTTCGTCATCGATCTTCCGTTCCCGGACGCCGAGTCTCGCCAGCGCATCTGGCGGCTGCTACTACCGGCCGACGCCCGGCTTCGCGGGCAAGACCTCGAGTTCATCTCCACCTCGTTCAAGCTCCCAGGCGGGGCCATCCGCGATTGCTGCGCTGCGGCCGAGACGGAGGCCGCCACCGGGCGGGCCCCGGTTGACCTGGGCCACATTGCCCGTGCGCTGGAGGGGGAATACAGCAATCGCCTGCTGAGCAGCTCGACCCAGGAAGCGATCGACGAGATCCGTCGGCGACAGAGGACGGAAGGGCCCGCTCCGAGACTCGCCGCCAGCGTG
This sequence comes from uncultured Solirubrobacteraceae bacterium, assembly GCA_963816005.1. Classification (GTDB taxonomy): domain Bacteria; phylum Actinomycetota; class Thermoleophilia; order Solirubrobacterales; family Solirubrobacteraceae; genus Palsa-465. Next base: position 212,195 of record CAWFKF010000091.1, on the reverse strand, counting down.
CCGCCGCCACAGGTGACGGCGAGCGAGCCCCCACTGACCGGCGGGGGCCGGGCGGCGACGAAGGCGACACCGGGGCTGGCCGCGCCGAACCCGCCGGGCCGTCGCGTCGTGCTGATCGCCGTCGGGGCGGCAGTCGTAGCGGGACTGGTCGGGCTGCTCGTCGCGGGCGCTGTCACCGGGTCCAACGCGCCGCCGCCGTTGAACAGCCACGCGGCGGCCGGGCCGCTTCGCGTCTCGTTCCCGACCGGTTGGAAGCAGCAACCGCCGCCGCCGTCGCCGCAGTTCGGCCTCACAGACGAAGTGGCGCTGGCGCCGCCGTCAACCACCCGAGGCACAATCTTGATCGGTCATGCCACAACCGCCAACGCGTCGCTGCTGCCGCAGAGCCTGCTGGCCGCGCTCCCCAGCCAGCCCAAGCCCCAGGTCGTCTCGCTCGACGGAGCGCAGTACTACCGGTACCTCGATCTCGCTCCGCAGGGCACGAGCGGACCGATCTCCGTCTACGCGCTCCCGACCACCGCGGGGACCGTGATCGGCGTGTGTCTGAAGTCCGGAGCCGCGGCAAGCTTCGCCGGCGAGTGCGAACGCATTCTGGGCACGGTCAGGCCGACCTCGGGTTCGGTCCTCGCCCTGGGGCCGAGTGCGAGCTATGCCGCTGGCCTCAATGCCGCGATCTCCGCGCTGAACTCCGTGCGCACGACCGCCGATCCGCAGCTTCGCAGCGCCCGCACCCCGGCCGCCCAGGCCACCGCGGCCAACGAGCTGGCCGCCGCGCACAAGACCGCCGCGGCGACGGTCTCCGGTCTCAGAGCGGGACCGGCGGAGTCGGCCAACCTCACGCTCGCAGGTGCCCTGACGTCGACGGCGCATGCATACGCGGCGCTCGGGGCGGCCGCCACCAGCGGCGACGTGCAGGGCTACGCGACCGCCGGCGCCTCGCTCACCCGGGCCCAGACCGCGCTCGCAGCGGCCTTCGCGCAGCTGTCGCAGCTCGGCTACGCGACGAGCTGAGGGCTGGCGGTTTCGCCGGCGGCGCGGGCCGGCCAAACGTGGGCTCTCGCGCGCCGCGCCGAGCGCCGGGCCACGAAATGCCGCCAGGAGCGGCACAACTTTCCGTGAGCGCTTCCAACACCCGCGAGATGGAACGTTATGCCGTCGTCAGCGGACCGCGGCTCAGCCGCCGCCGCTGACAGTGCCACTACCGCCGCTGGATCCGCCGCTCGGCTTGCTGGCACCGGAGCTGGTGCCGCTGCCGCTGGAGGAGGGGGCGCTGCCGCTTCCGGAGCCGCCTCCGCTCGAGACGGGAGCGCTAACGATTCCCGAGCCGCTCGAGCTCGAGCCGCCGCCGCCACCGCCACCGCCACCGCCACCGCCACCGCCACCGCCACCGCCACCGCCGGTGAAGGTCGTACCGCTACCGGTCGAGCCGCCACCGGAGGTGGTGACGGGGCTGGTAACGGTGGGCGTGACGACCGCCCTCGCGGTGTCGAATGCGACTCCGAACGCCGGCAGCGAGGTGACCTACACGGCGACGGTCACCGGTCCCGCCGGATCCGGAGCGCCGTCGGGTGCCGTCGCGTTCCTGGACGGGACCAAGACAATCGGAACATGCGCGAAGCAGCCGTTGAAGCGCTCCGGCGCCACGGCGAGTGCAACGTGCACGGTCAGCTACGCATCGTCGGGCACACACGAGATCAGCGCTCGGTACCTCGGCGACCCGAATTTCGCCGGCTCCACGTCGGGCGTCGCCGAGGTGAGCGTGCAGAACAACCCGCCTTCGGGTCGTCTCACCGTCACCATGCAATGGGAGTTCCACTACACGCCGCATTACACGACGATCCTGCAGTTCTTGATCAACAGCGTCCCGACCGGCGCGAATGTGATGGTCGGCTGTCACGGGCACGGCTGCCCGTATGCGAAGCACACGCTGGCATTGCTCAAGCAGACGGTGTGCACGAAGAAGTCGAAGAAATGCGTGGTCAAGCAGCCGTCCAGCACCGTGCGCCTGCAGCCGGCATTCGGCAACCGCAAGCTCGGCGTCGGCACCAGGGTCACGGTCGACATCACGCGAGCCGGCTATGTCGGCAAGCACTACGTGTTCACGATCGTCGCCCGGCACGCACCGCGCGTCTCGATCGGCTGCCTCACCCCCGGCCGCAACAAACCCGAATCCTGCCCGTCGTCCTAGCTCCCGGCTGAGTCCCGGCCGCGCTCGATCCGGATCTTGAAGCGCTGAATATCGGCCTGGCGGACGAGCTCACCGCCGCGCTCGTAGGGCACGATCTCGGCTCGGAGCTCCTGACGCAGTGCCTCGAGCCTTTGCACCTCCTGCTTGAGCTCGCCAGCCCGGCGCTCGAGCGCGGCGACCTTGCGGGCCATCGAGTGGAGTTGCTCCTCGAGCTCGAACACGCGCTCGACGCCGGCCAGGTTCATGCCCAGCTCGGCGGTCATCTCCTGGATCCGGCGCAGCCGGTCGACGTCGGCCTGGGAGTAGAGCCGGGTGCCCTTGGGCGAGCGCTTGGGCTCGATCAGCCCCCGGGCCTCGTACATCCTGAGCGTCTGGGGGTGCATCTCGGCCAGCTCGGCGGCCACCGAGATCATGAACACGCCGCGCTCCGAGGACACCTCGACCCTGGTCGTCGTCGTGCGCACGCGCCGGGTGGCCATCAGCTCTGCTCCCCGGTCCGGCTGTGCGCGAACAGCTTCGCCCGCGGGTCACCGTTCATCACCTCGGACAGACGGTCGATCGCCTCGGACTGCTCGGGCGAGAGCGACGCCGGGACGTCGATCACGAACCGGTAGTGGATGTCGCCGCGGCCCTTGCCGCCGAGCTTCGGCGGACCCTCGGCGCGGATCCGCTGCACGGTGCCGTGCTTGGTCCCGCGCGGGACCCGCAGGCGCTTGGACCCGTGCAGCGTCGGCACGTCGATGACGGCTCCGCGAATCGCCTCGGGGATCGTCAGCGGAACCTCGACCTCGAGGTTGTCGCCGGCGCGCTTGAACACGGGCGAGTCGCTCACGCGGGTGATCACGTACAGGTCGCCCGGGTCGGCCCCGTGCAGCCCCGGCTCGCCCTTGCCGGCGAGGCGGATGCGGCTGCCCTCGCGCACGCCGGCGGGAATGTTGACCCGCAGTCGGCGAACCGTGCGCTGAGCGCCCGTCCCGCCGCAGGTGGTGCACGGATCCTCGATCACAGTCCCCGAGCCGTTGCAATTGGAGCAGGGCTGGGAGATGGAAAAGATCCCCTGGCTCTGGGACTCGACCCCGCGGCCCTCGCAGACGGGACACACACGCGGCTTGGTCCCCGGCTTGGCGCCCGTCCCGTGACAGGTCGGGCACGGCTGCGAGGTCGGGACTGCCAGCGGGACCTGGGCACCGTCGACCGCCTGCTCGAAGGTGAGCGAGACCTCGGTCTCGAGGTCTCGCCCGCGCTGGACGCCGGGCCGGCCGCGTCCGGCCGCGCCGCCACGGCCGCCGGCGGCACCGCCACCGCCACCGCCACCGCCGAACAGGTTGGAGAGGATGTCGCTGAAGCCGCCGCCGAACGAGCTCGCGTCGAAGCCGCCGGGCATGTTGAACCCGCCGGTGCCGCGGTCGTACTGCTTGCGCTTCTCGGAATCCGAGAGCACGTCGTTGGCCTGCGAGATCTCCTTGAAGCGCTCCTCGGCCTGCTTGTTCCCGGCGTTGGTGTCCGGGTGGTACTTGCGGGCGAGCTTGCGGTACGCCTTCTTTATCTCCTCGTCGGAGGCGTTCTTGCCTACACCGAGGATCTTGTAGTAGTCGGGCCGCTCGGCCATCTCACAGGCTCCTTACCCCGCGACGACGACACGTGCAGGCCGCAACACGCTCTCGCCCAGCCGGTACCCGCGCTGGTAGACCTCGACGATCGTCCCGGTCTCCACGCCTTCCGCCGGCTGCTGCGCGACCGCCTCGTGGTGCTGCGGATCGAACTGCTCGCCGGCGGGCGAGAACGGCTCGATGCCGACCCGCGCCAGCGCCGCGATCACGTCCGCATGCACGAGCTGGATCCCGGACACGAGGGTTCCCTCGGTCGTCTCGGGCTCTGCGCCCTGACCGGCCGCCTGGGCGGCTGCGAGGGCACGATCGAGGTTGTCCACGGCGGGCAGAAGCTCACGGGCGAGCTTGGTCACTCCCCGCGCCTCGGCCAGGCCCATCTCACGCGCGGCACGCTTCTTGTAGTTCTCAAAGTCGGCCTTGGTCCGCTTGGCCAGATCGAGGTACTCGTCGGCCTTGGCCGCCTGGACGGCCAGGTCCTCCTCCAGCCGCCGCTCCTCATCCGGCGTACACGCCGCATCGACGCCGTCCGATCCCGGCGCAGCGGTCCCGGACTCCGGCGCACCATCCGGCAAGGGGGCGACGCCGGGCTCCCCTCCGGAAGCCCGGCCGCCGGCCGCCGCGGGGGCCGCGGCGGCGGGCGCCCCCGTCTCAGGCTCCGAGGAGCCCGGTTCGCGGTTTGCCCCATTCATCTACTTGCCCTCGTCGACGACTTCGGCGTCCACAACGTCCTCGGCGCCCGCGCCGTTGGTGGCGTGCTCTGCCCCGGCACCGTCCGTGGAGCCGGCCGCGGCCTGCTCCTGGGCGCGCTGGTACATCGCCTCGGACACCTTGTGGAACGACGCCTGCAGCGCCTCGGTCTTGGCGTTGATGTCCGCCGCGTCCTCGGAGGTGAGCACGTCACGGACGGCCTTGATCGCAGCCTCGATCTCCTCCTTGGAGCTCGCGTCGACGGCCTCGCCGAGGTCCTTGAGCTGGCGCTCAGCCTGGTAGGCGGCGTTCTCGCCGTTGTTCCGGGCCTCCGCGAGCTCGCGCAGACGGCGGTCGTCGTCGGCGTGCGCCTCGGCGTCGGTCACCATCCGCTTGATCTCGTCGTCGGACAGACCCGATCCGGCCTTGATCTCGATCTTCTGCTCCTTGCCGGTGCCGAGATCCTTGGCCGACACGCTGAGGATGCCGTTGGCGTCGATGTCGAACGCGACCTCGATCTGCGGGATGCCGCGCGGCGCGGGCGGGATGCCCGTGAGCTGGAACTTGCCCAGCGACTTGTTGTAAGTGGCCATCTCGCGCTCGCCCTGGAGCACATGGATCTCCACCGACGGCTGGTTGTCCTCGGCCGTGGAGAAGATCTCCGACTTGCGGGTCGGGATCGTGGTGTTGCGCTCGATCAGCTTGGTCATCACGCCGCCCTTGGTCTCGATGCCGAGGGTGAGCGGGGTGACGTCGAGCAGGAGAACGTCCTTGACGTCGCCGGCGAGCACACCGGCCTGGATCGCAGCGCCGACCGCGACGACCTCGTCCGGGTTCACGCCACGGTGGGGCTCCTTGCCCGTCAGCTCCTTGACCTTGTCCTGAACGGCGGGCATGCGGGTCATGCCGCCGACCATCACGACGTGGTCGATGTTCGCGGCGCCCTTCTCCTTGGCGTCGTCGAGCGCCTGTCGGACCGGGCCGACGGTGCGGTCGAGCAGCGCCGCGGTCAGCTCGTTGAGCTTGGCCCGCGAGAGACGGGTGTCGAGATGCTTCGGTCCGCTCGAGTCCGCGGTGATGAACGGCAGGTTGATCTGCGTCTCCTGCGTCGTCGAGAGCTCGATCTTGGCCTTCTCGGCCGCCTCGTAGAGGCGCTGCAAGGCCATCGGGTCGGCACTCAGGTCGATCCCCTGGGACTTCTTGAACTCGGCCACGAGCCAGTCGACCACGGCCTTGTCGAAGTTGTCGCCGCCGAGGTGGTTGTCACCCGCGGTCGCCTTGACCTCGAACACGCCGTCGCCGATCTCGAGCACCGACACGTCGAAGGTGCCGCCGCCGAGGTCGAAGACGAGGATCGTCTGGTCGGACTCCTTGTCGAGCCCGTAGGCCAGCGACGCCGCCGTCGGCTCGTTGATGATGCGCTTGACATCGAGGCCGGCGATCCTGCCGGCGTCCTTGGTCGCCTGACGCTGGTCGTCGTTGAAGTACGCGGGTACGGTGATCACCGCGCTGTCGACCGTCTCGCCGAGATACGCCTCGGCGTCAGCCTTCAGCTTCTGCAGGATCATCGCGCTGATCTCCGGCGGGGAGTACTGCTTGCCACCCGCCTCGACGCGGGCGTCGCCACCGGGACCGGAGACGACCTTGTAGGGCACGATCGACTCCTCCTCGCGCACCTCTGCCTCCTTGCGGCCCATGAAGCGCTTGATCGAGAAGATCGTGTTCTGCGGGTTGGTGACGGCCTGGCGCTTGGCGACGGTGCCGACCAGACGCTCACCGGATGACGTGAACGCAACCACGGACGGCGTCGTACGACCGCCCTCTGCGTTCTCGATGACCGTGGGCTCGCCGCCTTCGAGCACTGCCATGCACGAGTTCGTCGTCCCCAGGTCGATACCGATCGTCTTAGCCATATTGGTTCTGCTCCTGTGCGTTCGTAAAAATCTTAGTCACGTTATAGCAGATCTGGGGCGATTACTCCAGCCCAAATCCGGCGCTGGAGCCCGCCCGCGCGACATCACAACCCCTTAGGCCAGGAACTCGGCCGCGCTCGGGCACATCCGCCGCAGCGCGCACCCCGCGCACTCGGGCCGACGGGCGTGACAGGTGCGGCGCCCGTGCCGCAGCAGGTTCATGTGCAGCTCGAGCTCCGCGCCCGCCGGCGTGATCGCCAGCATCGTGTCGTGCAGCTCCTCGAACGGCGCGCCGGGACGGAACAGGCCGAGGCGCGCGCCGACCCGCGAGACGTGCGTGTCGACCGGCACGTCGCGCATCCCGAGCGCGAACAGGAGCACGCAGGCGGCCGTCTTGCGCCCCACGCCGGGCAGGGAGCACAGGTAGGCCTGGGCCTCGGGCACGGTGAGCTCCGGGAGCCAGTCGAGCGACAGCTCGCCGTCGGGCGAGGATTCCGTCACCGCTTCGAGGATCGCCTTGATCCGGACCGATTTGACCTTAGAGATCCCGCCGGGACGGATCGCCGCCTCGAGCTCGTCGACCGGCGCGTCGCGTACCGGCGCCCAGCTCGGGAAGCGCTCGCGCAGGCGCAGGTACGCGACGTCCCGGTTGCGGTCGTTGGTGCTCTGGGACAGGACCGTGAGCACGAGCTCGGCGATCGGGTGTCCGTGCGGGCCGGCCAGGGGGCGGCCGTAGACCTCGCGCAAGCGGTCGCGGATCGCGCGCACGCGGCGCGGCGCCGGCCGTTTCCACGCAGTCGCCGCCGGCCGCGCTGCTCCGGGCCCGCTCCCCGCCGGCCGCCGTCCGGCGCTCACTCCAGCGCGCCCAGGCGCTCGCAGGCCCGGGCGCCTTCGGCGACCGCTTCGCGGAGCGCCGCCGCGGCAGCGGCGGGATAGAAGCCCGCCCGCGCGAGCCGCGCGAGCAGGACGCCCATCAGCACGTCGCCGGCGCCGATCGTGCTCACCACGGCGGCCGGGACGCCGGGTACGTCCGTGCGCAGCTCCCCGCGCAGGATCGCCCCGGACGCGCCGAGCGTGATCACCACCAGCCGCGCGCCGGCCTTGAGCAGTGCCGTGGCCGCGCGCTCGGGATCGCCCTCGCCGGTCATCAGCGCCGCCTCGGCGCGATTGGTGCGCACCAGCAGCGCGCCGGGCACGCAGGCGTTCGCGCTCGCGGCCGCGTCGGCCCGCGAGCTCCAGCGGTGCAGGCGCAGATTCGGATCGACGACGATCGGGCGCCCGAGCTCGAGCGCGACCTCGCGCGCGCGCATCGTCATGGCACGCTCGGCCTGGCCGACGAGCGTGTTCGTGCCCAGCACCAGGCCCGCTGCGTTCCCGACCGCGGTCTCGAGCTCGTCGCCGAGCGCGTCCGCGAGGTCGGCCACGGGATCGCCGTAGATCCGGTAGCGGGGCTCCCCGTCGGGCGTCAGCGCGACCAGCGCCAGCGGCGTCTGCGCGCCCGGCGCGAGCGTGAACCAGGAAACGTCTACACCCTCGTCCTCGAGCCGGTCGCGCAGCCACTGTCCCCACTCGTCATCGCCGGCCGCCCCGGCCAGCGACACGCGGGCGCCGTGACGCGCCGCGGTGACCGCGATGTTGGCCGTCGCGCCGCCGAAGCGCGGCACGAACGCGTCCGCGTCGGCGAGGTCGGCCACAGGATGCGGAGCGATCAGATCGACGAGCGCCTCGCCCAGGCAGAGCGTCGTCGTCGGCACGCGGGTCTCCGATGACGGGACGGTGCTCATCGGACAGGACGTTATCCTCGCCGACGGGTGCGCGTCGACGAGCACACGATCGAGGTCGCAGAAGCGCCCGTCTTCTACCGCAGCGCCGGCGACGGCGCTGCGCCGGTGCTGTACCTGCACGGGTCGCCGACGAGCTCTGACGACTGGCCGGACTTCCTGGCGCGGACCGGCGGTCTGGCGCCGGACCTGATCGGCTTCGGGCGCACCGCGAAGGGGGGCAACCTCGACTACACGATCGACGGCCTGGCCGATTTCGTCGAGCGCTTCCTCGACGCCGTCGACGTGGACGAGGTGAGCCTGGTGGGCCACGATTGGGGCGCCGCGGCCGGGCTCGTGTTCGCGCAGCGCCATCCCGGCCGGGTGCAGCGGATCGTCCTGATCGATGCGATCCCGCTGCTCGAGGGCTTCCGGTGGCCGCGGCTGGCCCGCGCCTGGCGCCGTCCCCTGCTGGGGGAGCTCGTGCACGGCATCACCACCCGGCGCGTGCTGGCGCGAGCGCTCCGCCGCGGGACGGTCCGGCCGGACGCGTGGTCGGAGGATCGCCTCGCCGCCGTCTGGGCGCAGTTCGACCAGGGCACCCAGCGCGCGATCCTGCGCCTGCACCGCGCCACCAGCGAACAGGTCCTGGCCGCGGCCGGCGCTCACTTGAGCGACCTCGACGTCCCGGCCCTGGTGCTGTGGGGCGAGCGCGATCCGTGGCTCGGGGCGGAGCTGGCCGAAGCCTACGGCGCGCGACTCCCGCGGGCGACGGTCGAGCGAATCGCCGAGGCCGGGCACTGGCCCTGGCTCGATGACGCGGGCGTACCGGACCGCGTGGCGGCGTTCCTGGAGCCGCGCTGATGCGAGTCGATCCGCGGCGGGTCGCCCCGGTGGCGGTCGCCGGCCTGCTCGCGATCGTGTACGTGATCGTCTCGCCGCCCAGTCTCGACCTGGCCGCGCATCTGCTCCGCGCGAGGCTGTTCAGCACCGAGGGCTTCGGGATCTGGAACAACTGGTGGTACGCCGGCCACCACACGCCGAGCTACAGCGTCCTGTTCCCGCCGGTGGCCGCGGCGCTGACGCCGCAGGTGGCGGGGGCGATCGCCGCGACCGCGACGGCCGCCCTGTTCGAGCCGCTCGCGCGCGACACATTCGGCGAGGATGCATGGCTGGGCGCGACGTGGTTCGCGGCGGCCACGGCGACGAACCTGTTCACCGGCCGGCTCGCGTTCGCCTTCGGCCTGCTGCCGGCGGTCGCAGCGATGCTCGCGCTCGAGCGCCGCCGGCCGCTGCCGGCCTGTGCCCTGGCCTTCCTGTCGGCCCTGTGCAGCCCGGTCGCGGCGCTGTTCGCCGCGATGGGCGGCGGCGCCTACGCGATCGGAACCTCGATCGCCGCTCGCCAGGACCGTCCCCGACCGCCCACGGACCGACAATCCTCCGCGAACCGCGAACCGCGCCGACGCCCCGGACCGTGGGCCGGGATCGCGCTCGTCGCCGCCGCGCTGATCCCGGTCGGCCTGCTGGCGATCGCGTTCCCCGAGGGTGGCTCCGAGCCGTTCACCTTCGCGACCCTGTGGCCGATTCCGGTGATCGGCGTGATCGCGCTGCTGGCGATCCCCAAACGGAGCTGGACCCTGCGCACGGCCGTGGCCCTGTACGTGCTCGGCTGTCTCGCCGCGTACGCGATCGCGACCCCGGTGGGCAGCAACGCGGCCCGGCTCGGGGCGCTGGTCGCAGGGCCGCTCGCGGCGCTGCTGTGGTGGCGCCGGCGCCCCGTCCTGCTGCTGGCGGTCGCGATCCCGCTCATCTACCTGCAGTGGCAGGCACCGGTCCGTGACGTGCGGACCTCAACCGGCGATCCCTCGGCCTCCAGCGGCTACTACAGGCCACTGCTGAACTTCCTGGCCGCGCAACCCGGGCCGCCGTTCCGGATCGAGATCCCGTTCACGCAGTTCCACGACGAGGCCTACGTGGTCGCGCCCCGGTTCCCGCTCGCCCGCGGCTGGGAGCGCCAGCTCGACATCAAGGACAACCATCTGTTCTACGGCGGCCCGCTGGACGCCCACACCTACCACGCCTGGCTGCGGCAACTGGCGGTGCGCTTCGTCGCCGTCTCTGACGCGACGCTCGACTATTCCGCGCACCGCGAGACGGCCTTGATCGACCGTGGCCTGCCGTACCTGAAGCTGGTCGCGCGGCTGCCCCACTGGCGCGTCTACGAGGTCACCGACGCGACCGACATCGTCCAGGGCGCCGCGACGCTGACGGCGATCAGCGCCGATTCGCTGACCCTGCGGGCGCTGCGGCCGGGCACCGCCTTCGTGCGCGTGCGCTTCACGCCGTACTGGAAGCTCTCCGACGGCTTCGGATGCGTGCGGCCGGCGGGCGACTTCACCGCGCTCACGCTCCGGCGGGCCGGGATCGCGCGCCTCCAGGCGGTGTTCTCGCTCGGGCGGATCCGGGCCCACTCGCCGCGCTGCAGCTGATCGATGGAAGCGCGGATCCGGCCTGGCCTGCTGCCTCGATAGGATGCCCGCAGCCATGCGCCGTCGGTTCCGGACCATTGAGGCGCGGGTCCTTCCGCGCGGCTGGCCTGACGTACTCCGTCAGGTCGGGCTGTTCGCTGTCGCCTACCTCTGCTACCAGGTGGTCCGCGGGCTGGTCGACGGAAGCGGGTACAAGCCGTTCGGCGACGCGACCAAGATCATCAACTTCGAGCGCCTCCTGCACGTGTTCGTGGAGCCGAACATCCAGGCCTGGGCCTCGAACCGGCACTGGCTGATCGACGCCTCGGACTGGATCTACCTGAACGCCCACTACATGGTCACCCTGAGCGTGCTCGTGTTCATCTACCTGCGCCGCAACGACTCGTTCTACTTCGTGCGCAACATGTTCATGACCGCGATGGCGATCGCGCTCGTGGGCTACTGGCTGTACCCGACCGCGCCGCCGCGGCTGATGTCCGAGTGGGGCTTCACGGACTCGATCGCGCAGTTCACCGGCGTGCGGGTCGAGAACGGCCCGCTGCACAGCTTCCTGAACTTCTACGCCGCCGTCCCCTCGATGCACGTGTGCTTCGCGATCATGATCGGGTTCCCGATGGCTCGGCTCTCGAAGTCGATGCCGGCCCGGATCGCCTGGCGACTGTACCCGCTGCTGATCACGTTCGTCGTGATCGCGACGGGCAACCACTATCTGACCGACGCCGTTCTCGGCGCCCTGACCGCCGGAGCGTCGTGGCTGCTCGCCGATCGGCTGTTCGCCCGCGCCCGGCCGCACGCCTGGGCGTTCCAGGAATCGCGCGCGCGGGCATCGGCCTAATCCCCAATGGCACAGCAGACCCAGCCGCCGCGCGCCTCCAACGGAGGCTCCCGTCGCCCGCGACGCGAGGGCCCCTCCACGGCGGAGATCTCGACCCTGATGCGCGACCGGCTGATCGAGTCGCGCCTGACCCCGAACGCGATCTCGCTCACGGGCTTCGTACTCAACGTGGCGGCCGCCGTGCTGGTGGTCGAGCGCCTCTTCTTCCTGGCCGGAATCGCGTTCATCACCGGCTCGATCATGGACACGCTCGACGGGCGCTATTCGCGCATGTCGGGCAAGGGCACCCCGTTCGGCGCCTTCCTCGATTCGACGCTCGATCGGCTCGAGGAGGGGATCGTGCTGACCGCGGTCGCGGCATACTTCGCCTCCCGCCACATGCAGGTCGCGGTCGCCGCAGTGGTCGTGGGCGTGCTGTTCTCGCTGATGGTCTCCTACACGCGGGCGCGCGCCGAGGCGCTCGGGGTGGCCTGCAAGGTCGGACTCGCGACGCGGCCCGTGCGCGTCGTGATCATCGCGGTCGGGCTCGTGTTCGCCAAGGGCGCCGGGCTCGGGCACTTCGAGCTCCTCGCGCCCGCCGTGTACGTGCTCGCCGTGGTCACGGTGCTCACCACCGTGCAGCGGATTCTCTACGTGCGAACGCAGCTGCGCGAGGCGCCCTGAGCCCGCGCGACGGTGCGAGCGCGGTGTAACCATCTCGTTTCCGAGGGATACATAGCGGGAGGTCTCGGCAGCGGGCACGCCAGACGGCCGCTTGCCGGCAGCCCCAGCAGGAGACGGCGCTCCCGGGCCCTCCGGGCGCAGCGACGCGAGCATTCAGAAGGGAAATCTTCATCGTGAGCACCACCAACGGCTCGACCAACGGCGTCGGGCGCTATCAGCAGGACAAGGTTCGCGTCGCCATCATCGGCGTCGGCAACTGCGCGAGCTCGTTCGTGCAGGGCATCAACTACTACGAGGACGCCGATCCGACCGAGCCGGTACCGGGTCTGATGCACGTCGCTCTCGGCGGCTACCACGTGCGGGACATCGAGTTCACCGCCGCCTTCGACATCGACGTCGAGAAGGTCGGCAAGGACCTGTCCGAGGCCATCTTCTCCGGGCAGAACAACACCCTCAAGCTCGGCGGAGACATCCCCAACCTCGGGGTCGAGGTGATGCGGGGCATGACCCACGACGGCTTGGGCAAGTACCTGAAGCAGAAGATCACCAAGGCGCCGGGCCCGACGGTCGACATCGTCGATGTGCTGCGCAGCACGAACACCGACGTCGTCGTCTCCTACCTGCCCGTCGGCTCCGAGCTGGCCACCAAGTGGTACGTCGAGCAGGTGCTCGAGGCGGGCTGCGGGCTCGTCAACTGCATCCCGGTGTTCATCGCCCGCGAGGACTACTGGAACAAGCGCTTCAAGAAGGCCGGCCTGCCGATCGTCGGCGACGACATCAAGTCGCAGGTCGGCGCCACGATCGTGCACCGCACGCTGGCCCGGCTGTTCCACGACCGCGGCGTCAAGCTGCTGCGCACCTCGCAGCTGAACGTGGGCGGCAACATGGACTTCTACAACATGCTCGAGCGTGAGCGCCTGGAGTCGAAGAAGATCTCCAAGACCAACGCAGTCACCTCGATCATGGGCCACACGCTGCCCGCCGACGATGTCCACGTCGGCCCCTCGGACTACGTGCCGTGGCTGACCGACCGCAAGTGGGCGCACATCCGCCTCGAGGGCCAGGCGTTCGGCGACGTGCCGCTCAACGCCGAGCTGAAGCTCGAGGTGTGGGACTCCCCCAACTCGGCCGGAATCGTGATCGACGCGGTGCGCTGCTGCAAGCTGGCGCTCAACCATGGGATCAGCGGCCAGCTCGACGGCCCCAGCTCCTACCTGATGAAGTCGCCGATGCACCAGCGCCCCGACGACGAGGCCCGCGAGCTGACCGAGAAGTTCATCGCCAAGTACGGCGGCAAGACGACGCGCGCTGCGGCGCGCAAGCCGGCGACGAAGACGCGGACGCCCGCGCGCCGGGCGACGAGCACCAAGTAGAGCCGGGTCGGCTCACCAGACAAGGGCCGCGCAAGCGGCCCCTCTATCCTCCTCCCCGTGTCGCCCCTCGCGATCGCGCAGGTCACCCCGTTCGCGTGGGAGACCGCGAACGAGGTCAATGACTACGTCGCGCGCGTCTCCGACGAGCTGGCGCGTCGCGGCCACGCCGTGGTGGTGATCGCACCATCGGAGTCGGGCGCGCTCGTGCGCGACTCCCGCCGGGCGATCCGCGCCGCCCGGGAGCAGCCGCAGCGGCTGCTCGGCCGCGCCCTCGGCAGCCCGCTGGTGCTGGGCGTCGGCGAGGTGCTGCCGTTCTCGCCCACGCGACGCCGGGCGGCCTCGCTGCCCGTCGACGTGGCCCGCACGATCGAGGACGTGCTGACCGCGGTGCCGCTCGACGTCGTCCACGTGCACGAGCCGTTCGCGCCCAGCGCCTCGAGCTCGGCCCTGCGCCAGTCCCGCGCGCTGAACGTGGGCAGCTTCCACGCCCCCACTGAGCGGATCCTCTCCACGCAGCTCGCGCGGCCCCTGGCCCAGCTCCTGTTCGGCCGCCTCGATGCCCGGACCGCGAGCTACCGCGCCACCCGCGAGTTGATGCAGCAATACTTCCCCGGCGACTACGAGGTGATCGCGCCGGGATCCGATCCGGGTGGGCGGGGTGGGGCGGGTGGAGGCGGCATCACCGGTGAGCATGTCGAGCTCGTGATGGTCGCCGGCGAGGAGCGCGCCGCGCTGCGCACCTTCCTGCGGGCCCTGCGCGAGCTGCCGCTCGAGCTCGACTGGGGTGTCACCGTGCTCTCACCGCGGGCGCTGGCGCCGCCGGCCGCGCTCGGGCGCTCGGTGCGCGATCGCGTGGACTTCGTCAGCACCGACGAGCGCAGCGAGGCGCAGGTGCTCGCGTCCGCCGACATCGTCGTGCTCGCGTCCGAGGGGATCCGGACCACGCCGGGCGTGCTCGTGCGGGCGATCGCCGCCGGAGCGGTGCCCGTCGCCTCGCGGCTGGCGCCCTACGAGGAGGTCCTGGCCGAGGGCGAGCACGGCCTCGTGTTCGAGCCCGGTGACGTGCTGACGCTGAGCGCGCAACTGCGGAAGCTGATCGGCGACCCGGCCTTGCGCGAGGAGCGGCGCGCCTCGGCCCGGGCGCTGCGCGAGACGTTCACGTGGCCCCGAGTGACCGATGAGCTCGAGCGCATCTACGACCGCCTCACGGCCCGCCGCCACGGCGACCGCGGCAACCGGACGGTCCACGCCCGCCTGTCCGAGCGCCCGCTGATCGATGTTGATCTGCACATGCACACCGATCATTCCTACGACTGCGCAACGCCGGTCGAGGTGCTGCTGGCCGAGGCGCGCGCCCGCGGGCTGGGCGCGATCGCCGTCACCGATCACAACGAGATCTCGGGTGCGCACGAGGCGCGCGAGAAGGCCGTCGGCGTCAAGGTGATCGTCGCCGAGGAGGTCAAGACCGCCAACCAGGGCGAGGTGATCGGGCTGTTCATCGAGGAGAAGATCCCGCGCGGGCTCACGCTCGAGGAGACGATCGCCGAGATCAAGCGCCAGGGCGGGCTCGTCTACGTGCCGCATCCGTTCGACCGCCTGCACTCGGTGCCCGATTATGAGCACCTGCTGACCGTGCTCGACCAGGTCGACGCGATCGAGGTGTTCAACCCGCGGATCGCGATCAGCGAGTTCAACGAGGAGGCGGTCCGGTTCGCGGCCAAGTACCGGATCCCCGCCGGCGCGGGGTCGGACGCCCACGTGCCCCAGGGCCTCGGCTCGGTGCGGATTCGCATGCGCGATTTCAACGGCCCCGAGGAGTTCCTGGAGTCGTTGCGGGACGCCGACATCGTCCGCAATCCCGCCAGCCTGTTCTACGTCCAAGCACTCAAGTTCCTGCAAACCAAGGCGATGCCGGCACCCGCCCGCAAGGCGTCCCGGGACCGTCGCGTACGCCGCGTGACCGGCCGAGGTCCACGCAAGTCCTGATGCACTCGCAAGGACAAGCCCGCGAGCCGTCCAATCCGGGGAGCATGCCGGCCACGGACGATGAGATCCGCGAGAAGTATCTCGAGCGCGCGATCCGCGAGCTCAATGCGCTCACGCGAGAGCTCCAGAGCTGTGCGGACTGCCCCCGCGGCAACCTGATGCCGGTGCTCGGCTCCGGGCACCCGCAGGCCGACATCTTCCTGATCAAGTACTCGGCGCGACCGGCCGAGGTCGAGGAGGGCGTGGCCTTCTACGGACGCACCGGCAACGCGCTGATGAGATCGCTCAAGCGGCTGTCGATCGACCCGCTCGCGGTGTACGGAACGCTGTGCGTGAAGTGCCCCGTGCCCGACCCGGCGATGGCCGATCCGGCCTGCGTCGCCCGGCTCGTCGAGGAGCTCGCGATCGTGCAGCCGAAGATCGTCGTTGTCATGGGCGAGGACGCGTTGGCCGTGGTCAACGACCTGGACATCCCGCTGGCGCGCGAGCTGCAGCCCGAGCCCGGCGAGATCCAGCGCCTGACCGGCTCGGTCGAGGCCCTGTACGTGCCCAACATCGACGAGGCGCTCGACGAGGAGCCGGCCAAGCGCGCGTTCTGGGCCGCCTTCCGAGTGCTCGGCCAGTGGTGGGCGGACCTGCCTCCGTACTAGACCTGCGCCGTCTGGCGCGGCGCCGGCGCGTGCGGCGGCGGCTCGCCAGCTGGGCGCGACGGAGCCTGGCGCCGATCCCGTGCGCCTACGTCCTGTGGTTCCGCCGTGACCGACTGGTCAAGAACGCGATCGGCTCCTTCCTGGCCGCGCCGCTGTTCGCGCTCGTGGCCCTGCGCGAGCTCGAGCTCGAACGTGTGTCGTACTCTCAGGACGTCACCGTGGTGACGGCGCTGGTGTTGCTCGCCGCCTCGATCCGGTACGGCTGCGAGATCGAAGTGGTGCCGGGCGTCGGCGAGTTCGTGGCCCCCGGACGCGCATCAGCGGGTGCACTGGTCGGCGCCCGACTGGGCTGACCTGCTGGATCTCGCCTTCGACGAGATCCGCGCCTACGGCGCCGGGTCGGTGCAGATCGCCCGGCGCCTGCGCGCCGCACTCGAGGACCTCCGCGCGGCCACCCCGGAGCTCCGCCATGCCCTGATCGACGAGCACCTGGGCCGCCTGACCGCCTCGATCGGGCTCGCTGTGGCTGGCCGTGCTCGGCTGGGGGATCTCGCTCGTGATCGCCTACACGTTCGCCGGCCTGCTGGCCGCCGCCGGCGTGGTGATCTCCGGCCTGCTGACCGGCTCGGCGATGTCGACGACGGCGATCGGCACGATCCTGCCGGTGATGCAGGACACGAACCAGCTGAAGGGGCGCTTCGGTCCGATGATGCTCGCGGCTGGCGCGATCGGCGAGCTCGGGCCGATCCTGATCGTGACGCTGGTGCTCAGCACGCAGTCGGACACGGGCTCGCAGGCGCTGCTGCTGGCGGCGTTCGTGGTGCTGACGATCGTGGCCGCCGTGGCCTCGCACGCGACGTTCGACCGGGCGTGGCCGTTCCTCGACCGCACGATGGATACGAGCGGACAAGTCCCGATCCGGCTCACCGTCCTGCTCGTGTTCGCGCTCGTCGTGATCGCCTCGAAGCTCGGGCTCGACATCATCCTCGGCGCCTTCGCGGCCGGGATGATCGTGCGGATGCTGCTCGAGGGGCGCGATCCCCACCGCTTCGAGTCCAAGATCGACGCCGTCGGGTTCGGCTTCCTGATCCCGTTCTTCTTCATCCAGAGCGGGATGAACCTCGACCTCGCCGCGCTCGGCGGCAGCATCCAGGCGGTGCTCAAGCCGGCGGCCCCCGAGCTCACCATTGATCCGGCCACGGGCTGAAGGAATAGACTGATTGCATGGGTCTTGAAGAGCGAAGCATCGAGACGCTCGGCGACCGCTGCGAGGAATGCGGTGCCAAGCTGACGCCCCAGGAGCTGCAGGCCGTCATGGAGTCCGGCGGCCCGGTGCTCTGCGCCATCCACGCAGCCGAGGACGAGCCGGGCCTCGCGGAGGCCGAAGCCGAGTCCGAGTAGGCCCGCGGGCCGGCTCAGTCGCGGGCGGTCAGCAGCACGATCTTGCCGAGCTTGCCGCCCGCGGCGAAGCGCTCGTAGGCCGCCTCGACCTCGTCGAACGGGTAGGTCGCCGCGATCGGCACGGTGACCGTGCCGGCGACAATCAGCGGCAGCACCGAGCGCTCGACCGCCCGGGCGGTGAGCGCCTTCTCCTCGAGCGGACGGGGGCGCAGCGTCGACGAGACCACGCGGCCACGATTCGCCATCAGGGCCGCGAGGTTGAGCTCGCCCTTGGCCCCGCCCCCGATCCCGATCACCATGATCCGGCCGCACGTGGCCAGAGCGCCGACGTCCTGGCCCAGGTTGGGCGCTCCCACGAGCTCGAGGATCACGTCGAACGGTCCCCGGGAGGCGAACCCCTCGGGGGCGATCACCTCGGCGCCGAGCGCGGCCACCTGGTCGCGCAGGCTCTCGTTGCGGACGGTCGCGATGACCTGCGCGCCGGCCGCCCGGGCGAGCTGGATCCCCGCCGTCCCGACGCCGCCGGCGCCACCGTGCACGAGCAGGCGCTCGCCCGGCTGGAGATCCGCCTGCGTGAACAGGGCGTCGTGCGCCGTCGTGAACACCTCCGGCAGCCCGCCGGCCTCGGCCCACGACAGCCGCTCGGGCACCGGCATCAGCACCCGCTCGTGGACGGTCGCGAGCTCGGCCTGGCCGCCGCCGGCCACGATCCCCATCACGCGGTCGCCGACCGAGAAGCGCTCCGCGCCCGGTCCGAGTGCGGCCACCTCGCCGGCCAGCTCGAGTCCGGGGATGTCGGCCGGGGCGCCGGGAGGAGCGGGGTAGCGTCCGCGGCGCTGGAGCATGTCGGCGCCGTTCAGTCCCGCCCCGCGGACGCGGACCAGCACCTCGCCCGAGCCCGGCTCGGGGTCCGGCCGCTCGACGACGTGAAGCTCTCCGTCGCGGATCGTGACAGCGCGCATGACGCTCCCAACCCTACCCGCGGTCCAGCACGGCGACGCACTCGATGTGCGGCGTCTGGGGGAACATGTCGACCGGGCGCACCCGGCCCAGCCGGTACCCCGCCTCGACCAGCTGCGCGGCGTTGGGGGCGAGGGTCGTCGGATTGCACGACACGTAGACGATCCGCTTCGGCGAGGCCTCGATGATGCGCCGGACGATCTTCTGCGAGAGGCCCGCGCG
This sequence comes from uncultured Solirubrobacteraceae bacterium, assembly GCA_963816005.1. Lineage (GTDB taxonomy): Bacteria > Actinomycetota > Thermoleophilia > Solirubrobacterales > Solirubrobacteraceae > Palsa-465. Next base: position 193,458 of record CAWFKF010000091.1, on the reverse strand, counting down.
GGGCGGATCGACGACCAGCACGTCGGGACTGCCGGCCTCGGCGACCAGGTCGCGGAGCACCAGCCGGACGTCGCCGGCGAAGAACTTGGCGTTGTCGATCTCGTTCAGCTTTGCGTTCGCGATCGCGTCGGCGACCGCCTGCTCGACGATCTCGAGGCCCCACAGCTCGGCCGCGCGCGGCGACAGCGTCAGGCCGATCGTCCCGATCCCGCAGTAGAGGTCGTAGACGCGCTCGTAGCCGCTCAGGCCGGCGTAGTCGCGCGCCAGTCCGTACAGCTGCTCGGCCATCTCGGTGTTGGTCTGAAAGAACGCCTGGGGCGAGATGCGGACGTGCATCCCGAGCAGCTCCTCGTCCAGGTGGCGCCGGCCCGCGAGCTGCTCGGTCTCGCCGCCCTGCGTCGTCTCGCCGACGCTCGACAGGCGCGTCCACAGCAGGTTGGGCGTGCTCACCGCCTCGATCAGGCCCTCGGCGTTGAGCGGGCCCCCGGCGGTGACGAGGCGGACCTGGAGCTGCCCCGTGCGCCGGCCCTCACGGACCACGAGGTTGCGCAGGAAACCCTCGCCCGTGCGGCGGTCATACGCGCTCAGGCCCTCGGAGCGGCACCAGGCCACGACCTCCTCGCGAGCCGCGTTGGCGGGCTCGGAGGCGAGCAGGCAGTCGGTGATCTCGACGATCTCGTCCCAGCGGCCGGGGGCGTGGAAGCCGCACACGAGGCGTCCATCCGCATCGGTCCCGAACGAGTACTCGAGCTTGTTGCGGTAGCGCCACTGCTCGACCGCGGGCACGATCGGCTCGAGCGTGAAGCCCTCCAAACGTCCGATCCGCCGCAGCGCATCCTCCACCTGCGCCTGCTTGACCTCGAGCTGGCGCGCGTAGGGGAGCACCTGCCACGGCGCGCCGGGATGCTCGGCGACCGGCGCGATCCGCTCGGGCCCGGGCTCGAGGATCTCGACCGCCCGCGCCTCGGCGTAGGCGCGCTTGGACTTGCCCACGACCGCGCGGACACGGTCCCCGGGCATCGCCTCGGAGACGAAGACGACGTAGCCGTCGAGCCGCGCCACGCCGGCGCCGCCGAACGCCAGCGAGTCGATCGTCAGCTCGAGTTCGGTGCCGCGGGCGGGCCGCGGCGTCCGTGAAGCTTGTACCTCCATGACGACTAGCATGCCAGCCGCATGGACCTCGACGCTTACCGGGCCTCCGCCGAGGCTTTCGTCTCGGACCTGACGGCCGAGTACTACCGCCACTTTGCCGGGCTCAAGGACGACTACGCGATCGAGCCGATCTACGACCGCCACGCGTCGCTGTTCACCCGCGAGAGCGTGCACGCGCTGCGCGAGCTGGCCTCCGTCCCCGAGCCCGGGACCGACGAGCACCGGCGGCGGCGGATGCTGCTCGACTTCGCCGTCGAAGGCCATCTGGGTCAAGCCACGAAGGCGATCGAGGCCGAGCTCGCCCGCCGCGAGGCCGAGCTCGCGATCGAGGTCGACGGCGAGCGGATCGGCTTCCGCGAGTCCGCGGTCGTGCAGGCCAACGAGCCCGACGCCGCGCGCCGCGCGCGCATCGATCGCGCCCGGCTCGAGGCGACCGAGCACCGGCTGAACCCGCTCCACCTCGAGGCGCTTGCGCTCCAGCACGACGGCGCCCGTGAACTCGGGTTCGCCAGCTACCGGGCCATGTGCAGCGAGCTGAAGGCGATCGACCTCGAGCGCCTGCACGCCGGCACGGCGGCGTTCGCCGACGCGACCGAGCAGAGCTACGGCCCGCTGCTGGACCCGCAGCTGCGCCGGAGCCTGGGCCGGGGGGTCGATGAGCTGCATCGATCCGACCTGCCGCGCTTCTTCCGCGCCGCCGAGCAGGACGCGTACTTCCCCGCCGGCGCGTTGACCCAGAGCTTCACCGACACGATGCACGGCCTCGGCATCGACATCGCCCAGCAGCCCGGCGTCGTGCTCGATGTCGAGGCCCGGCGCAAGAAGTCACCGCGCGCCTTCTGTGCACCGGTGCGGGCCCCGGGCGAGGTCTACCTCGTGCTCTCGCCCGTCGGCGGCGCCGACGACTTCTCGGTGCTGTTCCACGAGGGCGGCCACGCCGAGCACTTCGCCCACGTCGACCCGGAGCTCCCCTTCGAGTTCCGCCTGCTCGGCGACAACGCGATCACCGAGGCCTACGCGTTCCTGTTCCAGCACCTGGTCGAGGATCCCGACTGGCTCTCCGCGCAGCTCGGCGTCACCGACCCCGAGCCGATCTGCGCCCACGCCCGCGCCCAGCGCCTCGTCTACCTGCGCCGCTACACCGGCAAGCTCGCCTACGAGCTCGAGCTGCACGCGGACAACGGGATCGCGGGAATGGAGGATCGCTACGCCGCGCTGCTGGGGCACGCGCTCCAGATCGAGTGGCCCCGGCAGTCCTACCTCGCCGACGTCGACCCCGGCTTCTACTGCGCCGCCTATCTCCGGGCGTGGGCACTGGAGACCCATCTCCGGGGCTACCTCCGAGAGCGTTTCGGCGCGCGGTGGTGGACTGTGGCCGAGGCCGGAGACGTGCTGCGGGCGCTGTGGCGCGACGGCCAGCGCCTGACGGCGGAGGAGCTGCTGGGCGAGCTGACCGGGGAGGAGCTGCGGTTCGAGGTGCTGTTGGGGGACTTGGGGTTGGGCGGGGCGGGACCCTTGGGGCCGTGCTTATCTCGACAAGTTGCCGCGCCTCCAGCAACCCTGCGCACATAAGCACGATATGCATGCTTAGGCGGCCAAGGAGGTCGCTCGACGGGGTAACTTGTCGAGATAAGCACGGCCGGAATCCGGTCGATCAAGCATCGCGCGCGGACGCCCGGTCACGCCGGCGGCCCGTCGCCCCCGTCGACGCACAGACCGCCCGCTTTCCCAGGCCGCCGGTTACAAACCGCGCACCGACACCCTCGCCGGACAGCCGGTCAACCCGTCTGGCCCTACCCCAACTGCCGCTCGATCGCCGCCAGCACCGACTTCCGGTTCGCGTGCCGCCGCTCGTAATCCCGGACCTTGCGCAGCTGCGCCGGCGTCAACCCGCCGAGCCGGTCGTCGACCTGGCCGGCGGTGAGGTCGTCGTAGCCGAGGATCGGGAACGCGGGGCCGACGCCGACCTTGCGCCGGGCCTGGTCGGCGCCGCGGACGATGCGGTCGACCGGCTCCGTGCGCCGGGCGCGCTTGGTGGCGGTCTCGAGCTGGGAGCGGCCGCGGTCGAGCAGGCCCTCGATGTCGGCCAGCACGTCGTCGGTCTGCGCGCGTCCGCGCTTGAACAGCTCGGCCACGAGCTCGTTGGCGTCGTCGCGCGTGACGCGGCCGCGCTCCGCGGCCTCGTCGAGCGTGTCCTGGATCCGCTCGCGGGTGATCATCACGAGGTCGAGCGGGTTGAGGATGCGATTGGTGAGCTGCTCGCCGAAGCTGGTTACGCCCTGCGGAACGCCGGCGGCGCGGGCCGTCTTGGCGGCGGCCGATTTGGCCTGCGTGGCCGTGCGCTTGCTGCCGGCGCGGGCCGCGGTGGCCGTGCGCTTGCTGCCGGCGCGGGCCGCGGTGGCCGTGCCCTTGGTTCCCGAGCGCCCGGCTTGGGCGGTCTTGGCGGTGCCCGACCCGGCGGCCTTGCGCGTGCGGGTGCTCGCCGACTTGGCCTGCGTGCCTGTACGGGAGGCGCCCTGGCGGGCGGTGGTCGCGGTCGCCTTGGCGCCGCTGCCGGCGGCCGCCGCCGCCGTCTTGGCACTCCCTTCCGAGCCGCGCTTCCCGTTGCCGCTCGAGCCGCGCTCGGACCCGCCGGACGACGATGACGATTTCGGTGCAGGCATGCCCTTGTGTTCCTTCCTCGAAGACGGTAGCGCCGAGGCTACCCGAACCGCCCCGCTCGTGACCGTCGAGGCGCCCTGATCCGGCGACTAGGGGGCGACGAGTAGCTCGAGCAGGGCCTTCTGCACGTGGCGGCGATTCTCGGCCTGGTCCCATATCCGCTGGCGATCGCCGTACAAGACCTCCGCCGTGATCTCGTCGCCGGGGTGGGCGGGCAGGCAGTGCAACGCGATCGCACGTGGGCCGGCGCTCTCGAGCAGCGCGTCATCGAGACGGTAGGGCTCGAGCGCCTGGCGCCGGCCCTCGGCCGTGCTCGGATCGTCGCTCATGCTCACCCACACGTCCGTGTAGACGGCGTCCGCCCCCGCGACCGCCTCGAGCGGATCCTCGGTCAGCCCGGCGCCGGCGGTGGGCTCGAGCTGGTAGCCGGGCGGCGAGGCGATCCGCACCTCGACGCCGGCCAGGGCGCCGACGATCGCCAGCGAGCGCGCGACGTTGTTGCCGTCGCCGACGTAGGCGAGCGTCAGCCCCGCGAGCCGGCCGAAGGCCTCGCGCAGGGTCAGCATGTCGGCAAGCGCCTGGCAGGGGTGATGGGCATCGGTGAGCATGTTGATCACCGGGACCGTGGACTCGGCGGCCAGCTCGCGCGCGATCCGGTGCGGACCGGTCCGGATTCCGATCGCCGCGACGTGGCGGGAGAGCACGATCGCGGTGTCGCGGAGCGACTCGCCCCGGCTGAGCTGGAGGTCGTCTGGGCGCATCACGGTCGGGTGGCCGCCCATCTCGATGATGCCCACCTCGAACGACACGCGCGTGCGCGTCGACGGCTTCTCGAACAGCAGCGCGACCGCCCGCGCGGCCAGCGCCTGTGAGGAGGCCGGGGCGCCCTTGAGGTCGAGCGCGCGCTCGATCAGGTCCTCGACCTCGGTCGCGGACAGCTCCTCGCCGGTGAGCAGGTGGCGCGTCAAGCGCAGCAGTGTACGTCGGCCCGGTGCGGCTGTTGTTTCTGACCTGGGACCGGCACCACGGCCGCTGGGTGCCTCCGTGCGGCCGGGACCTGCTCACCGAGGGGGCGTCATCGCCGAGCAGCGCTCGCAAAGTCTCTGCCTCCTGCCCGAGCGGCGGTACCTGCATGCCGTGCGGTTGCAGTCCGGTCCGTGTAACCGTCAGGCGAGCGTCGCCGCCGCCGACCGCACCAGCTCGACGATCTCGGGCGGAGCCTTCGCCGTGGACCCGCCGACGAACGGCGGCTCGGGGTCGTACTCGATTCCCAGCTGGATCGCCTGCGCGTATTGGTCGCCGGCGATCCGCGCCGTCAGGGCGAGCGCCATGTCGATGCCCGACGAGACGCCCGCCGCGGTGACCACCTTGCCCTGCTCGACGATCCGCCGGGTCACGGGCGTGGCGCCGTACTGCCTGAGCGCCTCGAGCTCGAGCCAGTGCGTGGTCGCCTGGAGTCCGTCGAGGATGCCGGCGGCGCCGAGCACAAGCGATCCGGTGCACACCGAGGTGGTCCACTGCGAGGTCTCGTGCGCGCGCGCCAGCCATTCGAGCAGCGTCGCGTCGCTCGTCAGGGCGCGGGTTCCGTAGCCGCCGGGAACGACGATCACCTCCGGATCGGGTATGTCGGCGAGCGCGTGATCGGCGGTGAGCGCGAGCATGCCGGTCTCGGTCCGCTTGGGCCCGGGCTGCGCGGCCACGAACATCACCCGCGCTCCCGGCAGGCGCGAGAGGACCTCGTAGGGACCGACGGCATCGAGCGCCGTGATCTGGTCGAAGATGGGAATCGCGATGTTCATGGGGCTGCGCTCCTGATCGGAATCACGTTCTCGGCCGGCGCCGGCGGCGCGGCCGTCAGTCCGGTGGTGAAGCGGCTGCGGTACTCGCCCGGGTTGACCCGCAGACGCCGCGCGAAGCTGCGCCGCAGGGTCTCCGGGGTCCCGAAGCCGCACCGCGCCGCCACCTCCTCGAGCTTCAGCGCGGTCGTCTCCAGCAGCATGCGGGCGCGCTCGATCCGCACCGACTCGACGTACGCCGCCGGCGTCACGCCGACCTCGCGCCCGAACACCCGGGCGAAGTTGCGCGGGCTCATGAAGGACCGCGCGGCGAGCGCGGTCACCGACAGATCCTGGTCGAGATTGTCGGCGATCCAGTCCTGCAGGTCGCGCAGCGAGGGGCGTTCCGCGGCCTGGCCGGCGAGCCCGGCGCTGAACTGCGCCTGGCCGCCCGGTCGACGCACGAACAGGACCAGCGCGCGCGCCACGTCGAGCGCGGCCCGGCGACCGAGGTCCTCCTCGACCAACGCCAGCGACAGATCGATCCCGGCCGTGACTCCGGCCGACGTGTAGACGTTGCCGTCGCGGACGAAGATCGGGTCGGGCTGAACGTCGATCGCCGGGTAGTTGCGCGTGAGCGCGTCGCACGCCGCCCAGTGCGTGGTGGCACGCCGCCCGTCGAGCAGGCCCGCCCGGGCGAGCAGGAACGCCCCCGTGCAGACGGAGCTCACGCGTCGCGACCGGCGCGCCGCGAGCCTGATCCAGGACACCAGCCGCTCGTCGCGCACCGCATCGCGGGCGCCGAGGCCGCCCGCAACGAGCAGTGTGTCGATCACGCCGCGGCAGGCCGCGGTCGAGGAGTGCGCCAGCAGCGTGAGGCCGCTGGAGGCGCGGACCGGCTCGCCGCCGATGCTCACCAGCTCGATCGCATAGGCGCCCGGAGCGGCGCGCTCGGCGAGCGAGAACACCTCGGTCGGGCCGCTGACGTCGAGCAACTGGACATCGGGGAAGGCGACGAGCACGATCCGGCGACTTCGCTGCGGCGCCAGGAGGTTGTCCATGCCGCGATCATGCCGGGACCGCGGCTTGGCCGCAATGACTACGGGCGGACGCTTTCTGCCAACTGCGTGCTCAGCGCCCCGCGCCGCGCGAGCCGCACCAGCGCGGTGATCGCCTGCGGCGCGAACTGAGCCCCGCTCTCCCGCGCACACTCACTCAGCGCCTCGCGGATCGTCTTGCTGGGCTTGTAGCAGCGGCTCTCGGTCATCACGTCCCAGGCGTCGGCGAGCGCCAGCAGCTGCGCCCCGGGCGAGCGCCCTGACGCTGGACATCGTCTGCAGGCGCTCGGGCGCGGGCGGGGCTTCGGCAAGGGCGGTCCGCGCGCCCTCGGTGTAGATGAAGGTCGAGTTGCGCCCTCCCTCCTTGGCCCAGTACAGCGCCCGGTCGGCGAGTCGCACCAGATCCTCGGCGCCGGTGGCGTAATCGCTCGAGCACACGCCGGCGGAGATCGTCACCGCTCCCACCAGGTCGAACGGCTCGCCCTGCATCGCCCGGCGCGCCCGGTCGGCGGCCGCGTAGGCGCCCTCCTGCCCGGTCTCGGGCATCAGCCAGGCGAACTCCTCGCCGCCGATCCGGGCCACCAACTCGCCCTCCCGGGCCTCGGCCGCGATCCGACGCGCGGTCTCGGCCAGCACCTCGTCGCCGGCCTGGTGACCGTGGGTGTCGTTGATCTGCTTGAAGTGGTCGAGGTCGAACAGCACCAGGCTGAGCGTGCGCTTGTAGCGACGCGCGCGCTCGGCCTCGGCGCGCAGCCGATGATGGAACGCCCGATGGTTGGCGAGCCCTGTGACGGGATCCGTCGCCGCCTGGTGCGCCAGGGTGCTCCACGTCTCGGCGTTGGCGATCGCGACCGCCACGAGCTCTGCGAACCGCGCCAGCCGGGCCGCGGCGCCGACCGGAACCGGGACACCTCCGAAGCCGGCGCTGACGGCGCCCCAGAGCGTTCCGCCCACGGTGACCGGAGCACTCATCGCGCCCTGGAGCTCGAGCTGCCGGAGCACCTCGTCCTTGCCCGTCTCCGGATAGCTCTCGATCCGCACCGTCTCACCGGTCCGGAACACGTTCGCGGCCGCGCTCGGGCCGTCGAGCGCGAACGTCTCCCCGCCAACGTCGTTGCCGTCGACCGTCCAGCTTCCGACGATCACTCCGCGGCCCGCGGTCCGGTCGAAGCGGATGATGCTGCCGCAGGTGGCCGCGAACAGCTTCGCGACCTGCTCGGCGACGGCCTGGAACACCGCGGCCGGGCCGGCGCCGTGGGCGACGAGCGTCGCGATCTGGCCGAGCGCCGTCTGCTCAGCGTTGTGCTCCGCGCGCTCGGTCACGTCGGTGGTGACCACCGACCCGCCGATCACGTTGCCGTGCTGGTCGTGCACGGGGGCGATCCGCGAGTCGTACACCCTGCGGTCGTGGGTGACCGTCTCAAACCGCAGCTCCTCCCCGGCGAGCGCGTTGCGGAAGCGGGCCTTGAGCGGTCCGGCCGTGTTCGGCGAGTACACCTCGTCGACGGTCTTGCCCTCGAGATCGCAGGGCGAGTGACCGAAGTCGGCCAGCGCCGGGCCGTCGGCGATCAGGTACCGAAGCTCGGTGTCGAACAGCACGATGCAGCCGCGCGGGAAGCTTCGCGCCAGCGTCCTGAGCTGCTCGGCCCGGTGCCCGAGCTCCTGTCGGGCCGCGTGCTCGCGGGTGATGTCCTGGACCGTTCCGCGCACGTGCGTGGGACGGCCGTCACCGTCGCGGTCGACCCGGGCTCGGATGGCGACCCGCACGCGGGCGCCGGAGGGCTGAGCGATCCACAGCTCGTCCTCGATCCGCTCGGAGGCGTCGGCGCCGCTGATCGCCGCCAGGACCCGCGGGCGATCGTCGGGATCGATCAGCTCGACCAGCTCCTCGAGCTGCGGGGGGTTCTCGCGCGGCTCGAGGCTGAAGATCCGCCATAGCTCGGGCGACCAGGATCCCGACCGGCTGCCGGTCAGCTCGTAATCCCAGCTCCCCATCCCGGCGATCGACTGCGCCTCCACGAGCGAGCGGCGGGCGCGCGCGTTGGCCGCCTCGATCCGGCGTCGCTCGCTGATGTCCTGGATCTGGCTGATGAAGTAGCGCGGCTCGCCGTCGCTGTCGCGCACCAGCGAGACGGACAGGAGCGTCCACAGCGCGGACCCGTCGGCGCACAGGTAGCGCTTGTCGATCTCGTAGGTCCGGATCTCGCCCGCGAGGATCCGGCGGACCTGCTCGAGGTCGGCATCGAGATCATCGGGGTGGGTGATCTCCTGGTAGGTGCGGCCGAGCAGTTGCCCCTCGGTGTAGCCGGTCATCTCGCACAGCGCGCGGTTGACCCGCAGCCAGTGCCCCTCGGGGGCCACCAGCGCCATCCCGATCGGAGCGTTGTCGAACGCGAGCCGGAAGCGCTGCTCGGACCCGAGCAGGAGCCGATCGCGGCGCGGCCGCACCGCAAATCTGCGATAGATCGCATCCGCCCGGTCGCACAGCCAGCGCGCTATCTCGATCAGCGTCACCATCGGGGCCCATCTCCTGTAATCGGCAGTTCGGGCCGCGGACTTGATGGAGCGGGACTCAAGGAGCTGACGGCCGGTTGGCCCGCAGCCCGAAGCCGCGCAGCATCAGCAGCGCCTTCTCGCCCAGGGTCCCGCGGGCGGGCAGGACGCCGAGCTGGGTGGCCGCGTCGTAGAGGTCCAAGAACGCGCGCACGCGGAGCAGGCGCTCGTGCTCGAGCTCGCAGTAGAAGACGCAGTGCACCACGACGAACCTGTTGGTGGCGGGCAGGCCCTCGAGCGGCGCTCTGTGGGTTCCGAGCAGCTTGGCCGGGGCGGCCACGAAGCGGCCGTCGTCCAGGCGCGCGCCGGTGCGCTCGAGGCGAGCGTCGGGAAACGCGCTCCACAGACGCTCGGCGTGGCGGGCCAGACTGTCGAATCCCTCCAGCGGCTCGTCGGTGAGTGGGTCCTCGTAGTGCAGGTCGGGAGCGATCACGGCTTCGAACGCGCTCGCGTCCTTGCCGGACCAGGCCGCCTCCCAGCGGTCGATCAGCTCGTCGACCGTCATTCGGCGTGGGCGGGCTGACCGAACTCGGGCATGCCCTCCTCCGGCGTCGATGCTTCGGCGTAGCGGCGCCGCGCGATCCGCCCCGCGCGGAGCGCCAGCCGCCCGGCCTGGACCGAGAGCCGGATCGCCTCGGCCATCGCGACCGGATCGTGCGCGCGGGAGATGGCGCTCGCGCACAGCACCGCGTCGCACCCGAGCTCCATCGCGATCGCCGCATCCGAGGCCGTTCCGACGCCGGCGTCGAGCACGACCGGCACCCCGGCGCGGTCGACGATGATCGCGATGTTGTAGGCATTGCGGATTCCCATCCCACTGCCGATCGGGGAGCCCAGCGGCATCACGGCCGCGCACCCGACGTCCTCGAGCCGGCGCGCCAGCACCGGATCGTCGGTCGTGTACGGGAGCACGACAAAGCCCTCGTCGACGAGCTGCTCGGCCGCCACGAGCAGCTCGACCGCGTCGGGCAGCAGCGTGCGATCGTCCCCGATCACCTCGAGCTTGATCCAGTCGGTCGCGAACGCCTCCCGCGCCAGGCGGGCGGTGACGACGGCATCGCGGGCCGTGAAGCAACCCGCGGTGTTCGGTAGCACCTGCACACCGGACGCGTCGAGCACGTCGAGGATCGAGCCGCGCGCGTCGGGGTCGAGCCGCCTGAGCGCGACCGTGCACATCTCCGCGCCCGAGACCTCCAGCGCACGAGCGAGCACGTCGTGGCTCTTGAACCCGCCGGTCCCGAGGACCAGCCGCGAGCGGAATTCACGGTCGGCGATCGTCAGGGTCTCGTCCATCTCCCTCATCCTCCCTGAATCGCCGCCACGACCTCGACCCGGGCGCCCTCCGACAGCCTGGTGCTCGACCAGGTCGTCCGCGGAACCACTTCGCCCTCCACCGCCACGGCGACCCCGCGCGCGTCCTCATCGCCGGACAGCAGCGCCACCACGTGCGCGACGGTTGCGCCCGAGGGCAGCTCGCGGCGCTCGCCGTTGACGATCACCGTCACTCGCCACCGCCCACCGTGGCGCCGGCGAAGCGCCCCGGATCGAATGCATCGGCGAACGCCGGCGGGGTTTCCCCGGCCAGCTCGGCGACGACCAGCTCCGCTGTCACCGGAGTCAGCAGGATCCCGTTGCGGTGGTGACCCACCGCCCAGTGCAGACCGGGCAGCGAACCGGGCCCGATCGCCGGCAGATTGTCCGGAGTCCCGGGGCGCAGACCGGCACACAGCTCGTCGATCACCAGCTCGGAGACGCCCGGCACCAGCTCGAGGGCATCGCGGAGCAGCTCGAACACCGCACCGGCGGTCACGGTGGTGTCGAATCCGCGCTCCTCCATCGTCGCACCGAGCGCGTAGCGACCGTCCCCGCGGGGGGCGATGTACCCGGGTGGCATGCGGACGATCCGGGTCAGCAGCCCAGGCCCCGACGGATCGTGCAGGCGCAGCACCTGGCCCTTGACCGGGCGCAGGGGCACATGTGACTCTGGCGGGAGGCCGCCGATCTGCCCCGACCAGATCCCTGCGGCGAGAACGACATGCTCGGCCCGCAGCTCCGATCCGTCGAGCAGGCGCACACCGGCCACGCGCCGCCCCTGAACCAATACGTCGGAGACGGCCGTGGCCTCGCGCAGCTCTCCGCCCCCCCGCATCACGGCAGCGGCCAGGGCGGCCGTCAGCTTGGCGGGCTCGATCACGTGATCGTCAGGGATCCCCAGCGCGAGGCGCAGCGACGGGGCCAGCGCCGGCTCGATGCGGCGCGCCTCGCTCGCCCGCAGCCGCCGCACCGGCAGGCCGAGAGCCTCGCGCATCGCCAGCTCGCGCTCGAGCGCCTCGCTCTCGTCGGCGTCCCGGGCGACCATCAGCGTTCCGCAGGCCAGGTAGCCGGTATCCATCCCGCTCGCCTGCGACAGCTCCGCGACGAAGCGCGGATAGGCCGCGGCGCTCGCCTGACCGAGCGCCAGCAGGGGCTGCTCGCCCGGGTCGGCCTCGGTGATGGGGGCCAGCATCCCGGCCGCGACGCGCGAGGTGCCTGACCCGGCCTGGTCGCGCTCGAGCAGCACCACGTCCATGCCCCGCTGGGCCGCGCGCCACGCGACCCCGAGACCGATCACGCCGCCGCCGATGACCGCGACGTCGAATGATGTGCTGCGGTTTGTCACTTGCCTCCTCCCTGCGCCGGCATTATCCGGGTCAGGTTCAGACGGTCGGCGGACCTCGTATCCGCCCTCTCAGCTCAGTGGTCGGGCTCCCGTACCGCCAATGCTAGCGCGGCACTCATGCCAGACTTGCGGCGTGGACCATCGCCGCCAGCGCCTCGCCGACTCACGGCTCTACCTCGTCTGCGACGAGCAACCCGAGAGCTTCCTGCATGCTGTGCTCGACGGCGGCGTGGATGTGATCCAGCTGCGCTGCAAGCACGCGGCTGACGAGCGGATCCTCGCGGTGGCCGGGATCTTCGCCCGCGTGTGCGCCGTGCACGGTGCGCTGTTCATCCTCAACGACCGGCCCGACCTCGTGGCGCGCGCGGGCGCCGACGGCGTCCACGTGGGACAGGACGACGTCGCCCCGCGCCGGGCGCGGGAGCTGATCGGTCCGGACCGGCTGATCGGCCTCTCGACCCACTCGCCGGCGCAGATCGACGCCGTTGACGGCGAGGTCGACTACATCGGCGTCGGCCCCGTGCACGCGACCCCGACCAAGCCGGGGCGGCCCGCCGTCGGCCTGGAGCTCGTGCGGTACGCCGCGACCCATGCGCGGACCCCGTTCTTCGCCATCGGTGGCATCGCGTCCGACAACGTGTCGGCCGTCCGTGCGGCCGGGGCGAGCCGGGTCGCCGTGGTGCGGGCGCTCACCGATGCCGAGCACCCCGACTCCACCGCGCGGCGGCTGCGCTCGGCGATCGCCGCGCACGCGCAGCCCACCGAGGAGACCGTTGGGACAACGTAGCCGCAAGCGCGGGCGGCGCGAGCCTCCCCCTGCCGCGGTCAAGACGGCGCCGCTGCCCGCGGCCGGCGACGCCCCAGCGCGGCCGAGCCGCTCGGAGGAGCGCAACGCCGCCGTGCGGGCGACGCTGAAGCCGTTCGCCGATGGCGAACGGCCATGGTCGATCAAGATCAGCGTCGCGGTCGCGTTCCTGCTCGGCGCGGTCAACTTCGTCCTCTTCGTCGCCGGCACCAAGCCCAAGCTCGGAGGCCAGCAGCCGCACCTGGCCGAGATCCTGATCTTCTGCGGGTTGATGCTGGTCTGCGCGGTCGGCGTGTGGCGCATGCGCTACTGGGCCGTGCTCGGTTTTCAGACGCTGCTGGCAATCGGCCTGCTCGGCTTCTCGCTGGCGCTGATCCGCGCTTCGAGCGTGCTCGGCGCCGCCATCTGCCTGGCCGTGATCGTGCCCGGCGGGATCCTGTTCTACAAGCTCGTGCGGATCCTCGGCCGGCTGCAGCTGCCGGCCCCGCCGCGGCGCTAAACGACGCTGGAGGACCGGCGGCGGCGGCTCGCCGACCGCGGCCAGGCGGGTTCAGCTAGGCTCCGCGCCCGGATGGCTGACTCTGCTTGCGATTGCGTCGTCATCGGTTCGGGCCCCGGCGGTTACGTGGCCGCGATCCGGGCGGCGCAGCTCGGGATGAAGACCGCGGTGGTCGAGAAGGACCGCGTCGGCGGGCGCTGCCTGAACTACGCCTGCATCCCCGCCAAGGCGGTGCTCCGGGTCGCCGACGTCCTGTCCGAGATCCGCGAGGCCGGCGACTTCGGGATCACCGTGGGCGAGCCGAAGGTCGACTACGACGCCGTCAGCGACCGGCGCCGGAAGGTCATCTCGACGCTCACCGGCGGCGTCTCCGGATTGTTCAAGAAGAACTCGATCGAGGTGATCGCGGGCGAGGGCGTGCTCGCCGGGGGCGGCAAGGTCAGCGTCGGCGGACAGACGATCGACGCGAAGGCGATCGTGCTGGCCACCGGATCGGTGAAGCGCCCGATCCCGGGCACGAGCTTCGGCGGCCGCGTGATCGGCACCGAGGAGGCGTGGGCGTTCGAGCGGCTGCCGCGCACCCTGGCCGTGGTCGGGGCCGGCGCCTCGGGAGCCGAGATCGCCTCGGCCTACGCCCGCCTCGGCGTTGAGGTGCTGCTGTTCGAGGCGCTCGACCGGGTCCTCCCGACCGAGGACGCCGACATCTCGAAGCTGGCCGAGCGCGGACTCAAGAAGCAGGGCATGAAGATCCACACCGGCACGCTGGTGCAGAACGTCGAGTCCGGCGACTCGAGCGTCACATTCAGCTACGGCGAGCAGTCCGGCGAGGCCGACTGGCTCGTGATCGCTGCCGGGCGCGGCCCCGACATCGAGGCGCTCGGGCTGGAGGCGGCCGGGGTCAAGCTGGACCAGCAGGGACTGATCGCCGTCGACGGCGCGATGCGCACCAGCGCAGAGAAGATCTACGCGATCGGCGATCTCGTACACGGTCCGGCGCTGGCCCACAAGGCCTCCGACGAGGGCGTGCTCGCGGTCGAGGACGCGGCCGGGCTGGCCACGCATCCGATCGAGTACATCGACATCCCGCGCGCCACCTTCTGCACGCCCAACGTGGCCAGCTTCGGCCTCACCGAGGCGCAGGCGAAGGAGCAGGGCTACGACGTGGCGGTGGGCAAGCTCCAGTACGGTGCCGTCGGCGCCGGCACCGTGTACGGCGACCGCACCGGCATGATCAAGATCGTCGGCGACAAGAAGTACGGCGAGCTGCTCGGCGGCCATATCGTCGGCAGCAAGGCGACCGAGTTGATCCAGGAGCTCGTCAACGCGAAGGCGCTCGAGGGCGGCTACCCCGAGGTCGCCCGCACGATCCACGGCCATCCCACCCTCTCCGAGGGAGTGATGGAAGCCGCCCGGGCCGCCGACGGGTGGCTGATCCACGGTTGACGTGAGCGGCGTGCCGCAACCGGCGCAGCCGATCTTCTTCTACGACCTCGGCAGTCCGGCGTGCTACCTGGCCGCCGAGCGGATCATGGGCGAGCTCCCGGCGGCCCCCGAGTGGGAGCCGGTGCTCGGGGCGGCCCTCGGCGGCCATTGCGCCGCGACCGAGCCCGACCGCGCCGAGGTCGAGCGGCGTGTCCGCGAGCAGCATCTGCAGCCGTTGCGCTGGCCGAGCCCGTGGCCACCGGAGACGGAGCTCGCGATGCTCACCGCAACGTACGCCAAGCACGTCGGCCGCGCGGTCGCGTTCTCGCTGGCGGCGTTCCGGCAGGCCTTCGCCGGGGGCCGCGACCTGGGCGACCGGGACACGCTGCTGATCGCCGCGGCCGCGTGCGAGATGCATCCCACCGCCGTGCTCAAGGGGATCGGACTGCGGTCGGTGCGCACGGCCCTGGACACGGCGAACGAGCGCGCCCGCAGCGCGGGCGTCGTCTCGCTGCCGGCGATCCGGGTCGCGGGAATGGTGTTCGACGGCGAGGACGCCGTGCGTGCGACCGCGGCCGCACTGGGCGCGAGCGAGCCGTGAAGGCCAACCGGCACTTCGAGCTGATCGTGTCCCGATCGAGCCACGAGCCGGCCTTCCTGGGCGACCCCAACCGGCTCGACCGGCTCGAGGTGGTCTCGATCGACGACGGCGAGGTCGTCCTGTTCTGGGATCTCCCGGTCAAGGAGGTCAAGGGGCTGCTGCGCGAGCTCCGCGCTGACCTCGTCGGCCTCAGCGCCGAGGAGTTCATGCGCACCTGGGAAGGCCGCGACGCGGGCGCGCAGGAGCGCGATTAATGGCACCGTTGGCCGCATGACCGATCCGCCCGCCGCTGCACCTGACTCCGGCGCCGCCGCTCCCGAATCCACGACCGGCCGGGGCGAGACGCGCCTGCAGGAGCCGAGCCGCATCGAGCGCACGATCGCCCGGCGCAGCGCCGAGGCCCGGGCGACGATCCCCGACACCGAGCTGCGCGCCGACGCCAACATGTCCGGCTACGCCGCGCTGGCCTCGGCCGACGCCGGCGGCCCGTCGCTCGACGCGGTGCTGGCTCGCGCGTGTGCGCTCGCGCTGCGCCGGACCCCGCGGGCCAACGCCGCCTACCGCGACGGGCGCTACGAGCTCTACTCGCGGGTCAACGTCGCGCTCACGGTCGACACGCCGGAGGGTTTCGTCGCGGTGACCCTGTTCGACGCCGATCGCAAACCGGCGAGCGAGCTCGAGCACGAGCTGGAGCGGCTCAGCGCACGCGCCAGGAGCGGCGAGATCACGCCGCCGGAGCTGTCGGGCGCCACCTTCACGGTCACGAATCTCGGCCGCTACGGGGTGGCGGGCGCGACCGCGGTGATCGTGCCGCCGCAGGCAGCGGCGCTCGCGGCCGGGGCGGTGCGGGAAACGCCGCTGGTGCGCGATGGGGCCATCGTGCCCGGGTACGCGATGTCGCTCTCGCTCGCGTGTGACCACCGGATCCTGTTCGGGGAGCAGGCCGCTCGGTTCCTCGTCCACATCACAGAGCTGCTGGCGGCACCACACGCGTTATGAGGACGCGCTCGAGCAGCTCTAGCGGGGGAACTTCGGTCTAGCGATGCCGTCGCCGAAGCCCAACCTCGCCGCAGGATCCGCTTGCGTTTGACGGGACCCGAGCGCCCGAATAGGGTCGGCGGAGATGCGCCTCGAGCCCGTCGCATACAAGTTCGACACGCTCCGGCGGATCGCCGAGTCGGGGCTGCTCGGGCCCACGATGCCCGGCCGGCTGCTCAAGGCCGGGATCGCACTGTGGCGCTTCGGGGCCACGCCCGCCGCCGCCTGTGCCGCCTCGGCCGCGCGCTGTCCCGACGCCCGGGCGATCATCGACGAGCGCGGCCAGGTCACCTTTGCCGAGCTGCACCTGCGCACCAACGCGCTCGCCCATGCTCTCTCCGACCACGGCGTCAACGAGGGCGACAGCGTCGCCCTGCTGGCCCGCAACCACCGCGGGTTCGTGGAGGCCACGATTGCCTGCTCCAAGCTCGGCGCCAACATGCTCTACCTCAACACCGGGTTCGCCGGTCCGCAGATCGCCGACGTGGTCAAGCGCGAGCAGGCCGCCTGCGTGATTTGCGACGACGAGTTCCTCGGACTGATCGGCGACGCCGTAGAGGAGGGCCGCCGGTTCGTGGCCTGGGTGGGCGACGCCGACCAGCCGTCGAGCGACCCGGCGCTCGAGGATCTGATCGCGATGGGCGACGCCAGCGATGTCGTGGCGCCCGCGCAGCACGGGCGACAGACGATCCTCACCTCGGGAACGACCGGGACGCCGAAGGGGGCGTCGCGCGGCGCCCCGACGGGCCTCGACCCGCTCGGGGCGATCCTGTCCAAGATCCCGCTCCGCGCCCGGGGCGTGACCGCGGACGCGGCGCCGCTGTTCCACACCTGGGGCTACTCCCACCTGCTGCTTGCCCTCGCGCTGTCGAGCACGCTCGTGCTGCGCCGCCGCTTCGAGCCGCTGACGACGCTCGAGGACATCGAGGCGCACAAGGTCGACACGCTGGTCGTCGTCCCGGTGATGCTGCAGCGGATGCTCGACCTCGGCCCGGAGGAGATCCGCCGCCACGACCACTCGTCGCTGCGAGTGCTGGCGCTGTCGGGCTCGGCGCTGCCGGCCCCGCTGGCCCGGCACGGCCTCGAGGCGTTCGGCGACGTCCTCTACAACCTGTACGGCTCGACCGAGGTCGCCTGGGCGACGATCGCCACGCCGGAGGACCTGCACGCCGCGCCCGGCACCACCGGCAAGCCGCCGCGCGGGACCATCGTGAAGCTGTTCGACGAGCACGGCAAGGAGGTGGCGCCCGGGGAGCGGGGCCGCATCTTCGTCGGCAACGAGATGCTGTTCGACGGGTACACGGGCGGCGGCAGCAAGGACATGATCGACGGCCTGATGGC
This sequence comes from uncultured Solirubrobacteraceae bacterium, assembly GCA_963816005.1. Classification (GTDB taxonomy): domain Bacteria; phylum Actinomycetota; class Thermoleophilia; order Solirubrobacterales; family Solirubrobacteraceae; genus Palsa-465. The sequence goes on along the minus strand of CAWFKF010000091.1, from coordinate 175,894 downwards.
CACCGGCGACGTGGGCTACTTCGACACCGAAGGCCGCATGTTCGTCGAGGGCCGCGACGACGACATGATCGTGTCGGGCGGCGAGAACGTGTTCCCGGCCGAGATCGAGGAACTGCTGATGAAGCACGAGAGGATATCCGAGGCCGCCGTGATCGGAGTCCCGGACGAGAAGTTCGGCGCTCGGCTCAAGGCGATCGTGGTCCCCCGGAACGGCGCACAGCTGAACGAGGCCGAGGTCAAGCAGTACGTCAAGGACAACCTCGCCCGCTACAAGGTCCCGCGCGACGTCGAGTTCGTCGACGAGCTGCCGCGCAACACGACGGGCAAGGTCCTCAAGCGGGTGCTGGTCGACCGGGAGACCGAGGACTGAGGCGCGCGCCGGAAGCGGCGCGAGGCGCGGCGCGGTTTGCCTAGACTGCGCGGCCGTGAAACGTCTGTTCGGACCGCTGTTCATCTTCGCCGGGATCCTCCACTTCGTGATCCCGCGGACCTACGAGGCGATCGTGCCCGATTACCTGCCCGCCAAGCGCGAGCTGGTGTACGCCAGCGGCGTGACCGAGATCGTCGGGGGGGCGGGGGCGCTGTCTCCGCGCTCACGCCGCTGGGCGAGCTGGTGGAACATCGCCACGCTCGTGGCCGTGTTCCCGGCCAACCTGCACATGGCGCTGCACCCGGAGCGCTACCGGCAGATCCCCGGTGGCCGTCCGGCGCTGCTGGCGCGGCTCCCGCTGCAGGCGCTGCTGATCGCCTGGGCCTGGGCTGCCGGGCGCTAGACGCCCCAGCGGGTTGATCCAACCCCGTCCCCAGCAGCCGCTTGCGTCACGCGCAACGACACCCGCGACGGCCCGCCCCCCTTACGCCGGCTCGCCCTCCAGCACCCGGATGTCGTGGGCCAGGCCCTCGGGCGTGAGCTGGTCGGCGGCGAAGCCGACGCGCTCGATGCCGCGCTTGTCGATCAGCAGAACGAAGGTGGAGTGGTCGATGTTGCCCTGCACGGGCTGCATCGCGTAGTCGTGCCAGACCCGGCTCAGGGCGCTCCGGGGGCCGTTGACGAACTCGAGCCGACCGGTCATACGGTGCTGGGCCAGGAAGGCGCGGCGGTTGGCGGGCGTGTCCTCGGCGGGAGCGACGCTGACGCCGATCGCCGGCACGGCGCTCCCGTTGCCGGGCAGGCCGTTCAGCGCGCCCTTGATCTGCTCGACCATGAACGGGCAGGCGTCCTTGCACAGTGAATGGATGAAGGTCAGCACGACCACGTGGCCGCGGTAGGAGGACAGGGTCACGCGGTGCCCGTCCTGATCGGTGAGGGTGAAGTCGGCCGCCCGCAGCCCCGGTGGCAGCGTCGGGCCGGCGAACTTGGACGTCGTGGCGGGCGCGCCGGAATGACGGGAACCCGTGAACGCCACGACGCCGATCGCGGCCAGCAGGATCGCCAGCACCGCGAGCAGCACCCGTTGCAGATTGGGGCTCGCAGTCATCGGTGCCGATTCTCGCACGCCCGCTGCCGGCGCGAGGTCAGCGGAATACGCCCGTGTGACCGAGCGAATAGCGTCCCGGTTGCGGATAGACGCACAGCCCGTGCGGGCCGTCACCGACGGGGATCCGGCGGATCAGCCTCCCGGTGGTCGTGTTGATCGCGTAGACCTCCGCGTCGTAGCGGCCCGAGAGCCACAGGACGTGGCCGGACGCCGAGACGCCGCCCATGTCCGGGCTCCCGCCGGGGATCGTCCAGGTCGCGACCACGCGTCGCGTGGTGAAGCTGACGACCGACACCGTTCCGGCCGATCGGTTGGAGACGTACAGCACGGTGGCGTTACGGCTCGGATACAGGCCGTGGGCACCAGCTCCCGTTCGTAGGAACCGGACCACGCGGAAGCGCTTGGCGTCGATCTCCCACAGGCCGCCGTAGGTCAGGTCGGCGACGTAGAAGAGTCGCCCGTCGGGTGACAGCTTCACGTCCTGCGGGGAGGCCAGGGCGCGCAGGCGGATCAGCCGCACGATGCGCTCGCGCGCGACATCGACGACCACCATGGCCGACCCGAACTCGCAGCTGGCCAGCATGTAGCGGCCGTCGGCGGTGAAGTCGGCGTGGTTGACCCCGGCGCAGGCCGGGAGCGCGAGTGAATGGTGCAGCCGCATCGTGTGCGCGTCGCGGAAGTCGATCCGCCGCAGCTGCTCGGCCATCACGATGGCGTAGCGCCCGTCGGGCGTGAAGTACATGTTGTAGGGATCGGTGACCGGCACCGGACGACCGGGCACGCCGGTGGCGGGGTTGATCGGCGTCAGGCTGTTGCCGAGATCGTTGGTGACCCACAGCGTGCGCAGGTCGTAGGAGGGAACCACGTGCTGGGGCAGGGTGCCGACCGCGAAGTGGCGCACGATCCGGTAGGTGATCGGATCGATCTCGTCGACCGTGTTGCTGGCGCTGTTGGGCACGTATACGAGCGATCGGAATCCGCGTACCACGGGCGAGAGGTCGCCCGTGCCGTCGGCCGCGTAGACGTTCGCCGGGTCTACCAGCGGTGGCACACGCCCGCTCCCCGCCGCAGCCCCGCCCGCCGGCGCAGCCCCGCGCGCAACAGCGCCCCGACTCGCCGCCGAGGTCCGGGCCGCCCGGTGCCGCGGGCTGCCGCCCGTCTGTCCGAGCACGAGGACCAGCCCGGCGACGGCGGCGACGCCGAGCAGCAATCCGACCGCGAACCGCCTCATGGCGCCAACGCCCGCGGCGACAAGCTGTAGATCCGGTCGCTGAGCACCCCGGCCGGGCCACGCCCCCCTGCGACGATGATCCGGCCGCCGACCGTCGCGGCACCGACATCCGACAGCGGGCGCGGAAGGCGCCCGGCGCGCCTGACCGAACCGCTGGCCGGATCGATGGCCAGGATCGCGGCCGTCTGCGTGTCCGCGCCCGGCCCGCGGCCGCCGATCACGAACACGCTCCCGCCGAGCGCCGCGCCCGCGGCATGGGTCAGCGGCCGGGGCAGGCTCCCGATCCGCGCCACCCGGCCCGTAGCCGGGTCGAACGCATAGACCGCCCGCAGCGCCGTGTCGCCGCTGGTCCCGCCGGCGATGATCAGCCGGCCCCCGACGGCAGCGACGGCCGCGTAGCGGACCGGCGCCGGCAGCCGCGCGACGACCTGGCCGGCGCCCGAGCCCGACCACGCGACGATCGTGTCCAGCGGAGCGGTCCCGGTGTACCCGCCTACGACGTACACCGTCGGACCGATCGTGGCCGCGGCGACGTCGGAGGCCGCGGCGGGCAGGCGGCCGGCGGGGACGACGGTGCCCGCGGGATCGATTGCCGTGATCTCCGCGTGCGAGGGCTCGCCGCCGCCGATCACCACCGCGCGGTCGCCGAGCGTGGCGGCGGCCGCGTCGTGGAGCGCGACCGGTAGCGTCGCCACGCGCGTGGCCCCGCTCGGACCGGCCGCGATCACCGTGGACACGGACTCATCGGCCTGGTCGAGCCCGCCGATCAAGAGCACCCGGGTCCCGAGCGCGGTCGTGGCCGGAGCCTGCACCGGCGCCGGTAGCGTTCCGGCCGCGCTCGCGCGCAGCACCGGCGCGGACCGGCCGGAGCGCACGGAGGGTCGCGCCGCGGTCGAGGCGGCCGGACCGGCAGCGGCGGGCGTGCCGGTCTGAGACATCGCGGAGCCTCCGCACGCTCCCGCGGCCATGGCCAGCAGCACCGCCCCCGCGAGCTTCAGCTTCGGTGCGACTGGGTCAGCCCGGCAGGCCCGTACCACCGCTGAATGACCGGGCGGGGATCGGGAGGCTCGAGAAGAAGCTCCAGATCGTGCAGGCGCCGCAGATCGTCGAAGGAGGCCCGGGATCGGGCGGGAGGGCGCCGGGCCACTGGTGGGCGCCGCCCTGGATCCTGATGTGCTCGACCTCTGCGTCATCCGAGCACCCGCCCCAACGGTACAGCGTGGTGCGTGTCGCGATCGGGTGTTCGGAGGCGGTGCGCGAGCAGGCATCCCGGTGGACCCAGCCGCTCACGTAGGGGGGCAGCCCGCTCGCCGAGGCCCGTCCCAGGGTCCCGAAATACGGGGCGATCTGGTCGGCCGTACCGTGAATCTCGAGCACCGAGACCGGGCGACTGAGGCGGCAGGAGGGTTGCTCGTCGTAGATCCCGGAGACGGGCGCGATCGCGGCGATCTCGTTCGAGAGCGCGCACCCGAGCAGCGCCACCATGCCGGCGCCGTTGGAGATACCGGCGGCATAGATGCGATGGGAATCGATGCACATCCGCTGTTGCAGCGAGTTGACCAGGCCGGCGATGAAGGCGACGTCGTCGGGCCGGTTGCGAGCGGCGGTGATGTTCCACGTCGGGCCATCGGCGTCGGGATATACGGCGATGAACTTGTGCAGATCGGCCTGGTGCGAGAAGCCGCTGTAGCGCTCCATCGCACCGCCGTTGCCACCGGCCCCGTGCAGCGCGAACAGCAGCGGCACCCGATCGCCGCTGGGAATGCCCGCCGGGACGTGAACGAGCACGTACCGGCTCTTGCCGTCGAAGAGGACGTGCGAGCCGTGACCACCGGGTGCGGGCGCCGTGGAGCAGTTGCCCAGCGCACTGGCCGCCGGGGCCGCTCCGAGCGCGGCCATCAAGACAAGCAGCAGCAGGCCCGCGAGGGCCGGCCAGTTGCGCCGGGGAGGGCCCGACGGCACGGATCTCATCTGTGCTCGACTCATTCGATATCGGGCGGTGGCTTCCCACCCACCGTCGACCGCCGGCGGCCCTGCTGGCCGCTCGACTTCAGAATGGCAGCATAAGATAGAGCTTAGATGCGCCGGTCAGCCCCGCGGCTGCGCTGACATCGATGCCGTTGTTGCGGATCCACAGCGCGGCCGGGCCGCACGAGGCCCAGGTCGCGTGCCGGGGGGAGCAGTAGAAAGAGCCCACCAGGGCGTATCTGATCTGACCCGCCCGCACCGCGGCGCGCAGCTGGGCGAGGCTTCTCACCGGACGCCCGTGGAAGCTGGTGAGCGGGAAGATCGGCCGTTGGTCGTGGATGATCAGCGGGGCCAGCGCCAGTGGCTCATCGACGGCGAGCTCGTAGCGGATGCCGGCGGTCCGAGGCTGCAGGTAGCGCGACAGCGCCGTCTGGGTGGCGGCCGGATGGGTCGCGAGGCCGAGCGAGTCGTTGTCGTGCGCGCTGACGAGCTTCAGCGACTCGTGCACCGGGAACAGCGCGCTGCCGGCGACGATCAGCGACAGCGTGAGCCATTTGGCGACCGCTCCCAGACGGCCAGGGGAGGCCGCGGTCAGCGCCGCGCCGACGGCGGCGATCGTGACCGCCACCGCGCCCCAGGCGATCGAGAACGGCCGCAGGTTGAAGGTGTAGGCGCAGACGAGGGCGAGCGCGACGCCGGTCGCCACCACCGCCGCCCCGCGGGGCTTGCGGCGCCAGGGGGCGAGGCCGGCCAACGACGCGGCGCCGAAGCCGATCGCCGCGGCCACCGCCGGCGCCACCACCTCCAGATACCGGGTGTGCAGCGTGCCGACGTAGCTGAACAGGGCCGTCGCGGTGACGATCCAGACGATCAGCGCGACCGCGAACGCCCGCGCCATCACGTTGGGGTCCGGTCCGTGCCTGAGGCGTCGTCCGAGCGCCTGCAGCAGCGCCACGCCGCCGATCGCGAGCGCGGCGATCAGGACGCAGCCGAACAGCACGTCGAAGTTCCGCGCGGACGACTGAAACAGGCGGAACGGCCCGGGCCCGCCCGGGACGGCGCTCGCCGGCGCGTTCGAGACCCGGCCGAACCCGTTGAACACGAACATCACGTTCCACACGGTCCCGTCGGTCGATCCGACCGGATAGGGATGTGGGCCGGGCGAGAGGGAGACCGCGACGGCCCACGACAGTCCCACCACCACCAGGGACGCGACGGCGATCGCGACGTCAGCGACTTTGCGACGCCACGACACCCGCGCGGCGAGCGCGTAGAACACCAGCAACGCCGGCGCTGCCACGAGCGCCTCGAGCAGCTTCACGTTGAAGGCCACCCCGAGCGATACGCCGGCCAGCAGGACCCACCGGTGACGGCCCGTCTGGCAGGCACGGATCGTCAGCCACAGGGCCCCGATCACGAGCAGCATCATCACCGAGTCCATCGTGTCGCTGCGCGAGGTGAGCACCGACTCCGGCATGACCGCCAGGACCGTCGCAGCGGCGAGGCCGGCCGGGCGCCCGATGACCCTTCGCACGGCGTCGTAGAGGAGCGGCACCGACAGCGTCCCGCCGAGCGCCTCCGGGAGCTTCAAGGCGGCGGCGTTCCACCCAAACAGCTTCACGCTCAGCACCTGCAGCCAGAGGTCCAGGGGCGGCTTGTCGACCGCCAGGATGCCGCCGGGGTCGAAGGCGCCGAAGAAGAAGTTGTGCCACGACAGCGACATGCTCCGCACGGCGGCGTCGTAGAACTGGTTGGCGTGGACGTGGTCCACCCCCGCGAACCGCAGTGCGGCGGCGACGGCGGTGATGACGCAGACCGCCCACGGCACCGATCGGGCGACCCGAGCCAGCCCAGCGGCCACCCTCGCAGCGCGCGGTGCGGCCACGGATCCAAATGCGAACGGCGCCGACTCGTCGAGACTCGTCATCTCGACCGCGCCGGTCGCCTTACCGGCCACCCGGGATCGATCGAGCACGGGGCCAATGTTGTCAGAGGATGCTCTTCCAGTGACAGCCACAACCCGACCCTAATCAACAGGTCTTCGGGCGTCCTAAAGTCGTAGACATGACTCCATCTCGCCACACCGCCCAGGGCACGGAGGACGATGCGCTGCTCCGGTCGATCGAGCTCTCCGAGCGCCTGCGCCCGATGATCGGGAGCGAGCGGACGCTGGCGGCGATCGCCTCGATCCCCAGGGAGTGGTTCGTCCCCGAGCGGGAGCGCTCCCGGGCGTATGAGAACGTGGCCCTCCCGATCGCCTGCGGCCAGACGATCTCACAGCCACTGGTCGTCGCGCGGATGCTCGACCTGCTCGATCTGCGACCCGGCGACCGGGTGCTCGACGTCGGTACCGGATCCGCATACCACGCGGCTCTGCTGGCCAAGCTCGCCGGCCACGTGTGGACGATCGAGCGCCACTCCGAGCTGACCGAGCTCGCCCGGCGGACGCTGTCCGAGCACGGCTTTGCCAACGTGACCTGTCTGGCCGGGGACGGCTGCCTCGGCCTGCCCGAGGCCGCTCCGTTCGACGCCATCAACGTCGCCGCCGCGGGCCTCCTGCTGCCGGAGGCGCTCGAGGATCAGTTGGCCGCCGGCGGGCGACTCGTGGCACCGGTCGGCGGCGACTACCAGTACCTCACGCTGGTGACGCGCACGCCGGGAGGCCTGACGCGCGTGACGCTCGACCCAGTCCGGTTCGTGCCCCTCGTGCACGACGCAAACTAGCCCAGTCGCGCTCGCATCACCTCGACCGCCACCGGGCTCTCGTCGATCAGCACGCAGCGGCGACCGAGGCCGCGGCAGACGGCGCCGAGCGTGCCCGACCCCGCGAACGGATCGAGGCACCAGCCGTCGGGCCGCGAGGAGGCGGCGACGATCCGGCGCAGCACGCCCTCGGGCTTCTGGGTCGGATAGCCGGTCTTCTCACGGCCGTTGGTGGGAACGATGGTGTGGAACCAGACGTCGGTGGGACGCTTGCCGCGCGCCGCCTTCTCGGGCGCCACCAGCCCCGGTGCCATGTAGGGCTCGCGCTCGACCGCGTCGGCGTCGAAGTGATGGGCGCCCGGTGTGCGCACGTAGACGAGGATCGTGTCGTGCTTGGCCGGCCACCGCCGGCGTGGCTTGGCGCCGTAGTCATAGGCCCAGACGATCTCGTTCAGGAACGCCTCGCGCCCGAAGATCTCGTCGAGCAGGAGCTTGCAGTAGTGCGCCTCGCGATAGTCGATGTGGAAGTACAGGCTGCCGTGCGCGGCGAGCAGCACCCGGGCCCGGGACAGGCGCGGCTCGAGGAAACCCAGGTAGTCGCCGAACGCGTCGTCGTAGCTGAGCGTCTGCAGCAGGCGCGAGCGGTAGCGCCGGCCGCCGAACCCGGTGCGGTCGCCGCCCTCGTCCCCGGTCACCGCCAGCGTGGCCCGCGCCTGTGCCCGTCCGGTGTTGAACGGGGGATCCATGTAGACGAGGTCGAACTGCGACTCCGGGAGCTCGGCCATCGCGTCCAGGCAGTCGCCGGCGAGGATCAGATCATCGTCGAGCACGATCGGGTCAGCGGCGGGATGTAAACGCACCGTAAGGCAAGCTAGCGCCGGGGGCGGCCGAGTGAGCCGGCCCGATACCCTAGGGAGACGTGCTTGCTGATCGTTACGCGACTTTTCGCGGCTCACCGCTCGCAGGTCGCGTCACCCGGTACACGATCGGATCCGTCGTCGCGGCGGGAGTGAGCGCGATCGTGTTCGCCGCGCTCTACGTGCTCGGCGCCGGGACGACCACGTGCTCGGTGACCGCGTTCGTCGCCGGCGCGATACCGAACTGGTTCCTGAACCGGCGCTGGGCCTGGCGCCGGCGCGGGCGACTGGCGATCGGGCGCGAGGTGGTGGGCTACGTCGCCACGTCGATCGTGGCCCTCGTGCTGGCCTCGGCTGCGACCGCCTGGACGAAGGCGCAGGTGCAGAGCATCCCGGCTCACCACGGGATTCGCGTGGCGCTCGTGACCGCTTCGTACCTCGCGGTCTTCGTGCTGCTGTTCTTCGCGAAGTTCGCGGTCTACGAGCTCTGGGTCTTCTCGGAGCGCGGCCGCGTTCGCGCCGGCCTGCGGTCGCGCGTCCAGGTCCTGAGGACCGCGCGGGCGAACCGCACCCCGTAGCCGAAGTTGCCGCCCTTCTTGGTGGCGGTGGCATCGGCGCCGCGGTCGCGCATGGTGGTCGGTACCTCGGCCAGGCGGAAGCCCGCCAGCGCAGCGCTGATCATCAGCTCGGAGGCCTGATACTGCGGCTGCTCGAGCGTCACCGCCGCCGTCACCTCTGAGCGCATCGCGCGCAGGCCGCAGGCGGGGTCGGTGATCCGCTGGCCGATCAGGAGGCTGATCAGCGCGGCGAACACGCGCACGCCGGCGTGCCGGACCGAGTCGGTCGTCAACTCACTGCCGAGCCGCCGGGACCCGGTGACCCAGTCGGCTTCTCCGCCGACGATCGGCGACACGACCCGCGCGAGCTCGGTCGGCTCGTACTGGCCGTCACCGTCGAGCGTGGCGATCACGGTCGCGCCGCGAGCCCGAGCCAGCCAGTAGCCGAGTCGAAGTGCCGCGCCCTGGCCGCGATTGGTGGGCACGTCGCACACCAGCGCGCCCGCCGAAGCGGCCTCGACCGCGGTGGTATCCGTGGCTCCGTCGACCACCACGATCACCTCGGTGGCCAGGCCGGCCGCCTCGGGCGGGACCTCGGCCACCACCGCGGACACCGTCGGCGCCTCGTTGAAGGCCGGGACGACAACGGCCAGCGGCGCGCCGTCGCCCGGCGGGTGCTCCTGCAGGAAGGCCGCCGCCGCGGCGCGCTCCGCGGGGGCCAGGTCGGCCAGCTCGCCCTCGAGCACGAACGGACGTACCGGCGCGATGCTCACCGCGTGCCTCCGGCGCTCGCGCCGGCCCGCGACGCGCTCGCGGCGACGTCCGCGCCCGACCACTCCTCCCACACGCCGGCCAATCCCTCGGCCAGGCTGGAGCGGGGCGACCAGCCGCGGCTGATCGCGACGCCGTGGTCGACCACAACGGCGGGCATCTCGCCCGGCCGCGCCGGCCCGTGGCGCAGATCGAGCGTGGCGCCGGTGACCTCGAGGACCGCGTCGACGACCTCGAGCACCGAGAGCGAACTGCCGCTCCCGATCACGACCGGCCCGTGCCAGCTCTCGGTCGCCAGCGCGAGCCGGACCGCCGCCACCACGTCGGCGACGTGCACGTAGTCGCGCACCTGACGCCCATCGCCATAGATCTCGAATGTCGACCCGGTGCGAATCGCCCGCATCAGGCGGGCGACGATGCTGTCCTTCAGCGTCATGCCCGGCCCGTAGACGTTGGTGAGCCTCAGGCACGCGCAGCGCAGCCCGTAGGAGGATGTGTAGGCGGACATGAGCATCTCGGCCGCGGCCTTCGTCGCGCCATACGGCGTCAGCGGCCGCGGCACGGAGGACTCGGCGATCGCGGGCCCGTCCATCGGGCCCACGACGGCGTTGGTCGAGGCGAACACGAGCGCCCGCACACCGGCCGTGCGCGCGGCTTCGAGCAGCGAGGCGGTAGCCGCGACGTTGGTCCGGTAGGTCAGCTCCGGATGCTCCACCGAGCGCAGCACCGAGGTCACGGCCGCGAGGTGCACGATGCCCGAGATCCCGCCCGCAAGCGACGCGTCCACGACGTCGGGCTCGGCCAGGTCACCGAGCACGATCTCCACGTCGGGGTCCGGATGGGGCTCGAGGTCGATCACGCGCACCGGGACGCCGGCCGCCCGCAGCGATGCGACGACATTGCGCCCGATGAAGCCCGAACCTCCGGTGACGAGAACCTTCCCGGGCTCCCTGCCACCGAGAGCCGCCGCGCTCACTTGCTGCCGGCCAATTCGTTCGACGTCTCGCGCCAGCGGACGGTGGGCAGGATCGCGGCCTGATCGACACGGTCCTGGTAACGCTCGACGACCGCGAACAGGTGGTCGATCAGCGTGTCGCTCAGCAGCGTCGGCACCAGGCCCAGTTCCACGAGCGCCGTGTGCTTGGCGTTGTAGTAGTGGTCGTAGGCCTCGACCCGCGGGTTGTCGATCTCCTCGATCGTGCAAGCGCCCGGATAGTCGGCGGCAATCGTGTCAGCGATCCGACGCACCGACATCTGCTCGGTGAACTGGTTGAAGACGCGGAACTCGCCGGCGGCGGCCGGGTTCTCGGCGCTGATCCGGATGCACTCGACGGTGTCCACGAGGTTGATCAGCCCGCGCGTCTGACTGCCGTTGCCGTAGACCGTGAGCGGATGGCCCAGCACGGCCTGGATGACCATCCGGTTGAGGACGGTGCCGAACACTCCGTCGTAGTCGAAACGCGTCGAGAGGCGGGGGTCGAGCTTGGTCGTCTCGGTGTCGAGCCCGTACACCACGCCCTGGTTGAGGTCGGTGGCCCGCATTCCCCAGATGCGACAGGCGAACTCGATGTTGTGGCTGTCGTGCACCTTCGAGAGGTGGTAGAAGGAGCCGGGCCGCTTCGGGTACATGACCCGGTCCGTGCGCCCGTTGTGCTCGATCTCGATCCACCCCTCCTCGATGTCGATGTTGGGCGTCCCGTACTCACCCATCGTGCCGAGCTTGACGAGGTGGATGTCGCGATCGATGTCGGCGATCGCGTACAGCAGGTTGAGGTTGCCGACGACGTTGTTGGTCTGCGTGTAGACCGCGTGGGCCTGATCGATCATGGAGTACGGCGCCGAGCGCTGTTGTCCGAAGTGGACGATCGTCTCCGGACGGAAGTCACCCACCATCGCGTGCACGAACGCGGCGTCGCAGAGATCGCCGACGTATGACTTGAGCGTCTTGCCGGTCAGCTCCGCCCAGGTCGACACGCGCTCGTCGAGCGTGGAGATCGGAACCAGGCTCTCGACGCCCAGCTCCTCGTCGTAGCTGCGCCGGGCGAAGTTGTCCGATACGGCCACGTCGTGGCCGGCGGCCGAGAGATGGATCGCGGTTGGCCAGCCCAGGTAGCCGTCTCCGCCTAGTACGAGAATGCGCATTTGTCTTGCCTACCACCCGCTCGCTTTACATTGACGAAAAGGCTCCTCGGCCGAGCAGGTGGCCCGGCGACCGGCCAAGATCCGATGTTCGTCATCTGACGAACATCGATTGACAATAACCGAACAAGGCCCCCAAAAGAGCCTCGCTACATAAGTAGTTACAAAGAACTCGTGGTCGCGAGACGTGCTGGTACCGTCGGGTTCTCCGTGTCGGAGCAGACGATCGAAGCACCGGCGATCGCCGGACCGGGCGCCGGGTGCCACCGTCGGGGGCATGCTGTTGCTCGGGGTCCGGGACTACATCCATTTCACCCTAAGTGCCCGATCCGACACGGTCGTAGTCGCCTTCTGCCCCAGACGCCGTGAGCTCGGTGCGCCGGCAGCGGACCAGACTCGCCCTCCTCGGCTCGGCCGTGGTGCTGGTCATCGCCGTGGTCGTGGCGGCGTCGCGCGGCGGCGCGCCGGCGCCGCTTCCACTGCCCGGCCTCGGACGTCCGGCGGCGGCCGCGGACCCGTTCGCCTACCGCGCCGACAGCGAGTCCGCGTTCGAGGCCCGCGCGGCCTCGGGAGAGGCGCAGGTGCTGTTCACCAAGAGCCCGGGTGGGGCGCTCGCGACGGCCGCTCGGGTGGCCGCGCTCCGCCCGCTGATCGACGCTGCCACATCGGGCACCGCGGTCGATCCCGCCATGGTCGAGGGACTGGTGTTCGTCGAGAGCGCCGGGCGATCAGACGCACTCGCCGGCAGCGATCCGTCAGCGGCGGCCGGGCTGACGCAGATCCTGGCCGAGACGGGCCAGTCGCTGTTGGGGATGCACATCGACCTGGCCCGGAGCCGGGCGCTGACCGCCGCGATCGACCGAGCGTCGTCGCTCGGTCAGGCCGGCGCCGTCGCCCGCCTGGAGCGCGCGCGGGCACGGGTCGACGATCGCTTCGATCCCCGCAAGGCGCTGGCGGCAACAGTCCGTTATCTCGAGCTGGCCGGCCGCCGGTTCGGACGCGCCGATCTCGCCGTCGTGTCGTACCACATGGGCATCGGCAACCTCTCGAACGTCCTGGCGGCCTACGACGGTGGACGGCCCGTGCCCTACGCACAGCTGTACTTCGACTCGGCCCCGGACCGCCACGGCGGCGCCTTCACTCTGCTGAGCGGATTCGGCGACGACTCCTCGCTCTACTACTGGCGAGTGCTCGGCGCGATCAACGTGATGCGGTTGTACCGCTCCGATCGCGCCGCGCTGAGCCGCCTGGCCAGGCTCGAGACCGCACATGACTCGGCGGAGGAGGTGTTGCATCCGCCTGACCGGACTACTTCGTTCGCCAACCCCGGCGCGCTGCGGGCGGCGTACGGAAACCGGGCCGTGCTGCCGCTGCCGTCGGATGCCGCGACGCTCGGGCTCGCCTACGGGAGCGGGCTCGGCTCCGCTTCCGGCTCCGTGGGCGAGCCGGCAGCGCTCTATCGCGGTCTGCGCCCCGCCGCGATCGACCTGCTGATCGAGCTCACCGCGCGGGTCAAGGCGCTGTCCGGTGCGGCAGCGCCTCTCACCGTGGCGGGCGCGGTCCAGGACGGCCGCTACCAGATCCAAACCGGATCGGCCGATCCCGAGGCCTACGACGGCTACTCCCTCGACACCACCGGCTACGCGTTCGACATCCTGCGCCGCTACGCGAGCAGAGCGCAGGCCGGCGCCCTGCAGGCGATGCTTGAGCGCCTGCAGGCGCTCAACCTGATCGCCTGGGTCCGGGAGGCGGACGTGATTCACGTCACCGTGGCCGGCGACGCATCGCGGGTGATCGCCCAGGGCGTGTGAGGACGATCGCGACGGGTCGCTCACGGCGGGTGAGGACCGTGTCCCGGCGCCCGAGGAGCACAGCAGAATAAGGTCGTGTCGGCAGCGGCCTGGCCGATGCCCGCGGACCGGACTCCACCGACACGAAAGGCGCGCCATGACCGATGCCCTCCGGACCCCCGACGAGCTGCTCGAGAGGCTTCCCGAGTTTCCGTTCGACTCGCACTATCGCGAGCTCGACGGGCTCCGGCTCGCCCACCTCGACGAGGGCGAAGGACAGCCGGTCGTCTTCTTCCACGGCGAGCCCACCTGGTCGTTCCTCTGGCGCAAGGTGATCCCGCCGGTCCGCGACGCCGGCTACCGCTGCATCGCACCCGACCTGGCCGGGTTTGGCCGCTCGGACAAGCCGATGGACCTCGACTGGTACAGCTACGACAAGCACACCGAGCTGACCGCGGCGCTGCTGAAGGACCTGGACCTGCACGACGCCACCGTCGTCGTGCATGACTGGGGCGGCCCGATCGGGCTGCGGTTGGCGGTCGAGCATCCCGAGCAGATCTCCAGGATCGCGGTGATGGACACCGGACTGTTCACCGGGCATCAGCCGATGAGCGACGCGTGGATCGCGTTCCGCGACTTCGTGTCCCGGACCGAGGACCTGCCGGTGGGCTTCCTCGTGCGCGGCGCCTGCAAGCGCGATCCGGGCGACGAGGTGATCGCCGCCTACGACGCGCCGTTTCCGAGTCCGGCCGCCAAGGCCGGCGCGCGATCGTTTCCGCTGATGCTCCCCACCTCGCCGGAGATGCGCGGCGCCGCGGCCGGACAACGCGTGCTCGATGCGCTGCGCACCGACGCCCGGCCGAAGCTGATGCTGTGGGCGGACTCGGATCCCGTGCTGCCGCTCAGCACCGGCGAGCGGTTCGCCGCCGCGCTGGGCTCACAGCTCGACCATGTGATCGCCGACGCCAGCCACTTCCTGCAGGAGGATGCCGGCGCCGACATCGGACGCCTGATCGCCGACTGGCTGACCGCGGAGGGCTGAGGACGGGACGGGGCCCGGGGAGCTCCCGGGCCGCGCTCCGACAATCTCGCTCAGACGGTCTCTGTCTCGCGGTCCTTGGCCGTGGCGGCCTGCTCGACCGCCGCTGCCGCCTTGTCGACCGTGGGCTCCCCCTCGGCCGGTGCCGCCTCCGGCTGATCGGCCAGGGCGACCGTCTCTGCTATCCGGGCCTCGTACGCGGCTCGCGCGCCGTGGTCAGGGTTGGTCAGCGCCTGATCGCTCTTGAGGAGCCTGGCAACTGCCTCCATCAGCCGGCGCGGCATCACCGCCGCGGCGCGAATCACAACGCCGATCGACTTGGGCACGTAGACCTCGAACCGGCCATGCTGGAGAGCGTCGACGATCGCCGCCGCGACATCCTCTGGCTCCGGCGTCTTGAACCCGCGAGGCTGGGGCAGTCCGGAGTACAGCTCGGTGTTGACGCCGATCGGCATCACCAAGCTGACGTCTACGCCCGTGCCGGAAAGCTCCTGGCGGAGCGCCTCACTGAGTCCCACAACTCCGTACTTGGTCGCACAGTACGTCGCGCCGCCGGCGACGCCGGCCTTGCCGGCGATCGAGGCGATATTCACGAGGTGTCCCTGCCGCCGTGGGAGGAAGCGCGCGAGCGCCAGCTTGGATCCGAAGATCACACCACGCAGGTTGATGTCGATGATCCGCAGGGCGATCGAATCAGGCTCCTCGACGAACGGCCCGATCGGCATGATGCCGGCGTTGTTGATCAGGACGTCGAGCGGCCCGACCCGGCTCTCGACCTCGTCCAGGAAGGTCTCGAAGCTGGCCCGGTTGGTCACGTCGAGCGGCAGGCCGACGGTTCCAGCGCCGAGGTCCTCGGCCGTGCGCTCGGCCAGTGCTGCGTCGATGTCGCCGATCGCGATGCGTGCGCCCTGGGCGATCAGCGCAGCGGCGGTCGCGCGACCGATGCCGCGGGCCCCTCCGGTGATGGCGACGACGTGGCCGTTGAGCGAGCGGGGAGCTCTTGCCATTGAACAGTCCTCCTGAATTGAGACGGTGGCGCCATAGACGGTACCGGGCCTGACGCCCCGGCGGGCCCCGATGACACCCACGCGTCCGAACCGCGACTGCCGCCACCGGGGCTCGTGCCGCGGCCTACGGCCTGATCAGTGGAGGTTCTGATAGAGGCTCTGCGCACGCCGTAGCCGTCACGCGGCGCCGCGGCGCTGCCGCGATTCCGGTCGACTGAGCTCCGGACGGATACAGATGCATGCGCGCTCACCGTCCGGCTCGATGCCCGGCCGCCGGCCACTGCCCAGCCTCCTCGCCGACCGGCGGCCGCCACTGCCGGTGTCTCGGCGCCGGACGTAATCGTGGGGACGAACGGCTGGCCGATACCGCCCGACGTGACCGGGCCCGTGGTGGGCGCAACCTGCTGCGTCGGGACGACGATCGCGGGCACGACCGCGGGGTTGACCGGAATCGTCCGCCCCGGTGCGGTCCTGCGGCCCGAGCCGAGTTGCAGCACTGGTGCTGCCGAGGGAACCGGCACCTGGACACCCGGGATCGCCCGCGCGATCGAGTACCCACTCCCGGACAGGCCGGTCACGGGCGGGGGCGGCGTGGCCGCGGCGGCCGACGGCGCCGGCGAGCGGGTCGACCGCGCCGCCGAGACATGGCCGGAGCCGCGCCCGGACGCACCGGCGGACCGGTGGGCGCCCGGCTGATGACGGGGGAGCACGGGGGCGAGATCGAAGCCCTGGACCGCGACGATGGTGCCCGCGGTGCCGACTCCGGCCAGCGCGGCCGCGATCAGGCCCTTGACCGTGAAGCCCTTCAGTGCCGAGCCGGCGAGCAGACCACCGCCGGCCGCACCGACGCCCGCCGTACCACCCAGGGCGATGCCGATCACGCCCTCCTTGAGGGCGATCGTGGGCGCGACCGGGAGGATCAACCCGAGTCGCTGGCGCTGGCGCTCGATCTCCTTGCGGTACTCGCTGCACCCGGCGCACTCGCGCAGGTGGCGGCGCAGATTCGCTCGGCGCAGCCCGCCCCCATGCAGCGTCGCGAGCTCCTCCCGTATCTCGACGCAACTGGTCTCACGGGCGTTGCGGCTGGCCACCAGCGACTCGCGCGCCTGGAACACGAGCGCCTTGACCTTCTCCCGCGGCACACCGAGCACGGCGCCGATCTGCTCGTGGCTGAGGGCATCCATCTCGGCCAGCACGAGCGCCGCCCGCTGGTCGTCGGGCAGGCGACAGAGGTCCCCGACGAGGTCGCGGAGATCCTGACGGCGCTGCACCTGCGTCGCGAGCCCCTCAGTGGCGGGCTCGGCCAGGTCCGCGGCGGGATGCTCACGGCGCGCGCGGAGCGTCGAGTAGCAGCGATTGCGGGCGATCGTGAACAGCCACGCGCGCAGATGGATCGGCTTGTCGGATGAGACGAGATCGTTGTACGCCGCGAGGAACGTCTGCTGCACGGCGTCCTCAGCCTCCTCCTTGGACCCGAGCATGTGGCGGCAGAACGAGAGGATCGACCGGTGATGTCGGTTGTAGGCCGCCTCGAACGCGGCCCTGTTTCCGGTCCGGATGAGGGCGATCAGACGATCGTCCGATGCCAAACGCAGCAGCTTCGGCGATACCATCCCTGCAACCCCGACCGGCGCCAGCCGCGGCACCGCACTCGCTTCCATCCTCACATTATGGGCGGTTGCTGGCCGAAAAGCGAGGGCTTGGCCATTTGTCCAGCGAACGCGTGCCGGCCCCTCACCCGGGGGCAGGTGGACCCGGCGGCTCCACGATGTCGCGGCCGGTCGGCCGCAGCTCCTGATCGAGCTCGAGCTGCCAGAAATAGCGCGTGAAGGTGACCCCGGCCCTGAACTCGCCCACGTGCGGAGGGATCTCCTCGCCGCGGGCCATCCTCACGATCAGCTCCGGATAGGTGCGACCGGGCAGCGCGGCGTACATCGGCGCCGGGAACGCGCCGCCGAACCTGGTGTTGACGTCGGTGATCCCGAGCCCGATCTCGGTGTCGCGGAATACCTGCACCGTGCACGGGCCGCGGACCTCGAGCGCCTCCACGACGCGCCGGCCGAGATCGATCAGCTCGGGGTCGGCGAGCACGGTTCCCTTGATCGACTCGCCGCCGCGCGACTCGATCATCGTCCTCGGGATCGCGTTCAGGCAGCAGCCGGCGAGGTCGGACAGGCAGTCGATCGAGAACTCGGGCCCGTCCATCAGCTTCTGGACCATCGTCGGCTCCTCGACGTAGCCGACGAAGAACTCCGCCGCACGCGCATCGTCGGCGCGGTGGATCGAGCGCGCGCCCGATCCCTGTCGCGGCTTGATCATCACCGGATAGCTCGCGACCGGCTCGCCCGGGAGCACCGTCGGCGGCGACGGAAGCCCGAGCCGCTCGAGCAGGAGGTGCGCCTCGTACTTGTCGAACGTGCACCGCGCCGTGTCCGGATCGGGGACGAACGCCGGCAGCTCGCCGGCGACCCGCGCGTGCGCCAGCACCTCGATGTCGAGGTCCGTGAGAGGAACGACGGCGCCGACACTGTGGCGCTCGCACAGCTCCTGGAGCGCGGGGACGTAGCCGGGATCGTCGATCCGCGGCACCGCGCAACGATGGTGGGCGGCGTACTGGGCGGGCGCCAGCGGATTGGGATCGGCGGCGACCACGATGGCGTGCTGGCCGAACGCGGACACGATGTCGTAGCGCTTGCCCACGCCCGTCAGCAGCACGCCTATGTCTCGCTCGGTGGCTTCCATCCGCCCGTCTCTCCTTTGTAGAGTCCGTGACCGCTCAGCACCATCCGCGCGGTCCGAGCCAGGATCTCCAGGTCGAGTCGCAGCGATACGTGCTCGACATACCAGAGGTCGAGCTCGATTCGCTCCGGCCAGGGCAGCGACGCGCGGCCGTTGACCTGCGCCCAGCCCGTGATGCCCGGTTTCACCGCCAGGCGGCCGCGCTGGCGATCGGTGTACTGCTCGACCTGGACCTGCACGGTCGGGCGGGGACCGACGATCGACATCTCACCGCGCAGGACGTTCCACAGGTTCGGCAGCTCGTCGAGCGAGTAGCGCCGCAGGAAGGCGCCCACGCGGGTGATGCGCGAGTCCCCCTCGTCGATCGCGAGACCGGCGCCGGTGAACTCCGCGCCGGAGACCATCGTTCGCAGCTTGTAGATCGAGAACAGCGCTCCATCCCTGCCGACTCTGGTCTGTCGATAGATCGGATCTCCCGGGGACTCGATCCGGACCGCGAACGCGAGCACGGCCAGCAGGGGCGCCGACAGGACGGTCACGATCGCGGCGACGGTGATGTCGAGCGCCCGCTTGGCCGCGGCCGAGACCGGACTCACCGGGTTCCCTCGGCCGGCTCCCAGCCTGCCTGCGTCCCGCGCCGGAGCCAATCCCACAACCCGGCGGCGAGTGAGGCCGTGCTCAGCACGTAGTAGCGCGCGATCAGCAGCGGACGGGCCCGAAGCACCCCGGCCAGCGCGGCCGCCGCCAGCACCGCGAGCTGGAGCGCCACGGCGACCGCGTACACCCAGCCCTGCCCGATCAGGGCGATGCTGGTCGCGAGCACGATCACGTGCAGGAATGGGGTCGCGTAGCGCAGCACGCGATGGGACACGATCATCAGGGCGTAGAGCGGGTCGTAGCCGCGCGGCGAGAGCATCCCGCCGCGCAGGACGATCGGCCAGGTGTGGCTCATCATCCGCCGCTTGCGGGCGAACTCGCCCTCGATCGTGGGCACCATCTTCTCGGTCGCGCGGGCGTCGGGCGCGTACACCGCGAGCCATCCGCGCTTGACCATGTTGAACGGGAACGAGAGATCGTGACCCATGATCGGATCGACGACGAGGTAGGCCTCGCGGCGGGTCGCGTAGATCGCGCCGTTGCCACCCGTCACCGACCGCAGGCGCGACTCGAGCATGCGCAGCGCCATCTCGTAGCGCCAGTAGAGCCCCTCCTGGTTGGTCCCGCGTTCGTTGACGAAGCGGACATCACCACACACATATCCGACCCGCCGGTCCGCGAACGGCGCCACGAGCCGGCGCAGAGCGCCGGGCTCCCACACCGCGTTGGCGTCCGAGAACGCGACGATCTCGCCCGTCGCCCGCTTCACGCCGGCATCCTGAGCGCGGATCTTGCCCCCGCGATCGAGCTCGAGCACCTGGTCGGCGCCGGCCGAGCGGGCGCGCTCAGCGGTCGGGTCGGGGGATCCGTCGCAGGCGACGATCACCTCGAGCAGCTCGCGCGGGTACTCCTGTTCCCGCAGGTTGCGCACGCGCCGGCCGATCACGTCCGCCTCCGCGTACGCGGCCACCACGACCGACACCGACAGCGGCTGTGCCGGTGTCGGCGCGGGCGACCGCGGCCGCCGCAGCCGGCTCAGGAGAGCCAACAGCACGCCGTAGCCGGCCTGCGCGTAGAGCAGCAGGCCGACGGAGACCCAGAACACGATCACCAGCGCGGTCATGGCGCGCGGATTGTCGCCGTTTGCTCAGGTCGTGGTGGCCACGGTGCCCTGCCGCGCAGATCAACGGGCGAGCAGACCCCGATACAGCGAGACCGTCTGCCGCGCCGCGGCGTCCCACGAGTACGGTCCGGCGGCCGCGGCCCGAGCGGCGGCGGCGAGCCGCTCGCGTGCGGCCTGATCGACGATCAGCCGCGCCAGCGCCGCATGCAGTGCGGCCGGATCGTCGGGGGCCACGAGCTCCGTCGCCCCCAGCTCGGCCAGCTCGCCGAAGCCTCCGATGTCGCTGACGACCGCCGGACGACCGAAAGCGAGCACGGTCGAGAGCACGCCCGACTGATCGAAGCGCTCGGTGCGCTTGTACGGGAGCGCCACCACGTCGGCGCGACGGAAGAAGGCGGGGAGCTCGGCGTCGCTGACGAAGCGCGGGATGAAGCGGACGTTGGCCGGCGCCGCCGCTCTGAGCGACGCGATCTCCATCCGCGGGCGGCCGACGATCCACAGCTCCGCCCCGGTGATCCCGCGCCAGGCCTCGAGCAGCACGTCGACCCCCTTGTACGGCCGCAGCAGGCCGAAGAACATGACCACCGGCAGCTCGACCGCGGCCAGCTCGGGGTCCAGTCCGACCTCGTCGGGCCGGCGGGTGAGGTGCTCGAACGCGCCGTGGTGGATCACGTGCACCTTGTCCGCGTCCACCCCGGCGAGCTCGAGCAGCTGCCGCCGGCCGTAGGCGGAATGCACCACGACCGCGTCGACGCGGTCGTAGAGGCGACGCTGCGCGCCGGCCTGACCCGGCCGGGGCTCACGCGGGAGCAGGTCGTGCGCGGTCAGCACGAGCGGCCGCCGCGGCAGCAGATGAACGTCCAACGGCTGCACGCTGAGCCACTGGAAGTGCACGATGTCGGCGCGGGCGGCAACGCGCCGGTAGCGCAGCATGTCGGGCACGTGCTCGATCAGCTTCACGGCAGTGCGCGTGCGCGAGCCCGGCGCCCCGCGGGCGTGCCGGTAGAAGAGCTCGCGCACCGTGAAGCCATCGGCGGCGGGCACGGACCCGTACGCGAAGCGGCTCGTGATCAGCTCCACCTCGGTGCCGGTCCGGGCCAGCGCGGCGCAAAAGGCCTGGTCATACGGAGGGGTGAACGCCGAAGGATCGACGACCTGAACGCGCATCAGGGTTCTCCGGGATCGTGCAGCGGCCGGCCGGCGAGCGCCGCGAGCCGTCGCGCGGTGGACCTGGCCCGGGCGCCGCCCAGGGGCTGCACGCGGGCGCCGCGGTCGCGGACGAGCCGGAGCACCGCCGGTGCCAGCGCGGTCAGCGAGGGCTCATGCGGGTCCCCGCCGGTCACGTCTCTCAGCGCCCGCACGGGATGGCGAGCCGCGACGCGAGCCACGGCGGACAGCCGCGACGCGGCGCCGTCGTCCTCGCGGAAGTCGATGCGCAGCGACCGTCCGACCGCCGCCACCGCCTCCGGCCGCGCCGCTGCCTCGACGCGCGCGCCGGCGACCGCGAGCGCCAGCTCGACCAGCTCATCGCCCTCGGCCGGGAAGCGGTCGGCGACGAGCACCAGCCCCGAGGGCGACTGCTCGTCCTGCGCGGGACGGTTCGAGAGCGCGAAGCCGGCCAGCTCATCGCCGGCCAGCAGCGCATCGAGGGCGAGGAAGCGCGCCCGCTCGATCCGCCCCACCGTGGCCGGCGGCGACCCTCGCCCGACACGCGGGGCCGGGTCCGCTCCGGCGCCGCGACCGCGGTGCGCAGCTCGGGACACGACCCGGACGACCGCCGGCTCGGGCTCGAACCCGGCGTAGCGGCGCGACAGCCACGCTCGCCCGGCCGCATAGCCGCGCCACTGCCGGCGCAGCTCGCGCAGGGAGGCTCGGTAACGATGTTCGACGCGCGCCCCGGGGCGGATCTCCAGCGTCCACCCGGCGTCCTGCAGGCGCCAACAGAAATCGGTGTCCTCGGCCGCCCGGACGCGTTCGTAGAAGCCGCCGATCTGCTCGAACGCCGCACGCCGCACGAGCAGGTTGGCCGCGACCGCGCGGGGCCGGTACGGATGCGACAGATGAGCCTCCTGGCGCAGGAAGCTGCGCGCCGCTCCGTAGCGCGCGGCCAGCGTGCGACCTCCCGGGGCCGGCACCACCTCCCCGGCCAGCGCGCCGACCCCGGGCGCCACCGGCTGCTCGAAGTAGGCATCGAGCAGGCCGGCGGGCGCGATCGTGTCGGCGTCGAGGAACAGGATCCAGTCGTTGCGGGCCTGCGCGGCACCCGCGTTGCGCGCGTGCGCCGGCGACTTCTCTCCCGTCACGAGCACGACGGTCGGGCCCTCCACCGCGCCGGCCAGGCCGGAGTTGTCGGCCAGGATCAGCTCGTCGCCCGGCGCGAGCGTCAGCCCGAGCAGCACCCGCGCGGAGATCGCGGCGGCGGCCGCGTCCCCCGCGAACGGCATCACCACGCTGACCTCAGGCCGCGCCACGCGCCACCCCGCGCTCGATCAGCAGGCGCACGCGACGCAGCTCCTGGGGATGCGCGAACCCCGTCACGAGCAACGCCAGCGGGATCAGCGCGAACGCGGCCGCGCGCGACAGCAGGCCGACGAAGCCGTGCGTCGGCAGCAGGAGCTCCCCGGCCGCGGCGATCCCGCCGGTCAGAGCGGTGATCTGACCCAGGCGCCGCCACTCGAACACAACCCGGAACAGCGCGCGTGTGAGGAAGTGCATCACCACGAGCATCACCACGTAGGCACCGCACAGCGAGAGCCCGGCGCCGACCAGGCCCAGCGGCGGGACGAGGAGCAGGAGCAGGATCACGTTCGTGGCCAGGCCGGCGAACGCGGCCGGGAAGTTCCGGGTCGTCACCTTCGCCCGGCCGGCGATCACCAGGAAGATGACGAACAGCCCGTACATCGCCCAGCCCAACGCGACCCACGGCAGCGCCTTGTAGGCGGAGAAGAAGTCGGGGGCGGCGAGCAGCCGCACGATCCAGCGCGAGAACAGCGCCAATCCGGCCACGACCCAGCCGCTGACCAGCACGTAGTACGTCGTGACCAGTCCGTAGAGACGCGCCGCCTCGGCGTCGTCGCGCACCGAGTAGGCGAGCGGCGGCCATGCGTACTGGAACGCTCGCACGATGAAGGCCACCGACCCCGCGAGCTTGATCGAGATCGAGTAGATCCCGGCCAGCGCGGCGCTCTTGTGGTGGTAGATGTAGTAGCGGTCGACCAGGTTCAGGGCGAACACGGATGCCTCGGCGGGGACCGTCGGCAGCCCGAACCGGAGCAGCGCCGGGAGCCGCTCGACGCTCTCGCTGCGGTGCAGCAGGCGCGCCCGCATCGTCCACCACAGGCCGAGCAGAACCACCGTCGTGGCCGCGTAGTTGCCGAGCAGCAGACCGCGGGCACCCATCCCCAGCCCGACCACGAGCACGAGCGAGGTGGCGATGGTGAGCCCGACGTTGATCAGGGAGGCGGTCGCGTACGTGCGCGAGCGCTCGTCGACCCGCAGCAGGCCGTACGCGAGCTCGAGGTTCGTGAACGACCACAACCCCAGCACGGCGATCAGGAACGTGGGGACGTCCTGGTAGCCGAGCACGAGCCGGGAGAGCGGAGCGGCCAGGGCGGCGAGCAAACTCGCGGCGATCGTCGTCGCGACCAGCAGGAACAGCGCCGTGCGACGCGCCAGGGCGCTGCGACGCGTCTCGTCCTCGTCGGCGAAGTAGTAGCGGATGAACGCCTCGATCATCCCGAAGCGCACGACGATGCTGACGAAGATGACCAGGTTGGCCAGCAGCTCCACGACGCCGTAGCCCGCCGGGCTCACGTAGCGCGTGTAGACCGGGAGCAGCAGGACGGCGATGAACTTGGAGACCACGTCCGCCAGCTGGTAAGCGGCGAGGGATCTCACGAGGCGTTTCAGATAGCCCGTCACGGTGGAGTAACGCTACGGATCGGGCCGATCGGTCGGCTGCGCAGCAGTCCGGGTACGCGAATCGCCCCCGTCGTTGCCGGCGCCGTCAGTGCGAGAGGATCGACCACACGCGCCGGGTCAGTTCCTGGGCGTCGACGCTGCCGGCCACGGCGGAGCCGAATCCCGGTAGCCCGATGTCGATCACGATGCCCTGCCCGAGCCGGTAGCCGATGATGCTGGGGGTGGTGGTGCTCGTGCCGGCGGCGGAGGCGATCTGGGTGCCGGGCGGCGTCAGGCCCGTGAAGGCCTGGTAGGCGGTGAAGCCCGGGAAGGCGCCGCTGGTGCCGGTGAAGATCCCGAGGCCGTCCCTGATCACGAGGATCGAGTCGCTGGTGTGCGTCACGACCGGCCCCGGCTTGGCGCCGAGCACGTCCGCGGCGGCGGCCGGGGACGGATCGGAGGCCTTCGTCCCGTGGACGACCACGGTGCGCCGAAGCGAATCGATCCCGAGCGAGAGCACGCGTCCGCCCTTGATGACGTAGCCCTTCAGCGGCCCCGCCAGCGACGGCGGCACCCAGCGCTCATCGCCGGCGAAGACGACACCGGTATGGCCGAACAGGCCGGGGCCGACGCCATCGATCAGACCCAGGTCGGTGGTGAGGTCGTACGGGAGATGAGCTTGGTCGAGATAGGCCAGGAACGCCGTCTCGTCGGCGAACCCGGCCGGCAGGCCGGCGGCCAGAGGCCGCGCCAGGCTCGCCGGCCCGCCCGTGTCGAGCGTGTCCGGGATCCCGTCGCCGTTGTCGTCGGCGACGTTCTGACCCTGCCATGTGAGTGCGGGGAGCACGACCAGGACGCCCCCGGAGGGATGACTCGAGTAGGCGACGAGCGGCACGCTGGTACTCCTCGTCCCGGAGTGGACCGTCAGCTCGTACAGCCCCGCCCCGCCGGCCGGGAGGGGAACCTCGAGCTGAGGGCTCGAGCCCTGACCCGAGCCGAGCGGCTTGGGCGATCCCAGCCGAGAGAGCGTCCACGTATACGAGTGATGGCGCGCGTCGACGAACACCGTTGCCTTGGCGCCGGCCCGGACAGGATCGAGTTGCGGCTCCGCGGCCAGGTAGCGGACGGTGACGCCGGCGCCTGCCGTCGACCCGGGCGTGGGCGGGATGATGGCCGGGAACTGCCCCGTGTTGCAGGCGCGATCGGTCACGGAGAGTCCGATCAGGTACGTGCCGGCCGGCGCCGGCGCCCCGTGGACGCGCCCGTCCCAGATCGCCTGCTCGCCCCTCCACGGCGTCGGGAAGCTCCACACCAGGCGCGGCGCCCCGGGCAGGTCGGTGCGGTAGACGTGGATCATCCCGCCCCGCGACTCGTTGCCGGCGTAGTGGATCACCGCGCCGGCGCCGAGTGGCAGCAGCGCGTTGTCGATTCGGGTCACGACCGGACGCGGGGCCACCGTCTTGAGCTCGGCCGGGTACCCCGTGAGATCGATCGAGCGGCCCTGGCGCGCCAGTCCGACGCGGAAGTAATAGGTGCCGTCGGGCGCGAGTGAGCCGTTGTCCTCGCGGCCGTTCCAGACGAACACCCTACGCACCGGCGGGCGCGCGCGCATGTACATCCCGGTGACGAGCGTGCGGACGATCGTGCCGTTGGAATCGATCACGTAGATGCTGACGTCATCGGAGCGGTGCAGCAGATAGAAGGAGATGTGGGTGGTCGGTTTGCAGGTCCCGGGCGAGAACGGCTGCGGATGGGACATCCCGGTGATCACGGGCGTCGTCACCTTGAGGTGCTGGGTGACAAAGAAGGCGGCCACGGTGGCGACCACGAGCGCCCCGAAGGCGGCGATCGACAGGCGAGCGGCGTTCACAGCCTGACCACGGCCACGTTGGGGACCTCGAAGTCGTGGAACGCATCGAGGACGCGCGGGTCCTGGCGGCACAGGATCACCCGGATCGAGCCGCCGTGGCAGACCACGAGGGCCGGCAGCTCAGCGGTCTCCTGGATCTCGGCCAGCGCCTCGGCGACGCGCTCGAGCTGGTCGCGCAGCGACTCGCCGCCGGGGAATCGGAACTGCTCCCCGGCGCGCAGCCAGGCCGCGTAGAGCTCGGGCTCCTCGCGCGCGACGTCGACGAACCGCCGCCCCTCCCATTCGCCGCGGTAAGCCTCGCGCAGACGCGCGTCGCGGCGCGCCTCCAGTCCGATCCGGGCACCCACGATGTCGGCGGTCTCGGCGGCGCGAACAAGGTCCGAGCACCACAGCGAGCCGATCCGCTCGGCGGCCATCCGCTCGGCGAGCTCGGCCGCCTGGGCGCGGCCGGTGTCGTTCAGGGGCGTGTCGCGGAAGCCCTGGACGCGGATCGGCTCCCGGTTGTCATTCGTCTCACCGTGACGGGCGAGCAGGATCGCTCCGTGCCGCCAGTCAGACATCCCGGCCGATGCCCACGGTGTCGGATCTCAGGCCGAGGCGGATCGTCTCCAGCGAGAGCACGTCCCGAGGGGCGATGTTGCCCAGGTTGACGTTGGGACCGAAGCGGCGCACGAACCACACCTGCTGATCCTTGCGCGGGGCTTCGAACAACACGCAGCCCGGCTCGATCGCGTGGGCGATCTCGTCGATCAGACCCATCCGCACCTCTCCGTCGGGCCGGAAGATGCCGGCCGTGCCGCTCTCCCGCGCTTCGGCGATCACCTTCCAGGCGCCGGCCTCGAGCTCCTGCTCGATCTGTTCGACCCACATGTACGGGGCCATGATCCGCTCGTTGTCCTTGGCCCCGACCTCGGACAGGACGGTGAAGTCGCGGGCCAGGCGCGAGATCAGCTCGAGCTTGCGATCGTGCTCGAGCACGATCGTCCCGTCGGAGATCTCGACGTGAGTCAATTCGAGCTCGTGCAGCCTGGCGATCAGAGCGTCCAGCCGGTCCTGCGAGATCGCGATCTCGGTCAGGGTCCCGCCCAGCACCACGTCGATCCCGTGCTCGCGGTAGCGGGCGAGCTTGCGCTCGAGGTTGCCCGTCACCAGCGCTGTCCCCCAGCCGAGCTTGATCAGGTCCACCGAGGCGCCCGCCACCTCGATCAGGCCGTCGACCTCCGCCACCGAGAGGCCGCTGTCGAGCACGTGCGTGATCCCCTGCTCGCGGGGCTTGGACGTCCGATCCGGAAGATCGAGGAGCTCAGCCATGTGTGGGCGCCGCCTCGGGCGCTACTGAGACTGCAGGTCGGCGCCGACGGTGACCACGACGGTCGCCGTGCATGGCGAGGCCCCCTGGCAGGCGATCGACTGCGTGCTCTGGTCGATCGGCTGCACCGAAGCCGATCCGAGCTTCAGCGCCTTGGCGACCTCCGCGGCGTCTTTGCTGTGGCCGGGCACGTAGGCGACGATCGTCGCCTGGCGCGTCTGGTCGCCCGCCGTCGCCACCGTTCCCTGCTTGAAGCCGGCGTTGACCAGACGGGTGGCAGTCCGGCCCGCGAGCCCGGCGACCGGAGTGCCGTTGAGCACGGCCACGGTGACCGTGGCGGGGTTGAACGGCTTCGGCCGAGCGGCGTGATGGGCCGACGGCGTGTTGGTCGTCGGCGTGGCCGCACTCGGCTGCGCGGCGTTCGTGCTGCTCGAGCCCGAGGAGGTCACGATCAGCAGCGCGACGATGACCGCTGCCGCTCCGAGCACCACGACGGCGGCCAGCAGCCAGCGCAAGAACCGGCTGCGCTTGGTGCCCCTCGGGGCCGAGCCCCGTGGCGGCAGCCCACCGGAGCGGGCCGCGGCGGTGCCACCCGGGCGCGCACCCGAACCGCCGGGACGGCCCTGCACCGGCGGACGGCCCTGAGGGGTACGACCCTGAGGGGTACGGCCCTGAGGCGGAGCCGCCACGGCCGCCGCCACGGGTCGCGGCGGGACCTCGGCTTGCTCGCCGGTGCCGTTCGTGTACGGCGGTGCGGCCGTCGGAGCCGCGGCGGCGGCCGTCGCGGGAGCGCCGGCGGCCCGCACGCCGACCGGCACCGGCGCGGGGGCTGCAGGCGCGGGGGCGACCGTGGGCACAGGCGTCGAGATCATCCGCGTGGCCGCGGTCAGCGCGGGAGCGCCGACCCCGGCCGGAGCACTGGGGGCCATCGCAGCCTGGCCGTGGTGCGAGGCCGCGATCTCGCCTGCGCCGACCGCGGCCACGGCGGCAGCCGAGATCGGGTTGGCGACCGGGCGGGCAGCGACGCCAGGGGGGGCACCCTGCGCAGAAGCAGCGGGCTGGGCCTGGCTGAGCTGGGCCAGGCGCCGCTCGAGCTCCATGATCCGCGCGGCCGCTTCTTGGGTGTTCTCGCGCAGCGACGCGGTCTCTCGCGCCTGCGCGAAGTAGAGCAGCACGAGGATCGCGAGGCCGATGACCGCGGCGAAGCCGGCGTCGGCGCCCACGGAGTTGATGAAGTTGTGGACCGAGAAGGCGTAGGCGGGAAACCCCATACTTCGCTCGCAGTCTACGTTGCCAGCCGGGCGCCTTGCGCGTCAGCGCCGGACCGGACCTTGGACAGCTTCGAGACCTCTTCCGCAAGTGCGGCAGCATCTCCTTCCAGCACGAGCAGGTTGATCTCGCCGAACGTCGTCTCCACCCAGGCCGGATCCAGGGGCTCACGCTCAGCGCGGACGATCTTCTGGGCCGGCGTCGGCTGCGGGCGCTCGTACGGGTTGAACAGATCCTCGTGCAGCTTCTCGCCTGGCCGCGCACCGATGATCTCGATCGCGATGTCGCGCTCGGGCTCGAGCCCCGACAGGCTGATCATCGCCTTCGCGAGGTCGATGATCATGACCGCCTCGCCCATCTCGAGGACGAACACCTCGCCGCTGCCCTCGCGCAGCGATCCGGCCCGGATGATCAGCTGCACGGCCTCGGGGATGGTCATGAAGTACCGGCTCATGCGCGCGTCGGTAATCGTGACGGGACCGCCGGTCGCGATCTGACGGCGGAAGATCGGCACCACGGAGCCCGAGGAGCCGAGCACGTTGCCGAACCGCACGGTCGAATACATCGTCCCGGGATGACGGGCGGCGGCCGCCTCGACGGCCCACTCCGCCAGCGCCTTGGATGCGCCCATCACGGTCGCGGGCTTGACCGCCTTGTCGGTCGAGACGAGCACGAACGTCTCCACTCCGAACTCGCCGGCGATCCGGGCCATGAGCCGCGTGGCCAGCGCGTTGTTGCGCACCGCCTCGACCGGATTCAGCTCCATCATCGACACGTGCTTGTAGGCCGCTGCGTGGAACAGGGCGGCCGGGCGGTGCTCGGAGAGCACCTCCCGCATGCGCTCCTCCTCCTTGCAGTCGGCGAGCACGGGTATGGCGGTGCGGACGTGGCGCTCCTCCTCGAGCTCCCGGAGGATCTCGAACAGGTTGTCCTCGGCGTGGTCGACGAGCACCAGCCGCCGGGGGCCGACGCGGGCGATCTGGCGACAGAGCTCGCTGCCGATCGACCCGCCGGCGCCGGTCACGACCACGACCTGTCCGGCCAGGTAGGCCCCGACGCGCTCGAGCTCCATCACCACGGGCTCCCTGCCGAGCACATCCTCGACCTGGACCTCGCGCAGCTGACGCGTGACCTGGAGCTGACCGGAGCCGTCCTGGAGCAGCTCGAACACGGTCGGTGTCGTGCGCACCGGGATGCCGCGCTCGCGGCAGGCGGCGACCACACGGGCTCGCACGGTCCCAGGAGCGGAGGGGATCGCGATGATCACCTCGTCGGGCTCGACCTCGTCGAGCACGCGGGACAGCTGCTCGGCGGCGGTCGTGCCGAGCACCTTCAGGCCGTGCTCGTCCTTGATGCCCTGCTTGCGGGGATCGTCGTCCACGAACCCGACCGGGCGCAGCCGCAGTTGCGGATTGCGAGCCAGCTCGCGGACCACCAACCGGCCGCCCTGGCCACCGCCGACGATCAGCACGTCGCGCGCGTCGCGGGCGACGCGGAAGTTCCGTACCCGGCCCTCGACGACGAGGTGGACCAGGAACCGGGCCCCGATCAGGAACGCAAGGGCCAGCAGCAGGAACAGGGCGATGACGCTGGCCGGCAGGGTCACCGTCGTCGAGACCAGGCTCACCGTGCTGTGGCGGAACTCGAACGTGGGCGGGGTCTGGACGGGATGCAGGAAGGTGATCGCACCGACAATCACCAGCGTGGCCACGACCACGCCTTTGACCACAGCCTCGTAGTCGCGCTGGCCGACGAAGTTCCACAGCCGCTGGTAGAGGCCGAAGGCGGCCAACACGACGAGCACGACGGGCACGACCCAGGGGATCGTGGCCTCGAACAGCTCCTCGTACAGCGTCGGAACCGTGAAGTTGTCGAACCTCAGCCGGAAGGCGAGGAAGTATGCGAGCGCGACCAGCACGCCGTCCACCAGGAGCTGGGGCAGAGAGTGACGGTGAACGGGGAAGGCCGCGGATCTGATCCGCCGGCGCACGACGCGGATTCTAGGTGCTTCGGGGGACTGGTTCTGTTTGGGCTCTGTGAGGCGCGCGCCCGACACGCCCTGGCCCGGTCAGATCCCGCCGGCTGGGGCGGCGAGCAGATTCGCCATCAAGGCGGGGTCGCGACGGACCCGTTCGCGGTCCGTGACCGGAGCCCGCTTGACCAGCGCGACCTGCTCGGGGCTGCGCAGGCGCTCGAGCCGTCCATCGGCGATCAGGTGCTCGTCGACCGCCCCCAGACGCCCCTCGAAGACGGTGAACACAGGGGTTCCGAGGGCCACCGCCTCGCGATTCATGGTGCCGCCAGCCGACACCACGAGGTCCGCGTAGGCGATCAGCGACTGCGCGTCGATCGCCGCCTGCGGCACGATGAAGCCGCCCGCGGCGGTCAATTCGGCGCGCTGCTGCGCGGTGCGCGGGAAGACCACGGTCTGGGTTCCGCGCAGGCGCTCGAGCACGTGGCCGAAGAGGTCGTTCTCGAACCGGTGGTACAGAGACACGACCGGCGGCGTGCGGACCACCCCGATTGGCTCGGCCGGGTCCAAGCCGAGCTCACCGAGGATCCCCGGGTCGGGCTCGAAGCGCGCCAGGTAGTACTCCTCCTTGAGGCCCGGGTAACCATGGAGCTTGCCGCGTGCGCCGTAGCGCCACAGGCGCTCCGGCGGGATCACGTCGGGAACCACGACCGCCTGCGCGAGGCGACAGTTGACGTTGTGCTGGATCGTCGCCCACTCGTAGTCGAACGTCGTCGTGCACGGGATCCGCAGCAGCGCCGCCGCGACGGTGATGTCGTTGGACCCGTGGCCGAGCGCGAGGTCGAACCGGCGCGGTCGGGCCCACCGGGCGAGGGCCACCGAGCGGTCGGCGAGGCCCCACGCCTTGGCCGCAAGGCCGCCACCCCGGTGGCGCCCGATCGTCGTGTGCGCGATCCCGAGACGGTCGCACAGACCCAAGGTCTGGGCAAAGTCACGCGCGGTGACCTCGACCTCGTGCCCGTGCGCACGGAGCTCGTCGATCACGGGCGCCAGCACCAGCACGTGCGGCGAGTTGGTGAAGTCGACCCAGACCTTCACGGCCTAGCGGCCGCGGCGGCCGCGGCGGCCACCGCGGCCACCACCTCGCGCACCTGCTCGGCGCTCAGCACCGGGCTCATCGGCAGTGCGATGTTGGTCCGCGCCAGCTCGTCGGTGACCGGCAGCTCGGGGGAGGCGGCGCGATAGGGGGCCATCGCGGGCTGCCGGTGGACCGGGGTCCGGTAGTAGCCCCGCGCCTGAACGTCCTGACGGCGCAGCTCGGCCAGGACCTCGTCGGCGCGCGGGTGCGTGACCACGTACAGATGCCACGCCGGGTCGGCACCGTTGGGGACCGCGGGCAGCCCGCAATATTCGCCCAGGCCCAGCTCGGCGTAGGCGAGCGCCGCCGCCCGGCGGCCCGTCGCCCAGGTGTCGAGCTCGCGCAGGAGCAGCCGCAGGACCGCGGCCTGGAGCTCGTCCAGGCGCGAGTTGTAGCCGACCTCGGTGAACGTCGACTTGTCCCGCGAGCCGTGAAAGCGCAGCGTGCGCGCGAGCTCGGCGACGGCGTCGTCGTCGGTGGCGATCGCCCCGCCGTCCCCGAGCGCTCCAAGGTTCTTGGACGGGTAGAACGAGAACGTGGCCGCGTCGCCGAGGGCTCCGGCGCGGTGCCCGTCGAGGCTTGCGCCGGCCGCCTGCGCCGCGTCCTCGAGCACCGGGAGCCCCAGCTCCCGCAGCTCCGGCACCGGCGCCGGGCAACCGAACAGATCGACCGCCACGATCGCCTTCGTCCGTGACGTGAGTACCGCGCGCACCGTGTCGGGCGTGACGTTGCGGGTCGCGGGATCGACGTCGCAGAAGATCGGCGTCGCACCCGCAGTGACCGCCGCCTCGGCGGTCGCATAGAACGTCAACGACGGGACGACGACCTCGTCCCCGGGTCCGATTCCGAGCGCACGCAGGGCGATCGTGATCGCGTCGGTGCCATTCCCGACGCCGATCACGTGGCGAACCCCGAGGTAATCGGCGAACTCGCGCTCGAAGGCGACCACCTCGGGCCCGAGGATGAACACCCCGCGCCCGATCACCTCAGCCACGCGCGCCTCGATCGCCGGGCGGAGCCGGGCCAGAGGGGTTTGGGTGTCGAACAGGGGGACCGCCATCGCTCCGCGAACCCTAGCGACGGGTCGCTACCCTTCGCCGCCGTGCTTCTTTGCATCGCATCGCTGACCGAGCCGCTCGTCAACCTCGCGATCAACATCATCAACGACCTCGGCCTCGCCGGGGTCGCCCTCCTCACCTTCACCTCCGCGGTGATCGGGCTGCCCGGCACCGAGCCGACGATGCTGTTCGCCGGCTTCAACGCCTACCAAGGCCACCTGGCGATGATCGGGATCATCATCGCCGGCCTGATCGGCGACATCGGCGGCGCCTCGGTCGCCTACGCGATCGGCTACTACGGCCGGCGCGATGTGCTCGAGCGCCACGGCAGCAAGCTCCACATCAGCTCGAAGCGGCTCGACGTCGCCCATCGCTGGTTCGAGCGCCACGGCGCGCCGGCGGTGTTCGTCTCGCGACTGATCCCGGTGGTCAGGGCGGCGTTCCCTTACGTGGCCGGCGTGGCCGAGATGGGCTACCTGAAGTTCGTCACCGTGGCCACGCTCGGCTCGATCATCTGGATCGTCGGTCTCGCCGAGCTGGGACACGCAGTGGGCAGCAACTGGCAGAACTGGCGCCACCATCTCGAGATCGTCGACTACCTCGGTGCGGCGATCGTGGTGGCGGCGATCGTCTATCTCGTGATCCGTCGGCGGCGCGGACCCGGGGGCGGAGAGCCCACACCGGCCGCGGATGCCTCGGCCTGACGCGCTCCCGCCGCTGCGCGAGGCGCTCGCCCTGGGCGTCCTGCACGGGCCCGCCGAGCTGCTGCCGATCTCCTCGTCGGGCCACATCGCCCTGATCCCGTGGCTGCTCGACTGGCGCTACTCCGAGCTCGACCCCGAGCTGCGCAAGTCCTTCGAGGTGGCGCTGCACGCGGGCACCGCGGCCGCGCTCCTGATCACCCTGCGTGAGGAGGTGGCCGACACCGTGATCGCGATGAGCGCTCACCGGCTGATGCTGATCGCTCTCTCGTTCGCCCCGCCCGCCGTGGTCGGCTACACGCTCGAGCGCCCGATCGAGCGCCACCTCGGCACGCCGCCGACGATCGCGGCGGGGCTGATCGCCGGCTCGCTCGTGATGGCCCTCGCCGACCGGCGGCCCCAGACCCGGACCACCGAGGACGCCGGCTTCGAGGATGCGCTGTGGCTGGGGGTGGCGCAGGCCTGCGCGCTGATCCCCGGGGTCTCCCGCAACGGCGCGACGCTCGCCGCCGCCCGGCTGCGCGGCTTCACGCGCGCGGATGCCAACCGCCTCTCGCGCCACGTCGCCCTGCCCGTGATCGCCGGCGCGACGGTGCTCAAGACCGCGCGCCTGCGCCGCCGCGGTCTGCCGCCTGGAACGGGGCTGCCGTTCGCCGCCGGTGCCGGGGCGTCGTTCGCCTCCACGCTCGGATCCACCTGGCTGATCCGCCAGGTCGAGCGCGATCGCTCGCTGCTGCCGTACGCCCTGTACCGGATGGCCCTGGCGGTCGCGGTGCTGACGCGGATGGGCAGGCGGCGGTCCGCCTCGTAGAGGACAATTGCTCACGTGAGCGACGCGTACGCAGCAGCGGGGGTGGACACCGGCGAGGCGGACCGCGGCGTCAGCGCGCTGGTCGATGTGCTGCGGACGATCGACACCGGTCGCGCCCCGCTCTCGGTTCCGCTACCCGGCCATTACGCCAGCGTGATGCGGGTCGCCCCGGGCCTCGGGATCGCGCTCGCCACCGACAGCGTCGGCTCCAAGGTGATCGTCGCCGAGCAGGCCGGGCGCTTCGACACGATCGGAATCGACTGCGTGGCGATGAACGTCAACGACCTGATCTGCGTCGGCGCGCAGCCGATCGCGCTGCTCGACTACCTGGCCGTCGAGCGGGCCGACCCGGAGCTGCTGGTGGAGCTCGCCAAGGGCTTGAAGACGGGCGCCGAGCAAGCCGGCGTGGAGATTCCGGGCGGCGAGGTGTGCCAGCTCCCGGAGGTGATCCGCGGCCATCCGTCGCCCTACGGCTTCGACCTCGTCGGGTCGGCGTTCGGCACCGTCGCGCTCGACCGGATCGTCGACGGCAGCGCGTGCGCGCCCGGCGACGCCCTGATCGGCCTGCCATCCTCCGGCGTGCACTCCAACGGGCTCACGCTCGCCCGCCGCGCCCTACTCGACGATGGCGGCCTGGCGCTCGACGCCACGCCGGGCGAGCTGGGCGGCGCCAGCGTCGCGGACGTCCTGCTCGAGCCGACCGTCATCTACGCCCGGGCCGTGCTCGACCTCCTGGCCGCCGACATCCCGGTCCACGGCCTCGCCCACATCACCGGCGGCGGCATGCTCAACCTGCTGCGGATCGGCTCCGGCGTCGGCTACGAGATCGACGCGCCACTCCCGGTCCCGCCGGTGTTCGGTCTCATCGCCGAGCTCGGCGGCGTCAGCGCCCCCGAGCTGTGGGAGGTGTTCAACATGGGCTGCGGCCTGTGCGCGATGGTGCCTGCTGAGCGGGCATCCGACGCGGTCGAGGTCGTGGGGCGGCGGCACGCCGGCGCGGCGCAGATCGGGCGGGTGACGGATCGGGCCGGCGTGGTGGCGCTGCCGGGGCTGGGGTTGGTTGGCGATGGCGGAGGGTTGCGCGCGGCTTCGTAGGCTCGTTCTTCTCGGTGCGGGCAGCGGGGTCCAGCCCAACCCCCTTTCCCAAGCCAGCCGGCGCACAGCGACGCCCGCCACAGCAGAGCCCCCAAGCCCACGCCCCTATGCGTACGCCACAAACCCCGGCAGCTCGAACACGACCCTCGCCCCGCCGGCCTCCGCCCGCCCAACCCGGATCGTCCCGCCGTGGGCGTCGACGATCGCCTTGGCGATGGCCAGGCCGAGGCCGGCGCCGCCCTCGGAGCGGGCGCGGGCCCGGTCGGCGCGGTGGAAGCGGTCGAAGACTCGCTCCCACTCCTCCTCGGCGATGCCGGGGCCATCGTCCTCGACGGCAATCTGGAGCCGGCCGTTGCGGACCGTGGCCACGATCCGCACGAGCCCGCCCGGGCGGGTGTGGGCGATCGCGTTCCGGGCCAGGTTGCGGATCACCTGGGTGGTGCGGTCGGGATCGGCCATGATCGTGCCGTGCGGGATCGGGCCGAGCTCGAACCGGCGGTCGGCCGTGGGGACGAGGGCGTGGAACAGCTCGAGCAGGAACGGCTCGACGTCGATCTTCTCGGGTCGCACGAGCTCGCCCTCGTCAGAGCGGGCGAGCAGCAGCAGGTCTCCGACCAGGCGCCCCATGCGCTCGGTCTCGGTCTGCACGAGGCGGCTCACGCGCTCGATGTCCTCGCTGCTCGGGTGCTCCTGGCGACCGAGCACCTCGAGCTGACCCCGGATCGCGGTCAGGGGCGTGCGCAGCTCGTGTGAGGCGTCGGCGACGAAGCCGCGCTGGCGCGCGAAGGCATCCTCGAGCCGGTCGAGCATGTGGTCGAAGGACTCGGCCAGCACCCGGACCTCCCGCGGCGAGCCGTTGATCGACATCCGGTGCGACAAGTCGCCGGCGTCCACGTCGGCGGCCGTGCGCGCCATCCGCCGCAGCGGACGGGAGATGCCGCTGGCGAGGGCGTACCCGGCCACCAGCGAGGCGAGCAGCGCGAGCAGTCCGGCGAGCAGGAACGTCCGGCTGACACCGTGCTGGGCGCGGCGCACGGCGTCGAGCGACTCCGCCACGCCGACGTCGGCCACGAGATGGCCGCCGCGAAGCACGGGGCTGACCAACAGGCGCACGGCGCCGGCGTCGACCAGATCGAACGTGTGGTACCCGGGCGGGGCATTGCGCACCTGCGCTGCCGCGGCCCGCTCGCTCGCCTGGGTCGCGCTCGTCTCGAGCTCGGTCAGCGGGTCGTTTGAGATCCCCAGCAGCTCGGGCTCGTTGGTGATCGTCGAGCCACCGACCACGCGCGCCAGGTACAGGCGGGCGGAGGAGCCGAACGAGGGCTGACGGGCGAGATAGGTGCGCACCGAGGCCTCGACCTCCGCCGGTGTCGTCGCGCTCGCGGGGATCCCGTCACGGACGAACGCCGCCGTGTCCTGCCGCAGGTCCTGGTCGATCTCCCCCCTAACCTCGCTGCCGGTGCCGTGGTAGGTGACGATGAACGTGGCCGCCAGCGCCACGGCGACGATCGCTCCCAGCGCGATCGTCAGGCGCGCGCGCAGCCCGAGCGGCTCACTCAGCTTTCGCAGCGAGCTCACGATCGCGCAGGCGGTATCCGACCGATCGGACCGTCTCGATCGGCGCCGGACGATCGGCGCGGGCGAGCTTGCGGCGCAGGTAGCCGACGTAGACCTCGACGACGTTGGTGCCGGGGTCGAAGTCGTATCCCCACACGGCGCTCAGGATCTGCTCCCGGGTCAGGGCCTGGCCCGGGTGGCGCATGAAGTACGCCAGCAGCTCGAATTCCCGCGAGGACAGCCGCACCTCCTCGCCGTCCCGAGTGGCGAGCCTGCGGACGAGATCGAGCTCGATCCCCGCCGCCTGGAGTCGGGTCGCGTCGTGCTGTCCCGGCGTGCGCAGGTGCGCGCGCACGCGCGCGGCCAACTCCTCGAACGAGAACGGCTTCACCAGGTAGTCCGTCGCGCCGGCGTCGAGACCGGCCACGCGGTCGTCGATCTCGGCCCGGGCGCTGAGCACGATCACCGGCAGGGTCGGCTTGCGGGCGCGCACTCCGCACAGGACCTCGAGGCCGTCTCGACCCGGCAGCATCAGGTCCAGGATCACCAGATCGACGGGCTCCTGAAGCGCGCGACGTTCGCCCTCGATGCCGTCCGCGGCGCACACGACCTCGAATCCCTCGGACTCGAGACCGCGCTGCACGAAGTCGGCAATGGTGGGCTCATCTTCGACAACAAGGACGCGCATCGGCCCGACTGATCGTAGGGAGTAGCCCCGATGAGAGGCCTCTCAGCAGAATTCCTTGCCATCAGGGGATGTGTACGACGGCCGAGTGCCGCAAAATAGGGGCCGACAGATGAGCACGCTCCTCGGCACCACGCTCAACGGCCGATACCGATTGGAGGCGCGGATCGGCTCCGGCGGGATGTCGACCGTGTACCGCGCGCTCGACGAGACCCTGCAGCGACAGGTCGCGATCAAGCTGATGAACCGCGAGATCGCCAGCGATTCCGACCAGCTCGAGCGGTTCCGGCGCGAGGCGCGTGCCGTGGCCCAGCTCTCTCATCCGCATGTCGTCGGCGTGATCGACGCCGGCGAGGACGAGGGTCGCCCGTACATCGTGTTCGAGTACGTCGAGGGGGAGACCCTCAAGGACCGGATCCGGCGCCTCGGCAGGCTGCCGATCGGCGAGGCAGTCGCGTACGCGATCGAGATCGCCCGCGCGCTGGGGGCCGCCCACGCGCGCCACATCGTGCACCGGGACGTCAAGCCCCAGAACGTCCTGATCGACGAGGAGGGGTCCGCCAAGGTGACGGACTTCGGCATCGCCCGCACTCTCGACGAGGAGGGGCTGACGGCCGACGGACGGGTCCTCGGCACGACCGACTACGTCTCACCCGAGCAGGCACTGGGTCAATACGTCAACGGCCAGTCCGATCTCTACTCGCTCGGCGTGGTGCTGTACGAGATGCTCACCGGCGAGGTGCCGTTCAAGGGCGAGAACCAGGTCGCGGTGGCGATGAAGCACGTCCGCGAGATGCTCCCCGACGTGCAGGCGAAGCGTCCCGAGGTCTCGGCGGCGCTCGCGGCCGTGGTCGATCGGGCGACCGCCAAGCGCCAGGAGGACCGCTACGCCGACGACGCTGAGCTGATCGCCGACCTCGAGGACGTGCTGGCGATCGAGACGGCCCGCGCCGGCAGCGCTACCGGCGAGGTCACGACGGTGCTGCGGACGCTGCCCTCGAGTGCGCAGCGACGCGTCCCGTTCCGGCTCCGGCACCGGGCGCTGACCGTGATCCTGGCGCTGATGGTGGTGATCGCGCTGGCCGGCGGCGCGGTCTGGCTGGCAACCCGGACGCACCATGGAACCGGGCACCTGGCCGCGACTCCACCGCCCCAGAGCGTTCCCGTCAGCGTGTGCCAGTCGTGCGCCCACGACTACGACCCGCTGGGCGACCACGTCGAGGACCCCACCACGGTCAGCAACGTCGTCGACCGCGATCCCAGCACGTATTGGCAGACCGAGAGCTACTACAGCGACAGCCTGCAGAAGCCGGGCGTGGGCGTGTACCTCGACGCCTCACCGGGGGTGCGGGCGCGTAAGATCGAGATCGACACGCCGACGCCGGGCTGGAACGCCGAGATCTACGCCCGCAACACGCCGCCGCCGGTGGCGGGATCGTGGCCGGATGGATGGACGAAGCTCGGCGCCTTGACCAGCGTCCCGAGCAAGTCGGTGATCACTCTGGCTCCGAGCGCCAAGTACATCTACTACCTCGTCTGGATCACCCAGCTCCCGCCGCACAGCGAGTTCGTCCGGATCGCGGAGCTCACGCTCTACAGCTGAGCGCGAGCGGGCACCGCGCGGTCGGGCGCCGGCGCGGACCCGCCTCTCAGTACCGGTGGCGGCGCTCGTCCTCGTAGCGTTCGAGGGCGAGGTGCACGAGCCGGTCGAGCACCTCGGGATAGGGGATCCCGCTCGCCCCCAGCAGCTTGCCGAACACGCTCGTGCTGGTGAACCCGGGCATCGTGTTGAGCTCGTTGACGAGCACGGCCTCGCCGTCGACGAAGAAGTCGACCCGCGCGAGGCCCATACAGCCGGCCTGCTTGAAGGTCCCGACCGCTAGCTCGCGCACGCGCTCCCGGACCTGCTGGGGGATGCGGGCCGGGACGATCAGCTCCATCCCGCCGGGCAAGTACTTGGCCTCGTAGTCGTACCACCCGTCAGCACCGCCGGTGAGCACGATCTCGCCGGGCTGCGACGCGACGGGCTCGGCATTGCCGATCACCGAGCACTCGACCTCGAGCCCCGGGGCCGCCGCCTCGACGATCGCCAGCGGATCGTGCTCGAACGCGGTCTCGAGCGCCGGGCGCAGGTCATCCTGGGTGAGCACCCGTACGATGCCGACCGAGGAGCCGAGACGGCACGGCTTCACGAACACCGGGAGCAAAAGCTCGGACAGCGCCGCGAGAACCGCGTCCGGGTCGGCCTGCAGCTGCTCTTCGCGCACGGCGCGATAGGCGACCTGGGGGACCCCCGCGCGCCCCATCAGCTCCTTGAACACGACCTTGTCCATGCACAGCGCCGAGGCCAGCACGCCGGCCCCGACGTAGGGGACGTCGAGACACTCGAGCAGCCCCTGAAGGGTGCCGTCCTCCCCGAACGGGCCGTGCAGGACCGGGAACACGACCTCCGCACCGTCGAGCCCACGGCCCGGAGCCACCGTGATCTCGGTTCCGCCTCGGCGCCAGACGCCGTCGCGCCCGATCTCGATCGCGAACGGCCCGTGGCCCGCTTCCTGCAGTCCCTCGAGGACCGACGCGGCGGACGCAAGCGAGACATCGTGCTCGGATGAGCGTCCGCCACCGAGCACGGCTACGCTCAGGCCGCTCATGTCGTCGTCGTGATCCGCGGCGGGGTCGGCGTGGTGGTGGTCGTGGTCGTCTGCTTGAAGTGACCGACGACGACCGTGACCGTGCTGCCCTTCATGACGGCCTGGCCGGACGCGGGGGTCTGCGAGAGCACGATCCCGTCCTTGTTCTGCTTGCTCGTGTCCATCGTCTTCTCGGCCACCCTGAAGCCGGCGGCGCTGAGCACGCTCTTCGCGGCCGCGGCTGTGCTGCCCTGGACGTCGGGCACCGTCGCCGTCGCCGGCGCCGGCGCCGGCGCCGTGGCGATCACCAGGTTGACGGTCGAGTTGGGCTGCACCTTGATGCCGCCGGGCGGGCTCTGGCTGAGCACGTTGCCCGGCTGCACGGTGGTCGACTCCTGCGTGCTCGTGGTGACGCTGAAGCCCTGCGATTGCAGCAGCGAGGTCGCGGTCGCCTGGCTCTCGCCGGTGACATCGGGGACGGGAACCGCGGCCGGGCCGGAGGAGACGAACAGCGTCACGTCACTGCCGACCGGAAGCGATTGCCCCGACTGCGGGTCGGTTCGGGTCGCTCCGCCCGCGGGCACGGTCGAGGAGGCTTCGGTGACGACGCGGCCCACCTTCAGCCGTGCCGCTTTGAGCTCCTGCTTGGCCTGCGTGGCCGTGAGCCCCGACACCGACGGGACGTTGACCGACCCGGGTCCGTTGGAGACGGTCAGGTTCACCGTGGAGCCCTCGTCGGCCGGGACGCCGGCGAGCG
Organism: uncultured Solirubrobacteraceae bacterium; assembly: GCA_963816005.1. Lineage (GTDB taxonomy): Bacteria > Actinomycetota > Thermoleophilia > Solirubrobacterales > Solirubrobacteraceae > Palsa-465. The sequence continues at coordinate 135,143 of CAWFKF010000091.1, read as the reverse complement.
GCGACTGCCCGATCACCGTGCCGGCGGGATGGTTGTCCTGAACGTAGAGCACCGACACCCCGAAGCCGTCGTTCTGCAGCACGGTGCGGGCGTCGTTGAGCGTCTGGTTGACAACAGCCGGCACGATCTTCTTGGCCGGCCGGGTGAGCAGGTAGGCGGCCACGCCCCCGCCGATGAGCACGAGCGCGGCCACGAGCGCGATCCACCACCAACGGCGGGATCGACGCTTCTTCTCGTCCGGAGGCTGATCGCCATCGGCCGCCGCCGGGTCCTCCCAGGCCGCCGGCACGGCGGCCGCGTCCGGCGCCACGTTCGCGTAGGCCGCCGTCGGGGGAGCCTCGGCGAACACCGCACCGACCCCGAGCGCGGTCAGCTCCGCGGTGCGCTGGCCCTTGGCACCCGAGACGATCTCGGCCCGCACCTCCTCCAACGCGGCGATCAGCTGATCGGCTTCGGCCGGGCGGCGCGCCGGGTCCTTGTCGAGCGTCCACAGGACCACGCGCTCGAGGTCGGGCGGCACGGCCGGGTTGATCACGCTCGGCGGGGTCGGGGCCTCCGAGACGTGCTTGAGCGCGATCGTGACCGCCGCCTCGGCGTCGAACGGCACGCGACCGGTCAGCAGCTCGTAGAGCACGACCCCGATCGAGTACAGATCCGAGCCGGCGCTGACGGGATGGCCCTGCGCCTGCTCCGGGGACAGGTACTGCGCCGTGCCCATGATCGAGCCGGTCTCCGTCATGTCCGATGCTCCCGCGCGCGCGATCCCGAAGTCCGTCACCTTGGCGGTGTCGTTCTCGTCGATGATCACGTTGTGCGGCTTCAGGTCGCGGTGGATGACGCCGCGGCGATGGGCGAAGCGCGCGGCCTTGAGGATCTCGACCGTGATATCGATCGCGCGGACGGGATCGAGCGGCGCCTCCTCGCGGATCAGCTGCTTGAGCGTGCGGCCCGGGAGGTACTCCATCGCGATGTAGTAGGTCCCGTCGAACTCGCCCCGGTCGTAGACGCTGACGACGTTGGGGTGCTGCAGGCTGGCGGCGGCCTGGGCCTCGCGCCGGAAGCGCTCCACGAACCCGGGGTCCTCGGCGAAGCGACGGTGCAGCAGTTTCAGCGCGACCTTGCGGCCGAGCTGGTGGTCCTCGGCGAGGAACACGTCGGCCATCCCACCCGAGCCGAGCCGCGACATCACCTCGTAGCGATTGTCGATCAGCGTGCCGGGAGCGATCTCGGTCATTTGCCCTCCGCCAGCAGCGTCTGCATGACCGCCTTCGCGATCGGCGCCGCGACGGTTCCCCCGAACCCGCCCTGGGTGCGCTCGACGGTGACAGCGATGGCCACGGTCGGGTTGTTCACCGGCGCGAAGGCGATAAACCACGGCTGGGTGACGTTGTTGCCCGCAATCCCGACCGACGCGGTACCGGTCTTGCCCGCCACGGTGATGCCGGTGAGCGCGGCCGCGGTGCCGGTTCCCTCCTGCACCACGTGGGTCATCATCTGGCCGACGGCCTGGGCGGTCGACGGCTTCATGACCTGAGCATAGGTGGTCGGTTTGATCGTCTCGACGGCGCGTCCGTCCTGGTCGACGACGCGGGCGGTCAGGTGCGGCGCCATCAGCTTGCCGTTGTTGGCCACCGCCGAGGCCACCATCGCCATCTGCAGCGGGGTGACCAGCAAGCCGCCCTGGCCGATCCCGATGCGGCCGATGTCCTCGTTCGGGCTGCCCGGCGCGTAGGGCCGACCGTTGGGAGCGTAGGGCCGGCTCGAGTTGATCTCGTCGGGCGGATAGTCGAGCGGCGGCTTGGAGTAGAAGCCGAAGCGCTGCATGTAGTTGGTCATCGTCTGGCGGCCCACGGTCTCGGCGACCTGGGCCCACACCGTGTTGACCGAGAAGGTGAGCGCCGTCGTGAGGTCGATGGTGCCGAACGACTGGCCGCCGTCGTTGGAGAGCGGAACGCCCGAGATCGTGACCGGCGAGTTGCCGTTGACGGTCGAGCTCGGGGTGAACTTGCCGCTGTCGATGGCGGCGACGGCGGTCACGACCTTGAACGTCGAGCCCGGCGGGTAGCCGGCCTGCGTGGAGCGGTTGAAGCTCGACACGTCGGGGCCGACGGCGTTCGGAGTGTTGTCGTCGTAGCTCGGAAGCGCGGCCATCACCAGCACGTTGCCGTTACGTGGGTCGAGCACGACCACTGAGCCCTTGGGAGAGCCGATCTGCGCCGCCGCCTGCAACTGCTGGAAGGCCACCTGCTGGGCCTTCGGGTCAAGCGTCGTGTCGATGTCGTCGCCGGCCCGCTGGGAGCCGCCGAGTGGACCGAAGATGGAGCTGAAGCCCGTCTGCAGGCCGCGCAGCTCGTCGCCCCTCGAGCGCTCGAGGCCGGCGCTGCGGCTCTCGCGGGGCAGCGAGTAGCCGACCGCCTGGGAGAACAGCGACCGGGTCGGGTAGAAGCGGGTCCAGGTCTGCTCCGGGGCCGGGACCGAGCGCGCTAGGACGGTGCCGTCGTCGGCGATGATCTGACCGCGCTTGATCTTCAGCTCGTCGACCAGCGTGCGCTCGTTGAGCGAGTTGTTGCGCAGCGACTTGGCCTCGAACACCGTCCAGCGGCTCGTCCACCCGATCAGCAGGGCGAACAGGACGACGATCAGGCCGAACAGGCGGACGATCGGAGTGTTCATCGCGTCGCCGGCCTCCGGGCGCGATCCGAGACGAGCAGGAGCAGCGCCAACAGCACGAAGTTGGCCACGATCGAGGAGCCGCCGTAGGAGATGAACGGCAGGGTCACGCCGGTCAGGGGGATGACGCGCGTGACCCCGCCGACGATCACGAACACCTGCAGCGCGAACACCGCGCTCAGCCCCGTCGCCAGCAGCGTCGAGAAGGAGTCTCGGGCCAGCAGCGCGGTCTTGAAGCCGCGGGCCACGAACAGCAGATAGGTGAGGAGCACGGCTACGGCCCCGAACAGGCCGAGCTCATCGGTGATGACCGCGTAGATCATGTCGGTCTGGGGCGCCGGCAGGAGATTGAAGCTGGTGCCCGGAACGGTCAGGGTGGCCTGCCCGAAGCCCTGGCCGAACATCCCCCCCGCCGCCTGGGCGAACATCGAGTTGGCGACCTGGAAGCTGCCGCCGACACGGTTGTAGAGGTGCGGGTCCAGCGGATGCAGCCACGCCTCGACGCGGTCGTGGACATGGGGTATGTGCGTGCCCAGGTACCAAGCGCCGACCCCGAACGCGATCAGCCCGACGACGACGAACGAGAGGCGGTCGGTGGCCACGTAGAGCACGGCCAGCAGACCCCCGTAGAACATCAGCGACGAGCCGATGTCGTGCAGGATCAGCAGGATCAGCATCCCGAGCCCCCAGATCACGACCACCGGCCCAAAGTGCTTCAGCGGCGGGATCGTGACGCCGAGGAAGCGACGGGCGCCCAGCACCAGCACTTGGCGCGTGTCCCGCAGGTAGCTGGCCAGGAAGATGACGAAGCCGATCTTGGCGAACTCGGTGGGCTGGAACACGAACACCCCGGGAATGCGGACACCGAGGTAGGCGCCGTTGGCCTGATAGCCGATCCCCGGCAGGCGGGGCAGGAGCAGGAGGCCGAGTGAGACGAACGCGATCAAGTAGCGGTACTGCTCGAGCTTGCGGTAGTCGCGGAACGTGACGATCGTGACCGCGAACAGGATCAGGCCGAGCACGAACCACTGCGCCTGCTGCCGGGCGTCGGTGGCGCTGATCCGGTACACCATCACGATCCCGAAGCTGGCCAGCAGCGCCACCAGCGGGAACATGTACGGGTCGGCGTAGGGCAGCGTGATGCGGATGAACACGTGGCCGGCCAGGCACAGCCCGAGGAAGATCGCGCCGTAGGTCAGCGAGACGTTCGAGAGCACGTTGGAGCGTTGGATGAACACGCCCGCGAAGCCCGCAGTGACCAGCAACGACGCCGGGATCAGCCCGAGCAGCTCGCGGTTCCGGGCGCTCATCGCCGCACGCTCACTTGGACACCTGCCCCAACTCCAGCGCCTTGACCAGATTCGAGGCATCCGATTGCGAGCGCAGATGATGGTTGAGCACCTGGTTGCGGCGGTCGGTCGGGATCGACGAGGCCGGCACGCCGGACACGTAGTAGGTCTCGTACAGCCGGACCCCCGCCGGCAGGTCGTATGGCAGGCCCCGGTAGATCGTCACGATCCCCTGCGGGTTGGTGCCGATGAAGTACAGCTGCCGGCTGGCGAGCCAGCCACCGGCGCCGATGATGAACAGCACGACCAGCGTCGAGACCACGGCCGCGACCAGCTTCGCGTGGCGCCGGCCGGAGCGCGCGGGGGGGGGTGGCGGAGGGGCGCCCTGCGTCCGCGCGAGCCGGGCACGCCGGCCGCGGGTCTGGGTGCCGGCGGCGGGAGCAGCCCCGGACGACTGCGGCGAGCCGGCCGGGGCGGGTGTCCGCTGCGCGACGACGGCGCTGTCGATGGGGGGCGCCGCCATGCCAACCAGCGTCGGCTGGTCGGCACCGGGCTCGGAGCCGACCTCCTCGAGCCGGAACAGGACGACGGTGATGTTGTCGCGGCCCCCGGCGCCGTTGGCCTCGTCGATCAGGCCCTGGGCGGCGGCCTCCAGGCTCGCCGACCGGGCCAGGACCGTTGCCACGAGCTCCTCGGAAACCATCGAGGTCAGCCCATCGCTGCAGAGCAGGACCACGTCGCCCTCGCGCAGGGGATAGGTCCACGTGTCGACCTCGACCTGGGGCTCTGGCCCAAGTGCGCGCGTGATGATCGATCGCTGCGGATGCTCGGCCGCCTGCTCCTCGGTCAGCTTGCCGCGGCGCACGAGCTCGTCCACCAGCGAGTGGTCCTGAGTCAGGCGCGCGAGCGTGCCGTCGCGGAACAGGTACGCGCGGCTGTCGCCGACGTGCGCGATGGCCAGGTCGTCGCGATCGAGGTACGCCGCCGTCAGCGTCGTGCCCATCCCGGCCCGTTCGGACTGCGCCTGGGAGAGGTCGTAGATCCGCTTGTTGGCCTCGCGCGCGCGGCCGGCCAGGCGCTCCTCGGGGCTGCCGTCCTCAGGCAGTCCCTGCTCGAACGCCTCGACGGCGATCTGCGAGGCGACCTCGCCCGCCTGCGCGCCGCCCATCCCGTCGGCGACCACGAATACGGGCGCCCGGGCGTACGCGGAGTCCTCGTTGTCCCGGCGCTGAAGCCCGGTGTCGGTCTTGGCGACTGTCTCTGCGGCGCGAAGCATCGTGGATCTTTACTGCAGGTAGGAGAACTCGCTGTCGCCGATCCGGATGCGGTCGCCGCTGTGCAGCGGCTGCGGCCCGGTGAGCGGCTGTTCGTTGAGGTAGGTGCCGTTGGTGGAGCCGAGATCCTCGATCACGACCACGTGTCCCTGGCGAGAGATCCGCGCGTGACGCGAAGAGGCAAACGGATCCTCGAGCTGGATCTCGACGTCTCCCCTGCCGAGAGTAGCGCCGTCGCTCAGGTCATAGGCCACCCCGGACTCGTGGCCGAGCGCCCGCTCCACCATCAGCCGGGGTTCGCACTCGTCCTGGAGCTCGCCCATACCCGAGGCCGCCGAGTACATCCCGGTGGCGTCGGCCGACGGCGGCTCGTCGGACACGACGACCCCGCCCTGCCCGCGGCGCAGGTCTTTGAGCGCGCTGCGTACGACCCAGAGCAGGAACAGATACAGGACGGCGAGAAAGCCGAACTTCAAACCGACGGAGACAGGCTCGAGCATGCGTGGTGCCTCGGCCGCTACTCGAGCTCGAACGTCATCACGGACGTGCCGAGCTCGATCTGATCGCCAGGCTTGACGACCTGCGGACCCTCGATGCGCCGACCGTTGAGGCTGACACCGTTGGTCGACCCGAGATCGCTGACCACCCACGCGCCGCCGCGGGGCCGCACCTCGGCGTGCCGGCGCGAGACGTTGGGGTCGCTCAGCACCACGTCGCATTGGCGGCTGCGGCCGATCGTGGCTCCGGCGGGGCCGACCACGAGCCGCTTACCCTCGACGAGCAGCAGCGCGGTCTCGTTGCGCGCGCGAGCGCGCTCCTCGAGCGGCTCAGCGACCCGCTCCGCGTTGGAGTAGATCATCGTGCGGCCGGACTCCTCGGCGGCGGCCTGCTGCTCGGGCTCCTCGGCGGCGCGGACCACGCGCGTCTGGATCCCGAACTCCCCCAACCCGAGCCGGCCGTCGGTCTCGAATTCGATCACCGGACGCGAGAGCATGGCCAGCCGCTCGCGGCGCGCATACTCGAGCAGGTAGCCCGACAGCTCTCCGGCCAGCGCATCCTCGTAGTCGGCGAAGCGCTCGCGATCGGCCGGGGACAGGAACACCCGGTACTCGTTGGGCACATACGTACGTGACACCGAGAAGGACTTGTGCTCCTCCATCTCGCGCGCGAGCTTGCGCGCGATCTCGACCGGCCGCACCTCGGATCTGAAGGCACGACTGAAGGTGCCCTCGACGAGGCCGGCGATCTTGCTTTCGAGGCTCTTGAGCACACTCATGGCACGCCCCTGGGGGCAGGATGATGCTACGCAAGTCCGGCTTGTGAGGATCGCGACTCGCGGGCCGCCCGCCAGGAACGGGTGGCGAGTGGCGCAAGCGCGACCACAACGCTCGCGATTGCCCCGAGCACAGCGCCGCGCGGTGTCCCGTACCCCGCCGGGACGTGGGCGACGTGGACCGCTGCTCCGGTGGCCGAGACGAGCATCGCGGCCCACGCCGCAACGCGAACCAGGTCCAGGGCGGGCGAGCGCCCGCGGACGATCCAGGGCAGCGCGGCCGCGGCCGCGCCCCACACCGCTGCCGGCAGCAGCACACCGGCGCCCAGCAGCGGGCCGAGCACGTCGTGAACCGTGACCTGGAGCGATGCCGTCCAGACCGGCGGCGACGGCGTCCCGGGTGGACGGCCGATGTAGAGCATCGCTCCCGTGAGGCGCTCGGCGATCGCGAGCCAGAGCCAGCCGGTGATCCCGAGCGCCGCACGGCGCCAAACGCCCCGCGCCCGGCCCGCCACGGCGGGCCAGGCGCCGGCCAGGCCGAGCACGCCGAGCCCCGGAGCTCCGGCCGACAGCGGCCAGGCGGAGGACGAGAGCGGGAGCAACACCACCGGTATCAACGCCCCGAGGGCGAGCACGAGCGAGGCGCCCGGCTGGTGCTCGATGGCCAGCGACACGCACAACGCGGCGGCGGCGGCGAACCATCCGAGTCTCGGCAGGGCGGCGACCGCCAAGCCAGCGAAGATCGCCGCCACCAGCGGCACGCCCGGGGACGAGTGCACCAGATGCGTGACCAGCCAGGCGATCATTCCCGCCGAGACGCAGGCGGCGAGGACGCGCGCGCCCAGAGGTACCGGCCGCGCGCGCGGGCCGAAGTCTGGTGTGGCCACGTCCGGGCCGGGTGACGGCGCGTGGGCGTCGTGCGGCGATCCGTATGCCGATGGGACCCCGGCCAGCTCGTCGCCTGTGCTGGTGCGGGTGGGCGGTCGGTCCGCGATCCGGGTCGGCGGGCGCCAGGCCGGCGCGACGACCCCGGGCTCGTCCTGGACGCCCCCGAGCGATGCCGTCAGAGCCTGCCGCAGGTGTCGGATGGTCCCGCGCTCCCGCGCGCGCGGGCGCAAGGCCTGGTCGATGCCCTGACCGAGCTCGCGCGGCAGGTCGCGCCGCTGGCGGCGCAGCGGGGGCAGGTGGGCGCCGAGCCGGCGCGCGTTGCGGGCCGCCGTGCCCGTCCGGACCGGGTTGATCCCGGTCAGCGCCTCGTAGATGACCAGGGCCAACGCATACAGGTCAGCCGGCGCACCGGCCTCGCGTCCCTCGGCCTGCTCGGGCGCCATGTAGGCGGCGGTTCCGACGATGTCGCCGGTGCGAGTCAGAGAATCGCCCCCGACCACACGCGCCACGCCGAAATCGGTCAGCTTTGCGACTTGATCCGGCGTCGTCGGATGCTCCGGGACGAGAATGTTGGAGGGCTTGACATCACGGTGTACGACCCCCTGAGAATGCGCGTGCGCGAGCGCGTCGCAGAGCGCGATCCCGATCGTCACCACGTCGCGGTCCGAGAGCCGGCCGGCATCGATCAGCTCGTCCAGCGTCGCTCCCCGCACGAGCTCCGAGACCAGGTAGGCACCCTCGTCGTCGGCGCCGGCTTCGTACAGGGTCACGATCCCTGGGTGAGCCAGCCGCGCGGCCGCGCGGGCCTCGCGCTCGAAGCGGCCACCGACGATCCGCTCGCGGGGCACGATCTTGACCGCCACGTCCCGATCGAGCCGCTCGTCGCGCGCCATCCACACCGTCCCGAAAGCGCCGGCACCGAGGCGCCGGTGCAGCCGGTAGCGGCCGAGAACCACCGGTGCCGCGGGCGCGGCGCGCGGCCGGCGGGGGCTGCGGGTGGGAGCCTCCGACGCGCTCTGCAGCTCGCTGCGAGTCATGGTGGGCTTTTCAACGCGGCGGCGCTCGTCCCTGCGGTCCGGGGAGCTCGGAAGGATGCATGCGGGCTTGCGGGATTGCGTTTCCGGCCGTCCGGGAGGTCATACTGAGCTCTCCGGACCCCGGAAGGAGCGAGAAAGACTTGTCGTTTTTCGACGAGGCGGACGAGCCTCGCACACCGCCGCCGCGTACCCGCCGGCCCTCGGGGGCGGGTCGCCGGCCGCCGGGCGACCGGCAGTCGATCCAGGTGCGTCGCGCGGTGGCCGGCGTGGCCATCGTCATCGTCGTCATCCTGATCGTGCTGGGCGTCCACAGCTGCCAGGTCAGCGCTCGCAACAGCTCACTCAAGGACTACACCAACAATGTCGCCTCGATCCTCCAGGAGTCCAACAACACCGGAACCCAGTTCTTCAACCTCCTATCCGGCGCCGGGGGGGCGAGCAATGCGCAGAACCTCACCAACCAGCTCAACGAGACGCGCGTGGCCGCCGACAACGAGCTCAAGCACGCCGAGGCGATCGATGTCCCCGACGAGGTCAAGAACGCGCAGTCGAACTTCCTGCTGGCGCTGACGATGCGCCGTGACGGGATCGCCAACATCGCCCAGCTCGTCCAGTCCGCACTCGGGACCACGAACAACCACACCGCGCTCAACCAGATCGCCGCCAACAACGCTCGCTTCTACGCCTCGGACGTCCTCTACACCGACTACACCGCGACGGAGATCGCCGCGGCCCTGCACGCGGCCGGGATCACCGTCGGCCCGAACGGTGAGACGATTCCGGCCGGGCAGTTCCTGCCCGATCTCGGATGGCTGAGCCCCGACTTCGTCGCCACCAAGCTCGGCGCGAGCTCGTCGTCGTCCTCTTCGACGAGCGGGCCGGTTGCGCCCGGAACGCACGGGCACTCGCTCGATTCGGTCAGCGTCGGCGGAACGACGCTGCAGAGCGGCTCGACCAACACGATCCCCAGGAGCCCGACGCCGAGCTTCACGGTCAACTTCACCAACAGCGGGCAGAACAACGAGAAGAACGTCGTCATCAAGGTGTCGGTCAGCGGGACCGGCTCGAGCGGGCAGACCGTCGTCCCGCAGACCACCGCGGGCCAGTCGACCTCGGCCACCGTCCCGCTCAACCAGTCTCCGCCGGCGGGCACGTACAACGTCACGGTGACCGTCGTGCCGGTGCGCGGCGAGACCAACAGCGCCAACAACACGCAGACGTACCCGGTCACGTTCCAGTAGGGCGCACCTCCACGCATCCGGCGGGCGCCTATCCTTCACGTCGGTGCACGATCTCACCAGCACGGCGGGAATCGTGGCGGTCGCGGCTGCAGCGGTCGCCGTGCTCGCGCTCGCGCTGTGCGCCTGGCTGGCCTTCCGGCTGCGCAGCGTGCGCGCCGACCAGGGACTCGTGCTCGGCGAGCGCCGGCAGGACCTGGTCGAGCACGCGGCCGGGCTGGAGCGGCAATTCCGCGCCCTGCACGAGTACGTGGAAGACGCCGCGGTCGGGCTGAACGACCGCATGGACGCGGCTGAGCTCCAGCTGGACGGCACCATGGCCTACCGGGCGCTGATCCGCTATGACGCGTACGGCGAGATGTCGGGCCGCCAGTCGATGTCGATCGCGTTGCTCGACGCGACCCGCTCGGGGCTGGTGCTCTCGTCGATCCACCATCGCGACCAGGCCCGCCTGTACGCCAAGCAGGTCCGCGACGGACAGGCGGAGCTCGAGCTCTCGCCGGAGGAGAACGAGGCCATCCGGCTCGCGCTGCAGGGCGACGGCGGCCGGCAGGCCGGCAGCTCGTAGCGGAGCCGGGCGGTGGTCATCGGTTACTTCGGGCCCGAGGGCACACACACGCACGAGGCGCTGATGGCGGCGACCGTCGGCCTCGACCTGGAGCCGGTGGCGTTTGCGACCGTGTACGACACGGTCATGGCGGTGCACAGCGGGACCGTGGAGCGCGCGCTGGTGCCGATCGAGAACTCGATGGAGGGATCGGTCAACGCGACCCTCGACGTGCTGGCGATCGAGGCCACCGACGTGGCGATCGTGGGCGAGCTGGTGCTTCCGATCGAGCAGTGCCTGATCGCACCCGGCCCGATCGAGTGCTCGGAGATCGAGTCCGTTGTCTCGCACCCGCAGGCGAACGCCCAGTGCGCGCGGTTCATCCGCACATCTCTGCCGGGGGCGAGCGTGATCGCGTCGAGCTCGACCGCCGAGGCGGTGCGGCTGGTCGCCGAGCACGACGGGCGCTGGGCGGCGCTCGGCACCCGGTTGGCCGCCGAGCGCTACGGCTGTGTCGTGCTCCGCGCGGGCGTCGAGGATGTGCCCGGCAACGAGACCCGCTTCGTGTGGCTGGGCCCGGCCGGCGTGCCCGCCGGCGCGCCGGGCAGGAGCGAGCACGACGCCGGGCCGTGGAAGACCGCGATCGTGTTCTGGGGCGCTGGATCCGCGAATCCCGGATGGCTCGTCGGCTGTCTATCCGAGTTCGCCGAGCGGGGCGTGAACCTGACCCGAATCGAATCCCGGCCGCGCAAGCTCGGCCTCGGCAACTACATGTTCTTCGCCGACCTCGAGGGGCGCGACTCCGCGCCCGAAGTCGCTGCGGCCCTCGCCGGCGTGATGAGCAGCGTCGACGCGCTGCGGATCCTGGGATCATTTCCAGCTGCGACATGAGCGCGCCGGTCAGGGAGGCGGCGGCGCTTGTGGCCGGGCCTGCGACGTGTTCCGGATCAATGGGATCATGCGCGGGCGTCGGTCCTCGGATGGTGGACGGGCAGGACGCTCATGACCACGGGGGTGCACCGCCGTCCACGCCGCCCGGTCACGAAGATGACATAGGGCGACGTTTTCCCCCGGTACACTGGCGCGACGATCATGGCGAATTCAGTACCACCAGCGCCATCGTGGTCCGCGCCGCTCTCTGAGCACCGGCGGCGCGGGCGGGAGGTTGGCCGGGTGCTCGTCTTGAACGCTACGTACGAGCCGATCAACGTCTGCACCGTGCGCCGCGCCGTCGTCTTGCTGCTCAAGGAGAAGGCCGAGATCCTCGAGCACGCGGAGTGGGAGCTGCATTCCGCGACCCAATCGATGTCCCGCCCGATGGTGATCCGCCTGGTCAGCTACGTCCGGATCCCTCGTGACACGCATCGGCGCAAGATCACCCGCCGGGCCGTGTTCGCACGCGACAACTGGACCTGCCAGTACTGCGGCTCGCACTCCAACCTGACCGTCGACCACGTGATCCCACGCTCCAAGGGCGGCGCCTCGAGCTGGGACAACATCGTCGCGTCGTGCGCTCCGTGCAACCGGCGCAAGGGCAACGCGCTGCCGCGCCAGGCCGGCATGCAGCTGCTGACCCAGCCGCGCACGCCGAGCCAGCACGTCTTCATCCAGGTAGCCAGTCCGACGATCCCAGCCGCCTGGCGCCAGTACCTGGCCGCGTAGCGGCGTCGGAGACGCCAACTGGGAGGGGGTGAGCTGCCAGCGCGTGTCCCCTAACGTACGAAGGGCGCCCTCGACGTGGGCGCCCTTCGCGGACATCTGGCTGCTTTCCGAGGCGGGCTTGGTACGTGCCGGAGGGACTAATCCCGGCGCCCACTGCGGCGGTGTCTCGGGGGGACTCCGCTAAGCGGGGTCAGCCTCCGACCTAGCGGCCGGACACCTCCAGGGTCCCGCAAGAACTGTCAGACAATGTCGGACCACCTCCTTTCTCTGGTATCGAGGAGAGTAGCGAACCTTGCGGGCGTATTCGAGCGCGTCGGTGCGTTACTGCGCTTCGGTGTCTTCGCCCGAGCCCGCGGCGCCGTCGCTGGGCTCCGTGGCCTCGTCCGGCCCGATGGGCTCGGCGAGTGCGTCTGGGCCGTCGAGCTCGATGGCGGTGCTGTCGATGGTCTCGCCTTCGAAGGTCTCGGCGCCGTCTGCGAGCACGGGGGCGGCGGTTTCGGCTTCGGACTCGATGACGAGGGCGACGGCGCTGACCTGGTCATCGTCGCGGATGTTCATCACGCGGACGCCCTGGGAGCCGCGGCCGTAGCGGTTGATGCCGCGGACGGAGGTGCGCTGGACCATGCCGTTCTGGGAGATGAAGACCAGCTCCTGGTGCTCGCGCACGACCAGCGCGCCGGCGAGCGCGCCCTTGTTCTCGGTCAGCGCGATCGTCTTGACGCCCATCGTGCCGCGCCCCTTGACCGGGTAGTCGGGGATCGGGGTCCGCTTGCCGTAGCCGTTCTCGGTCACGACGAGCAGCTCCTGATCGTCGCGCGCGACGTCCATGGCCAGCACGGCGTTGCCCTTCTGGGAGACGTTCATGCCGCGGACGCCGCTGGTGTCGCGGCCCATCGCGCGGGCGGCATGCTCGCTGAAACGGGCCGCCTGGCCGGAGCGGGAGACCATGATGATGTCGTCGTTGCCGCTGGTGCGGCGGACGGCGATCAGCTCGTCGTCGTCGCGAATGTTGATTGCGATGATCCCGTCGGCCTTGATCGGCGTGTTGTAGGCCAGGAACTCGGTCTTCTTGACGATGCCCTTGCGCGTTGCGAACACGAGGTACTTGCCCTCCATGAAGTCCCGCGTCGAGAGCACCGACTGGACCCGCTCGCCTTCGCGCAGCGGCAGCAGGTTCACGAGCGCGCGGCCCTTGGCAGTGCGGGAAGCCTCCGGTAGCTCGTACACCTTGAGACGGTAGACCTTGCCGCGGTTGGTGAAGAACAGCAGGTAGTCGTGCGTGGAGGTGACGAACAGATGCTCGATGTAGTCGTCGTCCTTCATGTCCATGCCGGTGACGCCGATCCCGCCGCGACGCTGCTGGCGGTAGGTCGACAGCGGCAATGACTTGATGTAGCCCGAGTTCGTGATCGAGATCACCATCTGCTGATCGGCGATCAGGTCTTCGATGTCGATCTCGCCCTCGGCGTGCGTGATCTCGGTGCGGCGCGGCTCGCCGTAGACGCTGGCGATCTCGGTCAGCTCGTCCTTGATCAGCCCGTTGACGAGCGCCTCGTCCCCGAGGATCTCGCGCAGCTCCTTGATCCGCTCGGTGAGGTCGGCGTGCTCCTTCTGGATCTTGTCGGCCTCCAGCGCCGTGAGCCGGCTGAGCGTCAGCTGCAGGATCGCCTGCGCCTGGATCACCGTCAGCTCAAAGCGCTCGACCAGTCCGTCGCGCGCCGCAGCCGGGTCACGAGAGCCGCGGATCAGCGCGATCACCTCGTCGAGGTTGGCCAGCGCGATCAGCAGGCCCTCGAGCACGTGCGCTCGGGCCTCGGCCTTGGCGAGCTCGTCCTTGGTGCGGCGGATGATGACCTCGCGCTGGTGGTCGACGTAGTGGCCGATCACCTCGCGCAGCGAGAGCGTCCGCGGCACGTTGTCGACGAGCGCGACCATGTTCACGCCGAACGTGGTCTGCATCGGCGTGTGCTTGTAGAGCTTGTTCAGCACGACCTTGGGGATCGCGTCGCGCTTGAGCTCGATCACGATCCGCATGCCGTGGCGATCGGACTCGTCGCGGAGATCGGAGATCTCGGAGATCTTCTTGTCGTGGACGAGATCGGCGATCTTCAGGATCAGGCCGCCGTCGCCACCCTTGCGCACCTGGTAGGGCAGCTCGGTGACGATGATCGCCTCCTTGCCCTGCCCGATCGGCTCGATGTGGGCCTTGGCCTGCACCCGCACCCGGCCGCGGCCGGTGGCGTAGGCGTCGCGGATCCCGTCGCGGCCGAGGATCGTGCCGGCGGTGGGGAAGTCCGGACCCTTGATGTGTCGCATCAGGCCGTCGACGTCGACGCTGGGGTCATCGATGTAGGCGATCGTCGCCCCGATCACCTCGCGCAGGTTGTGCGGCGGGATGTTGGTCGCCATCCCGACGGCAATCCCGGTGGCCCCGTTGACGAGCAGGTTGGGGAAGCGCGCCGGCAGCACCAGCGGCTCCTGCCGGGTGCCGTCGTAGGTCGGCGCGAAGTCGACGGTGTTGGCGTCGAGGTCGCGCAACATCTCGGTGGCCAGGCGGTCGAGGCGCGCCTCCGTGTAGCGCATCGCCGCGGCGCCGTAGCCGTCGATGTTGCCGAAGTTCCCGTGGCCGTCGACGAGCGGGTGGCGCATCGAGAAGTCCTGGGCCAGCCGGACGAGCGTGTCGTAGATCGACGCGTCGCCGTGCGGGTGGTACTTGCCCATGACCTCGCCGACGATCTGCGCGCACTTGACGTGCTTGCGGTTCGGCTGCAGGCCGAGCTCGTTCATCACGTAGAGCACCCGGCGATGAACCGGCTTGAGGCCGTCACGGACGTCGGGCAGCGCGCGGCCGACGATCACGGACATCGCGTAGTCGAGATACGCAGAGCGCATCTCGTCTTCGAGCGCGCGCGGCTCGATATTCCCTCCGCCGATGGTGTCGATGGTGGACATGGCTTACACGTCCAGGTTGCTGACGAGCCGTGCGTTCTCCTCGATGAACACGCGACGGGGTTCGACCTGGTCGCCCATCAGCATCGAGAAGACGCGATCGGCGGCGGTGGCATCCTCCACCGTCACCTGGACCAGCGTGCGGGTGGCCGGATCCATGGTCGTCTCGCGCAGCTCCTCGGGGTCCATCTCGCCGAGGCCCTTGAAGCGAACGTAGTCGACGCCCTTCTGGGCAACCTCGAGGATCGCGCCGCGCAGCTCGTCGAACGTGTGGGCGGTACTCGACTGGTCGCCGAGCTTGACCTGGAATGGAGGTGTGCCCACGATCTCGGCGATCTCGGCGTGGACCTCGGTCAGGCGGTGGTACTCGGTGGCGTCGAGCACGCCGCGGCCGACGTGGTGCGTGCTCGCGAGCCCGGTGGAGGCTTCGATCGTGCGCACGACGATCTCGTCGGGCGTCTCTGCGACCAGCTCGGCGTTGTAGGCCTCACCGTCCCCGCCCGTCTCGGCGATGTGGCGGAGCATGCTCTCGCCGTCGGTGATGCCCTCCTCCAGGAGGCGCGCCTGCTGCAGGAAGTGGACGACCATCTGGCCGTGCGTGGCGCGCAGCGCCGATGCCCATCCCTCGTACTGCTTGAGCAGACGGCTGAAGCGCTTCCACCGCGCCTCGGTCAGTTTGAACTGCTTGTTGAATCGGTCGAAGACCTCGATCCGCTCGAACTTGTCACCGAGCAGGATGTCCTCGAGCTCGGACTCGCGCTCGAGGTAGCGGTGCTTGCTGCCCTTCGACAAGCGGTACAGGGGCGGCTTGGCGATGTACACGTAGCCGGCCTCGATCAGCGGCTGCATCTCGCGGAACAGGAGCGTCAGCGCCAGCGTGCGGATGTGAGCACCGTCGACGTCCGCGTCGGTGAGCATCACGATCTTGTGGTACCGCGCCTTCGAGAGGTCGAACTCGTCGCGGACGCCGGTCCCGATCGCGGTGATCAGGGCCTGGATCTCGGTGTTGCCGAGGACCTTGTCGATCCGGCTCTTCTCGACGTTGAGGATCTTGCCGCGCAGGGGCAGGATCGCCTGGGTGCTGCGGTCACGTGCGCCGACCGCCGATCCGCCGGCGGAATCGCCCTCGACCACGAACAGCTCCGACAGCGAGGGATCCTTGATCGAGCAGTCGGCGAGCTTGCCGGGGAGCCGTGAGTTCTCGAGCGCAGACTTGCGGCGCGTCAGGTCGCGCGCCTTCCGAGCGGCGGCGCGGGCCTGGGAGGCCTGCACGGCCTTCGTGATCACGTCCTTGGCGTCCTTGGGGTTCTCCTCCAGGAACTCCGACAGGCGGGCGTTGACGACCGAGTGCACAAAGCCCTGCATCCCGGGGTTGCCGAGCTTGGTCTTGGTCTGGCCCTCGAACTGCGGATCGGTGAGCTTGGCCGAGATGACCGCGGTCAGCCCCTCGCGCACGTCCTCGCCGACCAGGTTGTCGTCCTTCTCCTTGAGGAATGCCTTATCGCGCGCGTACTTGTTGAGCGCGCCGGTGAGCGCGGAGCGGAAGCCCGACAGGTGCGAGCCGCCCTCGTGGGTGTTGATGTTGTTGGCGAACGAGAACACCGACTCCTGGTAGGACGAGTTCCACTGCATCGCGACCTCGACGGCGCCCTCGTCGCTCTCGCCCGAGAACGAGATCACCTTCTTGTGGATCGGCTCCTTGTTCTCGTTCAGGTAGGCGACGAAGTCGACGATCCCGCCCTCGTAGCGGAACTCGATCCTGTGCCCCTCGGCGCGCACGTCGGCGAGCGCGATCCGCAGGCCGCGGGTGAGGAACGCGGTCTCGCGCAGGCGCTCCTCGAGCGTGGCGAAGTCGAGATCGAGCGTCTCGAAGATGTCGGCGTCGGGCAGGAAGGTGATCGTGGTGCCGGTCTCCTTCGTCGGCTCGCCCCGGACCAGGTCGGTCAGCGGCTTGCCGCGCTCGAAGGTCTGGCGCCAGTGGTAGCCGTCGCGACGGATCTCGAGGTCGAGCCGCTCCGACAGCGCGTTGACGACCGAGACGCCGACGCCATGCAGGCCGCCGGAGACCTTGTAGCCGCCACCGTCGCCGAACTTGCCGCCGGCGTGGAGCACGGTGAGGACGACCTCGGCCGCCGGGCGCTGCTCCTTTTCCATGATGGCCACCGGAATGCCGCGGCCGTCGTCGGCCACCGTGACCGAGTTGTCGGGGTGGATGGTCACCATGACGTCGTCACAGTGACCGGCGAGCGCCTCGTCGACAGAGTTGTCGACAACCTCATATACGAGATGGTGGAGTCCCCTCGGGCCGGTGGACCCGATGTACATGCCGGGGCGCTTGCGAACTGCCTCGAGGCCCTCCAGGACGGTGATGTCCTGGGCGTCGTAGGTGGATTTGCGATCTGGGCGCTCTGACGCGCCGTTGTCCTTTGTCAACGATCCTCCGATGACATTGAGACGCCCCGGGTCCGCGCTGGACGTGGCGCGCCGGGGCGTCGGAAGCTGGTGTACTGAACAATAGCACAAGGACCCCTTGCGCAGCCTCCGTTCTGGTGACGGAATTGCCTGCAAACTGAGGGAAAAGGGCGACCGTACCCCGCGTTTCTCAGAACGGGGCGGTGATGCACTTCAGGCGCTGGATCCGACCGCGTCGCAGCGACCCGTTCAGCCGCTCCAGAATCGTCGGCGACATCAGGTCGAGCTCCTGGGCCCAGACCGACGCGGAGCACGAGATCGTCAGCACTCCAGCCCGCTCGAACGTCGGCTGCGCCTCGGCGGCGATCGACGCTCCAACCGCCTCCGGCCAGCTCCGCTGCGCCTCGGCCAGCAGCGTGTCCGGCGCCAGTTGGTCGCGAATCTGATCGATCGCGAACGTGGCCGCACGGGGGCTGCGACGGTGGCTGGTCACGCCGCCACCGCCTCGGCCAGCACGTGACCCGCCGCCACCGAGAGGCGGGTGATGTCGTCGCAGGCGGCGTCGGGGACGTGCTCGAGATCGGTCGTGGTGATCACCGACTGCCCGCTCCCGTTGCGCAGCAGCTCCACCAGCGACCGGCGGCGATCCCGGTCGAGCTCGCTCATCACATCGTCGAGCAACATCAGCGGTGGTGCCATCCGGCTCGACGCTATCGCCTCCCGCTCGGCCAGCAGCAGGGCGAGCAGCGCCAGCCGCTGCTGACCCTGCGAGCCGTACGCCCGGAGCTCCCGGCCCGACCTGAGCATCGCCAGCTCGTCGCGGTGGGGCCCGTGGCCGGTAAAGCCCCGCTCCAGGTCGCTTTGGACCCGCTCGGCCAGCTCCGCCGCGAGTTGCTCCGGAGCTGTGGCCCGCGAGCGCGGGCGATAGGCGATGGACGGCTCGCCGTCGAGTCCGAGCTCGCCGCTCAGGCGCTCGAACGGCTCCAGCAGCGCCGCGACGGCCCGCTCCCGGTCGGCCATCAGCGCGATCCCGTGCGTCGCCAGCTGCAGATCCCAGGTCGGGAGCGACTGAGGACCGGAACCGCCGGCACGGATGCGGGCGAGCAAGGCGTTGCGTTGCGCCAGCGTCTGGGCGTAGGCCCGCCGGTTGGCGACCCGCGACGGCCACAGGGCCGCGACGAGCTGGTCGAGGTGACCACGACGCAGGGCGGGAGCTCCCTTCACCAACTCGAGCCGGTCGGGTAGGAAGATGCTCACCAGCGGCCGGCCGGGGACGTCCACCATGCGCTCGACCGGGGCGCCGTCCACCCGCATCCGCTTCGGCTGCCCGGGCTCGAAGCCGACGGCCAGCTCGTGTCGTCCGGCGGCACCCTCGGCGCGCACCACCACGCGGGCGGCCCGGGCTCCGAACCTCACCACCTCACGCTCGTTGGTCGTCCGACAGGACCGGCCCGTGCAACCGAAGTACAGCGCCTCGAGCAGATTCGTCTTGCCGGCGCCGTTCGGCCCCGTGACGACGGTCAGGCCGACGCCGATGGTGACCGTGGCCTCCTCGTAGGCGCGGAAGTCCCGCAGCGTCAGGCCCAGGACGCGCACCGGACCGATACGGACCTAGGCCGCCGTCGCGGCCATCACACGTTCAGCCGGATCGGCATGATGAGATACAGGAACCCGCTCTCGTCGGCGGCCTCGAGGAGTCCGGGCCGCAGCGGACTGATCAGCTTCAGCAGCACGTCACCATCTTCGATCGCCTCCAGCCCGGCCCGCAGGAACTCGGGGTTGAAGCCGATCTCCAGCGGCTCGCCCTGAAAGGCCACCGGCAGCGACTCGAGGGCCTCCCCGACGTCGGGGGTCTGGGCGGAGACGGTGAGCTCTCCGGGGGCGAAGGCGAGCCGGAGCGGTGCATTCTTCTGAGCCAGCAGGCTCATCCGCCGGACGACGTCGGTGAGCTCCGCGCCGGGCACGCGTAGCTCGTGCTCGAACTCCTCGGGCAGCAGCTGCCGGTAGTTCGGGAACTGCCCGTCGATCAGGCGCGAGGACAAGATCACCCGGCCGACCTCGAACAGAACCTGGTTCTGGCGCACGCTCACCCGGAGCTGCTCCTCCTCCTTGGCGTGAGCCGCGACGCGGCCGAGCTCCTGCAGGGCGCGCGCCGGCACGTTCACCTCGAACGCGGTTGGCAGCGGCGATTCGAGCTTGGTCTCCTTGACGCTCAGACGATAGGAGTCTGTCGCGACCATACGCAGCTCTCGCTCGGCCGCCGAGACGAGGATTCCGGTCAGCACCGGCCGCGTCTCGTCGCGCGACGCGGAACCGGCCACCTTGAGTGCCGTCGAGACGAACACGTCGGCCGGCAGTTCCACCGCGGTGTCCGGATCGGGCTCGGGGAACGGAGGGAAGTCCTCGGTCCGAAGGGTGCGGATGTGAAAGGTCGCGTTGCCCGAGACGATCTCGACGTCCTGCTCGGCGGCGCGGAGCTCGAGCGAGACGCCGGGTGCCGGCAACGATCGGACGACGTCGAGCAGGAGGCGGGCCGGAAGGACGACAACCCCCTCGCGTGCCACCTCCGCCTGGAGCGGTACGCGGAGGCCGACGTCCATGTCGGTCGCCCGGAGCTCAGAGGACGGTGACGCGGCCGCGATCTGCACCCCCGAGAGCGCCTGGATCGCGCTCCGCGTGGAGGCAACTCTGCTGACCGTCTGCAGCTGCGTGAGCAGGGAGTCGCGGTCGAGGGAGATCTTCACGATGAATACCTCAGAAGCAGGAAGGTAGAAGTCATAGGCGAATAGAAGCTGTGGAGAAGTCTGGATTCGGCCGCTCGGAGCGGGATTGTCGTCGCTGCAGGCCGACAGGCAAGTCTGTCAAGACGGGCGGTCGCCTTCGTTGCCGAGGATCTCCTCGGTCAGATCGTGGACAGCTGTTGAAGCTTCCGAATCGGCGACGAGACGGTCGGAGACCTTGCGACAGGCGTAGTGCACGGTGGCGTGGTTGCGGCCTCCGAAGGCCGCGCCGATGGCGGGCAGCGACGCGTGCGTGAGATCTCGAGCGAGGTGCATGGCGAGCTGGCGCGGCCACGAGACGCGGGAGGCGCGGCTCTGCGAGTTGAGCTCTGCGACGGTCACGCCGAAGTGGGCGGCGACGGTGGCCTGGACGTCGCCGATGGAGACCGAGCCACGGCGCGCCTCGGGAGAGATGCCGTCGAGCACGGTCGCGGTGAGCTCCGTGTCGATCGGCCGGCGGGTCAGCGAGTGGTAGGCGACGACCCGGATCAGCGCGCCCTCGAGGACGCGGACGTTCGTGCTAACGCGCTCCGCGATCAGCTCCAGCACGCCGGCCTCGGCTGGCGAGACGTGGTCCAGGGCGGCTCGCTTGCGCAGGATCGCGAGGCGTGTGGCGTAGTCGGGCGGTTGGATGTCGGCCACCAGTCCGGACTCGAAGCGCTCGCGCAGGCGCTCCTCGACCGACACCAGCTCGCGCGGCAGCCGATCGCAAGTGAGGACGAGCTGGCGACCGGTCTCGTAGAGCGCGTTGAACGTGTGGAAGAACTCCTCTTCGGTCTTGGCCTTGCTGGCCAGGAACTGGACGTCATCGATCAGGAGGACGTCGGCGTCGCGGTAGGCCCGCTTGAAGCGGTCGAGCGATCGCGTGCTCAGCGCGTTGATGAAGTGGTTGGTGAACGACTCGACGGTCGTGTATCGGACTGTGGTTCCGCCGCCGAAGGCGAGCACGTAGTTCCCGATCGCGTGGAGAAGGTGCGTCTTGCCGAGGCCCGGTGGGGCGTACAGGAAGAGAGGGTTGTAGGCCTGCCCGGGGAGCTCGGACACCGCCAGCGAGGCGGCATGGGCGAGGCGATTGCCGTCGCCGATGATGAACTGGTCGAAGCTGTAGCGCGGGTTGAACGTGTCGGCCGCGTCGATTGAGGGGGGCTCGGAGGAGGCGGTGCGCCGGCCCGGACCGGGCGCGGAAGGTGATCGCGCGGGCTCGGCCGGGCCACCGTCAAAGGCGACCTGGACGCCGTCGCCGAGAACGGCGGCGGCGGCGGTCGCGATCGCCCGGCCGAAGCGGTCGGAGACCCAGGATTGGGTGTCAGTCGATCCCCGCAGGAGCAGGGTGCGACCGTCGAAGCCCTCGGCCTCGAGGGAAGCCAGCCAGATCTCGAACGTCGAGTCGCCGACGATCCGTCTCAGGTTGTCGCGGATCTCGCGCCAGGATTGGGTGAGGTCGACATTCTCGGGCAGCGCCAAGCCCCTCCTCCGGGGAGCGATTTGGTCAAGTCTTGGTGAGGGATCCGAGCCGGGCAGCACTCGGGGCGAGCGAATATATCAACGGCCATCGGGCCCGATCGACACTGCGGGGGGCGTTGGCGCAAAGCGCGGGAAAAAGATCGCGGCGGGCTCCGGGGGGGTGTCGAGCTCCGCTCCCGGCCGGTCGATCCGGCGGCAGTCCAAATCGCGCGCGAGCGCGACGGCATACCGTGCGTATACTGGGAGCCTCCCGCCCTCGGGATCGTGAACGATGAAGCGCACCTACCAGCCGAAGAAGCGCAAGCGCGCTCGCACCCACGGGTTCCGGACGCGCATGCGCACGCGTGCGGGCCGCCTGACGCTCAAGCGGCGTCGCGACAAAGGCCGCAAGCGGCTTACGGTCTGATGCGCCAGCAGCCTGGCTCTCGGCCACGGCCGGGGCGCGCAAGGCTGTCCAGGAGCGCCGATTTCGATCGTGTGTTCCGCCAGGGTCGCTCGCATGCGTGCAGAGAGCTCGTGCTCTACGTGTTCCCGCGAGGCGAGCCGGCTGGCCCGCCTCGGCTGGGGCTGTCCGTGTCGCGCAAGGTCGGCGGCGCGGTCGAGCGCAACCGTGTCAAGCGGCTGCTCCGCGAGGCGTTTGCGCTCGAATGCGCGCGGCTGCCGGACGGATCGGACGCAGTCGTCGTCGCCCGCCATGAAGCTCGGTCTCTGGCTGAGCGTGAGGGTTTGGCCGGAATCCGCAGCGCGCTGGCAGAATTGATCGACCGGGTGGCGGGATCGCTGCCGACGGGCGACGTGGCCGCGGGTGGTGGCGAGCAGTGACCGTCCTGCGCTCCCTCACGGTGCTCCCGATCCGGGTCTATCAGCGCCTGATCTCGCCGCTTGTCGGATCCCGCTGCAAGTACTACCCATCGTGCTCGGAGTATGCCGCGCAGGCGCTCAGCGAGTTCGGCATACTCCGCGGGCTGATCTTGGCGGGCTGGCGTTTGCTCCGCTGCAACCCCTGGAGCCATGGGGGATTCGACCCCGTCGAGGAGCAGCATCTGTTCAGTCCGCGAACGCCGGCGCCCACCGCCTGACCCTCATGTTCATCCCCGCGAACATCTTCCAGCCCCTGATCGACGTGTTCGAGTCGATCCTCAAGTTCTTCCACAACAGCGTCGGGGTCTCTTGGGGATGGTCGATCGTGCTGCTGACGATCGTCGTCCGGGCCGCGCTGGTGCCGCTTACCGTGAAGCAGTTCAAGTCGATGCAGGCACTTCAGCGCCTGCAGCCTCAGTTGAAGGCGCTGCAGGCCAAGTACAAGGACGACAAGCAGCGCCAGCAGCAGGAGTTGATGAAGTTCTACAAGGAGAACAAGGTCAACCCGCTGGGCTCGTGTCTCCCGCTGGTCCTGCAGCTCCCGGTCTTCATCTCGTTGTTCTACATGCTGCGCCAGAGCCTGCGAAAGGACATCTGCCCGCAGGTGCAGGCGCAGTACCACCTGACGACGCACGCGCCCATCGGGACCACCGTTCCGTGCGGGCCGAATCACGGCGCCTCGTTCCTGTTCATCCCCGACCTGACGGACAAGGCCAGCGGCGCCGTACTGGTGACGTTGATCGTGCTCTACGTCGGGACCCAGCTCGCGTCCAGCCTGATGATGTCGAGCCCGACGATGGACAAGACGCAGCGCCAGATCATGCTGTTCATGCCGCTCATCTTCGTGATCTTCATCATCAACTTCCCCGCCGGCGTGATCGTGTACTGGATCACCACCAACACGTGGACGATCGGCCAGCAATATGTCGTCAAGCGAAGGCTCGGCCCACCGGCGCCGCTCCCAGGGGTCCCACCCTCCGGCGATGGGCCCGGGGGCGAAGGCGGATCTGGATCGCCGCCCGAGCCGAATGGGTCCTCGGGCGGCATCGGGGCACTGCTTCGCTCGGCGCGTGGCAAGTCCGAGGAGGCCGAGAAGGAGAAGGTCGGCGCCCGCAGCGGCACTCGAACCAGCGCCCCACCGCCTCCACCGCGCAAGAAGAAGAAGCGCTCGGGGCGTAGGCGGTAGCCGGTGGAAGCTGGACTCAGCCCCGCGGGCGAGCGCGTCCGCGAGATGATGGAGCGGATCGCCGAGGCTGCCGACATCGACGCCGACATCGAGGTCCGCGAGGACGCCGATGGCGTTGCGGGTGAGTACGTCGGGGACGACCTGGGCCTGCTGATCGGACATCACGGTCAGACGGTGGACGCGATCCAGCATCTCGCGTACCGGATCGCCTTCCGGGGCGCGTCGGCTCGCAAGGGCGTCGTCGTCGATGCGGCCGGGTATCGCGAGCGTCGCGCGGAGGGGCTCCGCGCGGACGCCGACCAGGCGGCCGACGCCGCCGTCAGGGACGGCCGGTCGGTCGAGCTCGAGCCGATGAGCGCGCTCGAGCGCAAGGTCGTTCACGAGTACCTGCGTGAACGACACGACGTCGAGACCTACAGCGAGGGCCAGGAGCCCGCGCGCCATCTCGTCGTCGCTCCGCTGGTCCACTGAATTCGCCGGCTGCGCCAGACGCTGCGGGCGGCCGTTCCCCGCCTCCCGCCGCGCCACTCGTTTCACGTTTTTCTTGACGGTGAAACAGCGGGCCGGTAGAACCCTCGCCGTGGCCGTATCTCTGTCGCAGTTCGAACGCGGGCTCGTGGTCGGGCTCCTGATCGGCGAGGGCTCGTTCGGAGGCGACGGCAAGCAGCCCCAGGTCACCCTCCGCATGCACGTCCGCCACGAAGCCCTGTTCCAGTGGCTGGTCGAACGCTTCCCGGCGACGAAGCTGTACGGCCCCTACACGCACGGCGGTCGCTCCTATTTCCAGTGGATGGCGCGCGGCAGGACGCTGGTGCACGACCTTCTCCCTCTACTCGAGGGAGAGCTTCACGATCAACTCGACGGTTATGCCGCTGATCGCCTTCGCGCCATGGAGGACAAATACGCCGCCTTCATTGCCCGCGAGCGGGCGCGGACGGAGCTGCAGTGATGCCAGACCCACCGGACAGACCGCGCGGTACCGATGGCGGCCGCGAGCTCGAGGCCCTGGCCCAGCGGTATCGGCTCGACCCTGGTGCGACCGCGCAGCTGGCCCGCGTGATCGAGTCCGTGGCGTCGGACCCCCACGCGCCGACGACGGTCCGCGATCCCCGTCGCGTGGTGGACGTGCATCTGGCCGATTCGCTCGTGGCCCTCGAGCTCGCCCCGGTGCGGACCGCGTCGCGGATCGCCGATCTCGGCGCGGGCGCCGGCTTCCCGGGGCTGCCGCTCGCGATCGCGCTGCCGCACGCCGAGGTGGCGCTGATCGAGAGCAACGGCCGCAAGTGCGCGTTCCTGGAGCGGGCCGTCGAGGGCGCGGGAATCCGCAATGCACATGTCGTGCACGCGAGGGCCGAGGAATGGGCCGACGGGATCGGCCGCTGCGACCTCGTCACAGTCCGGGCGCTCGCCCCGCCGGCGGTGATCGCCGAGTACGGGGCGCCGCTGCTGCGGATCGGTGGGGCATTGGTGGCGTGGCGCGGCCGCCGGGAACCGGAGGCCGAGGAGGCCGGCGCGCGCGCCGCGGCGGAGCTCGGGCTGCAGGTCCAGGAGCCGGTCCGCGTGCGGCCCTACGCTGGCGCGGAGCACCGGCACCTGCATCTCATGGCGAAGCTGGCGGAGACCCCGTCGCGCTTTCCCCGGCGGGCGGGAAGGGCCCTCAAGCGCCCGCTCGGGGAGCGAGCATCCGACCGCGCTCGTCGCTAGCTTGGAGAGACGATGGGGACCGTATACGCGATCGCCAACCAGAAGGGCGGCGTCGGCAAGACGACCACAGCCGTCAACCTCGCGGCCTGTGTCGCCGAGGCCGGCTACGACTCGCTGCTGGTCGACATCGACCCGCAGTGCAACGCGACCCTCGGGCTGGGGATCGGCAAGGACGCGCCGGTCACCGTGTACGACGTGCTGATGGGGACCTCGTCCATGGACGACGTGATCGCTCCGACCGCGATCGAGCATCTGTGGATCGCCCCCGCCGGACCCGACCTGGCCGGGGCGACGGTCGAGCTGCCCAGGATTCCCGGCTCCGAGACGCGGCTCCGGACAGCGCTCGAACCGATCAGGGGCCGGTTTGCCTTCACGCTCCTGGATTGTCCCCCGTCGCTCGGTCCGCTGACCGTCAACGCGCTGGTCGCCGCGGACCGCGTGATCGTCCCGGTGCAGGCCGAGTATTTCGCGCTCGAGGGTCTGGCCGGCCTGCTCGACACCCTCTCGCTGATCCAGCGGGAGCTCAATCCCCGGCTCACCGTGGCCGGCATGCTGCTGACGATGTACGACAGTCGCACCCGGCTCGCGCAGGACGTCGAGCGTGAGGTGCGCGAGCATTTCCCCGAACTGGTGTTCGATACCGTGATCCCTCGCAACGTGCGTGTCGGCGAGGCCCCGAGCTTCGGCAAGCCGGTGATCCATCACGATCCGCACTGCGCCGGCGCCGACGCATACTTCGAGCTCGCAAAGGAGGTGGCCGCTCGTGGCTGAGCGACAGAAGGGCATGGGCCGTGGACTTGCGGCGATCCTGTCGGTAGCGCCGCGGGACGAGGCCGAGGAGCTGCGCGAGCTGCCGGTCGAGCTGATCGCGTCGAACCCCAACCAGCCGCGCCGCAGCTTCGACGAGGAGTCGCTGCTTGCGCTGGGCGAGTCGATCAAGCTCCGGGGCGTGCTGCAGCCGGTGCTCGTGCGCCCACTTCCCGGCGGCCGCTACGAGCTGATCGCCGGCGAGCGCCGCTGGCGCGCCGCCACGCTCGCCGAGCGCGAGACGATCCCGGCGATCATCCGCCATCACGACGACGCGGCCTCGCTCGAGGTCGCGCTGATCGAGAACATGGCCCGCGAGGACCTCAACCCGGTCGATGAGGCCCGCGCGTGCGCGGGTCTGGTCGAGGAGCTCGGGCTCACGCGCGAGGAGGTGGGCCTGCGCGTCGGTCGCGGTCGCGTCGCGGTCTCGAATCTGATCCGGTTGCTCGACCTGCCCGACGAGGCACTCGAGCTGATCGAGCGCAACGAGCTGACCGAGGGCCACGGCCGCGCCCTGCTGCTGGCCGAAGACCACACCCTGCGCCGCCGGCTGGCCCGCGAGGCGGTGGAATCGAGGTGGTCTGTCCGTGAGCTCGAGGCACGCGCTCGGAGCGGCGCCGAGCGCGAGCACAAGCCGGCGGCACGGCGCCGGACGGTCACCCTGCACGCCGATCAACAGGCCGCCGCCGAGCAGATCGGCGACGCGCTCGGAGCGGCCCTGGGCGCCGAGATCGAGGTCAAGCCCGGCGCCGGCGGGAGCTACCGCGTACAGCTGAGCTTCGACTCACTCGAGGATGCGCTCGAGCTCGCCCGCCGGCTCGGACTGCGGGCGGCGGCGTGACGGCGCGCCGCGTGGTCGCAGCTCGAGCCCGCCGCGGTGCCCCCGGCCCCGGCGCCGCTACAATCGCCCCACTCTGAGGGCGATTAGCTCAGTCGGTTAGAGCGCTTCTCTGATAAGGAAGTCAGCGGGCGCTTTTTTCACGCATTTTCCGCCATATTCCGCTAGATTTCGCGGCATTCTCGCGCTACGGTGTGCCATGGAAGTGCCATCCGAAACCGCCATTTCGTAGGGCAGCCGGCCACATGTCGCTCCAGAGATACGAGACCGACGACGGCTCCCGCTGGCGTGTGCGATGGCGCGAACCGAACGGCCGCATGCGGTCGCGCAGCCTCAGCAGCAAGAACGCCGCGATCGCGTTCGACGCCGACATCAAGGCGCGCAAGTACAAGGGCGAGGCGTTGCCACGGGCCAGTCGCGAAACGCTCGCCGAGGCGCACGCGCAGTGGTGGCGGCTGCGCGGCTACAAGCTGTCCGCAAACACGCAGCGCACATACAAGGCGGTCTGGAAGGCGCACGTCGAGAACCGCTACGACCACTACCCGATCACCCAGCTCGCGTCCGAGCCGCACCTCCTCGAGGAGATGCTCGCCGACCTCAACGCGCGAGGCGTCGGTCCCGCCGCGCGGCGCAAGGTCGTCGTCGTCATCTCGTCTGTCCTCACCTCCTGCGTGAAGTGGGGCAAGATCTCCACCAATCCCGCGTGGCAGGTCGACAAACCCCCGACCGCCCCCCAACGGATTCCTCACCCATTCCCGCCAGTCGTCATCGAGCGCATTCGCGTGCGGATGCTCCGCCGTGCCAGTCCGACCGCGGTCCAGTGTCCGCAACATGGGCGACGCCACGCTCGTCAGCTTGATCAGCTATGCGGGTCTGCGTCCCGGCGAGGCGCTCGCTCTCACATTCGGTGACATCGGCAACCGCACGATCTCCGTGGACAAGGCTGTTGCAGAGGGGCAGCTCGTTCCCACGAAGACGCGCATGTCGCGCGTCGTACCGCTGATCGATGCGCTGCGGGACGACCTTGACGAATGGCGCGACGCCCGCGGCAATCCGCCCGACCACCATCTCGTGCTCCCGGGCTTTGATGACCGGCGTCTCTGGACGCGCGCCGAGTTCAACAACTGGCGCGGGCGGGTCTGGCGCCCGATTCTCGTCGACCTTTCGACGACCCACCAGATCCGGCGGTTGAAGACGGCACGCCCCTACGACTGCCGCGGATCGTTCGTCAGCCTCGTGCTGCGCGCCGGCCACAGCCCGCTGGAGGTCGCACGATGGGCGGGCCACTCGCCGGCGGTGATGTTCCGGCACTACGCGAACGTCATCGACGACCTGGTCGGTGAGCCGACAATATCTGCCACCGAGCAAATCCGCCGAGCGCGCGAAGCCGTCCATCAGAAGCAGAAGGAGGAGTTGGACGAGCTCGTGGTCGACATCCTGGAACGGCCCACGCTGCAATCCGCGGAGGGGTCGGGAGCGGCCGAGGTCTTCTACGCGCCGGAAGCCCAGGCCTCGCCACCGTCATGACGATGAGCGAGGAGCTGGTCGGTCGAATCCACTCCCGATCGGTGAGCCCGAGATCCAGAAGTCGAACCGCACCGTCGAGGACCTGGTCGGCGAGCTGACCCTCGCCGCCACAGGGCGGATCCGGCAAGCCCGCCAGGCCGTCCGCGTGCAAGGACCGCTGTCCGCAAAATGGTAGCTATACTACCCGTATGCATGACAAGGTCCGGCCTGACCTGCGCGCCCTGGAGGCCGAAGCGTACGACCAGAACGGCTATTTCACCGCGACCCAGGCCCGTGCCCACTCCGTCAGCCCCGAGCTGCTCAAGCACTACCAGCGCACCGGCCGGTTCGACCGCATCCGCCGGGGCCTCTACCGCCTCCACGGCTACCCCAGCGCGGAGCACGACGACATGCGCGAGAAGTGGCTCGCCGTCGGCAGAGACAAGGCGGTCCTGTCCCACGAAAGCGCCCTCGCACTGCTCGAGCTATCCGACGTCATCCCCGATGCCGTCCATCTTCTCGTTCCGCGTCGCTACCGAGGCCTGCGCCGGCCACCCGGGGTAGTCCTGCACACCCATGCCGATGACGACAGTGTGAGCATCGTCTGGCGCGATGGGCTCCCAGTCACGGCCCCTGCCAGAACGCTCGTCGACGTCGCCGACGAGATCCAACCTGACCAGGCCGCGATGGCGATTCGCCAAGCGTTGCAACGGGGTCTCCTCACGTCACGCCAACTTCAGCAGGAGGCCAGCCGTCGACACAAGGAGCGCGCCATCGCACCGCTCCTCCCCGACCGAGTCGACTCGTGAAATACGCGACGGCGGCGGCGTTCCGCCAGGCGCTCGATGACAGGCTGAAATCGGAGGCGGAATCGACCGGCATTGCGGTCTCCCGCCTCCGCAAGCGAGTCGCCTTTGAGCAGTTCCTCCGCCGCCTACTGACGCTTGCTCCCGATCGATGGGTCCTGAAAGGCGCGCTGGCTCTCGACTTCCGCCTCCCGATGGGGACGCGCCCCACCAAGGACATCGATCTCGATCGTCGTCGTGCCGCCGGTGGTGGTGATGGTGGTGGTGATGGGCGTCGTGACGGTGATCGTGATCTTGATGAGCAGGAAGGTGCCATCGAGGACATCGTCGCCGCGCAGCAACTCGACCTCGACGACCACTTCACGTTCACGGCAATCAGGACCGACGATCTCGACGATGACGACGGCCTCCTCGCGATGCGCTTCCACATCAGGGCCGAGCTCGCCGGACGCACCTTCGAGCAGTTCGCACTCGACGTGGGCTTCGCGCACGCGTTGGTCGAGAAACCCGAGACCGTTCGCACGTCGAGCATTCTGTCCTTTGCCGACATCGATCCCATCGACATCCCTGCAATCCCGCTTGCCCAGCACATCGCCGAGAAAGTCCACGCGTACACGCGCCTCTACGGAGCCAACGAACACCGCAGCAGTCGGCCCAAGGACCTCGTGGACATCATCCTGATCGCGACCTCCGAGTCGCTCGACGCCTCAGCTCTCCGCGCTGCCCTCGAGACGACGTTTGCCGTCCGCAATCGCCAACCGCTCCCGCCTCAGCTTCCACCACCACCACTGGAATGGGACCAGCCCTACCGCCGCCTCGCGACCGAGGTTGGTGTCGAGCCCGATCTCTCCGCGGCCTTCTCGCAGGCTGCCGCCCTCCTTGATCCGGTCCTTGCCGAGACCCGCTCAGGCCATTGGGACCCGCAGCCGCGGCGCCTGGAGCATCGGACGGACTTCACCGCGTAACGCCTGACGGGCGCAAGCCCACGCTCAGATGGCTGTCACACGGTGGCATGCCCTCTTCATGGCGTGTCAACCGTGAGGCGGATGCGCAGTTACCTCGTCCCGATGTTGCGCCGCCGCCGGCTCCGCGCAAGCCCCGCAAGGGGGCCACCACTCGCTGACGCTCGGGTTGCACTCCGCCGGCTGATGGGCGGCGCTGACGGGCCTCGTCAACTGCTCACCACCTCACGGAGTGCACACATGTCCGACGCGGTCTACAGCATCGTTACCGAGCGGATCATCGACCTGCTCGAGAAGGGCACTGTCCCCTGGCACAAGCCCTGGAACGCTGAGCTCGGGATGCCTCGGTCCCTCAGCACTGGCAAGTTGTACCGCGGAGTCAACGTCTGGCTTCTCGGCTCCTCCGAGTACGGCTCGCCCTGGTGGGGCACGTACCAGCAGGTCCAGGAGCGCGGCGGTCAGGTCCGCAAAGGCGAGCGCAGCACACTCGTCGTCTTCTGGAAGCGCACCGAGCGGACGGTCACCGACGAGGAAACCGGCGAGGAGACGGAGCGCCAGGGATTCCTCCTGCGCTACTACCGCGTCTTCAACGCGGAGCAGTGCGACGGTCTCCAGGTGCCGGAGATCCCAGGCAGCGACGTCCACGAGCACGAGCCCATCGACGCAGCCCAGGCCATTGTCGACGGATACGTCAACGCGAACAGTGCGCCGCGTCTCACCTTCGGTGGCGACCGTGCGTGCTACTCGCCGAGCCTGGACGTCCTGCGCATGCCGGAACGGCACGCGTTCGAGACCGCCGAAGCCTTCTATTCCACGCTCCTCCACGAGATGACCCACTCCACCGGTCACGCGAACCGGCTCGCCCGGAAGGACCTTCTCGAGTTCCACTCCTTCGGCGATCCCAGTTACTCGCGCGAGGAGCTGGTCGCGGAGATGGGCGCCTCGATGCTCTCGTGCCTCGCCGGCATCGACCAGGTGACGCTGCCCAGCTCGGCGGCATACCTCTCGCACTGGATCACGGTGCTCAAGGGCGACGTGCGTCTGGTCGTCACCGCGGCCGCCCAGGCGCAACGCGCTGCCGACTTCATCATCGGCGTCGACCACGGCGCCAACACCGCCGCGCGCGAGCTCGCAGCATGACGGCATGGTGCGTCGTGGGCGCGTTCGCCACCAATGCGGCCGCGCGCCGCGCCGACGCTGCAGGATCAGAGCTGCCGCCACTGTCTTCGGAGGCCACCATTTCAGCTCCTCATCGCACGAGGAACGGCGGTATCTCTCGCACCACGTAGCGCCCCTCACCGCGAATCGAGCGAACGAACCGGACGACCCGAAGCACCTGGTCTGCAGGGACGTACCACCAGATCACCTGGATGGCCAGCTCCTCGTCGTACCTCGCGATCATCTCCTCCAGATGGCGGCGGTCCTTCCACGTCCGCCGAAGCTCGACCGCGACGGTCACGATGGTCCGAGCGCCCTCCACCGTCCGAGGGATGCGCAGGATCGCATCGGGGCATCGTCCCATCCCCTCAGCACGGATACCCATCTGCCGCTCCTTCCAGCGCAGCGCTCTCAACTCGCGCGCGGTCAGAAGCTCGGAGCCTGGGTACTCGCCCATCAAGTACTCGACCAGCCCCACGAGCTCGAGGCTGTGCTGGAGCGTCGACTCGACGAGCGGCGCTGGCTTGATCCCGAGCGCCGCAGCGACAGCCCCGGCGTTGCGCAAGCGGAGCACGTCCGGGTGCCGGGCCAGCGGCCGGTCACGCCGGATGAAGCGCATCTCTTCCAGCGCCTGCAAGCGTCGAAGGGCAGCCACGCGTCCGCAGGCCCGCCGCTCCGGTCGCCAGAAGAAACGCAGCGCCACCTGCTGAGTCGTAACGACACCGTGCCGGCCAATCCAGCGCAGGATCGCTTCATCGCGTGGCGTCACGACGTGGCGTCGCCTGCGACGTCTCACTCTCTGGCCTCCCGTCGTCGGGCGCGACGCACGACACCCGCGATGCCGTTGGTGATGACTGCATCGATCATGGTCTGACCCGAAAACGCACGACACCGCGTTGTCGGGCGCGACTTCGGCACATCGTGCGTCATCCGTCACCACTCCGTCGGACCACCCCGGCACCGATCGAATGGATCGTCGGCAGGCACCACGCGTTTCGCGGTGATCGTGACCCGCGTCGTCTATGCGTGTAGACGACGCCCGCGTCCACGCGACCAGTGGCGCCCGATCATGCACGGACAGAATCTGAGCCCGTTCAGACGGATATCACCCTCGCCGATACACCCGTAGCATTTCTAGCCCGCCCCCAATTCGTAGCCCCTGTAGATGACCCGCCCCGTTTATACGTAGAGATCGCCCTCGCCTCCCGGAAACCCCACTGCCGCAACGTACTTTTCATGAAACATGAAAAGTGTCCGTATGGACATTGGGGTTTCCGGAAGACGAGGGACGAGACGAAGGAGAAACTGAAGTTGGGGGCAGGATAAATGGGGCGGGTTGGGCGGGTGAAGTCGAGGAAAACTGAAGTCAGAATGGGAGTGATGACTCCTATGTGAAGGGGCGAGGGTCAAGAGGGATGGACGGGATGTGATGGTGGTCACGGGTGGTGATGGTGGTCACGGGTGGTGATGGTGGTCACGGGTGGTGATGGTGGTCGGTGGATGGTTGGTGATGGTCGGTGATAGTTGGTGATGGCGGTCGGTGTTGGTGATGTGGTCGGGATGGCTGGGTTGGCGGGTGTGGTGATTGGGCGGGGGTGATGGGTGGCGGTGCGATGGTGGTGATTGGGCGGGGGTGATGGGTGGCGGTGCGATGGTGGTGATGGCGGTCGGTGTTGGTGATGTGGTCGGTGTTGGTGATGTGGTCGGGATGGCTGGGTTGGCGGGTGTGGTGATCGGGATGCGTGGTGATGGGCGGCGGTGCGATGGTGGTGGTGGACGGTGCTGGCGTGGTGTCGGCGGGTGTGGTGGTGATGTGGATGCGTGGTGATTGGCGGGGTGATGGGTGGCGGAGCGATCGTCCTGGTGGACGGTGCTGGCGCGGTGGTTGGGGATGGCGGTGCTGGACGTGGACAGTGTTGATGTGGTGGTTGGCGATGGCTGGATCGGCGGGTGATCGGGATGCGTGGTCGTTGGCACGCCTGATGGGCGGCGGTGCGATGGGTGCTGATGGCGGCGGGATGGCGATATGGCTCGATGTGGCTGTGTGGTGGGTCGGCGGCGAAGTACTGATCGGCATGCGTCGTGGTTGGCGGACGTGATGGTGGCGGTGCGATGGTGCTGGTGGACGTGGTGGCGTGGTGGTTTGTGGGGGGGTCAGTCGGTGGGTGCTCGGTCGGTGCTCGTGATCGGTTGCGCGGTGGTTAGCGGCGTGACCGGTGGCCGTGCGACGGCGGTTTCGGTCGGTGGACGGTGTTGGCGTGGTGGCATTGCCGGCGGCGCTATTTGGTGATGCGCTGGCAGGTTTGGGTGGTGATGCGTTGGCGGATCGCTGGTGATGGCGGGAGTACGGTGCGATGGTGGCGGGCATGCTGACCGGAATGCGTGGTGATGGCGGATGGCGTGAGCGGGAGGGTGCTGGCGGATGGCGGTGCGATGGTCGGGGCGGGGGTGATGCTTCGGCAAGGCGCAGTAGGCCGTGGTCGCACGTGCGGTGATCGAACTACGTGCTCGTGGTTGGCCGAGATGGTGGCTCGTGCTGCTGGGGTGTCGTCATCGCGGTCGCTGTTGGCGTGGCCTTGTGCGCGGCAGAGAAGCTGTGGCCGTGCTCGTTCGCGTCAACGAGTGTCAAATATGTGTAGCTCATGGCGCTGAGAGCGAGGACGGGGCGGCTCGGCGGTGGGGAATGACGAGTTGACGGAGTTCATGATGTTGCGGGGCCAATCGTTGACTGGTGGTCAACCATGAGTCGCTGATGCACTCGTGACCGGCGGTGTGGTGGCTGAGCGGTTGGGGGTCCGTGGGCGTCGTGATCGTACGGTCTGACCCGTGACAGATCGTAGATGGACGGTCGCAATTGCTGCGAGGTTCGCCGCTGTCCCTCGTGAGTCAGTCGGTCGCGTGTGACGCGGCGCCTCTGAGCTGAGCGAAGACCTTGTCCCGGCTGCCTGGACCGGTCGCCACGGTGATCGGCTTCCAGTCCGTCACGTTCGCGTCGACGTCGGCATGGAAGCATGCCGACCGCTCCTCTGAGCTGCCATCGGCACTCGCCCAGAATCGCAGCTCAGTTCCCCCCTCGCGCTCCGCGTCAGGCAGGTCCGCGGGAATGGTCCACACATAGAGGTACTGATCACCGGACCGGTAGAGCTCCCCGATCTCTCCGGGGTGGTTCGACTCGATCGCTCGGACGAACTCAAGGCCCATGTCGTTGCCCTCGTGCCCGCTGCAGATTCGGTGCCGCCCCGGCGGGCGCGACGGCCATGTTCCTACCCCGCTATTAGTCGACGGCCGAAATAGTAACCATAGTTACTCGACGACTGAGCGGCCCGCTCGCACCCTCCATGGTCCATGGGGAAGGTCGACATCGCGTCGCGTGTGGGCACTGCCATCAGGGACGAGCGTCGTAAAGCTCGCCTGACGCAGGAGACCCTCGCTCATGAGGCCGGTATCAGCACGACATACCTCGGCCAGATCGAAAGAGGGTTACGCGCCCCCACGGTCACCGTGCTCGCCGCCATTGCAGATGCCCTCGCACTGCCGACCTCCGAGTTGCTCCGACGCGCCGAGCGCGTGAGCTGACGCTCAATCGTCTCGGTCACGAGAATGGCGGATTCTCAGGACCCGACCCCTCCTTCGAACCATGCCGGTTGACGCCAGCGGGCCGGGAGGACGGGATCGACAAGCCTCTAGTCGATCTGCCCGCGGCTGACGTCGTCGCGGCGGGATCCCCGTGTCAGGACCTGAGCAGGCAGGGCGGACCGCTGGGATCGACGGGATCAAGTCCGGCGTCGTGCGACATGTGTTCCGGCTGCTGGAGACCTGGAAGGATGCGGAGGCTGCTGTTATCCCTCACGAGAGCTGGCGCGGCGTCGTTCAGGGGATACACCTTGACTTACATCCCCATGCTCGGCGCTTTCGACGGGTTCGAGGACCACGACGCCGGCGCCTGTTCCTAGCGCAATCATCGTGCCACCCCAGGCGAGCGCGCTCATCCTGGTGCCGTTAGTCGCTTCGTAGGTCTGTGCGCCGGTGCGTGCGTCCCACATGCGGATGGTCCGGTCGGCGCTCGCGCCTGCGAGCGTGCGCCCGTCGGGCGCGAACGCGAGTGCGGACAAATACCGCTCGTGCAGAACAATGTTGACGGTTGCCCGTCGGCGCCGTCGCACGATTCCCCACCACGCTCGTCCCCACCCGTCCCGTCGGCGGTCCCAGAGCCGCACTGTTCCATCGTAGCCGGCGCTGGCGAGCGTGCGCCCGTCGGGCGCGAACGCGAGCGCCGCCACCGTGCTGTGACGGCCTGTGAGGGTCGCGCGTTCCGCGCCGGTCGCAGGATCCCACAGCTTCACCGTCCCGTCCACCCCAGCACTGGCGAGCGTGCGCCCATTAGGAGCGAACGCCACCGCCTCCACGGCACCGTCATGACCTGTGAGGGTCGCGCGTTCCGCGCCGGTCGCAGGATCCCACAGCTTCACCGTCCCGTCCACCCCAGCACTGGCGAGCGTGCGCCCATTAGGCGAGAACGCCACCGCCCTCACTAGCCGGATATGGCCTAGGAGGCTCGCGCGTTCCGCGCCAGTTGCAGGATCCCACAGCCGTAGCCCGTCCACCCCGGCGCTGGCGAGCGTGCGCCCGTCGGGCGCGAACGCGAGCGCCGCCACCATGCTGTGACGGCCTGTGAGGGTCGCGCGTTCCGCGCCGGTCGCAGCATCCCACAGCCGCACCCTCCCGTCCTCGCTGGCGCTGGCGAGCGTAAGGCTGTCCGGCGCGAAGGCGACAGCTAGCACCGGAGAACGATACTCGTCGATCGTGCGTCGCGCGGTTGCAGGGTCCCATAGTCGCACCGTGCCGTCTCGGCTGGCGCTGGCGAGCATGCGCCCACGAGGTGCGAACGCGACCGCCTCCACCGCGTCATCGTGGCCGGCGAGGATCGCGAGTTCCTTGCCGGTTGCAGGATCCCACAGCCGCACGGTCCCGTCCACGAGGGGGCTGGCGCTGGCGAGCGTGCGTCCGTCAGGCGCGAACGCCACCGCTCGATTGCCTGCGACTATCGCGTGTTGCACTTTGGTTGCAGGATCCCACAGCCGCACTGCCCCGTCTCGGCTGGCGCTGGCGAGCGTATGTCCGTCGGGCGCGAAGGCCACTGACTCTATTTCGACCGTCCAGCGGTAGCGGTACGGGTGCCTGTAGCTTCTTCGTTGTGCGCCGGTCGCGGTGTTCCAGAGCCGCACGCTCCCGTCTCTGCCACCGCTGGCGAGCGTGCGCCCGTCAGGCGCAAACGCGATCGCGTCCATGATGCCGAACGCGAACCAGCTGGCGTACCAAACCGTCGGCGCGCTGCCGAAACGAGGGACGCGTAGGATCTTGCGTTGCCTGCGGGTTGCAGGGTCCCATAGCCGCACCGTCCCGTCCTCACCAGCACTGGCGAGCGTGCGCCCGTTAGGCGAGAACGCCACCGCCCTCACTAGCCGGGTATGGCCTAGGAGGCTCGCGCGTTCCGCGCCAGTTGCAGGATCCCACAGCCGTACCAGCCCGTCCTCGCCGGCACTGGCGAGCGTGCCCCCGTCAGGTGAAAACGCCACCGCCTCCACCTTGAGGTGGCGGCGACCGGCTTGCAGGATTCTGCGTTGCCTGCCGGTTGCAGGGTCCCATAGCCGCACCGTCCCGTCCTCACCAGCACTGGCGAGCGTGCCCCCATCAGGCGAAAACGCCACCGCCCGAACCCCGTGCTGATGACCCCTGAGCACTCGTAGCAGCGCGGCGGAAGCATTCGGTAGCCCAAAACGAGGGGACAACAACGGCGCGCTCGTCAGCGCGCATAACGCGCCGACAGCAAGCGGGGCTGGCGGATTCTGCGCCCGCAAGGCGATCGTGGCTGCAAGGCTTTCGACCGTCGAATGGCCGTTGAGCAGATGGCCCCAGCGTGCGAAGAGGTCGATCGCCCAGCCGATTGCCGAGTCACCCTTGAGGACGCGCGCGGCGGCACGCAGGTCGGACTCCGCTGCATAGGGTCCGTCGCGGAAACAGCGCGCCGTAAGGTACGCGAAGTCAGTCGCGACGGCGCGCATGCGGGCCGCGTCACCGGCGCCACGCAGGTGCTCGAGCAGGTGCTCCCAGATGTAGGGCTCGTCAAGCGGCAAATCCCACCACCCCCGGTCGTCGGAGGGCACCGGGTCGCGGTAGGCAAGGAGCAGATCGGCATGCAGTAACCGCACGTCACCGGCGCGCAGGAGCAGGAATGCTCGCTCGAGGTCGTGAATGACGACCACGTCGCCTTCGAGCACAAGCAGCTTTTGCGCGGAAAGCCGCTCAAGGCACTCGCGCGTGGCTTCTCCCATGGCAACTTTCACACGGGTCCAGAGGCGCGCGATCGCTGCGACCGGCACCTCCGTGTCCTCGGGATAGACCGCGAGCGTACGGTAGGCCTCCTGATCCTGTTGGTCGAGGACGGCAACGCCGAACTGCATCGCCTTGAATACGTCTGCGTACGGATGGTTCAGGAATGTCTCATTCCCGCTCTCGAGTCCCTCCGCGGCTTCTTCCCAGTTGCCCCCGCCGCGCCCCACCGCCGCCCCGACGAGCGCGAGCGCAAGCGCGTTACGACCAGTCGCGGTCAGGATTCGAGCGACGGCCGGCGGAAGCGCGTCGACTCGCTGCCCGGCCGAGAGCGCGAGGAGAGTCCGCGCCGCACGCTCAGGCAGCACGTCCACCGGCCGGACGTCGGCACCGGCGGCCGTGAGCACCCCGTCGTTGCGCGTCGTGTACAGCACGCGACCGTTCGGCCCGGCGACGCGGAAGGCCTCTGCGGCGATAGCCGTCCAAACATCATCGACCACGAGCAGGCAGTGGCGCGAGAACAGGGCCTCGCGCAGCGCGATGGCGCATGCGTCTATTGAGCGCAGCTCCGGACGAGCTGCTCCCAGCCGCTCGAGTAGTCCGACCTGCAGCGCGACAAGATCACCCCGCTCCCCCACGGTGACCCAGTACACACCATCTGGGAAATACGCTCGGAGTTCGGGATCTTGCGCCAACGCGCACGCGAGCACGGTCTTTCCAATGCCACCATCGCCATACAATCCGACTGTCCGTCCGGTGATCCCGAGCGCGCCTTCGCCCGCGCGCAGCAGCGCCTCGCGCAGTTCGTCGAGCTCGTCACGCACGACGAACTCACGGGGCAGGGGCGGCACTCCGTGCAGCTGGCCTTCGCGCGGCGAACGCTCCAAGCGCACCGCAAGGTGAGACGCCTCTCGCCGGCGGCCGTCGTCGGCTGTCGTCGGCCGCCGATGTTCGGCCGGAAGCAGCCTGACGAACTCCTGGCAGGCCCGCACTATTTGGCCATCGGGATCGTGGTCGCTCGCAACCGGCAGAGAGCGGTTGCGTAGCCAATGCCCGTCGGCGAGCTGAGCGAGCTGCTTGGCCGTTGACGCGCGCACGTACACGTAGGCAAGAGGGATCCTGCGACGCCGAAGCGCAGGCAATTTCTCCTGCGTGATGGCCCTCGACTCCAATAGCTCCGGCGTCACGAGCACGAGCGCAGCATCGGCACGCGCAATAGCCCGCCGCAGCTCCTCCCGCGAAGCCGGTCCGCTCGTCAGTTGCTCATCGCTCCAGATGCGCAAGCCTCGCTCAGCGAGCGGTGGCAGCAGCGTCTCAACCCGGGACCGCCAGTCCCGATCCTCCGGCGCGCAGCTCAGAAACACCACGCACGCGTCGTCGGGCAACTCCTCTAGTGACACAGGGCCTGCTATCGAGCCACTCGCCCGACCGGCCATCCCGCCCGCTGCACCCTGGCCGCCCGGTCTGCGCCGAGTAGCACGCTCCTGTGGTTCCACCCCGACCACAAAACTCGCGCCGAAGAGCAACGCTCCCGCTATCCCTGCCACCACCGTTCCGCGTGAGTTGAGTCCATGCACGCTCACCCCACCCAGACTTAAGCCTGCGCGGGTTAGTGCGACCAATACAAGACCGACGCCCGTCAGTAGCAACGGGGTATTCACCCGTGCCGCACGCGCCCGCACGCCTTGCAACGAGCCCCTCATTTCATCTCTCGGACAGCATTCAAGCCACGCATTCGACCATATTGGCGCACGATGGGCCGTCGCGGACCCTCTCCACGCACCGGCCCAAATATCTGGGACTCCTCGTGACTTGGGGGTGAATCGGGGGTCTCGGCCGGTTGGTCGTTGGTCTGACGGGTGCCGGCCCCCTGGCCGGCGATCATCGCCAGATAGCGGGGCCGAAGCCCGGGTCAGGCGGCCGAATCTCCTGCAAGCGTGGGGGTTCGTCGGGACGCTGGGGTGATCGGGGCTGCCGCTTGACGCGCGGCGTACGGCTCCGCTACTGACCGAGGCCCGACGGCGGCGTGAGGGGCTCGCAAGTTGCGCACGTGCTGGGCGACCCGCCGCCCCCCGCCTTTGACAGGCTGCTGGCTGTCAGATGGTCAGCTGCCTACGAAGGAGGGCGACGTGCGGGTCACCACCGCATTCAACCGGATGCTCGGGCTTCCGGGAGCATGGGTCAGGGATGTGGAGTTCTCAGAGCGGGCGGTGATCGTGACGGTCGTGCTGCGCGCCAAGAAGCCGGTCTGCTCGGGCTGCGGGACGCTAGGCCTGCCGGTCAAGGAGCATCGCACCAAGCCCTGGCGGCATCTCGATCAAGGCGGGTTGCGTTGCCGGATCGAGTGCCGGCTGAGACGGCTGTACTGCCCGGGCTGCGGCGACGTCTACGAGATGGTGCCGTGGGCCCGCGCCGGCTCGCCGTACACGCGCGACTTCGACGACCTCACGGCGTGGCTGGCGCAGCAGATGAGCCAGACGCAGGTCACCCGGCTGATGCGAATCGGTTGGGAGACGGTCGGCAAGATCCTCGCGCGGGTCGTGGCTGAGAAGCTGCCGGCCGGCCGACTGGACGGGCTTGCGCTGCTCGGCGTGGATGAGGTCAGCTATGGCGCCGATCACAAGTTCCTGACCTCGGTGGTCGACCACGAGCGCGGCAGCATCGTGTGGGCCACCGAGGGCCGCAACTCCGCCAGCTTGCAGGCGTTCTTCGACGGCCTCAGCGATCAGCAGAAGGCCTCGATCAAGGCGGTCTCAATCGACATGTCCGCCGGCTATGAGAAGGCGATCCGAGCGCCCGAGGGGCTCCCGCACGCCCGGGTGTGCTTTGACCCGTTTCATGTCGTAAAGCTCGGCGGCGAGGCGGTCGACAAGGTCCGCCGCGAGCAGTACAACCAGCACGGACGCTCGGGCACCGAGGCCGGCAAGTGGATCAAAGGTACGCGCTACAGCCTGCTGAAGGACACCGCCAAACAGACCGCCAAGCAGCTGCTCAAGCTCGCCGACGTCGTGCTGACGAACAAGCCCCTGTACCGCGCGTTCCTGCTCTACGGCGAGCTGCGCTACATCTACCGGCTGCCCTACCACGAGGCCGTCGAGCGGCTCGAGGCGTGGCTCGCGTGGGCATCGCGCTCCCGCCTGAAACCGTTCGTCAAGCTCGCCCGCACGATCCGCAAACACAGAGCCGGCGTGCTCGCTGCGATCGAACTGAACTTGAGCAACGGGCGCCTCGAGGCCCTGAACAGCAAGGTGAGACTCCTGTCACACCGCGCCTACGGATTCCACTCCGCCGACGCCCTGATCGCGATCATCTACCTCTGCTGCGCCGGCATCCACATCGCGCTCCCCCACCGCTAATTCACCCCCAAACCGAGAGGAGAGCCAAATATCTGCGGTGGGGGCTGACGGAGGGCGGATCCACGCCGCCGACAGTAGCGTCCACGTTCGTGGTGTACGAAGGGGCTGAGGCCCCCCTGAAAAGAGAGCGGCCACCGCACCACGACAGCGCCCACCCGGCAACCCTGTCAATCAGCACGGAAGGTGTCAGCAAGCTGACAGCGGACCCTCGTTCATGGAGAGGGGAATGAGCAGCCACCGCGAGGCCCGGTTGACAGCACCTTTCAGCTGTCGGGCGGACGCCTGCTTTGGTCGCGGGAACTCCGCCTTGGCGGACGATAGCTTTGCGACGGAAGGAGGCGTATGCGTGCAAGTCCGCTGCTCGGGTCGTCGCCCACGACGTCGAGGCGGTTGCTTTCTGCGGAGCGGCTATCCACTTCGCTCCCCCGCGCGATCTCGCGCGTCTGAGCGGCGCTCTCACGCCCGACGCTCTCAAACCCTTGGGCGGCCGCCTGGAGACTGCGCGGGTCCCACTCCGCTGCTCTGAGCGCGTTGCAGCGCCGCCGCCCGGGAGGGACCGTGTCGACGGGCGTGTGCGGGGGACGGAAATGGATAGCCAGTTCTGCGGAAGCGAGCGCGCCGCCCTGTCCAGGCGCGGCATCTCGCTGGCTGTCGAGTTCGCTCAATCTCGAGCGTCCCGCTGTCGCGGTCCGCACGATCGCTTTTCCCGTCCCGCCGGCACGCGGCGGACGATTGCCTTGGCGACGAAGCGCGCGCGCGGGTTTTGTGGCCGGCCCGCGCGCGAGCGTACGAGCACCTTCGCCCAGCGCGACGCGTCACAGGCGTCACGTCTGCTGTGTACCGAGCCTGGTTCCGTTCTTGTCCTCCCACTCATCGGCCCGAGATCGCGAGAAGAAGCCTTACGACGAGCGCGGCCACGACGGCGGTTACGTCGAACGTAGCGCGCTGAGTGCGGCGAGGCCAGGCATCGCCGGCCACCGCAGGTCACTGGCGCGGGTCAATATCGACAATGATGCGCAAGCCCGCCGGAGGCGCGGGAGCCCCGACCGTCTTTGGAGCACGCCAGACGTCTGCCGGCGAGAGCCACGCCCATCGATCGCGGGCCCGAAGGTCCGAATTGCTCGGCTGCCGGTCCCACCACAGCTGAAGCCGTTGGCTCTCCGTCGCACGCTGGTTGTGGCTGAAGACGTCGGCAACCCACCGCGCCGTCCAGATCGCATTGCGGACCACATCATCGATCGACCGCGAACGCGAAATCCCATCGGGGCCGACGTACGCACACAAACGTCCCAACTGCATTTCCGCCTCGCCACCGAGGTTCAGATCGAGGACGCCGTAACGCAATTCCTCGCCGACGTACTCGTACTGTCTGCACGGATCGATCGTGAGGACCGTCTTCGGCCGTCCCCTGCGCTCCACTCCTGCGACGACATCGCCGCCAGACCGTCGCACATCGCCGACGTAGGCCATGAGCCCAAGCGCGCTTGCGACGATCTCATTCGGTGGCGAGCCGGCCCAGTGCTTGCCGACATGCTGCAGGCATGTCGCCGACGCCGGTCCAAATGGGATTTCGTGATATGCCAACTCGCCTCAGGCCCCATC
Source organism: uncultured Solirubrobacteraceae bacterium (assembly GCA_963816005.1). GTDB lineage: Bacteria > Actinomycetota > Thermoleophilia > Solirubrobacterales > Solirubrobacteraceae > Palsa-465. The sequence goes on along the minus strand of CAWFKF010000091.1, from coordinate 92,544 downwards.
CATCATGACGCAGCTCGACGGAGCTGCTACCGCGGGCCGGGACGCTGTCAAGGTCGCGTGCCGCGCAATCGTCGAGCCTGACATCTGATCGGCAGCCATCCACTCGACCCAGTCTGTAACGAGCCGAGCACATGCACCGACGCCCGCGCTCGAACGCAGGCCGTCGGGCGTTTCCTCAACGACGATTTACGGAGGAACGCACGATGCTCACGACCAGAGCCCAGCTCCACGACCTCATCGACCGGATCCCCGACTACGCGTTCGGCGCTGGACCGGCCTGCGGTGCTCATCCACCAGAGGAGATCATCCGCGCCCTGCGCGATCTCACCGACATGACCAAGGCGCTCTTCGCCGTGGCGGGACGAATTGCTGAGGGCGGGGTCCGCCTGGGGTCATCGCGCGAGCTCAGCTGACCACCGCCCAGGGCTCTGCTGACCACCGCGGCACCGCACTCCTGAACGCCGGTGCGGTGTTCTGCTGCACAACGGACGACTCGTGGCCGTGTGCGGTGACTGGACTTGGAGTGCCCCGTGGCCTTGCGGATTCTGCCCCGGCAGTCATGGCACGTTGGACGCCGGTGGCGTGATGCGAAGCCGCTGAGTACACCGAACCGTGCCGGGCCGGTCAAGTGGGATCGCTGCACGCTCATGAGGGTTCGCTCTCGCCTTCGGCTCGCCCACTTGGACAGTCCCGGCTCATCGGTTCGGTTCGTACTGCGGCGTCGATCACGCCAGCTCCAACGTGACGGCACGACTGAAACGGAGCAGCACCGGAGGTCCCTTCCATGGCACGCCGCAAGTCCACCACCACCGCACCCGCGCCCGAGCCCACGCCCGCAGCGCCGGCACAGACCGGGGCCAACGTCGATCAGGAGATTGCCGTCCTTCGTGGCCGCCTGACCCGCGACCCCGAGCTTCGTCACACCGCCGGCGGGAAGGCCGTCACCACCATCCGCATCGCGGTCAACCACGACGACGGCGCGACGTTCCATAACGTCGTCTGCTGGGAGCGCACGGCCGAGACCATGTGCAAGTACCTGAAGAAGGGCCGCCTGGTTGAGGCGACCGGCCGGCTGCGTCCGCGCACCTGGACCGGTCAGGACGGCCAGGAGCGCAACGAGGTCGAGCTCAGCGCCCATCGCGTGCAGTTCATCCGCATGCAGCCCGCTGCGCCGGCCGCCGACACAGAGGCCGCGTGATGGTCAGCACGGACGATCACGTCACCATCCTCATCGGTCCCACGTGTGCCACGTGTGAGTCGGATGATCTCCGCTGGGGGGCGCCGCTGGGCGCCCTCCGCGAGGATTCGTGCCGGAACTGCGGCACTGAGTACCGCCGGTATCAGGCGCCTCCACGCTGCGACTCCGACCGCATTGAGGCTCCGCCCGAACCGACCTGCCCGTCGTGTGGCTTGCCGCATCACGAGCACGAGACCGGATCGCCGTTCTGCGAGGACTGCGAGCCATCTGACTGCGCGTACTGCGGCGCACCGACGAATCGCTGCAACCTCAGCTCGAATCTCGCCTGCCGGGTGTGCGAGGAAGGAGAAGCAGCATGAGCGCCACCGATGATGCGCTCACTCCCTCCGGGTCGCTCGAAGAGCAGCTCCTCAGCACGAAGTACGGCGTCGCTCCTGAGACGTTCTGGGACGTCGCGCGCATGCGCGGCGACACCGGCTACGACGTCATGGAACCAGCGCGCGCCCACGGATGGGAAGCCATCCCGGGCTGGGGTCTCGACGGATGGGATCTCGGCTCATGGCCCGTACGTCGTCTACCACCGCGCCGTCGGCCACGCGTGGGACTCGCCGAGTACGTGGAGGGCGATCTCACCGTCTATCGCTATCCCACCCGAGAACTCCGCGACGCTGCGACAGACTGCCTCACGTTCTGGCACTGGAAGCACCACGGCGAGAGCTGGGTCGCCGGCGTCGAGAGCGTCGACGCGGCGCCAGACCGTCTCCGCGGGCCGTTCTCGTGGAGGCGCCTGAACGAATGGAAGGAGGAACACTGATGCGCACCTTTGGACTGACCATCAACGGCACCGTCACCGCCGCGACCGAGCGGGACGCGCTCGAGCTTGTCGAGCGGCTGCTCCCGGGCGGTCTCGGGCCCGGTGGCAGGCTTCGGATCGCATCGGTCGACGTCTTCGACGACGCCTTGCGGTTGCGCGTGTTGCTCTGGCTCCCACCGGGGACGCCGCTGAACCTGGAACCCTACGAAGCCATACGGGCTGAGGCGCCGGAACGAAACCCCAATATCCAGCCCAATGGGGACGAGCATGGTCAACGAGAAGATTCCGCTGACGGTAATCCAGAAGCTGCTGCATCACGGCTCGATCGCGATGACCGCGCACTACGCGCGGCTGCACGATGAGACGGTAAGCAGGAGGTGCGGCGCTGGCACGAGCGGTGAATATCTGTGGCGACGGATCGCGCGGCCGGTCGACGGTCCGCTTCAGGGGGCGGCGTGGATGAAGGAGCGGACCGCACGCGCCAAGCAGGCGCTACCGAACGGCTACTGCGGCTTACCGCTGGCGCAGAGATGCCCGCATCCGAACGCCTGCCTGAGCTGTGCGAGCTTCCTCGCCGACGGCTCGCTTCGCGCCGTGCACGAGCAGCAACACGGCGAGGCGCGCCGGCTGCTTGAGAAGGCGCGCAAGAACAACAACCTGCGGCTGCTCGACGTGCTTGCGCGCGACGAGCAGAGCCTCTCGAGAATCCTCGAAGGGCTCGACGCGATCGAGGCCGACCACGCCGCGCGGGGAGCTCGACCTGCTCGACCTCGCCGCTTCCGGTGAGGCGGAGGGCGCCGAATGACGGCCGAACCTGCCCGCCGCCCGCTCGCCGCCGCCGCTGCCAGGCGCACGCTCGATGCTGAGCAGCGCGTCCGCGGCGCCGTGCGCGAGCTCGATCGCGAGGGTGTGACGGTCACGTTCGCCAGCGTCGCCGAGCGCGCGCGGGTCAGCCGCGCGTTTCTCTACCAGCACGCCGAGCTGCGCGCGGAGATCGAGGCGCTGCGCACCGCGCAGGCCCCCGCCCCGGCGCGCCTGCCGGTGCGCCACCGTGCCAGCGACGCGTCGCTGCGCACCCGGCTGCGCGCGGCGCTTGATGACAGCGAGCGCCAGCGCGAGGACATCGCCCGGCTGCGCGACGAGCTCGCGCTGGCGCACGGCCGCGTCCGGGAGCTTGAGCTCGACCGTCGGGTGCGCTGCACGTGAGCCGGCCGGCGCCTCCCTCGCCGCATGCGCCGCAGAGCCAATCGGTGCTGGAGGCGGTCCTGGAACGGATCACCTACGCCAACGAGGACACCGGCTACACGATCGCCCGGGTGGCGACCGAGCGGACCGGTCCGGATCTGCTGACGGTGGTGGGGCCGCTCTTGGGCGCCCAGGTCGGGGAAAGCCTGCGTCTGACCGGGCGCTGGGGCAGCCATCCCAAGTACGGCAAGCAGTTCCAGGTGGACTCCTATACCACCGTGCTACCTGCCACGATCCAGGGCATCCGCCGCTATCTGGGTTCGGGGTTGATCAAGGGGATCGGGCCGGTGATGGCGGAGCGGATGGTGGCGCATTTCGGCATCGACATCCTGACCATCATCGAAGAGGAGCCTGGCCGGCTGATCGAGGTGCACGGCCTGGGACCCAAACGGACCCAGCGGATCGCCGACGCGTGGGAGGAGCAGAAGGCGATCAAGGAAGTGATGGTGTTCCTGTCCGGCGTCGGGGTGTCCACGTCGCTGGCGGTGCGGATCTACAAGAAGTACGCCGACAGCTCCATCTCGGTGGTGAGCGCCGAGCCATACCGCCTGGCGTCAGAGGTGTGGGGGATCGGGTTCAAGACCGCCGACACGATCGCCACAGCGGTCGGGATCCCGCACGACAGTCCGCAGCGGATCAAAGCAGGGCTGCAGTACACCCTGTCAGAGGCCGCCGATAGCGGGCACTGCTACCTCCCCGAGCCTGACCTGATCCGCGAGGCCGTGAAGATCCTGGAAGTCGACCAGGAGCTGATCGGCCCCTGTCTGGATGAGCTCGTGGCCGAGGAAGGTGTCGTCCGTGAACCGGTGCCGGCCAGCGCCGATGCTATCCCCGGCACCGTTGTGGCGGTCTATCTGGTGCCGTTTCACCGGGCCGAGCGCTCGCTGGCGGGTGGGCTGCTGGACCTGCTGAACTCCAGCCAAGAACGGCTGCCCGCATTCGCCCAGGTGGACTGGCAGAAGGCGCTGGGCTGGCTACGCAGCCAGACCGGCCAGGAGCTGGCAGCCGGCCAGCACGGGGCGGTCAAGCTCGCGCTCAGTAGCAAGGTCGCGGTGCTGACCGGCGGGCCGGGCTGCGGCAAGAGCTTCACCGTCCGCTCAATCGTCGAGCTCGCCACGGCCAAGAAGGCCACCGTGGTACTGGTCGCGCCCACCGGCCGGGCCGCCAAGCGGCTGGCGGAGCTGACCGGCCACGAAGCGCTCACCGTTCACCGGCTGCTGGAGCTGCAGCCCGGCGGCGACCCCAAATACGACCGCGACAACCCGCTGGACGCCGATCTGGTCGTGGTGGATGAGTCCTCGATGATGGACGTGATCCTGGCCAACAAGCTGATCAAGGCGATCCCCGAGGGAGCGCATCTGCTGCTGGTCGGCGACGTCGACCAGCTCCCCTCGGTCGGCGCCGGCGAAGTACTGCGCGACCTGCTCGCCGCCAACAGCATCCCGCGGGTGCGCCTCACCCAGATCTTCCGCCAAGCCCAGCAGTCGGGCATCGTCGTCAACGCCCACCGCATCAACCACGGCCAGCCCCCGCAGCTCACCGGCTTCGGCGACTTCTACTGGTTCGCTTGCGAGCCCTCCGAGGACTCCGGCCTGCACCCGGCTGAGGAGACCGCCAAACTCGTTGTGGACATCGTCGCCCGCCGGATCCCCGCCAAATTCGGGCTCGACCCGGCCCGCGACGTCCAAGTGCTGACGCCGATGCATCGCGGACCCGCCGGAGCGGGCAACCTCAACGCCGTGCTGCAGGAAGCCCTCACTCCGCCACGCGACGGGACGCCCGAGAAGCGCTACGGCGGGCGGGTGTTCCGCGTCGGGGACAAGGTCACCCAGCTCCGCAACAATTACCACAAAGGCCAGGCGGGGATCTTCAACGGCACCGTCGGGGTCGTCACCGGCCTATCGCTGCAAGAGCAGACCCTCACCGTGCTCACCGACGAAGACGAGCCAGTGGACTACGACTTCGCCGAACTCGATGAACTCGCCCACGCCTACGCCGTCACCATCCACCGCTCCCAAGGCAGCGAATACCCCGCGGTGGTCATCCCGCTCACGACCTCGTCCTGGATGATGCTGCAACGCAACCTGCTCTACACCGGCGTCACCCGCGCCAAGCAACTCATCATCCTCGCCGGATCCCGCCGCGCACTCGCCCAAGCCGTCCGCACCCCCGGAGCCGGCCGCCGCCACACCGCACTCACCCATCGACTCCATCCCGTCGAGTAGGCGGCATCGGTCCGCCGGTTGGATGGGTTACACGTCTTGTGCTTGTCCTCACGATCGGCGCGCCACCCAGGCTCGAGCCCGGGTCGTAGCGGAAACCCAGCAGCAGCGTGATCCTTGATCCTAGATTCCGCGCGGTTTGGGCCCGATCGTCTGGGAGCGGTGCTGATTAGTGCGTAGCATTTCTGCACGCGGGCGAACACTGGAATGAGCCGGACGCTCGGATCCGGGCGAAGCGCAAGCTGCACCCCCGGCCTGCTGGCCAAACCTGCCTACGGGCCGTTCTGTCTCGGCGGGCGCGATCATCCACCCATGGTCGATGGCCAGGAACACGAGTGGTCTCGGGCCGCGATCGCCGTACGCGATAACCGGCTCCCAGTCCTGGTGGGTGTTTCAGGCGGCTGTCCTCTTCGCAGTGATCGGGCAGCTACTCCCGGGGCCTCACCGCTGAGTAGGAGCGACGACCGTATCGGAGCCGCTGCTAGCAGGACAGGCCCGATGCAACGGCGCGCGACAAGCGCAACGCTCGCCCTTCGTCACGAAGCCCGAACACGGGCACAGCGCCCTACACCAGTTGGCCAACCTAACCGAAGGTGCGTTTCTACTGACGATGGGCCGTGCGGGCCGTGCGAGCCTTTGTCTGTGCGTCAGCTGACCACCGCCACCATTGGGAAACGGACGAGCCCCGCCGAGCGCACCCAGCGTCCGCACTTGCCGCTCGGAGACTCCGAGCGGGGATCTCTTGGCGGTTTGGGAGCAAGTTAATTTGAATGCGCATGCGACAGGGCATGACGTCCTAACGTGGCGAATACACGAAACCAAGGAAAACGCATGAGTCTCACCCTCAAGCTCCTAAGCCTTGTCATCGGGAAAAGGCGGTTTGGAGGACCCTGCGACGGTCAGTGGAAGATCACCTCGGAGAACGTGGAATACATCATCATGCCGGTAAACCAGCGGACATATCGGGAGGAGTACCGCGCTGTGTGCTCGTGTGGATGGTCGTCTCAGCGATACTGGTACCCGAACGGGGCAGAGTGGGCCGGATCGTCTCATGCCAAAGGCCGTAAGTCTCTCTTTGGATTTCCCCCGATTTCGACGACACTTGGACGCTCCCGGTCGTAAGCCAGGGAGAGTCCAAGTATGGCGCCAGAGCCGCGTGCGGACGGCAAAGCGGGTGTCTTGGCGGCTAGCGGGCGACCCGCTCTCGCCAATTCCGAGCATGTGCCGCTAGCCGGTCGGAGCTCGCCGCCAACGCCTCGCTCGATCGGAGGTCGCGACCGCGCTGATTCGGTCCTTCAGGGCGGCGCCGTCGGCTACAGCATCGTTACCGCTTTCACCCGAGGCTGTCGCACAAACCGCTCCAGACGGAGGTTCATCAATCGGTTGTGGGACACCACCATGCCAGGAGTCACGCAGGCGTCCGCCTGATGGGACAGCGGCCTCAATCAGGCTGATATTTCGCCGAGTCCTCCCACCACTCGGCGGAGCGGTCGATCTCGAGGCTTTACGCAACAGCCTCACCCCGAAGCGACAGCCGCAGGCCCTCTCAGCTCACCCCGACGCGCTTCCGGTACCGGACAAGCCAGCAGCCGGTCCCTCGGTGCCGGCTTTGAGCAATCTCAGCAGCCTGCGAGCCGGCGCGGGCCAGACTGCCGCTCCGCGGCGATTGCAGAAGCCGACGCCTCCTGGTGTTAGCCGAAACAGCGCGGGCCAGCAAGCGCCTGACGGCAGTCCGTCGGAGATCCGCGACCGCTTGCCGATGATCGGCTCCGGCTAACGTGAGCGAGCGCAGGCGGCATTTCCGAGACGCTCGCAATCGCCCAGGAGCAGTCGTCAGACGCGCTGTGGCGCGTGCGCCTCTATGCCAGGCCAGCGCTAAACGCCATGACGCCGCGTGGGCACTCTGCCACGGTGCAGCCGCGGCTAGCGGCCGAGCCTTACATCCTGACTTCGGCGCCGACCTCGTAGATGTCCGTCGCGGTTCGGGTTCCGAGGCCGTCGGGTGGGTTCATCTGCTTGAGCGCCGGTTCGCTCTCACGGAGATCGTCCGCGCTGACGAACAGGCCGATCATCAGAACGCGGCCGCCGTCTGGGTCGACGAGCATCGTCAAGCCGGTGCTCTTCACACCCGGCGGAGGCCCCTCCGAGATGTTTGCGCGCATCTGCTCGGTCGCAGCGCGGATCCCGTCAGCGGTTCCACCTTCCCAAGTCGCAACACGTGCAAGCATTGATCGCCTCCCTCGTTGGTCGTGTACGCCGGCAGCCGTTCAATCGGACTACACTGGGGCCGCCAGCGCAACAAGCAGCCGGATGAACCCGGCGTCCTGGACTGCGGTGACCGAACTGGCCGTCAGGCGCCCAATCAGTTGCTCCAGCGCCGTGGCGCGGCGCTTCCGCTCGCGTGGCCCTCGGTGTCACCTTCGCTGCAGAGACGCTCGCATTGCGACGAACCCGAGCGCCGCTGACGCCGGCTCATGACTCCTGCCTCCGCCCAAGGGCGACGAGAGCAGCAGCTGATGGTTTTCCGTCGCGGGCAGCCGGCATCTACGGCACCTCCTTTGATGCCGACGCGCACCTGGCCTAATTACCCGGCCGAACGCCTGGTTTCGCCCCTCACCAAGCGTCCGAGGTCGCTTCCGGACTTGGGCGAAGGCGATAGCGAGCGGCGTCCGTCGGGCGGCATGATGCGGACGAGCGCCTTGTCGCCGAAGCACTCGTGAGCGCTGAGCCTTCTGAGCGCGCGGATCCCGTTGATCTCAGTAGTGCGTCCCGGCTGGGACGTCTTGACCAAGAGCAGGCGTGAGGGTGCTCGGTGACGGTGGGCTTCCGGTTGCTCAGCGAGCTCGAGTTCGGTGTCGAGTTGTGCCCGAACCTGAGCGCGGGCTCCCGAGGCATCATCCATCATGGGCCGGAAGGAACGCGCGCGGCTCCTTTCCGTGCGCTGATCGATGCGACGCAGAATCCTCCAGATCACGGTTGCAATGTGTTGTCTGGCTCTCGCCGTCGGGGTCGGGATCTCGTTCCGCGGCGGGGCTTCGTCTCCTGGGCGCAGTAGCTATCAACACGGATACGTGAGTGAGCGCGGGGACGTCTACCGCTATGCGGTGTACGTTCCGTCGACTCGCCGTGCAGGATTGTCGGCGCCGTTGGTGGTGGTGCTTCACGGTTGCAACATGACCGCTGATCAGATGGCGGCCGCGAGTGACTTCAACGCCATCGCCGAGCGGCATCGATTCATCGTTCTCTATCCCGACGTCGACGCGAGCGATGCCGGTTACGGACGCTGTTGGAAAGGCATATGGCAGCCCGCCGCAGAGGGGAGGGGCCGAGGCGACGCCGGCGCGATCGCCGAGATGACGACTGCCGTCATCGCACGCTGGCACGTCGATCGCAGTCGCGTGTATGCGATCGGCATCTCCGCTGGCGGGTTCGAGACGCCGATTCTCGCTGTCGACTATCCGGACTTGTACGCGGCGATTGGCATCCACTCGGGAGTCGCCTACGGCGGCGGCGAGGCCGGCTGCCTCGCCCCGAGCGAGTCCCCGACCGATACCAACACGCTGGCACACGCCGCCTTTGCCGCGATGGGCGCGCATGTGCGAGTGATGCCGGTCATCGTCTTTCACGGCGACCAAGACGACACGATCCCCTACCGGTGCGGTCAACAGACCGTCGCGCAGTGGCTCGACACCGATAATCTGATCCTCGAGCAGGAGCGCCGCGCCTTGCTCCCGCTCATGCCGACGAGCGTCTTGCGCGCGGCCGTTCCCGGCGGGCACGCGTACACGGTCGACTCCTACGCCGACACTGCGGGTTGTGTGGTCGCGCAGCTGTGGACCGTCCATGGGATGGGCCACTTCTGGTCAGGCGGATCGGCAGCCTCGTCCTCCGCGCAGTTCTCCGACCCGCGTGGCCCAAGCGCCTCCGCGGCCTCATGGGCGTTCTTCTCCAACTGGAGGCTCTCTAGACAAGCACATCGGTGCGCCCGCATCAATCACTGAGACCAGATGCTGTGGCGCTCGCGTGCTCTGTGACCGCACGCGACCTCAAGTCTACGAGGCGGTGCGTGCGTAAGCGCACCCTGAGGTTGCCGCGGATCCGATCGAGGAGAAGTGCATCGCGGCGTCCGTGGGACCTCACACTTCCTGTCGCAGCGAGCCACAACGGGAGCTCACTCTCGCCATGCGACGAACTCGAGCGCGCGGCTTGCGAGGGGCGGCGCCTCCTTCCGTGGCATAGCAGTCGTCGCGCCACGGCGCGTCTGACGACTGCTGCTGGGCGAAACCGATCGTGCGCCGCAGCCGAGATCGGGCTCGCACTGGCGACCGCAAAGTCGCCGAAGCACTCGCTCAGCAGGACGGGCCTCCTGAGCGAAAGCGATCGCTCGGACGAGACGGTCCGGAGACCCGATCGCCGGAGGATTGCGCCGCCCAGAACGTACTCGCGCAAACCGCCGCGCTAGGAAACCGGGCCACGAGCGTGCGTCTCGAACCAGGCCGCGGCCTGCGCGACCGTCTGCGGCAGGCGATCGAGGACGGCGCGGGTCGCTCGCCTGCGTCGCAGCTGCTCGGCGCGTATGCCGATGTCCGGATGCTTGTCGCCGAGCTCGGCGTCGAGGTCGGCGATCAGGGTCAGCGCGTAGTCGCTCTCGTTCTTCTGGATGGCTCCGAGCGCGAAGCCCAGAACTTTGGGGGCGTTGTGATCGATCGCGGTTCTAGCCAGCGCCGCCAGCGCCTTGAGACCGTGCGGGTCTGAGATGTCGCGAATCCAGTGAGGCGTTTCCGGCTGCTCCCCGGCGATGACCATCTCTACGAGCCGAGCGATCACGTCGACTTGGGCGTCAGCGTCGCCTTCCCTGGCGAGTTCGCTTGTCAGGTACTGCCGGGTGCCTGGCGGCAGGTTGAGGGTGAGCAGCGTCCGACCCAGGCCGATCGTTTCCTCGCCGATCAGAAGGCCGGCGGAGTTGTTCCAGTACCTATCCTCCGGCGAGAGCTCTCGGAGCCTGTCGAAGGCCGTCGCCGTCAGCGCGGAGTTCAGGCGTGGCAACCCTGCGGTCGCGATCAGCTTCGTCAACGTCCACGAATCTACGGCCGCTTTCATCCTCGATTCCAAGATCGTGAGACCGTCGGCGGGCAGCGTCTCGCGGAGCCACGCCGGAATATCGCCGCTCATCTCGAACAGGCCGACCGGCGACGGACTGAGGTACAGGTCGAGAATCTGCAGCCATCGTTCCCGTATGAGCGGCGGCCGGACCTCTGCGCCGACGGCCACGATCCTGCTCGCCACCGCCTCGTTCTCCTCGCCCATCAGCGACCCGGGCCAGTGCTTGTCGATGACCGCGGCAACGATCGCTTGACGGTTCTTGTCGAGGTGCCGGAGCATCGGTCCGCCCGTCGCGAGATCCTCCAGCGCGACTTCTGTGCCGTCGGCGTCGAGCATGGCGGCGATGCTTGCGCGCCGGCGCTCCGCTGGGCGCTGCCGGTCTTCCCAGTCCCGCTGCTCGTCGACGGCGCCGGCGACCGCGTCTCGAAGGAAGCGCAGGTCGTCACCTGCGATCAGAGCGGGGTCGAGATGAGCAAGGGGCAGCAACTGCGTCCGTGTGATTGATCGCGCTGCAATCGCGGACGGAACGATGCCCACAGCATCCAACGCTTCCTCCGGGTGCTCACTGAGCACGGCCGCGACCTTCACCGGATCGGGGATCCCGCCGCCCGGTCGCCCCCGGAGGCTGCGCACCAGCGTGCCGACACGGGCCGGGGTCCATGCGTTCTCGTGCGCGGTGTCGATCAGACGCTCGACGATCCATGCGGTGGTCTCGTCAATCTCTCGCGCTTGTGTCACGAACGCGAGTCCGGTGTCGAGATCGAAGTCGTTGCGGTCCGTCAGTCGCTCGGCGAGATACCGCAATGCGTTGTGACCGGCCCGAGCGGACAGTTCCGGAAGTCGCTGCGGCGGGAGCAACTGCACCAACGCCATCAGTGCCGCGCGTTCGACGGCGTTGTCCGGTCGGCTTGCGAGCAGCTCGAGCACCCGGTCCGCGGCCGGCTCGAATCGAAGCCGACCGGCGAGAGCGGCAGCCTCGGCCACGATATGCGACCGCGCGTCGTCAAGCAGCGGCAGCAGCCAGGTCGCGGTGTCGTCGTCCTCTGGGAGCTGGACGAGCAGCGTCAGCGCACGCACCGCTTGTGCCGAGTTCGTCGCGCTGAGATCGGCGATCAGTTGCGCGCGGCGCTCTTCGACGAGTTCCGGCCACTTGCCTGCGATTGCTCGGACAGAGGCCAGCGAAGTTCGAAGGCCGGACTCGGACCAGGACAGGAACGACAGTCCGCGTTGCTCATGCCAGTCCCACAGCACGCGCAGCGCCTCGCGAGCGTCGTTGATCGTCCCGGTGGTGATGACAGTACGAGCCCAGCGACGCTCGTCGATCGGCCGCAGCGATTCACGTAGCAGCGGTGTGGCGTGCTCGAAGACAAGATCGAGCATGAACTCGATGTCGTCTCTGACGACAGGCGCCCCCGACTGGCGGTCAACGGCGACGAGCTCGACGAGGCCAATGGGGTCGGGCGAGTCGAGGACCGCACGTGCGACGATCCCCTCCTGCAGGGTCTTGCGTTGAAACGCGGCCGTGTCCGGAATGTCGACGAGGAGACTGAGGTCGACGAGCAGATTCCGGGTTCCGACCGCGCTCAGCGGCCCGTCCGCGACAACGGCGGCGATGTCGCCAACGGAAGCTGACGCGACCCCGCGGAGCTCAAGGCCTGCGGCGATGCCACGCCCCCAGCGGGCGAGCACCTCAGCTGTCAAGCCCTGCTTCTGTGCTTCTCGAGCGGCAGCGCTGTCCTGCTCGGTGACGAGCAGATCAAGCGGCGTGAAGACTCCGTGGTCGTCTTCGTCAAGGAGCCGGTCTGCGAGCCTGGTCGCGAACTGCGGGATTGTCAACAGGTCGCCGAGGCCGTAGCCGTCAAGCATCGCTCTTCTGATTCGGTGCTCCGGAACCCCGCGGGTCTCGAGGTATTTCGCGGCCCACTTCTGGCTCGCGAGAATCCCGAAGCACGTGAATCCGGCGTCGGCGAGCTCGGCCGCTGCTGCCGAAGGTCTGGAGGTGACGATCCAGCAGTGCTGAGGCCGTTCGGAATCGGCGGCGGTGATCGCCTTGACGACATCGGCTGCGTACCTGCCGCCGGCTTCTTCTAAACCGTCGAGCAGCAGAACGCCCGGAGGTCCGTCGAGCAGCTCAGCCCGCAGGCGCTTGGCGCCGCCGATTTCGCGCATGCGCTCCCAGATCGCCTCCGCTGGAGCGACACCGTCCGGCGCCGGGTGGAAGTCAGCGAGCCGTGCGATCCCGCACGCCCGGTCGCCCGCCATCGACGGCAGCCAGTCCAACAGCGTCGACTTCCCCATGCCTGGGCCGGCGACGACGATCGCACGGCCCAGTTCGAGTAGCTTCTTCGGCGCGGTCACGGTCTTGAAGCCGGTCCCGAGATCGAAGTTCGAGGCGGCGCGCTGAACCTGCTCCCAGCCGTCCGCCGGATCGATCTCGGTCAAGAGCGGCTGAACCCACGTCAATTTCTCCGTTGGATGAGACTCGTCGTCAGATCGCGGCGCGAGCGCGAGTGCCGCACGTTCGACACCGGTGTGAGCGCGGTCCTTGAGGTACGAGGCAACCCGTACGTTCCCGTACCCGGCAATCGTCGCGATCTCCGCTGCACGGGCCGCGATCTCGTCCTCGGGAACCAGGAGATAGTGTGGCCGCGCGTCGTCGACCGTTTTGGCGATCCAGTCGAGGATCGCGTGCAGATGCACCTCACCTTCGCCGAGGCTGAACCCCAGATAGAGCAGTTCCCTGGAGGCGAGCGTCGTGCTGATGAACCGTGTGAACCGCTCGTCGTCGACCAGCGCCTCCGTCGTCTTACCTGGCAGCACGAGCGAATCGGGCTGGCTTGGGAGCCCATGGACGTGGATCACGTACAGCTCGCCGTCGGGCGGCTCCTGCTGGGCCCGCACGTCGGTGCCGAGCATCGGAACCGGATGAATGCCCCGCGCGTCGGCGGCCCGCTCGATCGCGTCGTCGTAATTCGTCGTCAGCACCTTGTGAGTCGGCATGCTCGCGACGGCGGTCAGCGCTGCCGTAGGCCGCAGCCGCAGGCCGGTGATGATGTCGGCAAGCAGGATCCGGGTCGCGGCCAGTCCGAGCTGCGCCTCCGCTGCCGCGGTCACCTCAATCAGATCATCGGATTTGGTGAGCCCGGTTAGCGATCCGCGCCTGACCATCTCCCCTGCGAGGCGCTTGACCGGTGGCGCGCCGGCCCCGATGGTGAGTCCCGAACCGACGAACGGCACGATCGACTCGCGCTCGGCCCTGATGGTCTTCAAGAGCTTTTCGAGCTTCACGGGATCGACATTCTCCCCCAGCGGCAGGCACTCGGGACCGCGAGCGTGCGCCCCGAACATGTGGCGCGCAAGTCATCCACACGGAGAGCAACCATTGGGCTCTCGGGCTCACCTTTCGGTCGCGCGCGATGCCTGCGGTTGATTCGACCGTCTGCTACGACATTCCTGACCCTCAACACAGCCCGCACTATTCCGTTCAGCAGCGCGCACCGGTCAGCGCCCACGATCGCGCTGGCGAGAGGCTGTTGCGTAAAGCCTCGAGATCGACCGCTCCGCCGAGTGGTGGGAGGACTCGGCGAAATATCAGCCTGATTGAGGCCGCTGTCCCATCAGGCGGACGCCTGCGTGACTCCTGGCATGGTGGTGTCCCACAACCGATTGATGGACCTCCGTCTGGAGCGGTTTGTGCGACAGCCTCGCGACATTGCGATCGTTCCGGTCCGGCAGTACGCGCGCGGCGGCGCGCGCTCGCATTCGCCCAGAAGGAGGCGTCCGGTGCGGCACCCTGCTACACGCTCGCGCTGGGCGAACTGCGGCAGTGGTTGGCATCTCGCTTTGCGAGGAGCGCTGTTATGTAGGGCAGGTCACGATTTGGCCCGACGCCTCCGCTCGGCCGTTTGGTGGAAGCGAGCGGGGTCTGTGCGCGCCGGCGTCTCGATGACCGCGCGGGGACGGACGGCGGCTGGAGGCCGCCGTCCGTACGACGCTTGCCGGCAGCGTCTCGGTACGGGTCTGCGTGGGCATGCTAATGGTCGTTGTCGACGGTGTCGTCGTCTGGGTCGTCGTCGAGGTCTGGAAACCGCAGGTCGCCGTTCTCGAGTCTTTCCACGCGGAGACCGATCGGCAGTCCACCGGAGGTGAAGTCCACGGCGAAGTACAGATCCCCCCGCCGCACTCCACCAGGCAGTCCTCCAAAGGATCGACCGGCGCGCCAGCGGTGGCTTTGCCGTTCCGGCGCGGTGGCGGCCACCGAGCTGTGCGTCGCTTACCGCGTCGTGACATCAGCTCGGGAATGTACGCCTGGGGCTGGACGCTGTGGACCCAGCCGATGCGAGCGCCGCTGCGGCGTCGGGGCTTGATTGTCTCGGCGGCCGAGCACCATCGTCGTCGGCGGCGTGTCCGCCACCGGAGGTTCAATACCGGTATTCGCAGCATTCGACCGTGGAGGAGTTTCCGTGCCGCTGACCCAGACACAACTCGCGAGCGCGGTCGCTGACCGCGCCGAGATCAACCGCAACGAGACGAAGCGGGTACTCGCGGCGCTCGAGGAGGTCGTGCTCGAGGAGCTCGGGAACGCGCAGAAGGTGCGTGTCGGTGGTCTCGTGCAGCTGACCGTTCGTGTGAAGCCGGCGCAGAAGGCGCGCAAGGGCCGAAACCCGGCTACCGGCGAGGAGATCACGATCGCCGCCAAGCCGGCGAGCGTCGACCTGCGCGCCCGACCGCTCGCACGGGCCAAGGCGGCGCTGCCATCGGTGCAGAAGGCACGCCGGCGACTCGCCGCCTGACACTCCGCTCAGCGCCGCCGGTCCGCGCTCACAGCCACCGTCAGGCAGCTGGCTTGGGTTGTCCGTGTCGCGCCGAACGCCGTCTGGCCAGCGCCGACTTGCTGGCTTCTCAGATCACGCGCAAGCGCAAGCCGACAGATGGCTGCGAGCTCCGTCCGCGCCCTCGTCACGCGGGCCGGTGCCCGGTTCGGCTAGGTCGCTCAGCGGCGGTCGGCGATCGCGCGCTCGGACTGCTGGGCAGTCACGATTGTGACCGGCAGCCCGAATTGCTCAACGCGTTGAGGCAGGTCCCGGCGCAGCCAGTGTGACACCCGCACCGGCAGCGTCGAGATGATGATCTCGTCAATGCCGATACTCGTGACAGCCTCACGCACGGCGACGAGCGGGTCGGTGTCGCCGATGATTCCGTCGACGTGGCCTCCCGCAGCCTCCTCGAGCACCGGGATCGCCAGCTCCAACGTCGCTGCGGCTTCATCCGTGTCGGGATCCCAGTAGGGCCGCGGCACCAGAAGCGTGAAAGAGCAGGAAGAGCGGCTCGCGCGTGCGCGGACGGCATTCAGTAACAGCGGGGTCGCTGCCGTGCGGTGCGCCACGATGAGCACTCGGGCCGGAGAGGAGGAAGCCATATTGAGCCGGCACCGATTATCGCAGCGCCGGCCGCTACCGCTCTGGCGCGGCGCACGGCCGCACAACCCTCTGGGGGGCTTGAACCCGGCTGCGACTTGCAGGCTTGCGCATTTGCGCGAAGAGCGAGCGAGGGGCGCGGGCACAGCACGTGCTCGGATCATCGGGCTGCGCGGGACGATCGCGGCGTCAACCATCGTCCGAAGGAGGACGTCATGGAATCCGCTCCACTCGTGGACTGCGCTGGCCGGCGTCGATCGCCGGCGACCCTACCCGGGTACCACCGCGGCCGACCGCCTCGCAACAAAGGGCTCCGCGATCCACCGGACCCGCCGACGGTCGAGGAGATCATCGCCGTCATGCGCGCCGCCGGCGATGACCCCGATGGAGTCAGGTGCCAGCGCCTCTCGGTGTCACGGGCGGCATCACGTACGTTATGGCCTTATGGCTCCGCTCGACCCGGTCGAAACCCGTCGCCTACTCGACGAGATCGCGGCGACGTCGAACGGCTCCCTGCTTGAGGACGTGATAACCAGGCTGTTCACGGCGATACCTGGAGTAACGCTGCACGATCGCGATCGTCTGTCCGCGAGCGGCAGCGAGGAGCTTGACCTAGCCTTCTCCAATGCCGCCGATCCGGTCGGGCTCGCGTTCTTCGACCGCGATCTACTGGTCGAGTGCAAGTCCCAGGGCGACAAGGTGGACGCTCAGGCGGTCAACTGGTTCGCCACGAAGCTGTGGCGCCGACAGCAGCCGCTGGGCGTCCTTGTGGCGCTTGCCGGCGTGACAGGTCGCACCGAGGGTTATCCACGCGCGGCCCAGGCCGAGGTTGAGCTGAGCGCCAGCGAAGGGCAGCAGATCCTCGTCGTCGTTGCCGATGAGCTCGCTGGCCTTCAATCGGGTGAACACTTCGCCAACCTGCTGACGCTCAAGCGACAGCGCCTCATTAGCGGTCGACAGATGCTCATCACGACCACCGATGAGATGACGAACCTCAGCCCGATCCCGGTCCAGACTGACTCTGCCCGGCTGCTGCTGCACCCTGCGTCGAATCTTGCCGGGGCCGAAGCTGACGCGTGGCGGCTGGCGCTTGACGCCCGGCGCCTGCAACTACGGCGCCACCGCCACTTAGCCCTCGTTGAGATTGAGCGGCGTCGCCCGGCGCTCGACCCTCACCTAGTGCGCGGCGCCGACGGCGTGAGCGCGGCAGTCAGAGCTATCCGAGCAAGACTGGAAGAGCTTGAGTCGTCGATCGAAAAGGACGAGCCCGAGGCGCATGTCCTTGAGCTGGTGCTGATCGCCGCTGCTGCGTGCATTGATTTGCTCCGACTCGATCCGGCGGCGACCGGCGCGCCGGAGGCCGAGATCGTCGCAATCAACGTCGAGACATTCGCGCCGACCCGCCTGTCGACCCATATCGGCTTCGAGTACTGGACTTTGCTTGCCGCTACTACCTAAAGCAGATCGAGAACGTTCGCGAACAACTTAGGCAAGCAGCGATGTACGCCTTGCTGTCGCTACTCGTAGATCAGGTGCTCGTGTTCGAAGGAATCTCCTGATCGCCCCACCACGCAACGGGAGCCCGGCCGCCAGCGGGCGGCTGCGGCGTGGGTCTGATCACCGTGATGGGCGTCCTCGCAGCAGCGGTTGTGGTCGCCTCGCTGCTCGGTGCTCCGGCCGGGCGTCCGGCGGGTGTGGCGCCTACTCGGCGTGCCATTCCTCGGACACGGCCTCCTGGGCGTCCTGTGCGAGCTCGCGCGTGCGTTGCAGCTTGGTGCCCATCGCGTCCCAGCGCTCCTCGAGCAGCGAGAGGCGCGCATTGGCAGACGGCGCCGAGCGGTCACCCCACAGCCATGCGGCGAGGTCGCGCTCAGCGAATGGGCCTCCGGTCTTTCGGGCCAGGATCGCCGGCAGGTCCGCGCCCGCTTCGACGATCCCCAACAGCCGCTCGTAGTCGGTCATGTCGAGCACCTGCAGGGGCTGCACGCGCGTTTTGGTGAGCGTGCCGGTAGTCTCGGCCTTGACGCTCGCGCGCAGGTAGTTCCAGACATGCTGGGTTTGGATGAGATGGCCGACGGAAACGACTACTGGCCAGATCCGGTCGATCGAGTCGAGCTCCACGTCGGGCAGCGTCGCTTCTCGTGCGAGCAGCTCCTCGATGCGCGAGGCGACCTGGTCGATCTTCACGACGAGCAGTTTGGAGACCTCCTCCAGCGCCTCGGTCACCTCGCCGATCGCGAGAGCATCGGCCTTGACCCGCCGAGCGTGGACCTCGAACAAGATCAGGTCTCGGTCCCAGATCACAGCGACGTCCGTCGTGAGCTTGCCGCCGCCCTTGCCGTAGCGCTGCTCGCCAAGCACTCGCGCTCGGCCGGGGTGCGGCTCTTCTGAAGGGACGTCGGACACCGCCGGAACGCCTAGATTTGCTGGTGATCGGGGACCGGACGGCGTCGCGACCTTGTTCTCGACGGCGAAAAGGGGCCGTGGACGCCCAGGAAAGGGCGACGCGGCGCTCGCGCATCGCAACACCGCCCGGATCCCACTGGCGCCTCTCGATCGAGCAGCGACCTGCACGGGCGCCCGGATCCATCAATTTGCAGGGCATTTACCGCTCTCAGATCGTCGCCCCGAGGTCCCTTCAGAAGAGCCGCACCCGCTCGGCCGTCGATCGCAGCGTGCGCCAGGTCGAGTGCGTAGCGCTCGACCACCTCGCTCACGAACGTGTTGTACCGGCCGGGTACCTTGCCGCCCTCTGATTTCTGGGCGTGCGTCAGCGCGCGGAAGTGGAACCCCTCTCCAAGCCAGCTGAGGAGCCATGGCATCCCAAGCAGCAGCAGATCACCGTTGGCGAACCGCAGGAACGGCGTGGTCTTGAACGGCCGGAACTCCCAGGACAGGTTCGCATCGCCACCACCCAAAGCCTCGAAGGCCGTCCGCAGCTCGGCGCGTCTGGCCGAGATGATCGGAACCTGGTGGGACACCTTCGACAGTCCGAGCCTGGTCAGGAGCTCCGCAACGTGTTTAGCCTGAATGTGCGGGACGACCGCCTCGTCGTCGAACGCCTTGGTGGTGGCGGCGAACCCGAACCCGAGAATCCACTGCTGCTCGGGCGTCAGGCCATTCGCGGACAGCCAGTCATCCACCGGCACGTAGTGCTTCGAGTCGCGGAGCTCCTCGCTTCGCATCAGTTCGAGGAACCCGTCGCTGCGAGTCATCTCCTCCAGCCACGGCGGGCGGTTGAAGAACGCGGAAGCCTGCATCTCGTAGGCGACCTTCGCCTCATCGGTCGGTTTGGGCATCACCTCGAGCGAGCTCTCCAGTACCGAGTGCGCGCCCAAAACGGCCCGCTGCAGTGTGTGGAAGTGGCCCGGAGTTATCGGGGCGAAGGGCTGCTCGCCCGCTTCGTCGATCAGCAGTCGCATCAGCAACGCAATCGGTTGCGGCGAGAAGATGGGCCGCGCCGGCGAGCGCTGCCTGACCTGCTCGTAGCGCGCGAGTAAATCGGACCAGCCCTCGTAGAACCAGCACGCGAGATTCCACTGGCCGGCAGCGTCGTTCAGCACCCGTTCGGCGCGTAGGTTGAGCAAGGCAAGGCTCAGCATGGCCGACTCGAACGGCAGCGTCCGGACAAGGGCGCGCAGGTCCGCCAGCGTCGTCTCCTCTAAGCCGAGAGCTGACTCATCGATGAAGACCGACATCTGGTCGTACTCGCTCGGCGGCGGCCGAAGCCGGAAGGCTCTTCTCGCCGGCTGCTCGCGCCGCGGCCGGGCGTCGCTCTGGACGCGCGCCTTTCGGCGTCGCTGATACAGCTTCTTGTTGTCCCTGCGCTTCTTCGACATGCCGCCATCCACCGTACGACGGGCCCGCGGCGCGCACGAGTCCTTTTGCTTCTGAGTCGCTCGCGCGCTGACGAGCGCAATGGCGACCAAGCACTGCCGCGGATCGGCGCGGCGGCTGACGGTCGCGTTCGCGCAGCTCTTGAGGTCGGATTCGAGTTCCCTGCTGCTGGCGAGATGCGGGTACTCGCGGCGACCTAGGCTGAGACCTGCACTGCAGGGATCGCGGTACTCGAGCAAGAGCGACCATCTCGTCGCGATTGACGCGTTGATGCGTTTGGGTGAGCTCCGAGTCAGCCAAGCTCGTGAGCGTCAGCAGCGCTCCGGTGCGGCGCTTGGGGCAACGGCTCAGCGGCTGCGTTTCGGCGAGCAGGCCGAGCGTCTCGCCAGTGGCGCCTCTACTTGGAGGCAACCCCGCGTGGCGACGACGCGCCTCTCGGCTCGTGCATAGTTGGGCGGCACCGAGTAGGCTGCATATGACTCTCGGGGGTCACGATGGATGCAAAGCATGTGCGTGCGCTTGTCGGCCGTGCCCGCGAGCTTGCTGAACTTGATGGTGCGCTCGATCAGCTCGCGGCGGGAGAGCCATGGTTTGTGCAGATCGTTGGCGAGCCAGGGATCGGGAAGTCCCGCCTGCTCGCGGAGCTCTGCCGTCGCGCAGAAGCACGGGGTTATCTGGTCCTCGATGGGCGCGCAGCCGAGTTCGAACGCGACATTCCATTCGGCCTGATCGTCGACGCGCTCAACGACTACCTCGGCTCGCTCGAGCCGGCGATGCTACGCGCTCTCGACGAAGACGTGATGCGGGAGCTCGCTTCGACCTTTCCGTCGCTGCCGCGGCAGGAGCGTCACGTACCACGCCCTGGTGAGGGCGCCGAGCGCTACAGGCTGCACTACGCGATCAGGAGCGTGCTCGAGCGGTTGACGAAGCGCCAGCCGACGCTTCTCGCGTTCGATGACGTGCATTGGGCAGACGCGGCGTCCGTTGAAGTGATGACCCATTTGGTGCGCCGGTTTCGGGGGCCGCTGCTGATGGCGGTGGCGTATCGCCAGGCCCCCGCGCGTCTCCTCGCCGCACTTGAGGGGACCGCGCGTGCCGGGTTAGGCACCCAGCTTGAGCTGACGCCGCTGAGCCCGCACGAGGCGCAACAGCTGATCGGTCGGGACGTGAACGATGCTACGCGGACGATGCTGTATCGAGAGAGCGGTGGCAACCCGTTCTACATCGAGCAGCTCGCGCGCGCGAGCCATATGCGGCAGATCCAGGCAGCTCGAGGCTCCGAGGTATCGCGGGAAGCGATTCCTCGCGCAGTGATCGCTGCCATCCGTGAGGAGCTGATGGCAGTTTCAGGTGAGTCTCGGCTTGCGCTCGAGGCCGCCGCGGTCGCGGGCGAGTCGTTTGAGCCGGAGCTCATCGCCGCGATCGCCGAGCGTGACCTCACGGCCGTACTCGCGGCGCTGGACGAGCTACTCGAGTTCGATTTCGTTCGGCCGACGGAAGCGCCGCGCCGTTTCCGTTTCAGGCACCCGATCGTGCGCAGGGCGGTGTACGACGGGATGCCGTGGGGCTGGCAGATCGGGGCGCACGGGCGGGCGGCCGAAGCGCTGGGAGCGGCGCATGCCCCCGCGAGTGCGCGTGCGCACCATGTCGAGCGTTCCGCGACCGCGGGCGACGAGCAGGCGATCGGACTGCTGGTTGAGGCTGCTCGTGATGCGGCGCCGCGCGCGCCGGAGACGGCCGGACGATGGCTGCTTGCCGCGACCCGGCTGCTGCCTCCGCACGACGGCAATGAGCGGCGCCTGTCGCTGCTGGCCGAGGCGGCCAGCGCGCTGACCTTCGCTGGCGCATATGACCAGTCGCTGGATGTGCTGGACGAGGCCAGCTTGCTCTTGGCACCCGACCGTGTCCGTGAACGCGCCGAGCTGGTCGCGAGGGTCGCGTTCGCCAAGCGTATGAGCGGTCACCCGTTTGAGTCGCGCGCCCTCGTGGAGCACGCGCTCGAATCGCTCCCGGCTGAGAGCTCCGCTGTTCTTGCCCTAACGCTCGAGCTCGCACTGGATCATTACTGGCGCGGCGAGTTTGCAGAGATGCATCACGTCGCCCGGCACGTGTCGATCGATGCTCGCAGCCGCGGCGAGCATCTGTTCGCGAGCTTGGCCGCGGCACTCTGCAGCGTCGCGAGCACGTCCCAGAACCGCCCCGAGGAGGCGCTGCTTGAGCTCGGCGAGGCGAAGCTGGCCTACGCAGAGCTTTCCGACGAGCGGCTGGCCGAGCGCATTGACGTCGCCGGGTACCTCGCACAAGCGGCGTCCTCACTGGAGCGGACCGACGACTCGCTGGAGTGCGCGCGGCGGGGGTTGCGCCTGGCAGAGATGACGGGCCAGGGCCCGTTCATCCCAGGTCTCCTCGTGCTAGAGACGAACGCGCTTTTCATGAAGGGCCGCATAACGGAGGCGGCGGCGGTCGCCGAAACCGCGACGGACGCCGCGGTGTTGACCGGGAACGACCAGTTCGCCGTCTGGGCGCTGTGGGCGGATTCGATGGTGTGTTCCTGCGCCGGAGACACGGCGCGGGCGCTGGCGAGCGCACGGGAGGCGGTCGCTCGTTCGAAGCGGCTGACGGAGACGTTCTTTTCGAGTCTCTCGCGGCTCCATCTCGCGGCGGCACTGCACGCTTCAGGGGATGCGGCCGGCGCTCGTGCCGAGCTCGCCGCATTTGAAGCCGGACCCGACCAGCGGCTGCTCGATCTTCGCGGCGGACACGGCTGGGAGCTGCTGATCCGCACGCAGCTCGCGCTCGGCCATCTCGACGCCGCCGCCGACTTGGCGGCGACAGCAGAGGCACGCGCCAGAGCAACTTCGCTCCCTCAACGGACCGCGACGGCGCTGTGCGCCCGCGCCGCGGTACTGCTCGCGCACGGCGATCCGCGGGCGGCCGTCGACGCGGCCAGGGAGGCAATTCCGCTGGCGGAATCCGCCGGCAATCCGATGCTGGGCGCCCGCGTCCGGGCGGTGATCGGAACGGCACTGGCGCGCGGCGGCGACACGGAACAGGGGATCGCCGATCTCGAGCAGGCGGAGCGAACGCTGTTTGCGCTTGGCGCGCTGCGAGAGTCCGAGGCCGCCGCGAAGGAGCTGCGCCGCCTCGGCCGCCGCGGACCGCGCCGCATTCGTGGCGTCTCCCGTGGTACGCGCACCGGCGCGCTCAGCGCGCGCGAGCTAGAGGTCGCAAGTCTAGTGGCGGCCGGCAAGCGAAACCGCGACGTCGCAGCAGCCCTATTCTTGAGCGAAAAGACCGTCGAGAGCCATCTCGCCCGCATCTACGACAAGCTCGGCGTGCGCTCGCGCGCGGCACTGGCGACGATCATCGCCGGCGAGCGCCCCGGCGACGACACACAGGTAGCGGCCCTGACGGCTCGCGACCCTGATTGAGCCTGGCAAGCACTGCCGATCGCCGCTCAGGGTTTGGTGCGCGGGCCCGTTTCGTTGATCAGTTCGCGGGCGACGTGCTGCCGTCCGCGGTGAAGTCGGCTTGTGATCGTCGCTTCGCGGGCGCGTAGGGATTGCGCGGCCTCGCGATAGGACAGGCCGAGGAGGTCCACGGCGATCACGGCGTCCCTGAACGGGGCCGGCGCGCTAGCAACGGCGTTCATGATTTCGCGCGCACTGATGCTGGCCTCGTGGGTGGGGGGCGCGTCGTCTTCAAACAGTTGACGTGTGGCTGGTCGGCGTGCGGCGGTGCGCCATCGGCTGGCATACGTGTTTCTCAGCGCCCGCAGCAGGTAGCCGATCTCGTTGTTGTCGCGAATCAACCGGGGGCGCTTGAGCACGTTGGCGAACGTATCTTGCACGAGATCCTCGGCGTCGTGTCGTGATCCGCACAGCGCCCACGCCGCCCGGTACAGCTGGTCAATGTGGTCCGACAGGCTATCGGGATTGAGCAGGTGTGGGCGGGTCTCCCGGCGCGGATCTCGGGGCGGTCGTCCTGGCAACGATCGTGAGCGCGGACGCGGCGCAGGTTCGACCCTGGATCTCATCGCGGGATCGCCGCGCCCTCGCGTAGCATCAGTCTCGAGCGTCGGTGACATTTGCGAGAACCTCGCGTGCGACCCGCTGCAGGTCGCGGAGATAGGAGAGATGCGCATGCCACAACAACTCGCTGTGCGGCGGCCGTGTGAGGCGCTCGGTGTCGGCGTGTGCATCGAGCAGCTCGTACACGAGCCGCGTAAGTTGCTCTGAGCGCTCGAAGGTCGCAGAGGAGCTCCGTGGTTGCACGAACGCCGTCGATCCCAATTCGCGCCTCGACATCCACCAATGCGCGCTCATGGGATGGGCACCTCTCGGACCTCCTCCGCGACGGTCCGCTGTGAGACGTAAGGCGGGAGCAACGAAAGCGCGGTCTCTTCGTCAGCGGCTTCCACCGTCCACCACAGACGATGTCCGCCGTGCGCGCACGAACCGAGTGGCCGTCCATGGCGCAGCGGACTCGCAAAACCCTTCCACGCGGCGACCGCAATCGCGCACTCCTCCGGTTCGTGCCTGTGCGTGAGGACAAACTTCGGCATGACCTCAGCTTGCCGGGCGAGGCGCAATTCCGCTATTGGGAGAATCCCCGAACCCTCCCCCGAACCTTGGCGCGACGCCCCCTAACCCGGATCCCTTAGGGTCGTTTCCAGTTCGTTGACAATCCGATGCACGAATCTCCCGACCGGCAAGGGCTGAGACGGCCGGTGCAAACGCCGGGCACTTGCGAAACCGACCACTTAGGGAACACCGCCCGCCCAAATCGCGGATGCGACGAGAGCATCGGAGCGGACCACAACCCAGGGACCCGCTGGCCGCGCGTCTCAACCGATCCTGCGCTCTCTCGCGCGACAGGCTGCGGACCCATTCTGGGCCAAGCCCCGCTACGGCCAACGCCTAACGCAGACCGCTCGCTCATGTCGGATGCACAAACCTCGGCTGGCAAGAGCCGGAAGTACGCGAGTGCCAGTGGCCTGACCCCCCGAGTTCGGTCCGACCCTTGTGAGAGTTTCTCGCGCCCTGGATCATGGGCGAGGAAGGAACGATCACGTGAAGCGACGCAGGCACACGCCGGAGCAGATCATCCGCAAGCTGCGCGAGGCCGAGCGGATGCTCGGTGAGGGCAAGACGATCCCTGAGGCGGCGAAGGAGCTGGGGATCAGCGAGCAGACGTATCACCGCTGGCGCAACCAGTACGGCGGGATGAAGGCCAATGATGCGAAGCGGCTGAAGGAGCTTCGAGCGTGAGAACGTGACGTTGAAGGCGATCGTCGCCGATCAGGCGCTCGAGGTGCGGGCGCTGAAGGAGGTCGCGAAGGGAAACTGGCGAGCCCAGCCCGTCGGCGCCGGGCGGTCGCGATGGTTCGTAACCGTCTCGGCGTCAGCGAGCGCTGGGCGTGCCGGGTGCTGGGCCAGCACCGCTCCACGGAGCGCTATGAGCCCAAGCGCGCTGAGGATGACGCGGTGTTGCGCGCCGAGTTGCGGCAGTTCTCCAAGGACCGTCCGCGGTGGGGGTATCGCCGTGCGCATCATCACCTGCGCGAGCTGGGCTGGGATGTGAACCGCAAGCGTGTGCAGCGCTTGTGGCGGGAGGAAGGGCTGCGGGTGCCGCAGCGGCGGCGCAAGCGCCGGCGGCTGGGGGACTCGACCGTCCCTGCGCAGCGCCTGCGCGCCGAGCGGCCCAACCAGGTGTGGGCGTTCGACTTCCAGTTCGACCAGACCGCCGACGGCAGGGTGCTGAAGCTGCTCAACGTGGTCGACGAGTTCACCCGTGAGTCGCTGGTGATGCTGGTCGAGCGCAGCATCGACGCCGACCGGACCGTCGGCGTGCTGGAGCGCCTGGTCGCCGAGCGGGGCGCCCCGGAGTTTCTGAGGTGCGACAACGGCCCGGAGATGACCGCGCACGGCTCCAGGACTGGTGCGAGCTGAGCGGGACGGGACCGCTTACATCGAGCCGGGCTCGCCGTGGCAGATCCCTTACGTCGAGCTTCCACTCCCGCGTGCGCGACGAGCTGCTCGATGTCGAGGAGTTCTCCTGCCTGGCCGAGGCGCGCGTCGTGATCGGTGACTGGCGTGAGGACTACAACCACCGCCGGCCACACTCATCGCTCGGGATGCGCGCCCCGGCCGTGTTCGCCGCGCAGTGGACCGAGCCGGTCGAGATCGCCGCATGAGGCGACCCGACCGCTCGACCTCAACGATCAGGCCGAGCAAGCGATGAGAAGAGGGGTGGGGCCCTCCCCGGGGCGGCGCGCCCGCGACCATCGCCGCTACGCCTCGCTCCGCTCGGCTCCGCGACGACGGTCGCGGCACCAGGGGGCGTGATCCGTCCGAGCAGGCCGCTACCTTGCCCCCACTACATTCACCACCCTCTCACTCGCGGTGGACCGAAAAGCGGGGGCCGCCCACCAGCGTCGAGCCGCGTCGGTTCGGAAATGGCCGGAACCGTTGCGCACCAGAGAGACGGCCAGATGCTTGCAGAGTTCGCACGCCTCTCCGGTCGTGTCGGGGCTGGGTCTTCTTCGTCGCGGCCGATCATGAGCAGGCAGCGGCGAGCCGACACGTGTTGCGGTGATCGCTACGCGCTTCGGGCCAGCCGCGCACGCGACTCTTATCTACCGCGGTATGCGGAGTTCATGATCCAGAGTGGCTCGCGGGACGGCGAGGTTCGTTGTGTCGCGAAGAGTCACCACGGCTGTCATCGGCCGTTGCGGACGCGGGAAGGAAGGCGACCTAGGCGTCGTCTTAGCACGTACAGCCAGAAGTGAGGCTGGTTCAACTCCGGGTTTGGCCGTGTGCGTCAGATCGCCGCGGGAGCCGGGTGTCAGACGCCGTTCGATCAACTAGTCCCGACAAGGGAAGGACATAGCATGCAGAAGCACAGTTCCTCGGCCGCCCAGGCCGGGTCCCAATACCGCCCTTCGGTCGACGATGACGTGCACGCCCACTGGCAGCGCATTGTGGGGCGACGCTCGTTCCTGAAAGGGGTCGGGCTCGCGGGCGCCGCGGCGCTTCCTGGCAGCGCGCTGTTCGCGAGCCAGGCGTTCGCCCAGTCCGGCAGCATCACTGACGGAGACGTCGCGATCCTTCGGTTTCTGGCCGCGGCGGAGCTGATCGAAAGTGATCTGTGGTCGCAGTACGCCGAGCTCGGCGGCGCCAATGGCGGCAACCCGTCGTACATCGCGGCGCTTCAGAACCTCGACGGCGACATGCCGCAGTACATCTCGGATAACACCGATGATGAGATCAGCCACGCGCTGTTCATCAACGCGTACCTGCGATCGAAGGGTGCGCAGCCGGTCAACCTCGACGCGTTTCGCACGCTCCCGAGCAGCAGGGCGAGCGGCGCCAGGCGGATCGGGCGGCTGACGAACCTGCAGGCGCTGGATGTCGACACGAGCTGGTACACGCGCTATCGCAGCACCCGCAACCCCGACCTCGGCGCGAGCTTCGCGCAGGCGGTCACGATCAAGAACCAGCCGGCGATCCCGGTCAGCGACGCGGACACCCCGCCCAAGACCAAGCAGCCGGTCCCGCCGCGGGGTCGACACGCGCGGCGGATGCAGGCGATCGCGAACACGGCAGGGTTTCACTTCGCGATGATCGAGCAAGGAGGCTCGAGCCTCTACAGCACGATGGCGCTGAAGGCCTCGAGCCTCGAAGTGCTGCGAATCGTCGTGGCGATCGGGGGAGTGGAGACCAACCACTTCTCGCTGTGGCATGACAAGGCCGGCAATGCGGTCGCACAGCCGCTCGCCGGGGTCGTCGACCCCGAGACCCACCTGACGTTTCCAGACCTCAACGCCCATGGCGGGGAAGCGACGCAGACCAACCTGATCCTGCCCGAGCCGGCCAAGTTCATCCCTGGCCTGCCCGACGTCTCGATCGTGCGTCCCACGCTCGACCAGAACGCGGGCGCCGTCGCGGCGGTCAAAGGCCTGACCGCAGACAAGCTGTTCAAGGGCCAGTCAGCGCAGTTCTTCAACACCGTCATGCAACTGGCAACCGCAGCCGACGCCGCCGCACGCCAAGCCATCTAGCACACCCGTCCCTCGGCCGCGACTCTCCGCGGGTCGCGGCCGATTCATCCCAACCAGAGGACACGCTGATGTTCACCGGACTCCTGCAACCGACTCACCTGATCATCCTGCTGGTGATCGCGCTCGTGTTCCTCGGCCCGAAGCGGCTGCCGGACGCGGGCCGCGCGCTAGGCCAGGGACTCACAGAGTTCAAGAACTCGATCGGCGGCGACCACGACGAGCGCCAGCTCGCGCAGACCGCAGCCACGGCGCACGACGAGGCGCCACCGGCGCCTGTCGATCGGTAAGGCAATGGCGAGAGCACCCCTGAACACTGGACCACGTCGGCCGGGCGGGTGACGCAAATGGCGGTAGCCGTTCGACCCATCAGCCATGACGCCCGCCTGTCGGTGATCGACCACCTCGGCGAGCTGCGCACGCGGCTGGTCATCAGCCTCGCGACGCTGACGATTGCCTTCGGCTTTGCGTTCTGGCAGAACCACGCCGTGTTGAGGGTGCTCAACCGCCCCCTCGAGCACGCCACCGCCAGCGCGCTCGAACACTCACACGGGCCGCTCGCGCAAGCAGCCCGGACACAACAAAGCCTCGGTGCGGCACTCGATCGACAACGAGTCGCATTCGAGCTACTCGCACGCTCCGTGAGCCCGCGGGATGCGAGCGAAAGCCGGGCGCTCAACGCGGCGGCACACGCCGACGCCGCCGCCGTCGCCGCCACTCCTGCCCACACGCAAGGCCGTCAGCCGGTGACACTCGGGATCGGGGAGCCATTCACACAAACGGTGACCGTCTCCGCCTACTTCGCGCTGCTCCTCGCGCTGCCAATCATCCTGTGGCAGCTCTACGCGTTCGTGATCCCCGCGTTCAGCCCGACCGAGCGCCGCGTGGCAACACCGCTCCTGACCATCGCGCCGCTGCTGTTCGCGGTCGGGATCGCGTTCGGGTACTTCGTCGTGCTCCCCGGCGCGGTCGCGTTCCTCCAGAACTTCAACGCGAGCTCGTTCGACGCGCTCGTGCAGGCTCGCAGCTACTACCAGTTCATCCTCCTGACCCTGCTCGCGACCGGAATCTTCTTCCAGATCCCGATCGCCGTGATCGGACTCACCCGCACGGGAATCGTCACCACGCACCAACTGCGCAAGCACCGCCGCTACGCGATCGTCGCAATCGCCGCCATCGCGCTACTACTGCCCGGCACAGACCCCGTCACCACCCTGCTCGAGCTGATCCCGATGATCGTTCTCTACGAACTCAGCATCACCGTCGCAGGAGTGCTCGAACGCCGGCGCGAGCGGGCCGCCAACCGCGACGAGGCTGATGACTCAGACTGAGCCCCGCGCGTAGGTCCGGCAACGCCCGCGCGAGCCGCACGACACACGTACCGACCCGAAGGGAGCGCCACGCGCCCACCCCGACCACGCGCAGCCCTGCTGTTTCGACAACGACGGTCCTCGGGCCCCCCGAAGACGCAGACCTGGTCCGCGCGGAAACCGTGCATCTCGGCCACGATCGCTTTCGTGATTTGAGAGATGTCCGAGCCGACGACTCCTATGGCGACCGAGCGCTCGTCCCGCGCCGATCCGGTCCGTCGCGACGCCGCACGGCTGGATCGTCGCCACAGCGATAGCGCACACTGTTCCGGCGGCCGGACGCCCAACACCCGCGATGCTGGTGCCGCGCGTGTGCAAGGCGCAGGACTCCTTCCAAGTGAGAGAAGCCACGGCGGCGAGCGCGATCGCGTCGCCGCGTCTGTCGGGCATGGGGAGCCTGCGATGGCTCAAGTCGCGTCGGCGTCGCCACGGCTCGCGTTCGCCAGCGGTCGTACCGTGCCTCCAAACCGTCCGATCTTCGAAGGCACCTCAACCCCAGTAGAGGGGTACTGAGAATGGCTTCCTTACCTCTAGTAAGCCACAGTCTTCGGAGTATTCCGAGAGCGGTGTGAAGTACGTAATACCCACTCGCTATGCGGCGCGCTGATTCGGTTGCGAATCGAGCCGTACGAGAAGACAGCGCACTGCGACCCGATCGCCGCTGGCGGGAACGATCTCGACCTCCCAGAGCGGGTCGGCTCCGGGTAGCCGGATCGCGTGTTTGATGACCATGAGGGGGAGCTTCATGATGCGCTTTGCCACGGGAAGTTCGTGGCCGAAGAAGCGCGCATAGAGCGTCTCATGGACCTCGATGTTGCTGCCGCTGCGGCGGAACGCCTTCAGCGCTTCGGGCCCGCACTGCATCCGGCTGTTGCGCAAGGTGGCATCGTAGCCGCCCTCCCGCAACGCATTTGCCAGGAAGGAGAGGTTCGCGGCGTCTTCGTATGAAAATTCCTCAGGCGTCGGCCCAAATGCCGCGCCCCCGAACTCTTGGATCGTGGCGAGATCGGCATAGATCCGTCGAAGGTGTCGGAAGTCATCTGGCACCGGCGCCGGAACGGTCGATTCTGCGAGCGGCGTCCGCCGGCCCTCGCGATCGCGAACCTCGAAGCGTCCGGCGCCATGCAACGCGATGAGGAAAGCGGGAATTTCGGCGCGTCCTGCGGCCGAACCGGTTGCTTGGGTGAACTGCCAGTGGAGTTGCAGCATCCCATTCTGCTCGGAGCGCGACCAGACGAACCGCAATTCGAGGGTCAGCCCGTGGCGACGCCCGACCAGGCGCGCATCCCAATCGTCTCCAGGATCCTCGGCCACCAAGTCGAAATCGACGATGGCTCTGCCTTCGTCGGTCTCGACGAAGACGGACGCTGGCCAGGGCGGAACCTCACGCTCCGCGCGAACTTTGAGCGCGCCTTTGATCGGCTGCGTCAGGAGCTCATCGAACGGGGCCGGCACTTGTTCGAAGCGGAAGGAGAGCTGCCCGAGATCGGCTCGGCCTCCCTTGGTGCCGACTGCTCGCAGCAGCTCCTGAGCGCGCTGCGATTCGGCGTGGTCGCGGAAGGTCAGCACCCCGCGTGGGACTGCGTGCGGGGGCACCGGCACAGCCCGAGGGACGGCGTCGACGACGAGCTGCTGCTGGTCCTTACTGAATTCCAGCCGGAGCATGGCATCGGGAGTACGTGGGATTGGGGTCGAACTCCGCGGCCCCTTGTAGACGGCGTAATCGAAGTGCGGGTCAGCGCTTCGCAGGAATTCAGTCGTGACGGCTTCCCGTTCGAGCAGATCACTGGCCGTCCGCAATGGTCCACCGGCACGGATTGCCCGATCGGCCAAATCCGCCGGATCCTCCGTATGGAAGAACCGCTTGGCGATCCCACGTCCGGCCGGACTCGTGAGAAGCGGCGCCGTGAGCTTGCTCGCACCCCACCAGTCCACAGCCACGCCAGGATGGCGACCAGTGAGGTGCTTGTGAAAGAGCTTGTGCTGTCCCAGGGTCAAGTCGCGTGGGAACGCGAACGTCACGGCCTTCGCGTTCCAGACTGCCACCGCCCGATCGATCGAGTTCTTGCACTCGCCCCACTTGATGTGCTCGCGGTGGAGTTTCGCCTGAATACCCCAGTCCGCAACGGTCGGGTCGTCTGCCGACGGCCGCACCGTATCGAGCCCGCCGTCAGGCGCCCGCAGCTTGGCGACGCGCGAGTCTTCGGTGTGCGCCAAAAGGTACACGCAGTCGTCGAACTCATCATCGGTCAGCTGATCGAACGGGAACGGAATCGGGTGCTTGCGATCGCCCGCAGGCACGTGACCGATGATACGTTCTTCGGGGGGACGGCACGGGAACGGATGTTCGTGCTCGGCGCAGGACGCGCTCCGCCAGATGCCTTGAGCAACTGTCCGTCGGCTGCGGCAACATCATGGCCCGTGTCCGGCGTTGAGCCTATTGGACCCAGGCAACTTCCTGTGGGACAGCTGACCGATGAGGACTTCCAGGAACTCTGCGTGCGGCTCATCCGGCTCGAGTTTCCAGAGGCTCGAAGCACAGAGAATCCCGACGGTGGCGCGGATGCGGTGCTTGCCAGACCTGGCGGAGGCTGGGAACGGGCGTGGCAAGCCAAGCGCTACACGAACAACGTTTACTGGAGCAAATGCCGCGAGTCGCTTGACCGCGCCGTCGATACATACAAGATAGGCCGCATGACCTTCTGCTTCGCTCGGGATCTGACGGCAAGGCAGCACACGCAGTTCCAGGAAAAGCTCGTCGGCCGACATCCTGGCGTGGTCGTCGACTTCTGGGACCTCAGCGAGCTCCGGGCTCGGCTTGACGGATCCGAGGAAGGCAAGCGGGTCGCGCGGCACTACTTCGCCGATTCGGCACAGAACGCCGAGCTGATGGCGCGGGCATTCCGGGCCGGCGGTCCGCTCGAGACGGCCGGCAACGCAGTCGAGCGCGCGCAGCCCATCGGCGAGTTCCTGAGCAGGAACGATCCATTCTTCAGTTATCCATCGCACCAGTTCGAGGATGGGATCCAGATGCCGCTCACGCCGGGCGCCGTCATGGCTCTGGGTCGAACCGAGGATGGGCTAACTGTTCGCCTCGATGCGATTCCGCGTGATGAAGACGCGCTCGCAAAGTACGCGCCGCGTCTGCGGATCGAGTTCGACCCAACCGAGCTCGGCGAGGCCGCCGCGAGAGCCATCGACGTGGCGCTGCGAAAGCACGAGCCGGTCACGATTGAGGAAGGTGCTCAGATCACGGCCGAGCGCTTGCCGCCGCTATTTCGGGAGTACGTCGGAAAGCCGGTCCGTGGGACGATCCAACTCACCCCTGAGCCGCGTCCGGCATGGGCTGCCGCATTTCATGCAATGAGTGACCGGGGTGACGAAACGCTCCGGATCAGGCTCCACCCGATGCCAAGACCACCACGCGGCTACCAAACAGGTTTCCGTGGCCACTTTGCAGGCGTGACGGCGACGATCATGGCACGCTGGATTGAGGGCCGCGGGGAGAGCTCCGGGCGAAATGGCAATACGCCGTCGACGATGCCCCAGCGCGCCAACAGCTGCAGGTGCTCCGCTTCCTGTCGGCGCTTCACGGCAGCGGCAAGCTGAAGCTGGGCGACGATCATGGGCGTCCCGAGTTCACGTATCCGCTCCGACCGCGAGCATTCGGACTCGAGCACCTGCTTCGCTTCATGGAAGACGTGGTGACCATCGAAGACTGGATCGGTGAGGAAATTGTGCTGCCCGATGAGGCTGACTCCCAGGAGACGATCTGGGTTGCCGAAATCGCCCACGCCATCCGACGACGAGCACTTCCGATGCGCTGGGAGAGCACCATCATGGCTGTCGACCATGAGGAGCTCCGGAAGATGCCGTCGCCAGCCGCTGTCAG
Organism: uncultured Solirubrobacteraceae bacterium; assembly: GCA_963816005.1. Lineage (GTDB taxonomy): Bacteria > Actinomycetota > Thermoleophilia > Solirubrobacterales > Solirubrobacteraceae > Palsa-465. The sequence continues at coordinate 59,387 of CAWFKF010000091.1, read as the reverse complement.
GATCGACCAGGAACTCAGCCTCACTCTTCTTGGGCAGCCGATCAATCTTGGCCATGGTTTCTTGGACGTCCCAGAAGCGGAGGTACGCGATCTCGGTCCTATCGAGGGCAACGAGCGGATCCATCGCGCTGAGTTTCGGCCGCTGGGCGGGGAGGCGCTCAGGTCGGACTGGGCGCTCTTGCCGCCGAAACGCCGATTGCCGCGGAAGTCTCGCCAGCGGTAGCCAGAGTGCTCGCGCGGCGCGTCGCAGGACCCGAGTGAATTCTGGGTTCGATAGCCGTTCAGCCAAGGCCAGCCGCACGATCGCTTCCGTGGGACATCCGCTCCGGTCTCGGCGATCGCATGGGCGACGAAGCGCTCGCCCGGGTTTCTGGCCGGAGCGCGCGACAGCGTACGAGCACCTTCGCCCAGCACGACGCGTCACAGGCGTCACGTCTGCTGTGTACCGAGACTGGTTCCGTTCTTGTCCTCCCACTCATCGGCCCGAGATCGCGAGAAGAAGCTTTCTTCGGTACATGGGCTGCTGACGCCCTAACGAACTCCTCGGCGGGACTCGCGCTGCCAGCTTGAGCAGGTACGGCTTCCGCGCGCGTCAAGCGACACGGACGAACCTACATCGAGCTCGACCCGCGCGGCCGGCCTGCTCCGTGCAGCAGCGTCGATCTCGCCGGCTCACGGGACGACACGCGATCGAGAGCCACGGAGGAACACGCGATGGCAGTCGCAGCCACGGACCCGGTGGTCCCCAACAGCGGAAGTGATCCCACTGACCAAGGTTCGCGCACAGCGCTCTCCGCGACACATCGACTCGGAGGGCATCCGATGCCGAAGACGGGCAAGATCGCATCTGGGTCCGCGATTCGCGTCACCGCCAGATGCCTCTCGTTCCATGTCGTCCGCGACGAGCAGCCGGATTATCCGATCGCCGAGCACGTTGTCTCAGCCGCATCAGCGGCCGAGATCGCGCGTCACGTCATCGGGGATTCGATCACCGAGATCCTGCTCGCGATGTTCCTCGACGCGCGTCAGCGCATCATCGGCTTCGCTGAGATCGCGAGAGGGACGCTCAACGTGACGCGCTTCACTCCGCGGGACGTCCTCGTTCCCGCGCTGCGGGTCAATGCCCACAGCATCGTCCTCGCCCACAACCACCCCACCGGCGATCCTTCACCGTCCCGCGCAGATCACGACGTCACCGCCACCCTGCGCGAGGCGGCCCAGCTCATCGGCGTTCGCCTCGCCGACCATCTGATCGTCACCAACTCCGATCACTACTCCTTCGCCCAGGAGGAGAGCTGGTGACGCCTTCTCGCTGACCGCTCGCAGAGCGACGACTCGCCTGATCCTGCGGGACGCAGGGGCCGCCGTGGCTCCTCGTCCCGTCAGGGGCGGCCGCTCGCTGCCGGCCACTGGCTCATCCGATCTCCTTGCTCCTGATCGAGTCGCCCGGTGACGACCCGTCCACGGGCAGCGACGGGCGCGCTCTGATGGCCTCGCTTCGGCGTTTGCAAAGCGACGGCCGTCATGGAGGAACGCACATGGTCACGACACGAGCCCAGCTGCACGATCTCATCGACCGGATTCCGGCGTACGCCTTCGAGGGTGGCGCCAACCACGGCACCCACGCACCGGACGAACTCATCCGTGCCCTTCGCGACCTGACCGACATGACGAAGATCCTGTTCGGCGTCGCGAGGCAACTGGCAGCGGGCGACATCCGCCTTGGGCCGCCCGGACTCACCTGACCGACCGCCCTCGCGTCGAAGCCGCCGGGCAGACGTCGCTGCCCAGGAAGCGGGCGCCGCGTGTCCGACGTCTCGTACGCTTGCTTTGTGCAATCCGCAGCACGCGAGGAACTCCCCCGGTTCATCGCCCCGATGCTGGCGGCGTCGGGCGCCCCGCCGACATCGACGGACTGGGCGATCGAAGTGAAGTGGGACGGCATCCGCGCGCAGCTGCGATGGGATGGTCACACCGTCTGCCTGCGCTCACGACCTGGCCGAGACTGCACCGACGAGTTTCCGGAGCTGAACGCCATCGCGGACGTGCTCGGTCGACGCAGCGTGATCATCGATGGCGAGCTCGTTTGCTTCGGATCAGACGGAAAGCCTGATTTCGCAGCGCTCCGCCGCCGGCTCGGACGCCACCGCGCGAACGGCATGCGCCCGAGCACTCCAGCAGTTCTCATGTGCTTCGACGTCCTTCACCTCGAGGGGCGAGCGGTCCGCCGGCTCCCCTACTGGCGCCGCCGTGAGCTTCTCGACGAGTTGGGCCTCGATGGCAACTCCTGGCGAACGCCGCAGCACTACATCGGTCAGGCGGACGCCGTGCTCGCCGCCACACGACGACCTCGGCCTCGAGGGCGTGGTCGCCAAACGCCTGGACGCCAGGTACGCGGAGGGACGTCGAACGACCGACTGGCTGAAACACAAACATCGGCGCCGCGAGCACTTCGTCATCACGGGTTGGCGCGAGCGCAATGGTGCGCTTCCGGAGTTCTTGCTCGCCCGACGGACGAAGGGTGGCGATCTCCGTCCCGCCGGTAGTGCATGCCTCGGTCTCGATGCACAACGTCGTGCCGAGTTGCTCGGTGTCCTTACTCAGCACGAACTCCCGGCACGACGCAAGTACCGCGGGGTCCGCTGGACGGCGCCCTTGGTCGAACTCGTCGCCGACGTCCACGGCCCAGCAGACGGTCCTGTTCGTGACGCCATCATCCGCGAGGTCATGACGCCGAACGCGCATCCGGTCGTCTGACGACCTCCCCGGGCGAGAACCGCGCGCACCGGCAGGGTGCATGCGATCGGGGTGCGCACCATCACCGCGCACCGACTTCATTCGTGTTCGTTCACGGCTTGCCGTAGCTCACGTTTCCAGTGGCGGGCTGGGGTGGGGGACGTGCGTGCCTCGTGGCCCTGCGGGTCTGCTCGTTCGCAGGGACGGACGTGTCGAGCTGGTTGCGTGATTCGAGCCGCTGAGTCCTACCGAAGCTGCGCCGGTTCAGTCAAATGGGACCGCTGCACGCTCATGAGGGTTCGCTCTCGCCTTCGGCTCGCCCATTTGACAGTCCCGTGCTCGCTTCGGTGCGTCCGCGGCGTCGATCACGCCCAGCTCCAACGCGACCGACATCACTGAAACGGAGCAGCACCGGAGGTCCATTTCGATGGCACGCAAGTCCACCACCACCGCAGCCGCCCCAGAGGAAACCAGTCGCCACGACGGCGGAGCCCGAGGCGCCGGCGAATGACGAGACCGTCGTTGTTCTCCGCGGATTCCTCGTCCGGAACCCCGAGCTTCGTCACACCCCGAACGGCACGCCCGTGACTCGCATCCGAGTCGGTCAGAAGCACGCGGACGGGCGCACGACGTACCACGACGTCGTTGCCTGGAAGGCGACCGCCATCGCCGTGTGCGAGTACCTGAAGAAGGGCCGTGAGGTCGAGGCGCAGGGTCGCATGCGCGAGAACCGCTGGACCGACGCGAACGGCCAGGAGCACGTCGACAACGAGCTGAACGCCTTCCGCGTCGAGTTCATCTCCACCCGCTCCCAGACGGCGGCCGCCGCCTGACCACGTGCGCTGCCGGCGGGGTTCGGAGCGATCCGGGCCCCGTCGCCACGTGCCTCACCGGAGGACATCACCGATGACTGATATCGCACGCATCGACGACGGCCGCGCGCCGTCGCTCTCCGATCAGCTATTGAGCGCGCAGTACCGCATCACCGCCGAGCCGTTCTGGGCAGTTGCGCTGCTCCGTGGCGACGACGGATACGACCGGATCGAGGTCGCCACGGCATCACGGCTGGGAGGCCATCCCGAGCTGGGGTCTCGACGGATGGGACCTCGGATCGTGGCCACTCGTCGTCGTCTATCACCGCCATTCGGTCGACGGATGGGAGCTCGCTGAGTGCGTCGAAGGCGACCTCACCGTCTATCGCTATCCGACGCGCGGACTGCGCGATGCCGCGACCGACTGTTTGGCGTTCTGGCACTGGAAGCACCGGGATGAGGAGTGGGTGGCCGGCGTCGACAGCGTCGAGACGGCGCCATGGCGCCTGCGCGGACCGTTCTCGTGGCGGCGCCTGCGCGAATCGAAGGAGGCTTCGTGATGCGGACGTACGGAATCACCATCCACGGCACGCTGACGGCGCCGACCGAGGAGGAGGCGCGGTCCCTGCTCGCAGAGCTGGTCCCATGCCGCCTCGGCGAGCGGATGACGTTCGACGAGTCCGAGCTGACCGCAGCAGCACTGCATCGACTGCTGGTGCCTGGTCGACGACGACGATCAGCGGTGCGCCGAGTGCCGCGCGGGTCGGGCGGAGGTGGCGTCATGACCCCGCGCCTCACCGACACGCAGGCCGTCGATTGGATCGCCCGCATGCTCCGCGCGCCCGAATGGAACTCCGCCGCGGATTACCTGGAGGCGATCGCCGAGACCGTCTCCGCGACCGGTCGGAGCCTCGACCATCCGCCGGACTGCGACGGGTGTGGCGCGTGGCCGGGAGACGGCTGCTCTCAGCCGTCGGGGGATGCGGAGGCGTCATGACGTCATCGCTCGACCGATACCTCGCCGCCCTCTATGGGCGCGCGCCCGCGGACTCCTTCGTGGAGATCCGGCATCGCGTCCCGTCTGGCATGGCGCGCGAGTTTCATGGCGTCGGCCGCCTGGCGGACCTCGCGTCGTCCATCGCTCGTCTCGCTGCGATGACCGACGTCTACGTCGGTGTCGTCCCACGGCGCCATCGGCACGGCGGCGGTCATGACGACCTCATTGCGCACGCTCGCACGGTCTGGGTCGACTGCGATGCAGCGGAATCGGTCGTTGCGCTTCGCCGCTTCTCACCAGCTCCCTCGATCATCGTCGCTCCGGCAGCGGCGATCACCGGCATGCCTATTGGCTGCTCCGTACGGCGGTGGACCTCGACGAGATCGAGCGCGCGAACCGGCGGCTTGCGGTCGCGCTCGGTGGCGATCCCGCGTGCTCGGATGCGGCACGGATCCTCCGGCCTCCGTCGCTCAACTGGAAGACCAGTCCGCCGGCGCCGGTGACGCTGGAGCGCTGCCGCGCCCGCCCGCCGTGTCGCATCGACGACATCCTCGACCACCTGCCGCCACTGCCCGACCGGGCTGCACCTCACGAGCCGAACCCGCCGCGCACCCTGACCGATGACCCGCTGCTCGAGATCTCACCACCGGTGTTCGTCGAGCGGTTGACGGGGATTCGGGTGCCACGGAGCGGCAAGATCGCCTGCCCGTTCCACCCAGACCGGACACCCAGCCTGCACGTCTACCCGGATGCCGAGCAGGGTTGGTTCTGCTTCGGATGCCGACGCGGTGGGTCGGTCTACGACTTCGCGGCCGAAAGCTGGTCGATGTCGACGCGAGGCGATGACTTCATCGCACTCCGCGATCAGTTGCACGCCGTGTTGTTGCCGCTCACGCCAGTTTCTAATCGGCACGGTAGTCTCCACCCGTAGTTTCCAGTGTGGGCTGACGTTTCCAGTCGACAAAGCGTCGTCGAGTTCAGCCGGCCACCTCTGGAGCGTTCGATGTAGCCCGAAGCGACCGTTGACCTGCTTATGGCGAGGAGGAGGGCAAACGCCGTCAGGCGGTTCGCCCCTGCTTTTGTCTCACCGCAGGCATTCCGGGCGGCAACCTTGGCGGCTTCTGGATACGGCGGCGAGCGGCAGTCACGTCGAGCGTGCCACCTGGGCGACAGGGGAGCAGTCGGGATCGGTCCTGCCGGGAAACTGGGAGTGTTGCGGCCGCGGCGGGTGACCTACCCGGGAACGGCTGCGACTTGGCGGTTGGTGGTCGGTGACGCCGCGCGAATTGCAGGGCGCCCGTCCGCCTTGAAGGGTCGACTCGGGTGCCTTGGTTAGGCCTCGTCGCACACAGCGATCACGGGACTGCCGACGGGGCGGGGAGTGGGCTCCCGAAGTCTGGGTCAAACGGCTGCCGGTCTGCTTGGCAGGTTTGCTGTCGTGCGGTGGCGGGCCGGATCAGATAGGCGGTGACCGCGCGATCGATGCAGCTGCTGGGGTCTACGTCGGTGGTGTGGCCGTAGCCGTCGAGGGTCAGCAGCCTGGCGTTGCCGAGCAGGCGCGCGACCCGGCGGGCGCCCTGGTACGCGGTCTGTGGGTCATACCGGTTGCCGACCACCAGGATCGGGTTGTGGGTCGACCTGTTCCACGGTCCGCTGTAGCGGTCAGCGTTCAGCAGCGGCCATGCGGCGCACGGCACCGCCAGCCACCAGCCGTTCACCGCGAGGTACGGGCTGACCCGCGTCAGCCGGCCGAGGATGCTCGGCCACGCCTGGGGGCCCACCCGAGGCCGCGGCTTGTCCGCGCACTGCAGCGCCGTCGCTGAATTCAGCCCCGACTGATACGAGGGCCTTAGCGGGTTCAGTGCGATCTCGATCGCTGATCCGTTACCGCTCGCGGCCTGCTCGAGCCCGGCCGCGATCCGTGGCCAGCTCACCGGCCGGCCGAGGGTTGCGAATATGTAGAACAACAGATCGCCGTAGCTGAGCCGATGCGGCGCAGGCGCCGACGGCGCCGGGATCGGCCCGTGCCGCAGCCGCGCTAACAGGCGGCTCACCCGCGCTTTGACCGGGCCGTGGCCCGCGAGCGCGCAACGCGGCGGCCCCGCAGCCTGGCATAACGACTGCAGCTTCGCGAACACCCGCACGAAGTCAGCCTGACTGCTGGCAAGCCCCGCCTGAGCGGAGGTCGTGAACGGGACGGGATCGATGACGCCGTTTATCACGATCGCTCGCACCCGCCGCGGGAACATGTTCGCGTAGGTCTCGCCGATAAAGCTGCCGTATGAGAAGCCCTGGTAGTTCAGCCGTCGGTCGCCGACCAGCCGGCGCAGATAGTCAAGATCGCGGACCGTGTCGGCGGTCGAGTCGTGGGCCAGCAGCCGGCCGCTCAGCGCCACGCAGCGCTTCACGAACGCCAATGCCTTTGGTAGGTAGCGCACCGACTCTCGCCTCGTGGTCGGGGTCGACCAGTCAGGGCCCCAGAACCTCGCCTGGGCGCGATCATTCGCAAAACACCGCGCGTGGGTGGACTCCCCCGTGCCGCGGGGATCCCAGCTGACCAGATCGAACCGTCCCCCGCCCAGCGCATCCAGGTCCGATTCTGAGCCACCCTTCAGCATCGCAACGCCCGGTACGCCAGGGCCGCCAAAATTCAGGAACAGCGACCCGATCCGCCGCCCCGGACCGCTCGCGCGATGACGAATCACCGCCAGCGAGATCTGCGGCCCGCTGGGGTTTGACCAGTCCAACGGAACCAGCACCCGCGCGCACTGCAAGCCCTTCCCGCAACCCTTCCAGGCGATCCGCACGGCCGCGGCCGCCTTTGGCGCCGCCGCCCTCGGGAGCGCCGCCGCCGTGCTCGCTCCGAGCAGCAGCACTACCCAGATCCCGACAACCGACAGCGCCACCAGAACGCGCCAGCGGACACCGTCCCCGCACAATGTCGAGCCGCGCAGGCAACTCGACTGATGACGCCGGTCCATTGTCGTCACGCACGCTACCACGCCGCACCCGCCAACGGGCGAAACCTGACTTGACACACCCCGCCGTGACCGGAGCAACGCCGGGGAGCCGCGCTCGCTGTTTGTCCGAGCGGACGCACATGGTCACGCTCTGGATCGCAAAACGTGACTCAGTGGGCTGTTGGCGGTCGTTGCGGCCATCGGCGAGCAGCTCGTAGACCCGCTGCTCGCCTCGGGCGTGGCGTTCATCCTCCGTCTCTCCGCCGAGAGCATCAACCCGGCGCCGATCTTCAGCCATCAGTGCCCCATCCACCGAAGACGGGGAAGTTTCACGCTACCTTCCGACGGGCGATCGGGCTGCTCTATCCCGCCGGATCCAGCAGCGCAGGCAGGGCCCCCGCATTCGTTCAATGACGAGCATTTCTGCCGCGGCGAGCAGCGCCCTGCTATGCGCGGAAACCAGGACGGCGGACAGGACTGGAATCTAGACATCAAACTGGAAACTAGCCTGAGCGGCAACACGTGTTCGCCGACATCGTCGCCGCGTAGCGTTTTTCCAACGCCGACCATGGCACCTGTCGCCCCGCATTCGTCGAACCCACATCGGCCCTCGCGCGTCGCGTCTTGGTGCGCACGCGCCCTGGCGTCCACCGCCGTGTCGGGGTCGTCTGTCGACATCCGCTCGTCCATCGCGAGTCGGCGTCCGGGTACGGTGCTCACGTCGCCGCGCCGCAGTTGCGGTTCTCGATGCGCTGTCGCTGCGGATCGCGCGTTCCGCGGAGTGCGGCGGGATGTCGTCGTCGCGCTGGCCTCCTGCGCGGTGATTCGCCCGTGGACGGGGATCTTGTGACGCGGCCACGCCGCCACGGCGGCGCTCGGGACCTCTGCGGTCAAGGGACGGGCTCACTGACCGCGCACCAACCATCCCTCTCTCGACCAATCGAGGTGCGCCGTTCGCTCCGCCCTTGACCGCGGTCCCGCCGCGCCCCCTCCGACCCCGACGGACTCACCCCATTGCAGGAGGACCAGTACGATGGCTTTCGACACATCCCGCCGACGCACTCCGCGCGAGATTCGCGCGATCCAGCAGCAGCTCCAGGTGCTCGCAGACAACCCGCAGCTACGTCATCGGCTCGGCTACGGCCGCGTGACCACGCGCGCTCCGTATGCCGATTCGCGCCGGCCAACCGATCCGCTCGACAGCTCGCGCCGGCACGTCATGGACTGCGCCGGACGCGACCGCGACCGCGACGCGAATTACGCCACCGGCCTTCTGTAGGCCGTCTCATTTGGATCACTCGCTCTCCCCGCCTTCTCTCGGCGGCACGCGGGCCGTCCGGCCTGCCTCGGTCCACCGCGTCCTCCAGTAGCTGTTCGCTTCCAGACAGCGCCAGGTCTGCAAGAAAGAGGAGCCCTCCGGGGCCGGGCGGCCCACTCACTTGGCCGCAGCGTACCGGCCGCATCAAGGATCACGACAGAGCACTCCAGCGTCCTGCGGTCGCTTCCGTGTCCTTGACCCGGCCGGCCCACCAAGACCAAGTGAGAGAACGAGATCTCACGGAAGTAGGGAGGCTCACATCATGATGCAGGTCGAAATCCTCGATGACCCGGTCCATATCGAACATCTCGAAAGCGATTGGGGCGTCGCGATCTGGGACGACGTCGATGACGAACACGGCCTCATCCTCTCGCCGAGAGATGCGTCGAGGTTGTACGCCCTGCTCGACGAGGCGTTGATCGCGTTCTAGGCACGATCAGCCGTCGGCTGCGTCAGCGGCCGGCGGCTTTCCTTTTGCTCGGATGATGACGCCGTCGCCTTCGGTGCGATGGCGTCATCGGTGGGACCGCAATCGACCATCGGATCGCGGTCCGCCTGCCGGTCCGCCGTTCGCGCCTCCATCCGAGCGTTTGCGGTTCCGCATTGCGGTCAGATGCGAAGCATTCGCATCGCGTGAGCAAACGCGAGGACCCGCGGAGCAGCATGCATGTTCGTGCCGAGGATGGCCAATACTTCTCACCTGCGGAGGCGAGGCGAAGAGGCTGGTGGGCGCATTTGCATTTCAATGCCCGGCTGCCATACTTCGTCGCTCCGAAAGGCCCCCAACGCTCACCATCCGCGCAGCCAAGAATCCCGGCTACTACGAGCAGCCGGAGTTCGCGCGGGACGACTACTACACCGAGCATGACAGCGTGCCCGGACAGTGGGTCGGCCGTGGGGCGGAGTCGCTCTCGCTGCGAGGAGCGCCTGGAAAGGGCCAACTCGGGACGTTGCTGGAAGGCCGTGATCCGCGCACCGGCGACGAGCTGCCTGGAGGCCGCGGGCGCCGTCCAAGCAACGCCGGCTTCGACCTGACCTTCACCGCACCGAAGTCCGTCAGTGTGCTTCTCGCCGTCGGCGACGAGGAGATCCAGCGGGCGATCCTCGATGCTCAGGAACGCGCTGTGCGCGCCGGTCTGGACTACCTCGAGCGGCACGAATGCTTCGCCCGCCGCGGCACCAATGGCGTCGACGTCATCCCCGCCGAGGGGTTCGTCGGCGGGATGTACACGCACGAGATGGCGCGCTCCGGCGACCCCCATCTGCACACCCATGTCGTCATCGCCAACCGGGTTCGCTCCCCCTCCGACGGTCGCTGGACCGCTCCCGACATGCGACCGGTGTACGCCGCGGCGAAGACCGCCGGCACCATCGGCGAGGCCGTTCTCCGCGACGAGCTGACGCAGTCCCTCGGCGTCCGGTGGAACCAGGTCCGCAACGGCACCGCGGAGATCGAGGGTGTGCCGCAGGAAGTCCTCGACCACTTCTCGCAGCGCCACACCGAGATCCTGGAGCTTGCGGCTGTGCGCGGCTGGCTGACCGAGCGCGGCATCGAGGAGATCCAGCGCGAGACACGCGACCGCAAGCCGCAGATCGATCGCGACATCGCACAGGCGCGCTGGCAGGCACGCGCGGCCGAGCACGGGTTCGGAGCCGCGGAGCTCGACGCAGTTATCGATCGCCCACGCCGTCGGCCGGACGTCGACGAGGCGCACGCTGCGCCGGCTTCCTCGTCGGACCCGGCGGGCTCACCAAACAGGAATCCACATTCCCCCGCCGCGCGTTGCTCCAGGCGATCGCCGGCGCGTATCGGGATGGCATTGCGGTCGAGGAACTGGAGGCGTTCGCCGACGACATCCTGGCTCACGACGCGGTCCTCGTCTCCCCGCGGATCGGCCACCACCCGGCGCGCTACACGACCTACGACATGCTCGAGGTCGAGACCGATCTTCTGCAGGTCGCCTCCGGTGACGTCGAAGCGTCTCCAACCAGTCCCCGCAGGAATCGTCGAGAAGGCCATCGACGAGTCGCCCATCCCTCTCGGCCCAGACCAAGCCGATGCCGTCCGCCACCTCACGTCCGGCACGCAACGCACGCGGCTCCTCGAAGCCCGCGCCGGCTACGGCAAGACTGCCGCGCTCGCCGCTGTCGCCGAGGCGTACCGCGCAGATGGTGAGCTGGTCATCGGCACCGCATGGCAGGGAGAGACCGCGCAGCGCATGCAGCGGGAGGCGGGGATCACATCGCAGACCACTGCCGGCCTGCTCAACTCAATCCAGCGAGGCTGGAGTGCGATCCCGCAAGGCGCTGTCGTCATTGTCGACGAGGCGTCGATGATGCCGACCCGATCACTCGCCGAGCTGGCCGGGCACGTCGCGCCGCGCAGACGGAAGGCTCATCCTCGTCGGAGACCGCGACCAGCTTCCATCCATCGACGCCGGAGGAGCCTTCGCCAGCCTGGCAGACCGACTCGGTGTCGCGCAGCTGGAGGAGAACCGCCGTCAGCGGGACGAGCTGCAACGGCGAGTCGCCGGTCTCCTCGCAGACGGGCGCGCCGCCGACGCGCTCGCACTCCTGGAAGAGCACGGGCGCTTCGCCAGCTATGACGACGCCAGGAAGGCGTGCGCCGACCTCATCGACGAATGGGCCCGGACATCGCTCAATGATCCGGAGAGCGCGCTGATCCTCGCGCACGATCGCCGCGACGTCCGCGCGCTGAACGAGCTTGCGCGGCGACAGCTCGACGAGGCCGGCCTGCTCGGTGACGAACGTCTCGAAGCGCACGGCAGGGAGTGGGCAGTCGGTGATCGCCTCATCTGCCGCCGGAACAACTACGACCCCAGCATCGACGTGCGCAACGGCACGCGTGCAACGGTGATCGGTGTGGACACCACCGAGATGTCGCTGCGGATCCGTACCGATGACGGGCGCATCATCCGGCTGCCCGAGAGCTACCTCGAGCACGTCCAGCACGGCTACGCGCAGACCGGCCACGCCAGCCAGGGCGCGACCGTTGACCAGACCTATCTCCTCGCCTCACCGGCGCGGGGCGGACGCGAATGGGGCTACACCGCCGGCAGCCGTCATCGCATCGACCTCCACGCCTACACCGTCCACCACGATCGCGACGAGGCGCGCGAGCAGCTGGAGCGCACGTGGCTGCGCAGCCAGGCCAAGACGCTCGCCATCGATCGCCTCAGCGACTCCTCGCAGAAGGCATTCGAGCGGATGCGGGCGGCAGCGCTCGAAGCACAGGAGGCCCGGGCGGCAGCTCAGCGGGCGCGGGACGACGAACGTCGAGCCCGCAGCGAACTCGAAGCCCAGCGCGGACAGCAGAACCGCGAGGACGAACACGCGCGTGAGCAACGGGACGATGACCTCACGTCCGAGCCGGACACTGCGGACGACATCGCGGCGTGGATCGAGCGGGAGCGCGCTGCGATCGACGCCGACCTCTGGCGAACACAGGATGAGCGCGACCGTGATGACCTCGACGAGCTCGACCTCGAGCCCGATGACGAGCGCGAACGAAGCATCGAGGATGACGATGACGATGATCTGTCGCTCTGAGAACCCGCCGAGATCTCTATCCCTCTGAAACCGCAGGCGCGCTATCGTCCGCGTTGGGCGCATTGAACGCGTCCACGTTCGTCATGATGATGTCGTCGGTCAGAGGGCATGTCGCCGGGTGAGGACGACTACCCGCGGGCGCCCGGCCCGGATGAACCCGGTCAGCCACCGGGCAGCGGACCAACGCCTCCACCGACCACGCCCCCGCGCGACGAGCCACCGTCTCCACCTCCGCCACCACCGCCGAGGCCCCCGAGCTACGGCGGCCGGCCAGACCGTCGCCTTCCGAGGCGATACGTCCGACGTGGCCTCGAGATCCTCGGCGTCATCTTCATCGCACTCATCGTCGTTGCGATCGTCAGCAACGCGACCCATTCGAACACACCGAAAGCGACGCCGGGTCATTCCGCAAGTGCATCAAGCACCAGCAGCCAGAGCTCATCGACGACGACGCCACCACCAGTCGTCGACTACCACGCCAACGTCGTCAACACGAGCACGACGTATCTCACGAGGCCGAACGAAACGCTCCAGAGCCCGCCCGACAAACCTCTCTTCACACAAGCCATTGAGCTCAGCAACCGGAACCCTTCGTACGTCCCACCACTGCTCCGCGTTCAGGTCATCCGAAACGCCCAGCCCGTCCTCATTCGCTCTCCGATCCTCAACGGCCAGCCACTCCATGGCGGGATGTCATTACTGATTCCGGGCGCACAGAAGATGTCTCTCACCATCTCGTACATCGGCACCGGCACGCCCGGCGACCACGTCACGCTGGAGATCAGCTCCAACGATGGCGTGCCCGACAAGGAGTCGCCCGCGGTCTGGTTCGACGACCAGGACGGCACCGCGTACAGCTTTGGCACGCCGCATCCGTGAATGCCGGTCAGCGCGGTGCGCTGAGAATCGCCGTCCGCCCGTGACCCGTAAGAGCTCTCGCGGCGCTCTCAGATCGTGGTGCGCTGGCGCAACCTCACCCGCGCGGCGGGATACGGACCGCAGATGAGCACCGCGGTCCCGCGCTTCATGGTGCGCAGCTCGTCAGCGGTCATCACCGGCCGGTAGTGCAGACTTCGCGACCTCCCGACGACGTCGTACCAGTGTCCTTTGGACGTCGTCGTCATTTCCACCGTCCTCTCGCCGAGAAGCTGTTGCACCCATCCCAGCGTTCCCGGATCCGCGGTGCCTCCGAGCACAAGTCGTGCATAGTGGTTCTGCAGCAACGTCTGCGTCCCGAAGGTCCCCCAGATGTTCTCGGACTGCCCCAGGTCTTGCAGCACGGTGATGAGCTGAATGCCCGTTCCCGCCGCGGTGCTCGCGATCGTCGGCAACTCCTTGAGTGGCGTGATGTTCGCGACCTCATCGAGGGCGAGCAGCAGCGGTGGATCGAGGCCGCGCGTTCCGGTGGCTCGGTAATCCGCCTCATTGATGATGGAGGTGAGCAGCGCCGTGAACAGTGGCGCGAAGTAGCGCCAATCCAGTGTCGGCGACAAGATGTACAGCGTCGCTCCTGCGCGGCCCGGAGTCCCGCGCTCTGGGTCTGGCGGCTCCCCGAGAACGCTGTCGGGAGTGATGTCAGGCGGCACTCCTTGACGAGCGCTCTGGCACGTGCGCATCACCGCCGGATCCTGATACGCCCGTAACGCCGTGCGCGCGGTGAGGTTGATCGAGTCCCGTTGCTTCTGTGACAGATTCCAGACCGACTGCGCGCCGAGCAGCATGTGAGGGTGGTCCTTCAAGCGCGGAGGCACTTCCTTCTTGGCGATTTCGACATCGTGCAGCCAGCGGAGCACCCGATCCATCGATGGTCCATCTTTCGCGGCAGCCAAGAGAAGTGGCCCGAGGTAGTCCGCAGCGGCGGCATTCCAGAAATCCATCTGGGCGTTGATGCCGCCGTCCACAACTCCCGAGGCCTCGATCAGCGCAGCCGCCGTGCGCCTCGCTCCCTCCTCGGCGTGCTCTCCCGTTGCCGCGGTGAGGGGAGACCACGTGTTGCTGCCATGTCTGCCTTGGTTCTTGGGGTTGTAGATCAGCACCGGCCAGCCGGCGTCCTGCCGAGCGTGCAGCGTCGCCTCGAGCACGTCGGTCCGAATGCTCGTGGAGATCACCGGGCCATACCAGTCCGCAACCGCGGGAACGAGCACCGACATCGTCTTTCCGCTGCGGGCTTGGCCGATGACCAGCACCCCGTAGCAACGCGGCGCAGCCAGCGCCGGCTGAGCGACGCCCACCCGGTTCAACACCCTCCCCTCATTGCCGGGCGCTTCCAATCGCCCGAGCAGCACTCTGCCCGGCTCCGGCCCGTCGACTCGCAGCTCGCCCATGTCGCGCGGGAAGACCACCGCGTCCTGTCGTTTGCCGAACAGCGCCGAGCGCACGATCCGCCCATTATCCCGTCAGTTTCCCTCGCCGGCTGCGCCGGCGACCCGGGGCGGGTGAAAATGTTGGATGATCCGGGCGTCGTTCGCCGGACGTCCCGTTTCCTGTGGTGCTTTTGAGCCCGTGGTTCAGTTTGGCGTGGGGACCTCCCCCGGATCCCGGGACTGCCGCCGTGAGCGCGCTCCTCAGACTCGTCTGTTTCGGAGGTTCTTGGCGGACGGCGATCCGTGTCGTTGATCCCAAGGAGGTCTAATGGATGTGATCGTTGAGCGCCCGGGCGCGCTGGACGTGCATAAGGCGCAGGTGACCGCTTGTGTGCGGGTGCCCGACGAGCAGGGTGTGCGAGTCCAGCATCTCGCGGAGTTCAAGACGACCGTCCGTGGGCTGCTTGCCCTGCGCGACTGGCTCAAGGCTCACCGTGTCACGCAGGTCGCGATGGAAGCGACCGGCGTTTACTGGAAGCCGGTCTGGCACGTGCTCGAAGACGACTTCGAGCTGCTGTTGGTCAACGCGAGGCACGTCAAACAAGTTCCTGGTCGCAAGACCGATGTGAAGGATGCCGAGTGGCTTTGCCGGCTGACCGAGGCCGGGCTGCTGCGCGGGAGCTTCGTTCCGCCGAAGCCGATCCGCGAGCTGCGACAGCTGACCCGCTATCGCAAGGCGCAGATCGCCGAGCGTCAGCGCGAGGCTAACCGGCTGCACAAGGCGCTGGAGGACACCGGGATCAAGCTCGACTGCGTCGCGACCGACATCCTCGGCGTCTCGGGCCGCGCGATGCTCAACGCGCTGATCAACGGCACGACCGATCCGGTCGTGCTGGCCGACCTAGCGAAAGGTCGGATGCGCGCGAAGATCCCGGCGCTGCGCGAGGCGCTCGAGGGTCGCTTCGACGAGCTCCACGCGCTGCTGATCGGCGCGATCCTCGCGCACCTCGACTTCCTCGATCAGCAGATCGAGACGCTGACGGGAGCGATCGAGGTGAAGCTCGCACCTTTCGCGGCGGCGGTTGACCTGCTGTGCACGATCCCCGGGATCGAGGTCCGCACCGCCCAGAACGTGATCGCCGAGATCGGGACCGACATGACCCAGTTCCCCAGCGCCGATCACCTCGCCTCCTGGGGCGGCCAGTGCCCCGGCAACCACCAGTCCGCCGGCAAACGCCGCTCCGGCAAGAGCCGCAAGGGGTCGAAATGGCTCAACCAGGCGCTCAAAGAGGCCGCGATGGCGGCCCTGCGCACCAACGACAGCTACCTGCAAGCCCTCTACCGCCGCAAGAAGTCCCAACTCGGCCACGCCCGCGCGCTCGGCGCCGTCAAACACTCGATGCTGTGCGCGATCTGGCACATGCTCACCACCGGCGAGCTCTACAACGACCTCGGCGGCGACTACTACGCCCGACGCGATCCCGAACGACAGACCCGACGCCTCGTCGCTCAGCTCGAGCGCCTCGGGCACACCGTGACCCTGCAGGAAACGCCGCTGGCAGCCTGAATCGCCGCGACAACCCACACGCCCTTTCCCGGAAGGCGGTCACAACCCCAGCGCTATTTTCCCCTCAGTGGGCTATCCACTTCGCTCCCCCTCCGCTTGTCGGCCGCGGTGGGCCCGCCTCACGGGCGGCGCACGCCTGACCCGGCGGCTGCCCGCCGGCGCCGATGTCCCGTGAGGCTGGGCTCCAGATCGCCCGAGACAGCGCCGAGCCCGCGATGGAGGTACAGGTTCGCAGGCCCAGGGGGAGCAAAGTGGATAGGCCGCATCCCGTCAATCCCGGGCCATTTCACGTCTGGCAGGTCTCGATTGAAGGCGATACCTTTGGCCCACGTCGGACCTGGACGACTTCAAGAAGAAGCGCGCACAACGCCGCGCGCATGCGCGCGAGCTGGGACGACGCGCGCCAGAAGAGGCCGACACCGAGCCGACCGATGACCCGTTCTCCGCGCCGATCCCGCCAACGGTCCCCGACTTCTCGAGGATCGAGAGGCCGCAGCCCATCGAGGACACCGAAGGATGGCTGGACCGCCTGGGTCGCCGCATCTCCTCGCGCGGCGGCGGCCACCGTTGGCTGAGCACGCTGCTCCTCTGGTCCGGCGTGCTCTGCGTGCTCGTCTGGATCGGCTTCAACGTCCCGATCCACGGCAGCTCATCGGCCTCGGGCAGTGGCGGCTCGGTGTCGACGTCCTCCTCCAACACACTCGTGCCCCATCACCACACCGGCGCCGTCATCTGGCATCGCGACGTCTCAATGAGCGACGGCACGGTGTACGGGCTCGACACGGTGCCCCCGCAGCAGAATGTCCAAGACGGCGTTGGTCCCGCGACCGGCAACTTCTCTGGGGAAGCTCTCGTCGTCCAGCGATCAACGACTCGTTCTGACGTCGCCGTCGCAGAGTGGAATGGCGCCGGCGCGCCGTCGCACGGCAACTGCGTTCGCTCGCTGGCGCGCAGTCCCACGGACTACGTCCAGCTGCAGCCGCCGGGCATCTCCGATGGCGGTTGGATCTGCACACGCACTGTCGTTGGAAACATCGCGCGCCTGCAGTTGCTGGGAGGCGATCCGTCCTCCGGCTACACCTTCCGCGTCACCGTCTGGGATCACTGAGGCGATATGAGAACCCCCGAACGCCTTCTGCGCGAGGTCGTCGGCATGGCGTTTCGGTTCATCCTGTTCTTTGCGCTCCGCCCGAGGCTCGCGCTGGTCACGATCGCAGCCATCGCCGCCATCGAGATCAGCACAACCGTGCGCATCTTCTGGTTGCTCTTGGTGGGGATCGCCCTGCTCTTCATCGGCGCACGTCTCCGCTTCCGCGGTCTGTGATCGGATCCAGCCGAGGCTGCGTCAGGCGGCGTCGTCGTCCGCGGCGTGCGCACCAACCTGCGCCACCCGATCGGGCTCGAGCTCATCCGAGTTCGCGATGTCCTCTGGTCGGATTTCGCTCATCCGAGCGTTGCTCATCGGGCGCAGGCGTCCGCTCATCTCGTCATGGATGCGCGCCGTCTGCCTCTTCACGGTCGCTTCGCACAGGAGCCGCGCCGTCCGAGCGTTCGCGAAGTCGTCCTTCAGGAGCACCCGCAGCTCGCCGAACACCCTGCGGCATTCGGGGCGAGCCGCCTTGGTCAGTTTGTAGTCCTTCGCGGTGAAGAAGTCGTTGGCGATCTGTAGGAGTTCGTCGTCGGTGAAGTCCGGAAAGACGATCGTCTGACCAAACCGCCCCTTCAATCCGGGATTCGCGGCCAGGAAGTCGCGCATCGGTTTGGGATAGCCCGCCGCGATCACCATGATCTCGTTGCGGTGGTTCTCCATGAGCGGCACAAGAGTGTTGATCGCCTCCTGTCCGAAATCGTGCTGACCACCTTTCCCCGCAACCAGACTGTACGCCTCGTCGATGAACAGCACACCACCCAGCGCTGCGTTGAACGTGTCCCGTGTGCGTGTTGCCGTGTGCCCCACGTATTCGCCGACGAGATCCTGGCGCAGCGCATACTTGGTGTTGCCGTGGCTGAGCATTCCGTATCCCGCGTAGATCCGCCCCAAGAGCTCCGCAACAGTGTTCTTGCCAGTCCCGGGATTGCCGAGCATCACCATGTGACGGGTGATGTCCATCGTCTTCAACCCGCGCGCACGCCGATCCTTGAAGACGAATGCTTGCTGCGCGAGCCTGGTCACCTCCTGCTTGACGCTCTCCAGCCCGATCAGAGAACCGAGTTCGCGCAGTGCAGCATCGACAGGGCTCCCTTTGGCGGTGAATGGATACGCGTTCGATCGCCTCCGTGCCGCTGCGGCATCGGCAAGATCGCCCGATTGCGTCTTCTCGTTTCTCCACACGCCGGGCCTCGCCCACGATCCCGACCCTTTCCGACCGTCGCCGGAGTCGATCGCGTCCAGCATGACCCTCCTGTAGTTCGCCAACTCGGCGTTCTGCTCGTCGGTCAGGGGACCACCAACCACGCGCCCAGCCAACCCCGAGACCAGCTCCCAAAACCCCTCGTAGAGCTCTTTCCCATAGGTGCCGCGCTTCGTCGGCCGGCGCTTGGACCAGCTCGCCGAACACGTGAGGTGGATACGTGAGCATCTCGCGGTACCCCTCCACGTGCCGCAACAGCAGTCCCCGGCACTCGCTCGGAGACCACATCTTCCGTTCCTTTGGATCGGCCAACTTCAGCTCGTCGGTGGGGTTGAAGGCTGACGCGGAGATCAACGCCCACATCCTTGCGTCGCTCATGTCGGTCACCGACATCGCGGCCAGTGCCGCATTGAGTGCGATCACCGTGCCCGGCTTGGCGCCGAAGATCTTGTCGGCCCATCGCTGCAGGCCGGCCGCTTCGATGACGTCGTTGATCGCGAAGACGCAATCTGCCCAGCACCTGTCGAGCAGGCCCCAGCCCTCCGGGCCGGTGAAGGGCAAGTTCCGCTCCTCACCCGCTTGCATCGGCCTGTTCACGCGACCGCCCTCGTGCGTCTCGAGCACGAGCAGCACGTCCGACGGCCGCTCGGCGTCGATCGCGCCAGCCATGCCCGCCATCACCAGAGAACCCCCTGAGCGCACAACGATGCGCTCCACGTAGCCGAGATTCGTCAGCTGGCCGGCCGGTTGGACGTCGACCGTCCCGTGGACGCATCCCCGGTTCTGCACCTCCTGACCCGGGCCGACCGTCCCCCCTCGATACGTTTGGTCCCACACCGTCTGCGTCATCGGACCCCGCGCGTACTGCTTCTCTCTTCTGCCAACCTGTCGTCAGGCTATCGCTGGAGGCTCCGACTGGCCAGGGTTCCGATCTCCTCTGTCCGGCGTCCTGCCGATGCCGCCTGCTCGCTGCACCTGCGTGGTTGAGCCCCGACCAGCGCCCCGGGATCGAAGCCGCGATCAAGCACACGGACTCTCGAACGCCCGAACCGAGCAGGTGAACACCCAGCTACGCGTGATCGCCCGCCGCGCGTACGGGTTTCACACCCCGAAGCCCTCATCGCACTCCGCATGCTCAGCCTCGGCGGCCTCTGCCCATCACTACCCGATTGACCCCCGGAACCGGCAGAAGGTTCCGAATTAGGCCCAATACCGTTGACTTAGTTCGACTCATCCGACTCAGTTGAGTCAGTCCCGCCCAACGTTGCGGGATGTGGGAATTACAGTCGAGCGGTGCCGCGACTTGGATGGGTGAAGCCGGAGTTCGACCAGCGTCTGACGGACCATATTGCGCTGGGTGTGCTGACCCGAACATTCCCGCCGAAGCTGGTGGACGAAGTGATCCGCGATACCGCACGACAGCATCAGCGTGATCGCCTGTTGCCCTCGCGGCTGGTTGTGTACTACGCGATGGCGATGGCGTTGTTCTCGGATGCGAGCTATGAAGAGGTCATGCGCAACCTTGTAGAAGGTCTGTCGTGGGCAACGGGATGGCGCCAGAACTGGACGGTGCCAACCAAGGCGGCGATCTTCAGAGCGAGAACGCGAGTGGGCTTTGAACCGCTGCAGGAGCTGTTCCACCGAGCGTGTGTGCCGCTGGCTCGCCCGGCTGCAACGGGGGCTTGGTATCGAGGTTGGCGCGTGATGAGCATTGACGGCACCACTTTGGACGTCGCCGATACGCCCGACAACGTGGGCGAGTTCGGCCGTCCGGGTAGTGCACGCGAAGACTTGAGCGCATACCCCCAGATCCGATTGGCGGGGCTTTCGGAATGCGGGACGCACGCGGTTGTCGCGGTGACGCTCGGAGCCTATACGACGGGAGAGCCGACCCTGATGAAGGAGTTGGCGCCGGCACTCTCACCGGAAATGCTGGTCCTCGCCGATCGCGGACTGATGGGGTTTCCGCTGTGGTCCCAGATGGCAGCTACGGGAGCGGCTCTCTGCTGGCGCGCCAAGAGCAACATGGTTTTCCCTGTGCTCGAGCGTTTCGCGGATGGTTCGTTTCGATCCGAGATCATGGCGAACGATGACAGGCGATCCCGAGAGAACGTGCTCGGTGTACGTGTCATCGAATACGGGATTGATGACCCGGGACGTCCACAAGCAGCAGGAACACGCTACCGCCTCGTGACGACCCTTCTCGACCCCGATGCGGCACCAGCAAGAGAGTTGGCCGCTTGTTACGCCCAGCGGTGGGAACTTGAGTCCGTGTTCGACGAGTTGAAGACGCATCAACGTGGACCTCGCCTCGTGCTGCGTTCGAAGACGCCAGGTGGGGTCCGCCAGGAGGTGTACGGATATCTCTGCACTCATTACGCGATCCGTGCCCTGATGTACGACACCGCTGATCACAACGACGGCGACCCCGATCGCCTCAGCTTCATGAGGTCGCTACGCGCTGCACGCCGCAGCGTACGTGCTGGCATCGGAACCAGCGCGGCGGCGCTGGCAACAGCGCTCGGAGCTGCGCGAGACGAGATCCGGCGCGAACCGGTGCCGCAACGGTTGCGGGCAGCTGCGCGTGTCGTCAAGCGCAAGATGTCAGGCTACAACGTCAAGCGACCACAGCACCGCAACTGGCCACAACCCAAGTTCTCACCCGCTCATGCCGTCCGAGTGCTCTGCCCGCCATAAGTCAACGGTATTGGAATTAGGCCCATTTGTGGCGCTACTGACATATCCGGCTCTCTCGGCATCGATGTGGTCAGGTTTCGGCTTTCTGGCCATGGGACCGGGTGACTTTGGAGGCACGGCAGACGCTCACGACGCTTGAGGCAATACGCCCGGATCGTGGATGGCGCTCGTGCGAACGGGCCGCGCTCCATGGGGGAGCTGGTCGGACGCGATCTCCCTGGTAGCTGGGCTGTTCCGAGCTGTCAAGGACGCCGCTGCGCGGCTCGCTGCGCTCTGCCCTTCGGGCCATCCTTGACTGCACCGGCCCAGCTCCGCTGGCTGGCAATGAACGTCGCCCCGGAGGGCGACCTGCGCGTCAAGACATCCACCTCTGCAGCTCGGTCGACTCGTGCGCGACTTGCAAAGCCCGTTCCCGGTACGAAGATCCTGCTCAGGACCACAATCGCGCTCTCACCCTGACCACATCGATGCCGGGAGACCCACATATCCATGGGTGGTGTGAGAGCCTCAACAGGCCCGCGGAGCCCCGCCGTTGCTGAGGATTCGGGCGTCGGGCCCCACGGCGAACGTGTACGCCAAACCGTACGCCCGTAGCTCCGCTCCCTAGGCGGTCAAGGGCGCCGCTGCGCGGCTCCCTGCGCTCGGCCCTGACGGGCCGCCCTTGACCGCCTGGCTGCGCTTCGCTTTGGGGCAGCGAAGGGTTGCGCGGACGCGCAACCCCTGGCTGAGCAGGGCGTTTCTGCCGTTCTGGGACGGGCTGCGCGCCACTCCTGCAATGCCCCCGAGGCGAGCAACGATGTGTTCTACCAGGCCCCACGTGTCCTCGAACACAGCCTCACCGTGGTTCGATTCACCAACCCACGGATATGTCAGTAGGTCCGCATGATCTCCCAGCGCACCAGAGACGCACTCGCCGTCAAGAAAGGCAACGGCGTCCGCCTCGGCAGACCCCGTCAACTCCCCGCCGACGTCGTCGACCGCATCATCGCCATGCGCAACGAAGGACTCAGCCTGCGCGCCATCGCCACCGACCTCACCACCGACGGCGTCCCCACCGCACACAGCGGCCGCTGGTACGCAGCCACCGTCGCCGCCATCCTCCGATCAGCGGAGCCGGCGGAGGAGGCGGTCAGCACATCAAGCTTCTGATGCGGCTCACCAAGGTCCGGCGCGTACGACCCACTCGGCCTCATCTTCGTTGAGTTGCCCCACCTCCAACAGGATGTTGCAGACGTGTCGCATGTCCTCCGGTGCCCAGTCCGCCATCTTGGCAGTGACCCGCACGGTATGCATCGTCTGTGGGTGGGCGAGATTGCTTGGACGTTCTCTCACGAGTGCAAAGATCGGGTTCGTCTGCATCACACGATGAGCCAGATCATCGAGCTTGCTCGCTGGCTCATCAGCCTTGACAACGGGGCCTATTTCGCCTGCCAGCGGGTGCGCGAACTGAATCGAGAAACTCCCGTTGCCTTCTGAACTCCAGACCGTCCAGCCGTCAGGCTCCAGCTCGGTTCCAATCCGGGCCGCGATCGCTTCGACCTCAGATGCTGTCATGCCTCGTTCCTGCACCCAAACGCTGCCGCCAGGAAGTTCGGACCAAGCTGTCCGAAGGGCTGGGGCGAAGGCAGTGTCCCCCAGGACCCGTTTGAGTTCTCCTGTGTTTTCTTATCGCAGTTGATGCCTACCGGCAAAACACTAGGTTGAGTCGTCGTGGCCCCGGTCTGGCTGTTGATTGCCGTAACGCTTGCGCTCCACTGGCCGCTAGCAGAACAATCGAACGGCGCTGTGTAGTCCTTCCGTGAGCTTCCCCAGTACTCCGGCGGCGAATCGATCTCTCCGCCACCAGGCGGGTATGCTGTGATGAAGAAGTAACCGCTACTCCCCTGCGGTCCTTGGACGATTGTCTGCACATTGACGGTATCGCCACCTCCCGAGATCCATGGTCCGTAGATATTCGGCAGACCGCCGCCACTACTGTTGCTGAATGACGGATTGTTCGAGACGTCGAGCTGCGAAGCCCCAGACGGGCTGCCACTGTTGTCTGTGCAGACGTTCAGTGTGATCGACATCGTGCAACGACCGCTCGGGTCAGTCCTATTCAGCGGGTTGCCGCCCACGTATGAGAACGGCGCGCCTGTGAACGATACAGCGGGATCTGCGTTCAGGAACTGCGCTGTTGTTGGGTCGTAGTAGCGGGCGCGGAGGTAGAGAAGCCCGCTCTCGGCGTCGGTGTACTGCCCGCTGAATCCGAACGGCGATGTCAGCGAGCCGCTTGTGCGACACGCTGTTGCCGTATGGATCCCACGTCTGCGTGGTGGCCGTGCCGGTGGCGCCGGCGGAGTCGGTGATCGAGTCGGATGCTGCCGAGCTGGTCGTGGTGGAGGTAGGTCGTTGTCGAGCCGGCGATCTGCTCCACGGGGATGCCGCCCGGCCCGTAGATGAACGACGTCTTCGTGGTCCCGTCGTATTGCTGCAGGAGGTTGCCGCCGCCGCCGTCCCAGGTGAACTGCGTCGTGGTCCCGGACACGGTCTTGCTCTCCCGGATGCCGTCGCCGTCGTAGGCGTAGGTGCCCACGGTCGTCGGGCGTGGTGCAGGTCGAGCCGGTGCCGGTCTTGATCGACGTCAGGCGGTTGGCCTGGTCGTATGTATCGCAGGTAGCGCTGACCCGGCTGCCAGGCACGGACGCAGGTTCGGTTGCCCTTGTTGTCGAACCCGTACGTCGTCGCGCCGCTGGGCGCCGATGCCGCACGCGTTGCTGCTGACGACCCGGCGACGGTCCAGCAGAGCTCGTCGGCGTTGTTGAACTGCTGCGTGTTGGTGCCCGTGTGGCCGGCGTTCTCGATCGTGGTGAGGTTGTCGGCGTTGTCGAATGCGTACGGGTAGCTGTTCGTCGGCGGGCGAGCTGCAGGCGTTGGTCGTCCCGCTGCCGGCGTAGCAGAGCTGGTTGAGCGCGGTGTATTTGTAGTTGGCCTGGTTCGCTGCCTGCGAGTTGTCGGACGCGAGCTGGCCGTTGCTGTCCCGCGTGTAGGTCGCGCTGAACAGCGTCGAGCCGTTGCTGTCCGAGACCGAGGTCATCTGGTCGGCGGCGTTGAAGCCGAACGTGTCCGTCACGTTGGTCGTGCTCGGCGAGGTCTGGCCGGTCTCGTTGGCGTTGCTGTCGTAGGAGAACGACGTCTGCTTGCTGTTCCAGTCCGTCACCGAGGCCAGGGTGCCGTCGTCGTTCCAGCTCTGGGTCACGGTACCGACGCTGTTCGGGTAGGCGATGCTGCGGACCTGGTTCTTGAGGTCGTACGTCGGGCCGCCACCGTAGGTGTAGCCGTAGCTCACGGTCGCGCCGTTGCCGTTGGTGTAGCTGGTCAGGCGGTGCAGCGAGTCCCAGCTCCAGGACGAGGAGCCAGTCCCGTCGGTCATCGCCGTCCGCTGGCCGTCGGAGTCGTACGTCGTGCTGGTGATGTTCTCCGACGAGCTGTCGCTGTAGGAGACGGTCTTCAGCTCGTTGTCGGCGTCGTAGGTCATCGTCGTGCAGCCGACGAGCGTGCCTGTGCAGGTCGCCCCGCTCACCGGATCGAGCTTGGTCAGGACGTTGCCGTCGCCGTCCAGGGTGTAGGTCGTGACGTTGCTCAGCGCGTCCGTGGTCGAAGTCACGCGGCCGAGGGAGTCGTAGCCGTAGCTGATGATCGCGTTGCCCTTGCCGTCCTTCTGGTCAGCGACGGTGTCGTCGGCGTTGTAGTCGGTGACGTTCGTCGTTCCGTCGGGTCTCGTGACCGTGGTCACCCGGTTCCCAGCGTCGAGGGTGACCAGCGTGCAGGCGCCCGATCCCGAGCTCTGGCACGCGGTCCCGTAGTGGTTCGGGTCCTCCGAGGAGATGACGTTGCGGTCAGAGTCATAGGTGTTGCTCGCCACATGGCTGAGCGGGTCGGTCACAGTCAAGACATCGCCGAAGGCGTTGTAGGTCATCTGGGTCTCGTACGTGGAGCTGCAGCCGGTCGGCGGCGAAGAGTTCCACGTGCAGCCGGCTTTCGGCGTGTACGTGGCCGTCGGCCACCCGTCGGCGTTGAACACCGTCCCGCTGACGTTGCCGAGCGGGTCCTTCACCTCGTCCCGATCGCCGTTGGTGTCGTAGTGGAAGTCCGTCACCTTGCCGTCGGGATCGGTCACCTGGGTGACGTCGCCGGGATGGCTGCTGTCCCCGTACGTGTAGCAGGTGGCCTGCGCCATCGCCACGGCGGTGGACGGGCTCTTGCAGTTGGTCGCCGTGGCCGAGGTGCCAGTCAGCGGGCGGCTCGACTGTCAGGAGGTTGCCGTTGCTGTCGTAGGTATTCGTCGTTGTGACGCCGTTCCCGTCCTGGCTGGTCAGCACCTCGTTGAAGGAGTTGTAGGTGTTCGTCGTGGTCCTGCCCAAGCGGATCGGTCATCGTCAGGGCGTTGCCGTTCGCGTCGTACGTCGCACTCGAAACGTTTCCATTGGGATCAATCTACTTCCGTCCGACCCAACGTTGCCGGATCGTATGCGTACTGCCACGTTGCAGCATCAGAGGTTCCGTACCCCTCGGTCGTGGCGACCGTGACACCTCGATTGAAGTAGTCGACCGTCCACATTGCCCGCGGGGTCGGTGATCTTGGTCGCACCAGCGATCGAGGTGTAGTCGAAGCTCGTCTTGTTCCCATTCGCGTCCCACTGGCAGTCGACGCGGCCATTGCTGTCATAGTGGTTGGTGACGGCGTGGGTCGTGCCGGAGCCGGTGCAGGAGCTCGGAGCCGTCGGCAAGGCTCCATCGCTGTGGAAGCGCGTCTCGCGCATCTGAACCATGCGATGGCTGGTGTCGTAGCCAAAGTCCGTGATTCCGCCATTGACGTCGGTCACCGAGCTGAGGTTGCCGTTGCCGTCGTAGCCGAACGACACGGATCTGCTCGGACTGACGTTGCTATCGGTCACCGGACGTGATGTGGGACCCGGTCCAACTCACCGATAGCGTCCGACCCGAGGAGTCTGTGATCGTGCTGAGATTGCCACTCGAATACGTGAACGACGTGGTGTACCCGTTGGGGTCCGCTGCAGACGTCAGGTATCCCGACGAATCGAAGGTGAGCGTGTCGACGCCCAGACGAGTGAACGTCCACGTACTGCCGCTTTGGCTGAGCGTGGCCTGGATGTAGGACGCAAGAGGCGTTCCCGTGCTTCCAGACATCGAGAACTGCACCTGCGCGCCGTTTTCCTCAGTGATCGTCACGATCGACCCTGACTGGCTTAGGAATGCGCCTCCGGTCGAGGCACTGCCGTTGATCGTCCAGCCGTAGCCAAGCGGGCCACTTGTGCTCGCCGCCTCCGCGTTGTACGTTCGCGAGAAGGAGAGGCCTGGACCGCGACCCGGGATGCTCAGGTCAGCGAAACCCTCGTAGAAGTTTCCGCTCGCTGCGTCGACCGGGTCGCCCCCGCGCGCCTGAGCCAGCTGCTTGAGGAGACATGGGATGCAACGTGTCCCGCCGCCACGCGTCATCGCGCCGATGTATGCCGTCGCCGGCACGCCCGCAATGTAGTGGGCCCAGATGCGCGACGATGACAGCGCCGATGGGTACACAGCCACCTGTGAGAGATCGCCAGTGAACACGTTGCCGCCGTCGTTTCCCATCGTCAATTCGTACGGTCCGGTTGCGGGCGCCGTGCCCAGTGTTCCGGTCGCAATGGAGAGGCCATCGATGAACAGCGTGACCGAAGTCCCGCTGACCGACACCGCTGCCTGGTGCCACTGCTCGTCGGTGACGCTCGCTGCGGGGGTCCCGTAGATCGCGGTTGTGTTGTCGTCGTACAGGGCGACCCGTCCGTCCCCCGTGAGGTAGAGATCGAACCGGCTCACCGACGGGATCCCATAGGAGGCGATGCTTTGTAGGGACGTGTTACCGGTCCGAAACCACGCTTCAACAGTTCGAGCGGACGAACCCGACGGCAACCCATCGACTGACGCTCCCACAGCCGGCGCGCTGGTCGTTGACACTGACCCGCCGGTTGCCGAGAAGATGGCTGACAGCCCATGCGTTGTGCTGGGCAGGTAGTAGGCGTCCCGGCAGTTGCCCGATTCGTCCTTGGCCACGGTGCCGCCGGTTTCCGTGAGAGGAAAGTACCGAGTGGGCGAATCTGCCTTGACCGCGCCGGCATATCCGCTGCTGGGCGCAGTGACGCACGCACCTCCAACGCCAATGCGCCAATGCGTGTTGAGGGTGGCGGCGGACAACTCCGCCGGGTAGATGGCGACCTCGTCAATGCTCCCGTGGAAATAGTTGCCGCCGTCATCGCCAATGGTAAGAGCCGCCGCATCCGTGGCTGGAGCCGCACCTAGGGACCCCGTTGCCAGTTCCTGACCATCGACATCAAAGGTGACACCTGTCGACCCGTCGAACGTCACAGCCGCGTAGTGCCACGAGCCGTCATGCACCGAGTACGGAAGAGTGCCGTACATGGCGGAGGTGTTGTCATCGTAGAGGGCAATGCGTCCATCGGCCGTGAGATAGAAGTCGAAGCGATCGACCGCCGGTGTGCCATATGACACGATGCTCTGAAGGCCGGAATTCGTGGTCTTGAACCACGCCTCCACGGTCCGCGCGGCTGACCCCGTCGGCAGGCCGGAGGTCGAGGCCATCACGGCAGGGGCGGAACCACTCGTGCCCACGGCCCCATCGCTGTCTCCCGAGAGAGCACCGCTGGCGTGCGACGAGCCAGGGACATACACCCCGGGGGCACAGTTGGCCGAATAGTCCAGCGCGACGGAACCCGACGACTCGCCGAGGCGGTAGTACCGCGACGGGCTGTCGGCCGCAACGGCGCCGGCGTAGCCGGTCGTCGGTGTAGATGGGCACGAAGGTGCTGCCACGCCGCTCTGCCAATGTGCTCTGATCGTCGACAGCGAGAGTGCCGAGCCGTATACCGCAACGTCGTCGATGCTCCCCGTGAACGTGTTGCCTCCGTCATTGCCGATCACGAGCCCGCTCCCGTTGGCAGACAGGGAAAACGCAGCCTTGTAGATCTGCTGGCCATCGACGTCGAGCGTGGCGTTGGTTCCGTCGTAGGATGCGGCGACGTAATGCCAATTGCCATCGGTGATGCTGTATGGCGGCGTGACGTTGAAGGAACCACCGCCGTTATCGGCAGAGAGGTCCAGATGACCCGAGTTCAAGTACAGGTCGAACCGACTTGAGCAACACGACCCCTGGCTCATTATCGAGTGGTAGCCCGATGACGACGTCGTCTTGATCCACGCCTCCAGTGTTCGCGCCCCGCTGGTCGGCAAACTACTCCCGGTGTAGTCCACGCCGTCGCCGGTGCCCGCGAGCGTCACGGTGGTATCGGAGTCACCCGAGAGCGCGCCCGTCACACCGTACGTGACGCCGCTCGAGGCATATGTAGCGTTGTGACCGTTTCCGGAGGAGTCGCTGGCGGTGCTGCCGCTGCTCTCGCCCAGGCGGTAGTACACAAGCGGCGAGTCTCCGATGATCGTTGAGCTGTAGCTGCTCGCCTCGGCGTGCAGCGCACTGATGATCCCGAAGCCCGCGAGGACTGCACCGGCCGCAAGAGCCCAGACTAGAGCGGCTACGCGCTGACGGGCGGACAGTCGCAGGAGAGGCACCTGAAACCGCACGCGGGGGCTTCGGTCGGTTGGTACTGATAGATGCGCGCTGTTTGCCCTCGAGGTTGCCCGAGGTGTACTGATGCGACGGCCCCGACCACGACGTGGCCGCAGGGCCACCATGAGAACCAGAGCCCCGAAGAAAAGGGCTTGGACCGCACTCTGGTCCGCCAGCAGAGTTCGCATCGCCTGATCTCCCTTGAAACAAGTGGGATCGACCCACCCAACATCACCGGAAATGGGGGGCTCCGTGGATGATCGGGGGTGACTCTCGATCGAGATTCCGTCCTGAGCAGGGCTTTTGGTCGTCGGAGCGGCGGGTGGAAGTCGCGTGCGCCTCTGCTGCTGGGTTGTGGACTGCTCGCTGGGCCCCGTGCCCGGCGATCGTGGGCACAGCGGATGCGTGCTCAAGCGGCCAGGGATGGCCGCGCCTGCGCGCAGGCGCATCCGGATGATCATGGCGAGACTCGCCCCATAGGGCGTCGTTGGGGGGCGTCGGGGTCGCTGCCCGCGTTGACGGGGGTCGTGGCGTGCCGGGGAGCTGCCTGCTCCATTCCCTTCTCGTTGCGCCGTTTGCCGTGCGTGCGCACCGGGTCATCCCGGGGTCGAGCGAGCGTCGTGGCGGAATACGGGTGACGCGGTTCGGAGGGCCAGAAAGAAAACGCGTGTTCGTGTGTCGTCACCCCCGATCATGCCCGGAGAGCCGGAAATGGTGTGTCGCTCCCCTGGGCGGGCAGCAGTGTACGCGACAGCCCTCACTGTCTGTGTGTCCACTTTTGGCGATGACAATGGACACCAAATGCTCATATATCGGTCATCTCTAGGCTTGGCTGGCCCATGGCGTCAGCCCTCCGACCGTTCCACGCCGTGCTTTCGCAGGATCAGATCAACTATCTCCGCATCCAGGCGGCCCACCGCAACCTGTCACCGTCTGCCTTGATCCGTGAGCTCATCGAGGATGACCGCAGGCGGAAAGGAGCGTCCGAACGCCGGCGCAGGGAACGCGAAAGACGAGCCCAGGGGTCGTAGCCCGTCGTAGCCCCCGTCAGGCCGCCCAAGGTTGTGCACCGTACGTCGATGGTGAGCGAGACCTGAGTTCAATCATCGGCGTCAGCTTGGTCCCTCAGGCAGAGAGCGCCACAAGCGGTATGCGATGTATTGGCGGGTCACACCCGACAGCCACGCTGAGCCCAAGTGTCCTGTCGCTATCCCGGACAGACACGCACGATGCTGTACTTCCGGTGAGCAACGCTCTTGACGGCGGCTTGGCCGGTCGAGAAGGTGCGGAGCTGATTTGGGTGGACGTGGTACTCCTCCACGCGACGGATGCTGCCCTTCTGCGTGTACCCGGTCTCGTAGTCAACCTGGTGCGTCACCTCGCTGGTTCGCCGGGTGCCGAACTGGTTGGCGATCGCTTCGGCATCCTCGCCCTCGACGCGGTGAGCGATGAGCAGGCCTGCACCCAGGAGAGCACGGCGCAGTGGCACGCTCTCCGGCAGGTACTGAGTTGAGACGACCGTGGGCATGAGCGCCTGTCGCGCCTGCAGCAGGAGGTCGACGAGCTGCTGCGCTTCGTCGAGCGCGGCGAACTCGTCGAAGATTGCCAGCGTGGGGATGAGCTGCTCGCCGTGACTGAGCGAACGTAGACGGCGTGCACACGCCTGTTTCAGATCCTGCGCGATCACGCGTCCCATCAGTTCGACGTCCTCGCTGCTTGCGAGCGCACCGAGCGCGACGTACGTCACAGAGGGTCCAGCCAGCGCTCGGTCCCAATCCAGCACGGGGGCGGCGCGGAACAAGCCGCCGAACCGTCCCTCCAGCAACGCGCCGAGCCGGTGGCGCAGACCAGCATGGCCGGCATTCCCCACTCGATCGTTCCCCCTTCCGCTGAGTGCAAGCAGGCGCTCGGCGAGGCGCAGATCATTCATCGCGTGCGCGAGACTCGCGAGCCCGCGCGGGGAGAATGCCTCGTATAGCGCGGTGAGCGTCACCACCTCGTTGTGCGCGTGGAGCGCACGTACGACGACCGGTACCGCCTCCATCGCGATGTGTTTGTAGATCTCGGCCGTGGCCGAGTACGTGAATGCCCCGACCAGCTTGTTTGCCACCGACGCGGGATCGCCGGAGCACGGGTTGTATCCCAGCGTCGCGGCGTCGTCGGGGTCCACCAGATGGAACGGAACCCCATGCCGCATCGCAATCTCGCGGGCCACGCCACCCAGACCGCCGCCCTTGCAATCGACGATCACCGCCGCATGGCCATTGGCCACAGCACCATCCGTAAGGGTCGCCAGGGTCGTCGTCTTCCCGCTTCCGGATGCCCCAATGAGCAGCGTGTGCATCGCCAGGTCGGTCGGGAGTTCGAGCTCGAACGTGCGGTTCGTTTCGGCGTCGATGCCGAGATGGATCTGGCCGCGCCCACGGCGTCGTGGTCTGCCTTGGTGGCCGACGTGGGTTGGTCTGGGTGCGGCTGGATTCCAAATGCCGGAGCGTCTGGCTCCCTTGATCGCACGCCAACGCCGACGATCGAGTCGGTCGTCGTGGCGCACCTGCCCGCCGACGCTCCGCCGCCGCACGGCGAGAATGAGTAGCCCCACCTCCAACCACAGCGGTCCGGCGAGCGCCTCGGTGTAGAAGCTCCGCAGCGCGGCCGCGCCGTCCACCGCGTCCACCTGCAGAGGGAACGCGCCGGACAGCCATATGCGCCAGGTCCATCCGGCGACGAGAAGTGACTGAAGAGGAATGAGCGCCGCGCAGAGCAGCACGGCGCAGGCAACGCGCATGCGCGGCGACGGCTGATGCAGCCACCGCCACCCCGCTGCGACCAGGGCGCCGGCAAGGATGCCCGGATCGAACGTCACGACGCAGATGCAGACGATCCCGGACAGCATCGCCAGCTCCTGAATCTTGTTCTCGAGGGGCCCCTGTGTCGCCGGCGGCGCCTGCGACTCGATCGTCATGCGAGCCACGGCGGAGTCTCCCGTACCTCGATCCTGCCGGTGGCACGCAGTGCTTTGACCAGCTCCGACACTCGCGCGACGTGCGTGCTCGGGACGTACCACCAGATCGCGTCGATCCCCAGCTCGTGGTCGTAGGCGTGGATCATCGCCTCCATCGAGCCCAGATCCCGCCGCACACGATCCAGCTCGATGGCCACTCTGAGCATTGCTCTGTCTCCGTCGCCTCCAGTCGGCACGAGCAACAGCGCATCGGGGCATCGGCCCGTGCCGGTTGTACGCCGGCCCGCCTGACGCTCGCGATGGCGGAATCCACGCAGCTCGCGCTCCGTGATCAGCTTCGCACCGGGGTTTGCGATGACGAGCGCCTCCGTGAGACGAACCACAGCCAGTGTGTGCCGCAGTTCGGCCATGACCAGAGGCGCCGCGCGCACTCCGACGTCGGCCAGACGCGCGCCATGTGTGGTCACGCGGATGACGTCGGGGTAGTGCGCGAACGGCTTGTCGCGCAGAAGGAGGCCGACATTCTCGAGCACCCTGAGTCGACGCAGCGTCGCCCATCTGCCGAACGATCGTTCCTGCGGACGCCAGAAGAACTTCCGGGCAACGAGCTCCGTGGTGACCACGCCGTGCCGCGTGATCCACCGCAGCATCTCGATGTCGCGATCCGTCAGCTGATGACCACGGCCCTTCGCGAGACCGCCCGCTGGATGTGCTCTCGCGATGCTCATCGCGATCCGCTCCGGTGACCGAACACCGCAAGCAGCAGCGCCGACCCCATCCACGCCGCTGCCACAACTGCCCTGCTCTCCGGGAATGCCACCAGTGCGTTCCCACCCATCGCCGCCCACTCGGCCGCGACCACGCCCCGCCCGACTGCTCCCATCCAGCCCCAATGTGATTCGTCGTCCAGGAACCACCACGCCGTCGCAGCCAAAGGGAAGACGATCCAGAGGGCGTCGCTCAGCACAGCCGCACAGATCCCGAGCGGCACGGCGATGAGTGCCAGGTGCGGTCGGGGCGTGCGGGTCGCGATCACGTTCTGGGCGCGGTTGAGTGCTGCAGCGTGGGAGCCAGCAAGGATCGCCAACAGCTCGCCCGGTGTCCGTGGCACCCGCGCCGCCCGCCGGCGCGCGGAAGGTCCGGCCGTCTGTGTTGCCATGTTGCTGTTCCTCCTGAGTGGCGTGTCCGTGGGGATGGGCGGCCCGAGCACATCGATTACGACGCGGAAACGTTTGACCGGCATACATCACCGGCGAGCTGGGGCTTTCGTTTCCATGCGGTTACCGCATCACCATCGGCTGCAACGACGAAGATGGCGCGCCCGCCCCGGGTGGGGCGAGCGCGCTCGGGCGACCTACCCGCATCGCGGCGGGTGCAGCAGCCGCAGCACCAGCGTCAGCGTCGACGCGACGAGGTGCGCGATGAGCATCCCATGGGATCGCAGAATGACTGCGAACCGGCGCCGCGCCGTGCTGGTCTTCCGGTGGGTTGTCATGGGGTTCCTCCGTGGGGTTGGTGTGACACCCACCCAGGCGCCAGGAGGAAGCGGACGGAGTGGCCGCGGTGCACTTCAGGCACGCAGTCCCCGCGCCGTTCTGGCAGGGTCCCGGCGAGCACCCGGCACCACGGAATCTCATGACAACGTCGAGAAGCCCAGCCGGCGGCCATCGGTTCGCAGCCGCTCATCACGCTCACTCCGGACGGCGGCCACGACGCGCAAGAGGGCCCGCTCGGGCGTGGCCCCACCACCCGTCGGTTCGGACTTCCCTTCAATTCGCACAGATTTGTCGAGATGCATTTGAATCACAGGACGGACGGGTCGGGTCCCGCGGTCGTCATGGCGTGAATGGACGCCTGTTGCCATCCAGTTACTTCTCAGTAACTTCCACTGGTTCAGTTCGAGTTCGCGCGTATTTCAACGCATGAGCAGAGGCAGCACGAGCTCAGCTCAACCAGCCGACGTCCTCCCGTTCGCGGAGGTCTACCTGCTGTACCACGATCGCGTGTACCGTCATTGCCTCGTTTATCTCCGGGGTGACGCCGCGGCAGAGGACGTCACCGGCGACGTCTTCACCGCCGCCCTCGCTGCCTACGACCGCGTCCGCCCCCACCGCGACGGCGTGCTCTTCTGGCTCCTGCGCATCGCCAAGAATCGCTCGGTGTCGTACCTCCGACAACAGCAGCAATTCCGCCGCGCGCTCGGCAGGCTGGCTGGCCGACGTGAACCACAACACGACATCGAGGATGAGGTGGCGAAGCGCGAGGCCGGTCGTCTGCTCGCGACTGCGATGACACAGCTCTCCGAGGCTGATCGCCGGCTGATCGGCCTCAGGGTTGGTCGTGAGATGTCGTATCGGCAGATCGCCGGCATGCTCGGAATGAGCCAGGACGAGGCCGAGTGGGCGACCCGGCGCGCTCTACGTCGGGCCCAAGTGGCTTACGAAGCACTTGAGCGGGTAGACCCGACCGACGTTCGCACGCCGGGCAGGGCGCAATCGGATCAACGCAGTAGGAACCTGCAGGGTCGCGCGCGGTATCCGATGGGCACGCTCGAATGAAATACCGGTTCAGCGCAGCCTTTGCTGAGGCCGTGCGTGTGCGCGGCCTGACCGCTGTCGAGCTGTCCCGGCGCGCCCACGTGTCGCCCACGACCGTCTCCGCTGCACTCCATGGCCGAGAGGTCCAGCTCTCCACCGCCCTTCGCCTCGCGCGCGTGGTAACCGAAGCTCCTGTCGATCCTGCCCTGCAGCTGTGGAGCGGCGGTCTCGACGCCCTCTGACCGGCGGGAATCGACTTCTGCGGCGAACGATCAGTCTCTACGGGCCTGCCACGCCTCGACGAGATCGTCCGTTTGGAAATGTACGTACCGATTCACCATCGCGAGCGTCGTATGCCCGAGGGCGCGCTGGAGCACGAGCGAATCCACACCGGCGGCGAGTGCCCGAGTGGCGAACGTATGGCGGAACTTGTGCGCGTGCACGTGAATTCCAGTCTGCTCGCCGAGACGCGCGAGCATTGACTTGAGCCCATCCCGATCGAGAGCCGGATAGTCACCCGTTCGCGGATCCTGGCGCGTCGAGAGGAACAGGTTGCGACTGCGCGCAGGCGGCCGATCCTTCTTCACGTACGCGTCGATCCGCCGAGAAAAACGGGTCGAGCCCGTGTCCAGAGGAACGATCCGGTCCTTACGTCCTTTTCCCTGGCGCACGCGGACGATTCCACCGCTCGCATTGTCGATGATGTCGTCCAAGGTCACGTTCACGACTTCCTCGAGCCGAAGCCCGGTACGCAACATGAACTCCACGATCATTCGATCTCGCGGCGTCTTGCATGCCTTCAGCATCGCCTGCTCCTCTTCAGGCGTGAACGTCTCCGGCTCGACCTCGGGCTGACGTGGCGCAGGTACCTCGAGCGTCTCCGGATAGACACCATAGCCCTCTCGTGTACAGAAGCCCATGAAGTTCCGTATCACCCTGTGGAAGGTTCCAGCAGTCCCCGGCGACACCCCCGCGTCCAGCAACTCCGCCTGAAATCCCCGAAGGTTGTCCGCCGTGATGTCGGCAACCGAGTCGATCCTGTAGTCGGCTACGAATTGCTGAGCCCGCGGCCCAAGCAGGTAGCTCCGATAATTGGCGAGGGTGGACGCGCTGCAGTTGCGAGCCCGAGCATCTCGCAGGAACGCCTGCACGGCCTCGTCCCACCGCGGCCCAATGGACGGCTGAGACAGCCTGACCGCTTCGCGATCACGGCGCTTGCGTTGGGGTCGGACTGGTGATTGGGCCATTTGGCCTATCAGTATGCACGCGGTGGCGCTAAAAGTTCAATAAGAGCGCCGTGTCGTTATGGCTCCAACCTTTCAGATAATTGACACGGATGTCAATCGCGCTGGCACACTCGAGTGTTGAACTGGAGCCCAATACAGGTTGTCCGACTGGAGCGGGAGACGAGATTCGAACTCGCGACCTCAACCTTGGGAAGATAAGCGTCAGGGATTCGCGTGGTTTTGAATTCGAAATCGGCTCCCACAGAATCTCGGCGCCAACCTTTCACATCTCGCATATACGACCCAGGCGCGCTTGATTGCAGGGTTGGTGGCTCAAGGCCCATGACGCGGAGTCAATCCCAGCGATCTCCGCCAAGCCGTGCGGTAACGCTGCCCGGCCGTCCGCGAGCGGATTCGTGGAGGCGGTGTGCCGCGAAGCGGGGATCCCCGCAATGTTCGGAGGTTTCGTAAACCTTTGAAACGCGTCTTTCTGCCGTTCAAACAGGACAACTCGTATTCAAGTCTCTGCACCGCCGTGCACCATCGCGCACGGTCTTGCGACCAAATGGCAGCCAAATAGCAGCCAACTTGTCCGGCCGCTCACCGAGCTGCGAAGGCCGGCGCCGACAGCAAAGCACCTCCTTGCGTCTGCCTTCGCTTCGGGTGCCGCGGAATTGCGGAATCGGTGTCGCCATTAATGGCGGCGGTGCCGCCTTCGCAACGATGCCTGCGCGCAGGCAAACTGCGCTTGCATGCCTCCCAAGGTCATCCGTCTCCAATATGCCGGGACGTGTTCAATCTGCCACCAAGCCCTCGCAGCCCGAACCGAGGCGTGGTGGGATGGAGCCGACAAGTCCACGACGTGCATCAGGTGCCAGGTAGAGACCGAGCCCCGTGCCGACGGCCCCGACCGCGGGGACCCGGTGACGGCTCCTGAGCCTGGTGTCGCCGGACGGTCAGCGCTTGCCGAATATGAGAAGCTCCACCAGCGACGTGAGCAGTGAGCAGAGGATCGATCAGAAATGGGGCCGGGTCGCGCGGGTCGTCAAGTTCCTATCGGATGATCCTCAGTCCATCCGGGCATGGCCAAGGGTTCCGAGGGTGAGCGCCGCCTGGCCGAGGGGCTCCTCAAGGCCGTCGGAGATCGCGCAGTGTTGCTCCACGACCGTAAGGTTCCCGGAACTCGCGGAAACATTGACCATCTTGCGGTCGCGGCCTCGGGAATCTGGGTGATCGACGCCAAGAACTACTCCGGGCTGGTCGAGCAGCGAGACAAGGGCGGTTGGTTTCGGACCGACTACCACCTGTACGTCGGAGGACGCGATCGGTCGAAGCTCGCGGATGGTCTCACGTGGCAGGTCGACGCCGTTCGCGCGGCGCTCACTGGCGCCGACATTCCGATCACCGCGGCGCTCTGCTTCATCGATGCGGAGTGGCGACTATTCGCAAAGCCTTTTCGGCACAACGGAGTCTGGGTGACGTGGGCGAAGAAGTTGGCGGAGATGTTCGCCGCCCCCGGGCCCCTGAGCGACGTGAATGTCGCGAACGTAGCGGACCGCCTGGCCGAGGCGCTGCCGGGCGCCAACTGAGCGTCATCTACAAGGGCTTGATGTCGATGGTCCATGTGCAACCGCTGTAATGGAAGTACGGTTGGTATGGAGGACAGCTGGTTTCGAGCGTCCACGGCCCTTGTGTCAGAGTGTCCACCTCCACTCCCGTTGCGACGTATGGCGTAGGGCTACCACACTCGCCTGGGATCGCGTTCCCGGCCTGTTGAAAACGGGTCCCATTCGCAGATGTCAGCGTGTAGGTGAAGACGACGGCGTTGGCAGTTCCGCACACCCCTGCCGCATAACCATTCGTCGCCGAAAATGTGACTTGGTACGTGGAGGTGGCGCTGATGTGAATCAGTTGCGATGAACTCTGCGCCGCGGCGGTGAGGGTACCCGCCACATGCAACGGCGTCGGGTTAGGCGGCGCCGTCGCGGGAGCAGTCGGCGGAGGCGGAGTGGAGGCGGTGGGAGTGGGAGTGGGAGTGGGAGTAGCAGGCGCGAGAGCCTTAGTGGCAGTTGGCGTGGCAGTTGGCGACGTCACACGAGCAGCCAGAGTCGCGGAGGGGGACGGAGTTGGGATCCGGGTTGCGCTGGCTGACGGGTGACCGCCGTGGTGATCGAGCGCTACGCCGATGGCGACCCCAGCCAGGAGAAGGCCCGCGGCCACACCGATGCCCGTGCGAGGCCCAATCTGCATCACGTGAACCCATCGCCCGAAAGTCGTCCGGCTGGTCCCGTCCGGCTAGTCTCCGATTTGACCATCAAGTCTCGCCCTCAAAGAAGTCCTCGTCGATTCTGGGGACAACATAGGTTCTGCCGACCGTGGTCCCGACGTTGTGATCCATCATCAATTGGACGAGTTGCTCTCCGTCGATCAGGACAATCCGACGGCTGATCTGCTGGACGTAGTCGCGCGCCTCTCTGCTGAAGCTGCCCGTGGTGAGAAACGCGCCTTTGGATGCGCGCGCTCCCTCCAGACTGCCTGCGAATCGCTGGACCTCCGGTCGGCCCACGGAGTTCTCCCACTTCTTGGCTTGGAGATACACCGCGTCGAGGCCGAGGCGGTCTTCCTTGATGATTCCGTCGATTCCACCATCACCGCTGTTGCCGATCGCCTGGGCCGCGTCCGCGAACGAGCCGCCGTACCCCATTTGCAACGAGGAGATCGACTGCAAGACGTTCGAAGAATTCGGGCTCTCTCGGCATCGATGTGGTCAGGTTTCGGCTTTCTGGCCATGGGACCGGGTGACTTTGGAGGCACGGCAGACGCTCACGACGCTTGAGGCAATACGCCCGGATCGTGGATGGCGCTCGTGCGAACGGGCCGCGCTCCATGGGGGAGCTGGTCGGACGCGATCTCCCTGGTAGCTGGGCTGTTCCGAGCTGTCAAGGACGCCGCTGCGCGGCTCGCTGCGCTCGGCCCTTCGGGCCGTGCGCGGCTCGCTGCGCTCGGCCCTTCGGGCCATCCTTGACTGCACCGGCCCAGCTCCGCTGGCTGGCAATGAACGTCGCCCCGGAGGGCGACCTGCGCGTCAAGACATCCACCTCTGCAGCTCGGTCGACTCGTGCGCGACTTGCAAAGCCCGTTCCCGGTACGAAGATCCTGCTCAGGACCACAATCGCGCTCTCACCCTGACCACATCGATGCCGGGAGACCCAGAATTCGGGTGTTGACGCCTTGACGCGGGCGAGCAACTCCAGCCCGATCTCGCCGCGTAATCCCCGCCACGTCCTGTCCGGCAACTCTTCGGGCGTCTCGGATGAATTCGCCGTTGTTCCGACGGACGCGCCATTTGCAGATAGGCCGGACGGAGATGCGCTGTGCCACGCGGCGAACTCCTCAAACTTCTTCAGATCCGCAAGGCCGATCGCCGTCGGGCGCAACGTCAGGAGCTCGCGTCCTCGAGGGGTCACCCGCCACACCCCGCGCCGAGGCTTCTCCAGCAGGCCAGCGTGCAGCATGGACGTCACCGCCCAGTGGATCCGGTTACTCAGAAGAGGGGTCCTTCCACTTGGGATACGCTCGGCCCTCTCATCTGCCGTGAGGTGGAACTCGTCAGCGATACGGCCGATGACCTCCCTGGGAGAGGTCTCGCCGAGTTCGGCGACCGCCCGCAGGGCCGGCAACATGAGGCTTTGGAAGTCTGGGACGGACACAGATAGGAAGTATCGGCCCCCAGGTCTATGCCGAGCGAGCTCTCACGGACCCGTGACCCCGGTTCCACCCGAGCCAGGCGGGCCCCGGATACCCTTCCCGATCGTGAGACAAGATCGGCACATGCCCAGCAGGAGTGATGAATGAGTAGGCCGTCCAGGAGCGGGCCCCGGCCATGGTGACCGGACCCCTCAAGAGCCAAGTCGACAAGGTCTGGGATGCCTTCTGGTCGGGAGGGATCGCCAACCCCCTCCAGGTCATCGAGCAGATCACCTACCTCCTCTTCCTCCGCCGCTTGGACGAGCTGCAGACGTTGGCCGAGGCAAAGGCGGCGGCCACCAAGAAACCCGTCGAGCGGCCGATCTTCCCGGATGGCAAAGACCAGCGCGGCAGGCCGTATCAAGACCTACGGTGGAGCCGGTTCCGGCATTTCGAGCCGAAGGAGATGTACGAGGTCATGGGCGACCACGTCTTCCCCTTCCTCCGCGGCCTTGGTGGCGACGGAACCAACTACGGACAGCACATGAAGGACGCGACCTTCATCATCCCCACGCCGGCGCTCCTCGCGAAGGTCGTCGACCTGATCGCCGACATCCCGATGGCGGACCGCGATACGAAGGGCGATGTCTACGAGTACATGCTCAGCAAGATCGCCAGCGCGGGTCAAAACGGTCAGTTCCGCACCCCACGGCACATCATCCGGCTGATGGTCGAGATGACCGCTCCGCGACCGGGCGACGTCATCTGCGACCCCGCTTGTGGCACCGCCGGCTTCCTCATCGCTGCCGGTGAATATCTGCGCGAGCACTACCCGAAGATGCTGCAGGATGAGAAGCCGCGATCGCATTTCCACGAGAAGATGTTCCACGGCTTCGACTTCGACAGCACCATGCTCCGCATCGGCAGCATGAACATGCTGCTGCATGGCGTCGAGAACCCGGACATCGCATATCGCGACTCTCTCGCGGAGGGCACCACCGGCGACGATGACCGCTACAGCCTTGTGCTCGCGAATCCTCCCTTTGCAGGGTCTCTGGACTATGAGACGACGTCGAAGGCGCTGTTGTCCGTCGTCAAGACCAAGAAGACGGAACTGCTGTTTCTGGCGCTGTTCGTCAAGTTGCTCAAGCCCGGCGGCCGCGCGGCGGTGATCGTTCCGGAAGGCGTGCTATTCGGATCGAGTAATGCGCATAAGTCGCTGCGCAAGATCCTCATTGAAGATCAGAAGCTCGATGGGGTGGTGTCACTGCCGAGCGGCGTCTTCGACCGTATGCCGGCGTATCGACGGCCATCCTGCTATTCACCAAGACGAACTCTGGCGGCACCGACCATGTCTGGTTCTACGACATCAAAGCCGATGGCTGGTCGCTCGACGACAAGCGCACCGCGCTGCTCGCGGAGGACAAACTTGGCGCTGTGCCAAAGTTGCGCTGACGGCCGAGGACCACGAGAAGAACAACCTACCTGATGCGCTCGCCCGATGGGCCAAGCGCGATGGCGACGAACTGCAGCGAGCGCGGACGGAGCAGAGTTTCTGCGTCCCGAAGGCGGACATCGTTGCCCAGGGGTATGACCTCTCGCTCAACCGCTACAAGGATGTGATTCACGAAGAGGTGGAGCACAAGCCACCGCTGGAGATCCTCGCCGAACTGACCGAAGTGGAGAAGGAGATTCAGCAGGGGATGATCGAGCTGGAGGCGATGCTTCGTTGACACAAGTCACGCTTGCGACGATCGGCGAAGTCGTTGAGGCGACGCGGACATGGGACCCCGCCAAGGCGGCGCCGGACGACCACTTCCAGTACATCGATCTGAGTGCGGTCAATCAGGCCTCCAAGAAGATTGAGACGCCGCGTGCCGTGCTGGGTCGAGAAGCACTCAGCCGCGCCCGTCAACTCGTCTCAACGGGCGACGTCTTGGTGGCGACGGTGCGACCCAATCTCGAACGCAGTGGCGGTAGTCCCTGACGAGCTCGATTCCGCAACCGCGTCGACTGGGTTTTGCGTCCTACGGCCGGCCGTAGGAAAGCTCGATAGCCGGTATTTGTTCCATTGCGGTTCGCACCCCTCGATTCGTTGAGAAAATGGTGAAGCAAGCGACGGGGGCGAGCTATCCCGCGGTCTCCGACCGCATCATCGGGCAATCGAGCATTCCCCTGCCGCCGCTGCCGGACCAGCGGCGGATTGCGGACATGCTGGACCGGCCCTACATTGCGGGCCAAGCGACGGGCTGTGCTCGCAAAGGTTCGTGCCCTCGCCCAGTCCATCTTTGTCGACATGTTCGGGGATCCGGTCAGCAATCCGAAGGGCTGGCCAATCTCCACCCTGGGAGACCTGATGACCTTCCAGCAATACGGTCCGCGGTTCTACAACGAGAAGTATTCTGCCGACGGCGTTCGCATTGTCAGAATCACCGACCTCGATGAGTCAGGTGAGCTGGACTTTACGCACATGCCCAAATTGGATGTTTCGGCCGCGGAATTCGAGAAGTACTCGATTCGCCCCGGCGACCTGCTCTTCGCACGGACAGGCGCAACTGTGGGGAAGGTCGCGCTAATCGACGTCGAATCTCCGCCCTGTATCGCCGGCGCCTATTTCATAACTATGCGGTTCGTGCCGGAGGTCGAACCAGCATTTGTTCGATCCGTGCTAACTTCCCCGGCGGTTCGGAGAATTGTTGCCGAACGGTCGCGGCAAGCTGCCCAGCAGAATTTCAGCGGACCAGCGCTGCGTGCACTGACCATACCTGTGCCCCCTCACGCACTTCAGCTGCGGTTTGCTGGTGCTCTGAAAACCATCGCTGCGTTCGGCAATTCCCAACGGGCCTCTCGCGATGCGCTCGACGCCCTGTTCGCGACGCTCCAGCATCGTGCCTTCCGAGGGGAGCTGTGAGCAACTTTGACTTCCTCGTCCCCGAGTGGCCGCAGATCCACGAGCCCGCGGTCAAAGCCGAGGAGACCGCACACGGTGACCCGCGAACGGCAGCCTTCCATGCCCGACGCGCACTGGAACTCACGGTCCGCTGGGCATACAAGGCCGACGCAACCCTCCACCTCCCCTACCAGGACAACGTCAGCGCGCTGATCCACGAGCCGACGTTCAAACAGACGGCCGGCGACGTCGTGTTCAACAAGGCGCGGCTCATCATCAGCATCGGCAACCGCGCGGCGCACGACGCGCGCCCCATTCCTGAGCAAGCCGCCGTTGTGGCCGTCGAAGAACTCTTCCACGTCTGCTATTGGCTCGCCCATACGTACGCCCGCGGCACGCAGCCGAACCCACAGCTGACCTTCGACCCCGCGGCACTGCCCGCAGATGCGTCGGCGACGCCGCAAAGCATGGCCATGCTCCAAGCACTCGAATCGTCCCTCGCAGAGCGCGATGAGAAACTCGCCGCGATCCTCGCGGACCGTGATGCGCTCGACGACGAAGTGAAGCACCTGCGCGCCGAAGTCGCCAAGGCGAAAGTCGCGAACGAAGCCCATCGAGACACCCACGACTACTCAGAGGCAAAGACCCGAACGCATCTCATTGATGCGCTGCTCAACGAAGCCGGCTGGCCGCTCGACCAAGTGCGCGACCGCGAGTTCGAAGTCGCCGGGATGCCCACCGACAGCGGACAGGGATTCGTCGACTACGTCCTCTGGGGCGATGACGGCAAGCCGCTCGGTCTCGTCGAAGCGAAGCGGACGACGGTGGATCCAAAGCTCGGCAAGCAGCAAGCCAAGCTCTACGCCGATTGCCTGGAGACCGCTTTCGGCCAGCGGCCGGTCATCTTCTACACCAACGGGTACGACCACTGGTTCTGGGATGACGAGCGCTATCCACCGCGCTCGGTCCAGGGGTTCTACACCAAGGACGAACTCGAACTCGGGATTCAGCGGCGGGCGTCGCGGAAGTCGCTCGTCGGA
Source organism: uncultured Solirubrobacteraceae bacterium (assembly GCA_963816005.1). GTDB lineage: Bacteria > Actinomycetota > Thermoleophilia > Solirubrobacterales > Solirubrobacteraceae > Palsa-465. The sequence continues at coordinate 16,116 of CAWFKF010000091.1, read as the reverse complement.
GCACAGATCGATACGAAGATCGTTGAGCGCTACTACCAGGAGCGTGCGATCCGCAGAATCTCGGAGTCGTTCGAGCGCGACAACGAGCGGAAGGCTCTGCTGGTGATGGCCACCGGCGCCGGCAAGACCCGCACCGTCGTTGCCCTCGTCGACCTACTCGCGCGGTGCAACTGGGCGAAGCGCGTCCTGTTCCTCGCCGACCGTGTCGCGCTGGTCAATCAGGCGGTCGGAGCATTCAAGACACACCTGCCGTCGTCGTCGCCGGTGAATCTCGTAACCGAGAGAAACGAGGACGGACGCGTCTACGTCTCGACCTACCCAACGATGATGGGACTCATCAACGACATCACGGATGGCAAGCGGCGATTCGGCGTCGGCCACTTCGACCTGGTTGTCATCGACGAGGCCCACCGCTCGGTCTACCAGAAGTACCGGGCGATCTTCGACTACTTCGACAGCCTCCTCATAGGCCTCACCGCCACCCCGAAGGACGAGGTCGACATCAACACTTACGCGTTGTTCGATCTCGAGCGCGGGGTCCCGACCGACTACTACGACCTCGACCAGGCCGTCGCCGATGGCTTCCTGGTCCCGCCACGCGGCATCGACGTACCCGTCAAGTTCCAGCGCGAGGGGATCAAGTACGACGACCTGTCCGACGAGGAGAAGGAGCAATGGGATGCAACGGAATGGGACGACGACGGCAGTATCCCTGTCCAGGTAGGAGCCCCGGCGCTCAACGCGTGGTTGTTCAATGAGGACACTGTGGACAAGGTGCTCGCGCACCTCATGGAGTACGGCATCAAGGTCAAAGGCGGCGACAGGCTCGGCAAGACGATCATCTTCGCCAAGAACCAGGCCCACGCCGAGTTTATCGTCGAACGGTTCGACGCGAATTACCCCCAGTACAAAGGGGCCTTCGCGCGGACGATTCATCACGGCGTGAAGTACGCCCAAAGCCTGATCGACGACTTCTCGAGCACCGAGAAGATGCCGCACATCGCGGTTTCGGTGGACATGCTCGACACCGGCATCGATATTCCCGACGTCGTCAACCTCGTCTTCTTCAAGCCGGTCTACTCTCGCCCCAAGTTCTGGCAGATGATCGGGCGTGGAACGCGGCTGCGACCGGACCTCTTCGGACCGGATGACCACAAGACGTGCTTCTACGTCTTCGACTACTGCGGCAACTTCGACTTCTTTGCACAGGATCTACCGGCCGCAGAGGGGCGCCTGGTCGATTCGCTCGGCAAGCAGTTGTTCACCACTCGCCTCGAATTGGTCGCCACCCTCGATACGGACCATTTGGAGGCCGACCTTCGGACAGACACCGTGGCAATTCTGCACGCCGAGGTGGCGGCGATGAACCTGGACAACTTCCTGGTTCGGCCCAAGCGTCGCATCGTGGAGAAGTTCGCGGATGAACGAGCCTGGTCGACGCTCGAGAAGGATGATCACCACGCGTTGGCGACCGATGTTGCCGGGCTGCCTTCAGCACTGGAGAGCGAGGATGAGGAGGCAAAGCGGTTCGATCTGCTCATGTACCGGCTGCAACTCGCGATGCTGCGCCACGAGCCGGCGTTCGACCGCCTCCGGAGCCGTGTCATCGAGGTCGCCTCGCTTCTTGAAGAGCAGGCGAACATCCCCATGGTGCGCGAGCAGCTCCACATCATCGCCGACGTGCAATCCGACGAGTGGTGGCAGGACGTGACGGTCCCCATGATCGAAGACGTCCGCAAGAAGCTCCGGTTGCTGGTCCGTCTCATTGAAAAGACCAAGCGGAAACTGATCTACACAGACTTCGAAGACGAATTGGGCGAGCAGACCGACTACGAGCTTGTGCTCATGGACAGCTCCTCGATTTCCATGGAGGCTTTCCGCGAGAAGACCCGCGCGTTCCTGCGACAACACCGGGATGAAATCGCGATTCACCGACTGCGGATGAACAAGCAGCTCACCGCTACCGACCTCACCTCACTCGAGCGAATCCTGGCGGGGAGCGGTATCGGTGATCCCAACATGCTCGCGAAGGCAACACAAGATGCGCAGGGACTCGGCTTGTTCGTGCGCGGCCTCGTCGGCATGGACCGCGGTGCCGCAAAGGAGGCCTTTGCAGAGTTCCTCGGAGGGCGAACGATGACCGCGAGTCAGATCGAATTCGTGGACCTCATCATCGACCACCTGACCAACCAGGGCGTGGTGAGCGCGGCTCGTTTCTACGAGTCGCCGTTTACCGACATCGCGCCGACCGGGCCGCAGGCCATCTTCACCGAGGAAGAGGTGGAGGCGTTGGTCGGGATCCTGGATCGGGTGCGGGCGGCGGCGGTGGCCGCGTAGCTCCACCGGTCAAGGGTGATCTCCCCTCACCCTCCGGCCCTTGGCACCAGGTGCCTGATGTGAGCGTGGGAGGGGTGAGAGCCCGACCTTTCGATCCAGTTCTCGCAGCATCGCGTCTGCCGTGTCCCTCGGCGTGGGCGGATCCACCAGCCTTGCTCGGGTTGGGCTCCTCGCTCCTGACCATCTGCCTACCTCGGCGGGCGCCATGACCGCGCACCCCATTCATGATGTCGCCCACCACAACCGCCTCCCGTCCCTTGGCGGCGCAAAGCCGACATTCGTCGGCGGCTCGCTCCACGGCTCACGGGTCACCGACCCGCTGGACGGCTCGCTCACGGTCTTCACGAAACGTAGCCAACACCCGGAGCGGTAATCGCGATGACAAGATGGGCGTGCGACCGTGTACAACCCGTCTGTGCCAGGTGCGATCGACTATGACCAGCTTCTCCGCGAGCTGGCCTCCACGACCTTCAAGAAGCTGCGGCCCGCACAGGCCGTCGCTCTGCAGCGCTACTCCGCCGACTACACCGAAGCCCCCGACCTAGCGATTGAGCTGCCGACGGGGGCGGGGAAGAGCCTCATCGCGTTGCTCATCTGCGAGGCCTGGAGAAGCGATGGCAAGACAGTTGCCGTCCTCACGGGCAACAAGACGCTCGCTCGTCAAATGGAGCGGGAGGGCCAGCTCTTGGGCGTTCCTGTCGTCCGCTTTGAGGGCTCCGGTCCAACAATCCCTTTGACCGACCGTCGCCGATACCGCCGCGCGGACGCGATCGCAGTCATGAACTACTGGGTCATGTTCAACCAGAATCCGATCGTCGATAGCGCCGATCTCTTGGTCATCGACGATGCCCATCTGGCGGAAGGCGCTCTGGATTCGCTCTTCTCGGTCGAGATCGATCGCTACGCCCATCCTGAGCTGTTCCAGGCCCTGGTTCGCGACCTCGCCGAAGTGTTCCCTGACTACACCGTATTCCAAGACGTTCTCACAGACGCGCCTCCGGGCACTGGAACGGAGTTGCTTTCGTTTCTGGACCAGAGCGCCTTCGCGGACCGCTTCCGGACAAAGGTCGACAGCGCGCAAGAACTGCAAATCGACAGTGACCTTAGATTCCGGTGGGAGCGCGCTCGCGAACGCTTGCATGAGGTCAACATCTATTGCTCGACGCGCTCACTCTGGTTGCGCCCATACGTGTACCCGTTGCGCGCCAACTCGCGCTATTCAGACCCCCGTCAACGCCTTTACTTTTCAGCCACAATTGGGGATCCAGCTGATCTCGCGAGGCGGCTCGGGACGCACCCCATTGTGAAGCTGCCGCTCGAAGCCGAGCAGGCTGCTCAGACATACGGACGTCGATTGCTCGTGCTGAACCCTGACAGCGACGACGATCTCCCACCTCGACTCGCAAGAGTCATCCTGGCAGCGCTGCGAATTCAACCCAAGAGCGTATGGCTCTGCGCGTCGAAGGCCGACGCCGAGAACTATCGTGCGGTCGTCACAGCATGGCTTGAAGGCAACGGGTTCGCTTCTCGCCCCACCTGGCTGCTAACCAGCCTTGGCGACGAGATCGAGCAGTTCAAGGCTGCAACGCAAGGCCATCTCTTCGTGGCAGGCCGCTTCGACGGCATGGATTTTTCTGCGGACGAGTGTCGCCTCGTGGTACTGGCGACGCAGCCGCGGGCCATCAACCCCCAAGAAGCGTTCGCGGCGAGCTATCTCCGTGATGCAGGCTTCATGATGCAGCGACTCAACCAACGCATTCTTCAGGCTTTGGGGCGGTGCAATCGTGCCGAAGACGACCTCGATCTTGCGGTAGCTCCCGAATCGCGTCGCTTGCAGTAGGCGGCCGGGCGGGCCGCGGTGGGGCGTTTGGGGGTGTCGGGCTGGGTGCTGCGGGGTGTTGGTTGGGCGTCTGGGGGGCGTGCGGTGGTGTTTTTGCCCGAACGCGGAGGTGTTGGGGTGCTTTGCGGGCAGGCTGACGCCCGGGGGTTCGCGTGGTTGGTCGTCGGGGAGGGCGCCGCTGGTGGCGCCGCGGGTCAGCCGGTTGGGGGTGGGAGCGCTTGCAGGCGCTTGAACGCGGCGGCGAGCTGCCCTGCCCAGGGCCAGTCGCGTGCGAGCCGCAGGATCGTTTTGCGGGCGTGGCGGGCGATCCGTCCTGATTGGTGTAGCAGGCGGTATCGCAGCCGCTTGAGCTCCCATGCGCGTGCTTGGTCAGCGAGGCACAGCTGCCTGGTCCACGCGACGATGTCTTGCGCGAGCATCACCAGCCACAGCCATACCTGGTTGTGCTCGAAGTCCTTGAACGGGAGGTTACGCATCCCGCAGTCCTTGCCTTGGCGGATGTGATCCTCGACGTGCGCGTGGCCGCGATGGGTCAGGTCGAGCTTGGCGACGTCCTCGCCGGACTGGTCTGTCAGGAACACCGAGAGCCGGTAGCCGTCATGGTCGGCAAACGACTGCTGGTCGCCTTCGCGCAGCTTCGTGCGCCTGGCGATCAGCCGCGATCGCGCAGCCCACGCGGACAGGTCGACACGATCGGTGATCTCGACCACGTGCGAGTGATCTCGCTCGCTGCCGTCTACGCGGATCGCGTTTATCCGGCTCTCCGGGCATGATCGGGGGTGACGACACACGAACACGCGTTTTCTTTCTGGCCCTCCGAACCGCGTCACCCGTATTCCGCCACGACGCTCGCTCGACCCCGGGATGACCCGGTGCGCACGCACGGCAAACGGCGCAACGAGAAGGGAATGGAGCAGGCAGCTCCCCGGCACGCCACGACCCCCGTCAACGCGGGCAGCGACCCCGACGCCCCCCAACGACGCCCTATGGGGCGAGTCTCGCCATGATCATCCGGATGCGCCTGCGCGCAGGCGCGGCCATCCCTGGCCGCTTGAGCACGCATCCGCTGTGCCCACGATCGCCGGGCACGGGGCCCAGCGAGCAGTCCACAACCCAGCAGCAGAGGCGCACGCGACTTCCACCCGCCGCTCCGACGACCAAAAGCCCTGCTCAGGACGGAATCTCGATCGAGAGTCACCCCCGATCATCCACGGAGCCCCGTTTATCCACAAGGCTTCCGGGACCGCGACGAGCGCCTCGCGGACCGGCTCTGAGAGGTCAAACCCGAACGAGAACAGCAGCTCCGCCTCGCGGCAATATGTGGTCAGCTCATGCGTTGCGCCGGCGCCGTCGGCGCGGATCAGGATCTCCCCGTCAAGCGCCTCCGGGTCGAGCTGCGCAAGCGCGAGATCCAACACGGCCTTGTGATCGGCGGCGGTGTTCGAGCCGGCGTTCCCCGGCCGCAGGATCCCTGCGGGCGCCTCGCCGGTCCCGTCGAGATAGCACAGCAGCGGATGATGGCCGTAGCCGCCCTTGAAGTTCCCGGCCGCGTGCTCCTTCTCCGAGCTGGCGCTCGTGAGCGTCGCGTCGATGTCGATCACCGTCCGCTCAGAACGACTGTGCCATCTCGCGATCGACCGCTCCGGCCGCGCCCCGAGCTTCCACGCCCGCGCTCTGGAGAGCGCGACCGCCGCGCGCAACCTGCCCAAGCACTCCTCGTCGATCGAATCGATCACCCGGAACGCCGTCGAGTCAGACGCGACGTTGCCATACAGGTCCGGCTGGTCACGCTGAGCTCCCAGGTCAGCCAGACAACTCCCGCCGTCGGCGAGCATCACCGCCAGGTCGCGCAGCACTATCCCCGGGTCATGCGCCGACGCGCGTTGCCGGGTCGGGGCCATCGCCGCCGACAGCGCTCTTGTCAGCCCGACCCGGTCAGCGACGCCGGCGATCAGCGCGCTGCCGGCATGCCCGACCATGCCCGTCCCGTCCGCCCGAACATCTAGCTTGTCAACCAGTCCATCACGCGCCACCATCTGGGTGATCCTCCTGAGATCGGGAATGCTGCTTCGCAACCCGCATTCTCCCTGCTCAGGCGGACGTTCCCGCGCCCCGGCCCGCCCGGGGCGCGGCCGTTAATGAACGATCCAGGACGATTACGGGGTGTACATCCTTGCGGACCGCCGCTTTTCGGCTCACTTTGGACAAGAATCGCGCCGGCGAGGCCTACCAACCAACGTGCAGGCCGAGATTGACGTTGCTGAGAACTGGAGTGATCTCGATGTCGACGCGCTGGTAACTCGTGTCGAAGCATTCCTGAGTCGCGACTTCGATGCTTTCGACCAAGAGTTGTGCGAGGTTGCACAGGCACTACCTACGCGCACCGCAGAGGATGCCCCCGACGACTCCAGCGATGAGGTAGCTGGATGGCTAGCTTTGCACGGGTACCAGGACTATCGAACTGCCGAGGACCATTTTCGGGAACGACAGCATCAGTATGGAGTTCGTCAACTCCGCGAGCTCGGCGCGTTCACGCAGTGGTGCGAGGCGAAGGCCGCATACCTGGAAGGTCGCCGTGGAGACGCCGCGGCCGCCGCGCGCGCGTTGGTCACCCTTGAGCGCGCCATCGACCGTGGGGGCCATTCCTCGTCCTGGTTCAATCGACTGCGCGCATCGTTGTTTCGGCATCGGCAGGACCTCGCCACGGCTCGCATGCCTGACCCAGATGACTTCCGAGTGGCCGCGATCCACGCATTTGATGAGTTGCTCGAACGCCAGGGTGTGAGTCAACGTCTCGAACGCTGGCGGGCTCGACTCACAACCAATATGGATGCCACCAGCCACGATCAGTATGCAGAGGCATTGGAGACTTTTGGCATTCTTCTCGGATATCGCGCAACCCGACCAAGATATGGTGCCGCAACGGATTGTCGCTGGCGCGGCGTCTTCGGCAACCATCGGGAGGCCATCACATGGGAAGCCAAGATCGAACACGATGCAGCAGGGGCTGTCGACGCACATGCCGTAGGTCAGGCGCACAACCAGGCTGCCCGTGCCGAAGCCGAGTTGGGCAGTCAGGGCTATGTTGTCCGCGGAACCATCGTTACGCACCTTGAAGAGCTCGATCCTGCCGCCGCTGCGAGCATTGGTGTCATCAAGGTCCTACGAAAAGACGCAATGCGGGCTCTGTGGGCACGTCTCGACGGACTTCTCGGGCTGTACGCGAGCACTTGGTCCGCTGACTCGCCCGAAGCAAGGCTGACGGCTGCCGATCGCGTGGCGTCACGGTTTCCGGCCACGGGATGGCTTACGCGGGCCCTCGATACCGGGCCGCCGTTCGTCAGCGAGGAGACCCTGCTTGCCGAGTGGCCGACGTAGAGGCAGTGGACTGGTCTGCATCGCGCGACCCGCTAATTGGATCCCGTCGCAACCGAAACCGGGCCAGTCCTCCCCGCCACGTCGTCGCGGCCAGCGTCGGCTCACTCAGCGTCTGGAACATATCGGTTCGGTGGGATGCGGTGCCCTCAGGAAGCCTGGCGCACTGCCCGGACGACCATCCCTCTGCCACGTCAAAGTTAGCCAGGATCCGCGGCGTCAGGGCTCAAACGTGATCACATGCGGTCGAAGTGCTGCGCCGGATCTTCCTCGCTCAGGATACGAAGGGTCGACACGATGAGCGCCGTCGCATTCGCACCTCGTGCAGGCTCAGCACTTGCTCGCGGTCCTTCTGACTGCGTGCGACTCGAAGCAACGCCCTGTCATCGACGGTGCCAGCTCGACGCTCAACGACGCGGTTCAGGAGCTCGTCACGGTGGGAGCACCGGCGAAGAGCAGCCTCACGCCATTCCCTGACCTCGGCACCATCTACGACGACGTCATCAACGCAGCGCGTGAGGACATCGGAGCAGAGTCGGCGTAGGTCCCGGGGGACACCCGAGAATCGCTCCCCGCGGCGACGGCGCCCGCAGGCATCTCTCGGCGCACATACGTTGTGATGGCATCCGAACCGCCACCTCTCGATGTTGGCCTGGGTCCATGCGGAGACAACACGATTAGCTACCGTATCCCTTCGTCGAGCAGCATCATGGATGGATGGATGGATGGGCAGATGAAGTTCAGGCGGCGCACCCTCATGCAAATCGCCGACATGATCTGTGGAAACGAGAAGGCGGACGCGCACTTCGTCTACCGCAGCAGCAGTCGGTTGACCGAGTTCTTCCAAGATTGTGATACCGATTTCGCGCACGACGGGTCCACCCGGAACTCGTGGGTGGCCGACACGCTGGAACAGATCGTCGAGCAGCCGCAGCCGGCGGCGAACATCCCGCCCGAGACCTTCTCGCGCGTGATCCGCATCCTGATGGATCAAGCCGATGCGGTCGGGGAATCCCGTGAGCGGCCGGGAGCACTTGCGATGCTCAGCGGTGCGCTCGCGCGCGAAGGGTTTGAAGCCTTCTACGCGCCCGACAAGCAGTGCTATCTGAAGCATCTGCCGACCAACACCGTGGCGGCACTCTCCCCCGATCCGCACCGCCCCCTCTCGACGGCGGAGCTCGTGAAGCGCGAGCGCCTCGAAGCGTTCCTCGAGACCGCCTCGGAGGACATGCTCATCGAGGATGTGCTACTCCCCCTGTTTCGGCAGCTCGGGTTTCATCGGGTCACCGCGGCCGGACACAAGGACAAGGCGCTTGAGTACGGCAAGGACGTCTGGATGAAGTTGACCCTTCCTACACAACACGTTCTGTACTTCGGCATTCAGGCGAAGAAGGGGAAGTTGGACGCAGCCGGCGTCAGCAAGCCGGGTAGCGCCAACGTCGCCGAGATCCACAACCAAGTGTCAATGATGCTCGGGCATGAAATCTTCGATCCGGAGATCGGCAAGAGGGTGCTTGTCGACCACGCGTTCATCGTTGCCGGCGGTGACATCACCAAGGCCGCGCGCAACTGGCTCGGTAACAAGCTGGATGCTTCGAAGCGCAGCCAGATCCTGTTCATGGATCGCGAAGACATCCTCAACCTCTACGTCGTTACGAACCTCCCCCTTCCGAGTGGCGCCATTTCCGCGAACCATGCGGCTGATGACGATGACATGCCGTTTTAGTTGCCGCGGGCGACGACGGTCGGTCCTAGGAGAGCTTTCGCTCATGCCGCACCCTCTGGAAGCGGTCAGAATCGCACCGCTGAGCGGCCAGTGACCGCGAGCAAACTGGAACGCTGATGATCGACGCCACCGTAGATCCCCCCGCCGAGCCACATCCTCGCTGGATCGCGCACATGTATGCCGCGACCAGCGGGGAGGACCACCTCGGGCTCGCGAGCGTCTCGTCGGATCAGATCCTTCCCATGCTCTCCCCAACGATCAATGTCCTCACCGTCCATCCGCGCTACCACAGCTTCTACGCCTTCCTCCTCGACGAGTTCTGGCGGCGTGATCTCCCGAGGAGCACGCGCGCGTGGATTCAGTTCTTCCGCCCGCGCGACTTCATCTACTCGATCGCCATGCATCTCTGCGATCGAGCGGAGCACGACCTGATCTCGGGCGTCACCGGGTCGCGGAAGACGGCGTCCATCGCCGGCCACGAACCGCCCAGCTTCGACACAACGACCTACTACATCAAGGAGCCGCTGGGCGGGTACGGGCTCTACTACCGCTCCGTGCTCGCCGGACTGGGGCTCGTCTATCCCGGCGGCCCGCGATTGCCCTACCCGGTCGACGTGCCCACCGAAAAGGGCAAGGAGCTCGCTGCCGCTTTCCGGAGGGAAGTTGAAGACACGGCGTATTACCGGCACGACTTCGACCCGGACGAAACCGCGGTGCCCATCGAGCGCGTTCGCGAATACGCGCGTGCCGCGTGCCTCTGCCGGCTCCGTGCCGCCGAGGCCGAGGACGGCCCGATGCTGCGCGACCTCTTCCTCTCCGAGCCCACCGAGACCGCGCCCGCGCGTCGGGCAACGTTTCGGATGCTCCTCGACATCGCCAACCAGACAGATGGGCACGCGCTGGATCAAGCAGCCTTCCGACAGCTCGTCTTCTTTGGCACGGCGAGCAACGGCGCGCGGTGCCAGGTGCGCGAGGACCTCGCCGATACCCATGCCCGCTGGCGTCTCTACCAGGCCCGCGAGTACTACGCCTTTGCCCTGACGGGCATGTTCGTCGATCTCTGCGACTGGGGCATCGACAACGACGGCGACCTCCGTCCGCTGTCTCTCGATGCCCTCGCCGAGCACGTCGCAACGGGCTTGGACTTCGACCGTATGGCAGAGCTGCTCGCTGTGGTCGCGCCCGGCCTCGATGGTGCTGCCGCCTTCACCGAGCTCCTCAACTGGCTCGCCAGCGTCGTCGGCGCAACCGAAGCAACCTTCGATCAGCGGTGCGGCCTCGATGCCCCACTCAGCGAGGACGCGCTGTACCGCCTGATAGCAGGCTCCAGCGAGCCTGCGGGCCGCATCGCCGGTGGCATCGCGACCCTCGCCACCCTCTTCCTGCGCTTCGGCCATCCTGAGACGTGGATGTCGCCGGCATGGACTGCCATCTCCCGGTGCGGCGAGGACGGACGCCTGAGCGTCCATGGATTCATGCGGTCACTCCGCGCGCGTGTGCGAGCGGGCTCGCCGACGATCTTCGACATCGCCTACTGGCTCATGACCGACTACGTCATCCGCCAGCACCTGATCGTCGCGACCTCAAAGCTCCCGGACAACACATTCCGATTCCAGCGAGAGGGAAACCGCCTCCGATTCCACCGGCACCACAACCCGCTCGGGTTCAGCGACTCACGGTTCACCGCCCTCTCCACGACGGCGCACGAGCTGGGTTTCTGCGGAGCGTTTGGCGCCGCAGAGCACCGTCTCACCGACGCGGGCCGCGACCTGCTCGTCTCCGGATGACACCCGTGCCCGAGCTCGAGCTGCCGCTCGCTCTGTCGGGGTCATGGGAACACGCCCTCATTCTCAGCTACGGGCTCGACCTGCCCTTCTTCGAGCGCATGATCCTCCCCAACCTCCCAGGCACCTGCCGCAACCGGATTCTCCTCGGCGACGAGAAGACCTACCTCGGGAGCTGTGACCACTTCGCCGACAGCGGACTGGTGCGCCACGCGAACAGCCAGTACGTCGCCGAGCCGATCCTCCGCCGGCCGAGCTCGCACGCCAAGCTGCTGCTCCTGACGACCACCGAAGCAGGATGGCTTGCCGTCGGCAGCGGCAACGTCTCGATGCAGGGATTCGCGTCAGGAGGCGAACTCTTCACCACCTACACATATGCCGCCGAGGACGAGGCCAACCTCCCCGAATTCGTGGCGGTTGGTGAGCTCCTCGAACGCATCCGCGACCGCGACCTCCTCACTCGGACCGCCGCTTGGCACGTCGACCGCCTCCTGGAGGGCTCGCCGTGGCTCTTCCGTGCGACGCCTCGCCTGTCCCGCGTCCGCCACAACCTCGATACGAGCTTCCTCGACCAGCTCACCGAGGCGGTCGGCGACGAGCACGTCGAACACCTCTGGGTGTTCGCCCCCTTCTTCGACGAGCACACGCGGGCGCTCGGCGATCTCATCCATCGGCTCCATCCCGATCTCACAACCGTCCTGCTTCAGCCAGGCCGCACGTCCGTCGATCCGTCCGCTCTGACGAACCTCGCCGCAACCTCCGCTGGCCGCATCGAGCTTCGCAGCGTCAGCCGTCACGACGACGCATGGATCCACGCCAAGCTGTTCGTGCTGCAGACACCCACGAGCGCCATCTGCCTTCAGGGTTCCGCGAACGCGTCCATTGCCGCTCTCGGGCGCACGGATCCAGATGGCAACTTTGAGATGGGAAACCTCCTGCGCGGATCGCCACATGCCTTCGACGACGTGCTTGCTGGGCTCGACATCGGCGACCTTGTTGCGGACGCGGCTGACCTCAACGTGGCGTACCTATCCTCGGAGGACGCAGATCATCTCGAAGACGCCGGATGGCAGCTCACCGGCGCGGAATGGAGCGAGGCCAGCCTTCGTATCACCTACCGCGGCGTTCTTCCGACGACGGCCGACCTTCAGCTGATCATCCGCGGGACTGTCCTGCCCGTCGAAGCAGCCGACGAGGGGCCACCGCTCGTCCTTCATTTCGGCGACGAGGCCCGGGAGATCCTCGGCCGAGCCAATCCCATCCGGCTCGAGTTCCCTGATGGCACGCGATCCAATGCCGTCTTCCCCTGCGATCGCGAGAGCCTCAGCGCCACTCTCCACGCGTCCCCGGACAGCGATGAGCGACTCTCCCGCATTGGCGACCTCGACCTCGACGACGATGAGCTCGAACTCCTCCTCCAAGAGCTCGAAGCGACGATGGTTCTCGATCGGCGCAGTCTCTGGCAGCTCGCCGGGAAGGGAAGACCGGCCGGGGAGTCCGCCGACGGCAACGAACTCCACCTCGACTACTCCGACGTCGACTACGAGATGCTCCGCGGACACCCGAAGCTCCGCCAGTACCTCATCCGGTCCGGCGGCGCTGGGGCGTACGGGAGATCTCGCCTGCAGATCATCCTCAACGCGATCACAAGTTCCTTCGCCGATCTCCTCGAACCCGCGAACACCGACGCCGCGGCCGCGGCCGCCGCCATTGCGGCGGAGGGGGAAAAAGGATTGCAGACCGACGATGCGGACAGCGACGAAGAGGAGGTCGAAGCCCATCGTCGCCGATGGAGCCGTCAGGCACGCATCAACGTGCTCCTCAAGAACTTCATCCGCCGCTTCGTCTCTGGTCTGGGCTCCACTGCGTTCCAGGATGTCGCCGGCCCTGAGGTCGTCGTGAGCAACTACGTCATCTTCCTTCACCTTCTCGCCCGGCTCTACGAGCGCGAATGGGTCGACGCCGATGCCCTCAGCGAGGCGACTGCTGAAACGATCGAGGCCATGTGGGGCCGCGATGAGCGCCCCGGCTACATCGCCCGCCTCGATGCTGATAGCGCGGAGACCGTCGTGTCGTTCGTCCGCGAGAAGCACAGCGACGCGCAGCTCCTCGCACTCGTCTACCTCCTCGCGCGGGACCTGCAGCAATCGCATGTGACAGACCTTCGCCTCCGGGTCCGTGACGCCTGGCGCGCACTGCTGCGCGGCGGCCGGCTGCCCCTCACCGGTGTCTCTCTCCGCGATACCGCTGTCCTGCTTCGGCCGGTCCAACCGCCCGATGGGCCGCGCTTGTCAGACGTCGTCGAGGAGCTCCGCCAGCTCGCCGAGTTCCGGACCCGGGACGAACTCATCGACGCCCTGCGGCAGCGGTTCGCAACCACCCCTGGGTCCTGCTACTTCGACACGGTCACGGTCCGCATCCCTCCACGGCCGCACGACGTCAAGGCAGAGTGCATCCTCATCGACGACGACGACCTCACCTTCACGGTCGAGGACGCCCAGTGGACGCTGGGCGCATGGATGCAGGTCGAGTCCCGCAGCTACTACCGCGTCCAGGTGCGGTCGCGCACGGGCTCGCCATCGACGCGGTTTGTCGCCTTCTACCAGCCTGCCCTGCAGCGCGGCCACTATGCCGCCCTCGGGCCCGACCGCCACTCCGTCGCGCTGACGAACCTCCACACGCCTGCAGCGCCCTGGGACGACGCGATGCTCGATCTGATGGTCGCGGCGGAGCGGGAGGACGCTGCGCGTACCTGGACAGCATCCGAGCGCGCATCGGGCTGAACCGAATGGCATCGGAGCCGTCCAGCCCCCGGTTCACGTCGCCGGTTCGAGCAGGCGGCGCTACCATCCCGCGCATGCGGACGAGTGTCGAATGTGCCATGGAAGTGCCATCAAGGCATGTGAGCGACAGCAAGGGTGACGCGAAAGGTGCTCGTTTGCAGGCAAAGGGCGATTAGCTCAGTCGGTTAGAGCGCTTCTCTGATAAGGAAGAGGTCCCAGGTTCGAGTCCTGGATCGCCCACTCTCAGGAAATACCTGCAAGACAAGGTGTTTGCTGAGATCGCACTCCATCGCCGTGCTCCGCTCGAGCTGGCATTTGGGTGCAATATGGGTGCATCAGGATTTTCGGGGGCGGCAATCGCGCCGGCCCACTCGGACCGCATGACTGGTCCTCGCGGAGACACGAACGTCAGCCACGTCGCAGCTCGTCCGCCGGTGCCGCGCACTCTCGTCAGCGGGGTGGGGACGGCATGACGGCGGTCGGCCATACGCACGATCCCGTCACGATCGCGGACCGCCGCGAGCTGCCCTTCTTCATGGTGTACACGCGCGCGGTCGAGGCGATCCGCGAACACACAGCCGGCCCTCGCCGCGTCCGCACGATCGGGTTCTACGGACTGCTCTGCCAACTCGCCAACGAGCAGCGGAACATCGGCCAGCAACGCCGCGTCCGCTACAGCTACGACCTGCTTGCCGCCCGCGGCGGAGTGGCCAAGGGAAACATCGCGAAGATGCTGACCTGCCTCGAGCAGGCCGGCGTTCTGCGCAGAGAAACGCAGCCCGACCCCGAGCGCGGAGGCAGCATCAGCATCGCGCATCTCCTCATCCACGAGCACAGCTTCATCGCCGTGACGGTGCCGATGGCCGACCGGCTCGCGGCGCCTCGAGATGGTGGGCATCTGCTGCGAGATCTCGGGTTGATCGTCGTCCTGCTCGAGTTCTGCGTTCGGCAGGGTCCGGAAGGGACGTGGACGCAGGCGCAGGTGACCCGCTCGCAAATTGCCGAGCACTCCGGGCTCCACGTCGATCGCGTCGACGACTGCCACCACATCCTCGAAGCGGCCGGTCTGCTCACCATCGAACGGCGACGACCGACCAACGGCGGGCGGAACCTGCCCAGCATCTACACCATCCACGAAGCGCCACTCAGCCAGGGCGGTGAAACCGAACTGGCAGCGTCGGGAAACGAAACGAGCAGGGCGGCGGAGCGAAACGGCCAGGGCGGTAAAACCGAACCGGCGGGGCGCCCGAACGAAACTGGCAGAGCGGCGGAACAGAACTGGCAGGGCGGAAACGCCGCCACCGGCATCCCCGATTCACCGCCCTCTAGCACGCGCGCAGCTGACGCCGATCCAGAAGAACAACGAGAAAACCTGCAGGGCGGTCAGCCAGGACCGGTCGACAGCTCCGTGGCATACGCGACGAGCGACTGGGTGATCGAGGCGTTCATCGACGCCTGGAAGCCGGCGCTGGGCAGCAGCCCGGCAATCCGGTACCGCCGCGACACACGGCGCTGGCACGAAGCGGCGGACCGACTCCTCGAGCGCCTCGAACCCGACCGCATCGCGGCGGGGTTCACGCAGATGGTCGGCGACCCATACATCGGCGGAAAGGCCACCACCCTCCCCGACTTCGATCGCATCGCCGAAGAGCTCATCGCGAAACGCTTCGCCACCGCGGACCGCGACCGGCACGGCACGGCGTTCCCCCCAACCGGCGACCCGAGATCATCCGACGAGAGCGCTCTCAGCTGGCCGGCTGCCAAAGACCACCTCACCCGCGCCATCCAGCGACACGGGCGAGACCACCGTGCCGCGGCGCTCGCCGAGCTCGGCGCCATCCACCCCACCCTCGAGCGCTTCGTCCTGACCGCCCGCTGGACAGCACTCTGCGAACACCCGCTGCACTACTCCGAACGCCAATACCGAGACCTATGGTCCGAGCTCGCCGAGCGCAATAACGACCACCAGGAGCGCACCGCGGCATGACATCGGCCGTCCACTACGCCGCACACGCTCAGAACCTCGAGGCCGAGCGGTCAGTGCTCGGCGCCGTTCTCCTGGACGAACGCAGCCTCCATGGCGTCCTCGACGTCGGCCTCCAGGACGACGACTTCTACCGACCCGCGCACGGGCGAGTGTTCGCCGCGATGCGCGCGCTGCACAGCGCCGGCGAGGCGATCGACCACCTCACGGTCGCCGCGCACCTCCAACGCAACGGAGAACTCGACGACATCGGCGGTCCAGCGAGCGTCGAGGAACTCGCGGGCTGG
>CAWFKF010000090.1:0-24462 GCA_963816005.1 uncultured Solirubrobacteraceae bacterium | reverse complement strand
GAACAGCAGGTGCGCGATCGTTACCAGTCTTGCCCTGCTTTCGGTTCGGCGCGGGCCCTAACCCACCCGCTGAATGATCAACCTAGCGCCCGGCTCACGTGCATTGGTACCTCCCCGAGCGGACAACGCTTCCGTCGGTGGTGGTCGCGAGTTGGTGAAGCGTCAGCGGCCGATTTGCGTCTATACGGCGTGTGCCTGCGATGCTCACGCTTGCGGCCTGGAGGTCGGTTTCGGGCGTGACGTGCTTCAGCCGCGGCGTGCGGTACGAACCGAGGAGTTGGCTCAACGCGCCGAACACGAGGGCGTAGATCCCGAGGATCACGAGCGCTTGGGTTATCCCGTTCCCGTTGTAGTACATCGTGTTGTGGATCGCGGTAGTGCGTTGCGGGGCGGCAAAAAGGCCGATGTCGCGCCGAAGGACGGCAGGAAGGGAACCCCGTTTGCGCCACCGGAGGATGGGTTGCCGAACAAGATCATCACGATGATCGTTACTAGCGTCCCGACAGGCCCGATCAGCTTCTGCAGCACCGACGCGACAAGCGCGACTGCAAGGACGGTGAGGGCCATGATCGGCCACACGGGCCAGAACTGGTGGATCGGCCATCCCCAGGCAATCGCGCCGGAGATGAGGTCGAGCAGCAGTCCTGCAACGAACGCGAAGACGACCAGCAGCGCGACGCGCAACGGGCCCGTGGAGGTCCCGGTCGCAGTCATCAGCATCGTCGAAGACACATATCCCGAGATCAGGAGCGCGATCAGGACGATCGACGGGATCACGCCGAACGGGTCGGCAGATGGCGGGGCGTTGCTGGCCTGAAGCTTGATTTTCGCGTTCTGTTGCATTGCGGCGTTCGCGAAGTTGGTCACCAGTGGGTACCCCGCGTAGGCGCTTGCGGCCCCGTTGATGATCAGAGTGTTCGTGCTGCCTGGCACCAGAGCGCCGTAGATCTTGGCCTGACCGAGCGCCTGGTTGACCGCGGATTGGTTCGGATACTGGATCGTCTTCAGCGACATGTGCTTCTGAACTTCTGTGAGGAGGGGGGAGGAGCCGATCACGCCGAACGGCAGGTTGGACGCAACGGGGTTGCGCTCGGCCGTGGTGTAGTTGACCGTAAACAGGATCTGCATGAAGGCCACGACGAGCAGCGCGCCGACCACCGGCACGACGCGCGATCGGCGCGAGCTCGGCGCCGCGGTAGCCGGGGCCGGAGCGCCCTGAGGAGGCTTCTGGGGCCGGAGCCAGTTGAAGTAGGCGCCGAGCGCGACAGCGATGAGGACGTAAAGTCCGAGAACGACGAACGCGTGCGTCGTGCCGTTGCCGTCGAAGTAAATCGTGTTGCGGATCAGGACCACCGCGTTCTGCGGCGGCAGATACGGTCCGATGGCGTGCCAGAAGGGCGGCAGGTAAGGGATCCCGCTTCCGCCGGACGAAGACCCGCCGAGAACGATGAAGAGCAAGACGACGACCACCGTTCCCAGTGCTCCCAGCGCCCGCTCGATCGCGGCCGCGGACAGGGCGACGGCCGTCGTGATGAGCGCAAAGATGGGCCACAGAATCCAGAAATGGCTACCCGAGTAGGCGCCGATCAGCGGCCCGGCGATCACGTCGGTCAGCAGCGCCCCGGCGAAGGCATATGCGGTGAGGATCGCCATCCGTCCCGGTGCCGTCGCAATTCCGGTCGCCTTCGTCAGCAGGACAGACGCCAGAAAGCCGCCGATCAGAAGCGGCAACAGCAGCAGGCCAGGGACGGCACCGGTGGGCTCGTCGCTGGGTAGCGGGTGTGACTGCTGGACGACGAGTGGCGTGTGCGCTTTCGCGGCTGCGTCCCGGAAGGCGGGTCCGATCTCGATCTGGATGGCGAAGCTCGCCGCTGGAACGACAATCAGCGTGTCCGACTTGCTTCCGGGGATCAGCGCACCGTAGATCTTGTTCTGAGCGATCGCCTGCTCAACAGCGGATTGGTTCGGATACTGGATCGTCTTCAGGGACAGCTTCTTGCCCACCGCGCTCACGAGCGAGGAGGATCCGGTCACACCGAACGGCAGGTTGTGCAGCGTGAACGCGTGCGTCGAGCCGATCAGGCTGGCGGCAAGCGAGCACGCCAGGATCAACACGACGACGAGCCCCGCGATCCCCTTTCTCAGGGTCGCCTTAGGCACCGAGACCACCATTGCCCGCCACCGGACTAGGAGGCCGTCTCCTTGAGCTCGACCATCATCACGCGTAGTCCCAGACGCGGTGTCCGGCTGATCGCTCACAGCGGTCGTCTCGGTGTGAGTTCCCGCTGGCGGCCTAGCTTGGCTAGCCTCCGCATCGTCTGCGCGTGGTCTGCCATCCAGCGCTAAGTAGATCGCGGCAAGCGTCCGCGCCCATCGCCCCGACGGTATGAAGTCGCGGCGTGGCCGGTCGAGGCGTTGGTCACTACCGCCGCTACCGGGCGGTCGGGGCGTCTCTGACGAATTCGTCGAGTAGGCCGAGGTCGCGGGCGCGGGCGACGGCCTCGGCGCGCGATGACACGTCGAGCTTGCGGTAGATCGAGGTCGCTTGCGTCTTGATGGTATGACGCGAGAGGAACAACCGCGCGCCGATCTCCGGGAACGACAGGTGCGTCGGTAGCAGCGGCAGCAGGCGCAGCTCGGCGGGAGTAAGCGTCGTCGCGCCTGCGATGTTGATCGGGAGCGTTCGCACCTGCTCGGCCAGCTGCTTTGCAACGTCGCCGACGATCCCCAAATCGGGGCGCTCCCGCAGCAGGTCGTTCACGTCGCGCAGGATTGTGCGGGCGCCGGCCGAGTCGCCCGAGGCGATGTGAATGCGCGTGAGCTGGAGCAGCGTCAGCGCTGACATCGACGGGATTGCTGCCGTCAGCTGGGGCCGGCGCAGTTGCACGCCCGCGACATATTCGGCAAGCCTGCGCGCGTCGCCTCGGCGCTGCGCGACGCGTGCGCTTGCCACGAACGCAAACGCGATGGTCGCGCCGCGCGTCAGGAGGGCGTGCTCGCGGGCTTCGCGCGACAGCGCTTCGGCGTCCCTCAGCTCCCCGCGTTCGAGCGCGTACAGGGCCAGCTGCGCGAGCGCCAGCGACCATACGTCGTGGCTGTCGACCCGGCGGGACTGTCGGACGCCGTCGGCGAGCACCTCCTGGGCGCGGCGATCGTCTCCACCCAGCACGTGCGCAAGGCCGAGGAAGACGACCGCGATCGCACGCCACGGGCTCCACTGCGCCTCGCTGTCGACGGCGAACTCGGCGTCTGCTCGCATCTGCTCAACGCCGGCCGGGCACATCGCGGCACGAAGCAGCGCCACCGCAGACGCAGCCGAGGATGCTCCCAGGGTAGGAAACCCATCGTCTGATCGTCGCTCAGCGACGGCAAGCCAACGCTGCGCTTCGGGGTCATCGCCCTCCAGCGCGCCAAACCATCCCGCGGCAAGGGCCAACGCCGGCAGCCGCTCGAGCGCCTCGGGGCCGAGCGTGTCGAGCCAGCGGCGAGTCGTCGCGCCGCGCCCGCTGCGCTCAAGGACAAGCGCGAGCGGTGCGATCAGGCGCTCGGCGTGCTCGAGATCGTTCCCAGCCAGCGGCGCGCTCGACTAGCTCGGCCGCGAGCTCCGGCTTGGTCTGAAACCCGATCTCCTCAGGGATCTTCGCCTTCCGGCGCCGCTCAGGGTCATCGCACCACTCCTCCGGCAGATACAGCGCCCACCCCAACGGCACCGTCCCCTTGCTGCCGACCGCGTGCACCGAGACGCCGATCTGACAATTCCCCGTCTTGCCCAGCGTCCCCGAGTACTGGCGCTTGACCCCCGGCGAGTCCTTGCCGTCCTTCGGGAACCCCGTGTCATCCAGCACCCACGCCTGAACGTCGATCTCCGGAACGACCCGCTCGGCGACCGCCCTCACCACCAGCGCCGGATCCCACGGGCTGTCCGCCAGGAACTGCTGCATCGATTGATAGTCCGAATCGCCGCCCAACCGCTCGACCAACGGCTCCAGCGACTTGCGAGCACCCTGCTCCAGCAGGCCGCGCAGATACAACCCGCCGTTACGAACCTGCACCGGCCGGTTCATCGCCCCCGCCAGCACCTCGACACCGAACGCCTCCAACCGCACGGCCACCACCACCGGCGCATCAACAACCCGATCCTCACCGACACCAGCACTCACAACAGCCATCATGACCTCCTCGCGATCGGCAGCAACGCGAGAAGGGTTCGCCGCAACCCCGCCGAACTCCTACCCCACAACTAACAAAGCACTACTAGCTACTTCCCGAGGAAAAACTCCCGCGCCGCCACATGAGCGGTGAACGCGAAACCCAAGACCCCAGTCGCTTCAGTCGCTCTGGATTCGGGCTGATTCATCCACAGCGGTCGTGAAGCACTTTTTCCTCAGGAAGTAGCTACTCCGGTTTCCGGGACTTCGCCCGAAACCGGTGGCCCCTTCGGGGCAGCGAACATCGCCCGGTCAATCAACCCGACCGCGTTCTCCCACCAGCTCGTTCCAGACCTCGGCACCCTATGGGCCGAAACCGAGGTGTCTGCGCCCGTTGCCGGTATCCCAAGGCTACATCTCGCCGGCCACATCGACAACGTTTTGTCGATCGGAGCGCGCAAGCGTCTAACTAAGGTGGAGTCTGCCGCACCGCGCTTCCGAGCGGGACGTCAAGTCGGCCCAAGTGCCGAGACTGATGACGCGGGGGGCGCGTGATCCGGTTCTTGTTGGATCGTCGTTCCCGATCCCGTCGCCGGCTTTGTTGGGTGGGAAGATCGGCCGCGCTTACGCGCAAACGATCGATCGGTTCAGGCTAGGCCCGCATCCCGCGGGATCTCTCGGTCGCGCCCGAACAGTGGCCGCGGCACCGGTCTGAGCCGTCGGCCGATTCAGCCGGGGCCTTTCGCCAGCGGCAGGGCGCGACGGACGGGAGAGCTCCAGCTCAGTCGCCCGATTCGTACTTGAACGAAACATTCACGCGCACGCGGTAGCTCGTCACCTTGCCGTTCTCGATCGTGACGTCGAAGCGGTGAGCCTCGGCAATACGCAGGTTCCGCAAACTCTTCGCGGCGGTCTCGACCGCGTTGCGGGCAGCTGCCTCCCACGATTCGCTACTGACACCAACCAACTCGGTTACGCGATAGACGCTCTCAGCCATCGTCATGCTCCTTCTCTTGGTCCCCAACGCGAGACTATTACACGTCGCGACACCTCTTGCGCCCAGTCGGCGCCCTGGCTTGAGGACTCACCTACCTACCTAGTGTCCTGCGCCTTAAGTTCATGGGATAAGTATTGTACAGGACCCGCGAGAGGCAACGGTTTGTGTTTGTCGCCGTTGCTCTCTTCTCTCGGGTCCGAGTTGAGTTCGGTTTCGACGAGCGCGAGGCGCGGCGGGTGTCGCCGGACGCCAGAGCGGCTTGCGCTATCAGCGAGGAGCGGCTCGCAGCCCCCCGGGCGCGGCGCCCCGGGGTGTCTACCGCGGCGGGCGAGCGCGCTTCGTCGTCTGCTCAGGGACCGGTCGCGGTCGGTGTTGCCTGGCTTCGTCGAGCGCGAGCGACGTGCTGGTCGATGTAGGTGCCGGCTTGGGTGATGTCGATCTGGAGCGCGCACGCCAGCTCGGAGGCGAGTAGCGCTCGCAGGCGGTCGTGGAGCTGATCCTCTCGGGCCGTAAGCCGAGGCTGGGCGGCCAGGTCGCGGAGGACCGCGGCGAGGGCGAGCACATCCTCGCTCTTCAGCTTCTCGCGATACTGCCGCTCGCGCCAGGATCAGGTTCCTTGCGCATCCGCGATCGCCGCCGCGACCCGCGCGAACGCGTTGCCCTGCTGAGCTATGTGCAAGCGCATCGTGAAGCTATAGGACGCCGAGGGCTCCAGCCGCTGGGCCGCGGCGGTCGGGCTCTGCTCAGACATTCGGGCTCCTTCGCATCATCGCCAATCGGGCCACACGCTCGTCCGAACCGGACCTCCTGCGCGCCGTGCATCTCGCGTGCGGGTCATCGATTCTCGCCGACAACAGATCCCGGACATCTCGCCCCCAATTTCACCGCGCGATCCCGAGCAACCAGCGGTGATGCTCCCCGACGCCCGGCATCCGTCCCGCCGGGGATGAGCTACCGAACCGCAAGCTCCTGGATGCGCTCGATGGCGCCGTCCACACTGGACCGCGAAGAGAAGGCTTTGACATCGACGGTGGCCGAGCGTAGTTTGGATGTCGGTCCGTCATGAGCTTATGAGACGGACAGATGGACGTGGAGAGGCGTGCGTTTGACGTGCGTGCCCGAACGAGGGAGGTGGTGTGATGGCCACTTTGACCGCCTGGAAGTTTCCGTCCGCGGATGGCGCCGACGCGGCGTTTGAGATGCTTCGGGATCTTGACCGCCGCGAGCTGATCGAGGTGCTCGACGCGGTCGTCGTCAGCTGGCCCGAGGATAGCCCCAAACCGGAGACCAAACCCGAAACACGGCGCCTGCGCCCCGCGCCGAGCCCCGATGACGAGGAAGGCTCAGAGCTCGGGCTGGCGCTCGGCGCCGAGTACTTCCGCACACTGAGCGCCAACGTCACCGTGGGCACCTCGGCCCTGTTCGCATTGACGACCGAGCCCCGCATGCATGAGGTCGCCGAAGCCTTCCGCGGCAACGACGCCGAGCTTCTAGCCACCAATCTCACCCCCGAGCAGGAAGAGCGGCTGCTGGGCGCGTTCGGGCTCACCGGCGCGACAGCATGACGAACGGCCACCCGCTGACGTCCGCGAACCGATGATCGAATCCGTCGATATCGCCCCGGACGAGTGCAGGCGGATGCTCGCCGCGGCCGCCGGTGGCGTTGGGCGGATTGCCCTCAGCGGGAACCCAGCGATGATCCGTCCGGTCAACTACGCCTTCGACGATGAAACGCAGTCCGTCGTCTTCCGCTCGGCGCTGGGGTCCAGGCTCCGCTGGGGCTTGGGCTCCGGGACCGCGGCGTTTGAGATCGACGGCACCGATCCCGTTGAGCGGGCCGGGTGGAGCGTGATCATGGTTGGCGAAGCCGAGGAAGTCACCGACCCGGCCGAGATCGACCGGCTCGAGGATTTTGAGCTCGAGCCGTGGGACCGGCCCGGCCTAAAGACACATTGGGTGAGGATCCGCGCGACTTCGGTTTCCGGACGCCGGCTCGTCGACCGCGAAAAATGGGGCTTGCGCTAACCGCACTTCCCTCGCGGCAACCCAGCGCGTCCGTTGCCCGGCCGGGCTTGACCCCAAGCTTCGGCGGGCGCTGCTCGGACGCGCCCAAGCCGACGGGACGACCACGTCGGAGATCATTCGGGACTCCGGTCGATTTAGAAGCTCCTATGTCAAGGAATTCGTCTAGCTGCAACCTCGTGGTTGCGGGTTGACGGCGTGTGAGGCGATGTGCGGGTCTGCGGGCGTGGTGCGCGGCATATGAGTCCTCGGCGTTGTGAGCCGTTAGGCGGCGATGAGGAGGGGATGATCGGCGGCGGGTTGTGCGAGGTCACGGGTCATGCGGCGGTAGATGACGTCTGAGAGGTGGCGCTTGAGGATGCGGCGGGCCTCCTTCTTGGTGTGTCCGTTCGCGCGTGCGTTCGCGTAGATCGCTTGGGCGCGCGGCTCGCAGCGGAGCTGGGTGAGGGCCATCATGTGCAGGGTCCGGTTGACGCGGCGGTTGCCGCCGGGGTTGTAGCGGTGGCGGACGGGCTCGCCGGGTCCCTCCGCGGTCGAGGCGGCGAGCGGCGCTGAGGCGTTGAAGCGCGCGAACCCGCCGATGGTGAACCGGCGCGGGTCGCCGACCTCGACCAGCAGCTCGGCGACGAGCACGGTCGAGAGGCCGCACAGCTCGCCGAGTGTCGAGCCTGATGTTTTCACGAGCGCGGCGAGCTCGGCGGTGACCTGCTTGTCCTGTGCGTCGAGGTTGGCGATCTGGGCCCGGTAGTCGTCGAGCAGCTTGAGCCTGAGCGTGGTCGGCTGGTCATGGCGCCGGCGGCGGTTGCGAGCAGCGAGGGCGGCGAGCCGGGGGCGGACCGCCTTGGTGTCGGGCAGCTGCTCGCGCTGCTCGAGCGGCAGGCTACTCAGCAGGTGCTCGGCCTCGTTGAGCAGGTGCTGGCGGCTGGTGAGGATCGAGCGGCGCTGGTTGTGCCGCAACGAGAGCAGCTCGTGCAGCTCGTCGGGTCCGCTGTCCTGCCCGGCGCGCTTGAACGCCCGTGGCAGCAGTGGATGCGCGAGCGTCTCGCGCGCGATTCGCTCTGAGTCAAGCGTGTCGGACTTCCCGCGCTGGCGCGCCCGGTCAGACCGCGGCGTGCGGTTCGCGCACACGTCGCGCACGTCATAGCCGCGGGCGACCAGGAAGACCGCGGTGTGGCGCCCCCAGCTCGAGGCGCCCTCGACTCTCCAGCGCGCGATCTGACCGAACTGCCGCGCCCACGCCTCCAGCGCCCGATGCCCGTCCCCGGACACCCGGAAGTGTCCGCTGGCGAGGATCCCGCCACGGGGATCGGCGACGGTCGCCGACAACGTCCGCTTATGAGGGTCGACCCCGACGACGTTGCCCGCGTGATCGGGCGTGACCAGCACGCTCGAGGGTCCCAGACCACTTCTGCTCATTGACATCCGCTCAACCCTTCCCCGCTGAAGTACGTTATGGCGGATCCGGTCGACAACGTCCCGGTGGGGGATCGGCGCTCCTCGCAAGATCGACGCTCCTATCAGGTCAGACCGGCTCCCGAAGACACGGACCGAGGTCGACACTTCTAACTCAGGACACCACCAGGGGTCCAGACCATATGTGGGTCAGACCCCGGTCCGGTCTTCGACCCTAACGCGAACCGTCGCCCGCGTCGGGCGGACCCCATTTCAACACCGGGACCCTATGGAGGAGCTGCCGGCTCCGTGTCGAAGTGGTCGGCACTCCCCGCGCAGGCTGCGGGGTAAGTCTTCGCGCTGAGGATTCCGGCCTCGGCGCGGGGCCCACAATCCACGAGAGGAGTGCCTAATGGCTGACGGTATCCGTTGGGTCGGTCTTGACGTGCACGCGCACGAGTCGACGATCGCGATCTTCGACCAGGGGACAGGCGAGCTGAGCACTGCCCGGATGGTTGGGCGTCCGCATCAGCTGCTGGAGCGGCTGATGGAGGTTCCCGTGCCGGCGCGGATGGTGTACGAGGCGGGCCCGACCGGCTATGGGCTGGCGCGTCGCGCGCGGGCGCGAGGGATCGAGGTGTCGGTGTGCGCACCGGGGCGCACGGAGCGGCGGCCTGGTGATCGGATCAAGACCGACAAGCGCGACGCGGTCCGGCTCGCACGGCTGCTGGCGGCCGGGGAGCTGGCGATCGTGACGGTCCCGTCGCTGGAGCGCGAGCGGCTGCGGGACCTCGTTCGCTGCCGGGAGGACATTCGCGCTGATCTGATGCGCGCCCGCCACCGGCTCGGGAAGTTCCTGTTGCGCCGCGAGGTGTATTGGGAGGGGCCGGGGCGTGCGTGGTCGCGAGCGCATCGCGCGTGGCTCGCCGGCCTGCGGTTCGTCGATCACGCGTCGCAGGTGACGATGGCCGACTACCTGCACGCGCACGACGTGCTCGTCGCCCGCCGTGACCGGGTCGAGGCCGAGCTCGAGAAGCTCGTGATTGAGTCGCCGTGCGCGCAGGCGGTCGGTCGGCTCAGGTGCCTGCGCGGGATCGACACGCTCTCTGCGCTCGGGCTGTGCGCCGAGATCGGCGAGTGGGAGCGCTTCGATCACCCCGACCGGCTGTCGGCCTACCTCGGGATCGTCCCGTCCGAGCACACCACCAGCAGCCAGCGTCGCCAGGGGTCGATCACGAAGGCCGGCTCGACGCATGGTCGGCGACCCAGGAGATGACGGGCCCTTCGATCGCGGCGGAGCCGAGCGCGGCGAGCACTCCGCGCAGGAACGGGCTCGTCTTGAAGCTGCGATGCGTGAGCAGACGGTGGAAGCCGACCGTCACCCCGAGGCCGATCGGGAGGTAGGTGATCGCGAACACGACCAGGTCAGACCAATGCAGCGACTGGTCCCACGCCTGCCACACGGCAAGAGCAAGGAACAGGATCGGCGCGATCGTGACGATCCCGGTGATCGTCCGATACAGACCTTCGTTCAGGCACGGCTGAACATCGCCCAGGGTAGGACCCTGACCCGCCGGCTGTTCAGCGACCTGGGGAGCGCTGACGGTGCTCACCGGTGTTGAGATTGGGTGCGTTGTTGTGCCGTGGGTCGCAACGTCGGATCGCGGCTCGTGGTGGTAGCGAGCCTCGGCTGTAGGTCCTCGATCGGTCGCGAACCGGCCATCAGTGCCCGCGTTTTCGAGCGTTGCGGCTGGGGTCACGCGCTATCCGATCGGGCTCTGCGCGCCGGTGCAACCCGCCGATCCTCTCGTGTTCGAGGATCGCCCGACGATGGACGGCATCCTAAAGTCCTTCGAGCACTGCCTCCAGATGCTCGATCCGCGCCTCGAGCGTCTCCAGCCGGTGCTCCCAATCGACCTCTGGCGACCGAGCGCCTTGTCGCGTCCCGCTGTTACGGCTCCGCCACACTCGACTCAGGCGCTTTGTGATCGTCGTGACCGCGGTCGGCTCTGCCGACCGTGGGCTTGGCGCTCGCTGGGCTTTGATCCGAGTTTGCACTGCTCAGCAGCTCCCGACCCTTTGCTGGGATGTCGCGCGAAGGGAAAGAGGAACGAGTCCAGACGGGCGAATCGGCGGCTGGCCGCGCGGGTCTCGATCATTTGCCTCGAGCTCCGCGCCTGGGCGCGATCGCGCTTCAGTGCCTTTCGGGCTTTCGGGCTTTCGGCTGAAGTCCTGCCCGCGGAGTCAGCTGCACCTCAAGCTACTCCCTTTCCGGCACCGGCACAACGGCGATGCGCGCCAGCGCTGGCCGGCGGCCAGCGCTCCCTGACATGGGCTGCCTGGGGATCACACGCCGGGATCGGCCGAACGAAGGCGCCGGTGGTCTCAGTCGCGACCAAGACGCCGGCCGCGACGATCACGGCGACGCCGCACGAGCACCGGAGGTTGGCCGATAGCGCGGTCGCGATCGATGTGATCAAGTCCAGTCGCGACACCGGCTTTGCCGGTGTCGCGCAGCACCAGCCGGTTGCACGCGCACCGGGCGAGCTCGACGATGTGGCTGGGCCCGTTGTGAGCCCGATCAGTCGCGAATGTGGCGGCTGGCGCTGTTCCCCGAGGCCCGGGTTGCGCGTCTCTCATGGCGTCGGGGCAGGCAGGCTGGCGTGGATCTGTGATGCTGGTGTGACTGCGATGTGAACGAGATTGGGGTTGATGGGTTGGCGGGGGTTGCAAACGCGGTCGAGTCGATCGAGCCGATTCCTGAGACGTCTGGTGCCGAGCGGGTCATCGCCGATCTGTTGGCGATCGGCGCGCGGGTTGAGGACGCGGAGCGCGTCCGTGATTCGGTTCCGCTGTGGTTTCACACTTTTGCGCTGGCTCCCGGGGTCTACACGCCGGGGATCGCCCGCGACCACGGCTACCGCCTTGCGGTGCTCGGTGCGGATCGTTTCGCGGGCCGCAGCGTGCTCGACGTCGGCGCGTTCGACGGCTTCTACAGCTTCCTCGCGGAGGACCGCGGTGCGCGGCGGGTCGTCGCGGTCGATAACGAGCAGTACGTCGATTGGGTGCGCGCCCGGTTCGGCGTGACGCTGTCGGGTGGCGTGGGCTTGCGCGCGGTCGCTGGGCTGATCGGATCGCGGGTCGAGTACCGGCGCGTCGACGCGCTGGAGGTGCGCGAGCTCGGCGAGCGCTTCGAGGTTGTGTTGTGTTTCGGGATCTTGCACCGGGTGAGGAATCCGATCGGGTTGCTGCGGGCGCTCGCGGATGTGCTGGCGCCGGGTGGCGAGATCGTGCTCGAGACCTACGGCTCGCACCCAGCCGCTAACGGCCCGGCGATCGAGGTTCACGAGCCTGGCGAGGTGTACGCGCGCGATCAGTTCGTGTACTGGGGCTTCTCGCCGGAGGGTCTGCGACGACTCGGGCGGATCGTTGGGCTCGAGGAGGTCGAGGTCGTCGACGAGCTCGAGATCGACGGTCACCCAAGGATCCTCGCTCTGCTACGAGCGGCCGACTGGCCGGCGCCCTGCGACCCGGTCCTGCGATCGTCGCTCAGGCTGCCGGGACGTCGGCGAGCGATTGCGCGGGTCTCGTCCTCTGAGCCCAGCAGCAAATAATTCCGCGTCGGGCGAGCTCTGTGCGAGACGGGCCCGGCCGCTGGCGACCAATTCAGCCGATGCTCGCGCCCGCGGACGCGTCCGAGCGAACTTCTTGTGGGTGGGTTCACATGAGCGCCCGCGATGGGTGTACAGTCAGCGTTAGCTGGCCCTGCGGCCAGGATTCTCAGCCCAAGCCCGAATGCCACCAACGGCGCAATCCTGCGCCACGAGGCGAGAGGCGGGAGCTACTGGTTTTGACTGCGGGGCCGGTGCAGTACTACGGGCGTTACCCACCGCCCCGGTGGCTGCGTCCCGATCCGATTTGACCTCGCGCGGGTTCTGGCCCTCTTGTTTTGGCCGCGGACCCGATAGAGGGACGGAGGCTTGAGGACCATGACGCGCAGCACACGTGACCTTCGGGTGCGCCGGCGAGGTGAGCTGAGTCGCGATCGCACTATCGATCGGGTTTCGTCGGCGATCGATGCCCTACGACGCCTGAACGCCCGGGAAGCGGACGGCACCCCGACCTCGGTCGGTCCGAGCGATCCGCGCTACGCGCACCCGCCGCAGTCGCGCGGCTAGGAGCGTCTGCCGATGCCGTATCTCAATTGTGTGGGCGTGCAGCACGCGCCTGTACAGCACGGATTGCCAAGCCGATCCGATCGGGGATCTATGCCCCGACTGCGGCTGCTGGAGACAGTCGGCGACTTTGGGTGAAATCGTGCGATACCGCGTAATCGAGACACGCGGCAGCACGTCGCCACACGGCGCGTCGCGCGGGTCGGCTGATCGCCGGGCGCGTCAGGGAGATCATCGCTCGAGGAGAGCTCAAGCACGCACCAATCCGGCCCGAATCGAAGGCTGCGACGCTCACCCTGTCAGCTCAGCAGTCCGAGCCGCTAGCTCTCGCGCTCCGGGCACGAGCGAAGAAGCGGTGAGACGCCGCCGCGCTCGCACCACAGCCGCGCCCTCGCGACTCCGCGCGTGCGCATCGCTTTCGACGCGGTGCGTCATGGGCGCTAACAGCCCCGCCACACGAGAGCTCGCTTCGCCTTGGTCGCCAAGCCACGCACCGGCACGAGCCTGCTTGAGCGGCGCGGGCCGAAAGCGAGACGTGACGAGATGTCAGTAGCGGAACTTGAGGAGCTTGAGGAGGTCAAGGGTCTGATCGCTCGCGGCCGGCGGGTCGGTGTGCTCACATACACGGAGATCGCGACCGCCACGGGCGAGCTCACCCTCGAGGAAACCGACGTCGAGGAGTTGCACGGCCTGTTGGAGCGCTGTGAGATCGAGCTGGTCGAGGAGATCGACCCAGCCGCTGCGGCGAGCCTGAACATTGAGCGCGCGGTCGAGCAGCGCACCCGCCGCAAGGCGGCGCCCGATCTCGAGCCGGCGGGGACCACCGACGGGCTGCAGCTGTTCCTCAAGGAGATCGGCAAGGTGCGGCTGTTGACGGCTCAGGAGGAGGTTGGGCTCGCCAAGCGAATCTGGCGCGGTGATCTGGACGCGAAGCAGAAGATGGTCGGGTCGAACCTGCGGCTTGTTGTCTCGATCGCGAAGAACTATCGCAATCAGGGGCTGCCGTTCCTGGACCTGATCCAGGAGGGCACGATCGGCCTGGTCCGCGCGGCGGAGAAGTTCGACTATCGCAAGGGGTTCAAGTTCTCGACCTACGCGACCTGGTGGATTCGCCAGGCGGTCGCGCGTGCGCTCGCTGACAATGCGCGCACGATCCGGATCCCCGTCCACGTGGTCGAGAAGCTCAACAAGATCCGCCGCGCCGAGCGCAGCCTGGTCACCGCGCTCGGCCGCGAGCCGACCGTCGAGGAGATCGCCGAGGCGACCGGCATCGAGCCCGACGAGGTCGACGCGATCAAGCGCTCCGCGCAGGCTCCGATCTCGCTCGAGAAGCCGGTCGGTGACGAAGACGAGTCCGAGTTCGGCCAGTTCATCGCCGACGAACAAGCCGAGTCACCGTACGAGCGGGCGATGGAGATCCTCACCCACGAAGCCCTGCAAGACGCGCTCGAGAACCTCAGCTACCGCGAGCGGCGGGTGCTCGAGCTGCGCTACGGCCTCGCCGGCGAGCATCCGTGCACGCTCAACGAGGTCGGGCGCACATTCAACGTCACCCGCGAGCGCGTCCGCCAAATCGAAAACCAGTCGCTCAAGAAGCTCCAGAACCTCCCCGAAGCCCAGCAGCTGCGCGACGACATCAAGATCGCATCAGGCAACCCGCTGCGCCGGCTCGGGCACCAAACCTAAACGCCCATCAAGGTGCCCCCTGGATCTCGGGGCTGGGCGCGACCCCGACCAAGGTGGGACCGTCCCTCAGCCCACCAACCACATCTGCACCGTCGCGCACCTCGACCGGGAATATCTTCAGCGCTCGAGCGCCGATCGTCGCCCACCATCACGCTGGTACCGACGTCGCACAGCGCCGCGCGGTCACGAGCACTGCAGCCTACCCCGGCCACGCGAAACCGAGCAGCCCCATGAACATGAACTCACGCCCCATGCCCCAAATTCCCTGCGTAAATGTCGTCATAGGCCTCGTCGGGGGACCGTGCCGCGGGCAAGGCGGGGGCGTGTCGACTCCCGCTCCGCGATCGGGATCGCGAGAACCACCGACGCGCGGCGGCGGGCTTGTGCCGTAACACACGGGGCACGAAAATGCGATTGACGGAACCACTGACCCCAGTTGCCGCTCAACACACCGAGAGAGCCCCCGCTCCGCCGGCGCGTTTCTCCTCCTCGGCGACGATCAGCCGCAGCACCCAGTCGATCGCCTCGTAGAGCGCTTTGGGCCTGCTCCGTGGTCTGCGCCCACATCTCCGTCCGGCGGCGGACGAAGTCGCTGCGGTCCTCGAGGCTCTGACAGTCCGGGCAGATCAGCCGCCGACTGACCTCGCAGATCCAACCCTCCGTGTTGGCCTCGATGCCCTCGTCCGGGTAGGCGCAATGAGAAGGGGCCGCTCCGCAGTCTGGCAGCGCGGTCAGCTGCGTGCGTCAGGCAGTCCGGGTAACGCGCCCGTATCCTCGACCGCGATGGAGCATACATCTGACGATCTAAGGGAGCAGGTCGGTGAACCCTTCGTCTACACGTTTACCGCGCATCTTTCCTTCGTCCTGGGCATACCCGATCACCTCGGTCACACCCTGTGGCTACACGCGCCGTGGGCCGATACGGCAGACGCCGCTCGTTTTGGCGAGAGGCCGTTTATCAACATCCGAGTCTTCACAGCCACGACACCCGGCCTGCCAGCTTGGCCGCGGGGCACCCACCAGGCACTGGAGAGGTTCTACGGCTATCAACTCGACGACGATCCCGATTCCCGCTACGGCGAGGAACCGCTCACCGCCCACGATCAATGGATCTCGCTCGAGACGCCGTCCGCTCTAGTAGCCCCTGAATCTGCAGAAGAGGACCCTGCCTACGCTTTCCATCGTTGCCTCAGCGCTTTTAATCTGTTCCTCCAGGGAGTGCTTGTAGCGACGAGAGACGTGCGAATTCGGCCCATCAGCTCCCACGATCTTCGACCCATCGTGATCATCGGCGCGCTGGTCCCGGGAAAGGGTTGGCGCCTCCTGACACAAATGTTCATGCATCCTGAGGCTCGTTCGGAGCGACTCCCGATGGACGACGCACCTATTACCCAGGACCAGCTCAACGCAGGCATGAGCGCGATCCTTACGCAACTCCCGTATGTGACGACGATCCTCTGGCGGTGCCGGGCACAGAGAGCTCTCAACCAGACGGGTGACCCGGCCGACGCCATCATCAGCTTTCAAGTCGCCGCGGAGAGCTTGCTCTTCGACACGTACCGCATGCTTCTAATCGACGAGCAGCTGTCGTCCGCGGAATTGGATGCGGAACTCGAGAAGGACCTCCCGTTCAAGTCGCTTCTCGTGAGGATAATGCCCTCCAAACTGGGAGGGCGATGGGACGTGACGCAGGAAGATACCGCGGTCGGCGCCTATTGGAAGAACCTCTACCTCGTCCGGAACTCCATCATCCACACGGGCATGCAGCCCCACGGGGGCCACGCTGAAGCCGCCCAAGAGGCATACCGGAGGCTCCGCGATCACCTCGAGGAGCGTCTGCTAGCGAATCTCACCACCTATCCTCGGACGGCGCTTGGTCGGTTCACTAAGCAGGGGCTTGAGGAACGCGGCAGTCTGACGGCGGCGATGAGGCGCTTAGCAGAAAAGGCCGAGGGCGAGTCCGGCCCGTGGTACTGGCCCTACGACACGGCAGGGCGTGACCGTAATGCCTAGCAACGGCCGGTCCTCGCGCAAGAGTCGATGTGATGAGTGCCCGCGGTCGCGTCGCGTTGTTGAAGACAATCCGGCGATCGGTTCGCCAGAAAGTGATCGTCCCGCGCCACGCCGCCGATCCGGTCTCCGGGGTCGGCTCGACGGGGCCGCCCTAGGGTTCGGCGTCTCGCTGATGATTGGCGTCGTCGGAATCGACCAAGGCGGGGCGTCACGGCGCGGCGTGCTCACCGCGCGGCGCTCCGGGCGCTTCTCGCGTAGTGGTGCGTCCGGCGGCGCTGAGACGCCGTCGTTCGTCGCGCGCGCGGTTCGGCGGCCATGACGGCGGCTGGCCCGGGGGGGTTAGCGTGAGCCGGAAGCGCGAGCAGGGCGATGCGATTGTCGTCTTCGGGATCACTGGCGACTTGGCGTTCAAGCACATCATCCCGGCGCTGCAGCGCATGGTCCAGGCGGACGAGCTGAAGGTGCCGGTCGTCGCGGCGAGCCCGGCTCGATGTACGCGGTTCCCGTCCCGCTCAGCTCGCACCAGTCCTGGAGCGCGTGCGCGGTCATCTCCGGGCCGTTGTCGCACCTCAGAAACTCCGGGGCGCCCCGCTCGGCGACCAGGCGCTCCAGCACGCCGACGGTCCGGTCGGCGTCGATGCTGCGCTCGACCAGCATCACCAGCGACTCACGGGTGAACTCGTCGACCACGTTGAGCAGCTTCAGCACCCTGCCGTCGGCGGTCTGGTCGAACTGGAAGTCGAACGCCCACACCTGGTTGGGCCGCTCGGCGCGCAGGCGCTGCGCAGGGACGGTCGAGTCCCCCAGCCGCCGGCGCTTGCGCCGCCGCTGCGGCACCCGCAGCCCTTCCTCCCGCCACAAGCGCTGCACACGCTTGCGGTTCACATCCCAGCCCAGCTCGCGCAGGTGATGATGCGCACGGCGATACCCCCACCGCGGACGGTCCTTGGAGAACTGCCGCAACTCGGCGCGCAACATAGTCGGCGTCGCACGTGATCACTGGACCGCTGAGAAGCTCAGCGAGCGGATCAGGAACAGCCTGTTGGCCGGCGCGGAGGGACTCGATCCCGCGGCTCACGAGAGGCTTTCTACGCTCGTCCGCTATGTCTGGGGCACCTATGACGATCCGCGGACGTACGGCGCGCTGCGCAATGCGCTCGGGGCCGCCAGGTGCCCGGTCCATTACCTCGCGATCCCGCCTGAGCTGTTCCCGACGGTGATCGACCAACTCGGCAACGTGGGCCTTGCAGAGCGCGGGCGGGTTGTCGTCGAGAAGCCGTTTGGGCGCGACCTGGAGTCGTCCCGGACGCTGAACCGAGCGTTGCACCGCGTGTTCCCGGAGGAGCGCTGTTTCCGGATCGATCACTACCTCGGCAAGTCGCCGGTCGAGGACATCCTGTTCTTCCGCTTCGCGAATGCGTTCCTCGAACCGATCTGGAACCGCGAGCACGTGCACCAGATCCAGATCACGATGGCCGAGGACTTCGACGTCTCCACCCGAGGGAGGTTCTATGAGGGTGTGGGCGCGATTCGCGACGTTGTCGAGAACCACCTCTTTCAGGTGCTCACGCTGCTCGCGATGGACCCGTTCAGCGGTCGCTACGACGAGGCGGTGCGCGAGGAGAAGGCCCGCTTCCTCCGGGGCGTGCGCACCCTCGGCAGGAGCGACGTCGTGCGCGGTCAGTATCGCGGCTACCGGGATACTGCTGGCGTCGACCCACGGTCGACGGTCGAGACCTACGCGGCGATTCGCCTGCGCGTGGACACGTGGCGCTGGTCCGACGTGCCGATCATCGTGCGGGCGGGCAAATGCCTGCCCGTGAAGGCGACGGAGATCATTGTCGAGCTCAAGCGCCCGCCCGAAAAGCTGTTTCCCACCCAGCACCCGCACGGCAACCGGCTGCGCTTCCAGATCGAGCCCGAGGTCGTGATTGGCCTCGAGGTGCAGTCGCGCAAGCCGGGTGTGGAGCAGTTCAGTGTCGAGGACATCGAGCTGACCGCAATGCGGCAGGCCGCTCGTAACATCCCGCCCTACCAGCGTCTGCTGAGCGCGGCGCTGCGCGGCGAGCACGACCTGTTCGCCAGCCAGGAGACAATCGAGGAGGCGTGGCGGATCGTCGATCCGATCCTCGGCAACGCCACCCCCGTCCACGCGTACGAGCGCGGCTCGTGGGGCCCGACCGAGGCCGACCGCCTCGCTCCCGCGCCCGGTTGGTACGCGCCGCGAGTCAGCGGCCAGGTCGTGACCCATCCACTCGACGGGGGAGCGGGGTGAACCGGCAGAATGGCTCACCCCCACGCCACGCCAGCCCAAGACCACCCGGCGTGATCGCGGTGGTGGCGCACACAGCGCTACGCGCTGGGACGACCGACGACTTTCCCGGTGAGGCGATGTGATCGTGGAACGACGACCCGCACGCGATCGGTCGAGCATGGCCGCTCGTGGCGAGACCCCGCAGGAAGGCCAATCGGCGTACGAGGAGGCTTGGGCGAGGCATCCGCTGCGGGACACCCACGCGCGTACGGCGATCCGGCCGGGTACGTGCAGACGTTGGGAGGGCGAAGCTGAATGAGCCGCCCTGGCGCTCGCACGTGCTCTTCTGCGTGCGCGTGAGGATCCTCTAGGGATCAGTCGGGGGCGTTCACGGGCCTGTCAGATGGGCGAAGCGGGTCTCAACCAGCCTGCGCGCGGCGCGCGATCGGAATGCCGGTGTCTGTTCAGCAGGTGACGTGGAACAGTCCGATCACCTTGCCCTTCGCCTGGTTCCAGGTCGCAATAACCTCGGGCGTGGGAAGCAGCACGACATCGCAGCGCTTGCGTTCGAGGTACTTGGCCGCCTCGGATGAGAGCTCGACCGTGCCGTACTGCCCTCCGCCGATGATCAGTGTCTCTGCGCCCTCACCTTGGCGATAGACGTACTTGGCCTCGGCGAGGGAGATCGTGTGCGAGGTGCCGTAGACCGCCTTCGAAAGCTTCTTCTTGCGCCTCTTGACCGTCGCGTCGGGGCAGATCAGGACATCGTGGTCGTAGACCGTTCCCCCGAGTGTGATCGAGC
Source organism: uncultured Solirubrobacteraceae bacterium (assembly GCA_963816005.1). Classification (GTDB taxonomy): domain Bacteria; phylum Actinomycetota; class Thermoleophilia; order Solirubrobacterales; family Solirubrobacteraceae; genus Palsa-465. The sequence continues at coordinate 4,973 of CAWFKF010000090.1, read as the reverse complement.
CGAACTCGGTCCCGTCGATTGGGGGCTTCATTTTGCACCTCCAGACGTGCGACTCCTCGCGAGCCATCGTACAAGTCGTTCGTTGCGGTCGAACGCGAGGAAGCGCTTGGAACCCCAACGCACAACCCGCCGGCGATGACGGTGTCGCCGCCGTCGGAATCAAGCCGTGAGCCCGATCAGTGTCCGCGCTACCCCGATTCTCCTCAAGCAGGAGCAAACCGGTCGGCTTTACGATTACAACTCTGATCGCGCTGCTTGCCTACAAGCTACCCAGCTTCGCGCGGACCGGGGTCACAGCGGGCCGGTCACCTGCGCACTCGCCAAACGGGCTGTAGATCCTCAGCTGGCGCGCGCTGCTCGGCGGAACCACCTGCAGCCCGGTCGGAAAGATGCCAGACGCGCACGGTCCGTTCGACTCGAAGTGGAACGTGAAGAACGAGCGCTGCCAGGCGCGAAGCACGACCTCTCGCACCTGGCCCCGCCCCCGACCGACGGTCACGTTCATCACCCGGGCGCGGCTATCGAGCAGCGCGACCTTCGGATACCCCTTCAGGTGGCAGGTTTGCGATCCCACATTCCTCAAGGCCAAGTCCCAGTCTCTTGCTCCGGCCGCTCCCAACGTCCGGACAAGGTCGAGCCTCAAGTTCGAGGTAGGACAGCTCGGCGTGGTCGAGCCGAAGCTGATCGATGGCCCCCACATGATTGCGGCCAGCGCGAAACTAATCGCCACGACCGCAACGGACATCCGCGCAGACCCCCTCAGCCTCGGCTGGCCGGCGAGAGGGACGGCCATGACTCGCATCTTGAACATCCTAAATCACCTCATTTCCGGTTGAGTGCGCCGCGCTTCTTCCCCACGCGGCAAGTAACCAAGCCAATTGCTGAAACGGTTTGCTCGACCGTCAGTTGCGGCCATCCCGCCGACGGCTCACTGCCGACAACTCGCCGCGCCGTACTGCCGGCGCCGCGCATCGCGCTCGCATCCTCACGCGTCGGGGGGCCCGGATGATGACCGCTCCCGAACGAGCTCGGGCACGTCGAAGCCTGGCGAGCGTGGCCGCATCCCACCGAAGGCAGGGCTGACGGACGCGGTGGCTGAGGGGCCGACTGCGATACCGTCGCGTCCGTGTCGCAGGGTCATGCGCCGCTCGCGGTATTCAACCGGACCGCAAATCCCGTTGTGAGAGCGATTCTCAGCTCGCCGCTGCATCCGTTGTTGAGCCGCGGTCTGGCCCTGATCACCGTTACGGGACGCCGGAGCGGGCACCGCTACACATTCCCAGTCGGTTACCGCCAAGAAGGCGACCGAGTGATCGTCGGCGTCGGGTGGCCCGAGCGCAAACGCTGGTGGCGCAACCTCAAGGACGGAGACCGGGTGGAGGTTCGGATCCGAGGCCACCGCCGCGCTGGCCGGGCGCAGGCCCGCGGCGACGAGCGTACCGGCGTGACGGTCGAGATCCAGCTCGACCCGGACGTCTCCGGCTGATCCCCCCGCGTCCCGCTGCCGCGGAGACCCGAGCTTCGACGGCCAGAGCGTGCGCGCTGAGTTCTCCCTCGCGGCGTAGCGCGGAAGCGCAGAGAGCACGATCTTCACGGTCGGTGGCTCTCCCGATGGAACGGACGCGGCACTGAACTGACGGGCAACCTACGACGCGCCAGGGCGCATGGGAACGTCGCCCAGGCTCCCGGCCGCGAGGACGCTGGAGGATCGCTACTCGCTCAGGCGTGGAGCAGCAAGCACGTGACCAATCGGCGCCCCCACCGAGCAGCCCTGCATCCGTGGCCGCAGGCACTTGGCGCCCGCGCCAACAGTCTCGCCTTGCACGGAAACGGACATGCTCCGTCGATCGGTCTGCTCACCGGCCGGCTTGGATCGCTGCGCCGACGAGTCTGAGGTGGTCCCAGTTGGTGGCGTTGCCCATTGCGACGAGGCTGAGCTTCAGCTCTGGGTAGGTGCGCATGGTGTTGAAGAAGCCCCCGCCCCCGCCGAGGTGCTCCCAGTAGTGACCGGAGTCCGGGGGATCGCTGTGGCGGCGGAACCATCCGAGCCCGACGTCGAGCTTGCGTCCACGGGCGGTGGTCTGCTGCATCGCGATGACTGCCTGTTCGGAGAGGACGCCAGGATGAGCGCCGGGGTCGAGGTGCAGGTCGAGGAAGCGCGCGGCGTCGCTGACGGTGCCGATCAGGCCACCGTAGGGGGCGCCTTGGACACAGAAGCGCGATAGCGCCCAGAACTTGCCGACGCGATGATCGAAGATGCCGGCCGGGGTCATGAGGCGCAGCAACGGCGTCGAGACGTTGAATCTGGGGTGATACCCGGTGGCGGCACGCGGGGCCATGTCCGCCCGGTAGACGAAGTCGGTCGTGGTCATCCCCAACGGCTCGAGTAGCTGCGCACGCACGTACTCGACGTACGGCGCTCCACTTGCTGCCTGGATCACCCCTCCGAGGACGAGATAGCCGAGGTTTGAGTAGCTTGCGCGGCTTCCTGGCTCGGCCCGCAGGCGCGCGTGCTTTTTCAGCAATCGGGCAGTGAAGGCGTCGAGATCCTCTGCGGGAGCGTCGGCAGGGCGCACCCAGCCAACCGGGATGGGGTTCGCCAAGCCGGCGCTGTGGCTGAGCAGGTGACGGCTGGTCACACGGCTGCCGCCGTCGCGCTCCGGGAACTCCGGAACGAGGCTCACAACCGGGCTGTCCAGGTCCAGTTGGCCCCGATCAGCCAGCTGCAGGACGGCGGTCGCGGTCACCAGCTTGGTCATCGAGAACCACAGATAGACCGTGTCCGCGTCCGCACGATTGGGCGCCTCGATATCCACCAGCCCGAACCCCTCGCTCCAGACGCCTCCGGGTTTGACTACAGCTACCGAAAGCCCTGGGGGACGTTGGTGACCGCAAAGCTCCACCGCGATCTCGCGGCACCCCCGAACGGCGGGTGCGATATCAGGCTGTTCGTCCCGCCTAGTCGACACAGATCCGGGCCAAGGCCGCCGGGACGGGTACCGCCGCCCGCGAGTCACGGATCAACTGCTCGCCGAGCGGCCGAGGATCAACCATGAACACGACCGGGTATCTCTCGCCCCAGTGGTTTTCATCAACTCGGAGGCATTCGAGGTCAGCCGTACTTGGCCGCCAGACTGACCTGAGTATCGCCACCGGCGCCGTCTAGATTCCACCGGAGGTACTTGTTGTCGGACGGCCGGGTATCCACGGACAGCCAATGACCCGGTACGACGAGACCCCGCCAATTCTCGACCCAGAAGCAGTCGTGACCGCCAATGCAGAAGGGGCCGACGCAGACACATTCCCATAAGCTGACCGTTAGGGTTGCGTTGCGCGTTCCTTCCGACCCGACCATTGCGATTCCGGTCCCGCTGCCGACGGCCCAGTCCGTCCCGCATACCGCCCAGTCCCATCCCTGTACGCAGGCCTGGGCGCCGTTGCAGAACGTGTTCCGAAACCACTCCTGCTCACCCGCGTCCCGAACCACGAACTCGTCGGAATTGGGGCGTTCGCCGGCTGCTTTCGCGCCCACGTCGGGTGGCGCGTCGACCTCGATTCGAGCAGCGGGGAGCTGCTCGACCGCGCGACCGCTCTCCACGATCGCCCGGAGTCCGGAGGCAAGCTCGAGAACCTGTACGGCGTGGCCCTCGCCGAACTCCATCGTCGCGTGAACGCGTTGAATGTTCCCTCGTTTGTTGTCGACGCTTGTCATTTCGGGCTTCCTCCCTTTCCGAGCAGGAACGCTTGTTGATAAGCGGTGTTGGTCAATATCAATATGGTTCCCTGAAGAATATGCCTCCCCGCGGCGTGGCAGTAGTCGCGACGACGTCGTCAGCGCAGGAGTTCCGATAGGTGCTCCTCACCCTCCGCTCCCGAGAGTGCTGCTCCGCCCGAGTGCGCTCGGCGCTACTGCTGCTGGAGTTCGGTTTCGAGGGCCGTGCCTGCTCGTCGTCGTACGCCACCCGCAGGATGTCGGTGATGACGCCGGCGCGACCCGTTTCGTCCTGGCCTCGCGCGGCAAATCAGCGTGGCCTTGGCGACAGTTGCTCGGCCATCGGTGACCAGGAGCGCACGTTGGGTCTCCGCGTACACGCGCAATGGTCCGCAGGGAGAGTCGCGGGGACTCCGTGTTCGATGCTCGCCAGCTCGGCGTCGGCACGGAGCGGCACTGAGAGCTGTCCGCTGGATCAGCGCCTGTCGTCCAGCCATGTGCAAGGCATTGCTGGCGAGGAGGCTGTCGGCGCGGTTGGTCATCTCGACCGATGCCGATGGGTTCCACGTCGACTTCTGCGGTGAGATGCGGGCGGTGCGGGTTCATCCGTTTTGGGTGATGTCGCCTATGGGGTTTGCGAGCTTTATTTCGCGGATGCACGCGAGTACTCTGTCGAGCTCGGTTACGCATTTTGAGATCTCCGCTGAGGAGCCCGGTCGCTCGCTGGTTGTACTTCGCGCGCGGAGCCTGGGAGGCGCCGCGGAGGAGACGAGAAGGGGGTGCGCGAGATGGCGCTGATGCGAAGGATCACCATCGTCCGATTGCGGATGCTGGGATCGCTTGTGCTTGTGGCGGTGGCCTCGGTAATCCCTGTCCTCACCTCCGGTGGCGCGGCCGCGGCGGTCGGCGCTGGGAGTGCACACAGCCCGGTGTCGATCTCCCCGATCCTGAATGCCGGGGATATAGTCACCGGTGTTCGCGGTACGACGAACGGAAATGTCATCCTGACGGGTAGCATGGCGGGTGGGCAGGGCGCGGAAGCCGCTCCGTTCCTTTTCCGGGGCCGTCTCACCCGCGCCGCCCTGGGCGCGCCAGTATCGGTGCTGACGCCACCGTTCCCCAGCGTGACGACCGCGACGTTTTACGGTCCGGACACCCACTCCTTCAACCCAGAGGCCATTCCGGCAGGCCAGGTCCGCGCGGTCGGAAGCTACCAGTCGTCCTCCTCGCCCACCGGCGTCCTCAACCGCGGCATGATCTA
>CAWFKF010000089.1:0-48052 GCA_963816005.1 uncultured Solirubrobacteraceae bacterium | reverse complement strand
GAGCTGGCGCCACGCACGCACCGCGCCGCGCCAGTCGCCGGCCAGCTCGAGCAGGACCGGCGCGGGCGCCGCCGGTGGCGGCTCGAGCCGCTCGCCGCAGCGCGCGGCCCACAGCGCGAGCTCGCCCGACGGGCGGCCGAACTCGGAGAACCACGGCGCGTTACGCACCGCCCGCACCACGGCCAGCACGCCGGGCCGGTCGCCGCGCAGCCACGCGAGCTCCGCGCGCGCGACGTGCAGCATCGCGTGCCGCCAGCCCTCGGGGACGCCCGCGACGCCCGTGAACGCCTGCTCGAGCAGTGCCTCCGCGCCCGGCTCGCCGCACCGCGCGTGAACCAGCGCCTCGACCGAGAGCACCAGCGGCACCTCCCCGAACCACTCGCGCCAGCCTCGCGCCGCATGCTCAAGCGCGGCCTCCCAGCGGCCCCGGTCGAGCAGGCTGCGCGCGACCGCGATCACGACCGCGTCGCGGGGGATCGCCGCCTGGTAGTCGTCGAACAGCCGCATCGCGGCGGCGCACGTCGTCGACGGTCGCGTGCTCGCGCGCGTCGGCGGCGACCACGACGCTGTTGACGTAGGCGCGGATCGTCTGCACGTGCAGTCCGGCGGCACGCGCATCCGCGAGCGCCCGCGCAAGCACCGCGCTCGCCGCCGGACGGCCCTGGTGCCCGTACGCGAGGCCGAGCGTGATCTCCGCGTCGATCCGCGCCTCCGCGAGCCCGGCGCTCGCCGCCAGCTCGAGCGCCCGCGGCGCGGCGGCGATCGCGGCGGACGGCTCGAACGCCACCGCCTCGATCCGCAGCCGGGCACGTGGCGCGCGCCAACTCGCCGGCCTCGGCGGTGCGCTCGAGCAGCGCGATCGCCGCCTGCGCCGCCGCCCGAGCCTCGACCATCCGGTCCAGCGACCACAGCGCGGCGGCGAGCACGTTCAGCGCGCGGCCGCGGGCGTGGTCGGAGCCGGCGCTCTGCGAGCGCGACAGCGTCGTTCGCCGCGCGCAGCGCCTGCTGCATCCGCCCCTCGAAGTTGAGTGCGCGCGACAGCCGGACCAGCAGCGCGAAGCGCTCGCCGGCGTCGAGCTCGCCCCCGAACCGCAGCGCTCGCTCGAGCTGCAGGCCGGCTTCGCGCAGGCGCGCCGACGTGCTCGGCCTCGGCTGCCGCCAATGCGCTGAACCGACTCGCGTCCGCCGCCAGCCGTGCACGCTCAGCGTGGTGCGCCAGGCGTGCGTGGTCGCGCTGCTCCGAGGCGTCGGCGAGAGCCGCAAGCACCCGCGCGGCAGCGCCGCCCTGCGCGGCGCCGTGATCGACGCCTCGACCGCCTGCCGGGTGAGCTCGCGGCGGAACACGAGCGCTTCCCCGTCCTCGATCAGCACGCCGCAGGCGAGTGCATCCTCGACGGCCTGGGCGCTGCTCGGCGCGACGGTGGCGAGCAGCGCCGGCGCGACGCGCTGGCCGACGACGGCGGCGGCGTCGACGACGCCGCGCGCCTCCGCCTAAGACGCCGCGACCCGGGCGAGCGTCGCGTCGCGGACCGACGCGGCAGGCCGTCACGGGCCGCCAGCGCCTCGACGACCAGGAACGGGTTCCCGCTGGTCAGCCGCAACAGCTCGCGCGGATCGACCCCGGTCGACGCTGCCAGCGACTGCACGGCCGAGTCCGACAGCCGCCGCAGCGTCAGCCGCCGGACCTCCGGCACGGTGGCGAGATCGCCGACCAGCAGCGCCAGCGCGCGGTTCGCGGCGAGCTCGTCATCCCGGTACGTGACGATCACCACCACGCCGGTGCGCTCGACCCGGCGCGCGACCAGGCGCAGCACGTCGAGCGTCGCCGGGTCGGCCCAATGCGCGTCCTCGATCACCGCGACGACCGGCTCGGGCCGATCGAGTGCGTCGAGCAGCGACCGCGCGAGCGCGAACCGGTCGGCGCTGTCCGGAACGACGCCGTCCGCCGATGTCGCCGCAAACAACTCCCGCACCGGGCCAAGCGGAACCGGCACCGACAACGCCTCGCACGCCCCCACGGCGAACGCCGCGCGGCCCTTCAACTCGGCCCGCAGCGCCCGCAGCAGCGACGTCTTGCCGATCCCCCCCTCGCCGGCGACAACACGAACGACCCCGTCCCCGAGCGCGCCGCCTCGACCGCGTCGAGGAGCGCTGCGAGCTCTGCCTCACGCTCGAGCAGTCGGTCCACCGAGATCCGATCGTAATCGCAGCTCGGTTTGCGGTGTTAAGCAAGCCCTTCATAGATAGGCGGCACCGCTCACGGAACGCCCGGAGCGAGTTCCCTCAGTACCGCGCACATCGAGGCTCTCGGCGGGCCGATCAGGATGCGCGTCGGGTGGCGAAAGCGGGTTTCCGGGTGAGGGCGCTGCGTTCTCCGTTGGTGGCATCTATGGTTCGGGCGAGTGGCGGATATGCTCGCTGTCAGAGTCGCTCTCAATGCCGATCCAGCGCACGCTGACGCGAGGGGCCAGCACGGGTGACACGTTGACGCACGCCGGGACCCTGCAGCGGGACGACGGACCCGCCATCGCGTACGACATCGCGGGCGACGGCCCGGCGGTCGTGTTCATCCATGGCCTCACTTCCTTCCGGCAGACGTGGAATCCCATCACCACGCTGCTTGCGCCGGATTTCACGTGCGTGCGGATGGATCTCCGAGGTCACGGGGCGTCTTCCGCCGCCCAGGAGTACTCGATGCAGTCGCTGGTCGGTGACGTGCGCGCGGTCGTCGAGGAGGTGGGGCTCGGGGAGCCTGCGGTCGTCGGTCACTCCCTGGGTGCGAGCATCGCCGCCGTTTATGCGGCGGCGCATGGCGCGCGCACCGTCGTCTGCGTGGACCAGTCGTTGCGGTTCGGGGAGTTCGCCGCGCTCGTGCAGGCGCGTGCCGACGACCTGCGAAGCCCACGCACGATGGAGGCTGTGCTGTCGCTCGACCGCACCCTGAAGCTCGAGCCATACGCTGATGTCGAGGAGCTCGAGCGCAGGGTCCTGGCGTTCCCGCGCGAGGTCGTCCTCGGAATCTGGGACGCGCTGCTGACCACACCTCCAGAGCAACTGACCGCCATCGCCGAGGCCCTGCTGCCTCGACTTTCGGCACCCCTGCTGTCGCTCCACGGCTCGCCGCCACCACCAGACTACGAGAGCTGGCTGGCTGGCCGCGCGCGCGGCGCGCGGATCGAGATCTGGGAGGGAGCTGGCCACATGCTCCACCTCGTCCACCCGGAACGGTTTGCGGCACGCGTCCGGCCGCTACTCAGGGACCCAGCGGCGCCTGAGCGCATCCTCTGACCGCAGCGGCCCGCACCGACGTGACAGCTCGCACGCACCGTCTCGAGCCGCCCTGCTCGCAGGCCAGCTCGGTATGCATCGGACTCGGTCAGCATTAGCCCGGCGTGCCCGACGCAACACGAGTGCGGGACATGATCCAGGCGACCGCGACCGACCCGCTCCTCGCCACACGTGCGGACGCTGGGCATCGAAGACGGATCGGTCCGACGGCTGCCCGGGGCGCTAACTGAAGGGCGGGAAGCTGAGCACCAACGCGGTCACGACGGTGTCGAGACCAGGACTGTCGCTTCAGCCGTGGAGGAGCGACGCGCGTAGGTCGACGTCGCGCGACCCCAACCGCGAGGAGCAGCAGCCCTCGGGCGCGCCGGCGGGGCTTGTGCGACCTCTCGGGAGCGCCCAGAACGCACCCCTCGCACGATTCGCATTCGTGTTCCCAGTGGCGGCGCGCCGGCGAGCTCATCGGCGACATTCCGGGCGTCCCAGCTCCGAGCCTGAGCGGAGCTCGACTGGTCAGGCCGTTCCGTCGCTTCCGCGAGTGCGCCGGCAAGTCATGAGATTGGCGATTTGCAGCGCCGGACCCGGGGTGGGCCTGAGCCCTGCTCTAACGTCGCGGCGCCACTTCCCCAATCGCCGAATGGAGCAACGATCGGTAGCGCCGAGGTGCTTCTGGAGCTCGTCCGCCGGAGTAGAGACGCGGGCGACTGTGGGGGTCCCCGGCGGGCCATGAGAGCAGCTGCGCGGTCCGCTTGCGGTGCGCGAGGACCGGCCCTTGCTGAGCCCCCATGGAAGGCTGGCTAGGATCGCGGAGTGTCCGGTGGTGAGACGCATTCGGTCAAGCGGCATCTCGACGTCGACGCCGAAAGCTACGACGCCCAGATCCGCCGGTTCATCCCGCACTACGACGACATGCTCGCGACCGGCGTCGAGCTGCTCGCGGCGCTCGCACCCGCCGACGCGCACGTTCTCGACCTCGGTGGTCGCACCGGCGCGCTCTCAGCCGCTGTGCTGGCAGGGCTTCCCGGCGTCCGCGTGACCGTGCTCGACGTCGACCCGGACATGCTCGGCGAGGCCCGCCGGCGGCTGGTCGGCTACGGGGATCGAGTCGCGTTTCACGAGGGCAGCTTCCTCGACCCGCTGCCCGCCGCGGACGCGGTCGTCGCCTCGTTGGCGCTGCACCACGTCCACGACCTCCCGACCAAGACCAAGCTCTACCGCGCAATCCGCGACGCGCTCTCGCCCGGCGGAGTGCTGCTCAACCTCGACGCCGCGGTGACCGAGGACAAACGGCTCAAGGGCGTCGTGTTCGACCGCTGGGCCGCTCGGATGGGTGACCATGGGATCACCGACGCACAGGCTCGCGCCCACTTCGCCTCCTGGTCACAAGAGGACCGCTACTTCCCGCTCGACGCCGAGTTGCACGCGCTGCGCGACGCCGGCTTCGAGGAGATCGAATGCTTCTGGCGACGCGGACCGTCCGCCATCACATGCGGGCGCCGCGCCAGCTGACTCCTTCCGGCCCAACTGCGGATCAACGCGGCAGAGTTGGCGCGGCCGGGACAGCGACTCTGAAGCGGACACGCTTTCGCGTTGCGCGGCGCGTCCCGACCACGCCGACGACTTCCTCGCAACGCGCGGAAAAGCGCGCACGTCTCGCACGATTGCATTCCCGACTGGGACGCTCCCGGACGGGCAGCTCCTTCGGCGACCAGGGAGTCGCCAGCACAGCGACCGTCGGACCAGCGCTCACGCACGAATGCGATCGTCACGGTTGAGGTCCGCAGACGCCGCGCCGGTCACCGGGCTTGCGCGGTGTTGAGTGACCGCGGCCGCATCCTGCGTTTGCGTTTGCGGGCGAGCAGTTGCGCGGCGGCTACTAGTGAGCCGTGCCGTTCCACGCCCACCTTGCGGCGCCGGCGGCGTGTGGTTACCAGGTCTTGACGCGTTCGATTGGGCGTCGGTGCTCGATTCGTAGTCGCATGTCGAGCACGACGCAGCCGCTTGTCATGCATCGGACGGGGTTGAGGTCCGCTTCGACCACCTCCGGAATCTCTTGGAGCAGGAGGGCAAAGCGCAGCATCAGCTCGCGCAGCGCCTCACGATCGAGCAGAGCGCTGCCGCGGAACCCGTCGAGCTCGGTCGCCACGCCCGCGGCGGAGTCGATCAGTTCGCCGGCCTCTGCGTCGGTTACCGGCAGCAGGCGGAACGCAGCCCCGCGGCCCAGGCCGGCCTGGCGACCGCCGAGGCCGACCGCCAGCACGGGGCCGAGGTCGGGATCGCCGATCGCCCCGACCAGCACGTTCGCTCCGCCGGGCGCGACCAGGCGCTGGACGATCGCTCCGGTCCATTCCCGTCCGGCGGCGTGCACGCGTCGTTCGAGCTCGCGCCAGCAGGATCGCACCGCCGACTCGCCCTCCAGTCCGAGCAGCACAGCGTCGATGTCGCTCGCATGCGCGGGCGCGGCAAAGTCCGCCTTCAGCGCTACCGGAGCGCCGATTTCCGCCGCCACCGCAACCGCGCGCTCGACCTCCCGGCAGTGGTGCGAGGCCGCAACGGGGATGCCGTGCGTGGCCAGCAGAGCTTCTGCGTTCGCGAGCGAGAGCCAGCCACCGGCGGGCTCGCGTTCAAGAAATGAAGCGATCACCGCGTGCGCCGCCGGCCCGTCCAGGTCGCGATAGTGCGGGGGCTCGCCGAGCGGCCGCGCCAGCCATTCGCGACGTTCGGCCGCGCGCGCGAGCACAGCGGCACACGACTCGGGGAACCGGAAGTTCGGCACCCCCGAGCCGGTCCGCGCGGGCAACCGGCCGTCTGACCGCAGCACCGATGCCACCACCGGCTTGGGCTGCCCCGCGGAGGCCGCGGAGATCGCCTCCAGCACGGCCTCCGGGTCGCCGTCGTAAAATTCGACGTAGTAGACCATCAGCGCGTCGATGCTGGCATCGCTGAGCAGCGCGCGGACGCTCGCAGCGTATTCGCCCGGTCCGGCACTGATCCCCACGAGCAGTGGGTTCTGCGCTTCGCTGTCCTCTCTGACCTCCAGCCCGCGCGTCGCGCACGCGTCGGCGGCGAGCGTCGCCACGCCCGCGGAGTTGCTCACGATCCCGATCCTGCGTCCGCTCGGCAGCGGCTGGCGCTCGAAGAACTCGGCGGCGTCGAACAGCTCCTCACCGCTACGGAACCGCAGCACCCCGGCTTGTTGCAACAGCGCGTCGACGGCCGCATCGCCGCGCAGCGCCGCGGCCGTATGCGAGCGCGCCTCGGTCAGCACCCGCTCGGCCCGTCGACGCCCCTTCAGAGCGAGGATCGGCTTGCGGCGCGAGACGCGCCGAGCGATCCGCGTGAAGTGCTCCGGGTTGCCGAACGTGTCAACGTACAGGATCACCGCAGCTGTCCGGCCGTCTTGCTCCCAGCACTCGAGCAGATCGTTGGTCGAGACGTCGGCGCGGCTGCCCAGCGAGACGAACATCGAGACCCCCAGCTGCCGCGCCGCGGCGTGACCGAGCAGCCCGATCCCGACCGCTCCCGATGGCGAGCAGATCGACAGACCTCCCGCCCTCACGCTGGCGCCGGTGAACGTGGCGTTCAGGCTGACCTCCTCGGCAGTGTTGAGCACCCCCAGAGAGCTCGGCCCGACCATCCGCATGCCCGCACCCCGAACGATCTCCAGCAGCCGCTCCTCTCGCGCGGGGGACGCCTCGCCTTCGTGCGCAGAGCCGGGTGGGAGGACGAGCAGCGCTCTCGCTCCCTTCTCAGCCGCCTCCTCCGCGAACTCGAGCACCTCGTCGCCCGCCGCGGCGATGATCACGAGCTCCGCAGCGACCTCCAGCTCGCCGAGGCTGCGAGCGGCCCGCATCGAGCGCACCACACCCCCCGCACGGTCGACCGGAGTCACGACACCCTTAAAGCCGCCGCCGCTGATGTTCGCCAGCACCGCGCGGCCGACGTTGCCCGGCGTCGCCGCGGCGCCCACAACGGCTATCGACGAAGGCGCAAGGATGGGCCGCAACGAGGCGACCGCGGCGAGATGGTCGCGCTCGTCGATCCGCTCCAGCACCGCCTCCGTCGGAGTGATATCCAGCGACACCGTCAGGTTGCCCTGCGAACCCCGGCGCCGCACGGCGAAACCGGCATGCTCCAACACGCCCAGCATCGGCCCATTGCTGTCCACCACTTCTGCATCGAACCGGCGGATCCCACGGTCCGCCGCGATCGCCGCGAGCTGCTCGAGCATCCGCATCCCGATACCACGGTGCTGATCTTCATCAGCCACCGCAAACGCAACCTCGGCGACACCGGGCTCGCGCAACCCCTCATAGCCGGCGACAGCCACCACCCGGCCATCCCGCCGGCCGATCAGCGCCAGGCGATCGGCGCCGGTCGCCTCCGCGTCCGCGCGCGCGACAGTGTCCGTGCGCCGAACTCCGTGAAAGCGCAGCAAGCGGCTCTCCGGCGAGAGGCCGCCATAGAACGCCTTGATGTCCCTGAAATCCACCGGCGTTGCGGCCCGCAATCGCAGCGTCGACCCATCACGCAACAAAACGTCCCTGACCAGCCGGGGCTCGGGCGCCGAAGGGCGCATCACAGCTCTCGGCCACCGTCGAGCGCCGACACCATAACAGTGATTGAGGAGCAGGCGTCCGCGCACAGGACGAGCACCACGCGCGCCACCCGCCGGGCCGGCCCAGCCGGCCCCAGCCTCTCTCCGGCGAGCGGGCGCGTTGCCTTAGGAGTCTCCAAGGGTCGTCACCTCTGATCCCTCTCTCGTGGTCGTGCGATCGCTCCCCAGGCCGGGAGTGTGTCACGGGCGAGCTAAGCGTAGAAGGTGTTCCGGTAGATGACGGCGTTGCTGCGGGAGGTGCAGTCGCGATCTCTCAGGCTCAGCCGGAGGACCGATCGCTATTGTCCTGGCGCTAGTTCCTGCTCCGTCTCCAGCCCAGATCCCACGTGCGCTGCGCGGAAACGGCCGCGTGGGCCGTGGCTGCACCCACGAACCCTCATTGCTCGCGCGCTGGCACTTGCGGCCGGCGCCTGGGAAGCCTAAGCGCCGCGGGCAGGGCCAGGGCGAGCCTGAGGTCACCGTGCAGCCTGAGCTTGCCTGCAACCACGAGTCGCCCTGGGCTCGTGGTACCACCAACCAGGCGCAGGAACGCCACCGGCTCAAGCTCGAGCGTCAACGCCGGCCGGCGTCTGCCGCGTCTTGATCTCCTGCACCTGCCGTCGGCGAGCGTGAACTGGTAGCGGTCGATGCCGCCGTCTCGCCGGCCGGTGATCGTGAACTCCACGAGCGCGTTGACGCCCATGCCGGGCTGTGCACGCTGACGGATCGTGCGAAAGATCTGCCACAGCAGGATGCCGCGAAGTCGGCTACCGATCACCGACTGGAGTGCCTGATCTGAGGCCCTCCTCACCCATCACGCAAGCGCCTCGGCCCTGAGGTCAGCAAACCAGCGTCTGTGAGGGCGTCGCTCAACAGTCATCAGCATATCGTGCGCGGCCCGGAGAACCACTCCACCGGCTCCGACACCGGGGGCGCGGCCCGCGTCACTTGAGGTGGTCGCCCGGCCGACCAGCGCGTCCGTCACGTGCGGGCGGCGATCGCCGCTCTCGATCGATGGGCCGCCCGAGGTCTGGACTCCGCCAGTACCTGGGCGGCTTGCGCTCTCTCGGTCACCCGTGAGAGCGCGAGTGACCCATGCGCTCGATCGTGTCCACGATGCCCTTGTCCTTCGGCGCCTCGTAGCCCGACAGCAGCACGAGCTTGGCGATGTTCACGCACTGATCGCCCATCAGCTCCACGCAGCGAATGACCTGCAGCAGCGCGCTGCTCAACGACCAGGTCCAGGCCGCCGAGCGTCTGCTGCTCGAGCAGCTTGAGCGATTCGTGGAATTCGTGACGCGTTTCCAGCATCTCGCTCAGCCCAACCGCCCAGAGCGACTTGCGATACTCTCGCGTTAGGGGCAATTAAGAGAAGGAGGATGAGAATGGCTGAGAGCGTCTATCGCGTGACCGAGTTGGTTGGCGTCAGTAGCGAATCGTGGGAGACGGCTGCCCGCAACGCGATCGAGACCGCCGCGAAGACTTTGCGGGACCTGCGTATTGCCGAGGCTCACCGCTTCGACGTCACGATCGAGAACGGCAAGATGACGAACTACCGCGTCCGCCTGAACGTTTCGTTCAAGTATGAACCGAGCGTCACCGCGTCGCAAGTTGATAGCGCTGAGGAATGGGAACACACGCGTCACGAGCTGGAGTAATCAGGACCGTTACTTGTTTGGGGTGACTCAGGGGTTTGGGGGCCTCTCGTGGAGCGGTCCTCCCGACCGCGACGTCGGGTTCCGACCCACTTGGAACGTGGGTGTCGCCGTCGGCCGGATCGCGGAGACCGCCGATCGTCGTGCGAGCCGGGCCGGAGGCTGCTGGTAGCAACGTGCGTGCTGGACGGCTGAGTCCGCGTAAGCTGCAGCCCGAGCGTCCATGCCCCTAACACCAAGGAGCCGCTATGACCAACCACATTTACTCAGTCAGCGAGATCGTCGGATCCTCGCCAGACACGATCGAGGACGCGATCAACAATGCGCTCGCCCGCGCACGCAAGACACTGCGCCAGCTCGACTGGTTCGAGGTCACCGAACTCCGTGGCCACCTCACCGCCGAGGGCACCGTCGACCACTACCAGGTCGCGCTCAAGCTCGGGTTCCGCATGGAGGACTGATCACCGGTGCCCGGGCCTGTATCGCTGCTGTGGCCGTCTCACGCGACGGTGACGCGAGGCTTCAGACCTCCGGTAGTGGAATCAGATTAGTGGCGTTGTGCAGGGGTTTTGTTTGCTCTAGAGCTTGCAAAAGTATGTTTGGTTTGGTATTGTTGTGGGGTGTTGAGCGGGTCGACAGAGGCAGGCGGGGATGCGGGCCAGTTGCCGGGGATGCCGGCGCCGTTGGAGTTGCGGTTGGAGGCGGTCGGCGAGGACGTGGTGGTGTCCTGTGGCGGTCGGGCGTTGGCGTGCTATGAGCGGGGTGATCGGGGGATGCGTAACCTCGCGATCGTGTCGTTGACGCGGGCTGGGGTGAAGGGCGTTGAGGTGGCACGCGTGTTCGGGATCAGTGCTGAGCATGTGACTCGTCTGCGGGGGGAGGTCGCTGAGGGCGGGTCTGGGGCGTTGGTGCGGCCGATGGGTCGCCCACGGAAGCTTGATCGGGACGCGGTCGCGCGGGTGTATGAGTTGTCTGATCGGCGTGTCGCGGGCAGCGAGATCGCGAAACTGCTGGGTGTCTCGGAAGCGACGATCTCGCGGTTGTTGGCGCGTCGCCCGGCGCGTGAGGTTGAGCGGCTGCCGGTGAGCGAGCTGGGGGAGGTGAGCGACCTGGCGGATGTGACTGGCGGCGCTGAGACGACCGTGGCGGATCTGACCGCGGCGGACGTCGCTCAAAGCGCCGAGTGTGGGGTGAGCGTGGCGGATCTGACCGGGCCGGTTGAGGTCGTTGGCGCGCGGATCGGTGAGGGTGGCGGCCGGTCGGTGTACGCGGGCGCGATGCTGCTGCACCCGTTCCTGGAGAAGGTCGGCGCGAGCGCGGTGCTCGGCGTGCTCAGCTCGGGTCCTGAGCGGTGCTATGACACGATCGCGGTCGCGCTCTGTGGCGTGTTCGCGTTCGCGTTGGGGACCTCCTCCCTGGAGGGCTCAAAGCACTTGCAGCTCGCCGACGCGGGGCTGCTGGCCGGGATCGAGCGTTTCCCGCATCTGCGGAGCCTGCGCCCGCGGCTCGGGGCGCTCGCGGACGCGGTCGATCCGTTGCGGGTCCAGGTCGCGCTGTCAAAGGCGATGCTGAGCGCCGACAGCGAGCCTCCGTCGGTGTTCTTTGTCGATGAGCACTTCGTTGCGTATACCGGCTGCCGGCCGGTCGCCAAGGGCTGGAACACACGCCGCCGTCATGCCGAGCCCGGAAGGCACGACACCGTGATCGTTGATGACCGCTGGCGGGCTGTGTGTTTCGCCTCAGGCTCTCCGCAAGGCCTCTCAGGCGCGATGCTTGACCCGGTCGACCAACTCCTTGAGATCTGCGACGGGCGACCGTTGATGCTCGGCTTCGATCGCGGCGGCGCCTATCCCAAGACGTTCTGTGAGCTGCGCGATCGCGGGATCGACTGGATCACGTACCGTCGCGCGCCGCTGGCCGTCCCGACGGTCAAGCCTCGCCGCTCGTGGGTGAGGCTCGACGGGCAGCGCCATTACGTGCGCGTCGCTGATGAGCTCGTCGAGCTTGACGGATACGGGAAATGCCGACAGCTGAGCGTGTATCAGGACGGGCGGGTCGTGCTGCAGATCCTGACCAGCGACCTGCGCACCCCAGCCGCGCGCCTCGCGCACACGCTGCGCTGCCGGTGGTGCATCGAGAACACCTTCAAATACCTCGAAGACCATCACGGCCTGCACTGGCTGTGCGACCACGAGATGAGCATCGCCCCGGACACCACGCTACAGCGCAACCCCGAACGCACCACAGCGCTCGCACAGCTTCGAGCGCACGAGCAGACCATCGCCGAGCTCGAACGTCAGATCGGCCAACACACCACCGACAGCAACGCCGCCGACACCAACCCCGCCGAGACGCTGTGCATGCTCCAAGCAGACCTCTACACCGCACAAGCCGCCACCCGCACAGCCAAAGCGACGCTGAAGCCGATCCCCGCGAAGCTGCCCGCCAACGTCATCGACCCCGACGCCAAGCGCGCCACCCCCCGCGTGAACCGTCGCGCGCTGCAGACCGTCCTACGACTGCTGGCCTACAACGCCGAGCTTGACCTCGCCCGCGCGATCAACACCTACCTCGCTGACCCCGACGAATACCGCGCGATCACCCGCCACCTCCTGCACCAGCCCGGACAGATCGACTACACCCCAACCCGGATCACCGTCACGATCGACCCGCCGCACGCCCCCCGCATCGCCCGCGCCCTGAACCTCCTGATCGACCAGATCAACAACAATCCACCCAAGCTCACCGGCGACCGCCGACCGATCAGCTACCAGATCAGCGCAAAACCTTGACATCACGCGCCGCCCTACTACCGGAGGTCTGAGGCTCGAGGATGAGCAGCGCCCACTTCGGGTACAACACCCACGCACGCGGAGCTGATCCCGCCAAAGCGCTCTGTCAGGCGGCGAGACCCAGCCATGTGGATCGCCGGACCACCCTCGCTCGGCTTCGGGTTTCGTCTCACCGCAGGAAGTGCACGGCCTGATGCCCGACGCCGGGCTCGAGCCCGGGCGCATCCGTCGCGCCGGACCCCGGATGCTGGTCGAAGGCGTCGCGCCGTAGGCACCCCGATCGTCACTCCTCGACGCTCCTGCGTTCAAGATATTACGGCGCGTGGCAATTACTACGCCATGTGGCAGTGCATTTGGGTGTGTCAGCGTGATAGTATTGACTGTGTGAAGAGTGACGCTAGACGGGTGTCAGGCACGACTCGGGAAGCGCTGCGTGAGCGGGGTGTGAAAATGGTGTTGGCCGGACGCACTCACGCGGTTGTGGCGCAGTCCTTGGGGGTGCATCTGCGGACGGTGTCGCTGTGGATGGCTCGCCACCAGCTCAGGGGGTTTGAGGGACTGAGGGAGGGGCGGCGTGGTCGGCGCTCGCGCGAGCAGATGGCGCTCACCGACGCCCAGCAGGCAGAGCTGATCCGACTGATGAAGGGCACGAACCCCGATCAGCTGCAGATTCCCGGCGTGTTGTGGTCAAGGCAGGCCGTCAAGGCGCTGATCGAGCGGCGGTTCGGGCTCGGGCTCAGTCGCCAGACGGTCGGTGTCTACCTGCGGCGCTGGGGGTTCTCGGGCAAGAAGCCGCAGCGGCGGTGGCTCGAGCAGGACCCCGAGCGGGTGCGGGTGTGGCTCCAGGACGAGTTCCCGGCGATCCAGGCGCGCGCGCGGCGCGAAGGGGCGCGGATGCTGTTCGGCGATGAGATGGGCGTGCGCGCCGGGCAGACCGCCGGCAAGAGCTACGCGCCGATCGGCGAGCGCGCGATCGTGCCGCTGACCGGCAAGCGCTTCTCGGCCAACGTGATCAGCGCGATCGGTGCCGACGGCACGCTGGTGTTCGAGATCTTCGAGGGCAGCTGCGATGAGATCCGCTTCCTGGACTTCCTCGACAAGCTGCTCGAGCATTTCCCCGAGCGCAAGATCTTCTTGATCGTTGACAACGCCTCCTTCCACAAGTCTCCCGCGGTCGAGTACTGGCTGCTGGACCATCCGCGGATGGAGCTGTTCTACCTTCCACCGTACGCCCCGGAGCTCAATCCCGATGAGCTGCTCAACCAGGACGTTCACACCCACGTCGCGCGACGCCGCCCATCCAACCTCGCCAAGCTCGTCACTCTCACCGTCGAGTATCTCGCAACCCGCACAAGTGAGATTGTCAGCAAGTACTTCGACGGCGAGTACGTCGCCTACGCCAAGTAACCACGCACTAATTGCCACGCAGCGTAATAGTCGCGGGAGTGGATTTCGAGGTCTAGGTACACCTCGCGGACTTGCGGCGGGAGTCTGGGCGTTCGCCCGCAGACGCCCCTTGCCGTCGAGCGCGTCGGCGTCGTCGCGCTTGGACGACACATCGATGGCGCCGTCGTGTATCCCAGTGTCAGTCATCCCTGCACCACCCCGCCAGACCAAGCTTGACGCTAGCGCCTCACCACTCAACCGTGAGCTCCCACCCTCCCAAGCGCCAAGCTCGAATCTCGAAGACTCCGCTTCTGCTTCGAATCGACGAGGGAAGTGTGGTCACAGCCAAGCTGGAAGAGTCGCCGGCCGACGGCGGCTGCTCCATTTCGTTTCGCCCAAGCGGCAGCGACCTAGCTGCGGCGCGCGTGGTTATCCAGCCATGATCATGCCGTTGCGGTTGACCGTCGTGGTGACGTGCGGGGGGTTCGCCGCCATACGAGGATCGTGCCGCTGCCTGACACACTCGCGTTGAGGCTCTGCGTCGCGGTGAGCGTGATGCTGCGGTCGCAACTGAGTGCAGCCTTCACGTCGCGCGCGATTAGCTCGCCCAGCAGGACGGTTCCCGTGCCGCTGATCGTCACGCCGGGCCGCGCCGTGGTCCCGGTGGCGTTGATGACGCCGCTTCCGGGAGCACGACGGTAAGGCTTCGGCTGTTGATCCCGGTCACGCTGATGTTCTCCGTCGCCTTCCAGCGTTAGGGCGTCGAGGGACCGTGCAGCGGCCTCACCGCCGACGAACATCGGCGCCCGTCTTGGGTTGAGACTGCCGGGCGCGTGGTCCGCTCGGATCTACCGAGCTTCACGGCCGCTTCGTACCGCCGCCGACACCGACCCTGGAGAAACCGGAGGCTCCGAGGGTGATCTGGGGTGAATCTTGAGCTGGTTTGGCGCTAGTTGCAGCGGTTCTGAGCTCTTGGCGTAGCGGCAGGCGACGCGCACGAGCCGCGCCGTAGGCTCGCGGGTATTCAAGTTCCTCGAGCTGGAGGTTTGGCCCGTGCGCGTCACTGCCGCATTCTGTCGTCTGCTGCGCTTGGAGGGGGTGTGGGTGCGCGGCGTGCGGTTCGGTTCTGATCGTGTCGTTGTGCGCGTCGCGCTGCGCCGCCAGCGGCTCATCTGTCCGGTGTGCGGGTACGCCACGATGGCGCGCGAGGGTATCCAGGATCACGAGTCGGTCTGGCGCCATCTGGACCTTGGCGTCTGGCGACTCGAGATCCGCGCGACGCTGCGGCAGCTGCGGTGTCCCGAGCACGGGGTGCATGTCGAGGGCGTCCCGTTCGCGCGTCACCGCGCCGGTTTCACCCGCGACTTCGACGATCTCGTCGCGTGGCTGGCGACGAAGGCCGACAAGACGACGATCACACGGCTGGTGCGGATTGAGTGGCAGACGATCGGGCGGATCATCAAGCGCGTCGGCGAGGAGCATCTCGCCCAGGCCGACCGGCTCCGGGAGCTGTTTGAGATCTCGATCGACGAGGTCGCGTGGCGCAAGGGCCACCGCTACCTCACGCTCATCGCCGACCACGCGCGCGGGTGCGTGGTGTGGGGCACCGAGGGCAAGGGCCAGGCCGCCGCCGATCAGTTCTTCGCCGAGCTCGACCCGCCGGCCGAGGACCCGCCGGCGCACGCCGGGCGGCCGTCGTGGGAGCCTGAGCCGGCGATCATGGTCCCGTTCGGCCCGTGCCCGATCGTCCCGGCCGGCGAGGGCATCCCCGGCGCATGGCTCCAGGACGGCAGCGAGATCGAGCCGGCGATCTTCGCACGCGCGTCCCGGCTGACCGCGGTCTCGATGGACATGACCGGCGGGTACGCCAAGAGCGTCCGCGAGCACGCGCCGCAGGCGACGATCGTGATCGACAACTACCACGTTGTGCAACTCGCCACCAAGGCGCTGGACGAGGTCCGCCGCGAGTACTGGAACGAGCTGCGCCACGCGGGCCAGGCCGGCGCCGCCAAACAGTTCAAGCACGATCGCTGGGCGCTGCTCAAGAACCCTTCCGATCTCACCGACCGCCAAGCGGCCACACTCGCCGCGATCCAGGCCGGCGGCGGGAAGGTCGCGCGTGCCTGGACGATGAAAGAGATGGTCAGAGCGATCTTCGCCCCCGGCCTCACCGTCGAGGCCGTCAGCGAGCTGCTCGACCGGCTGCTGTCCCGCCTCTCCCGCTGCCGGCTCGCCCCGTTCATCCGCTTGGGCTGCACGATCCGCAAACACCGTCAGGGCATACTCGCCGCCCGTCGCCTGAAGTTGAGCAACGCCCGGGCGGAGGCGCTCAACAACAAGGTCAAACTGCTGGTCCGCCGCGCTTACGGGTTCCACTCCGCGAACGCCGCTCTCGCGCTCGTCCACCTCGCCTGCGGACCAGTCACCCTCACTCTCCCACACGAAAACTCGCTGTGACTTCACCCCAACTCACCCTCGGAGAGCCGGAAAACCTGACGCGATAGCACGATGCTCGCCGGCCAGGACGGGACGCGTGAGCCCCCGCCGAGGCCGACGACCTTGGGCAACAGAGTGAACGTGACCGACATAGCACGGACTCCGGCCGAACGATGGCGTCTCGTCGCGAGGCGAAGCAGGAGGCCTCCGTGGCGGCCGCGTGCTTGCTCAGGTTCGTCCCGTGGGTCCGTCGGCAAACTGCCCCCGACGCACAGCTCGGCGGCCGGTCTGGCGAAGCGACAGTCGGCAAACGCAACGCCGCGCTGCTGAGTTCGCCCACGAGCACGCGTCCACTCGGCCGGGGCCGCGCGCATGCTTCGCCGTGAAGGCGAGCGCCCTCGGGATTCTGGACCTCCTTTGATATCCGGACGAGCCTGTCGGCGCGGAGCCTGACCGTCCCCCCTTTGCGCGGAAGGCGGGGCCGAGAGCGCGGTCGCGCGGAGTGCTCCTTTGATCGAGTTGCGGCAGTCTCGACGACGCTGCCCCATTTGAGAAATCTCAGCAGGCTGCGAGTCCGCGCCGGCGAGACTGCCGCTCCGCCCGGATTGCACGAGTGGACACCTCTTCGCGTTAGCTGACTGGGCGCGTTCCAGCAAGCGCTGGCGGAAGCCGGGCGAGATCCCCGACCGCTTGCTGACGATCGGCTCCGACCACAGGCAGCTAGCAAACACCGCGAACGGCCAGACGACCGCTTTCGCCCAATTTCGAGCGTCGCGCTGCCGCTGTCCTCACGATCGCTTCCATAGCCGAGCGCCGCTCCGGCGCACGAGCGCTTCGGCGACCAAGCGATCGCCCACTCCGTGCCGGATCCGCGCTGCGGCGGACGATCGCAATCGCCCAAAAGCAGTGGTTTCGTCGGCGCGGGCGCACAGGCTGCTCTTGATCTTCCAAGCGTAACTATTCAGGTCGCTGTTAGGCGGCTGGGTTGAGCCGGTCGAGTATCAGGGGTGGGCAGCGGATCTCGCCGCTTGTGAAGCGGCCGACGGGGCGGTGCATGCAGACGGTCGCGGTGTGCTGGTCGAGCTCGACCACGACGCCTTGGATGCCGTAGAGGTAGCGCGGTTTGGCGTGGTGATTGATCCGCACTCGGTCGCCGACGTTGAGCATCGCGAGCGCTTTGTGGGAGTTGATCGTCGCGAGCAGCTGGTGGCGGGCGTGGACGGCTTCTGAGATCGCGGCGAGGTGCCGGTCCAGCACGCCGTCGGCGATCTGGTCAAGCAACAGTCGTTCACGCTCGGCGGGGAGGTCGGCAGCTGGCTTCGGCTGCTGCTGGTTGGTCTGCTGGGGAAGTTGGGGTCGGGGTGCGGGGCGGGTTCGCTGGCGGGAGCGTTTACTCATTCTCAGCGGGATGATCGCTGCCGGTTCGGACCGACCCGGTCAGCCGGGCGCTGGGGCGGGAAGCCACGGCGTTCCAGCGGTGAGCGCGTCCAGGGCTGCGAGCGCGCTGATCCCGTGCTTGCGGGTCGTGGAGAGGTAGCTACGGATCGTCAGGAACCGTTGCGCGCCGGTAGTGGTCCGCCAGCACCCGGAGATCTTCTGTTGAAGCTTGACCATGCGGATGTCCTGCTCCGCTTGGTTATTGCCAAACGGGACCGTGAAGTCGTACGCGAAGCGCAGCACGTCAGGCTGATAGCGCTCCAGACGCAAGAGCAGGTTGTGCGCCTTGGTCTTCTTGTGGCTGGTGGCGGGATGCTGTTCGTGGCCCATCTTGATCACCGTCTGGTAGCTGGCAGCGAGCTCGCGGGCCTGCCGTGCGGACAGGCGATCGTTTCCGTCGGCGAGGGCTGCCTTGACGAGCGTCTTGGTGTCCAGCAGCAGGCAGCTCATCGCCAGCGGCCACGTATGCCCGGCCTCGATCGCGGCCTGCAGCTCACGCAAATGATGGATGTTGCACAGGCCGTGCTCGCAACCCGTGTAGTTGCGGTAAGGCGCCCAGCCGTCATGGACCGCGACGCCACTGAAGTCGGGGAGCACGCCGGCGTCATCGATCGCTTCGCTGCCGCGCCGCTGATGACTGGTGTACCGGGTCAGCGTCTCGGTCGAGGCGCTGTGAACCCATCCCAACCGGCCGGCGATCCTCGCGCCGGTCTCATCGAAATGGCAGACCGGCGCGCCGGCGAGCAGGCCACGCAATCGCTCGTCGAAGTCACACAACCCCGCCGCGGCGGCGGTGACCCAGTCGTTCAGGGTGCCGGGGCTGACCGCCGCGCCGACCATGTCAGCCAGCGCCTGGCACGCCCGGTCATACGGGAGGTGCTGAAAGACATGCAGGTACACACCAAGCGCACGGACCCCGGGCCCGTACTGCGTCGGCGCGCCGGCAGCGGCCGGGAACACGCCCGAGCTGACATGCCCACACTCGCAGCGTCGCAGCGTCGCGACGTGCTCGATCACCGACAGCGCCCGCTGCTCGGGAACATCGAACACCTGCCGCGACTCGCCACCCGGGACGCTCTCAGCCTCGGCGAGACCAGCGCCGCACCCATCGCAGCGCTCCGGAGGATGCTCAACGCTCCCGTCCGGGACCGCGACCCGGTCAAGCCGCGCGCCGCCATGCCCGTCCTGCCCGCCCGGCTTGCGACCCGAGCGCTTACGCAAGCTCCGCTTCTTCTGATCCGCCCGCGGCTTGCCCAACCCGTCCGATGACGACGGACGCGAGCTGTTGCGCGAGTTCGCCGCCAGCCGCGCCTTCAACTCCACGATCTCCGCCTGCTGCGCCGCGACCACGGCCCTCAGCTCCACCACCAACGCCGCGAGCTCGTCATAGCTCGGCCACCCCGCAACATCCCTTGCATCCGCCATACACGCAAACTTCCCTGCACACGACCCGAATCCTGCCGAGCCCTCAAACGACCTGAATAGTTACCTTCCAAGACGGGCACAGTCGCCCGTCGCGGCTGCATTGTTCGGGTCAAATCAGCAGTCCGCTGATTGGCCGGACGCGCGACGTCACGTCGTTCAATCCCCGGTGGGGAGCGGTCCGCAGCCGTGGAGATGCTCGCGCAACTCAGCGCAGCTCTCCGCCGAGCAGCGCTCGCTCTCCCGCAGGCGTGCGATCAGGTCCAGCGCCTGGGTGAGCCCCTGCTCGCTGTTGGGGTCGCCAAATAGCAGCGCGTCGGCAGCGGCCAGCAGCTGTTCGCGCTCATCGGTGTGCAGCTTGGTGGCCCCGCGGGCGCCCACGGTTTCAAGCAGAGCGGTGTAGTGGGGCGCTGCGGATGGTCATCTCCTGCATGTCAGTCACCGCCTCCCAGGTCATGCCTCGGGCTGATCGCGTCGGCAGCTCGCCCCTGTCCATCTACGAGCTGGGTCGAATGCCGAGCAGCTTTCGCACTGGATGCCGATTCGGTCTACTGGTGATGTGTTGTGGCTCGATTCTCCGAGGCTGGGCGCGGCGTCGCTGTTGCCCCGTTCGTGCCGTCGACCGCTCGTCAAGCGGTGTGTGCAGCGGCCTGGGCGCCAGAGGACGTGTGTGCTGGACGATGTCGAGCCGATTTCGCACGCTGGGTTGATGTCGGCCGTCGAGACACGGGTCAGCGACCGTCATCTGCTGAAGCTGCTGCGTGCGCTGTTGCGCGCGAGGGTGATGCAGGACGGCGCGGTCTGCCACGGCGAGGCGGGCACTCCGCAGGGCGGGGTTGTTTCGCCCGGCTTGTGCAACGTCTATCGGCACGGGCTCGACCTGCGCCGAGCGAAGCCGGGAGCGGTCTCGATGTCGTCGCGTAGCTGCTGGGCTTCGCGGAGGTGCTGGAGCTTCTTGAGCGACTGGTTCTCGATTTGGCGGACGCGCTCGCGGGTGACGTTGAACGTGCGCCCAACCTCGTCCAGAGTGCACGGATGCTCGCCGCCGAGGCCGTAGCGCAGCTCGAGCACACGCCGCTCACGGTAGCTGAGGTTCTCGAGCGCCTCGTGCAGAGCCGCGTAGGTCAGGACTTCCACGGCACGCTCGTAGGGTGACTCGGCGTGTTCGTCGGCGATCAGCTGGCCGAACTCGGACTGCTCCTCGTCACCGACCGGCTTCTCGAGCGAGATCGGCGCTTGCGCGAAACGCTTGATCGACTCGACCTCGTCAGCCTCGATCCCGGTCACCTCGGCGACCTCCTCGACCGTCGGCTCGCGGCCAAGCGCCGTAACCAGGCTGCGCTCAGCACGGCGGATCGTGTTGAGCTTCTCGACGATGTGGACGGGGAGCCGGATCGTGCGCGCCGTGTCAGCCAGCGCACGCGCGACCGCCTGGCGAATCCACCAGGTGGCGTACGTGGAGAACTTGAACCCCTTGCGGTAGTCGAATTTCTCCGCCGCGCGGACCAGGCCGATCGTGCCCTCCTGGATCAGGTCCAGGAACGGCAGCCCCTGATTGCGATAGTTCTTCGCGATCGAGACAACAAGCCGCAGGTTCGACTCGACCATCTTCTGCTTCGCGTCCAGATCACCGCGCCAGATTCGCTTGGCGAGATCAACCTCCTCCCGAGCGGTCAGCAGCCGCCCCTTGCCGATCTCCTTGAGGAACAGCTGCAGCCCGTCGGTGGTCCCCGCCGGCTCGAGATCGGGCGCAGCCGTGCGGCGGGTGCGCTTCTCGGGCGCGCGCTCAATGTTCAGGCTCGCCGCAGCGGCTGGGTCGATCTCCTCGACCAGCTCGATCTCGCAGCGCTCCAACAGGCCGTGCAAGTCCTCGACGTCGGTTTCCTCGAGGGTGAGCTCGCCCGTGGCGGTCGCGATCTCCGTGTACGTGAGCACACCGACCCGCCGGCCGCGAGCGATCAGACCCTTGACCTCCTCAAGCTCCTCAAGTTCCGCTACTGACATCTCGTCACGTCTCGCTTTCGGCCCGCGCCGCTCAAGCAGGCTCGTGCCGGTGCGTGGCTTGGCGACCAAGGCGAAGCGAGCTCTCGTGTGGCGGGGCTGTTAGCGCCCATGACGCACCGCGTCGAAAGCGATGCGCACGCGCGGAGTCGCGAGGGCGCGGCTGTGGTGCGAGCGCGGCGGCGTCTCACCGCTTCTTCGCTCGTGCCCGGAGCGCGAGAGCTAGCGGCTCGGACTGCTGAGCTGACAGGGTGAGCGTCGCAGCCTTCGATTCGGGCCGGATTGGTGCGTGCTTGAGCTCTCCTCGAGCGATGATCTCCCTGACGCGCCCGGCGATCAGCCGGCCCGCGCGCGACGCGCCGTGTGGCGACGTGCTGCCGCGTGTCTCGATTACGCGGTATCGCACGATTTCACCCAAGTCGCCGACTGGCTCCAGCAGCGCCGCAGTCGGGGCATAGATCCCCGATCGAATCGGCTTGGCAATCCGTGCTGTACAAGCGCGTGCTGCACGCCCACACAATCGAGATACGGCATCGGCAGACGCTCCTAGCCGCGCGATCGCGGCAGGTGCGCGTAGCGCGGATCGCTCGGACCGACCCGGTCTGCCCGGGTCGGGGTGCCGTCCGCTCGCCGGGCGTTCAGGCGTCGTAGGGCATCGATCGCCGACGAAACCCGATCGATAGTGCGATCGCGGCTCAACTCACCTCGCCGGCGCACCCGAAGGTCACGTGTGCTGCGCGTCATGGTCCTCAAGCCTCCCGACCCTCTATCGGGTCCGCGGCCAAAACAAGAGGGCCAGAACCCGCGCGAGGTCAAATCAGATCGGGACGCTCCCACCGGGGCGGTGGGATAACGCCCGTAGAAGGGCTGCACCGGCCCCGCAGTCAAAACCAGTAACCCGCGCCTCTCGCCTCGTGGCGCAGGATCGCGCCGTTGGTGGCATCCGGACTTGGGCTGAGAATCCTGGCCGCAGGGCCAGCTAACGCTGACTGTACACCCATCGCGGGCGCTCATGTAAACCCACCCACAACGAAGCTCGCTCGAACTCGTCCGCGGGCGCGAGCATCGGCCAAATCATCTACCGCCGGGCTCACAGGACGAGACCCGCGCGATCGCCATCCGCCCGCCCAGCGGCAAGGACAAGCGCATCAGGTCCACGAGCGCACGCGAACGCTGGTCCCCGACGTCGCACGCTCGGCCTGAGCGGCAATCGCAGGACCAGGGTCGCAGGGGCGCCGGTCAGCCGGCCGCCCGCAGCAGCGCGAGGATCCTTGGGTGGCCGTCGATCTCCAGCTCGTCGACGCCCTCGACCTCGCCGAGGCCGACGATCCGCCCGAGTCGTCGCAGACCCTCCAGCGAGAAGCCCCAGTACACGAACTGATCGCGGGCGTACACCTCGCCAGGCTCGTGAACCTCGATCGCCGGAGCGTTATCGGCCGGGTGCGAGCCGTAGGTCTCGAGCACGATCTCGCCACCCGGCGCCAGCACATCCACGAGCGCCCGCAGCAACCCGTCGGATTCCTCACCCGGTGCAAGATCCCGAAACACAACTGTTGAGCAACACAACACAACATCGAAGCGCTCGACGAGCTCGCGCACCTCCAGCGCATCGACGCGCCGGTACTCGACCCGCGATCCGACCAGCCCAGCGATCGCCCGCAAGCCCATGCCGCCCGTCAGTGCGGCGCCGAACCGGGCACGCACCCAGTCCACGTACTGCTCATCGTCGACAGCGACGACGCGCCGCGCACCGCGGCCCTCCGCCAGGAAGCTGTAGAAGCCATCAAACGCGCCGACGTCGAGCACACTACGGCCCGCAAAACGATCCGCACCGAGTACCCCAAGGCGGTAGCCGTGGTCGCGGGCGCCTGATGTGTTGCGCGCACCGCGAGGCGGTGTGACTGGGTCGAGGACCGGATCCGCGACGACAAAGACACCGGATTGGCTTAGGCATCAAGCTCGGGGAAGCTCAGCGCCTGCGTGCCGTGCGACGAGGCGATCCGCGCGTGGGGCACGATCACGCAGGGCACCAGCGCCGGGCTACTCAGTCGGCGGCTTGCATGCTGTCGCGACGGCCGGAACGAGCCAGAGGACAGCGAGCGGGGGCAGCATCACCTCGGCCGAGGCGGCCTGCCCGTGCCACGGGATCGGCTCCGCTTCGATGCCGTTGGTGTTTCCGGCGTTCGAGCCGCCGTAGCGCACGGAATCCGTGTTGAGCGCCTCGATCCAGCGGCCGGGGCGAGGAAGGCCGAGGCGGTAGCGCTCGCGGGGGACGGGGGAGAGGTTGGCCGCGCACACGAGCAGGCGGTTGCCGCCGCGGGAGGCGCGCGCAAAGGCGAACACGTTTGACGCCGCGGCGTTTGGCTCGAGCCACCGGAAGCCGGCGGAATCGAAATCCTGCTCATACAGGGCCGGCTCCTCGCGCAGCAGATGGTTGACATCACGCACGAGGCGCTGCACGCCTGCGTGCTCCGGCCGCTCGAGCAGGTGCCAGTCGACTGACCGCTGGTAGCTCCACTCCTGCTCCTGCGCCAGCTCACCGCCCATGAACAGCAGCTTCTTGCCCGGGTGCGCCCACATGTAACCGTAGAGCGCACGCAGGTTTGCAAGCTTCTGCCAGCGGTCTCCCGCCATCTTCTCGTAGAGCGAGCCCTTGCCGTGCGCGACCTCGTCGTGCGAGAGCGGCAGGATGAAGTTCTCGGTGAACGCGTATTGCAGGCTGAACGTGAGCTCGTGGTGGTGGTAGCCCCGGTATATGGAGTCCCGGTGGAAGTAGCCGAGGGTGTCGTGCATCCAGCCCATGTTCCACTTGAAGCCGAAACCAAGGCCGCCGAGGAACGTGGGGCGCGACACCCCCGCCCAGGCGGTCGACTCCTCCGCCACTGAGATCACCCCTGGCTCGCGTCGGTGGAGCACTTCGTTCATCTCCTGCACGAAGGCGATCGCCTCGAGGTCCTCTCGCCCGCCGTGCACGTTGGGGATCCACTCGCCTTCGGCGCGCGAGTAGTCGAGGTAGAGCATCGACGCCACACCATCTACACGGATCCCATCGGCGTGGTATTCGCGCGGCCAGAAGATCGCGCTCGCCTCCAGGAAGTTACGCACCATGTGGCGGCCGTAGTTGAAGATGAGGGTGCCCCAGTCCGGGTGCGCTCCGCGGGCATGTTCATGCTCGTAGAGCGACGTCCCATCGAAGCGGGCCAGCGCCCAGTCGTCGCGCGGGAAGTGCGCCGGCACCCAATCGAGGATCACTCCGATTCCCTTGCCGTGCAGGTGATCGACGAACTGCTTGAAGTCGTCCGGGGAGCCGAAGCGCGCGGTGGGCGCGAAGTAGCTGGTCACCTGATAGCCCCACGAGCCCGAGAACGGATGCTCCATCACCGGCATCAGCTGAACGTGCGGTGAAGCCAAGATCGGTGACGTACGCGGCCAGCTCGTCAGCCAGCTCCAGGTAGCGCAGCAACCGGTTGCCCTTCACGGGGTTGGGCCGCCACGACCCCAGGTGGACCTCGTAGATCGACATCGGACCCTCGTGCGGCTGCGTCGCCCGTCGGTGCTCCATCCAGTTCGCGTCATGCCAGACGTGGCGCGAGCGGTGCACGATCGAGTCGGTGCGCGGCATGACTACAGTGCGGAAGGCGAAGGGATCCGCCTTCATGAGAATGTCACCGCGCTCGGTGAGGATCTCGAACTTGTATGCGGCGCCCTCCACGACGTCCGGGATGAAGATCTCCCAGATCCCGGATGCACCGAGCACGCGCATCGCGTGCAGGCGGGCGTCCCAGGAGTTGAAGTCGCCCACGACGCTCACTGCCCGCGCGGCCGGCGCCCACACAGCAAACGAGGTGCCAAGTGCGCCGTCGATCTCGCGCACGTGCGCCCCCAGCCGCTCGTAGATGTCCTCGTGGCGCCCCTCCATGGCGAGGTGCAAATCGATGTCCCCGAGCGTGGGCGCGAACGCATAGGCGTCGCGCAACGTATAGACGTTGCCGTCCGGGTAGCTCACCTCGAGCTCGTAGCGCAGCGGCAGCCTGGCACCGTGCAGGAGCGCCTCGAAGATCCCCGCCGGGTGGCGCTGCTCGAGCATCACGGAGTCCCCGCCCTCCGGTCGCGCGAGCACCTCGCTTGCGCCGGGCCGGAAGGCACGGACCACGACGCCATCGTCGAAGGGGTGCGCGCCCAGCAGGTGGTGCGGATCCGAATGCCGGCGCGCGACGACCAACTCGATCTCAGCCTCGACCGTCACGCGGCAGGTGCCTCCAGCCGCCGTCCCGAACCGCGGAGCGGACCCCTACTCGACCCCCGCTCGCGCCGTGTGTGGGTCCCCCGCGTGCGTCGCCTCGCCGTGATTCTCCCGTTCTCTCGCCGAAGACCGGGCCGCCTCGCAGGGATGTCGACCTTAAGGGCATCCACCAGGCGCAGCGACATCTTCGTCCAATCGTCGTCACGAATCAAGTCCGCGGCCCGCTCTGCTGTCATCAGCGACACACGATCCAACAGTCCGATCCCCTCCGTTCGTTTGGCGACATCCTCTCTGCTCGATCGCCGGCGCGTCAAACGCCAACTCGGGGGGCGGGCGTCGCGCAACCGGGCAGCGCGTAGCGGCGTCTCTTGGTCTGATGGGTCGGACGCCGATTCTGGTCCGTTGCCAGAGAGAAGAGAGACTCTGGCGGACGATCCAATGCTCGACAATTCGCTTCAGTTGTGGCTGATGTAGTGGTAGATGTTGAGGTAGTCTTGGCCGGGGCCTGCCCACGAGCGATCAGACCGCATGCCGTTGAGCATCAGGTCGCGGAAATCTTGTGGGTAGTCGTGCCAAAGTCCGACCGCGCGCGCCAGCGCCGACTCGAGCCCGTGGTGGTCGACGTGATCAAAGACATATCCGGTGCGCCGGTCGGGTGGACCCCAGGAGTGGTCGCGGTCAGCAACCGTGTCTGCCAGCCCGCCGACCGCCCGCACGATCGGCACGGTGCCGTACCTCAGGGCGATCAGCTGCGCCAGCCCGCACGGCTCGAACATGCTGGGCATCACCAGCATGTCTGACCCGGCGTACACGAGGTGCGCGAGCTCGGGGCTGAACTGCAGCTCGAGGTGGACATCGGGATGATCGTTGAGGTGGTGCTTGAGATGCCAGAAGTGGCCGCTGATCTCCGGGTCCGGGCTCGACCCCAAAAGCACGAACTGCGCGCCATTGGCGAGCGCGTAAAAGATCGCGTGGTGGATCAGGTGCACGCCCTTCTGGCCATCGAGCCGGCCGACGCACGCGACGATCGGCTTGTACCCATCACCCAACATGAAGCGCTCGCGCAGGGCGCGTTTGTTGACGTACTTCTCATCGATCGAGTCGGAGCCGTAGCGCTGCGGTATCCAGGGGTCGATTTCCGGGTTCCACGTGTCGTAATCAATGCCGTTCAGCACGCCCCCGAACTTGTTGGCGTGAACGTGGAGGGTGTGCCCGAGGCCGCCTCCTTGATCGGAGTTGGACACCTCCCAGGCGTGCCCGGGCGAGACGGTCGTCACAAAATTCGAATACACGATCCCACCCTTCAGCAGATTCAGCGCCGCCGGGTTGACGTTGTCCCGCAATCGGTCGTAGTCGAAGTAGCGACCGGGGTTACACAGGCCTGTCGCCCACAGGACCGCGTCGTCCGTGACGCCCTGATGGCTGAAGTTATGCACCGTGAAGCAAACCCGCTGCCCGCCCAGCCCGATGTGCTGGTAGATCTCGTATAGCAGAACGGGGACGAGCGCCGTCTGCCAATCGTGGCAATGGATGATCTCCGGGCGCTTACCGGACTTGAGCATGAACTCGAGCGCCGCCTTACTGAAGAACGCAAACCGGCTGACATCATCAGGCGACCCGTAAAGATCACCGCGGTCAAACAACCTGTCCGCCGAGTGCGGCTCGATGAAGAAGCACTTGCGGCCCTCGACGAAGCCGAAGAACACCGTGCAATGAATCGCGCCGCTAAACCACGGCACCCACAGATCCTCATACGCCACGGTCAACCCGTGAATCCGGTCATAGCGCAAACAGTCGTACTTCGGCAACACGATCTCGACCGCGTTCCCGCGCAGCTCAAGCTCGCGACTGAGCCCTGACACCACCTCGCCCAACCCGCCAGCCTGGGCAACCGGGGCGCACTCGCTGGCGATCATCATCACGAACACGGCTCACCTCCCGGCGCCAACGGCGCGCGACGCGGGCTGCCAGCATTCGCCGGCCCGGGGGCTTGGCTGGGCGGTGAATGCGGGCGTGTTTGTCCGCTCGCGGTCGCGTCCTTAAGCTTCTTGCCCTCAGGGCTGCAGCCGTCAGTTGTCCTGGTCGTCTGTGGTGGTGGTGCGCGGCGCGGGTGTTGTGGGGTACAGGGTGCTGTCGAGGATGAAGAGTCCGGACGAGATGTCGGGGTGGGGTTGTTGCCGTTGACGAAGGCGATCACTTTGCGGCTGGTGGGCCGCTCGACGGCGTTTGTGTAGTCGGCTTCCATCGTCTTCTGGAAGGGCTGACGCATATGGGTTACGGCGTCATCGTTGGCGTATTCAGCAAAGGTCTTCTCGGCGTGGGTCATGACGTCGCGCAGGACGCGCACGGTTGATTCATCGGGTGCTCCTTTGGGCGCGCTCTCGGGCGGGCGAGCCTGCTCGACGGATGGAGAGCGGGCGGGGAGACCCAGCGAGCGGTACTTCCAGTGTAGTCGGGGGAAACCGCCATCCTCCACAGCGCCCCGGCCCCACGGAATCGTGCCGACCAGCCCTGAAGAGCAGAATCGTCGCAAACGCCGATCCCTCAGCGACGCCGGCGGCGGCCGCGTGGGTGGACGAGTTGCAGCACCGTCGGGGCCTCGGATTCGCATATGAGTGTTCGTAAGGTTTTCGCACTCACGGGGCTATACCTACGCGCGTGCGTTCGCTGGGGCTGTGGACAAGCATGCCCTGGCGTCGACCGCCTGCCGGTCGGGGTCGGCCCGACCGCGCGCCGGCGTTGAAACGCGCCGACGACGTCGTCGCAGTTTTCCACGGGCGTCCGCCGGCGTGTGGTGGCCTTTCAGCGGCATGGCGCCGCGAGCCATTTGCCGTGTTCAAGCGCTTGCTGGACCGCCGGGGCCGGCAAGCACATTGTGATCAACTACGCGAGCACCTATTCTATACGGCTGTGCTGCTCCGACCGGGGCGTCGTAAGAAATCGAGCGCTCGGGCCGGCGAGCCTGGAAGGGGGGAGTACCTGCCGGTGGGCGCGGTGGCTGGGGCGGTCGCCGCCGGGCGGGTTGTGCGTCGGCTTCCGGCGGGTGACGTCAGCGCCCGCCGGTCAGCGCGAAGAGCAACCACCGTCCGATAGGTGGTCTCGTACGCGTGTGCGACAACGTCGACGTCGCAACGTTCCGCTCCCCAACGGCACAGAGCTTCGGGACTATGTAATCCAGTCGACTTGTGGCCTTGACCATCGCCGGTTCATCGTTGGCGTCCCGGGCTCGCGGTTCGGCTATCTATACGGCGGACGATGACCATGCGGGTTGGCGACGACGACGCGTCGGTTGCGTGGGAGTGGCTCCGCGTCGTCTCGGGTCTGCGCTGCGAGCTTGTCGAGGGTGACGTCTGTCGCGAGCTGCTCATGAATGGCGTGAGGCGCACCGTGGGGTTACCGGAGCGCGGCGACGGAGAGCCACGGACGACCAATGTCGCTGACGACGATCACGACGTCGACGCCTTGCGGTCGACGTGCTGCCGGTCCCGTTCGCTGAGGAGCAGTCAGTCGGCCTGCTCGGCGTCGGCAGGCTGCATAAATGATCCGATGATCCGGTAGGAGCCGCGCGATGGCTGGGCCGGTGGGCTGGTATGGTCGTTCGGTCAGGTTGGGCAGCTTGCCCGACGTATGAGGTGCCAGCGGTCGTAGCCTTTGCTTTGTGCAATCTCGGCGTTCGCAGCACGTAACGACGCGGGAGGAAGCACAATGGCTACTGGAACGGTGAAGTGGTTTAGCGACGAGAAGGGCTTCGGGTTTATCACTCCCGACGACCAGTCGAAGGATCTGTTCGTTCACCACTCGGCGATCGTCGGCGGGGGCTACCGCTCGCTCGCGGAGGGCGCGAAGGTTTCCTACGAGGCTGAGGCCGGGGAGAAGGGTCCCAAGGCCGTCAACGTCCAGCTGGTCTAGCGACCCAGCTCGCCTTGCCGACCGTCACGGGTGGGCAGGCGCGAGCGCTGATCGACAGCAGAACATGCCTCGCGCGACGTCCGCCAACAGGTCGGGATGAAGCCAAGGAGGAACGCGCCGAGAGGAGGTGTGTCGATGGGGACGATGGGGTCGGCGCAGGGTGGCGCGCGGGAGCGCTTCGTCGTTACGGAGGCTGAGCGGCGGGTGGCTGACCTGCTGGCGATCGAGGTCGCCCCGGTCCTCGCTCGCGCGACTGTCGAGGCGGTGCCGTTCTGGTTTCACACCTTCGCGCTGAACCGCGCTGAGGGCATCTACACGCCCGGCGCCGCGCGCGATCATCGCTACCGCGTCTCCGCGCTACCCGAGGACTTCGCCGGGATGAGCGTGCTCGATGTCGGCTGCTTCGACGGCTTCTACGCGTTCCTCGCCGAGCGCCGGGGGGCCGAGCGGGTCCTGGCGGTGGACAACGAGCAGTATCGGCTCTGGGTCGCCTCCCGGTGGGACGTTGAGCTGGAGGGCGGGGAGGGCTTCCGCGCCGTCCATCGCCTGCTCCGCTCGGCCGTTGAGTACCGGCGGATGGACGCGTTCGCGCTCGACGGGCTCGAGGAGCGCTTCGACCTCGTCTACTGCTTCGGCATCCTGCACAGGGTCGAGAACCCACTCGGGCTGCTGCGCGTGCTGCGTGGGCGGACGGTGAGCGGCGGCGCGGTGCTGCTCGAGACCTACGGCGTCGACCCGGAAGATCGAAACGGCCCCGCGATCCGCGTCTGTGAGCACGGGGAGGTTTACACGCGCGACGACTTCGTCTACTGGGGGTTCGCGGACGCCGGCCTGCAGCGGCTTGCCCGGATCGCCGGCTTCTCACGCGTCGAGTCGCTCATCGATGTGGAGGTCGACGGCCACCCCCGCATCATCGGCCGGCTGATCGCATAGGTAGTGGCTCCCGGGACGGCGGTCTGCACAACCTCTTCACACGACGGTTGCAGGCTCGTAACGAGAAAGCGCCCCTGTGTCGCGAGAGTTGTGGCAGTGCTCCCGGCGCTATACGCTCACCGCCTCGGCCGCGCGTACGGCCCTGACTCGTCGCTCATGGCGCTCGACCGCGCACTCCTGCAGCCACTCGACGGCCTCGAGACGGACTGCTGCCTGACCGCTGACGGCGAACTCGTGCTGGTGCACGACCCGCTGCTCGACCTCGGCACCACCCTGTCCGGCTGGGCGCATCAGCGCACCGCGGTGGAGATCCGCACGGGGTGGCTGCGCAACCTCGACGGCACTGTAAGCGACGAGCGCCCGCTGCTGCTCGACGAGCTGCTCGACCTCGCGCCGCCCGGCGCGACGCTCCAGCTCGAGGTCAAAGCGCACGCCGACCCAGCCCTCGCACGCCGCACTGCGCGAGCCGTCTGCAAGCGTCTGCGCGACCACCCAGCGCGGGAGCGGACCGAGGTCATCAGCTTCTGGTCCGGTGCCTGCGAGCTCGCCGCCGAGCTCGGCTTCCGGGCGCGGCTGGTGATCATCGCCGACTACCGCATACGCGCGCTCGCCGCCTGGGGACGACACGTCGGCCTGCACGGCGTATGCGTCGAGCACTTCCTCCTCTCGCGCGCGCTGGTTGCAGACCTCCGAGCCTCGGGGCTCAGCGTCACGACCGGCACGATCAACCACGCCGCGATCCTCGCGCCGCTCCTGCCGCTTGGTCTCGACGCGATCACGAGCGACTCTCCACACGAGCTGCGCCAAGCACTCAGCCGCTCACTCCAGACGCCGCCAGTCGCCGCCTGAGCCGCCCGCGCCGCTGACGCGGGCCGCTCCTGCTGATTGACATTTCGGAGCTGTTATGCGCCGGTGCGCGTAACAGCTCTGGAACGAGAGAGCGCGCGCGGACATCGAGCTGGCTCCTGGGGACGAGAACGAGCAGTCGGCTCGACCCTGCGGCAGACTCCCGCTTGCGCCAGGCATTGCACAGTCCGCTTGGAAATGCCGCTCAGGCGCACACCCCCAGCTGTCTGCGACAGCGCGGCAGCGACACTGCTCATCGGCGCCGACTGCACGAGCCGACGCGTCCTAGCGTTAGCTCGACCAGCAAGCGGCCAGCAAACGCTGGCCGCTTGCTCATAGCCGAAATTCCGTCACGCCGAGCTAACTGCTAGCGATCACCCGGACCCTGGGCGCACTTCGGTTTCGCCAGGACGGTGCCTCGCTGGCTCGGATCCGCGCCGGCGGCGCGCTCGCATTCGCCCAGATGCAGGCGTGCGGTCGGCGCCAGCGCGCTCGTGGTTTCCGCGGGCTGCTTGTGCTTTCGGTCGAACCGGCACATGCCCCTCGCTTGTGGTCCCGCGTGAACGGATCCGTCAGCGCCCTTACCATCGAGACAGCCCCCTTTGCCTGAAGGGGCAGCGCCCCGTGATCGCCCGTCCATCGCCGTGCCTATGCAAACGTGCGTTTCTGCACCCCCGCGAGTCAGCCCTGCTCTCGGCGATTTGCAGGGGCGCACGCCGTGTGCCGGCTGAGCCCTGCTTCGCTGCGGTTGCGGGAATCGGAGCGGGACGCTCAACGCTGCTGAGGGGCAGTCACCTCGCGGATCGCGACCACTGCCGGATCTGCGCTAAGCAGGAGCCGGGCGACGTGCCGCGCCGGCTTCTGGAGACTGGTTCGGAGCACAAGTGAAACGAGCGCCAGCGGCGACACCTGCGTTCTCGGCGCCAGCAGCAGCATGGCCCAGGCGGGATGACCCGGTGGCTGACCGGCCTGGGTGAGGCGGGGGCGCGTTGGTCGATTGGACCGTCGGGCGGATCTCCGGCGAGATCCGCCGGTCTACCAGGCCCGGCTCCCCGCCCCCGCGTTCCGCGAGCGGACCACAGCAGAGATGATCGCCTACCTGCGCGGCCCTGCGGGAGCTGACTGCGGCGGGGAGGGTGCACGGCGTCACCGATCCGAGCTTTGCGGCCGTCCAGGCTGGATCGAGGAGGGTCGGTGAAGCGCTGCCGCCCCGCGGCGCGTGGTTCGGCCCGGGGCGGCAGCGAGCTACGGAGCGGTTAGAAGGGGCCAGGGCCGGAAGGACCGCCGGCCGTCGCCGGGCTCGCGAGCACGCATTGACCCACCCGCTTCCCGTGCACCGTGTTGGGATCGGCCTGGCGCGGGTAAGGGTTCATCGTTAGGTCGAAGCTGTCCCAGACGCTGCTGTTGCCAACGCATGACAGGTTCTTCCCGACGTGGTTGGCGAGGATCTCGATCGCGTCGGGGTCGGCCAGCTTGTTGCTGGCGAAGCCGAGGTTGCCGTGAACCCGGACGCGGGCCACTCCCAGCCAGCACGACTTGAGCCCGGTTATCCCAAGGTTGCCACCCACCGAGCTGTCCTCGTAGTCGCTGTAGACGGGGCTCATGAAGGCCTTGAACGGCCCACTAGGTGTGCAGTTCACACCGCCGCCGCCGCCAGTCTCCTTGACGTTGCCGCCGATCAGGCTGTTGTGGACGACCACGCCAAGCGGCGCGTTCTCGATCAGGTTGCCCGACACGCGTTCCGCGCTCGTAAGGGTCGGCTTCTTCTGATTGGGCTCGTCGAGGCAGGGGAAGCCCGCGCCTCCGGCCACGACCCTGCAGCCCAGGATCAGCGTGGCGCCACGCCCGACCACGAGGTCACCGGTGACGGTGAGGCTCGAGCCGCCGTGGTGCGTGCGGTGGTTGAGCCCGAAGGCGGCGGCCAAGGCCGAGCCCGGGCCCAGAGTCAGAGTCCCAAAGACGTGGGCCGGTCCGGCGTTGACCCCGCACACTCCTTTGACCAGCACGCCGGACGGGTAGCTCCCAGCGAGCACGCCGGGCGACTTGGATGTCCCCAAGCACGTATGGGGTTTGGGTTTGCCTTTAGCGGCCGGAGCCACGCTCGGGCTCGCGGCCAAGACACCTAACGCAAGTCCCGCCGCGCCCAGGAAGCCCAGGCGCCTGCGAGCAGTCAGCCTTGCCCCCAGGGTTGATGTACGCACGATCAATCTCCTCTCCCAACCTCACGCCGCAGAATTCGCGCAACGTACCATGGATTCGGACGGACCGGCCCAGACCCCTGCCAGACGCCTGCCCCCGCGCGATGCGAGCGTGTCCGCCTGCGACCACATCGCTCACGCTATGGACGAGTCCCGGAAGCCCGCGGCTCCGGGCCACCGCGCTTCTGCTCTCCCATCGGAACTCAGAAGTCTCCGCCGGCGTCGGCGGCAGTCTCGCTTCTGAGCAGAGGCAGCAGTAGGAGCACTCCAATCTCAGACACCTGCTATCGCGTCAGGACGAGCCTCTCGCCATGCGGCGCCCAGTCCCTGCGTTGCGCGGCAAGCGCGCCCGGGCGCTCGCTCCGCGCATCGCCGCCGGATCCTGCCCTGGGTATTCCCCCCAACCCGCGCTTTGCGGGGCGCGACCGCAGAACCAGAGGAAGTCCTGCATCCGAAAATTGCAGGACTCCCGATGGGTCGCCCGGCGACGGGTTGCGCATGCCCGCATTCGCGAGGAAGCAGGGCCTTCGGACCGATCGCTTACGGCGCGAGACGGACGACAGCGCGGCCGGTCTCGCTCGTGGCGAGGAGCAGGGCGACGAGGTCGGGGCGGTGTCAGCCCTGCTTCGGTTGTGGGGCGGACACGGCTGGCGCCTGACGGCTTAAGCGAGCCGAGCCGGGCGCGCTGCCACGCCCGCTTCCACCCTTCTCGCTCCGGTAAAGGCGCTCCTACGAGTGCCGCACGGCGGTGACGACGAACGTGACGTAGTTCATCGTGAAGCTCCCGCCTACGGCGTCGATCGCATCCCCGACGCCTTCCAGCAGATCGGCCAACTGGCTCTCCGGAATGGCGCCTCCGCTCGTCTGCAGCGCGTCCAGCCACTCGTCACGCGTGTATGACTGGGCCCACTCGAACCGCCACTGCTCAGGTTCATCGA
This sequence comes from uncultured Solirubrobacteraceae bacterium, assembly GCA_963816005.1. GTDB lineage: Bacteria > Actinomycetota > Thermoleophilia > Solirubrobacterales > Solirubrobacteraceae > Palsa-465. The sequence goes on along the minus strand of CAWFKF010000089.1, from coordinate 13,974 downwards.
ACGCGCCAGCCGCCCGCATGCCCTCAGCTGCCTTGGCGCACATAGATGAATGTGCCTCTTCGATCGATCGTTTTCCAAGGCGGGCGACGAGCGACTCCGGCAGGACTCGGCGATAGACCTCGGCGAAGGCTTCGTCGAGGCCTGCTGGCGGCTGGCCCGTGTTCCAGAACACAGCCAAACGACCACCGGGCCGCAGCACTTCGGCCGCCTTCGCCGCCCCTGCAACCGGGTCCACCCAATGCCAACTCTCTCCCGAAACGGCCGCGTCGAATTTTCGGCCGGCTGCCTCCCAGGCTTCGAAGGTCGAGACTTCGACCTCCACTCCGCTGTGCCGCGCGAACTCGGCCAGCCGTGCGTCAGGGTCGACCCCGAGCACCTGGCAACCGGCCGCCTGAAGCTGCCTCGCCACAATGCCAGTGCCAACGCCCACGTCGAGAACGAGCCGTCCAGGGGCGGCAGCGACGATGCGCTCGATCAGGACGTCGGGATAGCGCGGCCGGGCCCGGTCATAACGCTCGGGATCCGACCCGAACGATTCCGCCGCGTGCCGCTGGTGATGCGGCTCGTTCTCGGGAACAGACGCAGCCTCGGGGCATGGCACCCGATCATTATGGCTATATGGCCAGAGCGCCAGCGAGCGGCGCGCCTTGATGCCGAACCTTTCATCTGTGAGGGGTCGACCGATGGTGGCGACTTGACGGGTTCGTCGAGCAGCTCTCTTTCGCCAAGGCGATCGCGCGGCCTGCCATGTGCGGTCGATCCAAGGGCGCCGGCGTGCGCGCTTTGTCTCGGTGAGCCGCAGTCAAGCTCGCGCTCACCTCGCTCCCGAGTGGGAGTCGCGCGAGTTGGAAGGGTCCGCGGCGGCATCGATCGGCTGCTCCATCCGTGACGGAGCAGTGACGTCGCCATTGCCGGCCGGCTGCCGCTGCAGCCGTACAGCCGCATCGCACCGGTCGGCACGCCGACCGAACCGGACCCGCATCCGGGCAGCAGGGCATCTTGGGAGCCAGCGCGGCCCGTCTCGCAACACGCGCGGTCAGCGAGGGAGGGTCGTCCTCGGGGGTACGCGGATGCGCTGGTCTTGGGAATTCCGGCCGCGCGGCCTCGTGCAGGTGATGAGTCCGTTTGTGGGCGCGATCGGTCGGCGGCAGGAGCAACGCAGCTGGGGCGCCCTCAAGCGGCTGCTGGAGTCAGGCGGCGAAGGATCATGAGCGAGCGCGGTGGCAGTCACCGTCGGCTTGCTTCGGCGCGCTGCTTGATCCCGAGCAGCATCCGCCGCTCCATCAGGAAGTGGGGGATCTCCATGAGGATCCCGTATGCCGCGGCAGCCACGCCATTGGGGACGCCGCCGCGGGCGATCAGGCGGGTTTGCTCCCTCCCGAGAGGTTCCAGGGTAAAGGTTCCCCAGCCTTCGAGTCCGAGCGCACGCCCCGGCTCGAACACGCTCACCCGCAGTCCGCCCGCCGGGTGCAGGTGGATAGTCTCGCCCAGCTCGCGGTGCTGCCACTCCGGGTGGATGCGGTCGGCGTTTTCCATCTCGCAGCCGGTTCGGCGCCCCAACGCAGGTGCCAGGGCCTGATTACAACCGCGTACAGCACCGTCGCAGCGGTGCCGAGAAGCGGCAGCGCCGCGGGCCGGCGACGAAGCGCGACGGCGCAGGCGACAGCACCAGTGCTCGCCGCAGCCGCGGCCGCGAGCGCGACCGACCCGCCAAGCATCACGCCGAATGCCCGTGCGGCCTCCAGCGGACGCAGGGGACGGGTCTTTACGAGACCGCCTTCCATGCCCCTTCTCAGTTACCCGTTGTCGTCGCCCTCGGCCGCACGCCGTGCGGAGTCGAGCAGGGCGCCGACCAGGATGTGCGCTCCCAAGCCAATGCCGAAGGTCCAGTAGCGGCGGAACCATCGGCGCGTGTGCTCGTCGGTGGTAGCTGTCCGCATCATCCCGGACAGCAGTGTCCTGTTCGCGCCGACCTCGCGCACGGACAGGTCGTAGACCGTCTTCGCGAACCCGGGCTCGTCGAAGTCGCGGAATTCATCCGCGCTCGTAATCCGCGCGAACTCGATCACTGGTCGCCATAACTTGCCGACCAGTCCCAGCGCGATCTCGTGGCCCGCGCGTTCGCCGAGCAGGATCCAACCGCCCTCGTGCATCGGGATCGAGGGAAGATCCCGAAGCCGCATCGAATCTGGCGGCTTCGCCCGCCGCTCGCCTTGGAGCAGGTGGCCGATGATCTCAGGCAGCATCCGAAGCGCGCCCAGCATCCCGACCATCGGCGCCTCGCCCCCAGCTTCAGCAGGTCGACATCGAGCAGAGTTCGCCGGGCGGCCTCGCGATCAGCGTCGGCGACGGTCGCGACGGCATCGAAGACGTCGTAGACGGGCAGGAACTCGTCGGCGAGTTCGAAATCGGCCATCTTGCCGGACGACAGCGTACGCTGCCGGGCACGGCCGGGGTTGACTTGTACTGGTTGCCGCTCGGCGCGGGCGGGCACTTCGTCAGGCTCAACGGACGCGTCTACGAGGCGCTGACCGCGCGGTTGCAGCGGCGGCCGGCCCGCCACCTCTACCACTCCGCGCTTCAAGTCGAACTCCCGGAGGGAACGTTCGTGATCGAGCAGGCGCCGGTCCACGACTGGAGCGGAAAGGAGCGGGCTGTCGTCGCCGAAGGCACCGTCGGCGCTCGCTGGGCGGGCCGATTTCGCATCGTCCGCTACGAGATCAGGCTCTGGCGCGGTGGCCACATACCCGACGTCGCCGAGGCCGTCGACAGTCCCAGGCGCCTCAGCGATCAGGAGCAACTCGCTCGGCACTTGCTCGACGTGGTACCGCGGGTGCCAACCCCGGTGTGGGGCCGTGATGAGCTCGGCACCGGTGAGATGTGGAATTCGAACTCTGTGATCGCGTGGGTGATCGCGCGCAGCGGGATCGACGCCGAGTCGATCCTACCGCCGGGCGCGCGCCGGGCTGGCGCGCCGGCGTGATCGTCGCGCACACAACGGACGCCGAGGGAACGGTCGCCGCGAACCCGAACCAGCAGCCGACCGTCGACCGCTGACCCCACCGTTCCTGCCAACCCTGCGGGAGTCGATCGCCTCGGACCCCATCCCACTGCCCGCCCCCGGCGCCTGCACCGGCGGCCCGGCAGACATCTCCGCGACGCTGGAGGCCGGCCTGCAAGGCGCGCGGAGGGCGGAGATGCCGAAACAAGCCGTGTGCTCCAGCTCCGAAACCCTCCCAGCCCATCAACGCTTGACGTGTCTCGGATGGTGCCGGCCTGCCCGCCATCCACTGTCAGGCGTCGGGTACCGATGGATCCGAGGGCAGGATTGGCCGAACCAGCTCCGCCATAGCGCCATTGAACTTGGCCGGCTCGTCGATGAACGGTTGGTGACCGGACTGCTCGAACCAGACGAGCTGTTTCGAGGGCGCGGCGAGTCCCTCGAAGTAAGCAACGCTGGCCTCCGGGGGCACGAAGTGATCTTTGCGGCCGAGGAACAAGAACACGGGCATTTGCAACCCGGGCACCAGCTCGATGAGATTCAGCCGCGAGACTTCCGCCCACATCGCGTCGAGCGTGAACCAAAAGGCGCGCATGGTGCTGGGCAGCTCGAAGATCGACGATTCCTGGCTGGCGAGCACGGCCCGCCCCATCTTCCACAACGCCGTGGGGCGCATGCCGCGTTCAAGGCGCGTCACCCACGTGCGCTCGGCAAACACTTGCTCGAGCGTGTGCGGCGGGGGGCCGATCGCTCGCAGCTTCCTCACCGCCCTGCGGTTTCCACGGCGCTGTGCCTCGGCGAGCGCGTATTCGTACGAGCCCGACTCGCCCGCCGCCCAGTCGCCGATCTGCCCGCTGCCGACGTATATCGCGACCTTCTCGGGAAAGCGCGCGGCGTAGAGCACGCCGAGCGCAGAGCCCCAGGAGTGCCCGAAGATCGCCACCTTCGTCTTGCCGAGCCGGTCGCACACCGCGTCGACCAAGTCATTGAGATCGGAGATGAACTGCTCAACCGTCATCGACGATCGCGGGACGTCGCGGGCGAACGACTTGCCGGCGCCGCGCTGATCCCAGTAGACGACCGTGAAGCTCTTCTCCAGGGGCGCGTTGAAGTGACGGAACAAGCCCGTCTCGCTGAGCCCTGGGCCGCCGTGCAGCAGGATCAATGGTGGGTTGGCAACGCTCTCGCCACGAATCATCACCCACTGATCGAGCCCGCCAAACCGGCGATACGCGATCTCGGCCACGCTGCCGGAGACCACCTCGCCGTGCGGTCCACGGAACGGTGGCGTCTTTCCCACATGCCTCATCAACTCGCTCCCGTAGCTCGCTGCCAGGTCCCGGGGACGATGATGGCGGACGACGTCCACGAGCGACAGATTCGCGCTCATCGAGATGGCCGCACACGCAGGCGCAGCATAAGGCGCCACGGCTGCTAAGCAGGGTGCCGATGAGGCAGACAGGACGCAGTGGCGATCGCCACCGGTCGAATGCCGGCGATGCGGAAGTCTCCAGTTCCGGCCGCGATGTCCTCGAGGCCAGCGTCGCGGCCTCGTGATCAAGATCGGGCCCCGCTTTGATGCCACGACGAGCATCTGGGCGTCCGGCCGCAGCTTCCCTGCACCGCGCGGAACTCGGGCACGCGCCGGCCCGGGTGCTTGCAAGATCTTGGCTAACGATCGGGCCGGCGTGGATAGTCCGCGGCGAGCTCGAGCTGGCTCGTGGTTGACGGAAGCAGCTGCCCGTGGTCACCGAATCACGTGCCCGCTTCGCCGCTGGAGCAGGTGCCGAGGTCACCGCTCGGTTGGACGACGATCAGCGATCCCGCGATGCCCTGGTCTTGCTTCTGGTTCCACGAACCACCGACCATGTCGTCGTCCGGTTGAGGCCGGCGTCGGACTGCTGCTCCGGTCCGGCGACGACCTGAAGCAGCAGCGCCGACCTGGCAGCCGCAGAGGCGACCAGGGGGAGTGAGCGCGGACGTCGACGAGACTGCTCAGATCGTTGCCAATCAGTCGTCTTCAGACGTGTGAATCGCTACTCGGGCGCTTCTGCTCTCCTGGCGAATGGCACTGGGGCGGGACAGCCGTTGGTCGTCGATTCCAGTCGTGTGGTCGTCTGGCAGCGAGACGCGTGCATTCGCCGGGCGGGGGTGTCGCGAGTCTCGAGAGGACGTCGGGCGCGCGGCTTGTGCAGGCCCCGTGACTTGGCCGACGTGCCGTAGCCGACTCGGCTTCGAATGGTGGAGGATTTCTCATCCCGATCGGATGATGTGGCGCGGCTCAAAGCGGTTTAGGGTCGTGACGCCAACTCGTTGCCGGCTGTGCGGCCGCGACCGCAATGTCTGAGAACGGAATGAGGTCACGTTGACGGTTGATCGAAGTCATGCGTTGGACCATGTTGTGCTGGTGCTGTTCGAGAACAGGTCTCTGGACAATCTTCTGGGCCATCTGTACGGCCCGGAGGATGGCAAGACCTTCGAGGGCGTGATCGGCAAGGATCTGAGCAACCCGATCCCTGAGTGGGCTGAGCACGGAGCCGAGCGCAAGACGGTTCCGTACACGGTCGCGACGGACATGGATGCCCCGAACCCGGACTCGGGCGAGGAGTATTTCCACACCAACACGCAGCTGTTCAACGTCCTGGACGAGCACAACCGCTTCAAGGTCGGCGAGCAGGTCAGCGCACCGTGGAACGCGCCCGAGGCCGGGGCCGGGGCCGTGGCCGTGCCGAGCATGGACGGTTTTGTTACCGACTACATCAGCACGTTCACCGGGGAGGTGGGCCGTCAGCCGACCTACGAGGAGTATGCGGAGATCATGACCGGCTACATGCCCGAGCAGGTCCCGGTGCTCAACGGGATCGCGAGGGGTTTCGGTGTCTTTGACCATTGGTTCTGCGAGGTTCCGTCGCAAACGCTGATGAACCGGTCGTTTTGGACGGCGGCGACCTCGTCGGGCTTCGTGATCAACAAGCCAGCGTCGAATTTCGTCCAACACAACACTGCTGAGACGCTGTTCGAGCGGCTCGAGGCGCACGGGCGCACCTGGAAGGTGTATGTGCAGGAGCCGATGTCGTTTTCGGCCGCTGCCCTGATTCACATGTCGCGGTTGCAGGATCGCCTAGCGGCGAACTTCGTGCCGTTCTCCGAGTTCGAGCACGACGCGGCGGCCGGCACCCTGCCTGACTTCAGCATGATCGAGCTCAACCTGATCATGGGGCACAGCGACTACCACCCAGCCGTCAGCCGAGCGCTCGGCCCGGGTGTTGAGGTTCCCCTCGACCCGCCGTCATCGATCTTGGGCGGCGAGGCGTTCCTGGCGCGCATCTATGCGGCGATCAGGTCGGCCGCTTCGCCGGAGGGCTCCAACGCGTACAACACGACGTTCTTCATCGGCTGGGACGAGCCGGGCGGTACCTATGACCATGTGCCGCCTGGGCCCGTGCCGCCACCGGACCCCAGCGCGCCCGCGGGGCAGATGGACTTCACATTTGACCGCTCCGGCTACCGGGTGCCGGCGATCATCGTCTCCCCGTGGGTGGACGAGGGGATCGTGATCAACGACGAGTACCGCCATACGTCGATGATCGCCACGCTACGCAAGGTGTGGGACCTCGGCGAGGCGTTCACCGCCCGGGACGCCGCCGCCCGCACGTTCGACCACGTGCTCTCCCGCGAGACCCCGCGCGACCCCGCCACCTGGCCGGATGTGCAGCCACTCCCGGTGCCCGCCTACCAGATGGACGAGGCGCTGATGAGCAACGCGCTCAGCACTCTCGGGCAGGCGATGGGCGGCGGAATGCTGGACCACGCCAAGCAGGCCGGGATCACGGTCCCGCCCGAGTTGACCGACCCGGCTTCGCCCCCATCGGCGGCACAGATCATCGCCTTCCTGAGAAGCATCACGGGGCAGTTCTTCCCACGCCTTGCCGCGCCCAAATAAGAGGTCAAGCACATCAGGCGGCACTGCCAGATGGCTCGGCATCCGCGCGTCTCGCTGTGCTCGGCCTCACGCCCGCTTGGGACGACCAGCAAGCAGCTTGGCCCAGCCGCTCAGCGGACCGTTCCGGCCATTGGTCAATGCGGTAGTGAAGATCCACTGTGCCGCTGGGGAGGAGATCCGGCACTTCATGCGGCCTCCCGCTCACGTCTGCATTCACGAACATCCGGCAGTCTCGACGACGTCGACGTCACCAGCGAGACAGCCGCTCTCGGCCAAATCCGGCCGCGAGCTCGGACCAGAGGCAGCCTCATGGTGCGCAACGACGTGCCGCCCGTCAGCCTCGGCTTGTCGCAGTCAACGCGGGGATTGACACGCTATTGGCACCACGTCGGATTTCCTCGATGGCCATCCGAACTACGGTTGGTGATGGCATTGTGGAGGCGCTGTGCAACCGGCAAGACATCTTCGCACACACTCGTGGGTCCAGCCGGGCCCTCGGAGTCGTGTCGTCAGGCGACGGGCTCCCGGTCTCTGACGATCCGTAGGTTACGCGTCCGGGCCTGCAGGCGATCAAACGCGGCTTCGACGTCAGTCGACGGCGGTTCACTCGACCAGCGCTTGCCGACCTGCTGGACCTCGCCCGCGGCTTGCAGCACATGGAGCCTACGGAGCGTCTTGTCGTGGTTGAGTCCGGCGGCCTTAGCGATCTGCGCGACCGAATGCGGCTCGCGAGGCAGCTCGCGAAGCGCCGTTCTCAGTCGATCCTCGCGTGGCGCAGGTCGCGGCTTGGGTGCAGCGACCTTTGGCTGGGAGACCGGTGCAGCGGCGGCCCTCTGAGTCGCTGGCACGGGCGGGGCGGCGCCATAGCGCGCCCGGCACGCAGCGCACATGACCACGGGCCGCTGACCTTCGGCGCGGGCAACCTCGAACTGACGCCAGCGGCGCCCCGAGTGGCAAATGGCGCACCGACGACCAGCGCGCTCGATCTCGGTCAAGTCTTCGGGGGTTGGCATACACCTCAACATAGAAGGTCCGCCAACATCTCAAAGCTGCGCGCGGCTCGCGATACCGGTCTAGACACTGCTTGAGCGCCAGCACTCGATGTCTGCGCCGTCGGTCTGGCTCGAGCGGCGGTGAGAGAAGGCCAGCGACCGGCCTCCTCCCACGTCGCTGTCAGCGTTGGCGACCGCGACAGCGATCTCCTCGGAGCTCCTCCCCTCGCGCCGCCTCGGGTCCTCGCAAGCCAGGGTCAACGACCCCCTTTCCTCACGCCGCAGGCATCTCGTCGCTGCGCGCCGCGCACCTGCTCCGCGCGGGGAGGACTGACGAGCCCAGCCACCGCGTCGACGTCGACCATGGCCGGGCGGGCACCGAACCCGGCAATGGCGAATTGCGTGACGCTTGCCCTCAGCGACGCGAGACGTGCGTTCGTACTGGCACAGTACATGGCAGTCGACGGGAACCCAGGGATGGACATAAGCGCTGCGGGCGTTCACGATCCAGTCGGAGAGCGATGTCCAAGCACGCAACCAATGCTCGAACAGCAGCCTTCGAGGTCGCCGAGCGGCGACTGTTTGACGCATGTGCAATCGAGGTCGCGAGTCGACGCGTCCGCCTGGCTGATCCGCCGGTCGCTGTTCGTGTGCTTGAGGCGGGCGACGGTCCGCCGCTTCTGCTCGTGCACGGCAGCGGCATGAGTGCGTCGACCTGGGCGCCGTTGCTGCCCTATCTCGCCGGCTACCGCCTGATCGCCTTCGACCTGCCGGGGTTCGGGCTCAGCGACGCGTTTGACTACGCCGGGCGATCGCTGCGCGAGCACGCGGTTGCGCAGCTCACTTCGCTGCTCGACGCGCTCGATCTCGAACGGGTCCCGGTCATCGGCACCTCGCTGGGTGGCATGTGGGCGCTCTGCCTGGCCGACGAAGCGCCGGAGCGGATCACCGCGCTGGCCTCGCTCGGAGTTCCTGCCGTCGCGCTGCCCGGCATGCACGGCGACCCCGCCTTCACCGCGCTCTCCACGCCCGGGGTGCGTCTCCTGGTCGCGCGGATTGGCTCGCCGAGTGTCGCTGTCACCCGCCGGTCCTTGGCCTGCGGCGCGATCGGACCCGGTGCGGCCGAGCTCGCGCCCGATGGGTTCTTCGATGTCGTCCATGAGTGCATGCGACAGCCGGGCTTCCGTGCGGCGATGTTGAGCCACATGTGGCTTGCGATGCGCCTCGGACGACCCCGTCCGGACAACTTCCTCTCCGACGCTGAGCTTCAGCGCATCGCCGCGCCCGTGCTCATGATCTGGGGAGACGAGGACCCCTACGGAAGCCCGGAGATCGGCCGGCGCGCCGCCGCGCTGATCCCCGACGCGCACCTCGAGGTCATGCCAGGGCGCCACGCTCCGTTCCTGGACGACCCTCGGCGGTGCGGCGCCTGGATCGACCAGCTGCTCCGCCGAGTAGCACGCCCAACAGACCATTCGCGAGGCGACGACGCAACACACAGCGGGACTGAATAGCGCGACGCCGCGTTCGTCGGCCGCCCTGCCGACGCGTATGCGCCTGGCCGTTCCCCAGCGAGGCGCCCACCGAACTCGCGGACGGCAGAGACCTGCTATCCGGCTGCTGGGCTTCTGGCGAGCCGCGCGCCAACGTGCCCGCTTCGCTCACCAGGCGGTGCGATCAGCGGGACGGCTTGCGCAGTCCGCACCCGTGCCCGCGGCACCCGCCGCTCGGTTCGAATAGCAGCGCATCGTCAATCTGTCGCACCAAGGGAGGATTCATGGAATCCGTGCTGCTGGACTCACCGGCCACCGTCGCTCACCGGCGACCATGCCCGGCTATCACCGAGGCCGTGCGCCACGCAACAAGGGTGAGCACTACCCCGTAGACCCGCCGACGGTCGAGGAGATCGTCGCGGTGATGCGTAGCGTCGGCGACCGACCCGACGGCCACCGGCTTCGGGCGCTGATCGTCCTGCTGTGGCGTGCCGGGCTTCGAATCAGCGAAGCGCTCGCTCTTCAGGAGAGCGACCTGGACCGATCCCGCGGCGCGGTGGTTGTTCGGCGCGGGAAGGGTGGCAAGCGCCGCGAGGTCGGGATGGACCGTTGGGCATGGGAGCAGCTCGACCCGTGGCTCCAGATCCGACGAGAACTGCTGATCGGCGCACTGCTGTGCGTGATCTACGGACCGACCGCCGGCCGGCGATGGGAGGCGTCGGCCGCACGCAAGCAGCTGCACCACACGGCCGCCGGAGCTGGAGTTAGGCGTCGATTCGCACCACATCCGCTGCGGCACGCTCACGCGGTCGAGATGGCGCACGAGGGCGTTCCGCTCGTCGTGATTCAGCGCCAGCTCGGACACGCCAACCTCGGCATCACGAGCATCTACCTGCAGGGCATCGACAGCAGCGAGATCATCAGCACCGTCCACGGACGGCCGTCGCCGACAATCTCCGCCAACGCCGGCCTCCAGATGACGCGATAGCTGGAACCGCAACCGGATCGGCTCGGCGTCTGCCGGCCGACCCGACCGACACCCCCGCCTGGCGACGAGCAGGTCGCGCGGTGGGTCCGCGGCGGAATCCTGCTTCCGTGCTGGCGCGGGTGCTCAGCGAACGCCCGCATAGCCCCGATCACTGAGCACCCAGCCGGGCGGGGTACTTGAGATTGGCCACCCGCAACGAGCCGGAGTCCCGCCGCCGGTGGCCTACGCGTCCGCCGATGGACGCTTTCTGAAACGAATCGGCGGGGAGCGGGCGAAGTTAATGTCTGGCCGACCGCGGGTCGGTGGGTGGGTCCTCCTCGGGCTCGTGTAGCCAGGCACTGAGCAGCGGCAGGCCAACCACGCTCGAATCGATGGGAAGGCACTCGGCGCTGCGGGGCACCGGTCCCGGCTGATCCCGGGCGTTGCTCGGTTACGGGAGCGCTACTTCCCAGCGCGAGACGGTGTACGGGATGCCGACGGGTCCTCCGACCATGAAGATCGCCGTGTCGTCGGCGGTTGCCCGGGCGGCGCGGAGCAACGCCGGATCGCGCACGAACACGATCGTCCCGGCCGGCGCATCGATCTCCTCGCCGTCGACGGTGAAGACCGCATGTCCGGTCATCACGGCGAAGAGCTCCTCGTGGCCGTTCGTTTGGTTCTCCTCGTCATCGGCCTCGTGATGCTCTTCGATCATCTCGTCGCCGGCGTTTCCGGTCGCGGCGTTGACGCCGAACGCCTGGACGTCGAAATGGCGACGGACGAGATGGAACGCGCAGTCGTTGATGTCCGTGTTCCCGGGGTCGACCTCGGCCAGGGTGTCCACGTCGGCCAGGCGAACGGAGCCGTACGGTGAGGTGCGGGGATCGCTCATGGCGCCGATACTCCCACAGTGGCGCTCACGCGTCGAACCAAGCCGTCACCTGCACCGTGAATTGCCGCGGATCGGCTGGTAGACGGCGCAGTGCTCGTGGCATCGTCCACCCGGGCGCGCAGCTCGCTCTCTGCCGTGGGCGACGACACGCGCACCGCAAGGTCGCTGACAGCCAGGCGATGGTCGCCGGCGAAGTCACCGCCTGTCTGAGCGACATCCCCCGGGGGGATCAGGTGGTCCGCTGAGCCTCGTTGAGATTCTTACCGACGTCAGCGCGGACGACGCTACCGGCGTCCGCGATCTCGGCCAGGACACGACCCCGCGATTCTCGGGTGACACCGGACCCGCTGGCGCTGCCGGAATGGTCGCCTGGGGGATCGCGTAGCCGCGGTCGGCGAGGAGCAGCTATCGACGTCGTCTCATCCCTGGCCGCATCCAGGACCATGCGGCCACGTGCGGTTGCCGGCGTCGATGCCGACGTTAGGCTCACACCCACGATGGCGGACAGGAGGCTTGAGGTCGTGCGAGCTACGCCGGGCCGAGTCGGTGTGCTCGCGCCAGTTTTCGGCCGGGCGTTCGTCGAGGAGCCGATGACCTTGTGGTCATTGGGCGGGCACGGTGACGTCGAGGCGCGTCTGACGAGCGCCTTTGCGTGCTTTCTCGAGCAGGTGCTCGGTCTGGGGCTGGTGTGGGAGACCACCGGCGGCAGGGGTGCCGCTGTGTGGGTTCCGCCCGACCGGTTCGAGGGCTGGGCGGTGCACCCGTGGAGTCATCCGCAGATCATCGGCGTGGCTGAAGATGGCCGGCGCTATGAGGCGTTCTGGGACTGGGTGGGATGTCATCACGCGGCCCAGCCGGTGTGGCTCTTGGACTCGATCGCGGTGGAGCCTGCGGCGCAAGGTCGGGGACTTGGCCTAGCGTTGGTCGCCGCCGGGCTCGCGTCGGCCCGCGCGAACGGGATCGGCGCGTTTCTCTCGACAGGAAGCGAGCGAAACGTCGAGATCTACCGGCGATGTGGCTTTCGTCTGGCCGAGGTGGCTGACGCGCCCGAGGGCGGCCCCAAGATCTATTTCATGCGATCGGACCCCTAGCCCCGAGCCCAGCGAACCAATCGCCACGGGATAGCGCCTCCTTCGAGACTGTTGTGGCCACGCTGCGGTCTGACGGCCGCATCGCGCGGACTGCGGGGAAGACCTGCGCCATCCGGTCGGACCGGCGCCGGGCACTCCCGGCAAGCGTTGTGCTCCTGGCGAATACGGGGTCTCTTGGATTGCCCGCCGCGAGCCCTGCATGTATGTTGAACGCACGGTTATGTTGAGCGTGTGCTCGGCGGCTTGGGTTTTCCCTGCTGAGCGCGATTTCGAAGGGTGAGCCGCTCAACATAATCGGACCCTTTGATCGAGGCTCGCCGCGTTCCGCATGTGAGATCCGACGGCACGAGCGGCCGTGAGAAGTGGTCGGCGGAAGCTGCCGCTGTGGCGCGTGATCGCCTACGTGGCGGGAGTTCTGCGCAGATGTCGCCCGGGGCGGCCACCCTGCAGCGCCGACTGCAGCACACACCTATTACGGCGCGTGGCAATTACTACGCCATGTGGCAGTGCATTTGGGTGTGTCAGCGTGATAGTATTGATTGTGTGAAGAGTGACGCTAGACGGGTGTCAGGCACGACTCGGGAAGCGCTGCGTGAGCGGGGTGTGAAAATGGTGTTGGCCGGACGCACTCACGCGGTTGTGGCGCAGTCCTTGGGGGTGCATCTGCGGACGGTGTCGCTGTGGATGGCTCGCCACCAGCTCAGGGGGTTTGAGGGACTGAGGGAGGGGCGGCGTGGTCGGCGCTCGCGCGAGCAGATGGCGCTCACCGACGCCCAGCAGGCAGAGCTGATCCGACTGATGAAGGGCACGAACCCCGATCAGCTGCAGATTCCCGGCGTGTTGTGGTCAAGGCAGGCCGTCAAGGCGCTGATCGAGCGGCGGTTCGGGCTCGGGCTCAGTCGCCAGACGGTCGGTGTCTACCTGCGGCGCTGGGGGTTCTCGGGCAAGAAGCCGCAGCGGCGGTGGCTCGAGCAGGACCCCGAGCGGGTGCGGGTGTGGCTCCAGGACGAGTTCCCGGCGATCCAGGCGCGCGCGCGGCGCGAAGGGGCGCGGATGCTGTTCGGCGATGAGATGGGCGTGCGCGCCGGGCAGACCGCCGGCAAGAGCTACGCGCCGATCGGCGAGCGCGCGATCGTGCCGCTGACCGGCAAGCGCTTCTCGGCCAACGTGATCAGCGCGATCGGTGCCGACGGCACGCTGGTGTTCGAGATCTTCGAGGGCAGCTGCGATGAGATCCGCTTCCTGGACTTCCTCGACAAGCTGCTCGAGCATTTCCCCGAGCGCAAGATCTTCTTGATCGTTGACAACGCCTCCTTCCACAAGTCTCCCGCGGTCGAGTACTGGCTGCTGGACCATCCGCGGATGGAGCTGTTCTACCTTCCACCGTACGCCCCGGAGCTCAATCCCGATGAGCTGCTCAACCAGGACGTTCACACCCACGTCGCGCGACGCCGCCCATCCAACCTCGCCAAGCTCGTCACTCTCACCGTCGAGTATCTCGCAACCCGCACAAGTGAGATTGTCAGCAAGTACTTCGACGGCGAGTACGTCGCCTACGCCAAGTAACCACGCACTAATTGCCACGCAGCGTAATA
>CAWFKF010000088.1:0-203598 GCA_963816005.1 uncultured Solirubrobacteraceae bacterium | reverse complement strand
AGGTCGCGCGGGAGCACGCCGACCGCCCGCAGCAGGCTCGCCTGCGCTGCGAGCGCCTCCAGCCTGGTCCTGATCGCTCCGACACGCGTTGCGTCATGTTTGCTGGTGGCCGAGATTTCCGCCAACTCCTCCTGAGCGCCCTGGTAGTGATCCAGCATCTCGTCCAGAAGCTCAAGCGGGTCACGCTCGCGCAGCCGCGGGTGGCTCGCCCGATAATCGGCAAGGACGTTTTGGCACTGTCGCTCGCCGAGCCCATAGTTCGCGGCGATCGTCGTCCACGACTGCCCGCGCATGCGCGCGGCGACGATCTGGTTATCGCGGTTCGTCTTCTCCCGCGCATTCATGCGCGGTCCGGGCTTGGGCGAGGCGGGTGGTGCGTGCATGGCCCCTATGGGTGCGAAGTTCAATTTCGCCCAGCGTAGAGAGCCAGCGCGGCGTGTCCACAATTCGACCGGACGGATCCAGTCCGGTGGAGACGGTCTTCCGGAGCCCAACGGCCCGGATCACGCGCGGCAAGAGTTATCAGCGCCAAGAGAATCAGCAGCGCGAGGAGCGGTGGCGGAATCGACCCCTGCCTACGTCGCCCTGGTCGAGCGGCAGGCCCTGGGCCGCGTGCTGGACTGAGACGATCTTCGGCGCGACCTCAGCAGGGAACGCGAAGCTGCGCTCGTCGTGCTCGATGTAGCGGCCGAGGCGGCCAGCGCCGGGAAGCTCGGGGAACTTGGTAACCAGGCCGCGCAGCGTCCTACTCGGCCCGGCAATGCAAGCGCACTCCCGGGCCGAATTGGGGGATGCCTCAGCCTTCTGAGACGTACTTGGCCTGGACCTCGGGCACGTAGGTCGTGCCACCGATCTGCGTGTCGTAGCTCTTGGACCCGACGACAGCACCCGTGAAGGTGACGGTGTCGCCTTCGGCCCCAGAGACGTGACTGTTGTAGTCAACCCAGATGTGATCGTCCCAGATGCCGTAGCCCTCATCGGTGACCGAGACGAGCATCATGCCGCCCCCGCTGGGGTCTTCCTGGATCTGGAAGATCTGGCCAGTGTAGGTGACGACCTTTCCCGCCTGAGCGTCAGCGTCCTTGTTCAGCTGGTTGTAGGGGATCGTGACGGCACTATTGGCCTGACCCCCCGAGTTCGGTCCGACCCTTGTGAGAGTTTCTCGCGCCCTGGATCATGGGCGAGGAAGGAACGATCACGTGAAGCGACGCAGGCACACGCCGGAGCAGATCATCCGCAAGCTGCGCGAGGCCGAGCGGATGCTCGGTGAGGGCAAGACGATCCCTGAGGCGGCGAAGGAGCTGGGGATCAGCGAGCAGACGTATCACCGCTGGCGCAACCAGTACGGCGGGATGAAGGCCAATGATGCGAAGCGGCTGAAGGAGCTCGAGCGTGAGAACGTGACGTTGAAGGCGATCGTCGCCGATCAGGCGCTCGAGGTGCGGGCGCTGAAGGAGGTCGCGAAGGGAAACTGGTGAGCCCAGCCCGTCGGCGCCGGGCGGTCGCGATGGTTCGTGACCGTCTCGGCGTCAGCGAGCGCTGGGCGTGCCGGGTGCTGGGCCAGCACCGCTCCACGGAGCGCTATGAGCCCAAGCGCGCTGAGGATGACGCGGTGTTGCGCGCCGAGTTGCGGCAGTTCTCCAAGGACCGTCCGCGGTGGGGGTATCGCCGTGCGCATCATCACCTGCGCGAGCTGGGCTGGGATGTGAACCGCAAGCGTGTGCAGCGCTTGTGGCGGGAGGAAGGGCTGCGGGTGCCGCAGCGGCGGCGCAAGCGCCGGCGGCTGGGGGACTCGACCGTCCCTGCGCAGCGCCTGCGCGCCGAGCGGCCCAACCAGGTGTGGGCGTTCGACTTCCAGTTCGACCAGACCGCCGACGGCAGGGTGCTGAAGCTGCTCAACGTGGTCGACGAGTTCACCCGTGAGTCGCTGGTGATGCTGGTCGAGCGCAGCATCGACGCCGACCGGACCGTCGGCGTGCTGGAGCGCCTGGTCGCCGAGCGGGGCGCCCCGGAGTTTCTGAGGTGCGACAACGGCCCGGAGATGACCGCGCACGCGCTCCAGGACTGGTGCGAGCTGAGCGGGACGGGAACCGCGTACATCGAGCCGGGCTCGCCGTGGCAGAACCCGTACGTCGAGAGCTTCCACTCCCGCGTGCGCGACGAGCTGCTCGATGTCGAGGAGTTCTCCTGCCTGGCCGAGGCGCGCGTCGTGATCGGTGACTGGCGTGAGGACTACAACCACCGCCGGCCACACTCATCGCTCGGGATGCGCGCCCCGGCCGTGTTCGCCGCGCAGTGGACCGAGCCGGTCGAGATCGCCGCATGAGGCGACCCGACCGCTCGACCTCAACGATCAGGCCGAGCAAGCGATGAGAAGAGGGGTGGGGCCCTCCCCGGGGCGGCGCGCCCGCGACCATCGCCGCTACGCCTCGCTCCGCTCGGCTCCGCGACGACGGTCGCGGCACCAGGGGGCGTGATCCGTCCGAGCAGGCCGCTACCTTGCCCCCACTACATTCACCACCCTCTCACTCGCGGTGGACCGAAAAGCGGGGGCCGCCCACTATCCAGATAGGCCTGCTTCCTCGCAGCGGCTCGCGCCTCTGCGGCAGCCTTGGCTGCGGTCGCCTTCTCTATTGCGGCCTGTCGCTGTGCTGCACGCTCAGCCGCCGTCAGGTTGCGGAAGACGTTGACCATCCGGTCAACGGCAGCCCGGCCTGGTGCGGTTGTCTCAACCGTGAACGTGTTATTGCCGTGACGGAGGCCTACGATCTTGCTCCACGCGCCGCCGGGCAACATGCGGGCGGGCTTGCCGTTGATCGTGACCTGCACGCCGGTCGCTTGTCCGCTGATGGTCGCTCGGGAGGCGGTCGTCGAGTAGTCGCCCGTGGTGACGTTGAGCGTCAGGGGCGGCGGCGGCGGCGGCTTGACCACGGTGGAGGTGGTGGCCGCACCGACCGTCCCGCTGAGCTTGACGGAGTGCTTAGTCGTAGCGGCCCCGATGCTTCCGACAGCAAGAACGGCCACGATGGCGGCGACGATCTTGTGACTAGCAATGAATGCGAATACGCCTTTCATGGCGCACTTCCTTTGGTGTGGATTACAGCCGAGCCCATGCGTCATCGCGCACGGGCTCGCCATACAAGGTTGCGGTGCCATCCTCCTTTGTCTTGACGGGTCGCACATCCCCGCAGCGCCCGCACGTCACGTGGTCGCCGCCGTTGTGGAACTCGCTCACGTCGGCGTTGCCGCAGCGCGGGCACGCGGTGATGATGAGCGGGATCACGGGTGGCTACCGTTCCCGGTTGAGATGACCGCCGCGATGAAGAGGACGAGGATCATCAGCCAGAACAAGAGCATGGCTAGGCGTAGGCCGCCCTCGAACAGCTTGAAGCCGGTCTTGACCGGGTGGTACTTGAGGCCGGACCTGATGACCTGTCGGGTGGTGACGGGTTCGTAGCCGGGGGCCGTCTCGCTCCATCGCTCGCCGTCCCAGTAGGCGAATTGGTTGCCCCACTCTTTGTTGGGGTAGTAGCCGGGCTCGTCCGGCGTGGGGGGTGGTGCTATTGCGTGCGACATGATGTTCCTTCGGGGGTTGGGGAGTTTCCCGCCGCCGATCTGCGAGCGCACGACGGGAAAGGGTCGCGCGAGTGGCGGTATCCGTGGACCCGCTGTTAGCGCTCGCGCGTACGCTTCTTCTTCCGGTGATAGGCCGCCAGACACGCCCTACAAGTGACGTACCCGCCGGACCGCTCTACGTCGGCGATGCGCCGATCGCACCACGTTCGCCCATTGCGTCCGCGGGCGTGAGTTTGGACGGTCATGACTCCTCCCCTATCGGTCTGCGAGCTTGTGGGCGGCTTCGTTCAGCGATCGGTGTGCCGGTGGTGACACGACCGGGCGCGGAGCGGGGGGCTCGGTGCAGCGACGTCGACTCGGGCGAGCAGGGCAGCGTCTACGCGGTCGAGCCACACTGCGAGTCGGCGAAAGGTCTGGCGGTTCATCTCAGACCTGGATGCCGATCACCACCGGCTCTCCCGCGGCGAGGGCAGCTTCGAGACTGGCCCGGTCGGTCCTGATGGACCGATACGCTGCGAGCTTCCAGTTGGCCGCGCGTGAGCGCTCAGCACTGGTCGGCGGGGTCTGCCAGTCGAAGTTGCCCTGCCAGTAGTCCCGCCGGTCGTCGATGCCCTGCCTCCTGGCGATATCCAGGTTGTCCGTGATGTAGCTACCGCCGTCCTTGCCCTGCACGGTCTGGCTGTACGCGTACTTGGGGGCCATGCCGCCGACGCTCCAGATATTCGATGGGTTCTCGAACTGGCTGGAGCCGCGGTCACGGCTCTCTACCAGCCCCATCGCGGTGTAGGTGGTGCCCCAGGCCGCGCACGAACTGACCTGACCCTGATTGCCGGGGATCATCGCCCATTGGCGAAGATCGACACTGTCGGGCAGGCTGGCGAGACTGCGCGTCGGGCGATGGACCTGGCCGACGGGCTTCGGCGCAGGCCGCAGGCCCAGGCCGTGGTTTGGCGCTGTCCCCGCGAGTGCCAGTCGTGCGGTGGCGACGAGGCGCCAGTGGCCCCGGCGGTAGACGCACTTGAAGCCCGCCCGCCGGTACCGCGCCTGCGCGACGCCACAGGCGAGCGACAGTCCTGCGATGACGGCGAGTGTTGCGATGCGCGTCATGTCATCCCCTTCCGTGGGGTTGGTGAAGGTCCCGCCGCCGATCCGTGAGCGCGCGGCGGGGTGCTGGCTAGTACGTAGTGCTGCTACTGGTGCTACTGGCCGCTGGTGTCGGGCGGGTTGCCACCGACGTGGGTTTCCCAGGCCGACCCGTCAGGCTCGATCTGGACGTTCTGGGTGTGGACGACCCCAGAGTCGAGGTTGCCCGCGCATTGCGCCCGACCGGCGGCCCGACCATGCGCGCCGACTACGCTTGTGATCATTATTACGACCTTTGCCCCTTTAAACGTCCCTGTACAGCTACAGGGTCCCGCTCCATGTACCGGGAATCATCCGTAGTTTCGTGCAGCCTTTAGCAAGTTCTCCACAAATCGACGAATGGTCTGATTAGCCCGAGGAACCGCACCAGTCAGCAGCGTGCGCAAGGGACGCAAGGCTTAGGGCTGACGCCTTTATAACTGACGTGGTGAGAGTCCTGAATCCCAGTGTTTCCGGATGTTCGGGACGGTCGATACCGCCATTTGTTTAGTGGCACGCACGCCACACCCCTTTGCGAGGCTTACGACCGAACTGTCGCTGGGTCATAAGGGCTCACAACCGATGCGGCGCCGTGAGGCGCGCGAACGCACACCCGAGCGTTGGCTGCGTAGTCGAGCATCTGCCCGACCACGCGGAACGGGGGGCCTCGCTCGCGGACCATCCGTTGGAATGTGGAGAAGTTGCGGGTGCGTTCGAGAGTCGCTGCGAAGGGCGTGGGGTTGATCCCGACGAGGTGATACGCGCCCACGTCGGCGCGGATGCAGGCTCAGATGAATTCTGGAACCGCGTCAAGACGAATCTCGCGGCAGGAAAGCTACGGCTCGTCTTCGTCGGCGACGAGATCCCTCGCGAGCTTCGACGCATCGTCGAGTTCCTAAACGGCCAGATGAGCGCCACAGAGGTCCTCGCGGTCGAGGTCAAGCAGTACGTGGGAGGCGGCCATCAGACGCTCGTTCCTCGCCTCATCGGGCAAACCGAAGCTGCACGTCACGCGAAGGGCGCAAGCGAGGCGAGACGATGGGACAAGACCTCGATCCTTGAGGAGATCGCGAGCAATCGTGGTGAGAAGGAAACCATCGTGGCGGCGAACATCTTCTCGTGGGCCGAGCAGCGCGGCGATCTACGGCTCTGGTTCGGCTCAGGCCGCCGCGACGGCTCCTTCATCCCTGGGCTTGACGACAAGACTGGCTATCTGTTCCCCTTCGCGCTGTACACCTACGGGCGCGTCGAGGTCCAGTTCCAATGGATGGCGCGATGTCCACCGTTCGACTCGCTTGACAAGCGCAAGCAGCGTCAAGCGAAGCTCAATGACATTCACGGGGTGCAGATCTCGGACGATGCGCTTGCCAAGCGACCTTCCATACCGCTCTCGACTTTGACGGACGACGCTGCGCTCAACGCCTTCCTCATGACGATGGATTGGGCGATCGGGCAGGTCCAGGTGACGGATGCCACGAGCGAAACGGCACCCTGACCCGACTCGCGCTCTCGAACTCCGGCAACGGAAGTGAGCGAGGAACCGGCCTTGGTCCCGTTCTTGCCAGGCGTCGTCTCGCTGATCGTGATCGCGGTCGTGGCGGCGATCGTCACTTCGCACAATCAACGCTATGTCGGGACCGACGAGGGGGGTCATCCCGAGCGTTCTGCGGTTGACCGTAGGTTCTTGCATCCACCGAAGTCAGCGAGCGCGCGCCACGCCGTGTCGATCAACCCCGAACGCCGCGATGGACTGCGCGCTTGCGTAGAGCGCCCCGCCCGACCAGCCCCCTGAGGCCGGGCGGGGCGCGCGCGGCCCGGGCTTATCAACGAGCCGCGTCGGGGGGTGCCAAGGCGTGGCGGCAGCCCCACTGTCCTGGTTAACGGCGCGACGGCCCGCGCGCTTGCGTACACGACTCCCGACGTCACAGAAAGGGCGCCCCGCCCGGACCATCCTGACCCGGACGGGGCGCGCGGCCGGGCAGGGAGGCGCGGCCGCGTGGGGGCATCGTGCTGGGGCGCCCCGACCTCTTGAGTAACGGCGCGGTGGAACGCGCTCTTGCCAGCCAGTTCGGCGAACACGCGCGACGCAACCGTTCCAACTCGTAAGGGTTGCCAGGTCCCATGGTTCTCCGCTGGTCCGAGCAGCTCCCCCAGCGATCCCAAGCGCGAACGGCGGCGGGGCGGAACACCAAACGGGCGCCCCCCCGGAGGGTGAGCCACGTGTCACCCGTTCTGGACCGCAAGGCCCCCCAAGATCACCCGCCGGAGGGGACGACGGTGGCATCAATACCCGTAAGGATGCGTCCGAGCTTGTAGCAGGAGGCGCAAGGACCGGGAGGCAGGTTCACCGAGGACGGGGGCGACCTCGGTGGCGACCATCGGGAGGCAAAGCAGGGACCGGAAGTCAATGAGAGCGGGGCCGGATTCGGGGCCCCGCTCTCATTGTTCGTGGCGGCGCACTCCTGGTCGTCGTCGGGGCGGCGAAGGGCCACGGCTACGGGGCCACTCGGGATGGCGCGCAAGCGCCTCAGCGTGCGCCCGGCGCGCAGCCGCAGCAAACTCGGCCGCCCGTGTAGCGCCTACGAAGTGTGTGTCACGAACGTTGGAGGAAGACTATGTAGGTAGAACTCCATAAAACGGTGCTGTGCGAGAGATGGAGGCTTGTTGGCCCTCCGGCGTCGGCCCTGCGGGGGTGGGCGTCAAACCGCCCCGATGCTGCGTTGGCTGAAGACCGTCGTGGCGAGCGTTCGGGGAAAAGGCTGGGCTTGACCCGGTCAGGTGGGGACCAGGAAGACGTTCCAGAAAGCGCTCGGTCTCTGTTCTGGGTCGAGCGTGCGTTGTTGAGGCGTCGAAAGGTGGGGCTCCGTGGATGATCGGGGGTGACTCTCGATCGAGATTCCGTCCTGAGCAGGGCTTTTGGTCGTCGGAGCGGCGGGTGGAAGTCGCGTGCGCCTCTGCTGCTGGGTTGTGGACTGCTCGCTGGGCCCCGTGCCCGGCGATCGTGGGCACAGCGGATGCGTGCTCAAGCGGCCAGGGATGGCCGCGCCTGCGCGCAGGCGCATCCGGATGATCATGGCGAGACTCGCCCCATAGGGCGTCGTTGGGGGGCGTCGGGGTCGCTGCCCGCGTTGACGGGGGTCGTGGCGTGCCGGGGAGCTGCCTGCTCCATTCCCTTCTCGTTGCGCCGTTTGCCGTGCGTGCGCACCGGGTCATCCCGGGGTCGAGCGAGCGTCGTGGCGGAATACGGGTGACGCGGTTCGGAGGGCCAGAAAGAAAACGCGTGTTCGTGTGTCGTCACCCCCGATCATGCCCGGAGAGCCTTCCTGGGGCTCCGTGGATGATCGGGGGTGACTCTCGATCGAGATTCCGTCCTGAGCAGGGCTTTTGGTCGTCGGAGCGGCGGGTGGAAGTCGCGTGCGCCTCTGCTGCTGGGTTGTGGACTGCTCGCTGGGCCCCGTGCCCGGCGATCGTGGGCACAGCGGATGCGTGCTCAAGCGGCCAGGGATGGCCGCGCCTGCGCGCAGGCGCATCCGGATGATCATGGCGAGACTCGCCCCATAGGGCGTCGTTGGGGGGCGTCGGGGTCGCTGCCCGCGTTGACGGGGGTCGTGGCGTGCCGGGGAGCTGCCTGCTCCATTCCCTTCTCGTTGCGCCGTTTGCCGTGCGTGCGCACCGGGTCATCCCGGGGTCGAGCGAGCGTCGTGGCGGAATACGGGTGACGCGGTTCGGAGGGCCAGAAAGAAAACGCGTGTTCGTGTGTCGTCACCCCCGATCATGCCCGGAGAGCCTGGATTCCTATGGCTATCGGCCGGGACGCTCGCCCCATGACGCGCTCGCGGTATGTCGGGAGCGGTGCTGGAGGTACGACTGGGCGATCGATTTGGACGTCCAGAAGTTCTTCGACGAGGTGCCGTGGGACCTGATCGTTCGGGCGGTGGAGGCGGTCACCGACTGCCGCTGGGTGCTGCTTTACGTGAAACGGTGGCTGCATGCACCGTTGCAGCATCCTGACGGGACCCTTGAGCAGCGCAGCAGAGGAACTCCGCAAGGGTCGGCGATCTCGCCGTGCTTGGTGAACCTGTTCATGCACTACGCGTTCGATTCTTGGATGGCTCGGGAGATTCCGGGCTGTCCGTTTGAGCGCTTCGCTGACGATGTCATCGTGCACTGCAAGAGCAGGGCACAGGCGGAGGCGGTGCTGGCCAGGATCGCCCAGCGGATGAACGAGGTTGGGCTACGGCTCCATCCCGACAAGACACGGATCGTCTATTGCAAGGAGAAAGCGCCGGGATAAACCGGCCTGGAGACGGAGATGGAAGAGCTCTACATCGAAGGACTAGCCATCCACGGTGGCCCCGACCATGCGTTGGCGACCCGCGAGGGCGCAGCGAAGCGTTGGATAGGGGTGCGCGCAGGCTGGGCTATTGAGCCTCGTAATCAACTGGTCCGGGGTGCCGACGCTGTTCTTTGGCGCGGAAGGCAACATCGGCGGCGACGTTTTCGCGAGTCGTCGTCGGACCCCGCGGGGTCGGAGAACCTGTGCATGTGCGTGATCTCTCCAGGCGCGAGAACCGGGAGGTCCGATCGTCGCTCGCCTGTGGTGATGGTAGGGCGGGTCGTGCGGGGAAGGCTAAGGCCGTAATCCCGTGATGCACGACGATCGGAAGTCGGACGATCTCGTAGTACCGACGAAACTGCCGAACAACGCCCAAGGCGGGGCGGCGGAGGTGGCGGAGGGAAGGGGATCGCCCAAGGGAAACGCGGGCGGCAAAACACGTCCCAGACGCGGAGCTGGAGTGGGCGTGTCAAGTGACCTGGATCGCGTGCGCCGAGTGGCGCGGAAGGACAAGGATGTGCGGTTCACCGCGCTCCTGCACCATGTCGATGTCGACCGCCTGCGGGCGGCCTACTGGGCGTTGAAGCCCAAGGCCGCGCCTGGGGTAGACGGCGTGACATGGAAGGACTACGGGCAGGACCTCGAAGAGAACCTTCGGGATCTGCATTCCCGGGTCCATCGCGGGAGCTACCGGGCGAGACCGTCGCGGAGGGTGTACATACCAAAGCCCGATGGGCGGCGAAGGCCGCTCGGGATCGCATCGTTGGAGGACAAGCTCCTTCAGCGGGCGGTGGTTGAGGTGCTGAACGCCATATACGAGACGGACTTTCTCGGTTTCTCGCACGGGTTTCGACCGGGGCGCTCCCCGCATGATGCGTTGGATGCGCTCGCGGTCGGGCTGCGACGAAAGCGCGTGAACTGGGTGCTCGACGCGGATTTCCGCGAGTTCTTCACCAGCCTTGACCATCAATGGCTAATGAGGTTCTTGGGGCATCGGATTGCTGACAGACGGGTCCTGCGGCTGATCGGGAAGTGGTTGGCCGCGGGGGTCATCGAGAAGGGGTCGTGGACGCAGTACGAAGAAGGCGTACCGCAAGGAGCTTCGGTTTCACCGCTCCTGGCCAACGTCTACCTTCACTATGTCTTCGATCTGTGGGCCCACCAGTGGAGGCAACGGCACGCGCGCGGCGACGTAATGATCGTGCGCTTTGCTGACGACTTCGTGATGGGATTCGAGCACCGGGACGACGCCGAGCGGTTCTGGGCCGAGCTTCGCGACAGACTCGCGCAGTTCAGCCTGGAACTGAACGCCGAGAAGACCCGCCTGATCGAATTCGGGCGGTTCGCCGCCCGCAAACGCAAGGCGCGGGGTCTCGGCAAGCCAGATACGTTCCGATTTCTGGGGTTCACGCACATCTGCGGGACCTCCAGGTCGGGGCATTTCAAGCCTCTGCGGATCACCGACTCAAAACGGATGCGGGCCAAGCTGTCTGCCCTCAAAGGCAAGATCGAGCGACGCCGGCACCTGCCCATCCCCGAACAAGGACGCTGGCTCGCTAGCGTCCTGCGCGGGCATGCCAACTACTACGGCGTGCCCGGCAATCAAAGGGCGCTGTACGCCTTCCGCTCCGAGGCCGTGCGACTCTGGTTTATGGCGCTGCGGCGCCGCAGCCAGCGCACCACGGTGACCTGGGAGCGGATGCGGCGCTTCCGAGCCCGATGGCTACCGTTTCTCACCATCACACAACCATGGCCAGACGCCCGCTTCGACGCTCGAACCCAAGGGAGGAGCCCAGTGCGTTAGCAGCGCACGCTGGGATCTGTGCGGGGGGCGGCCCGAGCCCGCAAGGGCGAAGGGCTGTCCCTACCGCGACCGGCAAGCGTCGGGGAGAGCATGAGCACACCAGCTTCACCTTTCTCGGGTTCACCTTCCGAGCACGGAAGGCGCGAGCGACAGGAGGCGGGTACTTCACCAGCTTCCAGCCCGCGATCAGTACCGAGGCGCTGCAGGCCAAGAGCGTCGAGCTCCGCAGGATGCGGATCCACCGGCGCACCAACCTGTCGTTGGACGACCTGGCGAGATGGCTGAATCCCATCGTCGCCGGATGGATGAACTATTACGGCCGCTATTACTGGACCGTGATGGATGCCCTCCTGCAGCGCGTCAACACCTACCTGAGGCGCTGGGCTGGGAAGAAGTATCGGCGGTTACGGACCTACAAACGGTTCAAGCGGTGGTGGACTGGGCTGCACGAACGCGAGCCCGGCCTGTTCGCCCACTGGAAGTGGGTCCGCGCGTACTGACGGCTGGTGAGAAGAGCCCGGTGACGGGAGACTGTCACGCCGGGATCCGTGGGAGCCGGGAGCTGCGACGCTCCCGGCGACCCGACCCTGGCGACGCATGAGCCTCTGCGCGGCGTCTTCATGGATCCGAGCCGCTCGCAAGTGCATCTCCAGCGACTGCCGCCACAGCACCTGATCCATCTCGGGACCCATCGAAGCCAACGGTAGCCGCCGTGTCGCTTGCCGCTTGGTTCAGCGAGTCCGACCGAGGCGCCGTTGGCGCGAAGCAGGGATGCATTCACGGGCACCGCGAACACCCTTGCGCGCGCAGAAGCCGCTGTCGGGACGAGGCTTCGGACAGAGTTCGCGCCGTCGACGCTCCTCCGCTGACCCGCGGGTTTGGCTTTCCGGTCTCAATCCTCGTCCCGACCGGCCTTCACATAAACAACGCGACGAAACTCCCCGGGCTGTCACCAGCCGCGCCCATCCTCACCACCGTATGGCCGCGCACCCCCGGGTCCGCAGACACGGCGAAAGGCCGTCTCGTTGATCCTCTGGCGGGGGCGACGTGCAATCGCCCAACCGCCGCCGTCCTCGCGGCGAGAATCTTCTTGACGACCTTCCGTATCGACGATGATCCCACTCACCACACAGTCGGGCATCCGTACTTCCCACCTGTCCACGCGGCGGATGTACTGGAAGCTACGGAAGCGCCGGTCTGGGCCGACGGTCACTCTGCTCGCGGCAAAGGGCCGCGGGGCTCCGCGCACTAGACGAGGGGGCCGCCCCGCCCGACCATCCTTGACCAAGACGGGGCGCGCGGCCGGGCGAGGGCCAGGCCCGCCGGGCCGCGTTCGGGGCGCCAGCCTCCATGGCACCCCGATAATCCGGTTAACGACATGATGGGCCGCGGGCTTGCAATAAGCCAACGGTCGACTCGCTCCCGTACGCCGGGCGCGATGGACTTCCCGCAGCCGGGAGCGCACGTCACGCAAACTTGTACCTCCCCGGGCAGGCGAGCCCGGGGAGGTTTGGCCCCGGGGGAATTGCGCCCCCGGACCCACGACTATCGGCAGCCACACGCGGACGTTGAGCACCGCGAGAGGTGAGGCTGAGGCTCCGCCCGGTCGGGACTTCTCCTCGGGACCCTCCACGGGCCGCCGGGGGGTAGCGCGTCGCCCGGGCGCTTGGAGGGCCTGCTACGCGGCGGCGCTGGGGCACCGATGCTGGGCGGGGAGGGCCTCGCCCTTCTGCCGTCGGCCGCAGTCACCAACGCGGGCCACTACCACGAACGCGAACATGATCGCCACCCGCACGCTCGCCACCGGCGCGATCCGCACCTACCGGTGACCTCGCTGAAGTCGCGTCCATGCGTTCGGGTGCGTGTCCGCCTCAACCATCAGCCCGCAGGCGCGTAGAAGGTCGCTGACGGGCTCCTGCTCCTGCTCCAGTTCCTTTCTCCATCGTGCCAGGTGGTAGCGAAGCGTGCGCTCGGACATCCCCTCCAGCCGTGCGATGTCAGCCCACTTGATGCCGAGGAAGCGCGCTAGTGCGATCCGCTGCGCGAGCCACACCCGCTCCCGCAACGGCAGGCTCTGAGGGGTCCGACGAGAGGGCCGCGTATCCGGCAAGATCATTGCCAACTGTAGGAGGCTGCCCGGTCGGACTCAGATGCCTGCCAGCACCTCGCATGGCGGGTAGGCGAGGGCACGCGCCAGCTTGACGATCGTGCCCACGCGGCTCGCGACCCGCCCGTTCGGCATGCCCATGTCAGTGCGCGGTGTCGGTGCCGGTGGACATGTGGATCACGGCCATGTCCCCCGATCCCCACGAAGCAGTCCGCGAGCCCACCCTCGATCTCCCCTCATAAACCTCCGTGCGATACAGAGCGGGCGAGTTGCGCCGCGGCGCGCACAAGATCCTGCGGCATTGGCGCAACGAACGTTGGGCTCGCTCAGCGATGTCGCGCCGTCACTCGCCCCGCCCGCGCCGAATGGGGACATTGGGCGGTCCCTAGCCATTCGGGGCTGCAGGCGTCGCCTTGAACGCCTGACGGTGCCGTCCGGCCGTTCCAGGAGCGCCCGTGGCGCGCCAAGGGGCGCGCCACGCTGCGGCGCGCCTGCGCGTTGACCGCGGCGCTTCACGTCTGGCCGCGCGCGGGCGGTTTCCTCGGTCACACGGGCACGGCGTAGCCGAGCAGACCACGCACGACGCCTGCTCTCGTAGACCTCGGGAAGCTGGTCCCCGATCGCTTCGAGGGTTTCGAGCCACGCGATGGCGTCGAAGTTGTCTCCGCGCTCGGCGGCCTCATCAGCCCATTGCAACGTCCTCGCCACGGCCGCCAGATGCTTGGCCTCGCGCTCGGCGCAATATCCCGAGGCAAACCCCGGCCAATCCTGCCGTCCAGTCCCGGGCTCCGGGTACGAAACCAGCGGCGCGGTTACGCCAATGGAAGTCGCTGCTGCACTCATCCCGATCACTCCCTCTTGGGCGTCACTCCCGTTGGGCGCAGGGTCCCGTTGGGCGCAGGGTCCCGTTGGGCATGAATCCCTGGCTGGAACGGGCCTCGGTCCCTCACGATGAAGTCGGGCCCGGTAGGCGGAGGCCAATCGTCGGCGAGTCATGACACGGCAGGTCGGTGGTCAGCGTCTTCGAGCCACCCTACGGCGTAACGAACGATCGGCGTGTGCCATCGGCACCGACATGACGTCATGTGACGGACCTAGCCGCTGTGGTCGTCTGTTAGGTCGCCTACGGTGGGCGCGCCCCGCGCCGTTCGAGCTATCTCTCCTCGGCCGAACGCGGGAAACGCCCGGCCTGGCACGACCGGAGCCAGCCAAGGCCGGGCCTCCGCCGTTACGCGCTCTCTCATCCCTTGCGCGCGAGGCGGCGGTCCGGCCGGGCCTGCGTGAGTACAAGGTCCGCCGATTCAGCCTCGCAGCACTACTACTATCGGGCACAACAGCCGGGGCATCTCGCTCCGCCTGAGACGAGATGACTCATCTGAACCGGTCAGGGGATTGCGCCCCCACTCCCCTGACTCTCCGGGGGCCCCGGACGGATCCGGGCCCCCGGGCCATCTGGGCTCGGCTTCAGACATCGGGCTGGCGCTAGTCAAAATCCTTCGCGCCCCGCTCCGAACGAACCCCTTCGCCGGGCCGCCGCAGGGCCGTAGACAAGCGTAGGACTGCTGAGAGCACCCTCTACGCCGCGGCCGCCGACTCGGGTGGCAGGCGTGAGGCCGCGCCCCCCGAGGTCCTCAGACACGGCGAAAGGCCGCCTCGTCGATCCTCTGGAGAGAATCTTCTTGACGACCTTTCGACATCAACGATGATCCCACTCACCGACACAGCCCAGCATCCGTACTTCCCACCTGTCCACGCGGCGGAGGTTACGGACGGGCGCATAAAAGGGGTCGCCCCGCCCGGACCATCCTGACCCGGACGGGGCGTGCGGCCCGGGGCAGGGGGGCACCTCTCCGGGCCGCGTTCGGGGCGCCGGGGTGAACGGCACCCCGATGTCTGTTAACGCCGCGATGGACTGCGCGCTTGCGTAGAGCCCCGCCCGGCCAGCCCCTGAGGCCGGGCGGGGCGCGCGGCCCGGGCTTATCAACGAGCCGCGTCGGGGGTGCCAAGGCGTGGCGGCAGCCCCACTGTCCTGTTACGGCGCGACGGCCCGCGCGCTTGCGTAGACGCATCTGACGTCATAAAGGGGGCGCCCCGCCCGGACCATCCTGACCCGGACGGGGCGCGCGGCCGGGCAGGGAGGCGCGGCCGCGTGGGGGCATCGTCGTGGGGCGCCCCGACCTCTTGAGTAACGGCGCGGTGGAACGCGCTCTTGCCAGCCAGTTCGGCGAACACGCGCGACGCAACCGTTCCAACTCGTAAGGGTTGCCAGGTCCCATGGTTCTCCGCTGGTCCGAGCAGCTCCCCCAGCGATCTCAAGCGAACGGCGGCGGGGCGGAATACAAACGGACCGCCCCCGGAGGGTGAGCCCCGTGTCACCCGTTCTGGACCGCAAGGTCCCCCCAAGATCACCCGCCGGAGGGGACGACGGTGGCATCAATACCCGTAAGGATGCGTCCGAGCTTGCAGCAGGAGGCGCAAGGACCGGGAGGGCACCGGGAGGAGGCAGGTTCACCGAGGACGGGGGCGACCTCGGTGGCAACCATCGGGGGCAAAGCAGGGACCGGGAGGCAGGTTCACCGAGGACGGGGGCGACCTCGGAGGCGAGCATCGGGGGCAAAGCAGGGACCGGGAGGCAGGTTCACCGAGGACGGGGGCGACCTCGGAGGGGACCATCGGGAGGCAAAGCAGGGACCGGAAGTCAATGAGAGCGGGGCCGGATTTGGGGCCCCGCTCTCATTGTTCGTGGCGGCGCACTCCTGGTTGTCGTCGGGGCGGCGAAGGGCCAGGGCTACGGGGCCACTCGGGATGGCGCGCAAGCGCCTCAGCGTGCGCCGCCCGGCGCTCAGCCGCAGCGAACTCGGCCGCCCGCGTCGCACTGACTCGGAGAGTGCGGGTCCGAGCGCCGCGCCGCCCACGAGCGGCTGCTCAGCCACCGGGACGCCAGCCTTAGGCGGGATGCGACGATCGAGGTTAGTCTCGTAACAGCGACGCGAGCGGATGGTGTGCGAGCGGTGCGAGGCGCCGTGGCGCTGCGGCGGCTCGGACGTGTTGCTTAGCGCGCCCCCAACCTCAGCGCAGCACTACAAGCGCCACTGATGCGGCTGACGAAAGTGTCGGCTTGATCGCCGAGCGGCAGGTCAGGGATCCGCAACAGGAGGCCTCCACACTCTCCGGTCGCCCGGTGGCCTGAGCGGTGAATAGAACCCCAACCTCCTCGCCCCTCAGGCGTGACGCATGCACGCCAATGCAGTACTCAGCGTCGCCAACGTGGTCGTCTTGGCGCACTTTTTGGCAGCAAGTTCAGCACCTCGGGCACGCCCAGGAAGTGGTCCTCCAGCATCGCCAGCTGGAAGGGCTCCAAGATCATCGGCCTGCCGTTGTCCAGCACCAACTCGGAGCAGAACTCGCGGAACTCCTCCAAGCTGCTCACGCAGCGCCATCCGGGTTGTTGCGGCGCGCAGCCAGCCGGGTGATCGCGGACGTAGGCACCTCGGGCAACTCGTCCAGCGGGATCAAGAACCGGTCGGCCCAGAGCTTCATCGCCTGGACGCTGCCACCGCGCACGGCGCGCTCGACGTGCTCGCGCCACTCCGCCACGGACATCTGGCCGGGCGACTGCTGCGCCCGCCTGCGAGCCTCGGAGACATCCGCGGCGAACGTGGCGAACGGCCCGAGGTCCTCACGACGGCCACGAGCAAGCCAGCCCTTGAGCGTCTCCTCACGCACCCCAGCCCGGCGCGCAGCATCCGCCACAGACGCACCAGCCGCCACGTGCTCCACCACCATGGCGCGCACCTCAGGAGTGAACTTCGTGGCGCTCACGACGCCCTACCTGCTCCCAAGAGGGTCGGCTGTTCTTCATGGCCGCTGGTTTCCCTGGTCCTTTGGGGGCCTTCCGGGGTCCCCCCGTGGGCCTGTCCGCCCTGCAAATCGCACGGTTCGCAGCGTACCGCCGGGAGTGGACCGGTCGCCCTGCTGCGCTCGGGTGCGGTCGGGTGCGGTCGGTGCGGTCGGTAAACGTGCTATTCACGCGGTTTCACCGGGGGGTCAGGTGCGGGCACGAACCTGCGTTCAGGTACCCGCCCGGTACCCGTGAGCGAGACGGCTGGGGGAGGGAGTGCCTCGCTTGCAGGGACTTCACCATGGCCCGGCTGGGACTCGAACCCAGGACCGACGGATTATGAGTCCGCTGCTCTGACCAACTGAGCTACCGGGCCTTGACCGGGGCGACGCTACCACCGGCGGCCGTGCGCCGCTCGCGCACGGATGCCGGGTGTTCGGGTACTCTGCCGGGCGCAATGCTCGTCGCTGCGACCGACTCCCTCGGATTCAGCCTCGCCCTGATCGCGACCTTCATCGGGATCGGCGTGATCGTGAACGTCCTGATCATCTACGTGGTCGTCCAGGCCCTGGGCGAGCGCAAGCAGAATCGCGAGCGCGAGGAAGGCATCCGGACCTAGCGTCCCGAGGAGTCGCTGAAGGAACGCCATGGGCAAGCGTCGAATGAGACGCCTGCCTATGAAGCCATCCTCCAGCTCGACCGCCACCCCGGACACGTCCCCCGGGCATCAGGCCCTGTCGACATACATCCGTGCGCGGTTCGACGAGTTCTCGCGCTCCCAGAAGGACGTCGCGCAGTACATCGTCGATCACCTCGATGAGGCCGCGTTTCAGACCGCGGAGGAGCTCGCCCGGCGGGCGAACACCTCGTCGAGCACCGTCGTGCGCTTCTCGCAAGCGCTCGGCTTCGAAGGATTCCCGGAGCTGCAGCAGGCGGCCCGGGACGAGTACCGCCGCCGCGGTCCGGGCGGCACCGAGACGCTCGCCGCGGCGCCGCTGTTCTCACTCGACCACACCGAGTTCGAGGCCGCGCTGGCGGCCGACCACGTCAACGTGGAGGACACAGCCCACAAGCTGTCGCGCTCAGACGTGGAGTCGGCGATCGATGCGATCGTCTCGGCCGAGAAGGTGCTGATCGCCGGCACCGACCAGATGGCCTTCTTCGCCAGCTACCTGCGCCACCTGCTGATGCTGCTCGACCTGCGGGCGGAGATCGTCGCGAGCCCCTCCCAGGAGGCGCTGGGGCGGCTCAGCCGGATCGATGAGCGGACCCTGGTCATCGGCCTGTCGGCCGGCCGCCCGCATCCGCTGATCACGCGCACGATGAAGCTGGCGCGTCACCGCAAGGCACCGACGCTGGCGATCACCGACGCGACCCTGTCCGAGGTCGCCCGGCTGGCGCGCATCCGCCTCTATTACTCGTCGAACACGCCCGCCTTCGTGCGCTCGCACACGGCCCTGCTGTCGCTGATCCAGGCGCTCGCCTACGGGGTCTACTCGCGTGACGCGCAGCAGTACGACGTGCGCATCAAGGCCTTCCGGCTGAAGTAGCCGCACGGCGCGCTCACCGGCGCGCGATGACCAGCGACTGCAGCGCCCGACCGACGCGGCCGCGCCGGTCGAACAGGACGCTCTCGGCCAGCCCGACGCCGGCGGCGCCGATCCGCATCGAGGACTCGAGGCCGATCCACTCGCCGGCCGGGTCGCGCTCGATGTACAGCGTCAGGTCCGGGTTGATGAACACGTAGTCCTCCCAGGACACCTGGGAGGCGATTCCGTTGCCGAAGTCGCCGGCGGCGGCCAGGCGCTCGAGCGCCGTCGGCTCGAGCCCCGCGAGCAGGGGATGGCGGAGCCGGAACCAGGCCGTGGCGGGGCCGGTCTCATGGAATCCGCCCTGCACGAACCTGATCTCCATCGCGTGCGTGCTGAACATCGGGCCCCCGCGCACCGGGAAGTCGCTCTCGGTGCCGTCCTCCGGTGGCGGTGGCGGTGCCGGGACGGTCGAGGCCGCCTCCGGCGGCACGTCCTGCGCCCGCTGCACGCGTAGCGCGCGGGCGCGCACGACCTCCGTGCCATCGGGCCGATGGATCGAGGCCTCGAGCATCTGCACCCGCCGTCCGTCCCGCACCACCTCGGCGTGGACGTCGAGGTCGCCGAGCGGAACCGGGCGCATGAACTCGTAGGTGATCCGCGCAAGCTCGAGCTGCTCGCGGCCCGGCAACTCGTCCAGCGCGTGCATCAGCAGCGCTGCGGGCGCGCCGCCGTGCTGGGACTCGGGGTCCCAGGGCCCGCGCGCGAGCTCGGTCGCGTGGTAGCGGTGGCGGCCGGCCTCACCGGAGCCGGAGGGGATGAAGATGGGATCCCGCACGGCGGGCGATCCTAACGCCGCTCCCGTGCTTGCGTAAACTGACTGGCCGGGATGCACGACGACGCCGACACAGCCCGCGACGAGGCCACCTTCACCGTCAAGGCCGGACTGGCCGAGATGCTCAAGGGAGGCGTGATCATGGACGTGGTCACGCCCGAGCAGGCCAAGATCGCAGAGGACGCCGGTGCGGCGGCCGTGATGGCGCTCGAGCGCGTCCCCGCCGACATCAGGCGCGACGGTGGTGTGGCGCGCATGTCGGACCCGGAGATGATCCAGGGCATCCAGGAGGCCGTGACGATTCCGGTGATGGCCAAGGCGCGCATCGGGCACTTCGTCGAGGCGCAGGTGCTCGAGGCGCTCGAGGTCGACTACATAGACGAGTCCGAGGTGCTGACGCCGGCCGACGAGGCCAACCACGTCGACAAGTGGGCGTTCAAGGTCCCGTTCGTGTGCGGCGCGACCAACCTCGGCGAGGCGCTGCGGCGGATCGGCGAGGGCGCGGCCATGATTCGCTCCAAGGGCGAGGCCGGAACGGGCGACATCGTCGAGGCGGTGCGGCACCTGCGGATGATCGGCGGAGCGATCCGCCGCCTCGGGACGCTCGACGACGGCGAGCTGGCCACCGCCGCCAAGGAGCTTCAGGCGCCGCTGAATCTCGTCCGCCAGGTGGCCGCGGACGGCCGCCTGCCGGTGGTCCTGTTCTGCGCCGGAGGGATCGCGACCCCGGCCGATGCCGCGCTGGTGATGCAGCTCGGCGCCGAGGGCGTGTTCGTCGGGTCGGGCATCTTCAAGTCCGAGGATCCCGAGCGGCGCGCCCGCGCGATCGTCGAGGCCACCACCCACTATCGCGACGCCGCCCGGATCGCAGCGGCATCGACCGGTCTCGGCCAGCCGATGGTGAGTCTCGAGACCTCCAAGCTCGACGACGAACAGCTGCTCGCTCCTCGCGGCTGGTAGCCGCGTGAGCATGTCCGTCGGGATCCTGGCCCTGCAGGGCGGATTCGAGGCGCACGCCAAGATCCTGCGCGCGCTCGGCGCGCAGCCCAGGGAGGTTCGCGTGCCCGCCGACCTCGACGGCCTCGACGCGCTGATCCTGCCCGGCGGCGAGTCGACGGTGATGACGTTGGGGATCGAGCGGGAGGGGCTCGCCGGTCCGCTGCGTGACCTGGCCGCGTCCGGGCGACCGGTGCTCGGCACCTGCGCCGGGATGATCATGCTCGACCGCGACCACCTCGGCCTGTTGGAGGTGAGCGCCGAGCGCAACGCATTCGGGCGCCAGCTGCGCTCGTTCGAGGCTGAGATCGAGATCGAGGGGCTGGCCGGCGGCCCGGTGCACGCCGTGTTCATCCGTGCGCCCTGGATCAGGGAGCACGGGCGGGCCGTCGAGGTGCTCGCCCGAGTGGACGGCCATCCGGTCGCCGTCCGGCAGCAGAACCTGCTCGCGGTCGCGTTCCATCCCGAGCTCGCGGGGGAGACCCGGCTGCACGAGCTGCTGTTGGCGATGGCGTCCGCGTCAGACGGCGATCAGACGCCCGCCGTGTCACGCTCGGAATAGGCGCGGAAGGCGCGCTCGAACTCGTTCCAGTCGAGCGTGGGGAGGCCATCGGGCTCGGGCGGGGGACGCTCGTCGACCGGATCCTCGCCGCCGCGGGGCGGATCCTCGGAGTCGGTGCCGCGCGAGAGCCACGCCGCCAGGGCGCACACGATGATCCCGGCCGCGTACACGAAGCCGGCCAGTACCGGGTGATGGGTGAGCGACGCCAGGCCGCCGATGGCGTAGAGGCCGAGCGCCGAGGCCACGAGCCGGCGCAGGTCGCCACTGGGGACCGATCGCCGCGGCGCCGCGGCGCAGGCGCTGACCAGGATCGCCGCGGCGAGGACAATCGCCAGGACCAGCTTCCACGCGGCTGACGGCGGCATCACCATGGGCTGAGGCTCCGATGATCGACCCAGACGGCCGATTAATCAAGACCTCCGCCCGAACGGTGGACAGCCGGGGGAGGCCGTCCGATCAGACCACGAGCCCGTGGCGCATGGTGTTCTCGGTCACCGCGCGCGGCTCGACGAACTGCAGCAAGTAGTCCGGTCCGCCGGCCTTCGTACCGGTGCCCGAGAGGCGGTTGCCCCCGAACGGCTGCCGGCCGACCATCGCGCCGGTGATCCCGCGGTTGACGTACAGGTTGCCCACCGGGCTGCGGCGGCGCACGTACTGCACCGTCGTCGGGTCGCGCGCGAACAGGCCGCCGGTGAGCCCGAAGTGCAGGCCGTCGACCACCTCGCACGCCTGCTCGACGCCCCTGACGCGCTCGATCGCCAGCAGCGGCCCGAAGATCTCCTCCTCGAGCACGCCTGAGCCGGACGGCAGGTCGGCCACGACCGTCGGCGGGCAGAACCAGCCCCGGCCGGGGACCGGCTCGCGCCGGGCGACGATCCGGCCCTCGGCGGCCGCGAGCTCCGCGTAGCGCTCCACTCGCTCCTGGGCCGAGCGCTCGATCACCGGCGGGACGTCGGTCCCGAGCTCGGACGCCTGTCCGACGACCAGCACCCGGACGGCGCCGGCGACACGGTCGATCAGGGCATCGGCGATCGTCTCGTGGACCAGCACCCGGGACGCCGCCGAGCACTTCTGGCCGGCGTACACGAACGCCGAGGAGACGATCGCCGGGACGGCTTCGTCGAGGTCGGCGTCGGAGTCGACGATCACGCAGTTCTTGCCGCCGAGCTCGGCCACGACGCGCTTGAGGTGCCGCTGCCCCGGCGCCGGGTCGGCGGCGCGGCGGATGATCTCGAGCCCGACCGGGAGCGACCCGGTGAAGGCGATCGTGTGCACCTCGGGATGCGTGACGAGCGCCGAGCCCGCGTCGCCCGCGCCGGGCAGCAGCGAGATCGCGTCGGCCGGCACGCCGCCGGCGCGCAGCGCCTCGAACAGCATCTGGGCGCTGCCCGGCGACTGCTCGGCGGGCTTGAGGATCGCCGCGTTTCCGGTGGCGAGCGCCGCCGCGGTCATCCCGCAGGGGATCGCGAGCGGGAAGTTCCACGGCGTGATCACGGCGACCACGCCGCGGGGGACGTAGCGCAGCTCGTTGCGCTCGCCGGTCACCTGGAGCAGCTCGCGTCCCGGCTCGAGCGCGACCGCGCCGCGCGCGTAGTACTCGAGGAAGTCGATCGCCTCGCACACGTCGGCGTCGGCCTCCGGCCACGGCTTGGCGCATTCGAGGACCTCGAGCGCGGCCAGCTCGAGGCGCCGCTCGCGCATCCAGGCGGCGGCGCGCAGCAGCGCCTGCACGCGCTCGGCAGCGCTCACCCGGCTCCACGCCTCAAAGCCGCGCTGGGCGCACGCGACCGCCGCGCGCACGTCGGCCTCGGTCGCCCGCGCCGCCTCGGCGATGACCCGGTCGGGCTCACCCGGGTCGGTGGACAGGAGCTCCCCTCCCGCGCGGGTGTCGCCGCCGACGCTCACCGGGACCGCCATTGGCAGCCGGGGCTCGAGCCGGCCCAGCGCGTCGGAGAGCCGCGCCCGGACAGCGGCGCGGCGCAGCTCGAGCACGGGTTCGTTGGCGAACGGGGCGAGCGTCGGCATCGGCAGCGCACGTTACGGGACGCCAGCGCCGGGTGGCGGGGCGCGCGGTTGGGGCGGGGCGCGCGGCGGGGGTTGGTCGACCGGCGCGCGGGTTTGACAGGCGTCGCTAGGATCGAATCGTGGGACCGTTGCTCCCCGACGAGGGGCCACGCGGTCGCCGCCTCCTGCGCCGCACGCGCGGGATCGCCGTCGAGGTCGTGGCGTTCGTGCTCGTCACGATCCTCTTCCCGCTCCTGCTGGCGGTGGCCGCCGCGACCGACTTCGCGCTGTGGCTGCGCCGGCGCAAGCCGTGGATGGCCGTGCGGCTGCTGGCCATGGCGTGGTGATTCCTGCTCGGCGAGCTGTACGGCCTCGCCGGCCTGCTGTGCGTCTGGAATCGTCTCCGGGCGGCGCGACACGCAGCGGCGCCGGACCCGCGTGTACCGGCTCAAGCGCCAATGGCTCGGCAGCCACCTGGCGGGGATCCGGTTCCTGTTCAAGTTGCACTTCGAGATCGACGGGCTCGAGCTCGCCGGCCCCGGGGCCGATCCTGCTGCTGATCCGCCACGCGAGCATCATCTACAACACCCTCCCCGACGTGATCGTCGGCGCTGCGCACGATCTCGGCTTCCGCTTCGTGATCAAGCGCGAGCTGGCCATGCTCCCGGCGATCGACATCGGCGGCCGCTGGGTGCCGACGCTGTTCGTCCGCCGCAACTCGGGCGACATCGAGGCGGAGCTCGAGCCGATGCGGAGGCTGACCGTCGCGCTCGCCGCCCCGGCGCCGTGATGATCGGGGCGAAGGCGCACTGAGGGCCGGGCGCGGGTTCGTCTCAGGGGCTGTCGGTGCGGCGGCGCCGGGGCGGGCTCCTGCGGGCCGGAATCGGCCGCGCTGACTCCGAAACTGGCGTACGATCGATCCCTATGGCGGCCTTTCCGACTGTTCGCGTCGCCGCCGTACAGGCGACGCCTGTGATCCTCGACGCGGCCGCCACGGTGGCCAGGGCGGAGCAGCTGCTGGCGGCAGCGGCGGAGCAGGGCGCGCAGCTCGCGGTGTTCCCGGAGACGCTGATCCCGCTGTACCCGTCGAACGCGTGGGCCCGGGAGGCCTCCGGCTTCGGCGGCTGGGACGGGCTCTGGGAGCGGCTCTGGGACAACGCGGTCGACGTTCCCGGTCCGGTGCTGGAGCCCCTGCTCGCGGTCTGCCGTGAGCGCAACATCCACTGCGCGATCGGCGTCAACGAGCGCGAGTCGCAGCGGCCGGGAACGCTTTACAACACGCTCGTCTACCTCGGCCCGCAGGGGCTTCTGGGCCGCCACCGGAAGCTGATGCCGACCCATCACGAGCGCCTCTTCCACGGCGTCGGGGCGGGCGACGATCTCGACGTGCTCGAGCTCGCCGGCGCGCGCGTGGGCGGGCTGATCTGCTGGGAGAACCGGATGCCGCTGGCTCGCTACGCCGTCTACCGTGGCGGACCGCAGATCTGGGTCGCTCCGACCGCGGATGACAGCGACGGCTGGCTCGCGTCGATGCGCCACATCGCGATCGAGTCCGGCGCGTTCGTGATCTCGGTGCCGCAGTACATCCCGGCGGCGGCGTTTCCGCCGGACTTTCCCGTCCCGCTGCCGGCGGGGAAGGAGATCTTCGGCCGCGGGGGCGCGGCGATCGTGGACCCGGCGGCGGGCGACGTGATCGCGGGACCGCTCTACGGCGAGGAGGGCGTGCTCATCGCCGACTGCGACCTGCGCCGTGGCCTGCACGCCAAGCGCCTGTTCGACGCCGTCGGCCATTACAGCCGCGAGGACGTGCTGGCCCGACCGGGCCGCCCGCCGCGACCCGGCGGCCGCCGGCCACGTCCCGGCCTGCCACCGGAACCCGGCCCGCCGCTCGAGCCCTGGCCGCTGCCGGAGCCCGGCCCACCGCCGGGGAGGCCGCGGTGACCTCGGCCTACAACGAGGGCTCGCGGCGGTTCCAGGACCGCTTCGACACCCGCCGCCTGGCCGATCGGCTCGAGGAGCGGTTCCTGGGCGAGCCGCTGATCGGCGACGCCGACCGCGCCTTCATCGAGCGTATGGACATGTTCTTCCTGGCCACGGCCGACGCGAGCGGCGCGCCGCAGTGCTCCTACAAGGGGGGCGCGCCCGGGTTCGTGCGCGTGCTCGACGGGCGGACCGTCGCCTTCCCGAACTACGACGGCAACGGCATGTTCCTGTCCGCCGGCAACATGGCCGTGAACGCACGGGTGGCAATGCTGTTCATCGATTTCGTCTCGGAGCGGCCCTCGCGGCTGCGGCTGAACGGCGTGGCCGCGGTGGAGCAGAACGACGAGCTGATCGAGGCGTATCCCGGAGCCCAGTTCGTGGTCAGGGTCCAGGCGACGCAGGTGTTCCCCAACTGCCCCCGTTACATCCACCGGATGGAGCTCGTCGAGCGCTCGCGGTTCGTGCCCGCGGCCGACCACGATCCGCCGGTCCCGGACTGGAAGCGCACGGATTGGGCGTGCGACGTGCTGCCCGCCGGCGATCCCGCGCGCCGCGCCTGAGCGCCCCGACGCGCGCGAGCAGCGCGACGCGCCCGGCCTGAGGGTTCCATCCGATCCCCCCATGCTCGCGGAGGCCGACTGCCCGGC
Organism: uncultured Solirubrobacteraceae bacterium; assembly: GCA_963816005.1. Classification (GTDB taxonomy): domain Bacteria; phylum Actinomycetota; class Thermoleophilia; order Solirubrobacterales; family Solirubrobacteraceae; genus Palsa-465. The sequence continues at coordinate 178,256 of CAWFKF010000088.1, read as the reverse complement.
CTGTGGCGCGGCTGATCGCATCGAGCATCGTCTCGGAGTTGGCGCTGGTGGGGATGATGAGCACGCGATCGACCTCGAGCTCGCGCACGACCGAGCCGAGACCTCGATCGTGGGCGCTGCGACCGGGTGCGCGCCGTAGGGGGCCGCCAACGGGCGCCCCCTACGGCGCCAGCAGCAACTGCTCCAGCGGCGTCCCCGAGGCCTGCTCCGACAGCCGGGACCGGAGTGCCGGGGGGCGGCCAGCCATTCACAGCACGAACCGCCTCTGGCAGCTACTCCTGCGTCCTGATTGACCGGGGCAGCGACTTCCTGAGGAACTGCATGCGCTGCGTCGGCAATAGCGATGGCCTGATCACATGTAAGCTGCGTCAACGCCTTGATGGTGATCACGAGGTGCGTGCCGGGGTACTGGCTGCTCGGTGCTGACGATCGTTGCGTCGTCGTCGCGGCCGGCGCCGTGACCCTTACCGCAGCACTTCGCGCAGCAGCCGTCCCACGTGCTGAGTCTCGTCCAGCTCGTCAAAGCTGAAGCGGAGCGGAAACAGCGCATGGTCAGCGAGCAGATCGGCTACCTCGTAGCGGAGGCGCTGAGCATCAGCGGTCCACCGCGTCGCCTCCCCAAGCAGACGCCCGAGCTCGGCAAACTCCACCTCGGTCAGTCCCCGGCGAGTCAGTGCCTGCGTGCCGAGACGGAGACCGAACTCGCCGCCTAGTCCACGCCCCCCTAAACGCTTCTAGGGGTGCGTTCTGGCCGTGAGGATGCTCACTTGGATGCGTTGGTCGTCTGGCGTGGCGGCTATGTTGGCGCGACTGATGTCGTCGCTGGGGAAGAGCTGGAGCAATGCCAGGGCGGTGTGTCCGAGGCCGGAGCACGCCGGGTCGCGGGTGCGGTTCGACGGCCATTACGGTTCGCCGGAGCACCGCCGGCAGCGCTATCGGTGCGTCCCGGTCAACGGCGATCGCCCGCACCGGTTCACGGAGGTTCTGCCGCGCGAGGAGTCCTGGACGGACGCCTGCGAGTCTTGCGAGCGCGACGTCGGCTCTCACGAGGGTCCGCACGCGGCGCGGCGCTACCAGTTCGTTGCGCTTGGCATCGCCGAGGCGTTGAAGATGGTCGGGTCCGGCTCGACCTACTGCCAGGCGGCGCTGGTGGCGCGCGAGCGCGCCCGGCGGATGCGCACCGATCCCGCCTGCGGTGAGGTGCGCTTCACGCGCCATGGGTCGCTGGTGATGGACTGGGTGGAGGTGTTCGCGCCGGTCGTGTTCGAGCCCTACCGGCCGCGCGAGTGGCCGGCGAGCGGGTCGCTGTTACTCGACGACCTGCCGTTCAGCGTGCGTTTCGCGGACGGCGGCCCACCGCGGATCGTGTTTCGCGTTTTCTGCGCGATGGGCTACGAGAACGGCCGGGCGAAGATCTGGCGAATGGAGGCGTTCCCGTCCAAGTCCCAGGCCGACTGGGAGGCGTTCCTTCACCGTCTCGAGGGTGCGCCCGAGCGCGTGGTGTGCGACAACGACAGCGGCCTCACCCGCGCGGTGCGCGCCCGTTTCCCGCACGCTGAGTTGTACCTGTGCGAGTGGCATCTGCGCCACGCGCTCGAGCGGCTGATGAAGAACATCCGCGCCCAGCAGCCCCAGCACAAGGAGACGATCGACGAGCTGCTGCCGCAGGTCGAGACCGCGTTCACTGGCCCGTCGTTCTGGGCGCCGTTCCTCGAGCGCGCGCATGCCGCCGGCATCGCGCGCGTGAGCGACTGGCTGAACAGCACCGGACGGATCGTCGAGGATCAGTTCGGTCGGCGTGGGCCGCGCTCGACGCGAGGCGCCGACACGCCGTTGAGCACCTCGCCGATGGACGCCTTCATCAACCCGGTGCGCGACTCGATCCGCCCCCGCGCCTACGGGCTGAAGAACCGCGAGCGCACCAACCGGATGCTGATGCTCATGCAGCTGCACGCCAACCGCCGGGACGACGAGCGCGCCTACGTCAGGCACATCCGCGACCACCTTGAGTCCAACCAAGGCCGCCCCCGTGTCACTCGCCGCGCGATCGTCGACGTCGACCGCGTCGCGTCGCTGCGCTGACCGCCATCCCTACCTGGCCGCCGGCCCGCCCAGCGCGCCGCCAGAAGCAGACGAACGCATCCAAGTGGGCATTCCGGCCCTCAGAACGCACCCCTAGAAGCGTTTAGGGGGTCCACGCCTAGTCCCGGGATGATCACCGAGTTCGTGCGAAAGCCGCGCGTCGGCAGCAGCTCGTTCGCGAGCTTGTGCGAGACCTCCGCCGCACCGATCGTGACGTGAACCTGGTGCGTCTCCGTCCCTCCGTACTCCATGCCGGCGACGCGAAGGCCGCTGCTGTCGAGGACCCGGGCCAGCGTCCGGGCGCCAGCACCTGCTCGGCGTACGCCCGCCCGAAGTTCGCAACCTCTTCGAGCGCGATGACCATCCCTGGAAGGCACTCAGGATGGCTGTTCGACTGGAGCTGGGGGCACACGGTGTCCCACACGATCTCCGCAAGCGGATGGTTGCGATCAGCGAACGCGATCACTCCCTTGTTCGGCCCCGGCAGCGTCTTGTGCGTGTTGAACGTGAGGATGTCCGCTCCCTGGAGGAGCGGCTGCGGAAGGAGCCCGGCCGCAATCAGGCCGGCGGTATGGCTGAGTCGACGGCGAGCGTAACCCGCTCGGGCAGCGCGCCCGCGAGTTCCTCGATCGGTTGCGGCCGCCGGCAATGCGACGGCTGGACGAGCAGCAAGCGGATGGTTGGGTACTGCTCAACAAGCCTGGCGGTGGCCTCGACGTCGATCAGATCGTCGCGCATCGGGAACGCGAACGACTCGATGCCGAGCCTCTCCGCGAGGACGGAGGCGCCGAAGTGCCCGCCGTCCTCGGGCGCCAGCTCAACGAACGCGTCTCCGGCTTTGCAGGCAGCCATCACGACCGCCTGCTCGCACATCGATCCCCCGTTCGGTCGCCAGTCGGCAATGTCAGCGGCGAACAACCGCTTCATCTGGGCTAGGAACTTCGCCTGGAGGGCGGGCAATGTCCCGGACCGCGGAAACGACCATTCGCCGCAGTGCCCCGGGGTTGGCGCGTCGAAGAAGTAGTGCTCGCCACCGAAGAACGCCGCCGCAGCGCGCACAACCGTGCTCGGGTAGTTCTCGCTCGCCGTGAGCGTGGCCATGACGCTGTGGTAATGCCGGTCCTGGGCCAACACCCCGGCGAGCCAGCCGAGGAGTTTGCCATCTGTGGCGAGAGTCTCACTTGGCAAATCGTCGGCGCGGCCCACGCCGTGCCGACTTGCCCATACCGAGTCGTAAGCGGCCATCCGAAGTCCTTGTGGGATATGCGGGTGGATACTTAACTTAACGCGTTAACGCGGCTGGGTGCAGGCAACTTGTGGTCGCCGCGCGCGGCTCGCCGCGCCAGCCGAGCCTAAGGCGGAGCGACTGGCGACGCCGCAGTCCAAGCGCCGGGGTTAGCTTGCCTCCGGCTCGCGGTGGACCACGTACACGCGCCGCAGCGGCAGCAGCCGTTTCCACTCGGGGCTGAAGCTCTCGTAGTGCTCGAAGACGAGCCCCACCAGCTCTGTGCCGTTGACCAGGCGGAGGTCCTGGCGTGTCCTTCCGAGGTTCTGAGCGTCCTTCGAGTAGGCGCCGAGCGTGACGAAGAGCCCGAGCTCGGAGCCGCCAGGTGCGAGGGTTCCGGTGAGTTTCTGCACCTCAGGGGCGCCGATGCTGGAGACCGTGCGCTTGCACTGGACCTTGATAATGGGCGGCTCCAGGCCGAGCGGGTCGCGGTGGGCGATGACATCGAAGCCGCCGTCGCCAACGGCCTGAGTGACCTGGGTGCGGTAGCCCATCGCCTCTAGGAGATGCGCGACGAAGTGCTCGAAGCGGAAGCCTTCGAGCTCCTTCAGCAGTGTCTCGATGATGAAGTCGCGCGTGTAGGTCTCGATGCGCTCAGCGTTGGGCTCGTCCTCCGCCTGCGCGGCCGCCTCGTCCGCCGGCACGGTCACCCCGAGTGCGGCCGCGGAGGGCGGCGTGGTCGCGGCGCCGGTGCCCGGGTCGCCCATCCAAGCGCTCACCATCCAGAGCCCTTTCAACCGCTACGTCTACTTCTCCAAGGACTGTACGGACGCGCTCGAACGGCGCATCTTCTGCGATGCGGCGCGAGGGTCGCGCGCTGCCGCCGACCCACGTCCTGCAAGGGGACGCGAACGACCCCGGGCACCTGGAGCGCGTCTGCACCCTCCTCGACCGCCGCGCGCTGGTGCTCCTCGCCTATCTCGACCCTGCCAAGCCCAACCTTCACTGGAGCACTGTCGAGTACCTCGCCGGTCGGTTTCCGTTCATCGACTTCATCATCAACCTGCCCTTCTCCGCCATCCACCGGTCGCTGAGAGCAGGCGGTGAGGAGTCGCCGAGGCTGGTGCTGAACCACGGCACCCCGATGAACCTCGTGGATCCCAACCCGGGCCGGACGGCGCAAGACATCCGAGAGCACTACATCGAGCAGCTTCGCCAGCTCGGCTTGGTCCGCGACGCTGCGTGCATACCGAGTGGAGCAACTCGCCGCTCTACGACGCCATCCTCGCCTCACGCAAGAACATCGCGGTCAAGCTGTTCGAGCGCGCGAACCGCACGCGGCAGCCGGCGCAGCTGGGGCTGCTCGACGCGGGGTAGCCCCTTCGAAGCGCGGTCCGGGGTCGAGCCAACGGCGGTCCATGCTCGCTTGAGGCGGGCGCCGTCGACCGGCCAGGCGCGAAGCGGATGGTGATGCAGCCGTTGGGTCGGCCGGACGGTAGCGGGTCGTCGTGTTGGCTGGTGGGCTGCTCGCAAGGAGCGACGGCATGAGCACCGCCGACCTCGGCAAGCAGGCCATTGCCGAGGCAACTCGCTGTCTATACGGGGCCTTCAGGGAGCTGCAAGGATCTCGCCTAGCGAGTCTCCGACGCTCATGCGTCTTGTAAACGATTCGTTCGAGGTGTTCTCGAGCAGTCGCCGGACGAGGTAGGCCATACCGGCCACGAGATCGCCGACCGGGCAGTACGTCCGCACCCGGAAGCCGCGCGTGGCCAGGGCATCCTGGAGGTCGTCGCCGAGTCCACGCAGCACCTGCAGCTCGAGGTCGCGATCCTCGCCGCCGGCGAGCCGGTTGACGGCGATCGCATGGGCGACGGAGCGCAGGTTGTGGGAGGCGATCGCCACCCGGACCGCGGGGCGGGCGGCCAGCAGCGCCCGCGTGAGCCCCTCGAAGTTGCGATCGCACTCCGCCTTGACCTCGTAGACCGGCGCCGCCCATCCGTGCTGGCGGGCCTCGACGATCTCGTGATCCCAGTAGGCGCCCTTGACGAGACGGACCAGGAGCGGCGGTGTCCGCGAGCAGGCGCGGGTCCACTCAAGCACCTGCTGGAGCTGCTCGGGGGAGTCGCGCAGGTAGGCCTGGAGCACGATCCCGGCCGAGGGGCCGGCCCGGAACTCGTCCTCGGAGAGCAGCTCGAGCACGAGGTCGAGCACCGCCTCCCGGGAGTCGAGCGATTCCATGTCGATGTGCAGATGTGCGCCGAGCGCGTCGGCCTCGCGGAGCAGCGGACGCAGCCGGCCGGCGGCGTCGCGCCGGCCGAGGTCGGGAGCGTCGGGGCGCAGCAGCGGAGTGAGCGCGGACACCTTGACTGACAGGTGCGCCCGCGGCAGGCGTCCGCTGCCGTCCTGCTCGAGCGCCGGCCGGGGCGGCCACCCCCGGGCGGCGGTGGCGAGCTGCTCCAGCGCGGCCGCGCAGCGGGACGCATAGGCGTCGGCCTCGGCCTCGGTGACCGTCGCCTCGCCGAGCAGATCGACGGAGCTGGCCACGCCTCCGGACCACAGCTGGCGCAGGACCCCGAGGGCCGAGTCGGGCGTCTCGCCGACGATGAAGCGGTGGGCCATGTGCTTGACGCCGCCGGCCGCCGCGGCCCCGAGCGCGACCCGCCCTGCCTTCGTGTCGCCGAGCCGCATCGCCGCCGCCAGCGGCGGTGGGCGGTCGGGCACCTGGTCCAGGAAACCCGTCAGGTGGCGCGCCAGATCGTCCAGGGATCGGCAGGCCGGTACCACATCCACGAACCGGAACAGCGCCGCCTTCAGCTCCCGGTCATTGGAGGCCAGCTCCATGGCCCGGGCGTCGAGCGCCTTCATGGGGTGCCGGACGCCGGAGGGAAACGCGGCCGCCAGCTCGGCGCCGATGCGCTCGATCTCCTGCTGGCGCGCGTCGTCGCCGCTGCTCACCGCTCGACCGGATCGGCCCGGGCGGGGAGCTCCCGGTAGGGCGGGGTGGCTCGCTCGATCGCCTCCCAGCTCATGTCCCGGTGCCGGCGCTCCTCGTCGGCTCGGCCCCCGCCGCGCAGCCCGAACAGGCGCTTGGCGTAGAGCAGGTAGACGACCACGGCGACGTTGATGACGAACCCGATCAGCTTCAGCGCCGACAGCCGCTTGCTGAGCTCGTAGATCTCGAGCGGCAGCAGGACCGTCGTGGATACGAAGGTGAGGTACTCCGCCCAGCGCCTGGTGTACCAGAGGCCGACGGCCTCGGCGCCTTCGAGCACTCCGTAGGCGATCAGCGCGATGCCGACCTCGCGCAGGGTGCCCGAGCGCAGCGAGAACAGCTTGTCGAGCTCGTGCAGGAAGCCGACGTGACCCGAGGTCTGCACGGGACCGCCCGCGACCCCGCCCTGTAGGTCGGTCAGCACGCGGTAGAACTTGTCGCGCAGACTGGACTCGTGCGAGGCGAACAGCAGCACGGCGATGCCCAGCGTGGTGAGGATCAGGAAGTGCAGTGCCCGGTCGACCGCGATCATCCTCAGCACGATCTTGTCGCGCAGGGCCTTGCCGCGCAGGGGGATGACGACCTGATCGCGGTCCGGGGGATTGGGCTGCGTGGGATGCCCGGGCGGCGGCAGCGCCACCCAGCTGTCGCAGCGCAGGCAGCGATGCCAGCGCAGGCCGGCGCCCTCCCTGACCACGAGCGCGTCCTCAGGCCGGAGCTCGGCGGCGTCGGCGCCGACGATCTCGTGGCCACGGAAGCCGCACACCACGAGCTCCCAGTCGACCTTGCGCCGCGGTCGCGGCGGGGGGTGGGTGCCGGGTGGACGCTGCAGGTCGCTCACGCGGCCAAACCGTAACGCCTCGTCGCGGCCAACTGCCATCGCCCGCCCCGATTGCCCGGGCCGAGCTGCGCCGCGTCCGGTGACGACTGGCTGCGTGACACCGTGCCGGCCGGGGGCTGATCGACCCGGGCGACCTCGAACTGCTGGCGCCGGCCGACGATGCGGCGCAGATCTGCGCCCGGGTGACCGCGGTCGCGGGCAGGATCTAGCCGGCCGACGGCAAATCAGTGACCGATGCGACTGTGCAACGCGTGTCTGGCCGTGCTCGCCGCCGTGGCCCTGGCTTCGTGCGGGGGCTCAAGCACGACATCGGTCGCCTCGACGGCGCCGGCCGCCACCACGACCGCGACGACGAGCACCCCGGCCACGACGACAACGACCACGACCACGACCACGGCCGCGACCACGACGACTGCGCCCCCGGTCGGCCCGCCGCGCTGCACCGCGGCATCGCTGGCCCTCCGCTACCTTGGCCAGCAGGGCGCGACCGGGCACGGCGAGATCGGCTTCGCGCTCAAGAACATCAGCGCCAGGAGCTGCCGCACCTACGGCTATCCGGGCGTGCTGTTCCTCAACCAGGCGGGCGGCCCGCTGCCGACCGTCTCGATCCGCACCACGCACGACTTCTTCGGCACCGCGCCGGCGACCGTGCTCATCGTGGCGCCCGGGGCCAGCGTCTCGTTCCGGCTCGGGGTCACGCACGGGATCAGCTCCCCGGCCGGTTGCACGACTGCGTACGGCCTGCAGGTCATCCCGCCCGACGACACCGCCACGCTGCGCACGACGATCCCGATGGGCGCGTACGAGTGCGGCAAGGCGACCGTGTCGCCGCTCCAGCCCGGCGTGTCCGCGTTCGTCTGAGAGCTCAGCGAACGGCTTCCAGCGCCACGTGTCAGCAGGCCTGCGCGGCGCCCGGCGTGAGCGTGGACCGGACGGCCGCAAGGCCGCGCACCGGATCGCGCAGGTGGATCAGCACATCCCCGACGGCCCCCTGGGCCAGCTCGATGGTGTGGTACCGGGCCGTCCGAGGGCATCACGCAGCAGCGCCTCGCGTTTCGTGCTCGCGGGTGGCGCTCACGCCAGCGCCTCGAAGCGGACCACCTCGTCGTCGTCGAGCTCGCGAACGAGGCCCTGTTCGGCGAGCAGATCCATGTGGCCCAGCACCTCGGACAGGGTCAGGAAGGCCTGGGTGACGGCGATGTTGCCCCACATCGTCTGGGCGACCTCGTAGGCGCTGAGCGGGCGATCGGCGAGCATGCGCAGCATCTTGCGCGCCCGCCGCTCGTGCATCCGGAAGCGGTCGTCGATCAGCTGGGCGTGGTCGACGATCGGGTCGCCGTGGCCGGGGAGGACGAGCCCCGCGGGCAGCTCCCGGGTGGCCCGCATCGACTCGATGTAGCTGATCAGCGCGCGCGGTCGCCCGGTGCTCGCCGATGCGCCGGGGGCGAAGTCGCCGAGCGGACGCGAGACGAGCGGGTTGGAGGAGATGTGCGCGAGCAGGTGATCGCCGGCCAGCAGGATCTGGCGCTCGGAGTCCCAGAAGACGGTGTCCGACGGGCTGTGCCCGGGCCGGTGCATGACCTCGAGCCGGCGGTCGCGCAACGCGAGCGTGTCACCGTCGCGCAGCAACCGGGTCACGTGGCCGCTGGAGCCGAAGGCGCGGAACGCCGCCCCGACGGCCCGCAGCGCGGTGGCCAGGTCGGCCGGGACGCCGTGGCGCAGCATCAGCTGCTCGGCGAACTCGTCCTCCGCCTGGGCGCTCTCGGCGAACCGCTCGAGGTAGGGCCCGAGCAGATCCAGCGCGGCCACCTCCGCCCCCGAGCGGCGCACGATGATGTCGAGCAGCCCGAGGTGATCCATGTGCTGGTGGGTGATCACGATCAGCTCGAGGTCCTCGATCACGCGGCCGTGCTCGGCGAGCATCCGCTCCAGATCGTCGAGCGACTTGCCGGAGTTGGGGCCCGTGTCGACCAGCGTCAGCGGGTCGTCCTCGATCAGGTAGCAGTTGATCCGCCCGACCAGGAACGGCGTCGGGACCGGCAGGCGGTGGATGCCGGCGCGGGCGGCGAGCGCGAGCGAGTCCGCCGCGGTGGGCTGGGCCGGGTCTTCAGGCAGCGGCAGCGGGCTCACGACCGGATGATCGCGAGCACCTCGTCGCGCCGGCGCGCCATGTCCTCGGGGGACACCAGCGACTCGAGGCACAGCCGCAGCAGCGGCTCGGTGTTCGACGGGCGCACGTTGAAGTGCCAGTCGTCGTAATCGATCGAGACGCCGTCGAGGGTGGTGATGCGCGCGTCGGGGTGCGCCGCCTTGAGCTCCTCTAGCTTCGCTGCCGGATCGTCGACCTCGGTATTGATCTCGCCCGAGATGAAGTAGTGCGAGCGGAATGGCTCGAGCAGCTCGGACATGCTCTTCTCCTGCTCGGAGAGCTGCTCCAGGATGAGCAGCGCCGGGATCGTCCCGGAGTCGGCGCAGTAGAAGTCGCGGAAGTAGTAGTGCCCGGACACCTCGCCGCCGAAGACGGCGTGCTCGGCCCGCATCCGCGTCTTGAAGAAGGCGTGCCCGACGCGGTTCATCAGCGCCTTGCCGCCGAGGCGCTCGGCGGTGTCGGCCACGGCACGGCTGGCGCGGACGTCGTAGAGCACCGTCGCCCCGGGCTCCTTGCGCAGCATCGACTCGCTCATCAGTGCGGTGAGGAAATCACCGTCGACGAACTGTCCCTTGTCGTCGATGAAGAAGCAGCGATCAGCGTCGCCGTCCCAGGCGATGCCGAGGTCCGCGCCCTCCTTGACGACCGCCTTCATGATGAAGTCGCGGTTCTCGGGCAGCAGCGGATTGGGCTCGTGGTCGGGGAAGTTGCCGTCGGGCGTCCAGTACGTCTCGGCCAGGTCGAGCCCGAGCCGGCGTAGCAGCGGCCCGACCATCGGCCCCGCCATCCCGTTGCCACCGTCGACGACGACCCGCAGCGGCTTGATCGCCGAGGGGTCGATGAACTCGAGTACCGCCGGCTGGAACTCCTCGTACAGCGACACCTCTTCGACCGAGCCGCCGCCCGGCGCGTCGCCGAGGCCCGACTCGATCAGGGCCTGGATGTCGTTGATCCCCGAGTCGCCCGAGAGCGCGATCGCGCCGCGCTTGACCATCTTCGCCCCGGTGTAGGCCTTGGGGTTGTGCGAGGCGGTGCACATCAGGCCGCCGTCGAGATCGCGCGAGCCGACCAGGTAATAGAGCATCTCGGTGCCGACCTGGCCGGCGTCGAGCACGCTCGCGCCCTCGCTGACCATGCCGTCGCGGTAGCGCGCGGCGAGCTCGGGCGCCGTGAGCCGCATGTCGCGGCCGAGGCCGAGGCGGAGCGCGGCCGCCGGCCTGTCCTCGAGCTGGGCGATGACCCGCGTGAACGCGCGCCCGAGCAGCTCGGCGCCGTCGCCGTCGATGTCCGATCCGTACAGGCCGCGGATGTCGTATGCCTTGAAGATGCTGGGGGGAAGTGAGGTCATGGGCGCGGGATCCTACTCGCGCCGGCGCCGGGTTACCGTGGGGCGTCCTCGAGGCCGCCGTCGCGGCGTCGGGCGAGTAGCAGTGCTGGTGGGTGAGCAGCGTGCTCCCGGGGAGTCGGGCCAGCAGTGCCGCGTCCGCTCCGCGCCGGTGCTTCCCGGGTCGATCACGTGCTCGAGCACGTCGCCGCCTCAAGGACCCACGCCGCGAGGCCCCACCCCAGCCCCCCGCGCCACCAGCGCCGCCACCGCGTTGACCGCGGTGAAGGCCAGGATCACACCGAGCGGGTCGTGAATGATGCCCCCGACCGCGGAGCCGAGCGCGCCGGAGGCCATCGCGACGCTGGTCACGGTCGTCATCAGCTGCGCGCGGACCGCGGGCGGCGTGTGGCGTTGTCGCAGGGCGATCGTGCCCGAGTAGGCGGGGCCTTCGAGGACGCCGGTCAGCGCGACGAACACGATCCCCACCGCCAGCGTGCCGGCCAGCGGCCACAGCAGGGCGGAGGCGCCGAGGATCCCGTAGGACAGCGCGATCCGGCGCAGCGAGACGGCGCCGGGCAGGGCGAACGTGCCCAGGATCGAGCCGCCGGCGATCGCCGCCAGCGCCACCACGCTCGTGAGCTGATCGATGACGATCAGCGTCCGTCGCCGTCGCGCCACGTCGAGCCACGCGCCCAGGACGGGTCCGCTCAGCGCCGCCGGCAGCACTGCTGCCGCCGAGGTGATCCCCGCCAATGGTGCGCTGCCCGTCCGCTCGAGCACCAGCAGCACCCCGCTGACGGCGAACATCGACGAGCAGGTGCGCGCCAGCGACACGGTCAGCACGAAGCCCGGACACCGCGGCCGCCGCAGCAGCCTGACCACGTCGTGATGCGCACCACTACCACCCGCAGAGGACACCCGGCCCGATGTTCGCGTACTCGGCCGGCGCTCACCAGCGGGACAGTCACCTCCGGCTTGCCGGCGATGGGGGTGGGGTCCGGTTCGGCCGGCGGCACACCCATTTCGATCTATCGGCGAGCGCGCTCGCGCCCGACCCGGCTCCCGCGGCCCGGCACGCCATAATCCGCCGCCGTGACACCGCCGGTGGCCATCCTCTGCGGCGGGCGCGGCACGCGCCTTCAGGAGCACACGCAGTCGATCCCCAAGCCGCTGGTGGAGATCGGCGGGCGGCCGATCCTGTGGCACGTGATCCAGATCTACGCCGCCCAGGGGTTCCGCCGCTTCCTGCTTCTGACCGGCTACAAGGGCGAGCAGGTGCAGGCGTTCGCCGCCGCCCAGGCCTGGCCCGAGGGAACCCACGTCGAGTGCCTGGCCACCGGAGCCGACACGCCGACGGGAGGCCGCATCGCGCGGGCCGCCGGCGCGCTCGGCGACGCCACCTTCTGCGTCACCTACGGCGACGGTGTGGCCGACATCGACCTCGCGGCGCAGCTCGGCTACCACGCCGCGCACGGCGCGGCGGCGACGATGACTGTGGTGCGGCCCGAGCTCCAGTTCGGGGTCGCTGAGCTCAACGGCGACGGGGTCGTGCGGGGGTTCGTCGAGAAGCCGCGCAGCGAGCGCTGGGTCAACGGCGGCTTCTTCTGCTTCGAGCCCGCCGTGCTCGACCTGCTCCAGAGCGACAGCGTGCTCGAGCGCGAGCCGCTCGAGCGGCTGGTCGCCGCCGGTGAGCTGCGCGCCTTCCGTCACGAGGGGTTTTGGGACTGCATGGACACCTACAAGGACGCGATCGTCCTCAACGACCTCTGGAGCCAGGGACACGCGCCGTGGAAGCTGTGGAACTGAGCGGGCGCGGCGTGCTGGTGACGGGTGCCCACGGTCTGCTCGGCGCGTGGCTGGTGAAGGCGCTGCTCGAGCAGGGCGCGCGGGTGGTGGCGGTCCGCCGCGACGAGCCGGCGGTCTCTGCACTCGCGCTGATGGATCTCGAGTCGCGCATCGACCTCGTCCGCGGCGACATCTGCGCCGAGGGCCTGCTGCCGCGCGCGCTGGCCGAGTACGAGGTCGACACGGTGTTCCATCTCGCCGCCCAGACACTCGTCGGGATCGCCAATCGGGCGCCGCTGTCGACGTTCGAGACGAACATCCGCGGCACCTGGCTGCTGCTGGAGGCGTGCCGCGCACACGGCGTAGGCCGGGTCGTCGTCGCCTCCTCCGACAAGGCCTACGGGGCTCACGCCGAACTGCCCTACCGCGAGGAGCTGCCGCTCCAGCCGCTGTTCCCCTACGACGTCTCCAAGGCCGCCGCCGACCTGCTCGCCCGCTCCTACTGGCACACGTTCGGGCTGCCGGTGGCGGTCACGCGGTTCGCCAACCTGTATGGGGGCGGGGACACGAACAGCTCGCGGCTCGTGCCCGAGGCGGTGGCCGCAGCACTGGCCGGCCGGCGACCGGTGGTGCGCTCCGACGGCTCGCTCGAGCGCGACTTCCTCTACGTCGAGGACGCCGTCGCCGCCTATCTGGCGATCTGCGGCGCGCTCGACCGTGGTGAGGGCATGGGCGAGGCCTTCAACGCGGGCGGCGGGCGCCCCCGCCGCGTGGGCGACGTGGTGGCGCTGATCTGCCGGCTGGCCGGCTCCGAGCTCGAGCCGGAGATCCGCGGCGAGGGGGTGCCGCACGGCGAGATCGACCGCCAGTGGGTCGACTTCGGCAAGCTGCGCGCGCTCACCGGCTGGGAGCCCTCGGTGACCCTGGAGGAGGGGCTGCGGCGGACGATCGACTGGTACCGCGCCCACGCGCCGGCTTCGGCCCGATGAGCGGCACCGGGCGCGCAGGCGGACCGCGCTCGCGCGAGGCATGCCAGCATGGACGCCATGCGTGCCCTCACGCTCACGGCCCTGATCGGGGCGACGGTACTTCTCGCCGGCTGCGGCGGCTCGCGCAGGAGCTCGACCGTGACGACGACCGCGCGCTCGACCGCGACGACGGTCACGACGCCGCCGTGTGCCGCGCGCGCCGCGGTCCTGCCCGCGCTCGACCACGTCCGCACCGCGATGGCCGGCCTGCCCGTAGCTCCCTACGCGATCGTGAGCCGGCGGCGCTTCTCGTTCGTGTCCGCCCCCGGCGAGGTGGACGTGCTGCGCAACAGCGGCTTCGCGCCGACCGTGCTGCGGCGGATCGCGCTACCGGCGGCGGCCGGCAACGGGCATCCTGGGCTCGCGCTCACCCACGACGGCCGCTACCTGCTGGTGGCGGCGGGGAGCGGCGCGGTGGTCATCGACGCCCACCGCGCCGAGAACGGATCGCGCCGCGCGGTGCTCGGCCGCCTGACCAGCACGGTACAGGGCAACCCGGGGCTGGCCGGCTCGGTCGCCGTGGCGATCTCACCCGATGACCGGTACGCCTACGTCGCCCGCGCCCGGGCCAGCGGGATCGCGGTGTTCGACCTCGCCGCCGCGCTGGCCGACCGGCTACGCCGCTCCGGCTACATCGGGCGCGTGCCGCTGTTCTACGGGCCCTCCGACGTGGCCGTGGACCCCGGGGGCCGCTGGCTCTACGCGACGGCGCTCGCCTCGGCCGACGGCGCCGGGCACGGCACGCTGAGCCTGATCGACGCGACGCGGGCCCAGACCGATCCCAACGCGGCGCTCGTCCACGCGGTCGACGCCGGCTGCGAACCGATCCGGGTGACGCTCTCGGCCGGCGGTCGGCTGGTCTGGGTTACGGCGCTGGCCAGCCACGCCGTGCTCGGCTTCTCGAGTTCACTGCTGCTCCATCACCCCCGCCGCGCGCGTGTCGCCTCCGTGCCGGTGGGAAGCGCCCCGGTCGGCGTCCAGCCGGTGGACGGCGGCCGCCGGCTGCTGGTCGCCGACTCGGGAGCGGGGGCGTCCTCGGCGCCGGGGCCCGGCGTGACCGTGGTTGACGTCGGCGCCGCCCTCGCCGGGCGCCCGGCGGCCCTCGGCTCGGTGCCGGCCGGGGTCTACCCGCGCGATCTCACGGTCCCGCCCGGCGCCCGGACGGCGTACGTCACCAACTACGGCTCGGCCCAGGTCGAGGCCGTGAACCTGAACGACCTGCCCTAAGAGGCGGCCCGGGCCGCCCGCTGTGCGGGACGGCCCAGCGCCCGAAGCGTCGCTACGGCGCGACCACGATCGTCCCGTTCATGCCCGGATGGATCGTGCAGCGGTATTGGATCGTGCCCGCCTTGGTCAGCTTCAGCGTGAAGGTGCTGCCGTTGGTGAACGTCTGCGACGAGGTGAACTGCGGTCCGCTCACGTAGGTGACGTTGTGCGGCGCCGAGTCCATGTTCGTCCACTTCACGGTCTGGCCGACCTTGGCATGAATGATCGGCGGGTTGAAGGAGATGTTCTGCATGACCACCGGGACCACGGCTCCCGAGGCAGCGCCGCTCGTGCTCGCGGTGCTGGTGGCGGCGGGCGTCGAGCTCGCAGCCGGGCTGGAGCTCGAGCTCGAGCTCGACGAGCTGCTGGAGCTGGAGCCGCACCCGGCCAGCGCCACCAGGATCAGCGGCAGTGCCATGGCGGACAGTCGTTTCATGCCGTGGGTCTCCTGTTCGAGTTCGAGCGCAGAGTTCTGAACGAAAGGATGCGGGCGAGGAGCGGAACCCTGTCGCCGCGTGCAGCGCGCAGCGACAGCGTAGCGCGTGGCAGAGCTTAGACTTGTGGTCATGTCCGGTCATTCCAAGTGGGCGTCGATCAAGCACAAGAAGGCGATCGTCGATCAGCGTCGCGGCCAGCACTTCACGAAGCTCGCCCGTGCGATCAGCGTCGCCGCGCGCGAGGGCGGAGGCGACCCGGACGGCAACCCGGCGCTCGCGCTGGCGATCCAGAAGGCGCGCGACGCGTCGATGCCGAAGGACAACATCGAGCGCGCGATCGCCAAGGGCACCGGCGAGGGCGTCGACACCGAGCAGATCGAGGCCGTGCTCTACGAGGGCTACGGCCCGGGCGGGGTGGCGCTGCTGATCGAGGCGCTGACCGACAACCGCAACCGCACCGGCGCCGACGTCCGGCATGCGCTCAGCAAGCACGGCGGAAGCCTCGGCGAGCCCGGCTCGGTGTCATATCTGTTCGACAAGGAGGGCGTGATCGTGGTCGATGCCTCGCGCTACGGCGAGGACGACCTGATGGGCGCGATCGACGCCGGCGCTCAGGACATCGTGCTCGATGATGACGTGTACGAGATCCTCACCGACCCGTCCGATCTCGGGGCGGTTCGCGTCGCCCTCGAGCAGTCCGGCGTCGAGCTCGAGAGTGCCGACGTGACCCAGCGTCCCCGGGCCCGCGTGCCGGTCGGCGAAGCCGAGGCGTCGAAGCTGATGAAGCTGATCGACGCGCTCGAGGAGTCGGACGACGTCGGCGCCGTGCACGCGAACTTCGACGTCGACGCCGACGTGCTCGAGCGCATCGCGGGCTAGCCCGGCCGCGAGTCTCGCTACCCTTCCCGCCGATGTCCGTCAAGCAGAGGATCGTCCCCGTGCTGGTGAGCGCCGCAACCGCCGTCGGCCTGGCCGCCTGCGGTAGCTCCAAGGCGCCCGGGGTCGTACCCGCGCCCTCGGGCGGGGCGACGGCCGACGCCTCGGCAGCGACCTCGTCGACGTCGACCACGCCCACGATCCCACCGGCGATCGCCAAGAAGCCGATCGTGGTCGTGCCCGCGGGCCCGGCGCCCACGCATCTGGTGACCAAGGACCTGATCGTCGGCACCGGCGCGACGGCAAGCCCGGGCCAGAACATCACCGTCAACTACGTCGGCGTGCTGTACAAGGGTGGCAAGCAGTTCGACGCCTCCTGGGACCGCAACCAGACGTTCACGACGCCGCTCAGCAACGGCAGCGTGATCCCAGGCTGGGTTCAGGGCATCGCCGGGATGAAGGTCGGCGGCCGCCGCATGCTGATCATCCCCCCGAACCTCGCCTACGGCAAAGCCGGCCAGTCGCCTACGATCCCCGCGAACGCGACGCTCGTGTTCGTGGTCGATCTGATCTCGGTCGGCTAGGGACCAGAGATCGCATCGGTCCTGGTCCGATTTCGCGCCAGCCGCCCCCGAACTTGGAACCTGCGCACATGCTCTCGATCCTGATGCCGGTGTACAACGAATACGAGCGCGTCGAGCGCGCGATCGCCGACGTCCTCGGCACCGAGCTGCCCAGCGAGTTCGAGCTGATCATCGTCGACGACGGGTCCACCGACGACACGCGCGAGATCCTGCGCTCGAGTAACTGGGATCCCCGCGTGCGCCTGCTCGAGCACGACGTCAACCAGGGCAAGGGCGCCGCTATCCGCACCGGTCTCAGCCACGCCAACGGCGAGTTCGCCGCGATCTTCGACGCCGACCTGGAATACGACCCGGCCGACCTCGGACTGCTGATGCCGCCGCTGCTCGACGGTCGGGCCAACGCGTGCTTCGGGGTGCGCGCGTTCGACGGCTACACGAGCCACTCGTTCCTGTTCGTGCTCGGCAACAAGGGCGTCACGCTCGCGTGCAACATCCTCTACAACGTCTACCTGCACGACATCATGACCTGCCACAAGATGATCCGGACGGACATCTTCCGCAGCCTGCCGCTGCAGTCTCCCGGCTTCGCGATCGAGCCCGAGATCACCGCTCGGCTGGTGCAGCGCGGAGAGCGCATCTACGAGGTCCCCGTGCACTACCGGGCCCGCGCGACCGAGGAGGGCAAGAAGCTCACTGCCCTCGACGGCTTCCGCGTGATCGGCACGCTGCTGCGCTGCAAGTTCTCTCGCTGACGGCCACCTCAGGCGGATCGGTGCCTCGACGCTACGGTGACGGTCCGATCTGGACCGTCGAGCGGTAGATCGACTGCACGGTCGCGAACGCCGCCTTCGCGTTGCCTTGGAAGTCGACCAGGCCCTTGTTGAAGAAGGGTGGGTCCGCGAGCGGGTTGCCTCCGGTCCAGCCCGGGCGGCAGACGAAGTCCTGCAGCGCCCAGTAGATCGCGCCCGAGAGCCAGGTCTTCTCAGCGAACACGCTCAGGTGGTAGGCCGCGCTGTAGGCCTGGAAGGCGTACGTGCCCCGCTGCTCGACCGGGCCGGCGCGGTTGGCTTCGAAGCCGAACTCGGAGACCATCAACGCCTTGTTCGGGTAACAGGCACGGAACGAGTCCAGGAACAGGCCGAGCCCGTCGCGGTCGGCGGTGGCGCCGCTGTTGACGCTGTACCACCCGAAGTAGTCGTTGAACCCGACCACGTCGAGGCCCGCGTACGCGCCCTGGCAGCCCACCCCGGGCCAGGCGCTGACCGCCATCCCGACGGGACGCGTCGGATCGAGCCGGTGGGCCAGTGCCGCGGCACCGGCGATGTAGCTGCCCTCCTCGGGTGGCGCCGGCGAGCGCAGCTCGTTGGCCACGCTCCAGAGCAGGATCGACGGGTGGTTCTGGTTGTCGGCAATGTTCTGCGCCAGCATCGAGTGCGCAAAGCCCACCCACGCCGGCTGCGTGAGGTACTGGACCTGGACCTGGTAGACCGGGATCTCGCTCCACAGCAGGATTCCGTAGCGGTCGGCGAGCTCCTCGAGCAGCGGATCCGACGGGTACTGGCCGCGGATCAGGTCGCCGCCCAGACGTCGGGTCCAGTCGATCAGCCGCGTGATGTGAGCCGGATCGAGCGCGCCGCCGAGCGCGATGTCCTGCTCCTGGAGGCCGACGCCGCGCAGATGCAGCGCGCGACCGTTGAGCGTCAGCCGGCCACCCGTGACGGCGATCGTCCTGATCCCGCTGTCGGTCACGTACCCGGCCAGCGCGCTGCCCTGGAGGTCGGTCAGCGACAGCGTCGCCCGATACAGCGTGGGACTGCCGGGCGCCCACAGCCGCGGATGCGCGATTCGCACCGTCGCCGTCGCGGTCCACGTCTGGCCGGGGGCGATCTGCGCCTGCCCGAAGGCCACGCGGGCCCCGCCGTAGGTGCCGCTCAGGCGCACCGTCTGCGCGGTCGCGGTCACGTTTCGCACCTGCACCTGCTCGTCGATCGTCGCCGCGCACGCCGGGCAGGGGAGCAACGGGCGCACCTGCACCGCCGCGATGTCTGCCTTGTCGACCGCCCGCAAGTAGACCTCGCGCAGGATCCCGCCGTAGTTCCACCACCCGCCGACGTCGGCGCTCCCGCCCGCGGCGGGACCCGGCGGCAGGTCCGAGGCGTAGTGGCGGTCGTCGACGCGCACGATCAGCCGGTTGGCCCCGTGCAGGCGCAGCCCGCGCAGATCGAGCTCGAAGGGCAGGAACGCGCCGACGTGGCTGCCGATCAGGACGCCGTTGAGCCAGATCTCGGCCCGGTAGTTGACCGACTCGAAGCGCACGATCCAGTCCAGGTCCCCCGGCCGTGCGCCGCGGGGCAGGCCGGTCGTCGGCAGCTGGAAGTCCTTGCGATACCAGCCGACGTATCCGACCATGCTCGCTGTCGACTGATCGCCGGCGTTGTAGGCGTTCGGAACGGTCACCGGCGACCAGCCGTCGGTGGCGGCCACGTCGCGCCAGAACCCCTGCGCGACGCCCACATCGGCCCGGTCGGCGCGGTACAGCCAGGCGCCTCCGACCAGGTAGCGGTCACTCGGCCCGTCCCGGTAGACGGCTCCCTTGACCGGCGTGTCGGGGCTGTAGACCGGCCCCTGTGCGCGCGCGCCAGTGCACGCGCAGAGCGCGATGAGGACGGCCAGGATGAGGGTTCGGGCGGGCACGGGCAGTGGTCAGCAGGCGCGCCGGCCGTCGCGCTGGACACGGAGATGTTAGGGCTCGGGCCGCTAGAATTCCCCGCCCCATGCCCGCTCGCGAGCACGCGGGGGGCCAGATCGTGGTCGATGAGCCGCAACAGCGGGCGCCCGATGCTGAGTCCCCGAACGGAACCTCAGACCCCCGCCGGTTCGACCCGGCCGGGTTTCTGTCCTCACGCGTCGTGCAGCTCGTGCTCGCGTGCGTGGTGCTGGCGGTGCTGTCGGCGGCGATCCTGCCCACCGTCCCCAGCTACGACCCGTGGGCGTGGATCGTCTGGGGCCGCGAGGTCGTCGACCCGCACCTCAGCTTCGCCACGGGCGGTGGGCCCTCGTGGAAGCCGCTGCCCGTGCTGTTCACGACCCCGTACGGGCTGTTCGGCGGCGCCGCCCCGACGCTGTGGGTGATCACCGCACGCGCCGGTGGCCTGCTGGCGCTGGTGGCGGCCTGGCGACTCGGCACCCGTCTGGCGGGCTGGATCGCCGGCCTCGTCGCCGTGCTGGGCGTCGCGCTGACCCAGGATTGGTTCTACTACATGTACCGCGGCACCTCGGAGCCGATGCTGGTCGGGGCCTGCCTGTGGGCGATCGATCGTCACCTCTCGGGTAAGCGCGGGCAGGCCTTCGTGCTCGGCGTCGCCGCCGCGCTGATCCGCCCGGAGGCATGGCCGTTCATCCTCGTGTACGCGATCTGGCTGTGGCTGCGCGAGCCGCGCCTGCGTGTGCTCCTGGTCGCCGGGCTGCTGTCGATCCCGGTGCTGTGGTTCGTCCCGCCGTGGATCGGCTCCGGCCAGCCGTTCCTGGCCGCCTCGCACGCCAAGGCCTACAACGGCCACCTCGGCAGCCATCCCTCGCTCGAGGCGCTCCGCCGCGCCGCCGACCTGCAGATCCTGCCGGTCCTAATCGCCGCCGCCGCCGGCGTCGCGATCGCGTGGTTCAAGGATCGCGACAAGGTCGTCCTCGGCCTCGCCGGCGCGGCGCTGGCCTGGATCGTGCTCGTGGTCGCGATGGTGATCGACGGCTACCCGGGCCTGGAGCGCTTCTTCCTGCCCGCCGCCGCGGTGCTGTGCGTGCTCGCCGGCGTCGGCGTCGCGCGCATGGCCATGCTCGCCGGCGGAGGCGTCGCCACCGTGGCCGTGGCAGCGGTCCTGATCGCGATCTCGATCCCGCTCGCCTCGAGCCGGATCGACACCGCGCGGGCCCAGCAGGCCCTCGCCGACAAGGCCGTCCAGACGCTCGATCAGCTCTCGGCCGCCGCGCGCGCCGTCGGCGGTCATCAGGGCGTGTTCCCGTGCCGCTCGAGCTTCTCGGCCGTCAATCACGGCGTGCAGACCGCGCTGGCCTGGAAGCTCCACGTGACGCTCGGTCGCGTCGGCACCTCGCTGCGCAAGCCGGGCGTGCTGTTCGTCGGGCCCCACAACACGATCGACGGCGGCCCGGCGCCGGTGAACGTGTCTCCGCGCGTCGAGCAGCAGCTGGCCCGCGTCGGCGGTTGGACCGTTGTGCGCGTCACCCGGCCCGGGCGCTCCAACCGCTGCGTCGGCACGTAGCGCCGTGTCCGTCCTGCGAGCGCTCGCCATCGCCTTCGCCGCGATCGCCGTCCTGTGCCTCCTGGCCGCGGTGCTAGGGATGATCAACGGCCGCATGAGCCCCAGGACCGGCACGCTGCTGCGCACGCTCGCGCTGTTCTGCTTCGTGCTGACCGTGGTGCTGAACGTCGTCTCCCGCAGCTGAGCGGGGGGGTCCGGAGCGGCCGGGCGCGACTAGCGCGGACGGCGCCCATCTGACGGCGGCCGTGCAGGTGGCCGATCAGCGCCGCGGTGACCTCGGGCCGGGACAGGGCAGGCGTCCGAGCGGCGACGCAGAATGTCGGGTTCGATGATCGTCCTCGGAATCGACCCCGGCACCGCGAGTACCGGCTATGGAGTTCTGGAGAGTGTCGGCTCGCGCCTGCGCGCGCTCGACCACGGCGTGATCGAGACCTCCGCGGGCGTCCCCCTCGAGCGTCGTCTGGGCGACATCCACCTTCGCATCTGCGCGTTGCTCGACGCGCACATGCCGGATGCTATGGCGATCGAGGAGCTTTACTTCGGCGCCAACGTCCGCACCGCTTTCGCGGTCGGGCAGGCGCGTGGGGTCGCGCTGCTCGCGGCCGGTCAACGCGGCGTCCCCTCGCGCTCCTACACGCCCCAGCAGGTGAAGGGCGCGGTGTGCGGCAGCGGCCGCGCCGACAAGGGCCAGGTCGGGCGGATGGTCGCCCGGCTGCTTGGCCTGGCGGCGCCACCGTCCCCCGACCACGCCGCGGATGCGCTGGCGGTGGCGATCTGCGGGGCCAACCGGTTCCCGCTCGCCGCGGCGGTGATGCGGGCGTGATCGCGCTGATCTCGGGCGTTGTCGCCGTGCGCCGCTCCGACCACGTTGTGGTCGACTGCAGTGGCGTCGGCTACCGGCTCGCCGTCTCGGCCCACACGCTCAGGCAGGTCCCACCCGTCGGCGGCCAAGTCGTGCTGCACACCCACATGGCCGTGCGTGACGACGCGCTGGCGCTGTACGGATTCGCCGGCGAGGACGAGCGCGAGCTGTTCCTGATGCTGCTCGGGGTCCAGTCGGTGGGTCCCAAGGTGGCGCTGGCCGTGCTCTCCGGGGGTCCGCCCCGCGAGCTCCTGGCCACGCTCGCGGCCGGCGACGCGGCGCGGTTGCAGTCCGTTCCGGGGATCGGGAAGCGCACGGCCGAGCGGATCATCGTCGAGCTGCGCGAGAAGGTCGGCGTGTCCCTGCCCGAGCAGGCCATCTCGGTCACGCGCGCTGACGACCCACTCAGCCTGGCGCGGGAGGGGCTGCTCGGCCTCGGCTACACGCTGAGCGAGGCCGACGAGCTGCTCGACGGCGGCGAAGGCGAACGACCGGAGGACCTGATCGCGCATGCGCTCCGCTCGGCTCGACGCTGAGATGAATCCTGCCCCGGGGCCCGGCGCGGCCCGGATCCAGGCGCCCGAA
This sequence comes from uncultured Solirubrobacteraceae bacterium, assembly GCA_963816005.1. GTDB lineage: Bacteria > Actinomycetota > Thermoleophilia > Solirubrobacterales > Solirubrobacteraceae > Palsa-465. The sequence continues at coordinate 155,943 of CAWFKF010000088.1, read as the reverse complement.
GCGTTGCCCGAGGAGGACCTCGACCGGTCGCTGCGCCCGCGCCGGCTCGAGGACTTCGTCGGTCAGGAGTCGCTCAAGGATCAGCTGGCCGTATCGATCGCCGCCGCCGGCACCCGCGGCGAAGCCCTCGACCACGTGCTGCTCGCGGGCCCGCCGGGGCTGGGCAAGACCTCGCTGGCCCAGATCGTCGCGGCCGAGCTCGACGTGCCGTTCGTGCAAACGGCCGGCCCCGCGCTCGAGCGCAAGGGCGACGTGGCCGCGTTCCTGACCGCGCTCGAGCCCCGCGCCGTGTTCTTCGTCGACGAGATCCATCGCCTGCCGCGGGCGCTCGAGGAGACCTTCTATCCGGCCATGGAGGACGGCTGCCTGCCGATAACCGTCGGGCAGGGCGCCGGCGCCCGCGTGGTCACGATCGATCTGCCGCCGTTCACGCTGATCGGTGCCACCACGCGCACCGGCCTGCTGACCACGCCGCTGCGCGACCGCTTCGGGATCCAGCACCGGCTCGAGCACTACGCCCCGCACGACCTGGCCCGGATCGTGCGCCGCAGCGCCCGCCTGCTCGAGGTGTCGATCGAGGACGACGGCGCCGTCGCGATCGCGGCGCGCAGCCGCGGCACCCCGCGAGTGGCCAACCGGCTGCTCAAGCGAGTGCGCGACTATGCCCAGGTACGCGGTACCGGCGTCGTGAGCGGAGCCGTGGCCGCCGACGCCCTCGACATGCTCGAGGTCGACCACGCCGGCCTCGACCGGCTCGACCGTGAGATCCTGCGCGCGATCTGCGAGACATTCGCCGGCGGGCCTGTCGGCCTGTCGACGCTCGCGGTCGCGGTGGGGGAGGAGCAGGACACGGTCGAGGACGTCTACGAGCCCTATCTGCTCCAGCGCGGACTGATCGAGCGCACCCCGCGCGGCCGCGCCGCGACCCGGCGGGCGTTCGCGCACCTCGGGCTCGAGCCGCCGGGGCAGACGTCACTGCTCTAGCACTGTCCTGGGGTGCCCCGCGAGGGCCCGCGAGGCGTAGCTGGGGCCCCCGGATGTTGGGTCCCCTATCCTCATTCGCCGATGTCCCACTACTTCATCTGCCCGCACTGCGGGAACCGCTCAATCGCCACCGAGCGCACCGCCGGTTTCCGCCGCGACGCCAAGGGATGCGAGAAGTGCGGCTTCGCGTACCTGTTCGAGCTGCTCGACGATTACTACCCGGCCCCCAACGCCGCCTTCTTCGCCACCGACGCGGACGGCAAGATCGTCGATTGCGGCAAAGGATCGTTCGAGCTCACTGGCCTGAAGACCGAACAGGTCATCGGACGGCCCGTCAACGACGTGCTTGGCCTGCGCTTCGAGGACGGCACCGATCACGTCGGCACCGCGCTCGAGTGGGAGGTCCGCGTCAAGGCCAAGCCGGTGGAGGTCCACGCCGAAGGCGACCTCCCCGCCAAGGCGGTCGCGGACATCTTCCCCGCTTATGACGACAACGAGGGCGGGCTGCTCGTCGTCCTCACACCGGCCAACCACCGTTAGCGATCGTCCCTCAGGGGGCGGATCGCCAGGCTGACCACTAGCATCAGGACAAGCTCGATGACCGATCGCCAGCGCAACGGATTCATTCTGCTCCTGGTTCTGGGGCTGCTCGCGGCCTCGTTCGCGGTGATCGCGACCCACCAGACGCGGCTAGGGCTCGACCTGAAGGGCGGCGTCGAGCTCGTCTACCAGGGCCAGCCGACCAAGCAGACGCCGGTCGTGACCCAGGACGCGCTCAGCCGCGCCGTGGACATCATCCGTGAGCGCGTCGACCAGCTCGGCGTCGCCGAGCCGGAGATCCAGACCTCGGGCGCGAACCAGATCAGCGTCGGCCTGCCCAACGTCAAGGACTTCGCCCGCGCCGAGAAACAGGTCGGCACCACCGCCCAGCTCGCGTTCTACGACTGGGAGGCAAATGCGCTCACGCCGAATGGCAAGACGGTCGCCAGCCAGCTCGCCGCCCAGGACACGAACGCGCTCACGATCAGCCAGGGCACCGGCGCCGGGCCGGGCGCGCCTGGCTCGGGCAGCATGCTGCTCTACGACGCGGTCAAGCTCGCCGCGGCCCAGCCGGCGCAGAGCTCCCCGGACAACGCCCGGCTCGGCAGCGAGTACTACTACTTCGGAGCCCCAGGCAGCGCGGCCTGCGCGACGGCCGCCAAGGCGCAGGGCAAGACGCCCACGCCCGGGATCCACTGCCTGCTCTCGGGGCCTGACGACAACCTCCAGGATCTGAACTCCGGTCTGCCGGCGGGGGTGAGCGCGTCGGACCCGGGCGTCGAGCAGCTGGTGATCAAGCCGGGCACGGTCGTGATCCAGGCGTCTGACCCGAGCGCCTCGCACACGACCAGCTTCAACGACCCGGCCGCGCAGTTTTACGTCCTGAAGGACCACGTCGCGCTGCTCGGAACGGATATCTCGGACCCGACCCAGAGCACCGACTCCGGCGGCAACCCCGACGTCACGTTCTCGTTCAGCGGCAACGGCGGCAACAAGTTCCAGGACGTCACGCGCACGATCGCCCAGCGCGGCCAGACCGTGAGCGGGCTCGGTCAGACGCTGGACCAGCACTTCGCGGTGGCGCTGGACCGCAAGCTCGTGACCGTGCCGCGGATCGACTACAAGCAGTACCCGGACGGGATCACCGGCGGCCAGGGCGCCGACATCACCGGCGGCTTCACGATCCAGTCCGCCCAGGACCTGGCCAACCTCCTGCGCCTCGGCGCGCTGCCGATCAACCTGAAGCTGATCTCCGAGTCCCAGGTCTCGGCCACGCTCGGCAAGCAGGCGCTGCACCAGGGCCTGATCGCCGGCCTCGTCGGGCTCGCTGTGGTGGCGATCTTCCTGCTCATCTTCTACCGCGTGCTCGGCCTGATCGCCGTCGCTGCGCTGATCGTCTACGCCGTCTACTTCTACGCGCTGATCAAGCTGATCCCGATCACGCTCACGCTGCCGGGCATCGCCGGTCTGATCCTCACGATCGGCGTCGCGGCGGACGCGAACATCGTGATCTTCGAACGCGTCAAGGAAGAGGTGCGCGCCGGGCGCTCGATCCGCCAGGGGATCATCACCGGCTACAGGAAGGGCCTCACGGCGATCATCGACGCCAACGTGGTCACGATCATGACCGCGTTCATCCTGTTCGTGCTCGCGACCTCCGAGGTCAAGGGCTTCGCCTTCACGCTCGGCATCGGCACGATCGTGTCGCTGTTCACCGCCGTGCTGGCGACCCAGGCGATCCTGATGACGATGGGCGACTCGCGGGTGATCTCGAGCCCCGCGGCGCTCGGTGCCAAGGGCGGGCGGGCCTGGCGCTTCGACTTCATGGGGGCCTCGAAGTACTTCTTCACGATGTCCGGCGCGATCCTCCTGATCGGGGCGCTGGCGATTGGCGGCCGGGGGCTGAACCTCGGCATCGACTTCACCTCCGGCACTCGGATCGACGTCGGTCTCGTGCAGGCGGCAAGCGAGTCGCAGGTGCGCTCGGTGCTCGCCGCGGCCGGCGCCGGCGACGCCCAGGTGCAGAAGGTCTCCGGCGACAGGACGCTCGGCCCCAACGGCTACCAGATCTCCGCCAAGCAGCTGCAGCCCGCCAAGGTGCAGCAGGTGCGCTCGACGCTCGACTCCAAGTTCGGCCTCGCCAACGGCGGCCAGGACTTCTCCAGCGACTCCGTGGGCCCGACGTTCGGCAAGACCGTGGCCAACAGCGCAGTGATCGCGATCATCGCCTCGCTGCTGGTCATCTCCGCCTACGTGGCGCTGCGATTCGAGTGGAAGTTCGCCGTCCCGGTGCTGATCGCGCTGATGCACGACCTGCTGATCACCGCCGGTGTCTACTCGCTGACTGGCCGGGAGGTGACGACAGCGACCGTGGCCGCGCTGCTGACCATCCTGGGCTACTCGCTCTACGACACGATCATCGTATTCGACCGCGTGCGCGAGAACATCCCGCGGATGCCACGCGCCGCCTTCTCGCAGATCGTCAACCGCTCCATGTCCGAGGTGCTGACGCGGTCGATCGCGACGACCTCGTGCACGCTGATGCCGATCCTCGCGCTGCTCCTGTTCGGCGGTGCGACGCTCAAGGACTTCGCCTTCGCGCTGATGATCGGGGTCGCCTCCGGCGCCTACTCGTCGATCTTCATCGCCTCGCCGGTGCTCACGCACTGGAAGGAGCGCGAACCCGGGTACCGCGCGCGCCGGCACCGGATCGAGTCCGAGCTGGGCTACGTTCCGGCCTACGCCGGGACCGCGGCCGACGTCGATCCCACGCCCCAGCGCGGGCGCCGGGTCGGCCGGCTCACGACGCCCGAGCCCGAGACCGTCTCGGCCGCCGAGTTCGAGCAGATGAAGCGCGATGTCGAGATCGAGCGCCAGGAGACCGCTGCGCGCGGAAGCTCGACCCGTTCGATCACCAAGCGCCTCGCCCACACCCCGGACGCCGGCGGCGCCGCCGGCGCGGCGGCGGGTGGAGCCGCCGGCGCGGCGGCGGGTGGAGCCGCCGGCGGCGCGGCGGCCAAGCGGACCGCCTCGAAGGGCGCGGCACCGAAGAGCGCGGCAAAGCCGGCCGCGAGGCCCGCCACGAAGCCCGACGGCCAGGCCGCGAAGCCCGCGCCCGCCGGCGAGCCCGTCAACGGCGGCGGCGCGGGTGACGGGGATGGCGGCGTCGCCCATGCCCCGGACATCGCCGAGAATGAGGGTGTCGCCCCGGTCCAGAAGCCGAAGACGCCGTCCAAGCCGAAGTCGCGCAACCGCCGGCACGGGAGACGTCGCTGATGGGCATGCTCGCCTGGGTGATGATGGGCCTCGCGATCTGGCACTTCACGATCTGGCTGCCCGACCACTACTGGGGCGGGATCGTGGGCGCCTTCATCGGCGCGCTGGTCGGCTCGATCCTGTTCGGCTTGATCGTCAACGGCTTTACCATCCCGGGCCGCCACGACACCCACCTGCTGACCGCGCTGGAGGCGATCCCCGGCGCCGTGATCGGGATCGGCCTCGTGTACTACGAGGGGCTCCGCCGCGAGCGCGCCGGCGAGCCCGGCGCACCCGGTTTGGCCTGAGGCACCCTCGGCTGCCTCCTGAGTCCGGGGCTGGCGCCGGATGTACGGACATCGTGTCGGCGCGTGCCGGCTTCGCATCGGCGGGCCGCCGCGGGGCCGGATCCGTCGGGAGCTGCACCTACGCTGCGCGCATGTCCGAGGCAGCGCTTGTCACCACCCCAGCAGCTCCGATCGTCCCTGCAGCAACGGCCGCTCCACCGGCGCCGGCGCTGCGCGTGCTCCCGGGCCAGGACGCGGGGACGGCAGGGGCTCCGCGAGCGCCGGCGCCGCGCCTGCAGCTCCCCGGGTACGAGCTCGCGGCTGCGCTGGAGCTCGAGCGCCGCCTCGGCGTGAGCCACGTGCTGGCACAGATCCTCGTCCGTCGCGGACTGTCCGATCCCGAGCCGGCGGCGGCGTTCCTCGAGCCGCAGGAGGCTCATGACCCGAGTGAGTTCGCGGGCATCGATCGCGCGCTCGAGCTGATCAGGCGGCACCTCGATGCGGGCAGTCGGATCACCGTCCACGGGGACTACGATGTGGACGGCGTCTGCGCGACGGCGATCCTGGTGCGCGCGCTGCGCTCGCTCGGCGCCGATGTCGACTGGTTCCTGCCGAGCCGGATCGACGACGGCTACGGCCTCGCGGCCGCGACCGTGGTGCGCCTGGCCGAGCGGGGAACGCGGCTGCTCGTGACCGTCGACTGTGGGATCACCGCGGTCGACGAGACGGCCGCCGCGCGCGCCGCAGGCATCGATGTGGTGATCACCGACCACCACTCGCCCCGGCCCGACGGCGTGCTGCCCGACGCGCCCATCGTCCATCCCGCGGTCTGTGGCTACCCGTGCGCCGATCTGTGCGGAGCGGGCGTCGCGTTCAAGCTCGGCGAGGCGCTCGGTGCGGCGACGATCGTGGACGACATCGAGCTGGTCGCGCTCGCCACGGTCGCCGACCTGGTGCCTCTGCGGGGGGAGAATCGCCGCCTCGTGCGCGCGGGACTGCACGCGATGGCGAACACGGCCAAGCCGGGCCTGCGGGCGCTGATGGCCGTCTCGCGCACCGATCCGAGTGGGCTCGACGCCTCGGCGCTCGGCTTCCGCCTGGCGCCGAGGATCAACGCCGCCGGGCGGCTGCGGCGGGCCGACGCCGGGCTCGAGCTGCTGCTCACCGCCGACGAGGCGCGCGCGGGGGAGGTCGCCGCCGAGCTCGACGGCGCCAACGTCGAGCGCCGGGCGGTCGAGCAGCGGATCCTGTGGGACGCCGAGGCGCAGGTGGCCCGGCTGGGCGAGCGCAGCGCCTACGTGCTGGCGGCCGAGGGGTGGCACCCGGGCGTGATCGGGATCGTCGCGTCGCGCATCGCCGAGCGCTTCCATCGGCCCGCGATCCTGATCGCGCTCGACGGGGCTGGGCCGGCGCAGGGTTCCGGGCGCAGCATCCCCGGATTCGACCTGCTCGACGCGCTGCACAGCGCCGCCGGCGAGATGATCCGCTACGGAGGCCACCGGGCCGCAGCCGGACTCACCGTGATGCCGGATCGCGTGGAGACGCTGCGCGCGGCGATCGAGGCACATGCCGCGGCGGTACTGGGCACCGAGCAGCTGACGCCGGTGGAGCTGGTCGACGCGGTCGCGTCGGGACGCGACCTCGGCCTCGCTCTGGCCGAGGAGCTCGAGCGGCTCGAGCCGTGCGGGATGGGCAATCCCGGGCCGCGATTGCTGATCCCCGGCGCCCGGTTCGCGGACCCGCGGCCGATGGGCGAGGGACGGCACGCGCGCTTCTCGGTGTGCTCGGGCGGAGCCCAGGCGCGTGCGGTTGCCTTCGGCTGCGACGGTCGCCTGCCCGGCGACGGCGAGGCCTCGCTCGACGCCAGCTTCAAGCTCGAGCGCAACCGGTGGAACGGCGTCGTCGAGCCCCGGCTCGTGCTGCGCCACGCGCAGCCCTGCGCCCCGGACGCGATCGCGGTGCTCGGCGAGCCAGGCGACTACCTGGCCGAGGCGCTGGCCGAGCTCGACGCGGACCTCGGCGCCGCGCCCGGCAGGCCCATCGGCCCGGCGCCCGCCGGGCCCGAACGGACCGTGATCGAGCGGCGCGGTGAGAGCCCGCTCGCGGTGCTGGCCGACGCGCTCGCGTGCGGGGGAGGGGTGCTGGCCGTGTGCGCCGACGTCCCCCGTCGGCTCGAGGGGCTCGCCGCGCGGGCCGGGGGCTTCTCGCTCATCTCCTACCACGCTCTGGCCCGCGATCCGGCGCTTGCGGCCGGATTCGGTCAGCTCGTCGCGCTCGATCCGCCGGCCTGCCGGGCGTTCGCCGGGCTGCTGCGGAAGGCCGCTCGCGGGCCGGGCTCGGCGGCTGGGGCCGCGACCGTCGGCTTTGCCCACTTGGCATGGGGCAGCGCTGAGCTACGCTTTGCCGTGCAGATGCACGAGCTGGAGTACGGTCTCCGCGCTTCGCTCGCCTCTCTGTACCGGGCCTTGAGGGCGCGGGACGGGGTGGCCGGTGAGGAGCTCGAGCGACTGCTCCGCGGTGACGGCCGGCATCCAAGACCGGCACGGCTGGCCGGAAGGCTGATCAGGGTCCTCGCGGAGTTGGAGCTCGTCAGCCTCAACCGGGATCTGCCGGCCATGGCCATCGCGGGCTCGGCGCCGACGGCGCTGGAGCGCTCCGCGGCGTACGTGGCCTATGAACAGCGATATGAGGACGGACGGCGATACCTGAGCAGCGAAACACACCGGCGAAGCGCCTGAGCCGCTCCGCTGCCCGCGCCAAGCAGGGCAACGGTGCCGGCGCGTCGGCGTCCGATGCCGGAGCCCCCGGCCCTCGCTCGGGGACGGGCAAGCCGCTCGACGGCGACGGCAACGTCAAGGGCGCCGGCGGCGCGCTGATCACCACCCCGCGACCGGCCGTCGATCGGGTCGCGCACCCCGAGGCCCACGGCACGGTGGAGCGCGTCGAGCTGACCGCGACCGAGCGCAGGCTGCTCGGGGATCTGTTCGCGATCGTGGAGGAGCACGCCGACCAGGCCGCGGTGGAGGTGGACCGCGACCGGGTCGAGGACGCGTTCGTTTACGCCTGCGTCAAGCACGCCGACCAGCTGCGGCGCTCCGGCGAGGACTTCATCAACCATCCCGTCGGCGTGGCCAAGATCTGCGCCGGGATGCGGCTCGACACCGAGACGCTGTGCGCGGCGCTGCTGCACGACACGGTCGAGGACACGACCGCGTCGCTGGAGGAGGTGAGCTCTGAGTTCGGCGAGGAGATCGCGAGCCTGGTCGACGGCGTCACCAAGCTCACGGGCCTCACGTTCCAGTCACGCGACGAGGCGCAGGCCGAGAACTACCGCAAGATGATGGTCGCGATGGCCACGGACATCCGGGTCATCCTGATCAAGCTCGCCGATCGGCTGCACAACATGCGCACGATCGCCGCGATGCCGAAGCAGAAGCAGATCGACAAGGCGCGTGAGACGCTCGACATCTATGCGCCGATCGCCCACCGGCTCGGTATCCACGCGATCAAGTGGGAGCTCGAGGACCTCGCCTTCCAGACGCTGCATCCGCGCAAGTACAACGACATCAAGGGCCTCGTCGCGCAGCAGCGCGCCGAGCGCGAGCGCTACGTCAACCAGGCCGGCGAGTACCTGGCCAAGGAGCTCGACGAGCTCGGTATCGAGGCGGAGATCTCCGGCCGCGCCAAGCACTTCTACTCGATCTACTCGAAGATGACCAAGAAGGGCCGCGAGTTCAACGAGATCTACGACCTGACCGCGATGCGGGTGATCGTGAACTCCGTCAAGGACACCTACGGCGCCGTCGGGGTGATCCATTCGCTGTGGAAGCCCCTGCCCGGACGGTTCAAGGACTTCATCGCGATGCCCAAGTTCAACATGTACCAGTCGCTGCACACGACGGTGATCGGGCCCGAGGGGCGGCCGCTCGAGATCCAGATCCGGACGCGGGAGATGCACGACCTGGCCGAGTTCGGGATCGCCGCGCACTGGATGTACAAGGAGGACGGCGCCGGGGGCAAGTCGGCCAAGGCCAACCCGGCGGGTGGGCCGCGGGACACCGAGAGCCGGCTCAAGTGGCTGCGCTCGCTGCTCGACAAGCAGCAGGACCTGTCGGATCCGCGCGAGTTCATGGAGACGCTCAAGGTCGACCTGTTCGAGGACGAGGTGTTCGTGTTCACGCCCAAGGGCGAGGTCAAGTCGCTGGCCGCGGGTGCGACCCCGCTCGACTTCGCCTACGAGATCCACACCGACGTCGGGCACCGGTGCGTGGGCGCGAAGGTCAACGGCAAGATCGTGCCGCTGTCCTACCAGCTGCGCTCGGGCGAGATCGTCGAGGTGCTCACCTCCAAGCGCGAGCGGGGACCGTCGCGGGACTGGCTGGCGCTGGTCAAGACGACCCGCGCGCGTAACAAGATCAAGGCCTGGTTCAAGGCCGAGTCGCGCAAGGACACCGAGCACACCGGCCGTGAGCTGCTCCAAGAGCACCTCAAGAAGCAGGGCCTGCCGGCGCAGAAGATCGTTGGCTCGCCGCTGCTGGCGGACGTGATCCGGGAGATGGGCTTCCGCAAGGCCGACGACTTCTACATCGCGCTGGGCGGGGCCAAGATCTCCGCCAAGGTCGTCGTCAACAAGGTCATGCAGCGCCTCAAGCAGGGCGAGGCGGCCGAATCGGAGCCGACTGCGGCCGACGACCTGCTGCAGACGCGCCGGCGGCGCTCGCGGCCGACCACGTCCTCGTCGCGCTACGGCATCTCGGTCGACGGGATCGACGAGGTGATGCTGCGGATGGCCAAGTGCTGTCGTCCCGTCCCGGGCGACTCGATCGTGGGCTACATCTCACTCGGCCGCGGCATCACGATCCACCGCGATGACTGTCCCAACGTCGCGGTGCTCAAGAAGGACCCGGACCGGTTCACGCCGGTGTCGTGGGACGGAGACGCCGAGACGTCATTCCGGGTCGAGATCGAGGTAGACGGCTGGGATCGCCATCGCCTGCTCGAGGACATGTCCCGGACGTTCGCCGAGGGCGGCGTCAACATCCTCGAGGCGCGCTGCACCGTCAACCACCCGATGGTCAAGAACCGGTTCGTGGTCGAGGTCGGGGACACCCGCACGCTCGACCAGACGATCAACCGCCTGCGCAACATCGACGCCGTGTTCGACGCCTACCGGGTCACCCCGGGCGCCGGCTGAGCGCGGGCGACCGCCGGGCTGGCGCCGCGCTCGGACTCGTCCGAGTCAGCCCGCCACCGGGACCGGGCCGACCACGACCCCGTCGTCGTGCAGGCGACCGATCTCCGTGCCGGTGAGCTTGAGCACGTCGGCCAGCACCTCGTCGGTGTGCTCGCCGAGCAGCGGCGCGCGGCGGGGGTCGAGGCGCTCGCAGGCGTCGAAGCGCAGGGGTGAGCTGGGCATCAGGTAGGTGCCGATCCCAGGGTGCTCGACCTCCTGGAACATCGGATTCGCGGGCGAGCAGCGCTCGTCGTTCTCGACCAGCTCCATGAACGTCCAGTAGGGGCCCCAGCAGACGTCGTGGGCGGTGAACACGGCTCGGATCTCCTCGAGCGTGCGGCTCGTGGTCCACGGCTTGATGAGCGCGCCGATCACCTCGCGGGCCTCGAAGCGGTCGCCCTCCCTGTTCAGGTCGACGCCGAGCATCTGCTCGCAGGTCGCGAACGCCGGCGCCAGGCCAGTCGCGTCGACCAGGTTCTGCCACTGGCGCAGGGTCAGCGCGACGATCATGATTCGGCGTCCCTCCTTGGTGGGGAAGTCGCGGCCGAAGGCGCCGTAGAGGTAGTTGCCGTCCTTGGGCCGCTCCCGCTTGTTGATCTGCGCCTCGGCGATCTTGCCGAGGTTGCCGACCATGGCCAGCGCGACGTCGGAGAGCGCGACCCGCACGACCTGCCCCTCGCCCGTGCGGCGCCGGTGGCGCTCGGCGGCGAGGAGTCCGGCGGCGGCGAGCGTGCCGGTGATCGCATCCCAGGCCGGCAGGAGGTGGTTGAACGGAACGGAGAGGTGGCGCGGCCCGGTCGCCCACGGAAAGCCGGTGGCCGGGTTGACCGTGTAGTCCACGGCCGAGGAGCCGTCGTGGTTGCCGGTGATGTTGACCGTGACGAGATCCGGCCGCTGCTGCGCGAGCAGATCTGGATCGAGCCAGCCGCGGAGCGGGAAGTTGGTCAGGAACAGACCGGCGTCGGGCCCGGGGGCCCCGACCAGCTCGGCCACCAGCTCACGCCCGCGCGGTGAGGCGAGGTCGATCTGGATCGAGCGCTTGCCCTTGTTGAGCCCGGCCCAGAAGAGGCTCTGGCCATCGTCGGTGATCGGCCAGCGGTTGCGGTCGAGGCCGCCGCCGATCGGATCGAAGCGGATCACGTCGGCGCCGAGTTGCGCGAGCGTCATCCCGCCGAGTGGGGCGGCGACGAAGGCCGACCCCTCCACCACGCGCATGCCCTCGAGGATGGCGGTCATCGGACCGCTCCCGACCGTTGCCCTGGATGCATCAATCCTCCTCACGGGTCCCGGACCGCGGACCACGTCCGCGCTCCGACCATCGGCATCAATTAACGAATCGCGTGTGAATCATCGCAATATGCTGAGACCAGCGCCGTGCCCGTCCATGAGGCTGAGTGAGGAACTGTGTCCAAGAGAAAACGCAAGTACGTATACGACTTCGCCGAGGGCTCTCGCGAGATGCGTGACCTGCTCGGAGGAAAAGGCGCCAATGTCGCGGAGATGACGCGCATTCTCGGCGCCGGTCGCGTCCCAGCCGGGTTCACGATCACGACCGAGGCGTGTGTCGCCTACATGAGCGCCGACCGGGTCTATCCGGGCGGACTGCAGGAGCAGATCGATGCTGCCCTCGAGCGCCTCGAGCACGCCGCCGGGCGGGGGCTCGGCGACGCCCACGACCCGCTGCTCGTGTCAGTGCGCTCCGGTGCGCGGGCGTCGATGCCCGGGATGATGGACACGGTGCTCAACCTGGGCCTCACCGATGAATCGGTGTCGGGCCTGGCCAAGGTGACCGGCAACCCCCGGTTCGCCTGGGACTCCTACCGGCGGCTGGTGCAGATGTTCGCCAACGTCGTCCGCGGCGTGCCCGGCGACCAGCTCGAGGCGGCGATCGAGGCGGTCAAGAAGGCGCGCGGCGTGAAGATGGACACCGATCTCACCGTGGAGGACCTGCAGGAGCTGGTCGAGCGCTTCAAGGTGCTGCTGAAGGAGAACACCGGCGAGGACTTCCCGCAGGATCCGCGCAAGCAGCTCGACGAGGCCGTACGGGCCGTGTTCGACTCCTGGCGCGGCGAGCGCGCCACCGCGTACCGGCGGATCAACAAGATCCCCGACGACTGGGGCACCGCGGTCAACGTGCAGCAGATGGTGTTCGGCAACAAGGGTGACACGTCCGGATCCGGGGTCGCGTTCTCGCGCGACGAGATCACCGGCCGGCCCGAGCCCTCGGGCGACTTCCTGATCAACGCCCAGGGCGAGGACGTCGTCAGCGGCGTGCGGAACACGCAGGACATCGCCGATCTCGCGCAACTGATGCCCGAGGCCCACGCGGAGCTGATGGACATCCTGCGCCGGCTCGAGCGTCACTACGGCGACATTCAGGACACGGAGTTCACGATCGAGGAGGGGCGCCTGTTCATGCTCCAGACGCGCGTGGCCAAGCGCCCCGCGCAGGCTGGGCTCAGGTTCGCCTGCGACGCGGTCGACGAGGGCCTGCTGAGCGAGGCCCAGGCGCTGGCCACGCTCGACGCCGCCAAGCTCGAGGCGCTCCTGCACCCGACCTTCGACCCCACCGTGGACTACACGGTGGTCGCGCACGGCGTCCCCGCATCGCCCGGCGCGGGCCAGGGAGAGGTCGTGTTCACGGCCGTCTCGGCTGTCCTTGCGGCGGAGCAGGGTCGCTCGGTCGTGCTCGTGCGTCCGTTCACCGAAGCCGAGGACGTGGCCGGATTCCACGCCGCCAAGGGAATCCTCACCTCCGAGGGCGGCAAGGCCTCGCACGCGGCGCTCGTGGCCCGTGGCATGGGCCGCCCGTGCGTGGTCGGCGCCTCTCAGCTCGAGGTCGACGTCGCCCGCGGCGTGATCCATGTCGACGGGATCGTGATCCGCGAAGGCGATCACATCGGCATCGACGGCACCACGGGTGCGATCACGACCGACGAGGTGCCGGTCGTGGCGCCCGAGATGACCGACGACTTCCGCCGCATTCTCGGCTGGGCGGACAAGTTGCGGCGCCTCGGCGTGCGCACGAACGCCGACACGCCCGAGGACGCACGCAAGGCCCACGAATACGGCGCCGAGGGAATCGGGCTGTGCCGGACCGAGCACATGTTCATGGCCTCCGACCGCGTGCCGAAGATGCGCGAGATGATCCTCGCCGACACCGCCGAGAACCGCGAGGCAGCGCTGGACGCGCTGCTGCCGCTGCAGCAGGGTGACTTTGAGGGCCTGTTCGAGGAGATGGCGGGGCTGCCGGTGACGATCCGCCTGCTCGATCCGCCGCTGCACGAGTTCCTTCCCTCGCGGACGGAGCTGAGCGTCGAGCTCGAGCGCGCCCGGCACACGGGCTCCGAGGAGGACGTGAAGACGATCGGCGCGCTGCTCGAGCGGGTCGGCTCGCTCGAGGAGGTCAACCCGATGCTGGGTACCCGCGGGTGCCGCCTGGGCATCCTGTATCCGGACATCTACGAGATGCAGGTCCGGGCGATCGCGCGCGCCGCGGTCGCGGTGCGAGAGCGGACGGGCGCGACGCCACACCTAGAGATCATGGTTCCGCTCGTCGCCTACGAGCGCGAGCTCGAGGTCGTGCGCGAGCTGATCGAGCGGGTGGCCGCGGAGGAAGGGCTCCACGTCGGCAAGGACTACCTCGTCGGCTCGATGATCGAGCTGCCGCGGGCCTGCCTGCTCGCCGACCGGATCGCCGAGCACGCGGACTTCTTCTCGTTCGGCACCAACGACCTGACCCAGACCGGGCTCGGGTTCTCTCGTGACGACATCGAGGGAAGCATCGTCAGCCCGTACGTCGACAAGGGGATCCTCGACCGCTCTCCGTTCGAGACGATCGACGCCCCGGGGATCGGCCAGCTGGTGATGATGGCCGGGTGGCTTGGTCGCAAGAACCACCTGAAGCTGGGGCTGGGGATCTGCGGCGAGCACGGCGGCGATCCGGAGTCGATCGCCTTCTTCCACAGCGCCGGCCTGGACTACGTGTCCTGCTCACCGTTCCGCGTGCCGGTGGCGCGCGTCGCGGCGGCCCAGGCGGCGGTGGCCAGCCCCATTCACTGGGGCGAGTAACCGACTGCGCCGCCGCCGGATCGCGTCGCTCGACGGCGCGATCCGGCGGCGGCCGTCGGCTCACTCGCGCTCGATCCCGCCGCCCCGCGCCGGCGGCGGCCGCGCGATCGGGCCACGTGCGGGCGGCGGCAGGACGCGCACGGTGCGCGCCTGCGCGCGCGGGAGCTTGGTGATCAGCACCGCCTCGCCCGTGGGCAGCGTCTTGATCACGTTGGGGTGGATCACGAAGCGCTCGACCTGCCGGCGCGTGCCGGCGCCGGTGTCGTGGGCTCCGAGCAGCGGCCGGCGGGCGATACGGTGGGTGTGATCCCACACCGTCTCGGTGCCGGCCATCTGCGCGATCGCCTGGGCGGAGGCGGGAACGTCCTGGCGATGGGCGATCTTGACCGCGGTGTTGCCCAGGACCTGATCGCGCAGGCCACGGGCGGCGCGATCGAGGTCGGCGAGCTCCTGGGTGGCGAGCAGCACACTGGCGCCCGCCTCCCGCCCGCGGGCGAGCAGCGCGATCGTGTTGTCGCTGCCCAGGGCCGAGAACTCGTCGATGGCGATCAGCGCGCGAGGTCCGCTCGGCGTCTGCAGCCGGTGCCCGACGGCGGCGACGAGGTCCTGGATCACCAGCGTGCCGAGCTGGGCGGCGAGCTTGCCGTAGGTGCTCGAGTTGAGGCTGAAGGCGACGACCTGGTCGCCGGCCAGCGCCGCGCGCAGGTCGACCGGCCGCCCGCCGCCGGGACCCAGATACGCGCCGGTGTGGGACTCGCTGATGATCGCCAGCCGGGTGCCGAGGCCGCGGATCGCGCTGAGCTGATCCGGGGACAGCGTCGCCACATAGTCCTGGACGCGGCGCGCCAGCGGTCGCGGCGCCGCGCGCAGGCCCGCGGCCAGACGCCGCGGATCCATCAGCCCGACCACCTCGGCCAGCGTCGGCGGGGCACCGTAGCCGCGCTCGAGCAGGACCTGCAGGACGGTCTGCACGTAACGCTCGGCGGCCCGCTGGTAATGGGGCTCGGTGAACCGCTCGGTGGCGATCAGCTTGTCCTTGAGCTCGGTCGCGTTGCCGTGAGCGAGCGGGTTCCAGTGGGCCGGCCCGTCGGGCGTCCACAGCGCGAACTCGCGACCCGCCGCCGCGGCCGCGTCGCCGAGCGCGCGCACGAACCCTGGTGAGCCCTTCAGGTCGATCGCCACGACCGGCAGCCCGCGGCGGATGCTGTCGGTGAGGATGCGCAGCAGCGTGGTCGACTTGCCGGCGCCGCTGGCGCCGAGGATCAGGGCGTGCGCCGACAGCTGCCGGTCGGTCAGGAATACGGGCCGACCGGGGCGCCGCTCGCCGGTCATGCCGTCGCCCTCGGAGCCGAGCAGGACGCCGTCGCCGCCCGGCTCGGGGGCGGGGCCGGAGCGGTCGGGCAGGACCCGGGCGGCAAGCAGCGTCGCGCCGGCCGCGCCGGCGATCGCGGCGACCGAGACCCAGGCCGGCGGCGAGATCAGCAGCAGTGGGATGATCACCAGCACCCAGTACGGGCGCCACCGGCGCTCCGGCGCCGGGCTCATCGCGCGGCCGCCCGCTCGGGCTCGCTCGTGCGCGCGATCGACCGCGCCTCCCGCGCCACCCCGGGACGAGCGCCGTCCCAGCTCAGACGCTGCACGTGGACGATCCTCGCCACGCCGAGGCTCTCCGCGGAGGAGCGGATCGCCCGGGCCACGTCGGCGCGGTCGGTCAGGTACAGCACGGCGCGGATGCGGGGGTCGGCTCCGTAAGCCGCGAGGATACCCTCGCGACGGAGGCGCCCCTTGGCCGAGAGCTCGAGCTCGAGCGCGACGCGTGAGCCGTCGGGCCGGACGAGCAGCAGGTCGGGGTAGTGCCGGCGCTCGGAGCCCGCGGGCCCGAGGCCGCCGAGCCGCACGCCGTGATGCTCCTCGCCGGGCTCGGCCGCGCCGTCGAGCGAGCGCATCCGGCGCTCACCCACTACCGCGCGCGCGGCGCCGAACGTGCCGCGGGCGCCGGCCAGCCACAGCCACGCGACGCCGACGTCGTGGGCGTAGCAGCGGAGATCCTCGCGCGGAGCCGGGAGCGCGCTGCCGATCGCCGCCAGTCCCGCGCGTGTGATGTGGAAGCAGCCCGGCTGGCCTTGAAAGCGGGCCCTGCGGACGAGCAGCCCGGCGGCCGCCAGCGCGCGCAGGCGCCGATCCACCGCGTCCGGCGAGCTCCCGAGCAGCGCCTGCGCGTGCACGCCGAGCACGAGCCGGTGCTCGGCCGCGAACTCGAGCAGCCGCGCGTCGCGGTCGGTCAGCCGCAGGCGACTCTTCACGGTCTTCAGAGCCGCGGGCGACGGGGGATTCGCCCTCCGGCGCGTGCCCCCGGCGCCACGAACGAATGTCAGGAGACGACGGCGATGCCGTTCGGGGCGACCGAGAACACGGCGTCGGAGGTTTCGCCGATGTAGTCGCCGTCGACCTGCAGCGGCAACGGCCGGCCGTCGATCGAGCGGATGTGCAGGCCGCTTTCGCCGTTGAAGGCGCGCACACGTCGATGGCCGGCGAGCTTGGGGCCGCCGAGCAGGGCCCGCCAGGTGATGGTGGGGACGTCGATCGGGTTCGCGCGCGTGAGCACCACGCCCGAGAGGTCGCTGCTGCCGAGATCCGCCCCGTCGGCGAGGTGGACGGGGCGGTCGCCGAAGTAGGTGTACGGATCGGCGTTCTGGATGATCGCGGTGACGCCGGTGAATCGTTCGGAGCCGACCTCGACCTCGAGCCGCGGTGGCCGGACGAGGTAGCGGCGCAGGAACGTCTGGACGCCTGTCCACGTGTAGTACCACTCGCCCAGGCGCGCCTTCAGTTGCGGGTGGGCGTCGACCCGCTCGACCACGCTGGCATCGAGCCCGACGCCGGCCGAGAAGGTGAAGTAGCGCTCGTTGACGCGGGCGATGTCGACCCGGCGCGGGTGCCATTCGTCGGCGATCCGCAGCAGATGCTCGGTCGCGTCGACGGGATCGGTGGGAATACCGAGCATCCGGCAGTAGACGTTCGTGCGGCCGCCAGGGAGGCAGCTCAGCGGCGTGTCGGATCCAGCCAGCCCGTTGGCCGCCTCGTTGACGGTCCCGTCGCCGCCGAACGCGACCACCACGTCGTAGCCCTCCTGAGCGGCCTCGCGGCACAGCTCGGTCGCGTGCCCGCGGGCCTCGGTGTCGATCGCGTCGACCTTGTAGCGACCGCGGAGCGCATAGACGACAAGGTTCTTGAGACGGTCCGAGACGGTCGTTGCGTACGGGTTGACGATCATCAGCATGCGCTTGCTCGGAGCGCTCGCGCCGAGCGCCAGCGACGCCTCGAGGCGCTGCAGCGGATCAGTGGACGTGGCGGCCATGCCGAACACCCTGAACACCACCATGTGACTGTCGTTACTCGCAGGCGCACGGATGTCCGGCGGGCCCCGCGACGGCGCTCGAGCTTGTTGCGACCCTGCCGAGCCTCTGGCTATACTGCGCGCCACATAGCAGTACGCATCCAGAGGGGTGGAGGGATATGGCCCTACGAGACCCCGGCAACCTCCCGCAAGGGAAAGGTGCCAATTCCATCAGGCTCCAACAACAAGGCCTGGGAGATGTGGAGAGGGCGGTTTCTCAAGGACCTCCGACCACAGACCCCGGCGGAGGTTTTTTCACATATGCCGCCAGAGTCTCTTCGCTGCAAGGAATGCAAGACCACCTATCCACTTGACGCCCGGTACGTCTGCGAGCGCTGCTTCGGTCCGCTGGAGGTCGCCTACGCGTCGCGCGACGACACCGATTCCGACGAGCTGAAACGGCGCATCCAGGCCGGGCCGCACTCGATCTGGCGCTACGCCGACTTCCTGCCGCTGTCGGCGCCGCCGAAGGGCACGCTGCCGGCGGGCTGGACGCCGTTGCTGCGGGCCGATCGGCTGGCCGAGCGTCTCGGCCTGCGCGAGGTGTGGATCAAGAACGACGCCGCCAATCCGACGCACTCGTTCAAGGACCGGGTCGTGGCGGTCGCGCTGGCCCGGGCGCGCGAGCTCGGGTTCGAGACGATCGCGTGCGCCTCGACGGGCAATCTGGCCAACGCCGTGGCCGCTCACGCCGCGGCGGCCGGGCTCGAGAGCTACGTGTTCATCCCGTCGGACCTCGAGGAGCAGAAGATCCTCGCCACCGGCGTGTACGGGACGCATCTGGTCGCGGTCCGCGGCAACTACGACGACGTCAACCGTCTCTGCACCGAGCTCTCGGGCGAGCACGAGTGGGCGTTCGTGAACATCAACATGCGGCCGTACTACGCCGAGGGCTCCAAGACGCTGTCGTTCGAGATCGCCGAGCAGCTCGGCTTCGAGATCCCCGATCGCATCGTCTGCCCGATCGCCTCAGGGTCGTTGTTCACGAAGCTGGCACGCGGCTTCGAGGAGTGGATCGAGGTGGGGCTGCTCTCGGGCGAGCTGCCGATCATGAACGGCGCCCAGGCGGCCGGCTGCTCACCGGTGGCGACGGCGTTCGAGGCCGGCCAGGACGTGTGCCGCCCGGTCAAGCCGGACACGATCGCCAAGTCGCTGGCGATCGGCAACCCGGCCGACGGTCCCTACGCGCTCGATCTGGCCCGTCGCACGGGCGGCTCGATCGACGCGGTCACCGACGACGAGCTCAAGCTGGGGATCCGGCTGCTGGCGGAGACGACGGGGATCTTCACCGAGACCGCCGGCGGCGTGACCGTGGCCGTGCTCGCCAAGCTCGCCGAGCGCGGCGACATCGACCCCTCCGAGCGCGTGGTCGCGGTGATCACCGGCGAGGGCCTGAAGACGCTCGATTGTGCCCGGGGGACGTTCGAGACCTGGGAGATCGATGCGTCGCTGGCGTCCTTCGAGCAGGCTGCCGCGGGCGCCGCGGTGGCGGCGTAGGAAACGATGGCGGTCACAGTCAAGATCCCGACCCAGTTGCGGGGCGCGACCGACGGCGAGACCACCGCGACCGTGGACGGCGCCACCGTCGGCGAGGTGCTCGACGCCCTCTATGCCCGCTTCGGCGAGCTGCGGGGCCGGATCGCCGAGGACGGCGGCCTGCGGCGCTTCGTCAACGTGTACGTGGGCGGCGAGGACATCCGCTTTCTCGACGGGCTCGACACGAAGGTCTCCGACGGCGACGAGGTGACGATCCTCCCCGCCGTCGCCGGCGGCTGAGCCCGGCCGCGGACGGTGGTGGGTGGCGCGCGAGCGCGCCCACCCTCCTCAGCTGGCCGGCGTCGAGCTCAGGCCGACCGGGCACCGACGTCGTTGCCCTGGCGCATGCCCTGGGTCGGGTCGTGGTTCTCCCAGAACAGCTTCACGATCTCGGCGTAGGAGGTCTTGGCCGGGTCGAACACGACGAGCACGGCCTCGGTGTGGCCGGTGCGGCCACTGCAGACCTCTTCGTAGGTCGGGTTCGGGGTGAAGCCACCGGCATAGCCGACCGCGGTCGTGTAGACGCCGGGGGCCTGCCAGAACACGCGCTCGGCGCCCCAGAAGCAGCCCATCCCGACGATCGCGCGCTCATAGCCCTCCGGGAACGGAGGCTCGAGCGGCGTGCCCAGCACGAACTGTTGCGTTGGTACGGGCATGGCACGGTCCCGTCCGCGCAGGGCATCGGACCGGTCGACCATGGCGGTCTTGCGACGAAATAGGGACATGAGACAAGACAACGCCGCCCGATGTGAACGAACCAGAAAACCCGGCGAAGCCCGAAGGGCGGAGCCATTCGACCATCGCGCATGTCGGCACCGTCACGTATGGTCGACCGGATGGTCAGCTTCGGTCAGCTCACGTTGATTATCGTCGCCGGCCTGCTCGGGCCATTGCTGGCGTCCTCACGCCGCGTCCTGATCCCGGTCGTGGTCGGTGAGCTGCTGGCGGGGATCGCGCTCGGCAAGACCGGCGCCGGGCTGATCAAGGCGGACAACCCGACGATCGCGTTCCTGGGCACGATGGGGTTCGCGGTGCTGATGATGGTGGCAGGAATGCACGTGCCGCTACGCAACCGAGCGCTGCTCGGGTCGCTGCGCAAGGGCAGCGTGGCGGTCGCCGCGAGCGCGGTGGTGGGGGTCGGGGGAGGGCTGCTGATCGCTCACGGCCTCGGGGTCGGGCACCCGGCGATCTGGGCGATCCTGCTGGCCACCGGGTCGGCCGCGATCGTGCTGCCCGCGCTCCAGGAGGCCGGTGTCGGCGCCGACCGAGCGCTGCTGGCAATGGCCTGGGCGACCGTCGCCGACGTCGCCACGATCGTCGCCGTCCCGCTGGTGATGAATCCGTCCAAGGCGCTCACCGCAGGCCTCGGCGTGCTCGCCGTCGCCGCCGGCGCGGGCATCATCCTGCTGGTCGTGCGCCTGTTTCGGCGCGAGGGGGAGGTGCGCAACCTCAGGGGCCAGTCCGGGCGCAAGGCCTGGGCGCTCGACCTGCGCTTCGCGCTGATTGCGCTGTTCGGCCTCTGCGCGATCGCCGAGGGCATCGGCACGAGCATCATGATCGCGGGCTTCGCCGCCGGGCTCCTGGTCGCCTACGAAGGTGGCCCTGACCGGCTCTCCGACCAGGTCTCGGGCGTCGGCGCCGGCTTCCTCGTACCGATCTTCTTTGTCGTGCTCGGCGCCAGCCTCAACGTGCGCGCGCTGGTCCAGAGCCCGACCGAGCTCGAGCTCACCGGCGCCCTCATCGTCGGGATCCTCATCGCCCACCTCGTCGGCGCCCGCGTCGTCCGCACGCCGATGTGGACCGGGCTGATCGTCAGCGCTCAGCTCGGCGTTCCCGCGGCGGTGGTCAAGCTCGGGCTGAGCTCGCATCTGCTGCGGGCGGGGGAGGGGGCGGCGATCATCCTCGCCGCCCTCGCCAGCCTCGGCCTGTGCGCCGCCGGCACCGCGCTCGCCGCACGCTCGACACCGGGCCCGGCTGCGACCGGCAACACGGCGCCGAGCGACCCGGTCGCGCCCGACGGCGTTGGGGTCAAAGTGTCGTGATGCAGAAGTTCGGGGGCCGCTCGAATGCGTTCGTGATCCCGCCAAGCGTGACCCAGAGCGGTCAGTCGCTGCTGAGCACATCTATCGCGCTCGAGACTTCGGGGCGCCTTCGTTCGTTGATCGGGCGATTCTGCGGGCCGGTCAGACCTGGGCCTCGACCAGGCGGCGGATCGCGTCCAGCGTGCCCATCACCTCTTGGTCGGGTGCGTCGCCGCGCGACGTGGCGAGGAACAGCGTCAGCCGCGAGCCGTCGCCGTCGCCATCCACCTGCATCCAGCCGTGGTAGTCACTCGAGCGTGAGCCCCATTCGACGCGATGGCGGTCCTCGTCCTTGCGAAACCACCCCTCGCCGTGCTGAGTGTGGCCCTCGTAGCGCGCGTCAACGGTCACCGAGTCACCGTCGCCGGCGTGGGCACCGGTCAGCTGCGGAACGAACTCGGGCAACCGCTTGAGGTCGCCCAGGACGGCAAACACTTGATCCGGCGGTGCGGCTATGTGTTGAGTGTGTTCATGCTCCATGGTGACCGCGATCCTGACAGAAGCTCACGGCAGCCGCCACCTGTCTTGCCGGCGATGTGACGTGGAGCACTCCTCGCCGGCAGCTTCATCCGGTTTGGATGATGCAGGCGGGGGTCGCGGGCGATGATAGTCCCCCCGATGTCGGACCAGGCGGAATCGACGAGCCACGGCATGAGCCGCGAGCGCTGGATGGCGCTGTTCTTCGCGCTCGGGTCGACGTGCTTCCTGATCGGTCCCTTCCCGGGCTACGCGCAGCTGGTCGGAGCCGCCGCGGACGGCGTCACGTTCTTTGTCGGCTCGATCCTGTTCACCGCCGGCGGCGCGCTTCAGTCCGCGCTCGCGTTCGGGGGCCGACGTTCGCCCGGGGCCGGGCGCGCGGCGTGGTTGGCGGCGATCATCCAGTCGGCGGGAACGCTGTTCTTCAACGTGACCACCTATCAGGGCATGAGCACCGCCCTCTCGAACTCCGGCTACGACAGGCTCGTCTGGCGACCTGACGCGTTCGGCTCGATCTGCTTCCTCGTCTCGGGCGTGATCGCCTACCGCGCCTCGGCCCGACACGGCTGGTTGCCGGCGCGCGGCCGCCCGGGATGGTGGGAGCCGGGGGTGAACCTGCTCGGGTGCATCTTCTTCGGCATCTCGGCCGTCGCCGGCTACGTCGTGCCCTCGACGGGCTCGATCGTCGATCTCGCCGCCGCCAACTGGAACACCTCGCTCGGGGCCGCCTGCTTCCTGGCCTGCGCGCTCGCGACCCTGCGCACCGGCCGCAGCTTCAAGTTCCCGCGGCTCCGGCGCCTGCGCGCCCTGGGTGAGGAGCTCGGCCGCGACGTCGAGCGACTCGTCTGAGGGGGTCCGTGGCGCGGTGGTGCGTCCGCGCTTGCATGGGCGCGGAGCGGCGCTACAGTCGCGGCCATGCCCCGCGTGTCGTGATCGACCACATCACCATCGGCGTGAGCGACCTCGAGCGCTCCCGCGACTTCTACCGGCACGTGCTCACCCCGCTCGGATTCGCCGAGATCGGCGCGTGGCGGGAAGGCGCGCACGAGGTCGAGTTCGGCCTCGAGGAGGCGAACGACTTCGCCATCTCCACCGAGTACGGGACGGAGTCGCCGGCGCACGTCGCGTTCGCCGCCGACCGCCGCGAGCAGGTGGATGAGTTCTATGCCGCCGCGCTGGCCGCCGGCGCGCGCGACAACGGCCCCCCGGGCCTGCGCCCCGAGTACTCCGAGGGTTACTACGGCGCGTTCGTGCTCGATCCCGACGGGCACAACATCGAGGCCGTGCACCACGGGCGCACGTAAGGGGAGCGCGGCCGGTGGTCAGGCTGGCGGGCAGAGCGGCTGAACGCGCTACTGAAAACCCCCCGCGTTCGCGGAGCTTTTCTGTGACGCGCCCGGCAGGATTTGAACCTGCGACCTTTCGCTCCGGAGGCGAACGCTCTATCCCCTGAGCTACGGGCGCCTGGGGAGAGGAAGGTTACCGTGGAGCTGGCCATCATCTCGGACACCCATCTGTCGCGCGGAAACCGGCGGCTGCCGGAGGACTGCGTCGAGCGGCTGCGGAGCGCGGACGTGATCGTCCACGCCGGCGACTTCGTGACCTTTGCGGTGCTGCGCGAGCTGCAGGAGTACGGGCGGCTGGTCGCGGTGCACGGCAACGTCGACGATCAACAGCTGCGCGTGGCGCTGCCCGAGACGCGGGTGCTCCGCCTCGATGGTGTCCGGATCGGGATCGTGCACGACGCGGGGCCCGCGCCGGGCCGGCTCGAGCGGCTGCGCAAGCGATTTCCGGAGGCCGACGCGGTCGTGTTCGGCCATTCGCACATCCCGCTCCACGAGCGCGCCGCCGACGGGTTTCAGATCCTCAACCCCGGCAGCCCGACCGAGCGCCGCCGGGCGCCGGAGCACACCATGGGGATTGCGCGGGTCGAGGGCGGGCGGGTGGAGTTCGAGTTGCTGGCGGTCGACTGACGGGGGCGGGTCGCGCTGCTGGCGCCGAAGTGCTGCAACTGAGTTCCGGGGGCCGGAACTCAGTTGCAACGCTTCACCGCGCCCGCCCCACCTGGAGCGGCACCCGCACCCCGAGCAGCGCCCACGGCTGGCACACTGACCCACGGCCATGGACCTGTCGATCTTCTTCGCCGGCACTGCCGGCTCGATCCCGACGGCCAGGCGCGGGCTGCCGGCGCTGCTGGTCAGGCGCGGGGGCGACCGGATCCTGTTCGACTGCGGCGAGGGAACCCAGCGGCAGCTGGTGGCCTCGGTCGGGCTGACCGAGCTGACCGAGATCTTCCTCACGCACTTCCACGCCGATCACTGGCTCGGGCTTCCGGGTCTGCTCAAGACGTTCGACCTGCGGGGTCGCGAGCGGCCGCTGACCGTGTACGGTCCCCGCGGGCTCCGCGACCTGATGGCGCTGGCGATGCGGGCGGCGGGACCGGTGAGCTTCGCGCTCGACCTGGTCGAGCTCGAGCCGGGGGAGGTGCTCGAGCGCGACGGGTACCGGATCGCGCCCTTCCCGGTGGCCCATCGTGGGCCCGCGTTCGGGTACGCGATGTTCGAGGACGAGCGGCCCGGCGTGTTCGACCCCGAGACGGCGGTGGGGCTGGGGCTCGAGCCGGGGCCGGAGTTCGGCCGCGTGCAGCGGGGCGAGACGGTCAACGGCGTCTCGCCGGAGCAGGTGCTCGGGCCGGCGCGGCGTGGGCGCAAGCTGGTCCTCTCCGGCGACACGATGCCGTGCGAGACGCTCGCGGTCGCGGCGCATCAGGCCGATGTGCTGGTCCACGAGGCGACGTTCGCCGAGGAAGAGCTCGAGCGCGCGCGCGAGACCCGCCACTCGACCGCCGCCCAGGCGGCGGCGATCGCGGGCGAGGCCGAGGTGAGGCTGCTGGCGCTCAACCACTTCTCGATGCGCTACCCGGTCGGGGTACTGCGTGACGAGGCGCGGGCGGTGTTCGCGCACACGGTGCTGCCGCGGGACTTCGACACGATCGAGGTGCCGTTGCCCGAGCGCGGTGAGCCCGAGCTCGTGCGCTGGGACGCACGTCGCCATGACCCCGCCGACGCCCCGGAGCCCGCACAGACGTAGCGCCCGGCCGGCGTCCAGCGCCCTTGCTAGGCTGCGATCCGTCGGCACCTTTAACCCGGTCCAGCGAGACCAGGAAGGAGCACGTTGCAAGCCATGACGGTCGTCCTCGACCGCGACGACATCCGCCGCACGCTGGTGCGGATCGCTCACGAGATCGTTGAGAAGAACCCGGACCGCCCGGTGGCGATCGTCGGCATCCATCGCCGCGGCGCGATCCTGGCCCAGCGGATCCACGCGCTGACGAGCGAGCTGCTCGAGACGGATGTCCCTCTCGGCAACGTGGACATCGCCTTCTATCGCGACGATTACCAGACCCGGCCGAGCTCCCCGGTCGTCCATTCGACCCAGCTCGAGTTCCCGATCGACGGCCGCACGATCGTGATCGTCGACGACGTGCTCTACACCGGCCGCACGGTGCGAGCCGCAATCGACGAGATCTTCGACTACGGGCGCCCGGCCCGGATCCAGCTCGCGGTGCTGGTCGACCGGGGCCATCGCGAGGTCCCGATCCGGCCCGACTACATCGGCAAGAACCTGCCCACCTCGCACGATGAGCGCATCAACGTCCGGGTCGAGGAGGTCGACGGCGTCGACGAGGTCACGATCGGTCCGGCGACGAAGCCCAAGCGGGAGGCGGCATGACGCAACGACATCTGATCTCGATCGACGATCTCGATCGCCATGGGATCGAGCGCATCCTCGACCGCGCCGAGTCCTTCGCCGAGGTCTCCGGACGCGCGATCAAGAAGGTCCCCGCGCTGCGCGGCCGCACGGTCGTCAACCTGTTCTACGAGGCCTCGACGCGGACGAGCTCGTCGTTCGAGCTCGCGGCCAAACGGCTCTCGGCCGACGTCGTCAGCGTCCGCTCGGCGGGATCGTCGGTCGACAAGGGCGAGTCGCTCAAGGACACGATCCAGACCCTGTCGGCCTACGACCCGGCCGCGATCGTGATCCGCTCGCCCCACGCCGGGGCGGCGCAGCTCGTGGCCGGCTGGACATCGGCGGCGGTGATCAACGCCGGTGACGGCAAGCACGAGCACCCGACCCAGGCCCTGCTCGATGTGTTCACGCTGCGGCGCCGGCTCGGCCGGCTCGACGGCGCACGGATCTGGATCGTCGGCGACGTTCTGCACTCGCGCGTGGCCCGCTCGAACATCCTCGCCTTCCAACGGATGGGCGCCGAGGTCACGGTCGCCGGGCCGCCGACCCTGATCCCGCGGGAGATCGAGGCCCTCGGCTGCCGATCGATGCCGACGCTCGAGCGCCTGCGCGAGGCCGACGTCGTGTACGTGCTGCGGATGCAGCACGAGCGGATGCGCGAGGCGTTCGTGCCCTCGCTGCGCGAGTACGCGGCCCGGTATCAGATCAGCGCCGCGCGGCTGAATCCGGGCCAGCTGCTCATGCACCCCGGTCCGGTCAACCGCGGGGTCGAGATCTCGGCCGACGCGATCGACTCTCCGCAGGCGCTGATCGGCGACCAGGTCAAGGCCGGCGTCGCCGTGCGCATGGCCGTCCTCTACGAGCTGCTCGCCGGCTCTCCGGCCCTGGCGGTGGCCGCATGAGCCGCCGTCTCTTCCAGCGCGACGCCGAACCCGCGGAGCTGCTGCTGCGCGACGCCCACGTCCTCGATCCCCGGGCCGACCTCGACGAGCCGCGCGACGTATTGATCCGCGGCGGCCGGATCGCCGAGCTCGGCCCGCCGGGCTCGCTGAGCGCGCCGGTCGGCGCCGAGACGATCGACGCCGCGGGCCGACACGCGTTCCCGGGCTTCGTCGACCCCCATGTCCATCTGCGGACGCCCGGCCAGGAGTACAAGGAGACGATCGAGACGGGGACCGCGGCGGCCGCCGCGGGCGGCTTCTGCGCCCTGATCGCGATGCCCAACACGGCGCCGGTCCTCGACGAGGCGGCGATCCTGCGCTCGCTCGTCGATACGGCGTCCCGCGAGGCGCGCGTGCCGGTCGGCTTCCTGGCCTCGATCACGCGAGCACTGCACGGCGATGAGCTGACCGAGATGGCCGAGCTGCGTGACGCGGGAGCGCTCGGGTTCACCGACGACGGCCGGCCGGTCGTCTCGGCCGGGATGCTGCGCAAGGCGCTGCAGTACCAGCGGCTGTGCGGCGGCGTGATCGCGCTGCACGAGGAGGACCCGGCACTGTCGGCCGACGGCGTGATGCACGAGGGCGCGGTCTCGGCCCGGCTGGGCATGGCCGGGATCCCGTCGGTCTCGGAGTCGACGATGGTGGCGCGTGACGGCGCGCTGGCCAGGTACGAGGGCGCGCGTGTGCACTTCCAGCACCTCTCCTGCGTGGAGTCGATCGAAGCGCTCGCGCAGGCCAAGGCCGCCGGCGCGCGGGTCAGCGGCGAGGTCTGCCCGCACCATCTCACGCTCACCGACGACATCGTGCGCACGCTCGACAGCCGGTTCAAGATGAACCCGCCGCTGCGCTCCGAGGCCGACCGGACGGCGCTCGTGCAGGCGCTGTCCAGCGGCGTGATCGACTGCATCGCCACCGACCACGCGCCCCATGCCCGCCACGAGAAGGAGGTCCCGTTCGAGCAGGCGCCGATGGGGACCACGGGCCTGGAGACCGCGTTCCCGGCGCTGTTGACCGAGCTGGTCATGCCCGGCGAGATCGAGCTCGCGACGGTGATCGAGCGGATGACCGCCGGCGCCGCCCTGTACGACCTACCGAGCCCGCTGATCGCTCCCGGCGAGCCGGCGAACCTGTGCCTGGTCGATCTCGAGGGCCGCTTCGAGGTCGGCGCCCACGGCTACGCCAGCCGGTCGGCGAACTGCTGCTTCCACGGCCGTACTCTGCACGGCCGTGTGGTCCTGACCGTCGCGGCGGGCGCGGTGGCGTTCCGCGCGCCGATGCTCACCGAGGCCGGCTCCGTCGCGTGAGCGCACAACCGGCCACCGCCTACGTCCTGCTCGAGGACGGGACGCGCTTGGACGGCCTGGCCTGTGGGGGCGACGGGCACGCCGTCGGCGAGATCGTGTTCACGACCTCGATGTCGGGCTACCAGGAGGCGATGACCGACCCGAGCTACGCCGGGCAGCTGATCACGTTCACGTACCCGCACATCGGCAACTACGGGGTCTCTGAGGAGGCGCTGGAGTCCGACCGCATCCATGCCCGCGCCGCGATCATGCGCGCCGCGGTCGACCGCGAGGACGCGCCCGGCGCCGAGCGCGGCTGGCTCGCCTGGCTGATCGACTGCGGGATCCCCGCGATCACCGACCTCGACACGCGCGCGCTCGTGCGGCACCTGCGCGACGAGGGCTCGATGCGCGGCGGCCTGTTCCCGGCCAGCGTGCCGGAGGCCAAGGCCCAGGAGCTGATCGACGCCGAGCCGTCGATGAAGGGCCGTGACCTGGCCCGGGAGGTGACGCCCGCGGAACGGGTCGTACTCGAGCCGACCGGCGGGGCCGCGGGCTCGCGCGGGCCGCGGATCGCGATGATCGACACCGGCGTGAAACTGTCGATCATCCACAACCTCCGTGCCCGCGGCGCGACGGTGGAGCTGTACCCGTGCGCCACCAGCGCCGAGGAGCTGTTGGCCGGCGACCCCGACGCGTTCTTCCTCGCCAACGGCCCCGGCGATCCGGCCGCGCTCGAGTACGTGGTCCAGACCGTCCGGCAACTGGTGGGCCGGCGTCCGGTGTACGGCATCTGCCTCGGCCACCAATTGCTGTGCCGCGCCCTCGGGCTCGAGACGTACAAGCTCCCGTTCGGCCATCACGGGGCCAACCATCCGGTCAAGGATCTGACCACCGGACGGATCGAGATTACGAGCCAGAACCACGGGTTCGCGGTGCTGGGGCCGAGCGGGCAGCGCACGATCGAGCGCGACGAGCCGGTCCGCTGGGAGACCGACTTCGGCGCGGCCGAGCTGACCCACATCAACCTGTACGACCGCACGGTCGAGGGTCTGCGGCTGCTCGACGTCCCCGGCGCCACGGTCCAGTACCACCCCGAGGCCGGCCCCGGACCCCACGACTCGCTGTACCTGTTCGACCGCTTCGTGACGGAGATCGAGGGGCGGCGAAGGCGCCCCGGTCAAGCGAGACCTGAAGTCGAGCACCAGTCTCAGAACGCGGGGTCGGATGCCCCGCGGAGCTAACCCTCATGCCCCGGCGTGACGACATCCACAAGATCCTGCTGATCGGCTCGGGCCCGATCGTGATCGGGCAGGCGGCCGAGTTCGACTACTCGGGCACGCAGGCGTGCAAGGTGCTGATGGAGGAGGGCTACGAGGTCGTGCTGGTCAACTCCAACCCGGCCACGATCATGACCGACCCCGAGGTCGCGACCGCGACCTACATCGAGCCGCTGCTGCCGGGTCCGGTGACCCAGGTGATCGAGCGCGAGCGGCCGGACGCGCTGCTGCCGACGCTCGGCGGCCAGACGGCCTTGAACCTGGCCAAGGCGCTGCACGAGGACGGCACGCTCGAGCGCTACGGCGTGGAGCTGATCGGCGCCGACTACGAGGCGATCGATCGCGCCGAGGACCGCGAGCGCTTCCGCCAGACGATGACCGACGCGGGGCTGCGGGTGCCGCGCTCGACGATCGCCCATGATCTCGACGACGCCCGGGCGGCGGTGGCCGAGCTCGGGTTGCCGATCATCGTCCGGCCGGCATTCACGCTCGGCGGCCGCGGAGGCGGTGTCGTGCGCCACGAGGCGGAGCTCGACACGGTCGTCGGCCGCGGCATCGCCGCCTCGCCGATCGGCCAGGTGCTGCTGGAGGAGTCGGTGCTCGGGTGGGGTGAGTTCGAGCTCGAGGTGATGCGCGACAGGGCCGACAACGTCGTGATCGTGTGTTCGATCGAGAACCTCGATCCGATGGGCGTGCACACCGGCGACAGCGTCTGCGTCGCGCCCCAGCAGACGCTGACCGACAAGCAGTTCCAGGCCCTGCGCGACCAGGCGATCACCGTGATCCGGGCGGTCGGGGTGGAGACCGGCGGCTCGAACGTGCAGTTCGCCGTCAACCCGCGCACCGACGAGATCGTGGTGATCGAGATGAACCCGCGGGTGAGCCGCTCGAGCGCCCTGGCCAGCAAGGCGACCGGGTTCCCAATCGCCAAGATCGCCGCCCGGCTCGCCGTCGGCTACACGCTGCAGGAGATCCCCAACGACATCACGCGGGCGACGCCGGCCAGCTTCGAGCCCACGATCGACTACTGCGTGGTCAAGTGGCCGCGGTTCGCGTTCGAGAAGTTCCCCGGTGCCGAGGCGGGGCTGACGACGCATATGAAGGCCGTCGGCGAGGTGATGGCGATCGGCAGGACGTTCCAGCAGGCGTTCGCCAAGGCACAGCGCTCGCGCGAGCTCGACCACCGGCCGCCCTCGCCCGAGGACGACGGCGAGCTGTTCGCCACGCTCGAGGCGCCGGGCCCCGAGCGCTTCGACCACCTGCTGGAGGCGCTGCGCCGGGGCTTCGACCTCGACGAGCTCGGCCGGCGCACGAGCATCGATCCCTGGTTCGTGCGCGAGCTGTCCGAGCTGGCCACCGATCCCGACGCCGCCTTCGCCGGCGAGCGGACGTACAAGTCGGTGGACACCTGCGCGGCGGAGTTCGCCGCCAGCACCCCGTACTACTACTCGGGCTGGGAGCGTCCGCCCGCCGGCGGTCCCGCCCACGAGATCGACCGCGGGACGAGGCCGAGCGTGGTCATCCTGGGCTCGGGGCCGAACCGGATCGGACAGGGGATCGAGTTCGACTACTGCTGCGTGCACGCGGCCCAGACGGTGCGCGAGTCCGGCCGCGACTCGGTCATGATCAACTGCAACCCCGAGACGGTCTCGACCGACTACGACACCTCCGACCGGCTCTACTTCGAGCCGCTGACGCTCGAGGACGTGCTCGCGGTGTGCGAGGTCGAGCGCCCGGAGGGGGTCGTGGTCCAGTTCGGCGGCCAGACGCCGCTGAAGCTCGCGGCCGGACTGCACGCGGCCGGGGTCCCGATCCTGGGCACGAGCATCGACGCGATCGACCTCGCCGAGGACCGCTCGCGCTTCGGGCCGCTGCTCGACCGGCTCGGCTACAGGGCGCCGCCGTACGCCACCGCCGACTCGGCCCAGGAGGCGCTCGACCGGGCGCCGGAGGTCGGCTTCCCGCTGCTGGTCAGACCGAGCTACGTGCTCGGCGGCCGCGCGATGGAGATCGTCTACGACACCGCGGGGCTCGAGCACTATCTGGAGCGGGTCGGCGCCCACGCGCACCGCGCCATCTACCTCGACCGCTTCCTCGAGGACTCGATCGAGATCGACGTCGACGCGCTGTGTGACGGTACCGACGTGTGGATCGCGGGGGTGATGCAGCACGTCGAGGAGGCCGGGATCCACTCGGGCGACTCGGCCTGCGTGCTGCCGCCGCACGCCCTGGGCGAGGAGATGCTGGGGCTGATCCGGACCCAGACCGCCGGGATCGCCAAGGCGCTCGGGGTGGTCGGGCTGCTGAACGTCCAGTTCGCGATCCACGGTAACGGCCTGTACGTGATCGAGGCCAACCCGCGCGCCTCGCGGACCGTGCCGTTCGTGTCCAAGGCGATCGGGCTGCCGCTGGCCAAGCTCGCCACCCGGGTGCTGCTGGGAGAGCGGGTCGCCGATCTGGACCTGCCCGAGGACACCAGCAACGGGCACGTGTGCGTCAAGGAGGTCGTGCTCCCGTTCGATCGTTTCGCCGGAGCGGACTCGCTGCTCGGGCCGGAGATGCGCTCGACGGGCGAGGTAATGGGCATCGCCCGCGACTTCCCGACCGCGTTCGCCAAGGCGCAGGCGGCCACCGGCGCAAACCTGCCGACGAGCGGCACCGGGTTCATCACCGTCGCCGACGGCGACAAGCCGGCCGCCACGGGGATCGCCACGACGCTGCATGACCTGGGCTTCAAGATCATCGCCACCAGCGGCACCGCGCAGGCGATCCGGCGGATGGGCATCCGGGTGGAGACGATCAACAAGATCGGGGAGGGGTCACCGCACGTCGTCGACTGGATCGAGCGCGGCGAGGTCGACCTCGTGATCAACACCCCCGTCGGCACCGGCGCCCGCACCGACGGCTACGAGATCCGCTCGGCCGCGATCGCCCGCGGGATTCCCTGCATCACGACGATGGCGGGGGGGATGGCGGCGGCCCGCGCGATCGCCGCGGCCCGCCGGGGCGAGCCCGAGGTGCTCTCGCTGCAGGAGATTCACGCCCGCCCCAGCACGGTCACGTGAGCGAGCGCACGCCGGCGCCGTTCGGGCGGCGGCCCGCCCGCGTGCTCGGACGTACCGAGCACGGCGCATACGTCGTGCTCCGCTGCTCGGATCCGCACGGCGCCGTGCCGAGCGCGGGCCAGTTCTACATGCTGAGCGCGGCTGAGCGGTGGGGAGGGGGAGTTGGCGAGCGTCCGTTTCTGCCCCGCGCGTTCAGCGTCATGCGCGCCCGCGCCCGCGCCCGCGCCCGCGCCGGGGCCGGGACCGGCGCGGTCGCCGGCGCCGAGCTCGAGTTCCTGCTCGAGGACGTCGGACCGGGCACGAGACGGCTGTGCGAGCTCGGGGCGGGCGAGGAGCTGCTGCTCACCGGCCCGCTGGGGATCGGCTTCGCGCCGCCCGGCGGCGAGCGGCGGGCGCTGCTCGTGGGCGGCGGGGTTGGGATCGCGCCCCTGGCCATCTGGCAGGACGAGCTCGGACCCCGGACTCCCGTGCTGCTCGGGTTCCGTGACACCGACCACGCGGAGGGCGCCGGCCTGCTGAGCGGCGCCCTGGTGGCGACCGACGACGGCTCGGTCGGCCACCATGGGCTCGTGACCGAGCTGCTCGAGGTCGAGCTCGACGCCGACGCGGACGCCGTGGTCTACGCCTGCGGGCCGCCGGCGATGCTCGAGGCCGTCCGCGCGCTCTGCGCCGAGCGCTCGATCGACGCGCAGCTGGCGCTCGAGTCGGGAATGGCGTGCGGGTTCGGCGCCTGTTTCGGCTGCGTCGTGCCGACCCGGACCGGCTATGTCCGGCTGTGCGTCGACGGGCCGGTGCTCGACGCCGCCGTGCTCGAGACCGCGATCGTGGCCGGGGCGGGGCATTGACCCACGCGCCGACCGCAGGACCGGTGCAGCTGTGCGGAATCGAGCTCGCCCACCCGGTGATCAATGCCTCGGGGACGTTCGACGCGATCGCGGCCCGCAAGGTGTTCGGCGACGCGCTGCTGGAGCAGTTCCCCTTCGCGGCGTTCGTCTCCAAGACGGTGACCCTGGCGCCGCGCCAGGGCAACCCACCGCCCCGCCTGTGGGAGCTGGGCGGCGGCATGATCAACTCGATCGGGCTGCCGAACAAGGGCCTCGACGGGTACCTGAGCACGGACCTGCCGCAGCTCGCCGAGTTGCCGGTGCCGCTGATCGTCAATGTGATGGGCTTCAGCCGCGAGGAGGTCGGCCTGCTCGTGGACGCTTTCGCCGAGCGCCAGGAGGTGGCTGCGCTGGAGCTCAACGTCTCCTGCCCCAACGTGGAGACGGGCCTGATGATGGGCGCCGTGCCCGCGGAGGTCGGTGCGCTGCTCGACCACGTCCGGCCCCTGACCGGCAAGCCGCTGATCGTCAAGCTGACGCCCAACGCGACCGACGTCGCCGCCGTCGCCCGCGCGGCCGAGGAGAGCGGCGCCGACGCGGTCTCGCTGATCAACACGATCCGCGGGATGGCGCTCGATCCCCGCTCGGGGGAGCCCTGGCTCGGGGGCATCACCGGCGGCGTATCCGGGCCGGCCCTCAGAGCAACGGCGCTGGCGCAGGTATATGCGGTGGCACGAGCGGTAAAAGTCCCTATCGTTGGGATGGGCGGCGTCCAGCGCGGTCAGGATGCACTTGACCTGCTGCGCGCGGGCGCAAGCCTGGTCGCCGTGGGGACGGAAAGCTTCCGCGACCCGGCCGCCGGGGCCAGGGTGGCCGCAGAGCTGGCTGGTCTCGCCGCAAACTGCGGCGTTTCATATCCGGAACAAGTGCAGAGTTGCTTACACCGCGTGAAAGCCGCTGCAAAACCGGGCTATTGCCGTAACCAGGCTCGACAATGCTAAAGCTCAGGTTGAGATCGAGCACAATTGCACCCGAATTGCCCTGATAAACCTTGAACGCCCCGTACGACGATGTAGACTCGCCGCCCATGCCGCCGGTCAGTGAGTCGCCAGCCAAGCCCGTTGCCGCACCCGAAAGGTCACTCCTGCAACGGATGGAGGCCTTGCAGCGCGCCAACGACATCCGCAGCCGCCGCGCGCAGCTCAAGCGGGACCTCAAGGCCGGTCGCCAGCAGATCCACGAATTGCTGCTCGATCCGCCCGAATATCTCGAGACCGCCAAGGTGTTCGACCTCCTGCTGGCCGTGCCGAAGTACGGCCGCGTCAAGGTCAACCGGATTCTGACCCAGTGCAGGATCTCTCCGAGCAAGACGATGGGCGGGCTCTCACAGCGCCAGCGCGCCGAGCTCGTGACGCTGCTGCGCCGCTGAGCACCCGCTCGGCCCACTTCCCGAGCGCGTGGCGAAGGTCTTCGTGATCACAGGGCCCTCCGGGGTCGGCAAGGGCACGCTGATCAACGGCCTGCTCGAGCGCACGCCGGAGCTCGAGCTCTCGATCTCGGCCACCACCCGGGCGCCGCGGCCCGGGGAGAAGCCCGGCGTCGCGTACCACTTCCTCACCGACGCCGAGTTCGACCGGCGCGTTCAGGCCGGCGATTTCGTCGAGCACGCCACGTATTCGGGCAACCGCTACGGGACGCTGCGCTCCGAGCTCGAGCGACGGCTGGCGGCCGGAGTGCCGGTGGTGCTCGAGATCGAGGTCCAGGGGGCTCGCCAGGTCCGTGCGGCGATGCCCGAGGCGGTGCAGGTGTTCATCGCGCCGCCGTCCAGCGAGGCGCTCCGGGCCCGACTGGTCGGCCGGGGCACCGACGCGCCGGATCAGGTCGCCGCGCGCATGCGCACCGCCGAGGAGGAGATGGTCGCCCAGCCCGAGTTCGGGCACGTCGTCGTCAACGACCGGCTCGAGGACGCGACCGACGAGCTGGCTCGGATCGTGGCCGGCGCCCTGGCGGATGAGGCCACGTAAGCGCCTCGCTACCCTGTATGTCCCCATCACAAAGGAACACCCTTGATCTCACCTCGCATCGACAAGCTGCTCGACCATGTGGATTCCGATTACGCGAGCGTGATCGTGGCCGCCAAGCGCGCGCGGCAGATCAACTCGTACTACCACAACCTCGGCGAGGGCACGTTCGACGAGTTCCCGCCGCCGATGGTCGACACCCGCTCCAAGAACTATCTGACGATCGCGCTCGAGGAAGTCGCTCAGGGCAAGATCAAGTACCACTACCGGTAGGGCCGGCGAAGGCGGCCCGGTCGAGCTGATGGCCCGGTTGCTTCTCGGCGTGAGCGGCGGAATCGCGGCCTACAAGGCGATCGAGACCGCGCGCCTGGCGATTAGCGCCGGCCACTCGGTCCGGGTGATCCAGACGCCGACGGCCAAGCGGTTCGTCGGCGTGGCGTCGTTTGAGGCGATCACCGGCGCGCCGGTGCTGAGCAGCGAGTTCGAGCCCGACCCGGCGCGCGGGTCCTATCCGGGCGAGCCGCCGCCCGAGCGCGCGCCGATCAGCCATCTGGCCCTGGTCGAGCGGGCCGAGCTTTACCTGATCGCGCCGGCGACGGCCAACACGATCGCCAAGCTCGCTCACGGGCACGCCGACAACCTGCTGAGCACCGCGGCGCTGGCGGCAGCCTGCCCGGTGGCGGTGGCGCCGGCGATGAACAGCCGCATGTACCTGCATCCGGCCACGCAGGCCGGGCTCGCCCTGCTCGAGCAGCGGGGCGTGACGATCATCCCGCCCGGGGAGGGCGAGCTGGCCTCGCACGGCGAGCGCGGCATCGGCCGGCTGGCCGAGCCCGAGCAGATCCTGGCCGCCTGCGAGCGGCTGCTGGGCACCGGCCCAGGCGCCGCGTCGCTGGCCGGGACGCGGGTGCTCGTCACCGCCGGAGGCACGCGCGAGCCGATCGACAGCGTGCGCTTCATCGGCAATCGCTCATCCGGGCGCATGGGCTATGCGCTCGCGGCCGAGGCCGCGCGCCGCGGCGCCGCGGTGACCGTGGTCGCGGCCAACGTCTCGCTCGCGCCCCCGGCCGGCGTGCAAATCGTCGCGGTGCAGACCGCCGCCGAGCTGCAGCAAGCGTGCGAGCAGCAGTTCGACACCACGGACGTGCTGCTGATGTCGGCGGCGGTAGCCGACTTCCGTCCCGCGCATCCGGCCGAGACCAAGCTCAAGAAGGACGCGGGCACCCCGCCCACGATCGAGCTCGAGCCGACCGACGACGTGCTCAGCGCGCTGGCGGAGCGCCGACGTCCGAGCCAGGTGCTGGTCGGGTTCGCCGCCGAGCACGGCGATCGCGCCCTCGACTACGGGCGCGGCAAGCTCGAGCGCAAGCGTCTGGACGCGATCGTGGTCAACGACATCTCGCGGCCGGGGATCGGCTTCGACGCGCCCGAGAACGAGGTCGTGATCCTGTCGCCGGCGGGGGAGCGACAAGTGGCCAGGACCAGCAAGGAACGCGTTGCGGCAGCGGTGCTCGACGAGGTCGAGGCGCTGCGCCGAGAGAGGGAGGGAAGCCATGGAGCCGCCGGAGCCACCACCGCCGGTCGCGTCGCACGAGTGTGAAGCGGCCGCCGCGATCGCGCGGCGGATAGCCGAGAACGTCGCGCGGGCCGTGCAGGTGAGACCCGAGACGCTCGAGCACGTGCTGGTCGCGATGCTGGCCGAGGGCCACGTGCTCGTCGAGGACTACCCGGGGGTCGGCAAGACGGCGCTCGCGCGGGCGATCGCGCGCTCGATCGACTGCCAGTTCGCCCGCATCCAGTGCACTTCGGACCTGCTTCCGGCCGACGTGGTGGGCACGAACGTCTACGACCAGCGCGAGCAGCACTTCGAGTTCCGCCCCGGCCCGGTGTTCGCCAACGTGGTGCTCGTGGACGAGATCAACCGCGCCTCGCCCAAGACGCAGTCCGGATTGCTGGAGTGCATGCAGGAGCGCCGGGTCACGGTCGACGTCCAGACGCACGAGCTGGCCCGCCCGTTCCTGGTGCTGGCGACCCAGAACCCGATCGAGTACGAGGGCACCTACCCGCTGCCCGAGGCCCAGGTCGACCGGTTCATGGTCCGCATCTCGCTCGGCTACCCCGAGCCCGAGGCCGAGGCCGGCATGCTGGCCGACCACGAGGCGGGCGACCGCGTGCTCGGTCTCGGGCCGGTCGTCACCGCCGGCGAGGTGCTCTCGGCCCAGGACGCCGCCGCCCGGGTCCGGGCCTCCGAGCCGCTGCGCGACTACGTGGTCAAGCTGCTGTGGCGCACGCGCGAGGATCCGCGCGTCGACCTCGGCGCAAGCCCGCGCGCCGGGCTGATGCTGCTCCGGGCCGCCAAGGCCCACGCGATGATGCAGGGGCGCGACCACACGCTCCCCGACGACGTGCAGGCGTTGGCCGAGCCGGTCCTCGCGCACCGACTGGTGCTGGCGCCGGAGTCGGCCCGTGCCGCGGCCGGCGACGTGATCGCCGACGCGATCTCGGCGGTACGGGCGTTGTAGTGCGACGCGCGCTCGGCATCGGCGTGGCCGGAGTGGCGCTGACGCTGACCGCCTTCCTGTTCGACACCTCGCCGCTGTTCGTGCTCGGCGCCGGCCTGGCGCTGCTGGGGGTCGCGACGCCCGTGTGGATCGTCCTGGCCGCGCGCGGCACG
This sequence comes from uncultured Solirubrobacteraceae bacterium, assembly GCA_963816005.1. GTDB lineage: Bacteria > Actinomycetota > Thermoleophilia > Solirubrobacterales > Solirubrobacteraceae > Palsa-465. The sequence goes on along the minus strand of CAWFKF010000088.1, from coordinate 118,244 downwards.
AGCATCGAGCGCCGAATGGATGACCGCCGGGTGATCGAGGACGAGCCGCTCGAGGCGTCGATCGAGGTGCACACCGGCCGTCTGCGCCTGCCCGTCGCCGCAGTGCTCGAGCCGCTCGCGGCGGGTCCGATCTCGCTCCCCCGGCGGGCCCGCTCGACCACGATCCGGGTCGTGGTCCGCTTCGACCGGCGCGGCCGGCGGCGGTTGGATCCACCGTCGCTGATCATCCACGACCCGCTCGACATCGCCCGCGTCGTGCGCGCCGGCGCCGGGCGCCCGCGGGAACTGATCGTGCTGCCGCGCACCGCGCCGGTCAACTGGGTCGACGGCGCGCGCGGCGACCGGCGCAGCCCGGCGGCCGCGTTCGCGCGACCCGAGGCGCTGGCCGCGGTCGACCTCGACGGCCTGCGTCCGTACCGGCCCGGGACTCCCGCCTCGCGCATCCACTGGCAGGCGCTCGCGCGTGGCGCCGGCCTGCTCGAGCGGCGCCTGCGCGTGGAGGGCGACACCAGTCCGCTGGTCGTCCTCGACGCGGGCGGGGACGCGCGCAGTGACGATGTCGATGCCGCGGTCCGCGCGGCGGCTTCGCTGGCGCGCGAGCTGGCCCGCGAGGGCGGCTGCGCGCTGCTGCTGCCCGGCGAGCGACGCCCGACGCCGATCGAGGCCGACCTCGCCGCCTGGCCGACCGCGCACGTGCGCCTGGCGCTGGTCTGCGGCGGAACGGGGTCGCCGGCGCCCGTGCTGGGCGGACAGGCGCGGCTGGGTCCGGTGTTCTACGTCGCGGCGCTGTCGCTCGAGCGCCTGCCCCCGGCGGTGGTCGGGATCGCCCGCGGCGCGCGCGTCCTGGTCGTGCCCGGCCCGCCGCACGCCGAGAAGCAGGTGGCGGCGCGTGTGCCGGGCTCGAGCCGCCTCCTGCGGCCGAGCTTCGAGGTGGCCGGCTGCCGCGGCTACGTGCTGCGCTCGCGGCCGGGGGAGCGGGCGGCATGAGCGCGTTCGACGAGGCTGTCAGCGTCCTCGGCGGCGGGCGCGCGGGGCGAGAGAGCGTCCACGCAGATCGCCGCGCACAGCCCGCGCGACCGCTGATCACCCTGACGGCGTTCGCCGCGCTCGGCCTGTACGGCGTCTCCCGCTGGTCGATCCTGCTCGATCCGCGGCCGAGCTCGCGGATGCTCGGCCTGCTCGCCCTGGCCACCGTGACCGCCGGCGTGCTCGGGGCCGCGGTCACCCGCGGCCGGGTCGCCCGGGGGCTGGCGGTGATCGTCGCCGTGCTGGCCTGCCTGGCGGCGCTGGCGCTGGCCGGCGTTCCCGCCACGCTGATCGTGCACGGGCACCCGCGTGCGATCTGGTCGGGCATCTCCGACGGTCTCGGCGCGCTGCCGCGGGTGCTCGTGCCATACAACGGCGCCGACCCGTGGGTGCCGGTGGTGGTGACGCTGGGCGCTGCGGTGCTGGTGATGGACGCCGCGTTGGTGCTGGCCTTCGCGCCCCGGTCGCTGGGCGACGCGCGCCGCGCGGCCGCGGCGATGCCGCTGATCGCGCTCGCGGTCGTTCCCTCGACGTTGATCCGGCCCCAGGCGCCGTATCTGCAGGGCCTGCTGCTGCTCGCCCTGGTCGCGGCGCTGGTGTGGGGCGAGCGGCTGCGCCGTCGCGACACGCGCGCGGCGCTGATCGCGCTCGCGCTGGCGGGAGCCGGAGCGATGGTGATCGGCCCCGCGCTCGATCGCCACCGGCCGCTGCTCAACTACGAGGGCCTGGCCGGGGCGTTCGCGCCCACCAACATCGAGACGTTCGACTGGTCCCAGCGCTACGGACCGCTCGACTGGCCGCGCACCGGACGCGAGGTGATGTCGGTGAAGGCGTCGCATCCGGACTACTGGAAGGCGCAGAACCTCGACGTGTTCGACGGCGTCGACTGGGTCCAGGGTGCGGACGAGTCCACCGCCGCGATCCCGGCGCCGGACCCGAACGCGCTGGCGCGCTGGACCCAGCGCGTGCAGGTGACGATCCGCGGGATGAGGACCACCGAGGTGATCGCGGCGGGCTTCACGACGCAGCCGCCCGAGCAGGTCCCGCAGGGCGTCGTCCCGGGCGACAGCCCGGGCACGTGGCTGGCCGGCGCCGACCTGGAGCCCGGCGACTCCTACTTCGTCACCGCCTACTCGCCGCAGCCGACCACGGCTGAGCTGGCGGCCACGGCAGGGCAGCCGTACCCGCAGCTCTACCTCGCCTCCTACCGCGCGATCACGCTGCCGAGCACCGCGCCGGGACAGCCGGACGCGGGGGAGATCCTGTTCCCACCGTTCCGGTCGCACGCGCCCGCGGTCCGGATCACCGGAAACACGATCACCGGGGCGACGAGCAACGACGGCGCCGCCGCGATGCGCGCCTCTCCCTACGCGGGCGCGTACGCGCTCGCCCGCCGTCTGGCCAAGGGCGCGCCGACGCCGATCGCCTACATCAAGCGGGTCGAGCGCTACCTCTCGACCGGGTTCACGTACAACGAGAACGCGCCCAGGCACAGGTATCCGCTCGAGAGCTTCCTGTTCCAGGACAAGCTCGGCTACTGCCAGCAGTTCTCCGGCGCGATGGCGCTCCTGCTGCGGATGGGAGGCGTCCCGGCGCGGGTCTCGGCCGGGTTCACGAGCGGTACCTACGACCAGTCGCTCAAGCAGTGGGTGGTCTCCGACCTCGATGCCCATGCCTGGGTCGAGGCCTGGTTCCCGAGCTATGGCTGGGTGCGCTTCGATCCGACGCCCGGCGTCGCTCCCGCGCTCGGTGGGCGCGGCGCGCTCGCGGTGCCCAAGTTCCCGGCCGGCGGCGGCGCCAGCCAGGGGCAGCTGCACCGGCCGGTCCACGACATCCCCGCCGCCTCCCGGGCCGCCGCCGGCGGCGGCTCCGGACTGGGGCTGATCCTCGGGGCGGGCGTGTTCGTAGCGGCCGGGCTGCTCGCGATGCTGGCGCTGCGCACCGCCCGGCGTCGCGCCGCCCGGGCGGCCGGAGACCCGGTCGTGTTCGAGCTCGAGCGCGCGCTGACCCGCAGCGGGCGCCCGCTGCCGCCGGAGACGACCCTGAGCCAGCTCGAGCACCGCTTCCGCTCCTCGCCCGACGCGGCGGCCTACATCAGGGCCCTGCGGCTGTCCCGCTACGGGGCGATCGGGCACGGTCCGACCCCGGCTCAGCGCCGTGCGCTGCGGGAGCGCCTGTCGGAGGGGTTGGGCGTCACCGGGCGCCTTCGCGCTCTGTGGGCGCTGCCGCCGTGGCCCGTCCGGGGCTGCCTGACCGGCTTGCGGTCCGTCCTAAAATCGAGTTATGGACGACGTGTATGAGCTGTACCGGCGGGGGACGGAGCTGCTCGAGGCGGGGCATCACCACCAGGCGGTGATCCCGCTCTCCCGGGCGCGCGACCTCGCTCCCGACAAGACATCGATCCGCGAGGCACTCGGTCGTGCCCTGTTCCACGCCCAGCGTTACGAGCAGGCGGCGGGCGAGTTCGAGGCGGTGATCGAGCGTGCGCCCACGAACGACTTTGCCCAGTTCTGCCTCGGCCGCTCACTGCAGCTGCTCGGCCGTCACGCCGAGGCGCGCAAGCCGCTGGTGCTGGCCGCCTGCCTGCAGCCCTCGCGGCGTGACTACCGCCTCTACCGCGACCGCGCCCGGGCGGCGGCCGCGCGGTCCTGACGCGGCTCTGCGCACCTGCGCCGGCGGCCGCGCACGAGCGCTTGCCAACCGGTCTGCCTCATGCAGGGCTGTGAACGCGGTGCTACCCTGGGCGCACAGCTTTCGCGCCGGGGCGATTCCCGGTGGACGTACCGAAAGTGGGCGCTCGCCCGCTTTTTTTTATGACTTTTATGAACACGGAGGAGACAGTGAGCGCGCTTCAGTCGGAGATCGAGGCTCGGCTGCAGGAAGCCGAGCCCAAGGTCGAGGTGCTGCTCGTCGAGGTCGTCTCAGGCAGCACGTTGCGCCTGTTCATCGACCACCCGGACGGCGTCACGCTCGCGCTGTGCGAGCGCGTCACCGGGCATCTGGGCGAGTATCGGGACCGGTATTCGCTCGAGGTCTCCTCGCCAGGCCAGGATCGTCCGCTCACCAAGCCCCAGCACTACACGCGCTTCCTCGGACGGCACGCGCGGGTGCGGCTGCGGGACGCGCGGGACGGACACAAGAGCCTGACCGGAGAGCTCGTCGGCGCCTCCGAACGGGATGTGACGATCGCCGCGGAGAACGGCCTCGTGACGATCCCCTATGCCGAGATCGTCGGCTCCAACCTCGTCCCGGGAGCGTAAGCCCAATGTCCAAGGAGATCGTGGAAGCAGTACGGGGCCTCGCGGCTGAGAAGAACATCTCCAGCGAGAAGCTGATGGAGGCGCTCGAGGATGCGCTGCTGTCGGCGTACAAGAAGACACCCGGATCAGCGCCGTACGCGAAGGTCGAGATGGATCGCGACAGCGGCGACTTCATCGTCTGGGAGCTGAAGATCCCGCCGGAGCTCGAGGAGCAGCTGCTCGTCGAGTCGACCGTCGATCAACCGCCGACGGTCGACCCGGAGACGGGCGAGATGCGCGAGCCGCCCGAGCCCGAGATCGATCTCGAGAAGCTCAAGGAGTACGAGGATCAGATCGAGACCGAGGACGTCACCCCGCACGACTTCGGGCGCATCGCCGCCCAGACCGCCAAGCAGGTGATCCTGCAGCGGATCCGCGAGGCCGAGCGCGACATGATGTTCGAGGAGTACCGCGACCGCGTCGGCGAGCTGATCACGGGCATCGTGCAGCAGTCGGACTCGCGCTACACGCTGGTCCAGCTCCGCGAGCGCGTCGAGGCGCTGCTGCCGAAGTCCGAGCAGGTCGACGGCGAGCGCTACGACCACTCGCAGCGGATCAAGGCCGTGATCAAGGACGTGTCCAACTCGACCAAGGGCCCGAGCATCATCGTCTCGCGCCGTGATCCCGAGCTGATCAAGTCGCTGTTCGAGCTCGAGGTCCCCGAGATCGCCGACGGTCTGGTGGAGATCACCGGCGTGGCCCGGGAGCCCGGCTACCGGTCGAAGATTGCCGTCGTCTCCCACGTCGACGGTGTCGACCCGGTTGGCGCCTGCGTCGGCCCGCGGGGATCGCGGGTGCGCATGGTCGTGTCCGAGCTGCGTGGCGAGAAGATCGACATCATCCCCTACAACGACGAGCCGGCTCGATTCGTCGCCAAGGCGCTCTCGCCGGCCCGCGTGCGCGAGGTCCTGGTCGACGACGCCAACAAGCAGGCCACGGTGATCGTTCCCGACGACCAGCTGTCGCTGGCGATCGGCCGCGAGGGCCAGAACGCTCGGCTCGCCGCGCGCCTGACCGGGTGGCGGATCGACATCCGGTCGGAGACCGAGTTCGCGGCCGAGGAGGCCGAGCACGGCTACGAGCAGGAGGAGGCGCAGGGGCGCTGCGCTGCGATCCTGTCCAACGGCCGGCGCTGCCCGAACGCGGCCCTGCCCGGCTCGCGCTACTGCGGCATCGAAGCCCACCAGGCGCTCGCCGGCCAGGACACCGACCAGGTCGAGGCGTCAGCCGACGGCGACGGCGAGGATGGCGCGGCAGGCGCGCCGGAGTCCGAGCCGGCGGAGGGCGCAACATCTTAGGCCCCCCGGGAGCGGCCGGACCTCGCGGTTGGCGCCTGCCCTTACACTGGAACAGCAGATGAAGAAGCGTGTACACGAGATAGCGAAAGAACGCGGCCTGTCGGCCAAGGACGTGCTTGCACAGCTGAAGGCCGGCGGACTCGACGTCAAGGCGGCCTCTTCGGCCGTCGACGAGGCGGCCGCGCTGGCGGTGCTCGGGAACGGCGGCGAAGCGCCGGCGAGCGTCGACGCGGCCCCGGCGGCCGCAAAGGGCGCGGGCAACGCGAAGGCCCCGGCAGCGGCCAAGGCTCCCGCAGCCGCGAAGGCCCCGCCGGCCGAGAAGCCGGCCGCGGCGGCACCGGCCCCCGTGGCCGAGAAGGCCGCTCCGGCGGCGCCGGCCCCGCCGCCGGCCGCCGCGGCCGCCCCTGACGGTGACGCGTCGGCCGCTGCGGCCGACGGCGGCGCCCAGAACGGCGAGCAGGGACACAAGCGCCCGACGCGGGACTCGCTCCAGGGCGAGCGCGCCCCCGGCACCCCGGGCAGCCGACGCCGCGTGGTGATCGACTCGCAGGCGTCCCGGCGCGCCCCCGGTGGCGGGCCCGGCCAGTCCAACCAGCCGCCCCGGCGCCAGCGGCGCGGCCGGCGCCGACGCGGTGTCTACGACGAAGAGGCGGAGTCGCGTCCGTCGGCCTCGCGCACCGCGCTCGCCGAGCCGAACACGGTCCGGATCAACTCGGGCTCGACCGTCAAGGACGTCGCCGAGTACCTTGACGTGCCGCTGGCGGAGATCATGAAGAAGCTGATGCAGCTCGGCGAGATGAAGACGGTCACGCAGACGTTGACCGATGAGTCGATCCTGGTGCTGGCGTCCGAGCTCGGCCGCGAGGTGGAGATCGTCCATTCCGAGGACGAGGAGATCTCCGAGCCGGTGTTTAACGACGCCGACGAGGACCTGATCGAGCGTCCGCCGGTGGTCACGATCATGGGCCACGTCGATCACGGCAAGACCTCGCTGCTCGACGCGATCCGCGAGACGGAGGTCGCCGCCGGCGAGGCCGGGGGGATCACCCAGCACATCGGCGCCTACCAGGTGCACCACGGCGACAAGGTCGTCACCTTCCTCGACACGCCCGGCCACGAGGCGTTCACCGCCATGCGTGCGCGCGGCGCCAAGGTCACCGACATCGCCGTGATCGTGGTCGCCGCCGACGACGGGGTGAAGCCGCAGACGCAGGAGGCCGTGGATCACGCCAAGGAAGCCGGCGTTCCGATCCTCGTGGCCGTGAACAAGATCGACAAGGAGGGCGCGCAGCCCGACCGCGTGCGCACCGAGATGACGCAACTCGGCCTGCAGCCCGTGGAGTGGGGCGGAGAGACCGAGTTCGTCGACGTGTCGGCGAAGACCAAGCAGGGCCTCGACGACCTGGTCGAGACGATCCTCGTAATGGCCGAGGTCGAGGAGCTGAAGTCCAACCCGAATGCGCCCGCCTCGGGCACCGTGGTCGAGTCCAAGCTCGATCCCGGCCGGGGTCCGGTGGTCACGATCCTGATCGGCCGCGGCACGCTCGAGGTCGGGGACGCGCTCGTGGCCGGCGCCCATTGGGGCCGTGTGCGGGCGATGAACGACTTCCTCGGCAACCGCGTCGGGCAGGCCTTCCCGGGCGAGCCGGTCGAGGTGCTCGGCTTCGACGGCGTGCCCGAGGCCGGCGAGCACGTCCGCGTCGTCGATCACGAGCGCCGGGCCCGCCAGCTCGCGGGCGAGCGCGCGACCCGCCTGAAGACCGAGTCGCTGGCTCGGCGCAGCGGGAAGAAGATCTCGCTCGAGGACATCTTCAAGCGCGGCCTGCAGGAGCTCAACCTGGTCATCAAGTCCGATGTCGCCGGCTCGCTGGAGGCGATCGAGGACGAGATCGCCAAGCTCCCGCAGGACGAGGTGTCGGTCAACGTGATCCGGCGCGCGGTCGGCGCCGTGACCGAGTCCGACGTGATGCTCGCCGCCGCCTCCGACGCGGTGATCCTCGCCTTCAACGTGCGACCGGTGGGCGACGCGCGCGCCGTCGCCGAGCGCGAGGGCGTGGAGATCCGCCACTACGCGGTCATCTACCGAGCGATCGAGGAGCTGCGCAGCGCCATGCAGGGGATGCTCGCCCCCGAAGAGGTCGAGGAGTCGCTCGGCTCCGCCGAGGTGCGCCAGATCTTCCGCGCCTCGCGCGTGGGCACGATCGCCGGCTGCCACGTCACCGAGGGCAAGATCACCCGTGGCTCGAAGGTCCGGCTGGTCCGCGACGGCACCGTCGTCTACACGGGCGAGATCGCCAGCCTGCGCCGCTTCAACGACGACGTGCGCGAGGTCGCCTCGGGATTCGATTGCGGGATCGTGCTCAAGGACTTCGCCGACGTCAAAGAGGGCGACGTGTTCGAGACCTACGCGACGCGCCAGGTCGAGCGCGAGCTCGCCTAGCAGGCCGCCGTTCGATGGCCGGGAGCGGCTTTGTGGCCGTCCTCGTGATCGACCTCCACTTCCCCGAGGCAGGGAGCCTGAAGGGCAAGCGCAAGGAGCTGCAGTCGGTCAAGGCGCAGCTGCACGGACGGCTCGGGACGGCGGTGTCGGAGACCGGCTATCAGGACGTGTGGCAGCGCTCGACGCTGACCGCCGCGCTGACCAGCGGCTCGCTGTCCACGCTGTCGGCCGCAGCCGACGGTGTCGAGCGATGGCTCGACGCGCGCTTCCCGCAGGGCGTCCGCGTGGAGCGCCTCGTGGCCTCGGTGGAGGACCTGCGCGGATGAACGAAATTGGACCGTCAAGCGGTCATGAGGACGGATAGGATGGGCCGACCCCGGATGAGGCGCGTCGATGAGGCCGTTCGCGCTGTTCTCAGCAAGGCGATCGCCACACAAATCAAGGACCCGCGCGTGGGATTCGTCACCGTCACCGATGTGAAGACCAGTCCCGACCTGCGGCACGCCCGCGTGTACGTCAGCGTGCTCGGCGGCGACGAGACACGCGCCGAGAGCCTCGACGGCCTGCGTTCCGCACAGGGCTTCCTGCAGCGCCGCGTGGCCTCCGAGCTCGTGCTCAAGCACACCCCGACGCTGACCTTCGCCTACGACGGTTCGATCGATCACGGGATGCGCATCACCGAGCTGCTCCAGGACGAGGTGGCACCGGACGCATGAGCGAGAACGGCAAGCACTCGGAGCGCGGCGAGGTGCTCGCAGAGATCCGCGGCGCTGAGAAGTTCATCGTCGTCACGCACGAGAACCCCGACGGCGACGCGCTCGGCTCGCTCATCGCGATGCAGGAGATCCTCACCACGATCGGCAAGGACAGCGTCATGTTCATGGACTCGAACGAGTTCCCGCTGCCCTACGAGTACCGCTTCTTCCCCTTGTCAGGTCTCGTCTCCACGCCGCCCGACGACCTCGACGAGCGGACGACCGTGTTCCTCGACTGCGGCAACCTCGACCGCAATCCTGCCGAGGCGCTCAAGCGCCCCGAGGGCCTGATCCTCAACATCGACCACCACCACGACAACACGCGCTTCGGAACCGTCAACCTCGTCGACCCGCAGGCCTCCTGCACCGCGGAGATCGTGTGGGACCTCATGCACGGGCTGGGGGTCGAGCCGACGACCACGATCGCCGAGGCCCTCTATGTCGGCCTGATCACCGACACCGGCCGCTTCATGTACGAGAACACCGGTGCTCGCGCGCACGAGATGGCCGCGGAGCTGATCAAGGCCGGCGTCCACGTCCACGAGATCTACCGGCGCGTGTACGAGGGCATCCCGTACGGGAAGCTGGCCCTGCTCGCGCGCGGCCTGGCCAAGGTCGAGCGCTACGACGAGGGCCGCCTCACGCTGACCTCCCTCACCGCCCAGGACTTCACGGAGTCCGGCGCCGAGGAGAGCTACTCGGAGGGCGTGATCGACCATCTCCGCGCCGTTCAGGGCACCGCCGTCGCCGCGCTCGTGCGCGACCGCGTCGGCGCCGCCGACGACGCGCCCCCGACCAAGGTCTCGCTGCGCTCCGGCGACGAGCGTATCGACGTCTCCCAGATCGCCCACGCGCAGGGCGGAGGCGGCCACCGCCAGGCGGCCGGCTTCAGCACCGCCCTGTCCCGTGACGAGCTCGTTGAGTTCCTGCGCGAGCAGATCGCGGCGCAGCTGTAGTGCGATGCTCCACCGAGTCGGGGCGTTGCGCATGACCGACGGCCCCGTGTCCGGCGTGATCCTGCTCGACAAGCCCGCCCACGTGACCTCGCACGACGTGGTGCTCGGTGTGCGGAGGCGGCTGGGCCGGGGGGCCAAGGTGGGCCATGCCGGGACGCTCGATCCGTTCGCCACCGGGCTGCTGCTCGTGCTGGTGGGGCGCGCGACGCGGGTGCAGCGGTTCCTGATGGCCCTGCCGAAGACCTACGCGGTGGAGGCGCGCTTCGGCGCCGTCTCGAGCACGGGAGACCCCGAGGGCGAGATCGCCGAGACGGGCGTGGTGCCGGACGGGAACCTGCGACTGCCGACCGGCCGGCTGATGCAGCGCCCGCCCGCGTACTCGGCCGTCAAGGTGTCGGGCCGGCGGGCGTATGCGATGGCCCGGGCGGGGATTGAGGTCGAGTTGCGCGAGCGGGAGGTCGAGGTGCACCGGTTCAGCGAGAGCTGGCGCTCGGGGCCGCGGCGCGGGTTCCTGATCGAATGCTCGTCCGGGACCTACGTGCGCACGCTGATCGCCGATCTCGGCGATGCCTACTGCGAGCAGCTGCGCCGGATGGCGATCGGCAACTTCGTCGTCGCCGAGGCGGACCCCGAGCGGATCATTCCGCTCGGGGAGGCGCTCGGCTTCATGCCCGAGGTCCGGCTCGGCGAGGAGGACGCGAGACGGGCCGGGCACGGCGTCGTCGTGCCCGGCGAGGGGACGGGGACCGTGCGGCTCACCGACGAGCGCGGCCTGATTGCGCTTGCCGAGCCGGCCGGCTCCGGCGCCGGTCTCAAGCCGATCGTCGGCCTGCGCGGCTGACCCCGTAGTGTGACGATTCATCGAGTAGGCAGGTGAACGGCGAACTGAGGATGGGAGCCTATGAGGAGCCACAAGCTGAGCCTGGTGATCGCGGCCGCCGCCTCCGGCACCGCGCTCGCCGCCTGTGGAGGCTCGTCGAGTAGCAGCACGCTGGCGCGCAGCGAGCTCGTCAGCAAGGCCAACGCGATCTGCACCACCGCCCAGACCGCGGCCAAGGCGGTCCCGCAGCCGGCAAGCATCCAGGCCGCCGGTCAGGCCGCTGCGTACTTCGACAAGATCGGTCCGATCACCGACACCGAGACGACCCGGCTGCAGGCGCTCAAGCCCGACAGCTCCGCTGCTCCGGATTGGAGCGCTTTCATCTCGGCCCAGCAGGCGGCGAACACGCTGCTGCAGACGATCCGCAGGAAGGCGGATGCCAAGGACCCGAGCGGCCTGCAGGACCTGGGCAAGATCCAGGGCGCGGGCCAGCAGGTGGCGAGCACGGCGACCAAGCTCGGGGCGACGGTCTGCGCGCAGTGAGCGCAGCGCGGAAGGTCGCGCGTGGCTGACGGCGGCTGGTGCAAGCTAGGCTTCCGCGCCGATGCGGGTGACGATGCTTCCAGACGCGCTCCCGAGACCGAGGCGGGTGGCGGTCGGCGAGTTCGACGGCGTGCACGTGGGTCACCGGGAGGTGATCAGCGGCAACGACACGGTGCTCACGTTCGAGCCCCACCCGCTGCAGGTCGTCCGTCCCGAGGCGGCGCCGAGGCTGCTGACCAGCCTCGACGCGAAGGCGGAGCTGATCGCGACGCTGGGCGTGGAGGAGCTGGTCGTGATCCCGTTCGACGAGGGCTTCGCCGCCCAGACGCCACAGGAGTTCATCGACCGGATCCTCGTCGAGCGACTGTCGGCGACACACGTCTCGGTGGGCGAGAACTTCCGCTTCGGTCACCGCGCGGCCGGGGACACCGCGATGCTCATGGCCGACCCGCGGTTCGAGACCCGCGTGGTCCCGCTCGTCGAGGTCGACGGCGAGATTGTGTCCTCGAGCCACATCCGTGGCCTCGTGCTGGCCGGCGAGGTGGACCTCGCGCGGCGCATGCTCGGGGCGCCGTTCCGGCTGCGGGGCGAGGTCGTCGCCGGTGACCGCCGGGGCCGCAAGCTCGGCTTCCCGACCGCCAACATGGTTCCCGACGAGGCGCTCGTGTGCCCGGGCCACGGCATCTACGCCGCCCGCGCCGACGGCGTCTGCGCCGCGGTCAGCGTCGGGGTGCGCCCGACGTTCGGAACCGGGCGCGCGGTGCTCGTCGAGGCGTACCTGCTCGACTGGGACGAAGACCTCTACGGGCGCATGCTGACGATCGAGTTCATCCAGCGCCTGCGGGGCGAGCGGCGGTTCGACTCCGTCGATGCGCTGGTCGAGCAGATGCACCTCGACGTCGAGCGCGCGCGCGAGCTGTGCGGGTGAGCGGCGGGAGCGCGCGGGCGGCGGACGGCCCGCGGGGCGTGCCCAGGGCACGCCCTCTGCTAGCCTCGTCGGCCGCATGACCCTTACCCAGGAACGCAAGCAGGAGCTCGTCGCCAAGTTCGGCGACGGACCCGCTGACACCGGCAAGGCCGAGGTGCAGATCGCTCTGCTCACGGAGCGGATCAACGACCTCACCGAGCATCTGCGCACGCACAAGAAGGACCATCACTCCCGCCGCGGGCTGCTGATGCTGGTGGGACGTCGCCGCCGCTTCCTCAGCTACCTGCAGCGCACCGACCTCGAGCGCTACCGGTCGCTGGTGCGCGAGCTCGGGCTCCGTAAGTGACGGAGGGCTCGCAGGTCGGGGTGATCGCACCCGGGACCGCGGCGCCCGAGTTCATGCTGCGGCGCGAGAACGGGAGCGAGTTCACGCGCGCGGACCTCGAGGGCCAGACGACGGTGCTGGTGTTCTACCCGTTCGCCTTCAGCCCCGTGTGCACCGACCAGTTCAACCTCTACGAGGAGGTGCTGGACGAGTTCACGGCTCGCGGAGCGACCGTGTACGGCGTCTCGTGCGACGCGAGCTGGTCACAGACGGCATTCCGCGAGAGGCTCGGCGTGACGATCGAGCAGCTGTCGGATTTCGAGCCCAAGGGCGAGGCGTCGCGTGCGTTCGGCGTCTATCATCCGGGCGGGTTCCCGCAGCGAGCGCTGGTGATCGTCGGCCCCGACGGCGTCGTCAAGTGGAGCTACCAGGCTTCCTCGCCGGGGGATCTCCCCGGCGCCAACCTGATCTTCGACGGACTGGCCTGAGCCGATGGCGCCCGCGGCGAGCACCGCCGGGCCGCACTGAGGCAGGTCCCCATGGGAGAGCTCGGCTCGGCTCCGGTGCCGGCGCTGTCGGCGCAGGATCACGTTCGCGGCCCGGCCCAGGCGCCGCTGGTGATCGAGTACGCCGACTTCGAGTGTCCCTTTTGCGCGGTCCTGCACTTGCGGCTGGCCGGCCGCAACCTGCGCCGCGTGTTCCGGCACTTCCCCGTGCGCTCCTCGCATCCGCGGGCGTGGGCGGCCGCGTGTGCCGCCGAGGCCGCCGCGCTCCAGAATCGCTTCTGGGAGATGCACGACGCGCTATACGCCGATCAGGCGCGACTCGAGGACCCGCATCTGTGGGCGCGGGCCGAGCAGCTCGGCCTCGACCTGGAGCGCCTCGAGGCCGACCGTCGCAGCGACATCGTAACCGCGCGCGTGCGGCACGACTTCCAGTCAGGTGTGCGCGCGGGTGTCGTCACGACGCCGACGGTGTTCGCCGGCGCGACGTCCTACCGCGGCGTGCTCGATGAGGCGACGCTCGACTCGCTCAGCTCGGGTGGCTGAGCGAGCCTCGGTCGCGTATCGCGGTCAGGAAGCAGACCAGACCTGCTCGCGCACGGGGGCCGTGCGCGGACGGCGCCCGGTCTCCCGGCGCGAGCTGCGGCGCCGGGTCGGCGTGGCGGCCAGGTCGCGGTGCGACGTCGCGATGCTCCACGCGGCCAGGCCGACGACGGCGGCGAACACGATGACGCCGAGGACGATGTTGAGTGTCAGTGCGGTGGTCATTGTCATCTCCGAGGTCCGTTGGTTGCCTCAGAGATGCTCTACCCGGTTAGCAAGAAACCCATCGGACGAACGTCAGAAACGTGTAGGAGCGACGCCATCACGTCAGATTTGTGACACGGCCCAATCAGCCGGAAAATAGATTTCAGAGGTCCACTTGTCTCAGAAACCTCTTCGCTATAGGTTCGCCCGGTGGCACGCCGCGTCATCGGGGTTGGAGCGACGATCGCTGTCCTGATCGTGCTCGTGATTCTCTACCTGGTCGAGTTCCTGACCGTCGCGCCCCCCGCATTGTCGGCGGTCGTGCAGGGCGGGTCGGCGCGTCTGACGCTGCAGTCCGTCGCCTCCTACGGCCACGCCCCGAAGCCCGATTGGGTCACCTACATGGGCCAGGACGCCGGCGGACAGTGGCACCACACGACGATCTACAGGGTGCCCGCACACACGCTCGTCCGGGTCACGATCTACCAGTACGACACGGCGACCGGACTCCGGAACCCGTTCCTGGCCCAGGTCCGCGGGACCGTCGGCGGCGTGGCCACGTTCAACGGCAAGCCGATGAGTGTCATCAACCCCGATGACGCGTCGCACACGTTCACGGTCCCCGACCTCGGCATCAGCGTGCCCCTGCCGGGGGTGGCGGATGACGCCAAGAACCAGTGCAGCGCGACCCCGTGCACGGCAGACGAGGCCCATAACACGATCACGTTCACGTTCATGTCGCCCGCGCCGGGGAACTACCGCTGGCAATGCTTCGTCCCGTGTGGGGCGGGGACGATCTTCGGCAACGGCGGCCCGATGCAGACGATCGGCTGGATGAGCGGCGAGATCGAGGTCGCATGAGTGCGACCACGCACGACGGAGCGCCGGCCGAGCCGCGGCACGGCGTGAGGATCGCGCTGATCTGGGCGGTCGTGACGGTCGTCGGCGTCGTGCTCGTGATCTTCGTCGCCGGTCCGCACATCCCGCCGTTCCACGGCAGCGTGCAGTCGAGCGACCAGCACGACGTCAACGTGACCCTGACCGCGCTCGTGGTCCCCGTGGCGGCGCTGATCTGGGTCTACTTCGCCTACGCGGCGACCGTGTTCCGCCAGCGCGGGGCAGAGGTCGTGGACGGCCCGCCACTCACGGGGCACGCCGGCATCCAGACGACCTGGCTCGTCGTCACCGCCGTGATGGTGCTGGGGCTGGCGACGTACGGCACGGTCGGCCTGCTCGGGAGCTCACACGGCGCCGGTGGTGGCCAGGGCCCGAAGCCGCTGGCCAAGCCGCCCGATGCCGCCAGCGCGCTGCAGGTGCAGGTCATCGGGCAGCAGTGGCTGTGGACGTTCCGCTATCCGGGCTACGGTGGCGTCGAAACGCCCGATCTCGTCCTCCCGGTCAACCAGACGGTTGCGTTCCACGTCACCTCACTAGACGTCATCCACAGCTTCTGGGCCTATGAGCTCGGGGTCAAGGCCGACGCGGTGCCGGGCACCGACAACGTGGCCTTCGTCAAGGCTCTCAAGGTCCAGTCGATCCAGGTCCGCTGCGCCGAGCTGTGCGGGTTGTGGCACGGCCACATGAACCTCACCGGTCACGTCATGACCCGGGCCGGGTTCGCGGCCTGGATCGCCCAGCAACAGGTGAAGTACAGGGCCGTGACCAAGGACCTGCCGCCGTACGCGCCCTTCTACTACCCCGACCCGCAGCGGAGGGCAGGCTGATGCCCGCTCCGCCGCGCGTGTCGGCAACCGCCCACGGGAGGAACATCTGATGGAAGCCGCCGCGATCCCCCCCGGCGCGGGCGCCGCCCCGGCGCCGGCCTGGCGCCGGCTGTTCGGCTTCGGGCTCCTGTGGGCGATCGTCGGCGCGGTCGTGGGCTACGCCGTCGGGCACTGGATCGGCACGAAGATCGGCTCGCACGTCGATGCTCAGACCGTGACCGATCAGGACGACGTGGCGATCTTCATCGGGCTGCTGTTCGCGATCCTGGGCTGGATCGGCGGGCTGGGCTTCTTCAACTATCCGCTGCGCCGGATCATGGGCCACCCGCCCTCGCTCGAGGAGCGTGAGGGAGAGGGCGAAGGCGCCTGGCGCTACTACCGCCTCTGCACCGACCACAAGGTGGTGGGGATCCAGTACTTCGTCGCGGTGCTGTTCTTCTTCTTCGTCGCCGGACTGAACGCGATGTTCATCCGCGGCGAGCTCACCAGCTCGAACGCGACCTTCATCCAGTCCGGCAACTACCTGACGCTCGTCGGCCTGCACGGAACGATGATGCTGATGATGATGTCGGCGGGGGTGCTCGGCCCGCTCGGCAATTACTTCGTGCCGCTGATGATCGGCGCGCGGCGAATGGCCTTCCCGCGGATCGAGGCACTGACGCTGTGGCTGACGGTTCTGGCCGGCTTCGTGCTCCTCTCGGCGATCTTCCTCGGCGGCTTCCCGACCGGGTGGACCGGCTACGCGCCACTGGCCGACCAGGCGCGCGGCGGGATCGACGCCTACCTGGTCTCGTTCGCGCTGATCGGGATCGCGCTCGTGCTCGTCGGGATCAACGTGATCACCACCGTGATCACGATGCGGGCGCCGGGGATGACCTGGAACCGGCTGCCGATCTTCGTCTGGGGACTGGTGACCACGTCGATCCTGGCCGTGCTCGCCGCTCCGGTCCTGTTCGCCGCCATCTTCATGGTCGTACTCGACCGGACCGTCGATACGTCCTTCTTCCTCGCCACCGCCGGCGGGAGCCCGTTCCTGTGGAACAACCTGTTCTGGTTCTTCGGCCACCCCGAGGTCTACATCCTGGCCCTGCCGGGCTTCGGGATCGTGCTGGAGATCCTGCCGGTGTTCGCGCGCAAGCCACTGTGGGGCTACCGGCTCGCGGTGGCCGGAATGTTCGGCGTGGCGCTGCTCAGCTTCATGGTCTGGCAGCACCACCTGTTCGTCAGCGGCATCAACGCCAACCTGCGGCCGTTCTACATGTTCACGACGGAGCTGATCTCGATCCCCACCGGCCTCATCTTCCTCAACGGCATGGGGACCCTGTGGCGGGCCAAGATCCGCTTCACCGTGCCGATGCTGTTCGCGCTCGCCTTCTTCTTCAACTTCCTCATCGGCGGGGTCACCGGCGTCTTCCTGTCCGACGTGCCCAGCGACGTCACGACCCACGGCAGCTACTTCGTGATGGCCCACTTCCACTACACGATCATGGGCGGCCTCGTGTTCGCACTGATGGCCGGGCTGTACTACTGGCTGCCGAAGATGACCGGCTTCACGCTCAACGAGTTCCTGGGCAAGCTGCACTTCTGGACCATGTTCGTGT
Organism: uncultured Solirubrobacteraceae bacterium; assembly: GCA_963816005.1. GTDB lineage: Bacteria > Actinomycetota > Thermoleophilia > Solirubrobacterales > Solirubrobacteraceae > Palsa-465. Next base: position 101,279 of record CAWFKF010000088.1, on the reverse strand, counting down.
TCTTCAACCTCACGTTCTTCCCGCTGTTCGCCGCCGGGCTGCTGGGGATGCCGCGACGGGTCTCGAACTACAACTCCGACCTGCACACGCTCAACGTGTTCGTCTCGATAGCGGCCTTCTGCCTGGGGACATCGATGCTGCTCCTGATCGTCAACCTCGTCTGGTCGCTGATCCTCAAGCGCGCGCCGGCGGAGGCGAACCCGTGGCAGTCCAAGGGACTCGAGTGGCAGCTGCCCTCACCGCCGCCGGTGCACAACTTCGACACGATCCCCGTGATCACCTCATCGCCGTACGGGTACGGGATGCCCGACGCGCCGCCGGTGGCCGAGCTCGGTCCGCACGTCATCGCCGGCGAGGGAGGAGTGGCGTGAGCGCGTCAGCGCCCGTCGGTTCCGGCGATCGCGCCGCCGAGGAGCTGCAGGCCGTCGGACCGAATGTCCGGGTCGGCGCTCGGCTGTTCGCCAGCGCGGTCGTATTCGTGTTCGCAGCGTTCCTGTTCGGCTTCTTCTACCTGCGCGCGGTCAACTCCAACAACGACTTCCGGCGGGCTCACGTGAGCCCGCCGACCGGCCTCGGGGTGGCGATCCTCGTGTGCGTGCTGGCCACCGCCGCCGGGCTCGAGCTCGCGCGCCGCGGACTCGCCGCGGGCAAGCGCGGCGATTGGCGGCTGGGCTCCGGCGTGGCGCTCGGCTTCGGCGTCGCGGTGGTGGCGCTGCAGGTGATCGAGTACTTCGCGCTCGACTTCAAGACCGCGGCCGGCGGCTACGCGAGCCTGTTCTGGGGCTGGACGCTGCTGTTCGCGCTGTTCTGGCTCGGCGCCGTCTACTGGCTCGAGACGCTGGTCGCGCAGACGGCCCGCGACTCCGCCGAGGGATCTGAGCTGCTTGGACCGAGTGCCGACGGCCTCGCGGTCTACCTGTACACGCTGGCCGGGATCGAGATCGTGGCCTTCCTCCTCCTGTACGTGGTCAAGTGATGCTCGGGTTCCTGCTCGCGTTTGCGAACGTCAACGACACGGCCGCCGGAGGCGTGCTCACGCTGGTGCTGCCGCTCGTGTTCGTGTTCATCGTCCTCGCGGTCTGGTTGGTGGCGCTGCGGCGGCGAGCGCGTCGGGGCGACTGACCGGCGTTGGCTCAGGTCGCGGTCTACCTCCCGCTGCTCCTGGTCTGGGTGGCGCTGGCGCTTTACCTCGAGGGCGAGCGACGGGTGGCCGGACTGCGCGACCCGGCCCGCGACCGGCGGGCCCGCCGGCGGTCGGCCTGCTTCTACGCCGGCATGGCGACGATCTTCCTCGCCCTGGCGCCCCCGATCGACTCGCTCTCGCAGAAGCTCTTCTGGGTGCACATGATCCAGCACGTGCTGCTGCTCACCGTCGCGGCACCGCTGATCGTGCTCGGGGCGCCATGGATGTCGATGTGGAGGCCGCTGCCGCTGCGCTTGCGCCGCAGTGCGGCCCGCACATTCGCGCACGCGCCGGGCTTTGCGCCCGTGCGGGCTCTCGGCCGGTGGCTCGGGCGACCGTTGGGCGCGTGGCTGGCCTTCAGCGTCGGCCTCGTCGCCTGGCACATCCCGGTCGCGTACGACGCGACGCTGCACCACGCCGGCATCCACGCGCTCGAGCACACGACGTTCCTCGTGTTCGGGATCCTGCTGTGGGCCCAGGTGCTCGCCTCGCCGCCGCTGCGCATGCGTCTGAGCCCGCTCGGCCGCGTGTACTACATCACCGCCGCCGCGGTCGTCGGGTGGGTGATCTCGCTCGTGCTCGCCTTCGCCCAGGCGCCGCTGTACCCGGCCTACGCGGCAATCGCCCACCGCCCGGGGGGAATCTCGGCGCTCGGCGATCAACAGATCGCGGCCGGGATGATGCTCGTCCCCGGCTCGCTCACGATGACCCTGTTCGTGTTCATCGGGCTCTACCGCTGGCTGGGCCAGGACGAAGACGTGCCGGGGCGCCGCCCGCCGGTGCAGCCGCGCGCATCGCGGCTCCTATGATGAGCCGATGACCGTCGCCACCCGAGCGGCGTGGCGATTCGCGTTGCCCGCGCTTGCCTGTGCGCTGCTGCTGGCCCTGTGCTGCGCCGGTTGCGGGTCCTCGAGCAGCGCCGCCACGAGCAGCGCTCCAACCGGCGGCTCTGGGCTGCAAGGGCTGATCCTCAACCCGCCCAAGCCCGCGCCACCGCTGGCGTTGCACAACTACACCGGCCCCACGGTCTCGCTCGCGGCCCTGCGCGGCAAGGCCGTCCTGGTCACGTTCGTCTACACACACTGCCCCGACGTGTGCCCGCTGATCGTCAGCGGCCTCGCCGCCGCCCAGCGGGGGCTGGGCGCCAAGGCAAACCTCGTGCGGATCGTCGCCGTGACCGTCGATCCGAAGCGGGATACGCCCGCGGCCGTGGGCGCCTACCTCGCCGCCCGCGGCGCGACCGGCCGCATGGACTACCTGCTCGGGACCCGAGCCCAGCTGGCGCCGACGTGGAAGGCCTGGGACGTCGCCGTCACCACCGGCACCAACCAGTTGACCGCCGGACACTCGGCGGTCGTCTACGGCATCACGGCCAGCGGTCGCATGGCGGTCGTGTATCCCGTCAACTTCACGCCGCAGCAGATCATCCACGACGTGCCGCTGCTGGCCCGCAGCTAGCGTCGGGCGACCGGGCCGGCTCTCGGCGTCCGGGCGCACCCGCTAGCATCACGTCTGTTCGGAACCGAAAAGATGAGAATCTAGGAGCACTCCGCCGACCGAAGGGTGGAGCTGGAAGGAATTGAATATGTCTGACGCCGTTACGCGCGTGTCCGTCGAGATCGCGGGCAAAGAGATCTCGTTCGAGACCGGCAAGCTGGCCAAACAGGCCTCCGGCGCCGTGGTCGTCCGTGCGGGCGACACGATGGTCCTGTCCACCGCCACGCGGGGCAACCTCCGCGACGTGGACTTTCTTCCTCTGACGGTCGACGTCGAGGAACGCATGTATGCGGCCGGGAAGATCCCCGGCTCGTTCTTCAAGCGCGAGGGACGCGCGGGGGAGAAGGCGACGCTGACCGCGCGCCTGATCGATCGCCCGATCCGTCCGTTGTTCCCGAAGGGCTGGCGGTATGAGACCCAGCTCGTCGCGCTGCCGATGTCGGTCGATCACGTCAACCCGTACGACATCCTGGCCATGAACGGCGCCTCGGCGGCGCTGATGGTCTCCGACGTCCCGTTCCCGGCGCCCGTGGGCGCCGTGCGAATCGGGAAGGTCGACGGCAACTTCGTGGTCAACCCCGAGGAGGAGGACCTGCTCGAGAACACCGAGCTCGACCTCATCGTCGCGGGCACCGACGAGGCCATCCTGATGGTCGAGGCCGGCGCCAACGAGATCCCCGAAGCGGAGATCCTCGACGCGCTCGACATCGCCCACGATGCGATCAAGAAGCTGGTGGCCGCCCAGCGCGAGCTGGCCGAGAAGGCCGGCAAGCCGAAGGTCGAGGTCGTGGTTGCGCAGGTCGAGCCCGAGCTGTACGAGCAGATCAAGGCCTCGCACGGCGCCGCGCTGGATGCCGCGACACAGGTCGAGGACAAGCTCGAGCGCCAGGAGGCGACCAAGGCAGTCGAGGAGGAGGTCCTCGCCCAGTACTCCGGCGATCCCGAGTCCGAGACCTATGCCGAGTACCGCGCCAATGCGCAGCGAGCGTTCGACAAGCTCGAGAAGACGATCATCCGCGAGCGCATCGCCGTCGACAAGAAGCGCCCGGACGGTCGCGGCTCGGAGGAGATCCGGCCGATCTCGATCGAGGTCTCCGTCGCTCCCCGCACGCACGGCTCCGCGCTGTTCACCCGTGGACAGACGCAGGCCTTCAGCGTCGCTGCACTGGGCACGACGCGTGAGGAGATGCGCCTGGACACGCTCGGCCTCGAGACGACCAAGCGCTACTTCCACCACTACAACTTCCCGCCCTTCTCGGTCGGGGAGGCCGGGTTCATGCGCGGCCCCAAGCGCCGCGACATCGGTCACGGCGCGCTCGCGGAGCGGGCGCTGGTGCCGATGATCCCCTCGCAGGAGGAGTTCCCGTACACGATCCGCGTCGTCTCCGACATCCTCGAGTCCAACGGCTCGAGCTCGATGGCGAGCGTCTGCGGCAGCTCGCTGTCGCTGATGGACGCCGGTGTGCCGATCAAGCACCCAGTCGCCGGCATCGCCATGGGCCTGATCAAGGAGGGTGACGAGTACATCATCCTCACCGACATCGCCGGGGTCGAGGATCACCTCGGCGACATGGACTTCAAGGTCGCCGGCACGCAGAACGGGATCACCGCGCTCCAGATGGACATCAAGATCACCGGCGTGACGTTCGAGATCATGCGCGACGCGTTGGCTCAGGCCAAGATCGCGCGCCACTTCATCCTCGACGAGATGAAGAAGGTCATCGACGCCCCGCGGGCCGAGCTCTCCAAGCACGCGCCGCGGATCTCGACGATCAAGATCGACCCCGAGAAGATCGGCCTGCTGATCGGCAAGGGCGGCGAGACGATCCGCTCGCTCCAGGAGGAGTATGAGTCCCAGATCGACGTCAACGACGAGGGCCAGGTGCTCGTGTACGCCGCCAACGGCGAGCGTGGCGATGCGCTGGTGGAGCGGATCCGCTCCATGACCAAGGAGGTCGAGGTCGGCGATTCGTTCGCGGGCAAGGTCGTCAAGACGACGACGTTCGGAGCCTTCGTGGAGCTCGCGAAGGGCACCGACGGTCTGCTGCACATCTCCAACGTTGCCCCCGGACGCCGCATCGACACGGTCGAAGAGGTGCTCAACAAGGGCGATGAGATCAACGTGCTGGTCGTCGAGGTCGACCGCGAGCGTGGCCGCATCGGCCTGCGCCTCGCCGAGGACCCGGACGTGGCCGGCAAGAGCAAGCAAGAGCTGGCCACGGTCGGCAGCGGTGACTCCGGACCGCCGCGGCGCGACCGCGGTGACCGCGGTGACCGGGGTGGCCGTGGCGGCGGCGACCGGGGCGGCCGCGGTGGCCGTGACGGGCGTGACCGGGGCCGCGTGCGCGACCGCGACCCCGACCGCTCGTAGCCGAGGGCTCAGCAGACCACGTGGTCCAGGAGCACCGGCTCACAACGCTCCCATCAGGCGTGCGGATCGTGACGGAGGCAATGCCCTCCGTCCGGTCCGTCTCGCTCGGCCTCTGGATCGGCACCGGGTCGCGCGGCGAGTCCGACGACGAGGCCGGCCTCTCGCACCTGATCGAGCACCTGTTGTTCAAGGGCTCGTCCAAGTACGCCTCGCTGGAGATCGACCAGATCTTCGACGCGATGGGGGCCGAGCTGAACGCGGGCACCGGCAAGGAGACGACGTCGGTGTACGCGCGAGTGATCGACGATCACGTCGACACCGCCTTCGACGTGATCGCCGACATGGTCTTCCGGCCCGCGCTCGAGGACGTCGAGTCCGAGCGCGCGGTGATCCTCGAGGAGATCGCGATGTACGAGGACGATCCCCAGGAGAAGGTCTTCGACGTGCTCGGTGAGGCGGTCTTCGGCGAGCATCCGCTCGGCCGCGCGATCATCGGCCGGGCCGACGTCGTCGCGGGCGTTCCCGTGCCGGAGATCGCGCGCTTCCACGGATTGCGCTACGCGCCGAGCAACGTCGTCATCGCCGCCGCCGGCGCCGTCGATCACGACGCGATCGTCGCGCTCGCCGCCGAGCGGATCCCGGCCGCGGCCGCCAGCCATCCCGCCGGCCTCGTGGTGGCGCCGGCGCCCGCGATGGCCGGCGCGCGGCGCCGGTTCGAGCGCAAGGACACCGAGCAGTTCCACGTCTGCCTCGGCGGCCCGGGCCTCTCGCGTCACGACGATCGCAGGTTCGCGCTGCGCGTGCTCGACAACATCTTCGGCGGGACCTCGTCCTCGCGCCTGTTCCAGGAGGTGCGCGAGCAACGCGGCCTGGCCTATGCGGTCTACTCGTTCACCAGCGCCTTCCAGGACTCGGGTCAGATCGGCCTGTACGTCGGCACGCGGTCGGAGAACCTGGCCGAGGCGCTGTCGGTGGTCGCGGCGGAGCTCGAGCGCATGCGCCGCGAGCCGGCCACGGCCGAGGAGCTGCTGCGGGCCAAGGAGAACCTCAAGGGCCGCATCGTGCTGGCACTCGAGTCCACCGGTGCGCGCATGAACCGGCTCGGCTCCGAGGTGCTGGCCGGAGCGCCGCTGCTGTCGCTGGACGAGGTCGTGCGGCGGATCGATGCCGTGACGATCGACGACCTGGCCGCGCTCGCCGACTCGCTGTGGTCCTCCGAGCACCTGTCCGCGGCCGGCATCGGCCCCGACGAGGCGCGCTTCGAGCAGTCGCTCGGAGAGATCGCCGCCGCTCCTGCGGCCGGCGTGGAGGCCACCGGGTGATCCGGGTCGCGGTCGCCGGCGCGGCCGGGCGGATGGGAGCCACCGTGTGCGATGCGGTCTCCGCGGCCGGCGACATGGAGCTCACCGGACGCGCGGATCCCGCCCTCGGGGTCGCGCTGGCCGACGTGCTGGGCGAGGCGGACGTGCTGGTGGACTTCACGGTCCCGGGGACCGCGGTGCAGAACGCCCGCGAGGCCGTCGCGGCCGGCGTGCACGTGGTGATCGGGACGACCGGGTTCGAGCTCGACGAGATGCGCGCGGCGTCGAGCGCCGGCGACGGCGCCGGCACGGAGGCGAACATCTTCATCGCACCCAACTTCGCCATCGGCGCGGTGCTGATGATGCGGTTCGCCGCCGAAGCGGCGCGGCACATGGCCAAGGCCGAGATCATCGAGCTGCACCACGAGCGTAAGGTCGACAAGCCGAGCGGCACCGCCGCGAGGACCGCGGAGCTGATCGAGGCGGCCGCGCCGGACGCGGGGCCGGTGCCGATTCATTCCGTGCGCCTGCCCGGCCTCGTCGCCCACCAGGAGGTGATCCTCGGCGACGTCGGCCAGACGCTGACGATCCGCCACGACTCGACCGACCGGCACTCCTTCATGCCGGGGGTGCTGCTCGCCGTCAGGCGCGTCGGCACGCTGACCGAGTCGCCCGTGGTCGGGCTCGAGCATCTGCTGTAGATGCCGCGCCGCCGCCGGCGCTATCCTCGTGCGTAACAGCACAAGCGTCGGGAGGCTCGCAATGACATGGAAGAGGAACGTCCTGGTCGTCGCCAACGTGACGGCGACCTCCGATGAGCTGCTCGGGGCGCTGTTGGCGCGCCAGGGGGAGGACGCGGCGATGTTCACGCTGATCGTCCCGGCGACCCCGCTCGGCGGGGGGCGAGCCGCTGCGGGCCGGCAGGTCGAGGAGGCCGTCGAGCGGGGGCGCGCCGCCGGGATCGAGATCGAGGGCTCGGTCGGCGACAGCGATCCGATCGTCGCCGTCACCGAGGCCTGGGATCCGAAGCGCTACGACGAGATCCTGATCTCGACGCTGCCCAGCGGCCTCTCCAGGTGGCTGCAGACCGACCTGCCGCACCGGGTCGAGAAGATCACCGGCGCGCCGGTCGTCCACGTCGTCTCCTCGCCGCCCAAGCGGCCCCTGGAGACCGTCGCCGCCCGGCCGCCGGAGAAACGCGGCGTGATGACGCCGCTGACGGTGCTGAGCTGGGGCGGCGGGGGCGGCAGCGCGTAGTCGGGCTCGCGGGGCTGCTGGCCGGGCCGCATCGTGGTTGGCCGGAGCCCACCGGGGCTCTAGACTCGAATCGTGGCTCCGAGAATCCCCTTCAACCCCGCCGGCATCCTGCGCGGCCTGGGCGCTCTGCGCAGCGCGATCGTCGCACCGGGCAACGTCGGCGATTCGCTGCCCCGCGCGGTCGACCGCGCGGCCGAGATCACCGAGGCGATCAACCGGCTGACCGACGAGGTCGCCAAGCTCAACGACCAGGTCGAGCGGGCGCTGCCCGTGATCGAGTCGATGGATCTGCAGTTCAAGCGCTCCGGGCCCGTGCTCGACACGATCTCGCAGGCCGAGAAGGGCCTCGCCCAGGTGCTGCGGCGCACGATGCGCCCGCGGGGCCCCGGGGAGACGGCCCCGGCGGCAGAGGCCCCGCCCGAGCCCGCAACCGGGCCGATCGAGCCCGAGCCGGATCCCGGTCCGGGCGATCCGGACGAGCCACCCTATGGGGACGTCGAATAGTCCGTCGCGACGGGCGAGCCGACAGGCTGCGCCCGGCCCTGCGGCCGGATTGCGATAATCACCCCATGCCGGGCGACCTGGGAACCATCCTGACCGCGATGGTCACGCCGTTCGACGCGGACCTGCGCGTCGACGAGGAAGCGGCCGTGGCGCTGATGCACCATCTCGTGGAGAACGGCTCCGACGGGCTGGTCGTGTGCGGGACCACCGGAGAGGCGGCGACGCTGACCAACGAGGAGCACCTGAGGGTGATCCAGCTCGCGGTCCAGGAGATGGGCGGACGCTGCACGATCGTCGCCGGCGTTGGATCCAACGACACCAACCACGCGATCGAGCTCACCGAGCGGGCGACCACGCTCGGCGCGGACGCGATGCTGTCGGTGACGCCCTACTACGTGCGCCCCAACCGGCGCGGCATCGTGCGCCACTTCGAGGAGGTCGCGCAGGCCACCGACAAGCCGATCATCCTCTACAACATCCCCAGCCGCACGGGCACCGACATGCCCAACGATCTGCTCGCCGAGCTGGCCCAGATCGAGCACGTGTGCGCGGTCAAGCAGGCCAACAACGCCAATCTGGCCCTGGTCGACGGGCTCGAGCTGTACGCCGGCAACGACGACATCCTGTGCCGGACGCTCGAGCTCGGTGGCGCCGGCGGGATCCTCGTCGCCAGCCACATTGTCGGCCCCGAGATGCGGCGGATGGTTGACGAGCCCGAGCGGCGGCGCGAGATCGACGCCGGGCTCAAGGACGTCTTCGAGGCCCTGTCGGTGACCAGCAACCCGATCCCGATCAAGGCGGCCCTGAATCTGCTCGGACACCGCGTGGGCGGGCTGCGCCTGCCGCTGGTGGAGGCCGACGAGCACGAGCTGGCCACGGTCCGCGAGATGCTCGAGCGCCACGGCCTGCTGCAGACTGTTCAGACGTGATCGATCGGCTCCGCGTCCTGCCGCTCGGCGGTCTCGGCGAGATCGGCAAGAACATGACGGTCGTCGAGTACGGCGGGCGCATCGTGGTTGTCGACACCGGTCTGCGGTTCCCGACCACCGACATGCTCGGCATCGACCTGGTGCTGCCCGACTTCACCTACCTGCGCGAGCGCGCCGAGGACATCGAGGCGATCGTGATCACGCACGGCCACGAGGATCACCTCGGGGCGCTGCCCTGGGTGCTGCGGGAGCTCGGCGACCAGCACTCGCCGCCCGTCTACGGCGGTCGCCTGACGACCGCGATGGCTCGCTCCAAGCTCGACGAGCACAAGCTCCGCGACGCCCGGCTCGAGGACATCGAGCCCGGCGACGAGATCGCGCTGGGCCCGTTCACGATGGAGCTGGTGCACATGACGCACTCGATCCCCGACGCCTCCGCCGTGGCGCTCACGACCGACCTGGGGACGGTCCTGCTGACCGGCGACTACAAGTTCGACCAGACGCCGGTCGACGGCGTCCCGGCCGACGTCTCGCGGCTGGCCGAGCTCGGCCGCGAGGGGCTGCTGCTGCTGTGCGGTGACTCCACCAACGCCGATCGCCCCGGCTTCTCGCCCAGCGAGCGCGACGTCGGTCCCCACCTCGAGGAGGTGTTCGCGCGGGCCGAGGGACGGATCATCGTCACCAGCTTCGCGTCCAACATCCACCGGGTGCAGCAGGTCGTCGACGCCGCGGCTGCGCTCGGGCGCAAGGTGTCGCTGGTGGGCCGCTCGATGCGCAAGAACGTGAACATCGGCCGCTCGCTCGGCCACATCGAGATTCCCGACGGGATGCTGGTCCAGCCCCAGGAGGTCGAGGACTGGCCGGATCACAAGGTCGTGGTGATCTCGACCGGCTCCCAGGGCGAGCCGCTGTCCGCGCTGCGCCGGATGGCGCACAGCGACCACCGGATGATCAAGCTCCACCGGGGCGACACGGTTGTCTTCTCGGCCACGCCGATCCCCGGCAACGAGCGCGCGGTCAACGAGACCGTCGACCGGCTCTACCACATCGGCTGCGACGTGATCACGCCGCGCGAGGCCCCCATCCACGCCTCGGGCCACGGGTACGCCGAGGAGCTCAAGCTGATGCTCAACCTGGTCAAGCCGCGCTACGTGCTGCCGATCCACGGCGACCACAAGCGACTGCACCTGCACGCCCAGCTGGCCGAGGCGGTCGGGATCGATCCCGATGACATCTTCAAGGGCGAGAACGGGCTGCCGCTGGAGATCGACGCGCGCGGCGCCCGCTTCGGAGACCCCGAGCAGTCGGGCATGATCTTCGTCGACGGCGTCGACATCGGCGATCCCGCCGATGTCGCGCTGCGCGACCGGCGGATGCTCTCGGCCGACGGGATCTTCATCGTCGTGGCGACCGTGTCGGAGCAGGACGGCGAGTCGGTCGTCCCGCCCGAGGTGATCTTCCGCGGGGTTCCGTTCATCGAGCAGGCCGACTCTCTGGTCGAGGAGATCCGCGCCGAGGTCGAGCGTTCGCTCGAGCGCTCGGCCAAGGACGGCCTGCGCGAGATCGACCTGCTGCAGCAGGAGCTCCACGACGACCTGGCGGCGTTCGTCTACGACCGCATGCGTCGCCGTCCGATGGTGCTGCCGGTCGTCGTCGAGGTGTAGGAGCCGGCAGCTGGATCGCCGGCCCGAGCTACGCGCTCGTCGAGCGCCCGTTCCTCGCCCGCCGCGTCAGGGGCGCTCGGGGGGTGCCGCCACGGGGGCCGAGTCGCCGGTCGCGGTCGAGGAGGACGTCCCCGCGCCGGTGGCGAGGCTGGCCTGATCGTCGGTGCTCGTCTCGGCGGCGAGCGGGATCCGGATCACGAACCGCGTGCCGCGGCGATCCGCGGGCGCTCCGGGATGCTCGAGCGTGATCATCCCGCCGTGTGATGCGACCACCGCGCTGACGATCGCCAGCCCCAGACCCGACCCGCGGGCGCCGTCCCGGCCGCCGCGCACGAAGCGCTCGAACACGCGCCGCTCGAGCTCCGGCGGGATCCCGGGGCCGTCGTCCTCGACCACCAGCACCGCGTCTCCGTCCGCGGTCGAGACGGTCGCGCGGATCTGGGTCTGGAGCGGGGTGTGGCGGATCGCGTTCTCGAGCAGGTTCAGCACGAGGCGGTGAAGCTCGTCCTTCGAACCCTCGACGACGGCCGGCTCGACGCTGACCGACAGATGGCGGTCATCGGCCACCGGCTCGAGCTCGGCGACGGCCTCCAGAAGCGCGTCGGCGAGGTCGACCGGCCGGTGGGGCTGGATCCGCTTGGCGTCGGCGCGCGCCAGCAGCAGCAGGTCCCCGACGAGCCGGCGCATCCGCTGCGTCGAGCGCAGCGCCGCCTGGGCCGTTTCGGCCTGCTCGCCCTCGAGCTCCTCGCCGAGCAGCTCGAGGTTGGCGAGCACGCTCGTGAGCGGGGTCCGCAGCTCGTGTGAGGCATCGGCGACGAACTCGCGCTGGCGGTCGAGCATCGCCTCGGTGTCGCTGCGCGCGGCTCCGAGCGCCTGCAGCATGCCCTCGAGCGTCCGGGCCAGCTCGGCGACCTCGTCGTCGGCCTCCGGATGCGGCAGCCGCAGGCTCGGATCGCGGGTGCGCTCGATCTCGCGGGCCGCGTCGGTCAGCTCGGCGACGGGCCGCATCGCCCGCTGGGCCAGCGCGAGCCCGGCCAGCAGCGCCAGGATCGTGCCGCCGAACACGCCGAGGATCAGGAACACCCGGACCTTGGCCAGCGTGTGGTCGATGTCCGACAGCGGGCGGGCGTAGAACAGATACCCCTCGCCGCCCGACCAGGTGATGAAGCGGAACTCGATCCGGTATCCGAACTGCTCGGCGGGGGAGTGGGTCGGGAGCGTGAACTCCGGATCGGTGACGGGCACCTGTTGGCCGTCCACAGGGCGCGTCTGCGAGCACAGCCGCAGTCCGGTGTCGTTGAACACGCGGATCTGTGCGTGCTCCGCGCTGGCGTAGTCGCTGAGCTGGATGTTCGTGTTGCAGTCCAACGTCCCCGCGTTCTCGACCGGATGGAACTGCTGCTGCAGCTGATCGATCGCCGAGCGGATCTCGTCGTTGAACTGGCCGCGCACCTGCCGCGTCGTCAGCACGCCGACGATGGCCGCGAACCCGCACAGGATCACGCACGTGAGCACCGCCGAGCCGCCGGCCAGCCGCCACCGGATCGGCAGCGACCTATACGCGGAGAACGTAGCCCGCGCCGCGGATCGTGTGTAGGAGCCGAGGCTCTCCACCGGCTTCAAGCTTCCTCCGGAGGTTTGAGACGAACACCTCGATCGTGTTCGTCATCGAGAACGGGTCATAGCCCCACACCTCATCCAGCAGCCGCTGGCGCGAGATCACGATGCGCTCGTTGCGCATCAGGTACTCGAGCAGCTCGAACTCGCGCTGGGTCAGATCGACCGGACGGCCCTTGCGGGACACCTCGTGCGTGTCGGGGTTCAGCTGCAGGTCGCCGACCTCGAGCGTCGCCTGGCCCCGTGGGGGCCGGCGCCGCAGCAGCGCCCGCAGCCGGGCCAGCAGCTCCTGACGCTCGAACGGCTTGACGAGGTAGTCGTCGGCACCGGCGTCGAGGCCCTCGACGCGCGATTCGACCGCATCGCGGGCGGTCAGGACGAGGATCGGCACGTCGTCGGTCTCGCGCAGCGTCTTGGCCACGTCGATCCCGTCGAGCTTGGGCAGCCCGAGGTCGAGGATCACGAGATCGGGCAGGAACGCATGGGCCAGGTCCAGCGCGCTGACGCCGTCGCCCGCGAGCTTGACCTCGTAGCCCTCCATCCGCAGCGAGCGCTGCAGGACGTGGGCGATCGCGTCGTCGTCTTCCACCACCAACACGCGCGGCGGGCGTTCGAATTCGGCCATCCTGAATGGAGATGGTAGGGATGCCGGGAACGGCGGCGGGGAGAATTTAGTGCGGCTTGATACGGGGCTCCGAGGCCGGAGGTGCCCGGACGCCTGGGCCGCGCGCGGTCCTGGCGGGAGCCGGGCGGAGGCCGGCGCGGCCAGGACGGAGCCGGGTGGCGGGCCGGGCGGGGAGGAACCCGCCCCCCCGCAGCGAAGCAGGATCTCCCGGACATGGCCACCCGCCACAAGCGCAAGCCCAAAGCGCCACCACCGCGCGCACGCCGCTCGCTGCTCGCGAGTCGTCCGAGCCTGCCCAGGATCGAGCTCCAGGCCCACCAGCTCGACATCATCGGCCTGGCGCTGATCGCGCTGGGCCTGTTCCTGGCCGGCGTCGCGTATCTGCACTGGACCGGCGGCACCGTGGGGGAGGGGCTGGTGCGCGGGCTGCGGTTCGTGCTCGGGCTGCTCGGCTATGCCGTGCCGGCGGCGCTGGTGGCGGCCGGCGCCCTGATCCTGATCCGTGAGCTCCGCCCGCCCGCCCGGCCGATGCGCACGGGGATCCTGTGCCTGGTGGCGGCGCTCACGCTGATGCTGGCCGCCGGGACGCTGGGACTCGGGCCCGGGCTGGCGCCGAAGCAGGGCTTCTGGCGTCCGGCGACGTTCGAGGCCCGCGGCGGGATCATCGGCGAGAGCGAGCTGTGGGTCGCCTCGACGCTGTTCTCGACCATCGGCGCGCACATCCTGGGCGTGTTCATGCTGATCGCCGGCGTGATCCTGGTCACCGGGGCTGGGGTGGCGGGGGCGATCCGCGCCACCGGCGCCGGGGTGGCGGGCACCAGTCGCGTGCTCAAGCGCTCGACCGAGGAGATCGCGGCCACCGTCAAGCGCCCGGCGCGCTTGACCCCCGACCCCGCCGATCCGGCTGCCGATCGCGATCCGATCCTGCCGCCGGAGCCCGACACGGCCGAGCTGATCGTCCGTGCCACGCACGTGGAGGCGCCCCCGATCGAGGACGACGGGACCGAGGAGGGGCCCGAGGACGTGCTCGGGGAGGAGCTCGAGCTCGACCCGGAGCCGGAGTCGGACTTGGAGGACGGCGCGGAGCCGGGTGAGCGGCACGAGACGGCTCTGACAAAGCGTGAGGTGGGGCCTGACGATCTGACCCCGCAAGGCCGCTACCGCGCCTCGATCACGGACGATCCCGACTTCGTATGGCGCGTTCCCGGCGGCCGCTTCCTGACCCGCTCGACCGGCGAGGCGGCCAAGCCCGACACGGCCGGCCAGGAACAGGTCGCGCGGACCCTGCTCGAGACGCTGGGCCACTTCGGCATCGAGGCCAAGGTGATCGGCCGCGTGACCGGTCCGCACATCACGCGCTACGAGCTGCGACTCGCGCCGGGCACCAAGGTCGCCAAGGTGGCCCAGCTCAAGGACGACCTCGCTTACGCGCTCGCCGCCACCGACATCCGCATCCTGGCGCCGATCCCGGGCAAGCAGGCGGTTGGCGTCGAGGTCCCCAACGCGCGCCGGCGGATCGTGCATCTCGGCGACGTGTTCCAGGATCCGCCGCCGGACTGGTCGCCGCTCACCGTCTGGCTCGGCAAGGACATCGCCGGCCGGGCGATCGGCGCCGACCTGGCCAAGATGCCGCACCTGCTCGTCGCCGGCACCACCGGCGCCGGCAAGTCGGCGTGCGTCAACGCAATGCTGTCGAGCATCCTGCTGCGCGCCACCCCGCACGAGGTCAGGCTCGTGCTCGTCGACCCCAAGCAGGTCGAGCTCAACCACTACGAGTCGATCCCGCACCTGCTGACGCCGGTCATCACCAGCCCCCGGATGGCCGCCAACGCACTGCAGAACCTGGTCAAGGAGATGGAGCAGCGCTACGGGACGATGTCGCTGGCGCGCACCCGCTCGCTGCCCGAGCTCAACCGCGCCCGCGCGGAGCGCGGCGATCCGCCGCTGCCGTACATCCTGTGCGTGATCGACGAGCTCGCCGACCTGATGATGGTCGCCCCGGCTGACGTCGAGGACTCGATCATCCGCCTGGCCCAGAAGGCCCGCGCGGTCGGCATCCACCTCGTGCTCGCCACCCAGTCGCCGCGCGTCGACGTGATTACCGGCATGATCAAGGCCAACGTCCCCTCACGGATCGCGTTCGCCGTCTCGAGCCAGACCGACTCCCGCGTCATCCTCGACCACAACGGGGCCGAGTCGCTGCTCGGCCAAGGCGACATGCTGTTCTCGCCCGTCGGCTCCTCCAAGCTGCAGCGGATCCAGGGCGCCTACATCGACGAGGCCCAGATCCTCGAGCTGACCGAGTCCTGGCGGCGCCAGGGCGAGCCCGAGTTCCACCAGGAGCTGCTCCAGGAGGTCGCCTCCGAGGACGCCGGCGACGACGACGCCCTGCACGCCGACGAGGACCCTCTGCTCGAGGAGGCGATCTCGCTCGTCGCCCAGATGGGGACCGCGTCGACCTCGATGCTCCAGCGCCGCCTGCGCCTCGGCTACACGCGGGCCGGGAGGCTGATCGATATGCTCGAGCGCCGCGGCATCATCTCCGGCTACGAGGGCTCCAAGCCCCGCCAGGTGCTGATCACCGAGGCCGACGTGCCGCGGATCCTGACGCACTTGGCGGACGGGGCTGCCGGCGCCGGGGCGGGGGCTGGTTCGGTCGGGTCGGAGGGATCGGGTCCACCCGCCTAAACTCGCCGCCGTGCCACACGTCCAGGCAAACGGACAGCGCCTGTACTACGAGCGCCATGGCGAGGGGGAGCCGCTGGTCTGCATCATGGGCCTCGGCGGCGATGTCTCGGGCTGGCGCTCGCAGGTACCCGTGTTCTCGCGCCAGTACCGGACGATCGTCTTCGACAACCGCGACGTGGGCCGTTCCTCGTACGCGGAGGTGCCGTACGCGATCGAGGACATGGCCGCCGATGCGATCGGGCTGGCCGATGGGCTGGGCCTAGGTCGCTTCCATCTGATCGGGATCTCGATGGGCGGGGCGATCGCCCAGCAGGTCGCGCTCGCCCAGCCCGAGCGGGTCACCACGCTGACGCTGTGCGTGAGCTATGCAGCGGTCGGGCGCTGGGGACGCGACCGGGCTCGCCTGCAGGCGGAGGCCTCGTCCGACAAGTCGGACGAGGCCCTGCTCGAGGAGCTGATGCTGCTGACGCTCTCGGAGGCGATCTACGAGACCACCGAGGATCTGCCCGCCGTGCGCGAGTTCGTGCTCTCGTACCCGTACCGGCAACGGCGCGATGGGTTCATCCGCCAGATCCGGGCCGGCGCGACCCACGAGGCGCGCGATCGCCTCAGGGGCCTGACGATGCCGGTGCACGTGATCGGGGCCGAGCAGGACCTGCTGGTGCCGGTGTGGAAGTCGCGGCAGCTCGCGGAGCTGATTCCCGGTGCCCGGCTGTCGGTGATCGAGGGCGCGGCCCACGCGGTGAACGTCGAGCACGCTCGCGAGTTCAACGCGCTCGTGCTCGAGTTCCTGCGCCACAACCGCGCCGCGCCGGCCGCTTCTTGACAGCGACCGTTCATGGGGCCCTCCGCGCCGACGGCGGATCGGCTGGTGGGTAGCCTTCGGCGCGTGGCGGACATCGGCTCCACTTTGCGCGAAGCGCGGATGCGCAACCACATCGACATCACCGAGGTCGAGGCGCGGACCAAGATCCGCGCCAAGTATCTGCGGGCGATTGAGAACGAGGAATGGGACCTGCTGCCCGGGCCGGTGTACATCAAGAGCTTCCTACGCACCTACGGGGACTACCTCGGACTCGACAGCCGGGCGCTGATCGACGACTTCAAGCGCCGCTACGAGCATCCCTCCGACAACGAGATGCGGCCGATCGCCGCGCTCGGCCGCGAGCGCGAGCGCGCCGCCAGGGGGCCGCTGCTGCCCCCGTGGGCGCTGATCGGGCTGGTGCTGCTGGTACTGGTGGCGGCGCTGTACATCGTCGGGCGTAACAACAGCCCGAGCACGCCGGCGCCGCCGACCGGCGCGCGGGCGACCGGTCCGCACAAGGCCCGGCCCGCGGCCCCGGCTCACAGGCATCCTGCCCCGGCCGCGCCCACGACTGTCAAGCTCCAGTTGGTGCCGACCGGCCAGGTCTATGTCTGTCTCGTGGAAGGGAACGGGAAGAAGCTGATCCCGGGCACGATCTACGCCCCGGGACAGTCGATCCCGTCGTACACGGCCCGCAAGCTACTGCTCACGCTCGGGAACGCCTCGGTGCGGATGCGGGCCAACGGCCGGCTCGTCCACGTGCCCGCGTCCGCCAACGCGATCCGCTTCCTCGTGGGGCCCACGAGCGAGCGGCAGATCTCGCTCTCGGCCACACCGACGTGCCCATGAGCTCGCGCGCCGGCATCCTGATCACCGGCACCGAGGTGCTGACCGGGATCATCTCGGACCGCAACGGCCCCTGGCTGTCGGAGCGCCTGCGCGAGATCGGCGTCGACGCCGCGCAGATCCAGGTCGTCGGCGACCGGCCCGACGACCTGCTCGCGGCGCTCGAGTTCATGGCGCGCGAAGGGCTGTCGCTGATCGTCACCAGCGGCGGTCTCGGCCCGACCGCGGATGACCTCACGGCCGAGATCGTCGGGCGTTTCTGCGGCCGCCCGATGGTGCTCGACGCCGAGCTCGAGGGGCGTATCGCCGAGATCCTGCGCCCGATGATGAAGCGCTGGCCGGGGCTCGATCTCGACGCGATCCGGGCATCCAACCGCAAGCAGGCGGTGATCCCCGAGGGAGCCACGATTCTCGAGCCGGTCGGGACCGCCCCCGGGCTCGTGGTGCCCCCGGCCGACGGCTCCGGTCCGACCGTGGTCGTGCTGCCGGGCCCGCCGGGGGAGCTGCAGCCGATGTGGGAGACGGCCCGGCAGACCGAGGCGTTCCGCGCCGCCACCGCCGGCGCGACAACCTACCGTCGCGGGATCGTCCGTCTGTTCGGGATCCCGGAATCGGAGATCGCCAATACGCTGCGGGCCGCCGAGGCCGGCGGGCTGCGGCTCGACAAGCTCGAGATCACGACCTGCCTGCGCCGCGGCGAGATCGAGATCGCCACCCGCTACGAGCCGCCGGCCCAGGCCGACTACGACGCCCTGATCGCGTTCGTCGCCGAGCGCCACGCCGACACGCTGTACTCCGTGGACGGATCGACGATCGACGACCAGGCCGCGGCGCTGCTGCAGGAACGCTCGATCGCCGTGGCCGAGTCGTGCACCGGGGGGCTCATGGCCGCGCGCCTGAGCGATCGCGCGGGCTCATCCGCGTACTTTGCGGGCGGTGTGGTGGCCTACTCCAACGAGGCCAAGATCGGGCTGGTGGGAGTCGACTCCGAGCTGATCTCTCGCTTCGGCGCGGTCTCCACCGAGGTCGCGGAGGCGCTGGCCTTCGGCGCGATCGAGCGTTTCGGGGCCGGCGTCGGGATTGGCATCACCGGGATCGCCGGCCCTGACGGCGGAACGGAGGAGAAGCCGGTCGGCCTCGTCTGCTTCTGCGTGGCCACGGGGGACGGCGACCGGATCACGCGCAGCGTCCGTCTCCCGGGCGGACGCGCCGACGTCCGGGATCGCGCGACGACGGTCTCCCTGCACCTGCTGCGCCGGCTGCTGCGCGGCGAGTCCGACATGCCGCTGCCGGGCCCCGAGGACGCGCGGGGTGCCGGCGCCTCCGCGGCGCGATCCTCCACCGCTGACGGCGGCGCCGCGCGTCCGTGACCGGCGAGCGGGCGCGACTGTTCGTCGCGCTCGAGCTGCCCGCCGCCACGCGTGAGGCGCTGGTCGGCTGGCGCCGGCAGGCGCTCGGCGATGTCCGGGGGCTGAGGTTCGTCGCGGCGGGCTCGCTGCACGTCACGCTGTGCTTTCTCGGCTGGCAGGAGGTGCCGGCGCTGGAGCCGATCGTCGCGGCCTGCGAACGGGGCCTCGCCACCGCCGGCCGGCACGCCCCGCCGCTGGCCACCGGAACGCCGGTCTGGCTCCCGCGGCGGCGCCCCGCGGTCCTCGTGGTCGGAATCGAGGATCCCACCGGTGGGCTCGCGCGGGCCCGGCAGTCGCTCGCCGCCGAGCTCGCCGGCGGCGGCTGGTTTGCGCCGGAGGGACGCCCGTTCCTGCCCCACGTGACGGTCGCGCGGGTCGGCCGGGGGACGCGCGTACGCGCGAGCGAGCTGCCGGCTCCCGCCCGGCTCGAGTTTCCCGGCGAGGAGGTGGTCCTGTACCGCTCCACGCTGCTCTCCACCGGCGCCCGCTACGACCCGCTGCGGACGTGGACGCTGGAGCACGAGGCGGCCTGAGGGCCGCCCCCGGCGGGATGCAGACGTCCGGCGGCTGCGGAAAGGTTTCACGGACCCGGGCCTGTCCTGGCACGAATGTGTCTTGTTTCGTCGCAGCGGCCGGTTCTAGCGTGCCGGTTCCGTCCGCCACCCGTCCTACCGTGGCGTGTTCACAGGGCATGAGACAAGGAGCCGAACCGGAATGACCGATCACGACAAGGCCGACGCGAAGTCAGATGCCAAGCGTCAGGCTGCCCTCCAGGGTGCGCTCACGCAGATCGAGCGGCAGTTCGGCAAGGGCACGGTCATGCGGATGGGTGACCCGGGTGCGCGCGTGGCCGTCGACGCGATCCCTACGGGCGCGCTGTCGCTGGATCTCGCCCTGGGGATCGGTGGCGTCCCGCGGGGACGGATCATCGAGATCTTCGGCCCTGAGTCGTCGGGGAAGACGACGCTCGTCTACCACATCCTCGCCGAGGCCCAGAAGCTAGGCGGCGTGTGCGCGTTCGTCGACGCCGAGCACGCCATGGACCCGCTGTATGCCCAGGTGATCGGGGTCGACATCGACGAGCTGCTCGTCTCCCAGCCCGACTTCGGAGAGCAGGCGCTGGAGATCGTCGACATGCTGATCCGCTCGGGTGCCGTCGACGTCGTGGCGATCGACTCGGTCGCCGCGCTGACGCCGCGCGCCGAGCTCGAGGGTCAGATGGGCGACCAGTCCGTCGGCCTGCAGGCCCGGATGATGTCCCAGGCGATGCGCAAGCTCGCCGGTGGCCTCAACCGCACCCAGACGCTGTGCGTGTTCACCAACCAGATCCGCGAGAAGGTCGGCGTCATGTTCGGCTCGCCCGAGACCCAGCCGGGAGGCCGGGCGCTGAAGTTCTACTCCTCGCAGCGCCTGGACATCCGCCGGATCGAGACGCTCAAGGACGGGACCGAGGCGGTCGGCAACCGGGTGCGCGTCAAGGTGGTCAAGAACAAGGTCGCGGCGCCGTTCAAGCAGGCCGAGTTCGACATCGAGTACGGCCGGGGCATCTCGACCTCGGGCTGCCTGATCGACTACGGCATCGAGCACAACATCGTCACCAAGTCCGGCTCGTTCTTCTCCTACGGCGACGAGCGGCTCGGACAGGGGCGCGGCAACGCGAAGGCATTCCTGGATGAGCATCCTGAGACCGCGAAGGAGATCGAGGGCAAGATCTACGACGCGCTCGGGCTCAGCCACGACCTCGTGAAGACGATCGAGCCACGCGACGACGCAGCAGCGCTGGCGGCGGTGGAGGCGGTCGACGACAAGGCGGCGTAGCGTGAGGCAGAGCTCGCCGGCCGAGCCCCCACCAGATCCCGCCACGCGCGTGGAGCACGCGCTCGCCATCGCCTACCGGTACATCGACCGTCGCGAGCACAGCGTCGAGGAGGTTCGCCGGCACCTGGATGCCAAGGGCGTACAGCCGCAGACGACCGACGAGGTCCTGCGGATGCTCGGCGACCAAGGCCAGCTCGACGATGCCCGCTTCGCCCGCCTGTTCGCCGAGGACAAGCGCGCGCTGGAAGGCTGGGGCTCGGAGCGGATCCGGCGCGGCCTGATCGGGCGGGGAATCGAGTGGGAGGTTGCGGAGGCGGCGCTCACCGGCGAGGACGCCGAAAGCGAGCTGGATCGCGCGGTGGCGCTGCTGCGCCGCCGGTACGGAGCCCCGCCCGACGATCGGCGTGAGCGCGAGCGGGCCCTCGGGCTGCTGCTGCGCAAGGGCTACGAGGGCGAGCTGGCACTCGATGCCCTGGCCGCGTTCGCCAGGGGCGAGTGACACCAGCGCCGCCGCGGCATGCGACATCGGTGGAGCATGTTTGCGCGGCGTGGTCCCCGGTACTACGATGCAGCCAGCGATCGAATGGCCCGCAAGGCCAGAAACACCAGCAAATATCTTGATTCTTTGAATCCCGGTAATTCAACGTTGACGGCAGCCACGAACGGGCCATGCGGCCCTCGACTTCGAACAAGAGATCCATAGCCGCCGACTGAAGGGCGACCTCTCGGTCGCCCTTATCGGGCACTCGTTTCGTGCGCCTGGCACGGACCGCTCGGTCGCTCCCGACAACTGAAACTTGAAGGGTCGGGGCTCGCGCCTCGGCTGTCAGGAGAGGAACGACCATGGAGATCATCGGTGCCGCAGCGCTGATTGCGGTCGGAATAGTGCTGGCTGCGCTTGTGTACGGACGCGCGCATCCCGCTGCGCGGACGGCCGTAGCGAATCCCGCGCCGGTGCCGACGGCCGAGCTCGAGACCGAGCTGCGCGAGCGCCGCAGCGAGCTAGCGCGGCGCGAGGACACCCTGGACAAGCGCGAGTCCGAGCTCGAGCACGAACGCGAAGCGCTCTCCGCCCGGCGCGCCGAGCACGAACGGGACCTGGAGCGGGTCTCGGGGCTGTCGGCCTCGCAGGCCAAGGAAATGCTGCTCAAGGAGGTCGAGGATCACACCCGCCACGACGCCGCGCGCCGGATCCGCCAGATCGAGGAGGAAACGAAGCGCGAGGCCGCGCGGCGCGTGCGCAACATCCTCTCGGTGTGTATGCAGCGCCTGGCCGCCGGGCACGCCGCCGAGACGACCGTGTCCGTGGTCCAGCTCTCGGCCGACGACATGAAGGGCCGCATCATCGGGCGGGAGGGGCGCAACATCCGCGCGCTCGAGAACCTCACCGGCGTCGACTTCATCATCGATGACACGCCTGGCGCGGTCGTGCTCTCGGGCTTCGACGGCGTGCGGCGCGAGATCGCGCGCCTCACGCTCGAGAAGCTGCTCCAGGACGGCCGCATCCACCCGGCGCGGATCGAGGAGATGTACTACCAGGCACGCTCCGAGCTCGAGAGTCACATCGTCGAACTGGGGGAGCAGGGCGCCTTCGAAGCCGGCGTCCTGGGCCTGCATCCGGAGCTCGTCAAGCTGCTCGGACGGCTGCGGTTCAGAACCAGTTACGGCCAGAACGTGCTCGCCCACTCGATCGAGGTCTCGCACCTCGCCGCGATGATGGCCGAGGAGCTCGGAGCGAGCCCCAAGACGGCCCGGCGCGCGGCGCTGCTGCACGACATCGGCAAGGCCGTGACGCACGAGATCGAAGGACCGCACGCGCTCGTCGGCGGTGACCTGGCCCGCAAGTACGGCGAGTCCGAGGCCGTCGCCCACGCGATGGAGGCCCACCACAACGAGGTCGAGCCACAGACGATCGAAGCCGTGATCGTGCAGGCCGCCGACGCGCTGTCGGGAGCCCGGCCGGGGGCTCGCGGCGAGTCGCTCGAGCAGTACGTCAAGCGGCTGCGGGACCTCGAGCAGATCGCCGCCCGCCACAAGGGCGTGGACAAGGTGTACGCGATGCAGGCCGGCCGCGAGATCCGTGTCATGGTCGCGCCGGGGGACATCGACGACGATGCGGCGACGATCCTCTCGCACGACATCGCCCGCGAGATCGAGAAGCAGCTCGAGTACCCGGGGCAGATCAAGGTGACCGTGATCCGGGAGTCTCGCGCGGTCGAGTACGCCCGCTGAGCCAGGCCCGGTCGGAGGCCTCGTCGGTACCCTTGAGCGCGATGAGGCGCTACCACGTCACCACGTTCGGCTGCCAGATGAACGCGCACGACTCCGAGCGGATGAAGGGCATGCTCGAGTCGCTCGGCTACGCCGAGGCCGACACGCGCGACGAGGCCGACGTGATCCTGTTCAACACCTGCTCGATCCGAGAGGCCGCGGACAACAAGCTGATCGCCCATTTGGGCCACGCCAAGCGGCTCAAGACCGAGCATCCGGAGCGGATCGTCGGCGTCGGCGGATGTTGGGCGCAATCGGTGAAGGAGGAGGTGTTCGCCCGCTTCCCGTTCGTCGACGTCGCCTTCGGTCCCGGCCAGGTCCACAAGCTGGCCGAGTTCCTGACCAGCGACTCGCTGAGCGCCCAGGGGTTCTTCGAGTTCGAGGGCTTCACCGGCCACCTGCCGGCCAGGCGCGCCCGGGACTTCCAGGCCTGGCTGCAGATCTCCGTGGGCTGCAACTGCGTGTGCTCGTACTGCATCGTCCCCTCGACCCGGGGGCGGGAGGTCAGTCGCGACCCGGGCGAGCTGATCGACGAGGTCCGGCGCCTGGCCGCCGACGGCGTCCGCGAGGTGACGCTGCTGGGCCAGAACGTCAACTCCTACGGTCGTGACCTGCGCGGACACACGCGCACCACGTTCGCCGAGCTGCTCACCCGGTTGGATCAGATCGACGGGATCGACCGGATCAGGTACACGAGCCCGCACCCCAAGGACATGCGCGAGGACGTGATCCGCGCCCACGCCGAGCTCCCCGCGCTGTGCGAGCACATCCATCTGCCCCTGCAGTCCGGCTCGAGCCCGGTCCTCAAGCGGATGCGACGCACCTACACGCGTGAGCGCTACCTCGATCGCGTGGCGCTGATCCGCGAGCACGTGCCCGACTGCGCGCTCACCACCGACGTCATCGTCGGCTTCCCCGGCGAGACCGAGGCGGACTTCGAGCAGACGCTGTCGCTCGCCGAGGAAGTCGGCTACGACGGCGCGTTCACGTTCATCTACTCGCCGCGACGGGGCACCGAGGCGGCCACGCTGCCCGACCAGGTTCCGCACCCGGTCAAGCTCGAGCGGCTCGAGCGGCTGGTCGAGGTGATCCAGCGCCGGGCCCGGGCGCGCGCGCAACGGTTCGTGGGCCGATCGCTCGAGGTGCTCGTCGAGGGCCCCTCGCGGACCGATCCGACCCGCCTGCGGGGCCGCTCGCGCCACAACAAGGTGGTCAACTTCGCTGGGCTCGGCACCGCCGGTGACGTGGTGTCGGTCGAGATCACCAGCGCCACCAGCCAGACGCTCGCGGGCGCCGAGTCGCTGCTCGCCCGCGCCGCGCACTGACATCCGTCGAGCCCCGCCTGCCCACGCGTGCGCGGCCGCGTTGGTGCGCCGATACCGTGTTCGTGGGGGATGCATACGGCACCCGTGACAGCGGCGCCGCCGTTCTCCGGCGGCGATCGGTCCCGCGTTCGCCCTGATCGGAACCCGAGCCGGGCTCGAGCGCGCCACGCCGGGCTTCCGCGCGCGGTTCGGGGACTGGATCCCGGCCTGGGATGACCACCGCGAGGAGCTCTACGGCCTGATCCGCGAGGAGTGCGAGGACGCCAGCGTGACGCTGTGGGGTCCCGAAGCTTCCGTCGCCGCTCAGGCCGCTCGGTGTCGGTGCGGCCCGTGATGTCTTCCGGCACGATTCCCCGGTGCCCGACGCCGCCATTCGAGGAGCTCGAGCGGCACGCCCCGTGGGTCCTGGAATGCGCGGACAGGAGGCACCGTTCGTTTGCGGCGGTGTCGTCGCATGGTATCACGAGCGATACCATCAGCTGATGGCCATGACTCTCAGGCTCACAGACGATGAGACAGACGCGTTGCGACTCCGCGCCCATCGCGAGGGCCGCTCGATGCAGGACGTAGCCCGTACGGCGGTTCGCGAATACATCGACCGCGCGAGTCGTCGCGAACTGTTGGACGAGATTCTTGATCAGGAACTGCCTCGCTACGCTGAGGCGCTGCGCCGTCTCGGCGCGTGATCTTCCTCGACCTCGAGTCCCTGCTCCATGTAGCCACTCGAACGCTCGGCGGCGATCCAGTGGTTCGCGATTACGGCCTGCTCGAATCCGCACTCGCTCGTCCCCAGGCCTCCGCCTTCGGCGAGCACGCCTACCCCGGCACGCACCAGAAGGCAGCTGCGCTGCTGCACTCGCTCGCTCGCAACCATGCGCTCGTGGACGGCAACAGGCGAATCGCGCTGGCCGCGACGATCGCGTTCCTCGGCATGAACGACATCCGCCTCACGCTCAGCAACGACGAGGCCTACGAGCTGGTCATCGACATCGCGACCGGTGCGCTCGACGACGTTCCGAGCATCGCGGCGGTGCTCGAGTCACACTCCGAACCGCGGGCCCCGTAGCGCACCAGCAACGTCACTCGACGCGCGACCAACACCGGCCACGCCGGCACTTGCTGGAATCGGTCCTCGGCGCGCGGCAAGACCTGCTCTTGCGCTGCCACGAGCATCTCGCGGTTCAGCCCAACGTACCCGGTTTGCGCGGCACGGAGGGCTCTGCTCCCTCCCCAACAGCGCGGCCCCGCCACCGGGCTCCGCTGCCCTGCTGGCCGCGCGTTGCAGGGACGGCTGGCGGAGCAGCGAGATGCTCGTGCCGGAAGCAGAGCATGGCGCTCGCGACGGTCACGGCCTGCCGGCTCGATCGACGGGACGCTGCTGGATCAGGCGCCTAAACCTAAACCGGTCATGTTGGCGCCATCGCCGCTTCGCATCAGAAGCGGCCACGCCGTCGAGTCGTCGGGCACTGCCGCTTCAAGCGAGGTGCTAGCGGGGACGCGGCTAGCACCGGGGGCTCCGGGACTGCCGCTGCGTGGCGATTGCGACCGTCTGACGTACGCTGGCCGGCCCGCTCCTCGATTTCGAAAGCCGAGGGGCCCGCTCCAGAGCGTCGGGGCGCGGGCTTGCGGGCCGGGACGGGCTCCCAGATCACGACAGGGGAGTTTGGTCGGCCCGATCACGACTTGAGCCGCTGTCAATATCGCGCCGAACTGGGGCGGTTGATTGGCTGGGTGTCGAGACCTGCGGGGGGCTGGTAGGAGTGGCGGTTACGTCAGTTCCGGTGATCCCTTCCTTGAACTCGCGGATGCCACGTCCGAGCGCGTGCGCTACCTGCGGCAGGCGCTTGGGCCCGAAGGCCAGCAGCGCGATGATCAGCACGATCGCGATGTGGGTCGGGCTCAGAAGTCCTGTTGTCATCGCTTTCTTACTGAAATCCGGGTGGCGCTCGCACGATCAGCGGTAGGTTCCGGAGGTGAGGACCCCGGCGTAGTGGAGAAAGTGCGCGCGGGTGTAGGTGCGGTTGCCGGTGATGTTCGTGTCAGGTGTGGGCCCCAGTGCGAGGTCGGTCCCTAGGAACGGTCGGAAGCGCGGAAAGACGCTCAGATAGCTGGTGGGATCGGCGCGCAGCAGGCCGATCAGCGTTTCGGCGACGATCCGGCCGCCAACCGGGCCGAGGTTGACCCCGTCGGTGGTTGTCTTGGCCTCAGCCAGGATGTAGTACCAGAGCGGGGTGCTGGTGCCAAACGACGTGTAGACACCGGCGATGTCGGAGAGGTCGCCCGGGCCCAGGGCAGCGACGCCCATCGCCTTGGCGATCTGCTGGCCGGATGGCAGTCCCCAAGTCAGCTGGCGCAGCAGGTTTCGCTGGGGCAGAACGACCGGAGCGGTCTGGGTGTGGGGTGCGATCGCGGGCACCGGAAGCCTGAACAGCACGCTGGAGATCGTGGTGTCGATCTTCTTGTTGTTCTTGACCTGGCCATCGCCGAGATCAAAGAACGTCTGCCAGCCGATGTAGCGCCGCGGCGCGGGAAAGCCGCCCAGGAGGTCGTCGCGGTCGTAGCTGACTGGGTCGCTGAAGTCAGGCTCGGTTGGGTCGAACACCAGCGCGAAGAACGGATCGGCGGTCGGACTGGGGCTGTCGCCGGTGCCACTGGTGAAATTCGCCCGGTAGGATGGGCGGACCATGCTGTGCCCGAAGCGGTAGGACGCCGCGCCGAACTCGATCGGCATGAACGCATCCCCCCGCGGCGCCCGATAGATGCGGTTACCGTTCGCCAGCACATCGTCGACCATCGCCTGGCCGACGATCTGGGGCAGATGCTCGTTCACCAGCAGCCACTGGTAGTGCCACAGCGTCACCTCCCGGGCGACCAGGAACGCCACATACCGGTTGGACAAGTCAGCCCGCCGGGCGGAGGGAAACACCCGCAGGCTAAGGCTCTCAAGCTCGTCTAAACTAACACCCGGTTATAGAAGAAGATGTGGGCACAGTGAAGCCCGGCGATCATCACATTCTCGTCGTTTCGTGGGTCACCGAGCAAAGCCGTGTAGGTGCCATCCCCGTTGGAGACGCGAGGGACGTCCTCGTGCACACCGCCGGTGCCGATCTTCAACCTTGGCCCCACCGACCCGTCCGGGTTGGACACGTAGAGGTCCGGACGCAGCCCCGGTCCTCCGCCGAACACGGAATCCAGATCCAACGCCGGCGTCCTCGTGTTCGGCGATAGGAGCGGATTCTGGGGAACCCCCAACTGCGAGGTCTGATCAAAGGTGATGTCGTGATCGGTGAACTGACCGACGAACGTCGAGCCTGCGGTCATCGTCGGATTGTCGGGATTGCTCCCATACGGGTTTGAAGCGGTGGGGTTGCCGTTCACCGTCGGATCGACGATCAACGCTTTCGGACCCGCGCCCGGCGGGCGTCACCGGCGGTCTCGTTGAGGGTCAGGGCGCGCTGGGCGGCGCGAATCGTCGCCATCGACGGCTGGCTGCAGTGAACTCGTGTCTGCGACTGGCGCTCGAAGCGCTCGACGATGCTCGACGCGGCGGTCAGCACGGCGACCGGCACGCCCAAGCCCTTGGCGAGGGATGCACCGAGGACGAGTCGCGGGCCACCGATCCCGTGTGCCCGCGCCGCCCCGCCGCCACCCGATCCGAGCGGCGCACTGGGTCCGGGCCGGGCGCCCAAGACGCCCAGGCCCTGCGTGTCGTCGACCACGAGCTGGCCGCCGAACTCGCCGGCGAGCGACAGGTAGTGGCGCAATGGGGTCGATCCACCGCCGGGGCAATGACCGTCGGCCAGCACCAGCGGACAGCGGCCGTGGTCCGCGCCGGCCGCCAGTTGGCGCCGCAATGTGTCGACGTCGCTGTGGCCGAAGCTCACGACGGGGATGCGGCGCGGCTGCAGCCGCTCGAGCCCCCAGCGCGCGATCGGGTAGGCGCACGCGTCAACATGGACCGAGGTCCGGGCGTCGGCGAGCAGCGGGAGGAGGTCCCAGAACAGATGGAGCGTCGAGGGAGCGAGGACCCCTCGCTCACCGCCCATCAATGCCGCCAGGCCTGCGGCGACCGACACCGCCCCGGGTGGAGTGCCGAAGACCGCCGGGGCCCCGCTCGTCAGGCTCGACCACGGGGCGAGCGACGAGCTGGGGTGCCGGAGGCCCAGGTAGAGGGCCGACGAGAAGTCGGGCACAGCGTCCCGGCTCAGTGCCGGCCCGGCTCCTCCTCGAACTCACCCTCGCCGTCATAGTGGCGATGGCGGTACCGGTCGCGGCCGCCGGGGGCCCCCGCCAGCCGTGTCGCCTGCCGATGCTCGAGCATCCGCTCATGCATGAGGTAGGCGGGCTGGGTGAAGCGCTCCGGCCGGTGCTGGCGTTGCGCACGTCCGACGTGTCGGCCGAGAGATCGACGCCGGTGACGGTCTCGTATGCGTGGATGTACCACTGCACCTCCTGCCGCCAGTAGCGCGCCCAGTTGCCCGCCTGGTTGCGATCGACGATCGTGCTCCAGTCACCGAACCGCATCGACAGCAGAAGTTGCTCCCCGAAGACGGCCAGATCGCGGAAGTAACGGACCGATGGAAGGCTCCAGTGCTGGACCTTCTTCATCGCGTCGACGCGGTCCATCCAGGGCTCGGGGTAGGCGACCATGAGCGGACTGGTGAGGAACTCGCGGAGCTCCGGCCGGGCCAGCAGCCACTGCTGGATCATCATCTCCTGCCGGAGCGCCCACGAGAAACCGCCGTACTGGTTACCCGAGGTCTCGGCGAGGAGGAGGTGGACATCCCGCAGGGCGTTCAGGACAGGGAACGGGTCCGCGATCATCGTCGTGTCGTCGTCCTCCTTGTAGAAGAGCGATGCGCGGTGCAGCAGGGTGTGGAAGGCCTCCAGGAACCGCGACCGCGGGTCCGCCGATCGGACAGCGGGCCGGTGGCCCGCCAGGGTCAGCCCGTACTGATGGCTGTACTCGGAAACGCGCCGCGGTCGGGTCAGGCGGTGCTGCTCGTCCTGCACGTAACCCCACAGGAGGTTGTTCAGCGGCCGAAGCGGGTCGAGGTCGAGGTTCGCCAGCGGATCGCGCCCCCGCCGGGTGCGGTTCTGGAACCGCATGCCGATCGCGTCCATCGTGTGGACGAGCATCCCCTCCTCGTGCCAGTAGGACCAGATCAGCTCCAGGAAGCAGGGCGAGATGAGCTTGCGGCCCATGATGTCGTAGCAGAGGTCCACCCGCTCCTCGGCATCGGCCCGCAGCTCGACCCGGGCCTCGGGCAGCTTCTGGCGGATCAGCGCCAGGTAGGGCAGGGTCTCCAGCGAGCCGCCCTCGCCCCCCTCGGCGTCGCCGCCGACCTCCGTCGGGACGAGATAGCGGCGCCACAGTTTGCCGGCGGTATCGCCGGCCGACAGCCCCATGCGCTCGTCGGGCTCCTCCTCGGAGAGGTTGTCGAAACGCTCCCGGCTGAGGCTCGGCTCGATCCGGGCCCGGTACTCATCGGGGACCGACAGGTCCCCGATCGCCATCGCCACCCCGCAGTTGGCGACCAGGAAGGCCTCGGTGGCGACCTTCAGCGCCTTGTAGGAGACCATGTCCGGGAACGGCAGCGAGTGGCGCACGAACCGTGCCATCTCCTCCCGGAACGCTTCACCGCTGTGGCAGAACAGCTTGTCCATCCAGGCCGCATAGTTGTTGAAGCCGAGCTTGTCGGTGCTCGCCCGGATAACCGCCCAGAGGGGCAGGTCGTTGGTGTCGACGAGTTCGGAGCGTCGCAGGCTGACCTCGAGCGGCCCGCTGGACTCGCGGGACAGCCGCACCTCGTCGCCACGGGCCAGCTTCGGCGTCACCTCCGCACCGGCCAGGTCGACGTCGGCGTTGGTCAGCCGCCCGCGGGCGACGTCGACCTCGCCGGCACCGAGGACCCGCCATTGGTAGTTCCACTTCTCCGCGTCGCGGAGTCCGCGCGCGGCGAACCGCGCCGAATTGTCGAGCGGCACCGGCGAGCCGATGATCTCGATTGACAGCTGTTCGCTTTCCATGTCTTCCTCCTTAAGAGAGAGCCGGTTGAGGGACCGGATGTCGACGCACGCGTGAGGCGGGCGGGGGTAACGGCAGCCAGCGGGTCGCCGGCGGCAGAGCGGGCGCAGGACAGAGCTCGGCGATGTCGAGCGTGCTGCGGAGCGCGCAGTACGTGAGTAGCTTGGACACCGCATGGCTCTCGTCCTCGGCGTTCAGCTCGCCGCGGAAGCGAGCCTGCCCGACCGCTGCGAGAGCCAGCGACGGTGCGGCCTCCCGGAGCTGCTCGGGATGCCGGTGCCACGCGTGGTGGTAAGCCGCGAGCTCCGAGGGCTGGCGCTCGACGACCGGCAGCACCTCCGTCAGCGAGCGGCCGGGCAATGACGCCGGGCGATGCTGGAGGATCAGTTGGACGAGCCGCGGGATCGTCGCTGCCAGCCGGCTCAGCAGCGCCCGCCGCTCCGGGTCGAGGTCGGCCGGGGGATACAGAGCCTGCCAGAGCGCCACCAGGCTCCGCCACTGCGGATCGGGGTAGAGGGCCTCGCCGAGCGCGCAGCTCAGCTGGACCCGGATCCAGGGGGGCGGGTGCGGATCCCCGGCGCTGATCCGGAACACCGCCCAGGCGGGGAGGCTGACGACTCCGATCAGGCCGAGGGTTGAGGTCACTCCCAGCTTGCCCACCGACCACAGGTCGGCGACGATCTCGGAGATCCAGCGCTCCCACAGCGGCCAGGCCGGTCCGGCTTCCGCCGCCTCGGCCTCGGCCTCACGGTGCAGCACGGCGCGTAGCGACGGCACGAGGTCGAGCAGGGCGGCCGCCTGGTGGCCGACCTCGTGGACGAGCGAGGAGCCGATGCCGGCGCCGACCATCCGCTCCCGAGGGATCTGGACGATCGCCACCGGGTTGTCACCGCCGCCGGGCAGGCGCGTCCGCGCCCGCCGCATCGCCCCGCCCGGACCGCGCGTGAGGTAGCAGACGACGGGCGGCAGCTCGATTCCGGTGCCGGGGAGCGCGAGCGCGTCCGTGGCGAGCACGTCGAGACCCGATAGCCAGACGCCCGTCTCGCTCTCGCTGCGCTGGGTGACGACCTCCGAGAATAGATCGAACTGCGACAGGATGTCGTTGAACCGCATCCGGAGGGTGGCGAACCGTCGCTGCATCTCGGCCGCCGGTGCGCCCTCCGCGCCGAGGCGCAGCCACCGGAGGTACTCCTTCACCTCGCGGCGCAGCTTCGCGCGGCCGCCGACGAGGAAGTGCTCGATCGCGATCAGGGCCGCCGGCGCAAGCGCCGCCGCGGGCAGCATCGTCTCCTGCAACGCGAACGGTTTCACGCGGCCCAGCCGGGTGAGGAGCGATCGCGCCTCCTGCTCCAGATGCCGCACGGCAATCGCCTCGAGAGTGGTCATGGTGGGCTGCACGAGCTCTGCTACGCGCCGAAGAGGATGATCCGGCTGCCGTGACGGACCCACCGGCCCTGTTGGCCATCGGTGCCGTCGTTGTCGCCGTCATCGGCGACGCCGTAGCTGTTGGAGGTGCCGTAGCCGCGGTAGCCGTGCGAGGAGCCGTGCCCGCGGGCCACGTGCCTGACTTCGTCCTCGTACTCGTCGTGGGGCGGGTCGACGCTGATCCCGGGGGCGACCTGGTGGGCGGCCTGGACGATCGCGTCGTGCGCGACCACCGCGAGCGGTGCTGTGGGAGGAGCGGCCGCCGCGTGCTCGGCGGCGGCGTGGGCGAGCTCGACGACCTTGCGAGCGGTCTCGAACTCCGCCTCGCCGCTGACCTCGTACTCGCCGAGCTGCTTGCTCGCCAGCGATCCGAGCTGCGATCCGATGGTGCTGCCGATCCCGGGCATGACCATCGTGCCGAGCGCACCACCGACGGCCGGCAGGGCGGTCTTCACGACATCCTTGAGCGCCCCTCCGAGCACGTGTCCGAGCGGGCCCTTGACGAACGAGTGGATGATGTCGCCGAGGAACTGCTCGAGCTCCTGCTCGTTGTTGATCCGGCGGCCGCCTCCAGCTCGTTCTGTTCATGCAGCTCCTCGTACTCGTGATCGTGGCCGTAGGGCTCGTACGTGCTCATCGGGCGCTCCTGTCTGTGGTGGTGGTGTCTTGACCATGGGTCGGGGCCAAGCTCCGGCTGGGTCCCGCCCGCGGGCGCCACGCCCGGTGCGCTCGGCCCCGCCGGCCCGCCGGTGCCGTTCGTGGACGGCGAACGGCCGTTCATCGAGCCGACGGCCGGACTCGCCGGTGCTCCGGCCACCGCGGCCGGATCCATCGGCGGCGCATCGGGCGGCGCGGTGGGGGCGCCGGCCGCAGGGTCCGGTGGCGGGGGCGCCGGGGGCGCGCCACTCGGGTCCGGCCAGCCGGGGAACGGACCGGCGTCGGGCGGTTCGTCGGGCACGTCCCAGCTCTGATCGGGCTCGGACGACCACCCATCCTGGGCGGCGTTGTGACGGCCCCGGTGGTAGGGCTCCCACATCCAACGCCGGCGGCCACCGGACATGCCGCGGTACACCCATCGGCCCCATGCGCCCGCCGAGGTGGCCGGCGGAGCGTCACCAAAATAGGGCATCGGGTGCGACCAGCCGGCGCTATCGCCGATCGTGCCATCGGACTCCCCGCCCCAACGGCGCGGCTCCGAGCCCGGCCAGCCGGCTCGGTAGCTCGGCTCGCCCCAGCGGTTGCGAGCCGAGCCGTAGCCGTAGCTGCTGCGCGACCATGCGGGCTGCCGGCAGCGGTAGGCCGAGCCGATCACGCCCGGGCCGTACTGCGGCGTGGAGCGGCCCCGCGAGATCACGCTCGCGCGGACCGTCGGGCGGACGACTGCGCTCATCCGAGGGTTTCGATAGCCCGCGGTCGCGTAGCTCCTGGCGGCGTACCGGGAGGCCGACGGACGGGAGCCGAGACCGCCGCTCCGGCCCTGATACGGAGCGGGTCCGGACGGGTGGCCGGCGGGCCACTCGTGATCGGGATACCCACGGTGCGGGAGTTCGTAGGCGAGGCCGGGAGCGAACCGGTGCCCGGCGGTCGTCACCGCCTCGTGCGCTGCGAGCTCGGGCGGGAGCGGGTCGCCATTCGCCAGCGCGTGGTGGGCGGCAGCCCCCGCGAAGCGGACGAACTGGCGCGCGGTCTCGAACTCCTGGTCCTGGGGGCTCAGGCCCTCGAGCTCGAGGCCGAGCAGGCTGCCGGCGGCCGAAGCCAGTTGACCCCAGGCGCCACCGCTACCAACGCCGCCGGTCGCGCCGAGCGCCTGACCGATGTGGGGCAGCGACTGCTCGGCTCCGCGGTGGAGGATCCCGCCGAGAGCCTGCGCGGTGTCGGGCGGCAGAAACCGGCCGACGGCGTTCCCGACGCTCGTGAACGGGTTCCCGAGAAACTGCTCGAGCTCCAGTTGGCTTCCGACCTCCAAGAGCTCGGAGGCGAGCTCCAGCTCCTGGGTTGGGTTCAGCGGGACCTCGAGCTCTGGGTGTCCGGCGCCGGTATTCGAATGGGTCCAGCCGATGGCCTGCATGCATCGCCTCCGGTTCAATTTGGCGTCCTGTCCCCTTCTCTGCACGGGGCGTGCCAGTCGCTTCGTCCCGGAAATGCGCGGGGTGGCGCGAACCGCGTTTCGCGAGGCGGCGGCCGGGGGCGAAGTCCGGTTCGCGTCAGCGCTCGGTGTGCCGCGGGATCCCGAGCCGGTCGCGGTACTTCGCGACCGTGCGGCGGGCGAGCGGGAAGCCGAGCCGAGTCAGCTCGGCGGCCAGCGCGGCGTCCGAGCGAGGTTGATCCTCGTCGGCGATCAGCTGCGCCAGTGCCTCGCACGGACCCGGCGCGGTCTGAAAGAAATGCCCGAAGGAAACGACCCGTCCTCCCGGGAGCAGGACGTAGCGGCCGTGCGTTGCTCGGCTGACGGTCGATTCGTGAACCCCGAGCTCGGCCGCCACCTCGCCGCGGGTCAGTCGGCCCATGTGCCGCGGCCCATAGGCCAGGTAGTCGCGTTGACGCCTGACGACGACCTCGGCGACCGCGCCGATCGTCTGCCAGCGCCGCTCCAGGCGGCTGAGGAACGAGCGTGCCTGGGCCTCGGCGACGTGGTCGGCGAAGCCCGGGGAGATGACCAGGTTCAGGCGCTCGGGCTCAACGAGCTGGACCGAGAAGACACCGGGCTCACGCTCATGGATGATCACGTCGGGGACGGCGGCGGGAGCCACTCGGCCCGACGCCGGGGAGTCGAACGACGGATACGGCCGCAACCGGGAGCGGATGAACGCAGCCGCGCGCTCGATCTCCGCGCGCGACGCGCCGACCGCCCTCGCGAGCGCGCTCCAGGAGCCGGCCGCGAGCGCCGGCAGGTGCCCGTCGATGATGCGCCGCGCGAGCGGGTCACCGCCTCCGGCATCGTCGAGCCGGTCGAGCTGGAGCAGCAGGCAGTCGCGCAGATCGGTGGCGCCGACGCCGGTCGGCCCGTGGGCGCGCAGCAGCTCGGTGACGCGCTCCACGCGAGTGGTCGGGACCCCGAGCTGCGCGGCGGCCTCCCGTGGGGTGACCTCCAGGAAACCGTGGTGATCGAGGCAACCGATGACGTAGGCGAGCACCGGTAGGTCGGCGGCGTCGACGAGCGGGCGAAGATCGGCCAGCAGCGCATCGGCCGCCGTCGGCTGGTCAGCGATCGCGGTATCCAGCCGGTCAAGTCCGGCGGAGGGCGCGGGCACGCGTCGCGAACGCAACCGGCACCCGCACGGCGAGCCGGGCTCCCCACAGAGCGGGCACGACCCGGCTCGCTCCAGCGCCGGGTTCTGCTCGACCTCACTCTCGATCACCGACTCCAACTCGCCCGTCGGCAGCGCGAGCAGCTCCGCGTAGGCGAGCGTCTCGGGCGAGACGCGCTGCTCCTGCCGCAGAGTCGCCTCGAAGGTCAGGACCGCAGTCATCGACCGAGCACCGCCGCGATCTCGTGTCCCCTCGCCACAAGCTCGTCGACGTTGCGGCCGAAGCGACCGGGCCGGTACGCCAGCTCGGGGGCCACCTTCACTCCTTCACCACGCTCGAACTTCTTGATCGTCTCCCATGTCACATCCATCCCACTCTGACGCATGCGGTCCAGGAACATCAAGACTGTCGGACTCCCCATGGCGTGCTGAAGCTTGACGACCCGCCAGTACAGCTCCGAGTTGGCGGGAATGTATGGAAACCGGTACATCAATGACATGTATTTGCGCGCGATCCGGATACCGGTTTGGACGGAGTAGTCGGGATCGGTGCTCAGCCGGTTGTGATCGGCCGGCGGATGGAGCTCTGCCGATTCGGACGGCATCAGCTGGAAGAAGCCCCGCTCGTTCAGCTTCGGCGTCACGTCACCGATCCAGCCGCCGGACTCCACCGCGATCCAGCCGAGCAGGAACCACAGTGGGATTTGGGTGCAGGTCCATTGGAGGGAGTTACGCGGGTGTCGGGATGACGCCGAGGGCGTAGCGTGATGCGTGAATGCGGCAGTGTTCTTGGGCGAGGTGGAAGGTCCAGTATTGGTCGAAGTCGTCGTTGCTGATCAGCGCGCGGAGTGTGAGGATCGCCTCGGCGCCGGCCAGGCCCCAGCGGGCGCCGGTGATGTCCATGCGGTCTTTGACGAGGTGGCGGCAGGCGCCCTCGATCACGCCCGTCGCGATCGGCCAGCCGTTCTGAAGGGCGGTGGGGTAGTCGAGGTAGGGTCGTTTCGCGAGGAGGTAGTCGGCGCAGCGGTCGGCGGCTTGGCGCTTGTTGGGCTCGAGCGCGAGGCGGGTCGCTTTGCGGCGGATCGCGGCGGCGACGATCCCCGCCTTGCCCTCCAGCACGGCGCGCGCCTTCTCGTGCACCCACCGTTCGGCGGCCGGGTCACCCTCTTCAAAGAAGCACCAGCAGCCTGACCATAGGTACTCAAGGACGTGGATGAAGTCAACGACGATCGGGACCTTGACCTTGCGTTTGCGGGCTTCGGTCTTGATCCGGTCGATCTGGTGATTGTTCCCGTCCACCAGCGCCACCCACCGACGCTTGTGGTCGGGATCGCGGCGGTCGGCCTCGTTGAGCATCCCAGCGATGACCGCTCTGGCGTCGTCGGTGACACTGGCGGCCAGCCACTTGTTCTTCGCCTTCGGTCGCGGGGTGGCTGAAGGTGGAGGGTTGTCGGGGTCGGGCAGGATGTCGGCCGCGGTGCGCGGCTCGGGGGTGAGTTCGTACACGGTGACGATCTCCGCCATCCGCTTGCGATTGGACTTCTCGCCCTTGGACAGGCGCGTCTTGAGCTTGCCCGAGGCGCTGTGCGCCTGGGTGCGAGTCGGCTCACGCAGCGCCTCGGGGCGCATCACCACCCCCTTGGCATCGCACGAGAGCACCAGCAGATCCTTTTCCTCTGGCGCTGTGCGCTCGCGCTGCGCGTAGAACGCAGCAACGTCTTGGGCGGCTGAGAGCGTCAGCTCTCTGAGCTGACGGGTGCCGATCTGCTGGCCGCTCTGACGCACGATCGCGGCCTGCGCGTCCTCAAAGCTGCCGCGCGGCGCTTCCAGCGCGGCCAGCCTGCGGATCCCATGCGAGTGGCGCGAGGCGGGAAGGTTCAGCTGCGCGTCAGCGGGATACAAGTTCTCGCTGCCCACCGCCCGGTAGGCCAGCCGCGTGACCTGCACCTCGCCAAGCACGGTGTGCAGATCGCGCTCGTGGCCACGCTCGACACTACGCCGCGGCGTGCCCTCAGCGCCGATCACCCCACCGACGCGCGGCTCGAGCACAGCGCGCAGATCGAGCTGGTCCTGCAACACCTGGCGGGCTAACTCACGACCGTCCTTGACCAGCCGCGCCTCGAGCCCTGAATGCTCAAGCCCCAACGCCTCCTCGCCCGCCGCCCACTCGAGCAACCTCGCAAACAGAGCCTGCGAGCGCTCAAACCCCGCGACCGGGCGCGCATCCAACCCCGCCGCGCGCGGGTCCTCGCCACCCGCGGGCTGCCGATCACCATCCACCAACGGCAACGACGGCTCGCTCACAGAGCCGTTAGCTTGCCGGGCGCCGACGAACAAGTCCAGCAGATCAGGAGCCACGCGATCACCTCCGTATCGCGGTCCGACAAAAGACATAACACCCCTGACTTTCGCCGCAGCTCACCGGGAGTCCTCCCGAAACCACGGGCATAACCCTGCCAGAAAGCGCCGACCGACGCGCCATTCGCCCGACAAATCAGGACTATCTACCCACTACAAACGACCTGCACCCGTGGGATTTCGCCGCGGTACCGGTCGAGCAGGGTCGTCAGGGCGGGCCAGCGGCGCATTTCGGGCACGTGTCTGCCGAACGCCGCTTCGACGTCGGCCGGCAGGGACGGGCCGCCCACGGCCGGCCAGGCCGCGTGGTTGAGCGCTGGGATGACCACGCGGTCGCGCAGCCAGAGCCATTCGTGAACTGCCTGGGTCTCGCCGGCTCCGATCGGCTTCCCGGCGCGCTCGCGGTGGCGAGCGTTGAACAGGACATCGGTCAACCCGCTCGCGTCGCGTTCGCCGCCGGCAAAGGCGGCCGCGGCCTCCGCCGCCCCGAGTGCCGCGGCTACGGCCGACCCGACCCCGAACGCGCGCTGGACGAAGTCGGCAAACGTTGGCTCTCTCGGCATCGATGTGGTCAGGTTTCGGCTTTCTGGTCATGGGACCGGGTGGCTTTGGAGGCACGGCAGACGCTCACGACGCTTGAGGCAATACGCCCGGATCGTGGATGGCGCTCGTGCGAACGGGCCGCGCTCCGTGGGGGAGCTGGTCGGACGCGATCTCCCTGGTAGCTGGGCTGTTCCGAGCTGTCTCGGGTAGCCGGGGCGGTTGCCCGCCCCGGCTCCCACAGAACCGTACGTACGCTGTTCGTATACGGCTCTTCGGGACGGCGGGTTATGACCCCCGCCGCCGGCCGGTGTATCGACCTCGAATCATTCCCATAACGCCAGTTGTGGCGCGGCGGGAGCGACGATCTGCCGGTGCGTTTGGCGATGAAGGTCGGCCAAGAACAGCAGCCCGCGCTTGGCGAAGTATGCGTTGCGCAGGCCGTGGTCGACCGCGGACGTGTGGCTTAGCGCCCACCAGGACTTGCGTCCCGAGTAGATCTGCCGCCACACGTTTTCTCGTTTGACGCCCAGCTTGATGAGACGCCGCGCGATTGTGCGTTTGCGTTTCCAGTGGCGCAGAATGATCGCGCGCAGCCGGCGCCTGATGTGAGCGTCGAGCGTGCGCATCATCCGCATCTCCGTGGCGGAGGCGATCCCGAAGAAACCGTGCCAGCCGCGCAGCCACGTGTTGGTCCCGGCGATGCAGCTTTCAAGCGTGCCTCCCCAGTTCCTGGGTGTGAGCTGGCGGATGCGCTCCATCGCTAAGCGCTTGGTGCGCTCCGACAACAGCACCTCCACGACCCCGGTATACGGGTTTACCCATAACCGGAAGCCGAGGAAGTGGCGCTCCTCGGGTCGGGCAACGGCCGACTTGGCCTCGTTGATCCTCAGGCGCAAGCGCCGTTGGATGAACTCGCACAAGCTGGCCATCACCCGCCGCCCCGCCCGCTCGCTGCGCACGTACACCTTGGCGTCGTCTGCGTAGCGAACGAATCGGTGGCCACGCCGGTCAAGCTCTTGATCGAACTCGTCCAGCACGATGTTCGACAGCAACGGCGAGAGCGGACCGCCTTGCGGAACGCCCTGCTCGCTTGCGATCACCACACCGTCCGGCAACAGCACCTTGGCCTTCAGCATCCGTCCGATCAGCACGAGCAGCCGCCGATCGCTCACGCGCTCGGCGAGCTTGGCGGCAAGCCGCTGGTGGCAGACGAGATCGAAAAACTTCTCCAAATCAAGATCCACGCACCACTCGTAGCCGTCCTCGAGATGCCCCTTGGCCTCAGCGACCGCCGAATGGCAACTTCGACCGGGTCGAAACCCGTGACTCGAAGGATGGAATGTCGGCTCCCACAGCGGTTCGAGCACCTGCCGCACGGCCTCCTGGACCACCCTATCGATCACGTCGGGAATCCCCAACCCGCGCTGCCCACCCCCCGCCTTCGGGATATACCGCCGGCGGATCGCGCCGGGCTGGTAGCTCCCAGCCAGCAGGTCGGTCTGCAGCCTGGGCAGAACAACCGGCCACTGCTCAAGCAGCGCCTCAATCGTCTGCCCATCAGGGCCAGGGGCGCCCTTGTTCGACGCCACCTTCAACAACGCACTGGTCAATCGGTTGGCAACCTCCTCCATCGTCGCAGGCGCTGCGATCCCAACCTTGCCGCTCGCCTTCGGCGCTCCCGCCCGGAGGACCCCGAGCCGGTCCCGGGTCCTCCTGCGGGTAGCCCCTTGCGGGTTTTCTGCTGTCGCGACCGGCAGGCTGAGCTGCACCGCCGTTTCTTCGACCGGGACCGCCTTCCCTTGCCCACCGGGGCCCGACCCGGCACGCTCAGCGGCCATTACAGCCGCCTTCCGGTACTACGCAGTCCTCGGACTTCTGCTGGGCCATCGACCATCGTCCTCTCGTTCTCCGGCCTACCGGCCAACCGGCCGGAACCCAGCAGATCTCCTGAGGTGAGATGCTGAGATTTCGCTGTGATCGCGTCGCCAATACGCTCTCGGTCACGACGAACAGGGATCGGGCATCGCCGCTGTTGGCCGGCTCGCCCACCGAGCAACGCCTTACGGCGCTTCACTTTCGTTCGCCACCACAACGCACCTATGGCCTCCTTCAGACCCGCCCTCGCGGGAGCTTCGCAGCGCAACCAGCCGCACTGAAGCCGCCCGGTCAATTCCGGGCCGCGCCCTTGCCTCATCGATGTCGGGTTCCCTCTGTCAGGGCCCCGGGACAGGACTTCCACCTCCGATCTCAACATCCGTACTCAGCACACCAAGGACGCCGCTGCGCGGCTCGCTGCGCTCGGCCCTTCGGGCCATCCTTGACTGCACCGGCCCAGCTCCGCTGGCTGGCAATGAACGTCGCCCCGGAGGGCGACCTGCGCGTCAAGACATCCACCTCTGCAGCTCGGTCGACTCGTGCGCGACTTGCAAAGCCCGTTCCCGGTACGAAGATCCTGCTCAGGACCACAATCGCGCTCTCACCCTGACCACATCGATGCCGGGAGACCCCAAACGTTCCGCCCGACCCGGCGACGGGCTTGACGGCCGGCGCGGTGGTGGCGGGCGTCAGCATGAGGCCGGCCCCTGGGGGTCGATGATCTCGTCGCGGACAGCGGTCATGATGGTCTCGGCGACCCCGCCCGGGAGATGCTTCAAGACGCGGTACACCTCCTCCAGCTTGGGGTCGGCGCCCGGCATGCGACGTTCGGGCCGCAAGGCGAACGTCAGAGGCTTCAGATAGCGCCGCGCGCGCCGGCCGTCGTGAGCGGCCCGCCAGACCTCGAAGCCGGCCATTGGATCGGCGATCTCCTCCTGGGGCCAGGGCGTCCGCGTCGGGCCCCACAGATGAGATGCCCACGTCCCCTTGCGCAGACCCCGGATCAGATCCGGTGCGTCCGTGAGCACCGCGGCAATCTCGGAGTCGTTGTACCAGCTGCGCCGGTTCATGTTGACCGAGGCGATCGAAGCCGCCTCGTCGTCGACGAGCAGGAACTTCGAGTGCACGTAGGCGTGCGGCCCCGCGGGGGAGTCGTCGCCCAGCCGTTCGAACACAAGCAGTTGGCGGTCGATCTGGGGGAACTGGCGCCGGAACTCGTAGCGCCAATACTCGATCTCCGGCGTATCGGTGACGCCCGCCGACGTCGCCAGGACGACCACTCCGAAGCTGGCGCCGTTCTTGAACGCCTGCAGGATCCCGTCTCGCAGCTCGTCGTTACCGGTCCCGTATTGGTCCTCGGCGTAGAAGAACCGGCGGCAGTTGTGGAGGAGGTTCTTGATCAGCGCGTTCGCGCCCCGGACCGCGTGCGGGATATCGCCCATCGGATGGCCGCAGCCGTAGTTCACCCCGACCTGGACGGTCGCTCCCTGTGCGCTGGCACGCGATGTCGGCAGCGCCCGGTGCGGTAACGGGAACGCCCACCGAACCGGAAACGGCCGCCGAAGCACGGCGGCGTTCCACCGGCGTTCGAATATCTCGGCGATGTCGCCGGCCGCCGGGCCGTCGACCTTCACCGAGATATCGAAATACGGCGTGCCCGGCTCATCGTGAATCGGGATCAGGCGGTCGGGGTTGAGGTCAAAGCCGCCGACCACGGCGACCGTGTGCTCGCTGTTACCGACGACGAAGATCTTCTGATGATGGCTCCCCAAAGTCAGCGTGTCGTCGTCCAACAGCGCTAGCACGCGGGCCCCGGGGAGATGGTTGGTGGCGGCGATCGCGTTGATCAACGACGCGGTCCGTGAGTTCTGCGTGTAGTTGGTCTGTTTGTGGGCGATCGACCGGATAGCGTCGGCCACCACGGCGGACTGCTGCGGCACGACCCCGACGTGCTGAGCGGCGGCAATGCCCGGCGAGACGCCGAGCGTCAGCAAGTCGCTCACCTGGTCCAGCGGCTTCATCACGTCGGACACGCGCGACGCGAGGTCTCGGAGCGATCCCTCCCAGAACAGCGCCCTGATCGTTCCTCCACTTCTGGCGCACAGCGACAGCGCCCCGAGGAACGGCTGCAGGACATACGGCGTCGGCGGCTTGGGGGCGGCGAGGTCCGCGTACCAGTTGGCGACGTACACCCAGCCGTCGGGCCGGCAGGCCACATCCTCGATCAGCTTAGTCTCCGCGGCCAGCACGTTCTCGCCGGGAAACAGCGGCTCGGCGGCGATCTGCGGCCGCGCGGGCGGCAACAGGTGGGCCGGGTCCGGAGGCACGGTGAAGCGGGTGCTCGGAGGGAGTGGGGGGGCAGTCGCGATCGCCGTCGCCGCGGCGGTGAGCTGGTTGAGGGTGGGTGTGATCACGCTGTCCCTGATCCAGATCCACTCCTGAACCAGTCGCCGCTCGGCGGGTGCGATCCGCCTGCCGTGCAATTCGGGATGCCGGGCGTAGAAGACCGCGTCGGCGAGCTGGTTGGGGTCGCGTTCACCGTGCGCGAACGCGGCGACGGCAGGCGCTGCGATGCTGAGTGCCGCGACGCCACCAAGCGCGCGCTGCAGCAGGCCAGCGAAGACACTGCCGTCGGAATGTGCCGTCGTCGGGCGCGAGGCGTGCGCGGGATGCAACGTCGGTGTCGTGGTCATGCCCCCCTCCCTGCAAGGAACGTGCCAGCCGCTGAGCCGGGCCTGATCCCCCGTCACCGCGTGGATCTGAGGAGGGCCGGCGGAGACGCGGAGCGAAGTCGTCTTCGCCTTGCGCTCCCCGCAGGTCCGAAGTGGAGTTCGCGCTCGCACAGGTCGCACCTTGCTTCTCTGCCAGCCGGGCTCGTTCCAGCCGGGCCGGAGCAGATGCGCTCCAGCCGGTCCTATAGAGCCGGCCCCCCTAACGCATCTCCGGGTCCACTCTGAGGACGAAGATGGACCCGGAGATGCGTTACTGCCGGATGTCAGCGCAGCGACGCGCCGCCGCCGGCATCGATGATCGCGCGGCGCATGATGTTGGGTCGGCCCTGGTTGGCCTCGAGGATCTCGCGGATCTGCCGGACGTAGGCGCGCTCGTCGTCCTGGCGGTTGGCGTGCAGCTGCATGAGCATCAACAGCCGGTTGGTGCGCTCGCGGTTCTTCAACCCGTACGCACGCGGTTGGATCGACGCGCGGACCGGGTTGATGAACGCGTCCAGCGGCGAGGTTGTCAGCGGTATGTCCGCGGGCCGCTTCCAGCGCGGTCCGCGCCGTTGGAACTGCTCCTCGACAATCCGCCCGGTGCTGTTCAGCCAGTCGCTCAGGCGGGGGATGCCGGCGGCGTGTGCGCGCTTGAGGAACGGCGCCCAGAACGAGGGGCCGGTGAACGCCGCCTCGACCTGCTCCAGCAGCTCATCGATCGCGTCCTTGTGCTGGCCGTCCTCGGCTCGGATCTTGCCCATCAGCCGCTCCAGCGCGCGGCGCAAGTGCCACTCGCACAGGTACAGCTCGGCGTCGGGGAAGCGAGCGCGAACCGCGTTTGTGAGGCCATGGTCGTTGTCGCACACCACCCGCGGCGGCGCGCCCCCCAGGACGCCTAGGAACGCCTCCCAGTCAGGCTGCGACTTGCTTGTGAAGGCCTCCAAGCGCCACAGTTTCGGGCGCCCTTCCTCATAGCCCATCGCGCAGAAGATCCGGAACGCGATCCGGTGGCGGCCACTGTCTGGGTCGCGGACCCTGAACGGCAAGTCGTCCAGCAGCAGCGACCCACTCGCCGGCCACTCGCTCGGGCGGTAGGGCTCAAAGACGACCGGGGCGAACACCTCCACCCAGTCCATCACCAGCGATCCGTGCCGCGAGAACCGCAGCTCGCCGCTACCGGGGTCGGACCGCAGTCGCTTCGCCCGCTCCCGCGCGACCAGCGCCGCATCGCGGTAGGTCGAGCCGGCCCCGACCATCTTCAACGCCTCGGCGATCCCCCGAGCGACGAACTGATACCTACTTGCGCGCCGCGTGTGGACCCTCGTGGAGGTCGACGTCGCGCTCGCAGGCCTCGCAAGCATCCGCCCAGGACTCCTCGCGCGGCAAACGCTCGGTGAAGCGGTGCGGGCGATCGCTGTTCGCCGGGACGCACATGTAGCGCTGTCGACGGTGCTCCGGCGGACCGTGACGACCAGCAAACCGCACCCGCGACCCGGCGTGCTCCGGCCTCGGACAGACCGCCTCGGCCTGGCTCCAGCTCTTCCCACGTGACGACATCGCTCACGCCAACATAGCCCCACCACCAGACGACTAACGCATCTTCGGGATCACTCTGCGAGCGAGAATGATCCCGAAGATGCGTTAGGGGGGAGCCGGCTATGTAGTCGACGGCGAGGAGGTCCGTCCCAGGATCGTCTGCCACAGGTGTTGACGAGTCGGCACGATCATCCGCGTCCCGCGGTAGACGCGAGATCGCTAGCTGTTGACCGCCCTTCCCGCGCGGGTCGCGACGAGCGAAGCACACCCGCCGACACGGCTCCTCCGGAACGGTTCCGGCAGTCCCCGCGACGGCGATACCACTTCCCGTTTGCCGCCCACGCGGCTGTCTCGCATGGCCCCTTTCGAACCGGAACGAGCAGCCCGCCAGCTTCGGTCCGTACCCTCAGCGAGGGCAAAGCGGGACGGCGCGCGCTGCGAATCGTGAGCGCCCTGCTCCTCGTCAGCAGCGAGGCTCGGCGCGCCGTCGACCGTCCGCCGCCGCAAGCGACCGGCCCGAAGGCCCTGGTTTCACGAGAATGCGGGGGCACCCAAACCTCCGCCGCCGGACCGATCTGCGCGCCTGGCTTTCATGCCCGGGAGGTCTCTCGGCCACATCCCGACCGGGCCCTGCTCATCGCCCCTTGCGCGCCCCGTCACGTCGAAGGCCCGCCTGTCGTCGTCACCATCGACCCGAAGCCCCGCTTCTTCGCGAAACCGGGAGCCAGCGCCGGCGACGTTAACGTGAGCAATCCGGCCGAGCGACCCCCTTTTGGCGTGGCTGCGGTCCTCCGCGGCGCCGCCATCGACGCGCTCGCAGCCGCTCCGAAGCATGGCGCATGGCACAGCACCACCCAGCTCGGCCTCCGCGCTGTCCTTCGGCACGGACCCGCCGTTGCTTCCGCATGGGGTGCGCGTCCGGAGGGCCGGCGCGAAGCGCCGCGAACCCTAAGCCTAGTCCCCCTTGATCGTTGGGTAGGCTTCCCGACAGGGCACGATGCCAGGGCGTCATGGGCTCTGGGAGCCGGATTCAACGGTTTGCTGTTGCTGGTCCTCGAGGCTGCCGCGCCGCAGCCCGGCGGTAGTAGCCGGTTGTGACGGTGAGTGGAATTAGCATGA
This sequence comes from uncultured Solirubrobacteraceae bacterium, assembly GCA_963816005.1. Taxonomy (GTDB): domain Bacteria; phylum Actinomycetota; class Thermoleophilia; order Solirubrobacterales; family Solirubrobacteraceae; genus Palsa-465. Next base: position 56,326 of record CAWFKF010000088.1, on the reverse strand, counting down.
GCGCACAATGAATCAGGAGGTGGACCCATGCGGGCGGTGGTCGTCTACGAGTCGATGTTCGGTAACACGCACGCGATCGCTGATGCCGTTGGCAAGGGCCTCGAACCGATGCTCGAAGTCGTCGTGGTTCCTCTGGCTGAGGCAGGCCGCGAGCGGTTGGGCGACGCCGATCTGCTCGTGGTGGGCGGGCCCACCCATTTTCACGGCATGAGTCGCACCCGCACCCGCAAGTGGGCGGGCGCCATTGCGCAAAAGCCCAGCAACGATCTGGCGCTCGATCGTGACGCCAAAGGCGCAGGCGTGCGTGGCTGGCTCACGTCGCTCGGCCACGGCCACACAAAGGTTGCCGCCTTCGACACCCGCTTCAACGGTCCCGCGGTTCTCAGAGGTAGGACGTCAAAGGCAATCAGCCGAAAGCTTCGGAAGCACGGGTTCGAGGTGGTCGCCAAGCCCGAGAGCTTCTTCGTCAATTTGAAGAATCACCTCGAACCGGGCGAGGAGGGCCGAGCCCAAGAATGGGGCAAACGGCTCGCGGCAAGCGTCGTATCGAGCGGCAGTACCGATGCGGACCGTCCGGGACGACCACCCGCGTCCAAGGAGACGTGATGGCCGACGTGACGATCCCAACTCAGGGTGAGCTGCCGTCCTACCTGGCGACACCTGGGGGCGAGGGCCCCTGGCCTGGTGTCGTCGTCATCCACGACGCATCGGGAATGAGCCAAGACTTACGCAACCAGGCTGATTGGCTCGCGGGCGAAGGGTACCTCGCCGTAGCGCCCGACCTCTTCCATGGGAGAGGGAGGGTGGCCTGCATGATCTCGGTCATGCGCGACGTGCGCGCCGGACGGGGAAGGTCGTTCGACGAGATCGAGGCCGCACGCGTCTGGCTGGAGGCCCGGGCGGACTGCACGGGCAGGATCGGTGTGATCGGCTACTGCATGGGAGGGGGGTTCGCGTTGCTGCTCGCAGCCGATCGCGGGTTCAAGGTCTCGAGCGTCAACTACGGCACCGCTCCGAACAACGCCTACACGGCCAGCTTCCTGAGAGGGGCTTGCCCGATCGTGGGAAGCTACGGCGGCAAGGATCGTGCACTGAAGGGGGCCGCCGACCGCCTCGACCAGGCATTGACCGCAGTCGGGATCGAACACGATGTCAAGGAGTACCCGGAGGCCGGGCACTCCTTTCTCAACGACCACGAAGGAGCTGGAGACAAGACGCCGCTCCCGTTCTCCGTCTTGGAGCCTGTGTTCGGAATACTCTCGCCAGGATCGGGCTACCACGAGGCATCTGCTCGCGATGCGCGTCGGCGCATTCTGGCGTTCTTCGAAGCGCACTTGAAGCCGTAGAGGGGCGAGACCGCCCGGTACTGCCGGTCCCGGGTGGTGGCAGACCGGCGACCGGTCGGGATCGCTCCGGCAAGGCCGCGGCGTTCGTCTGATGCCCCGGTGGTTTCGCTTGACGTTGGAGAGTGCGACGGCGATCCAAAGAAGCACCGGCCTGAGTGACGCCCAGTCCCGACAGCCGGCAGCGCAGCGACCTCTCGCGATGTCTCGGGCATCCGGCCTCTGCTCGCGGCCGCCCTCGTTTGCGCGGGATCCGCGACCGCGACCGGATGACTGCTGGTCCCCAATCGCGTAGCGGTGCCGCCTGGCGCTCCGGACACGCCTCGTCCCCTCAGATGCAGCAGCCTCGCTGAGACTGGTGCTGGTCGATCCACGCAGCACAGTTCGCCAGCGAAATTGCCCTGGGTCTATGACGACGAACGTATCGCCGCGTATACGAACAGAGCAATCGCGACGGCTGGACGACTCCGGCGGTTGCGCGCGGTCGGTCCGCGGCGGGCGATCACTGGTTTGATCCCGCGCGCCCACAGCGGCCGACGTACGCGTCATCGTCGTAGCTGCGGCGACCCGCACTACGCCGTCCAGGCGCTGAAGTGTTACTGGCTGGCTGCCCGCCGGCGCTCGATCGTCCTCGCCAGCCGTGCAGCCCACTCGCGCGCCCCGGTCAGTCTCGCCCGGCAGCAGGTGGCTCTTCCAGTCCACGAAGAAGCTTTCGGGTGCGACCACGACGGTGAGCCCGTGACGCGATAGTCCGCGAGCGATGCCCTTGGACGCTCGGCCGGTGAATGCGGCGGGCGCCGTGTACCGAGTATCGAAGGCGGCGGCCGCGCCAGCGTGAAACTGGTCGAGAGTGTCCAGCCACTCCCGCACGCCGGGTCCACTGTCGGCACCGGGCTCAAGCACCAATCGCTACCCGGTTGGCGAACGGACTCCGCGGCGGAAGCGCGGGTCTTCGGCCGCGACATTCTCGACCAATGTGTCGGACCGCCGACGATGATCAGGCCAGCACCCTCGGCTTCCCGGGCATCCGCGTCGGCGACTCCAAGAACGCGAACATCTGGTCCGACCCCTTCGGCGATCGCACGCGCGATCGCGGCGTGTGTTTCCGAACATCGACTCGTAAACGATCACCGCACGCATCTCGGTGCTGTCCGCAGCACACCTAAGGTCCAAGCTCCGATGAAATCGAAGGGGACGCCCTGGGCGACCGATGAGTCGCCCTTCCCGCGCTTTGCGGGGCGCGACCGCAGAACCAGAGGAAGGCCTGCATCCGAAAATTGCAGGACTCCCGATGGGTCGCCGGGCGACGGGTTGCGCATGCCCGCATTCGCGAGGAAGCAGGGCCTTCGGACCGATCGCTCACGGCGCGAGACGGACGACGGCGCGGCCGGTCTCGCTCGTGTCGGGTAAGCCGGGCACATTGCTGTGCCCGGCTCCCCTAAGAACCGTGCGAGCGACTTTCACCGCACACGGCTCAAGCAAGCCGTCGAAGGTCCGCTGGCGCGACGCCGTACGATCAGCTCATCGCAGAGCGTGTCGTCCGCGGGTCCGTTCACCGCGATGTTGGTCGCGGCGTCTAACTTGTCCGTTGGTGCTGGCGTCTTCGTCATCTTCTTTTCGCTGGCTCACCTGACCACGTCAGCGCGCTTTCGCGCCCGGGCATGAAGCTCGGTATCCGGCCGGTTATGCGGGGCGACCGCCTGGAGGGGGCGACCATCGCGTCCCGGTTTCCCGTTGCCTTTCGGCTGCCGGCAGCTGAGGTAGGCCAGAGGCGCGGTGGCGGTGCGCTCCGTTTCCTGGGTCTCCCGGCATGGATGTGGACACGGTGAGAGCCCGATTCTGGGTCTGAGCGGGTTCTTTGCCGTCTGAGGAAGTTCTTGCAGTTGCGCGCTGGTTGGCGACGCGCCCGCTGCCCTCACTGGCAGGCTGTTGGCTGTCAAAGGTCAACGGCTTGCAAGGAGGGACAGCGTGCGCGTCACGACGGCATTTTCCAGGCTTCTGCGCCTCGGCAAGGGGGTGGTGGTGCGGAAGGTCCGGTTGGAGCCCGACCGGGTGATCGTTGAGGTGGCGCTTCGCCGCCGGCGGCTGGTGTGCCCGAAGTGCGGGTACTCGACGCGGGCGCGGAAGGACACGCGGCCGGAGGACTCGGTGTGGCGGCATCTCGATCTCGGGGTCTGGCGGCTGGAGGTCCATTGCCGGCGTCGGCGGTTGTGGTGCCCGGTGCACGGGGCGCGGACCGAGGGCGTCCCGTTCGCCCGGCCGGGCTCGGAGTTCACCCGCGACTTCGAGTGCTTGGTCGCGTGGCTGATGGCCCGCACCGACAAGAGCACCGTCAAGCGGCTGTTGCGGATCGACTGGGACACGGTCGGGCGGATCATCAAGCGCGTCTGCGACGACGAGCTCGATCCCGGCCGGCTCAACGACCTGTTCGACGTCGGGATCGATGAGGTCAGCTGGAAGCGCCAGCACAACTACCTCACGCTCGTCGCCGACCACCAGCGCCGCCAGGTCGTGTGGGGATGTGAGGGCAAGGGGCAGGCCGCCGCCGATCAGTTCTTTGACGAGCTCGATCCGTCGCCCCCGCCGCCAGAACCCGAGCGTGTGGCGCAGCCCTGGCCGCCGGAGCCCGCGATCATGGTCCCGTTCGGCCCCTGCCCGACCGTTCCGGCCGGCCACGGCATCCAGGGCGCCTGGCTTGGCGAGGGCGAGGAGCTCGAGCCGGCGATCTTCGCGCGCGCCTCCAGGCTGCGCGCCGTGTCGATGGACATGACCGGCGGCTACGCCAAGAGCGTCCGCGTCAACGCGTCGCAGGCGACCATCTGCATCGACCCGTATCACGTGGTGCAACTCGCCAACCAGGCGCTGGACGAGGTCCGCCGCGCCTACTGGAACGAGCTGCGCTCCCTCGGCGACCAGGACGCCGCCAAGCGTTTCAAGGACGCCCGCTGGTCGCTCTTGAAGAAGCCCGAGAAGCTCACCGACACCCAAGCCGCCACCCTCGCCCGGCTGAAGGCAGCCGGCGGCGAGGTGTGGCGCGCCTACACCCTCAAAGAAGCCGTCCGCGGGATCTTCGAACCCGGCCTGGACATCGAGGACGTCACCATCCTGATCGACCGGCTCCTCTCCCGCCTCGCTCGCTGCCGGCTCGCGCCGTTCGTCAAGCTCGGCAAGACGATCCGCAAACACCGCGACGGGATCCTCGCCGCGATCGGCCTCGGGATCAACCAAGGACGCACCGAGGCGCTCAACAACAAGGTCCGGCTCATCACCCGCCGCGCCTACGGATTCCACAGCGCGAAGGCCGCGCTCGCGCTCATCCTGCTCACCTGCGGACCCATCACCCTTCACCTCCCACACGAACTACACGCCCTCGGAATCGCGTGACACTGACCACATCGATGCCGAGAGAGCCCGTTTCCTCTGGCCCCCTCCCGAACCCGGCGTGAACCTTTCAGCTCACCGGGCTCTCCAGTGACTATTCCGTGGTTGACGCGGTTGGCCTCCGGTGGATGCTGTCGTGGCAGGCTTCGCAGACCACAAGGGTCTTGCGTCGTCGCCGCGTCATGATTTGCACCCATTCGGGTTGGTCTGGCTGTCCGGGCTTCTCGAGATCTGTGAGCTTGCGGATTTGGTGCACGCGCACCTTGTCCGCTTGTCCGCAGAGCTCGCATCGTCCCGCCAGGAGCCGGTGGATCAGCTCTTTGCGGCGGGAGGTTGCCTGGACTGGTTCGCGGTCCCGCAGGACCGCGTTCTGCTGCCGTCGGAGCGGGATACCACCGAACGTCGCGACCAGCGCCTTCCTGTCTCCACCACGGTCGACGCTGACCTGTAGGCATTTGCGCGGCCCGTGCGGCGTCTGGATCGTGGCCCCGTACTTGCGGGCCATCTTCGACACCGACGAGTCGTACTTGCCGGCCAGCGTTTTCAGTAGCGAGGTCACCATGACCCAGTGCAGCCGGTCCAGTCGATAAACGTCGCCGGCGAGCAGGTAGTACTGGACGATGCCCCGGTACTCGGCCCCGTAGCGGCTGATGATCGAGTAGTCCTCGTGATTCAGCAGCTCAGGCCGGCGCTCGGGTTTTCCCCGAGACGTGTATCGGGTGCATTTGGCCTTGATCACGTCGCCAGGTACGCGCAGCCGGATACTGCCGTTGGCCACACGTCGGCCGTCGGTGATGATCTGGTTGGCGTGCTGGGTGGTGATCTCGTAGCCGAGGAACCGCGCAGCGCTGGTGCGGGCGTGGGTGATCAGCGTCTTTGTCTCGGACAGTTCCAGCTTGAGATCCTCTTGCAGGAACTGAGCGAGGCGACCTTTGATCTCCTCGGCTTCGGCCTTCGGTCCGGCGAACCCGAACAGGATGTCATCGGCGTACCTGACGTAACGCAGCCGCCGATAGCCAGGATCACATGGATCCCCTGTCGGAAGGCTCCGCTGTTGCTTGCGCAACGCCCGTACCGTGGATTGATCACCACGTTTGCGGGCACGACGGAGCGCGCTTCTGACCCTGTTGTACTCGGGATTGGGACTCCTGAGCACACCTCGGGTGTATCCCGGCAACAGAACCGTCTCGACGAACTTGTCCAACCGGTCCAGGTAGATGTTGGACAGGCACGGGGAGAGAACCCCGCCCTGCGGCGCGCCGCTGAGCGTGGCGTTCCAGACCCAGTCCTCCAAGTACCCAGCGCGCAGCATCTGGCCGACCAGCCGAAGCAGCCGGTTATCGTGGATCTTCTCACCCAGCGTCGCCAGCATGACCTGATGGTCAAGCCGGTCGAAACACTGGGAGATGTCGCCTTCGATAAACCAGGTCGTCCCGGTCCAGGCGACAGCCACGTCGCGCAAGGCGGTGTGGCAGCCACGACCGGGCCGGTAGCCGTGGGAATGATCGGAGAACTGCGGCTCGTAGTACGCCTCCAAGAGAAGACGCACGACTTCGCCGACGAGCTTGTCCGACCATGACGGCAGACCAAGTGGCCTCTGCTTCCCGTCCTTCTTTGGGATGTAGAGGCGCTTGACGGGTTTGAACCGGTAGCGCTCGTGACGCAGTGCGTCGATGATGCGCTCGATCTTGCCCATGCTCATGCCGTCCGCGGTTTCTGCGTCGGGTCCGGGCGTCATCGCTCCCTTGTTGGAGTAGATCCGCCCGTAGGCCAGCAAGTACAGCTGCGGGTTGAACAACTGCCGATACAGCTCATCCAGCGGCAGGCCGCGCCTGCCGCGCTCACGAAGGACACTCAATACCGTTTCGGCGTTCTGCATTACGCATACCTCCCGGTTCTCGGATGTCCAGTCACCTGTGCCCCTTCGCCCTGTGGACGGCTCTCCCGTCCCCCTTGGTACGGCGTGACTCGCACGACTACTATGGGCACTCCGTCACCATGGGGCTCGCGCCCCGTAGGTTGATCCCGCGTTCGTCTCTGTTGTACGTCCGAGCATGACGTAGGCGTCCCACTCATCTCCTTGATTGCCCTCACTGGGCAACGCTCCACGCCCCGAAGGTTGCGACAACCAGCGAACGATGCCGTCGCAGAGCGTGGCGCCGGTAACAAGTGTCTTTCCGGCGGACTCCGAGTTTCGTCTTCTGGAGATTGGGATTCAGGCAATCCAGCTTTCGCCATATCACACGGGTCCCGCGACGCCTCACCCCTGACACCTGGGCATGACCGTCGCTTCCTGGCATGCTGCTGTTCCTTTCACCTTTCGGATCTGGGTAAGCCATTGGACCCAAGAACCCTCCTTCGAGTTCCTCCCGGCTGCGCCGGGGATACAACAGAGCGCCTCGCGGCGCATCACGCTTCTCGGCCATCCTGTTCCCGCCGAGGAGTTCCGCCCTCCTCACGGTCGGCCTACCGGCCCACAGGCCGGACCCCGACGGGGTTACCACGTTCCGCACGCACGAGCTGCGACCGGGGTGGGTGCCCCCTATAGCCCGAGGACAGTGGTGCTCACCCGGCCGGGTCGCCTCCCCGACCGGCACCCGCCGCTTCCCAGCGACCAGTCCCTAAACCCCGCCACAACATCCCACCATGCGAGGCTCTCCTTCACGGGCCATCAACAGGGGTTCAATCACGTTCACCCGTCCGGTCTTCCCCTCGCCCACGCCCCCGGGGTGGAACCAGCGACGCTTCGGCTTCCCCCTGAGCTTCGCACCCCGCCGTTACCGGCGACGCACGTCAGGGGCGGGGACAGGCCATCGAGCACGGACCTGGAACTACCGCTCAACTCACATCCGTCGATCTCCAATCCGGTAGTTCACTCAATGCGTGCGACCTCGCGTCGCACGGCGAGGAGGAGGGCAAACGCCGTCAGGCGGCTCGCCCCTGCTTTTGTCTCACCGCAGGCACTCCGGGCGGCAACCTTGGCGGCTTCTGGATACGGCGGCGAGCGGCAGTCACGGCGAGAGTGCCGCCTCGGCGACAAAGCAGAAGCCGCGCGGATCGCGCTTCATGCCAATCCTCTCGCTCGGATTTGGGCGTTTGCGCAAGCCAGCAGCCACCCGATGGCGTCAAGAACCGGACGAGCGCTTTCCCGGAAAGCACTCGTCCGCGGCGTCACGCGGTTGCCGTCGGAGCCGTCGCCGGATGCGTGACACCTCCTATCCGACGGAAGCAGAAGCCTGAACACGGTCGATTCCGCGACTGCAGAGTTCCCCTATTTCGTGAGGGGGCTATCTATTTGAGTCCGGTTGACGGCCGTGGTGGGCAGCCGACCCTCGGTCACGGCAAACCGAGCACCATCCGCCGTGTGGCTCGCGCGAGAGGGCGGGACGCGAGCTCTCAGGCCGACGCGCAGACCGCCCATGTCGTCGTACTCAGCCTGAGTTAGATAGATAGCCCATTTTCGTGAAAGGGGAAGTGTCGTGCGGAGCCGGCTCCAGGTTCTCCCGGCGATCGCTTCTGGGCGAAAGCATGCGCGCGGGGACCGTGTGCGGCGAACGCATGCCTGCGCGGCTGAGCGAGCGTCTCGACGTCTCGGCCCGCGGACACCTGCCTGTCCTCAAGCTGGGCAGCGAGCTCGTCGATGGCGGTCACTGCCGCTTTACAACGGCGGGGGCGCTTGCAGCTTCATGGTCTCTGGCGTCGCCGGTCGATCCGACTCTGCTCTTGGCGAGCAGGGAGAGTGACGAGGTCGCGGCCGATCGCGGCTCGTGGTCCTCGTCCATCTCGCGAGTGTGCTCGGCGGTCACGGGGACGATCGGCGGCGCCAGGGGCAAGCCCGGGCGCCGCCGATCTCAAGCTCTCGGACCTGCGCGCGGGTCGTGCTTCGTGCTGGTTCAGAGAAGGCCCGGAGTCAGGAGTGTGGACTTAGGAGCCTGGCCTTTTGGGCACGGAACTCCTCGTCGGTGAGATCACCGCGATGGTGCAGGTCGGCCAGGCGCCCGAGGTCGGCTATGCGCGCGTCTCGTTCGCCGGTATCTCCCACGGTCGGGCGTGCTGCGGAGATCGCCAAGAACGCCGCATGTCGGCGCGCCGAGGACCAGTTGCGGATCGAGCGCCCGGTATCCCCGGCCCGCGCATCGGGGAACTCCCGCGCCGTCATGTGGCGTAGAGCCCGGATGCCCAGCGCGAGCAGGGCGGCGATGCCGATGACCGGGATCGGCTGACGCGTCGAGGGGAACGGCCCCCAGAGGACCACGAGCAGAAGGGCTAGGCCGGCGGCGGCGTAGAGGTACGGTGCGTGCACGCGCAGTGAGGGCGCCAGCGCGTGGCGCAGTGCGAGCGCGAGCCGGGTAGGACCGAGGATCCAGGCGCCGATCACGATCGCCGCTCCATAGGTGATGAGTGCGATCGCGCTGTCGTAGAGAAGGCTTGTGCCAATCGTGTAGACCTGGTGCGCCGCCGGCTTGTTGGAGGCCACCTTGACCAGGGCGTCGACCAAGACGTCGCCGATGACGCGCCGGGCGATGATCACGATCACGCCAATGCCGATCAAGCACCAGCCGGTCGCGCGCAGCGCTACCCGTCGCCACCCGTGCGCCAGCCACATTGCCAGGATGAATAGTCCCAGGGCGATCATGGGCAGCAGGATCGCGAAGCCCTTGATCGACTTCACGATGTTCTGTGCGGTCTTCAGCTGGGAGGAGCGCAGGATCACGATGTTGCCGCTCAACGGAGGCAGCGTCACCCCCAGCTTTTGCTGAACGGCGCCTCGGGCGGCCGCTCCGGCGGCGCCCTGAAGCTCTGGCTGCACGCTCGCCAACTGTTCCTGCAGGCCGAGCTGTGTAGCGAGTTGCACGAGCAGCGGGTACAGGTGGAGAGCTACGACGCCGTTCTCGGTGGAGACCGTCTTGCTCCCCCCGCGCAGGATCTGCAAGAGCTCGCGCTGCGCAGTGCGGTTGGCCAGGCGCCAGGCGCTTTGGACCGTCGCGGAGGAGAGCACCTGCGGGGCGACCCGGATCGCCAGCGCACGCAGCCCCGCCGTCGCCGGCGCCGCGAGCCCGGCGAGCTGTGACGGCAGGACGCCCTTGATCTCGGCGGAGACGTTGACCGAGCTGAACAGTTCGTTGACCAACGCGCCGCCAACGGCCGCCTCGATCTTGGGATCGGCGAGCAGCTCCGAGCTCGTGTTCGTCCAGCTGTTCGTGTTGAGCACCTGCCTGTTGATCCACACCGCCAACGTCGAGAACACCCCCACCACCACTGCGCAGGCGAATATCGTGTCGATCAGCCAACGCCGCGAGTGCGGCGCTGACGCGGGGCTCATCGGCGCCGGCTCAGCCAGCGGCTCAACCGCCTCCGTTGGCTCCGGCATCTCCCATCCCACCGAAGTCGGAAGCACAAACCCTCAGCGCCAGGGTTACCGTGCGGTGGTGATCTGACCACACCATACGCTTCCATCATCTCATCCCGGCAGATCAACACGCTCACTCGGCCCACCGTCTCCATCACCTCCCCCACACAGGCGACGACCGCCGTCGAAGCGATCGCCAACAACCTCACCAAGATCAAGAACGCAGAGGTCAACCTTCAACCGGAGTGGAGTTCCCCCGGCTATGCGCAGCGGCGAATAGCCAGGGGCGCTCCACCATCAGCGTCCACCGCCCCCTGAAATCACGAAACTCGAGTTACGAGCGCAACGTCGCCGAAGCGAAAGCCGACGCGTGTCCGCCTGCCGTGACCAAAGCCATCCCGGTGTTGAATTTCGGTCGCCAGCGTGGGCGACGGCCCGCGTTGGGCTCGAAGACTGAACCTAGTTCTGACTCCAAAGCGATCTGACTCCCGGCGAGGGGTGTCTTCCGCACGAAGTGTCGGCCTCGGTTCTTGCCTTCGAGGATCGGCCTGACCTGATAGGAGCGTTCGTCCCCTACGGGGGGCGTCTACCGGGATGTTGTCGGCCGGTTTGCCAACAAGATATCCCGTGGAGGTTGTAGTGAAGCGAGCGAAGAGGCGCGGTCCGGGACCGTCGCATTTGCTGATGACGCCCGATCATGCGGGCAATGTGGTCGGGGTCGATCCGCACAAGCGGACGTTGACCGCGACGGTCGCCGACGCGCGCGGCGGGATCCTCGCCTCGGCGCACTTTCGCGTCTCGGGCGAGGGGCACCGCGAGCTCGAGGCGTGGGCGCGGCAGTTCGGGCAGATCGCCCGGTGGGGGATCGAGGGGTCGGCGAGCTGGGGGCACCACACGGCCGTGTTCCTCATCGACCGCGGCCATGACGTGCGCGATGTGTGCGCGAACCGCACGCCGCGGTCTGATCGCGCGCGCCAGCGCGGCAAGTCCGACACGCTGGACTCCGAGAGGATCGCGCGGGAGGTGCTCGCCCACCCGTTGCTGCCGCGGGCGTTCAAGCGCGCCGGGCAGGAGCAGGGCCCAGACGAGCAGCACCAGCTGCTTGCGTTGTGGCACAACCGGCGCCGGTCGATCCTCACCAGCCGCCAGCACCTGGTCAATGAGGCCGAGCACCTGCTCTGCGAGCTGCCGTTGGGGCTGCGCGAGCAGCTGCCCGATACCAGGGCAGTCAGACCGCGCCTGGCGGCGCTCGCTCGCCGTAACCGCCGCCGGCGCTACGACCCGCCGACCAAGCTGCGTTTGCAGCTGCTCGACGCTTACCGCGCGCAGATCACGGCGCTGGACCTCGAGGAAAAGCAGGTCCTCGCGCAGCTCGAGGCGCTCGTGCGCGAGAACGGCTCGACCCTCGATCAGCTGTGCGGGCTGAGCACCCGGTCGGTCGCCGAGCTGCTGGTCGAGGTCGGCGACCCGCGCCGGTTCACCGAGGGCGGGTTCGCGCGCTTCAACGCCACCGCGCCCTTGCCCGCCTCGACCGCGGAGGGGCCCGGCGAGCCGGTCCGGCACCGCTACAACCCTGGCGGCAACCGGCGGGTGAACGCGATCCTTCACCGGATGGCGGTCACGCAGCTGCGCTGCGAGCCGCGCGCCCAGCGCATCTACGCCAACGCGCGCGCGGGCGGGCACACCAAGAAGGAGGCCCGCCGGATCCTCAAGCGCCACCTGTCCGACGTCATCTACCGGCGCATGATCCGCGACCTCGCCGCCGCCCAGCGCGCCTCTCACCCCGCCCAGCCCCTCCTCGCTGCATAACCGCGCGCGACGCGACGCGCAGTCAAGGAATGGTCCGACAGGGCCGAGCGCAGCGAAGCCGCGCAGCGGCGTCCTTGACGGCGCCGCGGCGAGCGCCAGACCGCGGCGAGGAGGAGACGGGCACACCCCTTCCCAACCGCGCCCGACCGAAACGGGTCACGCGGTGTCCTCCCATGCCCGCAGACTGCCTCACAACGCGCCATCAGCAACCTGCCGGTTGCCTATCTGCGCCTTCTTGCCGCTGCGGGCTTTACCCGCAGCGCCTCGCGCACTTGACATAGGAGCCTTCCGGCCAGCCGCGTCGATCCCGCGCCGGCCGTATGATCGCCCGGTCGAGTATTGGGGGCATGGTTCGCAAGTGATGGGGCTCTTGGAGTGTTGGATGACGCGGGCACTGGGCATCCGCGTGTTCGCGACGTTCGCGATCTGGGCGGCCGTCGCGCTCGTCGCGCCGTCACCCGCGGCGGCCATCAAGACCGGTCAGGTGGAGAAGAAGGCACCGGCCTGGGCGGCATACGTGACCACGGTGAGCCGGTTTTTGTTCATCCAGGCGACCGAGACGTCATGCACGGGGACGATCGTTGCTGACGGATGGGTCATGACAGCCGCCCATTGTGCTGTCGCCGACGACGCCAACGGCGATCCCACCTCCACCGCGCTGCCGATCTCGAAGTTTGAGGTTGTCTTGGGGCGCAGCGATCTCAGCAAGGTTGGCAGGGGGGACAGTGGCGCGTCGATCAGATGCAGATCGATCCGCAGTGGAATCCGACCGGGTTCAGGGCCGACGTCGCGCTGCTGCACCTGTCCGGACGGCTGCCGTCGCGCGCTGCCCCATTGCCGCTCGCGCCGTCGTCCTTCTCGCTCCGGATGGCTCATCGCCGCTCGCGTATGGCTACGGCTGTACAAGCATGTCCTACCGGAAGAACGCCATCTCGACAGGCGATTTCTCGCACTACTCGTGTCGGAGCTCGAAAGTGCTGCGGCTCACCCAACCGCGCTCGTATCGAGTACAGCGCTCGTGCACGACGGCCTTCGACTGGTGCCTGCATCGAGCCGGCACCTCCGAGATCCAGAACGGCGACAGCGGCGGACCGTGGGTGCCTGACGATACGTTGCGACCGTATGTCGTCGGTATCACCTCATACAACTTTGCGCCCCACCCGGCAGGGGCGACGACGATCGACTGGCAATATCACGGTGCAACCCGCATCACGGACTCGACCATCCACGGTTGGATCGATCGCACCGCTGGGATCCAGACCGGGACCGCCGGCGTCGTGTACCGGAACGCTGGCAGCGGTGCGTCGTGGCTGTTCAAGGGCGACGGCCTCCTCCACCACGTTGCCAGCGGAGGAACCTATCGCTGCCTAACCGAGGCGGGCGCGCGCGTCGTAAGCGAGGGCGCCTTCCAACTGGCGGAACTCCCGGTGTCGAGCGAACCGGCACAGTGCACGACTCCCCGAGGGCCCCATCATGCGTGGCTCACGCGATGCGCGATCATCGATGAGGGAACGGCCGGATTCCATTACCCGGTTGGGATCTATCCGGCCCGCAACGTGTCCTGCGCGAAATCCAAGTTCGTGTTCAGGCGCACGATTCACAGTCCGGACCGATACGTCACCGTTGACCGCGGCCACAACCCATGGCTCGTTTGGCGGGACGGCTGGGGCTGCGATGGACACTCGATCTGGGTGTGCCTCTTCCGCTTCCGCAACCCAATCCGCGGCGTCACGCGCATCGCGTACTCGTCCCAGTGCCCGACTTCAGTGGGCTGCCCCAGGCGCTTGCGCCTATACGTGGCGTGGTAAGGGCGACGGAGCACGTTGCTGCATCGACGCCCGGCCGTCGACGCGGCTAGCAACCTATCCCCGAGACGCTGCCGGACGTCAAGCTACGTGCCTGCGGAGCCCGGTCAGCAGCTAGCCGAGCAAGGCGGGCATACGACTCCGCCTAACGATCCTGACTACAGAAAGGTCGCCTTTGCGCTCGTGCGCCTTCGCGACCGGCGAGCGATGAAAGCAGTCGTGCGCGCCGGCAGGCACGCGCGGCCCGATCTGTCCGTCAGGGGTCACGGGGTCGGCGCGGAGAGCGTGGCCGCATTCCACGCGGAGCAGCGACGTCGCGGCAGCGGGCGACGTGGCCGAGATAGGCAAAGGAGCGGTCTCGCCGGCCGAGCCGAGACCACCGCTTTCCGCCTCGTGCTTGCAGCCGAACGGGTTCGCAGCTAGCAATCTCGCCCGCGTGCAGGCCGCCCGAGCGCAGAACGGCGTGGCGCGAAGCCACGCAGCACAGCCCTCCTCATCGCCGATTGCAGGGCCCGCGGAAACGGTCGCTCTGGTCGCCGCATACCTAGGCAGCGCCCACCGTGGCAGCCCGGGTCTGCCGCTTAAAACGCCAGTCACGACCGCGCTCGGAATTGGGCGACACCGCAAGTCAGCAACGGCGCGGTTGGCGATCACCCTACCACAGCAACAGTGGGCTGACATCCGCGGTGCTCGAGAGCAGCAGCGAGGGGTTCTCGTTCGCTGCTGCGGGCGAGCCGGTACCGTCGGAGCCATGAAGCGGGACTCCCGGGTCGTTTACTCGACCACCGACGGCGACCTGCGCAAGGCGCGTGACTCCAAGCTCAAGGAGCGCCAAGCCGACGGCAATCGCGTGAAGGTCCGCCGGGAGGTCGCGGGGCGCCGCGGCAAGGCCGTGACCACTGTCTCGGCTGTGCCGGTCGACGACGCGGAGCTGAAGGAGCTCGCGGGCAAGCTCAAGAAGCGGTGCGGCGTCGGCGGCTCGGTCAAGGGTGGCGTCATCGAGATGCAGGGCGACCACCGCGACGTGGTGGTCGAGATCCTCAAGGCCGAGGGGTACCTGCCCGTCCTCGCCGGAGGCTGATGCGAGTCGATAAGTGGCTGTGGACGGCGCGGCTGTTCAAGACACGCGCGCTGGCGGCGGGCGCCGTCAAGGGCGGGCGCGTGCATGTCGATGGCGTGGCCGCCAAGCCGAGCCGCGAGGTCGGGCCCGGTGACGAGCTCGAGATCACCATCGGCCCCGTGCGGCGGACAGTGATCGTGCGCGGTGCGGCCGAGCGCCGCGTGTCGGCCGCAGCGGCGGCGAACCTCTACGAAGAGACCGAGAAGAGCGTCGCGGAGCGTCAGCGCCAGGCCGAGTTGCGCCGGATCGCCGGGCCAGTCGAATTCGGCGGGCGCCCGACCAAGCGCGACCGACGCCGGTACGACGCCGGCCGCCACTAGCGATCGACCTCCGGCCGGCGATCAGCGGCGGCAAGACCGCAGGCCTCGGCGCGGCTCCGGGCAGGTGCTCGTGGGCGATTCCGCAAGTTCGCTCAGGCGCGGTCTCGGCCGAAGCGGCACGACTGCTACGTCGCCTTTGCGATCGCCCGGCACACGCCCGACCGGACGATCCCTTTCCTTGAAAGCGCTCGTGAGGTCCGGGCGCTTGTGACGAGTGCTGCTGGGCGAAAGCGGCAGTGAATGCAATCCAGGAAAGCGCTTGCTCCACGTGTAAGTCGTGGGGAGCCAGCTAACCGTCGCCGTGCTTGCTTCCGGCCCGATCCGCAGCAACGACTTACTCGGGAAGGCTTCCCAGCCCTCCTCCCGGCTACGCGTCCGTTTGCGAACGGTGACTGCAACGAGCGATGGGACCGGCGGAGGAACGCGTGGGCCATGATCGGGCTGTCGCTCTGGTCCAAGCTTCCAGCCGGATTCGGCTGGAAGCAGTCATCTCGCGTGGGCGGCCCTTACCGACACGGCCCGATGTTCGTGGAAGGAGAAGCGGGCGCCGGGCCCCTCTCGCGGATCCCTGGATGGTTGACTTCAGCCTCGGCATGGAGCGACGCATCTGCGAGTTCGGGTTTCCGGGCCCACTGCGCGACCAGCTGGTCGACGCGGGGCTATCTGGCGTCAAGACGGCGACCTCATCGCTGCTTGCGGATTGGCAGCGAGATGGCGAGCAGCCGCCAGCCGCGGGGGAGCTGCAGACGGTCATCGACTCGGCTGGCACTCCGGTGGTGATCATCGAGATCCTTGGGTCCGAGGTGGTGGCGCTGGGCGCGGTCGATGACCGAGTGGCCCGTGCGGAAGGGGAGTCCTACCAGACAGCGGCCGGCTGGAGGTCTGCGCACGAGCGGTTCTGGCGCGAGGAGGTCTTCCGCGACTGGGAGTCGGAGGTACCGGTCCTCGACGACTCAACTCTCGTCGTCGTGGAGTGGTTCCGTCTTCGAGAGCGAGTCTGACTCCTCAGTTGTCGCCCGAGCGGCCGCGAGCTCCCGGCTGCCGTTCTGTCCGCCGAAGGCGGCCACGCCGACGACGCGAGGCCGCTGATCGGAGCGCGGGGACGCGTTAGTGTTAGTTAGGTCGGCCGCTCGCCACGACCCTCTCGGTCGGGCCGGCGAGCGTCTCAAAGGCGATGGCTCAGCGCACGCCGAGAGCTCAGATCCGGGCGTTCGGATTCGGCCGCGACGCCGTCCCACAAGGGAACATCCTGCGAACAGCCGGCTCGCGGGCAGGCAGGGGCGGCAGGGTTTGGTCGGTCGCACTCGCGAGAGCCGGTTGTGTGCAACGGGATCTACCTCGGGAGCGTCGATCTGGACAGATCGACGCTCCAGCAGATCGGCGGCACATTTGGCGACGCCGCTGGTTCCTGGTGGGCAACTGTAGTCCGCTGTTCCCGGCACGCAGGTGCGGGTCGCTGATCTCACCCGACGCTGACGTTGTCCGAGTCGTTGAGCGATCCCGGCGGCGCGTCGCCGCCGTGAGGGGCTGGCGAGGAGCGCCTTCCTCGGTTGCTAGGTGTGTTCAGGCGCCGCCGGTGCGCAGACGCGCCGGCGTCCATAACACCCGGTCCGTCACGGTTTCGCCGGCGAGGACCGGGAACATGCGGGTATGAGGAGCGCGCTCGTCGCCGTAGACGATGACCCACTGGACGGGGGATGGACGCGGGTGCTTTGACGTATGTGAGCGGCGGCTGCGCTCTGATGTGGTGGAAGTCATGTCTCCAAGCGCTGTCAGACGCAAGCCCGGGCGGTGCGATGCGTCGGGGGGTTGCTCTCGGCGGCTGTCTCCGAACTGCCGCCTCTTCTACTGTCCTTCATCGGCCGTTGGCTGAGCGACATAAGCGTTGCTGCCCGACCCGCCAGTGTCCGTCGGTTCGCAGCGGCGCCAGAGCGGGACCCGTCAGCAAGTTCGACGCTCAGCGGACAACTGCTGGCGGCGGGTTCTTCGCTTACCACAGACCTTCATGGTGCCGATAACGACCATAGACAGCATGGCGATTGGTCCGTCCGGTGGCGGCGTTGAGGATGCCATCCCTAGCTCACACATCCGACCGCGCTCGGGGCATCCGAGCGGCGAGAGTTCGACTCTCTCGATCGCCCTGACAAGAAGAGGTCAAACATGCCCCGAGCCTCAACAGAGCAACGCAACATCATCCGCGAAGTCGTTCAGATAGGCCAAGTGTGGAAACACCACGGACCTGAGTTCTCCATCCAGATCAAGCAGATACATCGAGCCGACCGTCTCGTAGAAGCTTTCATCGATCGGCCCGAAGGACGCAAGAGACAGGGCATCACCTTTGCCGACCTGCAGCGAGAGTACGAGCTCATCGACGCGCCGCACGCCGCCTGACGTCGCGATCTGGCAAGCGCGGGGTGTCCATCAACCAAGCGCGACGAGCGGTACTGAGCCCGCGCAACTGCGCGGCCAGCATCCGAGCGGCCTCCCTGACGCGCCCACTGTCTCTCGACTCCGCGACACACGCGCAGCTCAGACGCTTCCCTCGACCCGCAAGATCGTGCCTGCGGCCACAACCGAGCTAGCGGCAAAGGCCGCCACTCCAGCCCTGGACCGCACCGGCTGAACACCGCTGTGCAGGTCGCCGAGTGGGCGACACGAGCGCGCCGAGCGGTGCCCTCCCGCCTGCCGACCCGTCCGTGGAAATCACGCTATCCACTTGACCGAGATCCACGAGCGCGTCCGCAAGCCGATGGCTGAGCGATGTTGCGTTGGCGCCCGAACGGAACTCGAGGGCGCGGTCGGCTCGCGTCTCAGTACGGAACCTCATCCGCAACGGGTCCCGGCCAGCGCCGGCGGCGACGGACCGCCGGGGCGATCGCCTTCCCGGCGAAGCAATCGCGTCCGAGCCGGCGAGCCGACGCGGTGTGCTCCCCTCGGCCGGGAGCGATCGTCCGCCGCCACGGCAGCCGGGCCGGATCTGGCCATCGTAACGTCGCCGTAGCGATCGCCAATTCCGTGCCGGTCGTGACGATCGCTCTTGAGGAATGCGATCGTCGCGCCCCGGCGCGACTCAAGGGAACCACGCTGCTGAGTTTGGGCGAAACCGATCGTGCGCCGCGGCGGAGATCGGGCTCGATCCGGACGAGTGCTTCGTCGCCAACGCGATCGTGCGACGCGATGCTGCGGGAGGATGAGCGATCGTGCGGACAGCGGCAGCCGGACGCTCGAGATTGGGCGAAAGCAGAAGCGGCCGCCGTCCCGTTGGTCGTTTGCAGCGGCGTGGAAATGCGGTGGGTAGCTAACTCGTGCCGCGCTTGCTGGTGCCGTGCCTGGCAGCAAGCAGCAGGACTCGGCAGGCTCTCGCAGTCCTCGGAGGATGTCGCATAGATGGTTGCCGTCCGGGGTGGTCGATGGAATGTCGGGATGGCGCAGAACTTCATCGAAAGCAGTCGTGAGCAGGGGTTCTTGTTACCGCCGGAGGTGAGGGGGTGGCTGCCGGCGGATCATCTGGCGTGGTTTATGATCGATGCGGTGGCGCAGATGGAGCTGTCGGCGTTCTACGCCGCGTACCGCGCTGATGGTCACGGGCGGGCGGCGTATGAGCCGTCGATGATGCTGACGCTGGTGCTGTACGCGCAAGCGACCGGGCGGCGGTCATCGCGGACGGTGGAGCGTTACTGCCGCCAAGACGTGGCCTATCGGGTGATTACTGGCAATTTGGTGCCTGCTCACGCGACGATCGCGAGGTTCGTGGTTCGTCACGAGGAGGCGCTCGCTGACCTGTTCGGCGAGGTGTTGCGGTTGTGCGGTGAGGCGGGGTTGGTGAAGCCTGAGGTGATCGCGATTGACGGCACGCGCATGGCGGGCAACGCGAACTCTGACGCGACCCGTGACTTCGCTCAGCTCGCCAGGGAGATCGTGGCCGAGCACAAGGCGACCGATGAGGCCGAGGACGAGCGGTATGGCGATGCGTGGGGTGATGAGCTCCCCGAGCCGCTGCGGACGCCCGAGGGGCGGCGCGAGTTCTTCGCCAGGGCCAGGGAGAAGCTGCGCGCCGCGGCCGCCGAGGAGCTCTCCGAGCCGGACGCGGAGGAACCTGTCGAGCCGGCGTTTCGGTTTGATGAGGAGCGAATCGTCGCGCGCACGCAGGGCCGGGAGGGCTGGCTGCGGGAGGCCCGTCGGCAGCTCGAGCAGCATCGCTGGCAGAACCCGGACCCGGTCCCGCGCCCGCGGATCGAGCGTCTGTTGCTGGCGGCCGAGCGGTTGGAGGTCGACCTGGCCGCGGAGGGCCGTGGGAATCAGGCATACGAGCAGTTCAAGGCGCGCCGCCGCGCCGTCGGCGGGCATCGGGTTGGCGGCCCGCCGAAGCCGTACACGCCCCCCGACGTGCCGGCTGGGAAGGTGAACCTGACCGACCCCGACAGCAGGCGGTTGAAGGCCCGCGAGGGGTACGTGCAGGGCTACAACGCGCAGGCGGTCGTCGACGAAGGGCAGATCGTGCTCGCGGCCGAGATCACCCACAGCAACGTCGACTGGTCCCAGCTCGATCCGATGGTCACCGCGACGATCGCCGAGCTCGAACGCGCAGGGATCGCCGGCCGTCCCGAGACCGCGCTCGCCGACGCGCAGTACTGGAACGAAGAGCACATGGACGAGGTGATCGCCAACAAGCACATGCAGGTGCTGATCCCGCCCGACGGGAGCGGCAGCGGCAAGCAACGAGCCGGCTGGACCGGCGGCCGGTACACATTCATGCGCCAGGTGCTCGGATCAACACCCGGGCAGCAGTTCTATCGAAAACGCATGCAGACGATCGAGCCCGTGTTCGGTCACACCCGCCACAACAGAGGTGTCACACGATTCCTCCGAAGAGGCAGGACCGCTGTGTGCACCGAGTGGCGATTACTGATGATGACCCACAACCTCAGCAAGCTACACGGCCACCAGATCGCCACCATGAGGACCTGAAACAGGCCCTCCGGCGGTGACACCGCCCCTCACGCCCCGGTCGCCCTCAACGCCGGACACAGCAAGCCCGCTCACGCCGACCCCAAGACCTTTGAGCGACATCCTCCTCGGAAAGCGGAACTCCCGAGCCAACCGCTCGCCCGCAGTTCCGCTTGGCGTCCGCAGCAGCAGTCACGGCCGCGCCAGCTATCGCTTCCGATTCGCCCTGGCCACGCAGTGACGCCGGGATCGGGCGAGACTACCCCGGCCGTTCCCTATGCAGCGTTGTGGAGTCTGCGCCAATGCCTCCGAGGCGCCTGCTCTCGGGAGATCGAGCGGATCGCTGGTCTGGCCCGGAGCTGCTTGAGGGTTGTGGCACGAGAAGGCGCCTCCCGCTACGCGCGCGTCAGGTTTCCTCGAAGGGCTGGCGCATTTTGGCCGAAGAAACCGCTCGGCAGGAGACTGACAGCGGTCCCGACTGCAGCGGCTGATCGGTCCACTGGCGATCAGCGAAACGGCAGCCGGTGCCCTTGGCATGCTCGCGACCGCAGCGGTGATCGCGTCGGTCGGCTCAGCCGCCGGTTGCCGCCGTGGGGGCGCTAGCGTCGACCGCCGCTGGAGCGCTCGTCGGATCCGGCACGGGGTCGGTGGCGGCGGGCGCCGCGGTGATGGAGGTGGTGGGGTTGGCCGGGGTCGGGGTGGTGGCCGGAGTCGGAGCGGCGGCCGGAGTCGGAGCGGCGGCCGGAGGCGGAGCGGCGGCCGGAGTCGGAGCGGCGGCCGGAGTCGGAGCGGCGGCCGGAGGCGGACCGGCGGCCGGAGGCGGACCGGCGGCCGGAGTCGGACCGGCGGCCGGAGTCGGACCGGCGGCCGGAGGTCGGAGCGGCGGCCGAGGTCGGAGTGGCGGTCGGACTAACCGGGGTCGGAGCGGCGGCCGAGGTCGGAGCGGCGGCCGAGGTCGGAGTGGCGGTGGGACTAACCGGGGTCGGAGCGGCGGCCGAGGTCGGAGCGGCGGCCGAGGTCGGAGCGGCGGCCGAGGTCGGAGTGGCGGTGGGACTAACCGGGGTCGGAGCGGCGGCCGGGGTCGGAGCGGCGGCCGAGGTCGGAGCGGCGGCCGAGGTCGGAGTGGCGGTGGGACTAACCGGGGTCGGAGCGGCGGCCGAGGTCGGAGCGGCGGTGGGACTAACCGGGGTCGGAGCGGCGGCCGAGGTCGGAGTGGCGGTGGGACTAGCCGGGGTCGGAGCGGCGGCCGAGGTCGGAGTGGCGGTGGGACTAACCGGGGTCGTAGCGGCGGGCGTCGCCGCGGTGGTCGGCGCTGTCGCGGGGCTGGCGGAGGTAGCCAGAATCTGTAGGGCAGTCGCCGGTCCTGGAACAGGGTGTCAGTTCTTCCGTGTAAGCTGACTTTTTGATAGTAACAGTTACTCCTGGTGTGTCAACTAGTGACAGTCGGGTTTCAGTTGTCGGGGATGCGGTCACCGAACTCAATTTTGAACGCGGCCAAGGCGGCTGGCCAGTTGAACACGCGCTTCCATTTGGTCTCGGCTTTGGTGATCGCGAGGTAGATCAGCTTGCGGGCGGCGTCCTCGGTCGGGAAGTGCCCGCGGGTCTTGATGATCTTCCGCGTCTGGCGGTGTAGGGCTTCGATCGAGTTGGTGGTGTAGATCACGCGGCGGACGTCGGCGGGGTAGGCCAGGAACGGGGTGATCTGCTCCCAGTGCTCGAGCCAGCTGGCTGAGATCATCGGGTAGCGGTGATCCCATTTCTCGGCGAACGCTGTGAGCTCGTCTGCGGCGTGCTCGGCGTCGACGGCGGTGTAGATCTTGCGCAGGTCGGCGGCGAGCGGTTTGCGGTCCTTGTAGGACACGAAGCGCATGCTGGAGCGGACCTGATGCACCAGGCAGGTCTGGACGGTCGCGTGCGGGAAGGTCGCCTCGATCGCCTCCGGGAAGCCGGTCAGCCCGTCGACGCAGACGAACAGGATGTCGGCGACGCCGCGGGTCTTCAGATCGGTGAGAACGTGCAGCCAGAACTTCGCGCCCTCCGTCTGCTGGAACCACAGGCCGAGCACGTCACGCTCGCCGTCGAGGTTGACGCCCAGCGCCACGTAGCACGCCTGGTTTCGCACCGTATGCCCGTCGCGGATCTTCACGATCAGCGCGTCGAGGTAGACGATCGGGTAGACGCGCTCCAGCGGCCGGTTCTGCCACGCCTTCGCGTCGCTGAGCACCGTGTCGGTGATCTTCGAGATCAGATCCGGCGAGACCTCGGTGCCGTAGATCTCCGCGAGGTGTCCCTGGATCTCGCGGACCGTCAGACCGCGGGCGTAGAGGCTGATCACGCGATCGTCGAACCCGACCCACCGGGTCTGACGCTTCTTGACGATCTGCGGCTCAAACGTGCCCTTGCGATCCCGCGGGGAGCGGATCCGCAGCGGTCCCTGATCGGTCAGGATCGTCTTTGACGGCTTGCCGTTGCGTGCGTTCCCCACGCCACCGGGCGGCGCCTGATCGGGCTCATAGCCGAGATGCTCGCTCAGCTCCGCCTCCAACGCCCGGTTCAACAGCCGGCGCGTCAACTGCCCCAGCAGCCCGTCCGGGCCCGCGATCTCCTCAGCGGTCCTCGCCCCTGAGAGCAACGCGTCGAGCAGCTCGTCGCTGACTTCCAACGGCTCCTGATCGAGCCCAGGACCGCCCGGCAACCCGGGAAACACCTCTCGCCGCTCCACGGTGCTGAGGTCGCTTCGCTCCTCGCTGACAACAACATCTTCTTCTTCTTGACTGCTTCTGCTGTGAGTTCTCGTAGGCATGGCTGATCCTTTCGGCCACGCTTACACGGTTCCTCCGACACTCCCCCTGGAACAGGGTGGGCCGCAGGCCTGTTGGCATAACTTGCGCCGGCGGCGCCGGTCGCGATCGCGGCTGCGGTCAGGATCTTCGCGACCACCCCTGTTGCGCCCAGCCCACCGACTCCGGCGGCGGCATAGTCCACACCCACGGCAGTGAGCCCGGTGGCGACCGCCGCAACCGGAGCGCTAGTGCCCACGGCAGCGCTGGCAGCGCCCGCGCCACCAGCGGCGAGGCTACCCGCTGCGCTGGCGCCCGCTGCGACCGCGCCACCGCCTGCGCCACCGGCGGCGGTCGCGCTACCAGCGACGACCGCACCGTTGCCGCAAGCCCCCACGCCGCCGGCGACCGTGCCGCCACCGCTGCCGCACGCTCCTGCACCGGTAGCGATCGCGCTGCCACCGCTGCCGGACGCCCCTGCGGCGGTCGCGACCGCGCCGCCACCGCCCAGCGCCGATCCCAGCACCGAAGCCTTGAGCTCGCCGGACAGCGCCACGGGCAGAATCAGCGCGAGCATGGCCCGCTGACGGCGGACCTCATGCTCGAAGGCTGCGCAGCTCGGGCAGCGATCGATGTGGGCGCGAGTCATGCTGCGGGGCGGAACCCTGCCGTTCAGCGTTGATAGCCGCTCGCGGATCTCCGCGCACGGAAGATTCCGCGCGTGCCGGCCACGAACGAGCGCCTCGCGGGCCTGGAAGATGAGCGCCTTCACCTTCTCACTGCGGACGCCAAGCACGGCAGCGATTTCTTTGTGCGAGTGATCGCCGAGCTCAAAGAGCACCAGCGCAGCGCGCTGATCAGCCGGCAGCCGCTGCATGTCCTCCAGCATCTCGCGTAGCTCCTCCCGTCGCTGGACTTGGTCTGCCACGCTCTCGAACGATCGACCTACCTCCAGTCCGTCGACATCGACTGCATCGCGGTGGGTGCGCAGCTCGGACAGGCAGCGATTGCGAGCGATCGTGTACAACCACGGCCGCAGCGCAATGTCGCTGCCCCCGCCATGCAACGCCCGATACGCGGAGACGAACGTCAACTGCAGCGCGTCCTCGGCCGCCTCGCGGTTTCCGAGCATGTGCACGCAGAACGCGAGCACGCCACGGGCGTAGCGATCGTAGATCGTCTCGAAAGCATCATCGTCCCCGCCACGCACCCGGGCCACAAGGTCCTCGTCGGTTTGGCCCAGGACAGGTCCACGGTCTACCGCCTGTCCGAACCCAACCGCTGACGCGCTCGCCCCCATACGCACATTGTGGGCCAAATGAACGCGAGAGTCCAGCCGAGGGTCAGCCAGCACTCGCTCGAGCTCGAGCTACCACGCCCGAGCGGGCCGCTTCCGAGAGCTTGCGCGGTAGAGAATGGCCGCTGGACAGTCAAACGCACAGCTAACGGTCCACCCCGCTCGCACCAAGAACGCTCGGCTACACGGCACCCCGTCGGCGAGCTGCCGTACCCGGTCGGGCCAGACGGCGCCGCGCTCGGCTACACGCCGAGCGGTCAGACGGCGCCCAGGGGGAACCCATACCCCCTGGGCGCCGTGCCCCCCAAAACCGTCACGCAACGACTCAGAAGAGCCAGCCGTCCGACTTCGCCCAAACCTCGCCAACGTGATCCGGCCCCCACCTACATCAACGCGAAACCAAGCCGAAAGGTTGGTCCAACTATCGCCGCCGCGACGGGATCCTGATGATCGCCCACTTCCAGCACCTCGAGCCCAGAGGCGTGGGCTCCCGCTGGAGGCTCGCGACCGAGGCGCATCGATGCCAGTATCGTGTGAGCAGACTTCGCGTGTTCCTGGGCCCTGGATTTGGGCACACTTGAAGGTTCCGCACAACTTGGGACGAGGAACTCGTCCCAAGCGGTCAGGGGAAATGCCCCCACTTCCCTGGCTCTCCGGGGGGCCAGACGGATCTGGCCCCCCGGGCCTATGTTGAACGTCCCGGGCAGTTGCGCGCGTCTACAGTCACCCCTCGCTCCCCCTGACCCACGGTCCGGTGCGCGCACGGTAGCGGGAGCCGAGCTTCACAACAGCGGCTGACTGCGCGTCCTCGTTTCGCTTGCAGGGGGAAGCCCGCGCAGGGGCGGGTGCTTACCCGGATCCAGCTAATCGACGCGCCGACGATCACGAGAGCAGTCACGAGAGCGCCGAGACCCACTGCCGGGTTTGGACTAGATCCAGCAGCCTGCGACGACCCATTCGAAGCCCGCGAGACTGTCGCATTGCCCGGCGCGAGCGGCAGTCCTCGTCGCGTCTGAGCAGAGTTGTGGAATCTCAGCAGCTTGCGAGTCCGCGCCGACGAGACTGCCGCTCCGGCCCGGATTGCACGAGCGGACACCTCTTCGCGTCAGCTGACACGGCGCGTTCCAGCAAGCGCTGGCGGGGTGGGCGAGATCCCCGACCGCTCGCTGACGACCGGCTCCGACCGCAGGCAGCTAGCAAACACCGCCAATCGCCAGACGACCGCTTTCGCCCATTCTCGACCGTCCGGCTAGACACTATGGAGGATCAGTCGCCGGGACGTTGAAGGCCGGACCTCATCGCATTTGCGGGGGTTTGTCTGGCCGGAGAGTGGCTCCGGCTGACCCCATACGAAGGAGGTCCGGCCGTGACCGGAACGATGACATGGGCGGCGATGGATGTCCACGCGCGCTCGATTCATGCGGCGTCGTTTGATGTGTTGACCGGCGAGCTGTCGCGCCGGCGGTTCAGTTCCGGGTCGCCTGGGCCGGTCCTGGAGTGGCTGGCTGGCCTGGCGGGACCGGTCCGTTGCTGCTATGAGGCCGGTCCGACGGGATATGGGCTCTATCGGGCAGCGACGGGAGCGGGGGTCGACTGTGTGGTGATCGCGCCGAGCAAGACCCCGCGCGCGAGCGGCGACACGGTCAAGAACGACACCAAGGACACCGAGCATCTGCTCAGGCAGCTGATGGCCGGTGCGCTGGCCCCGATCACGATTCCCACAGTGACCGCGGAGGCCGCGCGGGATCTCGCGCGCTCTCGTGAGCAGGTCCGCGGCGATCTGATGCGCTGCCGCCACCGGCTTTCGAAACTGTTGTTGCGTCACGGCCGGGTGTGGGATCAGAGCACGTGGACGGTGGCGCATCGCCGGTGGCTGGGCTCTCAACAGTTTGATCAGGTCAACACCGAACTGGCCTATCTGGACGCGATCGCCGCGTGCGAAGGACTGGAGAGTCGCCGCGCTGCTCTGGATGAGCGCCTCTCGCATGTCGCTCGGGACCCGGAGTTCTGGCCGATCGTCAGCCGGTTGCGGGCGTTTCGCGGGATCGACACCCTCTCGGCGCTGGTGATCGTCTTGGAGGTCGGCGACTTTGCCCGGTTCCCGCGCGCCACCCAACTCGGCAGCTGGCTGGGCTTGGTCCCCTCCCGTCAGCAGTCCGGCGAGACCGACACCCACGGGCCGATCACCAAGAGCGGCTCGCGCTACGCCCGCCGGATCCTCGTCGAAGCCGCCTGGCATTACACGCGGCAGCCCAGGATCGGCGCCACGCTCACCCGCCGCCACCACGACGTGCCTGACCATGTGCTGGCGATCGCCTGGCGCGCCCAGCACCGCCTCCATCGGGTGCATCGCCGGCTGCGCGCTCACCGCAAGCCACCCAACGTCGTCAACGTCGCGTGCGCCCGCGAGCTCGCCTGCTTCATGTGGGCCGCCGCCACCAGCCCATAACCACCCACTAACTAACAGCCCCCCTCCCGCTCGGGTGGGAAGGCGCCGGGTCCACACGCAGTCGGCCGGCACGCGCGGTTCTACTATGGGCAGCCAGCAGCCGCTGGCCACGCCCGCTCCTAGACAAGCGCTCGCCGGCGACGGAACAGTGACCTGGGGTGCCAACCCCCGCGGGTCGATCGACGGATTTCGCTGCCATCGAGTCCGAGACGGAGACGACTCCGGACGCAACTACTGCGTCCGCAACCGCGCTCGCGTCTTCTTCTCCGACTCCGATGGACAATTTGGCTGACTCCCGTGTCCGGTCCTCAGCTGCGGCGTCGGTTTGATCAATCTTCGATGAGTGCTGCCATGGACGTGTCTTATGATTCGCGGCGTGTCACTGAGCGTGCGTATTCGACGGATGAGGGTGGCAATGGCCTGTGCCGGCGTCCTCGCTGCTGCGTTGGGCAGTGTTCAGGCCGCGGGCGCCAGCGGTAGCCCTGTGCTCGGCTGGGCGCACGCGTTTCCCAATGGCACAGGATTCGGGCAGGTCACACCACGACACGTGTTCCTCGGCGGGGATCCGACAGGCGACGTGACAGGGCTGCGATGGCGTTCATGGGGCGCTGGCAAGACGCTCGGCTTCGGAACCGGTTGGTGCCCGGGCCGCTCAGTCGCCGACGGCTACTACTGCAGCGTGTCTTTGCACGCGTACAACCTCGGCCGCTGCCACGGTCGCCGCGCGTACCGGACACTGACGTTCTATTTCAAACCCGGGCCGCAGCGGCGCTGGATGTTCGGGTCGAGATGGAACACTTGCACCGGCTCACCGTCGTGACCCTCAGGCCGGCATCGCTCTCCGTCCCGGCGGTGGTGCGAGGGCACCCCGATGCGCGGTGGGTGCGAGCGCGCGCTCGTCGTCCTTGCTGCCGCGAGCGGGCCTGCGGATCAGCGAAGCGCAGTCTTCCCGAAGCGACGATGCCCCGCAATGCAGCCGCTCTATGTAGCGCAATGCGGCAGTCCATCGCCCTTGCTCGCCCGACGGCCGCCGCGGGATCGCCTTCCTCGTTCCGCCCGGTGGCTTCGCACGATCGCGTTGGCGACGTGGGAATCGTCGCGATCAGACGGGCTGGCGTCGAGGCGCGCGATCGGCTTCGCTTCGGGAGGGCGCGGCGGCCGGCGCGTGTCGACGCCTCGTATTGGCGACAGGCGCAACTCTTGCGGACGGACGGTCGAGACCCGCCTTCGTGCTGGCGCAGATACGCCGATTGAGATCGCGTGCGTGGCTGCCTTTGTCCGGGTGCAGCAGTCCCGTCGATGCCGGCGAGGCTGCTCATAGGTCAACCTAAGCTGGTTGTTGCCTCGACCGCCGTCGGGAGAGGGCCAAGACTGCAAGCCCGGTGCAGGGCCAAGAGCAGACCAGCCCCTCCCGGCGGAGGTGAGGTGCCGCGAAGCGGCAACAGGACGTAGCCCCGGTTGAGGGCCTGTCTATGAGCATCCGCAACGGTACCTCTTGGTCGGGGCGCTGTCGAGTTGTCCCCTGACCAAGAGAGGTAGTTGACGGATGGGCAGTTATGCCGGTGTTGATTGGGCGTCGGAGAAGCACGACGTGCGTGTGGCTGATGCGGCGGGCGAGAAGTTGTTGGCGGCGACGTTCGCGCACGATGAGCAAGGGCTGCGGTCCTTGTGCCGCCAGCTGGTGCGGTTGGAGGTTGAGCTGGTCGCGATCGAGCGGCCCGACGGGCTGCTGGTCGAGCGGCTTTTGGACGCGGGGCTGCGGGTGCTGGCGTTGCATCCCAACCAGGTCGCGGCGGCCCGCGATCGCTTTCGCGTGTCCGGCGGGAAGTCCGACGGGTTTGACGCGTTCGTGCTCTGCGAGCTGGCGCGGACCGACAATCACCGCTTCCGGGTACTGGAGCCTGACAGCGACCAGACCAAGGCGCTGCGAGCGTTGACCCGCGGGCGGGAAGACCTCGTCGGCATGCGGACGGCGTTGACCAACCAGCTGCGGGCCGAGCTTGAGCGGTTCTGGCCCGGCCCGTTGGGGTTGTTTACCGATTTGCACGGCCGGATCTCGCTCGCGTTCCTTGAGCGCTACCCGAGCCCGGCTGACGCGCGCGGGTTGGGCGAGGCGCGCTTGGCCGGGTTCCTGGCCCGGGAGCGGTACTCCGGCCGCCAGAAGCCCGCGGAGCTGCTGGCAAAGCTGCGGCGCGCGGCCGCGGCGCGTGTTGGCGAGCTCGAGTTGAGCACCCGCCGCCAGCTCGTGTTGGGCTTGGTCGCGATGATCAAGTCGCTGGGCGCGCAGATCAAGGAGCTCGAGCGCCAGCTCGCCAGGACGCTTGGTGAGCATCCCGACGGCGAGATCTTCCGCTCGCTGTTCCGTGACCCCCGCAGCGTGATCTGCGCCGCGGAGCTGCTGGCGGAGATCGGCGACTGCCGCGGGCGCTACCCGTCCCGCGATTCGCTCGCCGCCGACGCCGGCCAGGCCGCGGTCGCGATCGAGTCCGGCAAACGCAAAGCCGCGTGCTTCCGCTGGGGGTGCAACAAGCGCCTACGGGCCGCGTTCGCCACACTGGCCGACAGCACCCGCCACTGGCACCCCTGGGCCCAAGACGTCTACGCCGCAGCTCTCGCCCGCGGGCACGACCACCCCCGCGCGCTGCGGACCCTCGGGCGCGCGTGGTGCCGGGTCGTGTGGCAGTGCTGGCAGAAGCGCACCCCGTATGACCCCGCGCGCCACCGCGCGCTGCAACAGCACATCACCGTCACGATCCCGACCGCGTCGGGACCTGTCGTGGACCAGCTCGCGACTGAGTCGATGGCCGCCGGCCTCTTCGCCACCAACGCTCCCACCTCCCGACAGCAACCGATGACAGCCGCACAGTAACTTCCTTCGCACCTGGCGCTCGCTTGCACCAACAAGTAGCGCCGACAGCATCTCTGCCGTTGACGTTGACCGTCTCAGCCGCACGGCGGCACTGGGGCGGCCGGCGCGTGCCGTTTTGCGCCGGCCGAGCCGCCGGGCGGGCCTCGACTCGTGCCGTTTGCGCAGCGCGCCATCTGCGAGAGGGGGGTCGCCAGGGGGTCCCGGGGGATGTGCCCCCGGACCACATCCGGGCTTCGCCCTCCCGCCGCCGACCCACTTTCTTCGCCGGGGGGTTGACACAGGACGTCTGCTCTTGTGCTTGCTACTCAGGAGTTCGTGGCTAACGGTGGAAGGCGACCGCCAGGTCGCCGCCGCCGGGGTGCCGCATCGCCGGGGCGCGCCGGCAGCCGTGGCTGTGCGGGTCGGCGTGGCTGGTGGCGTTCCAGACCACAGCGTCGGACGGCCCGATCCGGTTGGTCGAGACTGCCGCAAATAGCCCGATGCAGAAGCGGCGCGATCCCGCGCGGACTGGCGAGGTCCTAGGAGCGTGGGTCACAATGCCCGCAGAGCGCCGTTTTGGCCCGTTTCAGGGGATCAATTCATCAGCGGCGATCGCTCGGATGGCCGCAGAACGGCTCTCAGAGCGTCGTTAATGAGACTGAGTATTACTGACCCACGCTCCTAGTAGTGCTCTGGTAGGTGGTGGGAAGGGTTTTGTAGCTCGGCGGTGAACTTGGTTGGCATGGTTGCTGCGAGTGTGATGGACATCGGGATCGTTGAGGAGTTGGTTGGGGTCGCGCCGTCGGTGGTCGATCGGTTGGCGGAGTTCTTCGTTGATGTCGCGTCGGGTCTTGTGCGCTCGGAGCAGCGGTGGGCTGCGGAGTACTACGCGCGGGCGTTGATGATGGAGGGGGCGCGCAAGTCGTTGGAGCCGATGGTCGCGCGGATGGGCGGAACGAGTGTGGAGTACGAGGCGCTGCAGCATTTTCTGGCTGATAGCCCGTGGGATCCGGCGGTGATTGATCGGGCGGTCGCTGAGCGGGTGTGCGCGGTGATCGAGCCTGTGGCGTGGGTGCTGGATGACACCGGGGTCCCGAAGTACGGCCGGCATTCGCCGGGGGTCAAGCGTCAGTACTCCGGGACGCTGGGGAAGATCGGCAGCTGCCAGATCGCGGTGTCGCTGCACGCCGTCAGCACCAAGGGCACGGTCCCGTTGGGGTTCCGGCTCTACGTGCCCGAGGACTGGTGTCAGGACCCGGTCCGCCGGCGGGAGGCGAAGATCCCCGCGGAGCTGACGTTTGCGACCAAGCCGGCGCTCGGCGGGGAACTCGTCGCGAGGGCGGCGGGCTGGAAGGTCCGCCGCGCGCCGGTGCTCGGCGATCAGGCATACGGCAACGACGCCAAGCTCCGCGCCCGCCTGCACGATGACGGCATCGACTACGTGCTCTCGATCGGCCCGGAGTGCGACGTGTTTGATCCCGGCACCGTCTTCGTCGTCCCTGAGCGCAAGCCCCGATCGCGTGGCCCCGCGCCCAGCGCCCTAGCGACCGACGCCGAGCCGCGGCCGATCGCAGCGCTCGTAGCCGGCCTTGACCCAGAGGCCTTCCAGCCGGTCGCGTTTCGCGATATCGACGGCGGTCAGCTCGTCTCGCGGTTCGCGTTCGTGCGCGTGATCGCCGCTCACCCCGTCACCCGCGATCGCCAAGCACCGCGCGAGGAATGGCTGATCATCGAATGGCCCGAAGGCCACGAGCAGCCCAGCGACTACTGGATCAGCAACCTGCCGGCCGACACCGAACCAGAGCAGCTCGCGCGACTCGCGCGGCTGCGCTGGATGATCGAGCTCGACTACAAACAGCTCAAAGGCGAACTCGGCCTTGACCACTACGAGGGCCGCAGCTACCTCGGCTTTCACCACCACTGCACGCTGGTGACGGCCGCCCACGGCTTCTTGACGCTGGAGCGGGCCGACCCAAATCGCCCGCGGCCGGCCTGACACTCCCCCAAGCGGTGCTGCTCCTGCAGCCCGTCTGGAAGTGCTGGACCGGCCGCTGCTCCACCTGCCAACAGCCGATCAGTCTCGACGCTCTACCACTACGCCGACCACCCAGACGCGAGTAACACCACCTACCAGAGCACTACTAGGGCTCGCGAGCCCTTGCGCTCGCGTCGGGTCCGGCTTAGGATCGAGTTGCAGGGGCGCGGGCGCCGGATGATTCGGAGGACAGGATGCACGCAGTCGTCGTCAAGGTCACGCTCCACGATCGAGAGGCCGCCCAAAGCATGCTCAACGAGAAGGTTGTGCCGCGGGTCTCGCAGTCCCCTGGGTTCGTGGCCGGGTACTGGACGTGGAAGGACAACACCGGAGTGTCGATGGTCATCTTCGAGTCAGAAGACGCTGCCAACGGCATGAGCGAGCAGGTCAGGTCAATGGTCAATGACTCGGTCACGATCGAGGACGTCGAAGTGCGCGAGGTCGTGGCGCACGCCTGACGGGCAGGTGGTGGCCCACGGAGTCGTTCGCTTCTGGCTTCCGCCGAACTGATCACGGTCGAGTCGGAGCTCGCACGCTCTGCACCATCGAGATCCGGCACTCTTGGGCGCGACCGGCTCGAGCACGATCGCGGCTGGCGCGATGCGCTGTCGCTTGTAGCCCAAGTGAGCTGTCTTTGCCGGCGACCTTTGACTGGGACCGCGCGCTTGCTGACCGGAGTCGTCTGGGTTAGCACCGAAGCGGTCTGGGCGAGCGACCCGGACTCTTAGTCGTTTCCGCGCAAGGCGAGAGTCGATCCGTCGGCACTGAGTGGGCGTGATCGCGCAATAGCACGTGTGCGCTCGCTTCGGGCCCGCAGGTACGCGCTATCTCGCTCACAGTCGCGGCGGAGGTGCAACGGGCGACGATTCGTTCTCAGCGCGAGCGCCCAGCTGGGCACGCAAAAACGGGAGCACGAGTTCGGCGACCTGAGCCGGGTCCTCGTGAAACGGCCAGTGGCCGAGCCCTTCAAGAAGTTCGATTCGCGCGGACGGGAAGGCCATGTGCTGCCGCTCCGCCAGCCGCCAGGGCAGGTACGCGTCGTCGGTTCCCCACAGCACTAGCGCGGGACGGTCGAGCTCGTGTAGCGCCTCGATCGGTCCGCGCATCAGACTCACCGGTGAAGCGCGGTAGAGCTTCAGGATCGCGCGCTTAGTCGGCCAGCCGCGCGCGGCGTCGTAGATCCGATCGATCGCCTCGGTGGACAGCCGCGGGTTCTCGCGGCGCAGGAGCATCCGGAACCCCGGCCGGTTCGCCGTCAGCTGGAACAGCTCGCCGACCCCCGGGGTGCGCCAGATTCTCGCGTAGTGGTGCCACTTGTAATCCGGCAGTACGCCGCTGTTGATCAGGGTGGCGCTGGCGAACATCTCCGGGTGGCCGACCGCCCAGGTGAGGCCCCACGGTCCTCCGAAGTCGTGCAGCACGAGGTGGGCACGGTTGATGGCGAGGCTGTCGAGCAAGCCAGCCAGGTGCTCGGCGTAGCCGTCGATCGTGTAGCGGAAGTCCCGCGGCTTGTCAGCACCGCCGTAGCCCGGCATGTCAGGCGCAACTGCTCGCGCGAACTCGCCAACCTGGGTCAGCAGCCGACGCCAGTCCGTGGCAGGCCCCGGATTGCCGTGTACGAACACCACCGCTTCGGTCTGGTCGGTCGCACCCGCGTGCATGACCGGCGAGCGGATCCCGTTCACGGTGACGGTCTCGGTCGCCACGTTGCTCATGCTGCCGCCTCCTGCGAGACCTCGGTCTCCCCGGCGTCGGCATGGGCGGCTAGATCGACGAACACGGGCTTGCGCCGCAGCCGCTTGCGGCGCGCATCGGTCATCACCAGCTGGCCGACGTCGCGCAGCACCGCGGGCCGCGCGCAGTCCCTCTGCACCAGCATCGCCGCGGCGGTCGACAGCAGCAAGGGCGGGCTGAAGACGCGCGACGGCAGCGCCCGGTGCTGGAAGAGATCCGTGAATCCCTCGAACTCGCCCCGACGCTCGAGCCGCCTCATCATCGCCGGCAACACGGCAGGACTGCGGCCAGCCGCGCCGAGGTCACATGCCATCCAGTGGTGCTCGAAGGCGTCACGGTCGCGCCACCGCGCCCATCCGGCCACTACGCCATCGAGCTCTGAATCAGAGCGTCCGATAGCACCAGCGATCGCCGGCGCCATCGCCGCGGCCTGCCGGAACGCATCTGTCATCCCCTGGCCGGGGGTGGGGTCCTTGAACTGGCCGGCGTCACCCACTAGCGCCCAGCCGGGGCCCGCGGACTCGCGGAAGAAGCTCTCCCACCGCACAATGCCCAGCAGCTTGCCCACCCGCCGAGCCCCGGTGAGCTTCTCAGCGACCGGCGCGCACGCGCGTGCCTGGTCCATGAACGCGCGCTCGAGGCCGGCGCGGAACTGCGGCATGACCCGACTGTCAGGGATCACGATCACCTGATAGAGACCGCTGTCGGCTGGGCACGCAATCACCACGCGGCCATCCCAGTGATGAAACACGATCTCCGGCTCACCGCCGGCGTCCGTGCCCTCGAAGAAGCCCCAATAGAGAAAACGCTCGCTTGGCACGACGTGGTACTTCCGCGCGCCGGTCAGCCTGGCCACTGTGGAGTTCCGGCCGTCGGCACCCACCACCAGCCGTGCCGACAACTCACGCTCCGACCCGCCGGACCTGACCCGCACTCCCGTCACCCGGCCGTTCTGCACAAGACCGGTTACGTTGGTCTCCATCATCACCTCGGCCCCAGCCTCCGCCGCCGCCTCGGCCAGAATCGGATCGAGCAAGAACCGGCGCACCGACATCGCGCCGCCGATGTCGCCCGGTCGCGCCGGGGCCTCAACTCTGGCAGCAAACTCGTCCTGGCGAAAGTCAATTTGCCGGATCGCCTCGGCACCGGTCGCGCGCACCCGATTCAGCACCCCGAGCCGAGCAAGCAAGTTGATGCCGGGAGCCTCGAAGATGTGCGTGGAGAGCGTGTCGCGCGGGAACTTCGCCCGCTCGACCAGCGCTACCCGCACGCCCTGCCGCGCCAGCAGCGTCGCCAACGGCGAGCCGGCGCAACGCGCTCCGACGACGACCACATCAAACGTCTCTGACATCAACAACCCTCCAGGGCTACTCGGTGCCCCTAGTAGTGCTTTGTTAGCTACCCGGAATCGGGGTCGAAATCCATTGAGCCTCGATCCAGAGCATCGTGAGTTCGAGGCAAAGAAGGATTTCGGCGCCGAATGTCGTGACAGGCGAAATCAGCGCCGTAACAAAGCCTCTAGAGCGTGGGTCAGTAATACTCAGTCTCATTAACGACGCTCTGAGAGCCGTTCTGCGGCCATCCGAGCGATCGCCGCTGATGAATTGATCCCCTGAAACGGGCCAAAACGGCGCTCTGCGGGTGGGCGGCCCCCGCTTTTCGGTCCACCACGAGTGAGAGGGTGATGGATGTAGTGGGGGCAAGGTAGCGGCCTGCTCGGACGGATCACGCCCCCTGGTGCCGCGACCGTCGTCGCGGAGCCGAGCGGAGCGAGGCGTAGCGGCGATGGTCGCG
Source organism: uncultured Solirubrobacteraceae bacterium (assembly GCA_963816005.1). Taxonomy (GTDB): domain Bacteria; phylum Actinomycetota; class Thermoleophilia; order Solirubrobacterales; family Solirubrobacteraceae; genus Palsa-465. The sequence goes on along the minus strand of CAWFKF010000088.1, from coordinate 21,314 downwards.
GGCGCGCCGCCCGGGGGAGGGCCCCACCCCTCTTCTCATCGCTTGCTCGGCCTGATCGTTGAGGTCGAGCGGTCGGGTCGCCTCATGCGGCGATCTCGACCGGCTCGGTCCACTGCGCGGCGAACACGGCCGGGGCGCGCATCCCGAGCGATGAGTGTGGCCGGCGGTGGTTGTAGTCCTCACGCCAGTCACCGATCACGACGCGCGCCTCGGCCAGGCAGGAGAACTCCTCGACATCGAGCAGCTCGTCGCGCACGCGGGAGTGGAAGCTCTCGACGTACGGGTTCTGCCACGGCGAGCCCGGCTCGATGTACGCGGTTCCCGTCCCGCTCAGCTCGCACCAGTCCTGGAGCGCGTGCGCGGTCATCTCCGGGCCGTTGTCGCACCTCAGAAACTCCGGGGCGCCCCGCTCGGCGACCAGGCGCTCCAGCACGCCGACGGTCCGGTCGGCGTCGATGCTGCGCTCGACCAGCATCACCAGCGACTCACGGGTGAACTCGTCGACCACGTTGAGCAGCTTCAGCACCCTGCCGTCGGCGGTCTGGTCGAACTGGAAGTCGAACGCCCACACCTGGTTGGGCCGCTCGGCGCGCAGGCGCTGCGCAGGGACGGTCGAGTCCCCCAGCCGCCGGCGCTTGCGCCGCCGCTGCGGCACCCGCAGCCCTTCCTCCCGCCACAAGCGCTGCACACGCTTGCGGTTCACATCCCAGCCCAGCTCGCGCAGGTGATGATGCGCACGGCGATACCCCCACCGCGGACGGTCCTTGGAGAACTGCCGCAACTCGGCGCGCAACACCGCGTCATCCTCAGCGCGCTTGGGCTCATAGCGCTCCGTGGAGCGGTGCTGGCCCAGCACCCGGCACGCCCAGCGCTCGCTGACGCCGAGACGGTCACGAACCATCGCGACCGCCCGGCGCCGACGGGCTGGGCTCACCAGTTTCCCTTCGCGACCTCCTTCAGCGCCCGCACCTCGAGCGCCTGATCGGCGACGATCGCCTTCAACGTCACGTTCTCACGCTCGAGCTCCTTCAGCCGCTTCGCATCATTGGCCTTCATCCCGCCGTACTGGTTGCGCCAGCGGTGATACGTCTGCTCGCTGATCCCCAGCTCCTTCGCCGCCTCAGGGATCGTCTTGCCCTCACCGAGCATCCGCTCGGCCTCGCGCAGCTTGCGGATGATCTGCTCCGGCGTGTGCCTGCGTCGCTTCACGTGATCGTTCCTTCCTCGCCCATGATCCAGGGCGCGAGAAACTCTCACAAGGGTCGGACCGAACCCGGGGGATCAGGCCACGGCATTGTGACCCACGCTCCTAGCCGCGGTTACACCCGAGCCGCGCGCACCTTCAGGCTAACTGCACGGTCGTCCCATTACAAGACCACCGTAAAGGGCCTCAGGGCTCGGGAAACCGCTCGCGTAAGGAAGGGGATCTCCATCGGCACAGGAAGCCAACAAAGTCCCCAGGAGCAGAACCCCGGCCGAGAGCCCACCCCCGACCAACGCGAATCCCCGGTAGCCAGCTCGTGGCCACCGAGCAGGCGCTGAGGCCCCGAAGCGCAAGCGACCGTCGGGTTGGTCGCGTCTCTTTGGCGCTGTAAATTCGGTTCCCGGTGATCGGTCAGTTTAGGCGGCTGTCACCTCCTCGGGGAGGATTTGCTCGGTGCCTTCGTAGCGTGCTCGTTTGAGGCGTTGGCGGTCGAGCGCGTTGAAGTGGATGCCGTTGGTCTGGTGGGTGATCAGCAGGTCGAGCACGGCCCAGACGAGGGTGAGGCAGCTGGTCTCGCCGGGGAAGCGGCCCATCACCTTGGTGCGGCGTTTGACCTCGCCGAGCGAGCGCTCGAGCAGGTTCGTTGACCGCCATCGGCGGCGGTGGCGGAGCGGGTAGCGCAGGTGCACCACGAGCGCGTCGAGGTCGTCGGCGAGGCAGCGCGCGGCGGCGGTGAACCCGCCCTTGTCGAGCTGGTCGACCAGTGCCTGCAGGCGACGTTTGGCGTCCTGTCTCGCTGATCGCCTCATCCAACGCTTGCCAGTAGGCGTGCTTGACGCGCTCGCGTTCGCGGTCGGGGAGCTTGGCGTAGAGGTTCCGGGCGCGGTGCACGCAGCAGCGCTGGCGGTCCGACGCCGGCCAGCACTGCTCGATCGCCTTGATCAGCCCGGGGGCGCCGTCGGCGACGATCAGCATCGGCGCGCCCAGCCCGCGGCTGATCAGATCACGGCCCAGCGCCTGCCAGTCCTCGAAGGACTCGCGCATCCCCAAGCTCACCGCCAGCAGCACCCGCTCGCCGTCCTCGGTGAACCCCCACGCGACCTGCACGCCCTCCTTCGGCCCGTCCGGCCTGACGGCGATGAACGTCGCATCGAGGAACAGCGCGACCAGCCGGATCTCATAGAGGTCCCGGCGGCGGAACCGCTCGAAGCACTCCTTGAGCTCCTCACACATCCGCGACGCCGTCGACTTCGACAGCTTCCCCAGCCCCGCCTGCTCACACAGCGACTCGACATCACGCATCGACAGACCACGCACGAACGCGCCGATCACCAACGCCTTTAACGGCTCCGTCCGCACCAACTTCGGCGTCCGCGGGAACAACTTCGACGCGAACGTCTCCGCCGCCTGGCGAACCTGCGGGATCTCGATCTCAAGCTCCCCCTCCGCGGTCTGCAGCCTCCGCGAGCGAAAGCCGTTCCGCAGCCCGGTCTCCTCGGCCGCCTCCTCGCACTGATCGGGCGCCCGCCGCTCGTAGCGCGCGCGGCCCAACCACGCGTCGAACTCATCCTCAACAGCCCGCTGAATGATCAAACGGGCGCCGAGCCTCGCCAACTCCGACAGCGACTCGCGCGGGTTCTCACCCACCCCGACGCTCAACATGTGCTCGATCCGAGCCTCGATCTCCGCCGACGGCGGTACCGTACGTCTCACGGCGTAGGCCTCCTTCATCGTCTTGCAGGACTTGAGGGAACCTACGCCGTTGCTCTGACAGCACCGACGCTATTTACAGCACTCCTGAGACGCCACCCGTCGGGTTCACGAGACAGCCCCCTTGATCGATTACCGGCAGTCTCGAGTGCGACCAGATTGAGCACGATCACGCCCAGCGCGATGCGCTGCTGCTTGTAGCCCGATCCGACAGCGGTGTTGAAGCTGCTGGTTTGAGCGACGAAGCAGAACGACCTCCGTGATGGCGTTGGCTGCTGCCGGTCGATCAGACGGGACCGGGGTCGGGCTCCCATCGGGTTTTTTGGGGTGGGCGGCGCGCCGCAACTTTTGGCGGGGATTGTTGTTTTGCGTGTGGAGACGCGTCCGAGCCCGGAGGAAGTTGGGGGGTGGGGCGCGCCGGGGCACCGCAGCGGCGTCGGTGGTCTGGCCGAGCTGCTTTGCGGCGAGGGCACTCTGGGTTGCCGCGAGACAATCGATAGGAGTGTGTTGTGAAGCGATTTGGATCGCTCGTTGTCGTAACGAGCGTTGTGGCTGCCTGTGTGGTCGGGCTGGCCGGGGTCACCGGAGCGAGCGCGGCGTCCACGCTGCCGACGCTGAACGTTGCGGTGACTGGCAAGACGGGCATCGCGGTGTCCGGTAGCACGGTGTCGGGGGCGGTGAGCGTCACGTCGACGTTCAGCGGCAAGGGCCAGGGCGCCTACGGGCTCGTTCGCCTGGACCAGGGCGTCTCGTTCCAGGAAGCGTTCAACGCCGTGCAGAGCCATCACGGTGACCCCAACGCGCTGACCCCGTTCGGGTCGATAGTCGTTGCCGCCGATGCGCCGGGCACGGTCCAGACGGTCCTGACACCGGGCAACTACGTGGCTCTCAACCTCACGGGCAACGGGCCAGCGGCGAATGTGGCGCAGTTCACGGTCACGCAGTCATCCTCGCCGGCAGAACTACCGGCGGCCGCCGCGACCGAGACCTCGATCGAGTTCGGCTTCGAGGGCCCCAAGGTCCTGCATGACGGAACGATTGTGCGGGTTGAGAACGGCGGCTTCCTGGTGCATATGGATGTCCTGATCGGCGCCCGTAACAAGGCGGGCGCTGAGAAGATCGCGGCACTGCTGAAGGCCGGTAAGGACAACAAGGCCCAGAAGCTCGCGACGGGCTTCGTCGACTTGATGGATTCCGCCTCGCCTGGCGCGATGCAGCAGGAGGTCCTCAACGCCAAGCCCGGTTACTACGTCCAGGCTTGTTTCATGGATACCCAGGACGGTCGGGAGCACACCATGCTCGGCATGGAGCGCGTGATCCGGATCGCCAAATGACAACCGGTGAGGAGGCCGCGCGACTTCGGTCGCGCGGCCGCCGCGCCGGGCTGCTGGCGCTGGCGGTCATGTTCAGCGCCGGGATCCACGCGGCGCTGGTTCCCGAGCATCTCAGGAGATGCCTCCGCTGGGCTGGTCGTTCATCGGCGCCGCGGCGCTCAGCGTGGCGCTGATGTGCGCGCTCGTGACCTACCCCGAGGACCGGTTGTTCGCGAGGCTGGCGGCGCTGTTCTTGGCCGTTGAGGTCGTCGCGTGGGTCCTGTTCGTCAGCGCTGCGGTGCCCGGCTTCAGCGGGACCCCGGAGCCGGTCGAGACGATCGCGCTCGTCTGCAAGGCGGGCGAGCTGATCGGACTGTGGCTGGCGGTGGCGATCGGCTGGCCTGACCAGATCGCCGCCTGGACCCTGTCCGTGAGAGCGCTGGTGTGGGGCGCTACGTCAGATTCGCGCGCCGCGGATCCGCGACGGTCGGATCTGCCAACACGCTGACCAGCGCCCGCACGCCGGCCAAACGCGCGCAGCACCAAATGGTCGACGAACCACACAGCCGCTCTCCGAACAAGCAGCACCCTCAGAGGCGTTCTGGATCGAAATCCCAGGCTGTCGCATAGATCGACATGCGGCAGGCGTCGACGACGCTGCTCCTCGTGAGCACAGCGGGTCACACGCCCGTGGTCGGGGTCGCTGCCGCATTCGCGAAGAGGAGCAGCGTCCAAGCGCGCGCCGGTCGGGGAAGAGCTCCTCGGCTCTCCCCCGACCCGGTCTTCCGACGGCCCTCGCCTCAGAGTTCGAGGCCGGCGCTGACGTGCATCATCGGCGCTCGCCGTGCGTGGATCGTGCCGATGATCTCTTCGACGTCGATCCCCTGTAGATACACGCTGGTTGTGGAGACGTACGAATGCCCGAGCTGCGGTTGGATGACCGGCAGCGGCACGCCTTCGCATGCGAGCTCGACAGCATGCGCATGCCTCAGCTGATGAGGCGCGAACCTGCGCCGAACGCCGGCCGCGAGCGCGTAGCGGCGCAGCTCGCCGCGCGCGGCGGTCGCTGACCACGGCCGCCCGCGCGTCGGTCCGTCGATCACGCGGAACAGCGCGCCGACCGGCAGCTCGGCACGGGCAGCGAGCCATGGGGCGAGATGATCTGACCACGCCCACGCGTCCATCCCGACTTCCCGGCGACGGTTCCCTTTGCCTCGGCGAATCAGGATCGAGCCTCGGCGCGGGTCGAGATCTGACTCGATCAGCGACAGCGCTTCCCTGGATACGCAGTCCGCCGCGCCACAGCACCACGATCAGCGCCCCGGAGCCTGAGCCCGTGCGTGTCAGGCGGGGTTTGGCGCATGACGGCGACGATCTCATCGACCGTGGGCGGATCGGCCGGGTACACGCGGCCCTTGTTCCTGGGCGCTTGCCCGGCGTTGTGGCCGGGCATCGCCGCGGGTGAGCGCCGCCGGCCGGCGGCGTCGAGCAACAACTCAGAGGACATCGCTCCCTCCCTTCGAGAGCAGATCGTTGACTCACCCGCTCTACTGGCTCACGGCAGAGGGCGCCACCTCGACGCGGGGCCGCTCCGATCGAGACGCCGTCGCTACCGCATCGTGGAATCGCAGCAGTCGGACCAGTCGGCCGCGCGTGGCTGCTGCTGCTCAGAAGCGCGAATCGCTCCTGCGATCTCGGCGGCAAGCAGAAGTCTCAAAGCGGCGTGCCGTCGGGACATGCTCGGCCGGGGGGCGGGTTCTCGTCGGGAACGGACCGCGTCGTCCTCACCACGCAGGTAATCCGTGAAGCTATGCCGATGCGCCGCGCATCCGTTCCATGGCTGCTCGTCGTGGTCGCCGTCACCGCCGTCGCGGTGTTCGTAGCCCTGACGATCGCTGTGACGGGAAGTTCCTCGCTCGCCCTTGATTCGCGCGCCTTCGAGATCGCCGACGACCTGCGCGCGCCATGGCTCGACGACGCCGCCCGCGTCGTCACGAAGCTGGGCCTGATCGCGATCGTGGGCTCGGCCGTGCTCGTTGGCGCCGTGTTGCTGATCAAGCATCGAGATCGCGCCCGCGCGGCCGCGCTCGTCGTCGGAGCGGCACTCGCATGGATCAGCGTCTGGATCGTCAAGTCGGTGGTCGACCGCGCCCGCCCGCCGGACCCGCTCGTGCACACCTCCGGCCAGAGCTATCCCTCGGCTCACGCTGCCAACTCCGTCGGCTGGCTCGCGCTCGCGATCGCGCTCACCGTCGCGATCCCGACCCGGGGCGGCCGGATCGCCGCGATCACCGTCGGCGCGCTGCTCGCTGCGCTCGTCGGCCTGAGCCGGATCTACCTGCGCGCCCACTACGCCTCCGACGTCCTCGCTGGCGAAGCGCTCGCCGTGACCATGTACGCACTGGCAGCGATCGGCGCGGTCGCCTGGCAATCACGCCACGACTCAACCATCGGCGGCCAGGCGACCGCCTCTCCGCCAACCGGCGTCACGTGACCCGCGGCTACACGTCTTGGGCAAGCGGCGGTCACTACTGCTCCGTGACAACAGCAAGCGCATCGACCGTCGACCTCGGTGCTGTTGCATCGGAACGCCACGCCGACCGACATGGCCACGACTGCCCGTCCGCCCCGGCGATAGCAGCCTGCTGGGCGCCCTCCACCGTTAGCCACGAACGCCTGGACGGCAAGCACAAGAGCAGCAGCATCGCCGGCACGGTCGGACTACTGCATCAGGCGTAATCCAGCAGCGCCTGGTAGCTCGTGTTGCAAGGCGCACCACCGTCGCGATAGCCCGCTCTGGCTCTCACCGTCACGAGCATCTCGGTCATGAGGCCGGCTCCTCAGAGTTGCACGGAACCGCGCATCTCGCGGGCGAGTGCTTTCACGATCTGCGTGCTCTCAGACCGGACGACTGCTATGGCGACGATCCGATCGTCCGCCTCGGGCGGGATCTGCGCCAGGACGCGCTTCTGGTGACGCCCACGAGCATGCGGCGGAGTCGGCGGCCTGTGCGGCGTCTGCCTTGCCACTCAGTGCGATCTGTTGAGCGCCGCTTTCGTTCAGCACGCGAAGGCTGATCGGCGCCGCTGAACGTCGGGACGCGCCGTTGGCCGGGCGGAATCCGGGTGTGCGCGGTCGTCGGCGGTCTGATAGGTGTTCCCACACCAGCCGCCCCTTCCCGGCCGGGTCGGGGTCTGGAAGGGTTCGTGGTGCATGCGCGAGGAGGTGATCCTGGGTGTTGACGGTGGCGGTCAGCGAGCACGAGCTGGAGGCCGTGCTGGACGCGGGCGAACTGTCGTGCCCGGTCTGCTCGGGGCGGCTGTCGCGTTGGGGGTTTGCGCGCGGGCGACAGGTGCGGATGCTGTCGGGCGCGCGCTCGGCTCGTCCGCGGCGCGTGCTCTGCGATGGCTGTGGGCGCACGCACGTGCTGTGCCCGGCGTGGAGCGTTCCGCGCCGGCGCGACGGTGCGGAGGTGATCGGCGAAGCGCTGCGCCAGGCTGCTCAGGGCGCCGGGCACCGTGCGATCGCCCAGCGGCTGGGTCGCGCGCCGGGCACCGTCCGTGGCTGGTTGCGCGCCGCCCGCGCACGCTCAGAGCTGTTGCGCTGCAGCGCCGCGCGCTGGGCCGACGCACTGGATCCGGAGCTCGGGCGCGTGCAGCCGGCCGGCTCGTCGCTGGGCGACGCCGTCGAGGCGCTGGCGATCGCGGTGCGCGCGTGGACGCTGCGCTTCGGCCGCGAGCACGCCGGCGGGTGGGAGCGCGCGGTCTGGCTGACCGGCGGTCTGCTGTCCGGGGTGCCGCCCCCGCCCCGGTAGCCGGTCGCTGCGGTCGTGCGCCAGCACGACCTCATTGCCATCCAGCCGCGCGCGGTGGCTGCGGGTCAAGCGCCGCCGCGACCGCCCGGTGCTCGCCGGCGCCGTCGATCGGCGCTTGACGCCAGCCGCCGGCGCAGCTACCTCGCCGCCCGGTCTGGCCGACGCCCTGGAGGTGGGGCTTTGAACGTTTGAACGTTCGGTCGTTGCCGGTCTCGCTTCTTTCTTCGTTCGTTCGTTTGCCACGACGATCCCGACGATGAACGGCATTCCCGTGCTGAACGAAAGCGGCGCCCAACAGCGATCATGCGGTCGGGGTCGGAGACGTGGCTGCTCATCGGTGCAAACCATCCATGATCCGGTGCTTGCTGGGCTGCCGGATTCGGTTCCGTAGCAAACTCACTGACTACCGCTCACCCGACGGGAGGAGGCGTCGACGCTGGTACGCGCGTCGTTTCTCAGTTTGGGGACCAGGAGGAGCCCGGCGTCCATGCCCGCAGAGTGCCGCTCGCCCACGAAAGCAGCCACGATCGCGGTGCTGGCGCATGGGCCTTTGACTGCTGGTGCCGGACAACAGCGGCCACGAAAGGGCGCCTCCGCGTACTCGCGCGAGCTCGAATGCAGGGCTCGTCTCGCGGATCGGTCGCGTCCCGCATGTCGCCAGATGCGAGATTGTGGCCCGGGCGGGCACTCAAGCGCCGAGGGCGAGAGTTCCGAGAGCGTCGAGGTCCTGGCGCTTGCAACGGCGGCTGTTTCCCGCAAGCGCAGCTGCAACAGTGCACACCGTTATTACGCTGCGTGGCAATTAGTGCGTGGTTACTTGGCGTAGGCGACGTACTCGCCGTCGAAGTACTTGCTGACAATCTCACTTGTGCGGGTTGCGAGATACTCGACGGTGAGAGTGACGAGCTTGGCGAGGTTGGATGGGCGGCGTCGCGCGACGTGGGTGTGAACGTCCTGGTTGAGCAGCTCATCGGGATTGAGCTCCGGGGCGTACGGTGGAAGGTAGAACAGCTCCATCCGCGGATGGTCCAGCAGCCAGTACTCGACCGCGGGAGACTTGTGGAAGGAGGCGTTGTCAACGATCAAGAAGATCTTGCGCTCGGGGAAATGCTCGAGCAGCTTGTCGAGGAAGTCCAGGAAGCGGATCTCATCGCAGCTGCCCTCGAAGATCTCGAACACCAGCGTGCCGTCGGCACCGATCGCGCTGATCACGTTGGCCGAGAAGCGCTTGCCGGTCAGCGGCACGATCGCGCGCTCGCCGATCGGCGCGTAGCTCTTGCCGGCGGTCTGCCCGGCGCGCACGCCCATCTCATCGCCGAACAGCATCCGCGCCCCTTCGCGCCGCGCGCGCGCCTGGATCGCCGGGAACTCGTCCTGGAGCCACACCCGCACCCGCTCGGGGTCCTGCTCGAGCCACCGCCGCTGCGGCTTCTTGCCCGAGAACCCCCAGCGCCGCAGGTAGACACCGACCGTCTGGCGACTGAGCCCGAGCCCGAACCGCCGCTCGATCAGCGCCTTGACGGCCTGCCTTGACCACAACACGCCGGGAATCTGCAGCTGATCGGGGTTCGTGCCCTTCATCAGTCGGATCAGCTCTGCCTGCTGGGCGTCGGTGAGCGCCATCTGCTCGCGCGAGCGCCGACCACGCCGCCCCTCCCTCAGTCCCTCAAACCCCCTGAGCTGGTGGCGAGCCATCCACAGCGACACCGTCCGCAGATGCACCCCCAAGGACTGCGCCACAACCGCGTGAGTGCGTCCGGCCAACACCATTTTCACACCCCGCTCACGCAGCGCTTCCCGAGTCGTGCCTGACACCCGTCTAGCGTCACTCTTCACACAATCAATACTATCACGCTGACACACCCAAATGCACTGCCACATGGCGTAGTAATTGCCACGCGCCGTAATAGCTGTCGGTCAAGCGCGACAGCTTCCTGCGAACGACGCGCGCGATGGCCATCGCTGTGGCATTGCGCGACGATGCCAGACCGCGCGCAAGTGCCGAGTCTCGACGCACTGGGCACTCTCGCGAAGTCGGTGGGCGTGATGGTCTGTGGTTGAGGAACCACCGTCAGCGGCGAGGCCCATGAGTTGCTCCGCTCGGGCCTGGCTGGGGAGACCGGATCGCTACGGCACGACCTGCCCGATGCCTCGAGACCGCTCGTTGCCGTCGCTTGTCCGCGTCGGGCCAACCGCCGTGCCTGGTCGCCGGCGACCCTCGACATACTTGCGTCGATGAATGAACGAGGCTCGAACTGGGCGCCAGGACGCGGCGTCGCGCCCGTTTCATGAGCACCGGTGTGAGGTCGATGCTCGGGATTTCGTGGCCCGTGGTCGCCGACGACGAGACGCATGAGACTCCCTGTGTCAAGCCTTGTAGCGGTTGGCGCTTGTCGTCAGGCGCTGCACGCTCTGCCCTGCGGGCAGCCTGTGGTGAGGGCTGTGCCGGGCAGCCGCTGGGCGGCGGTGAGGTCCGGGAGCGGGCTCCCCGGGGGATGTCAGCTCGTGGTGGTGGTGGTGAGGCGCTGGCGGGCGGTGTGGCGGGCCGGGTGGTAGACGTCGCGGTCTTGCCAGGGGCGCCAGATCACGCCGCAGCAGGCGCGGGCGAGGATCCGGATGGCGTGCCGGTGGGTGCAGCCGCGCGCTCTTGCGCGGTTGTCGATGTCGGCCGCGCAGGTGTTGTGGTGGTGGCTGGTGTCGGCGAGTGTGCAGATCGCCGCGCGCGGCCGGTGATCGCGGGCGCAGCGAAAGCGCGCGCGCTTGGACGTGCGCGGCTCGATGGCGACGGGGGCTTGGCCGCCGTCTGCGGCGAGCGTGGCGCGGATCTCGCTGGTGAGTTCGCCGATGTGCTTGACGATCGGCTCCGGCGCGGCGATCAGGGCGAGGACGATCTGGCGGCGCGGTTCCTCGAGCGTGCCGGCGCGCCCGCACGCGCCAGCGTGCGGGCGGCCGAGCGGCTCGCGCGCGTTGCGGGGCGCGCAGTCGTGCTGGCGAGCGAGGAAGCGCGCCATCCGTTGCTCGCCGAGCGCGCGCGTGTCGGCCGGGGACGGGTAGCGCTCGAGGAAGCCAGCGCGATCGGGCTGCCGACCTCGGCGAACCCGTGCGCGGCGCCGGGCCGCAAGGATCGATGGCGCTCTGACGGCGCGACTCCCTGTCGCCACTCGGGGCACCTCGACGGGAAGCCGGGAGGCGCTTGTCTCATGCTGGTTCTCTGCGCGGGCAAGCTTTCGTGGCGCTCTCCCGGCGTCCGCCGGCAGACAGGAGGATGACGGGTGAGACTGGTCGATGTCGTCCCGAAACAGCCCAGCGCCGACTCCGTGTACGAGGCATTCACCGGCTGGGTGGAGCAGCAGGGCCTGAGCCTCTATCCCCATCAGGAAGAGGCTGCGATCGAGCTGTTCAGCGGCAACAACGCGATCCTCGCCACGCCGACCGGCTCTGGGAAGTCGATGGTCGCGATCGCGGCGCACTTCGCGGCGCTCGCTGACGGTCGGGTAACGTTCTACAGCGCTCCCATCAAGGCGCTCGTTTCGGAGAAGTTCTTCGCGCTGTGCGAGATGTTCGGTGCGCAGAACGTGGGCCTGCTGACGGGTGACGCGTCGGTCAACAGCAGCGCCCCGATCATCTGCTGTACGGCGGAGGTCCTGGCCAACATCGCGCTGCGGGAGGGCGCGGATGCGGACGTCGGCCAGGTCGTGATGGACGAGTTTCACTACTACGGCGATCCGCAACGCGGCTGGGCGTGGCAGGTGCCGCTGCTCAGCCTGCCGCAGGCGCAGTTCCTGTTGATGTCGGCCACGCTCGGCGACGTCACCGCGCTGCGGGCCGACCTGACGCGACGAACGGGCCGCGACACGGCCTTGATCGACGACGCCGAGCGGCCGGTGCCCCTCCTGTTCTCGTGGTCGCTGGAGCCGCTGCACGAGTTGCTCGAGGAGATGGCGCGAACCGACCAGGCGCCGATCTACGTTGTGCACTTCACTCAGGCCGCCGCGCTGGAGCGGGCCCAGTCGCTGTTGTCGGCGAAGCTCTGCACGCGGGAGGAGCGTGTGGCGATCGCCGACGCGATCGGCGCGTTCCGGTTCACCGCCGGGTTCGGCCGGACGCTCTCGAAGTTGGTCCGCAACGGCATTGGCGTCCACCATGCCGGCATGCTGCCGCGCTACCGGCGGCTCGTGGAGCAGTTGGCGCAGACCGGGTTGTTGAAGGTGGTCAGCGGGACCGACACGCTCGGCGTCGGCATCAATGTCCCGATCCGCACCGTGGTGTTCACCGGCTTGGCGAAGTTCGACGGCTCGCGACAGCGGCTGCTGAAGGCGCGCGAGTTCCATCAGATCGCCGGGCGCGCCGGCCGTCCCGGGTTCGACACGTCCGGATACGTGGTGGTGCAGGCGCCCGAGCATGTGATCGACAACGCACGCGCTGTGGCGAAGGCCGGCGAGGACCCGAAGAAGCTCCGCAGGATCCAGCGCAAGAAACCGGTGGACGGCGCGGTCGGCTGGACCGAGGAGACGTTCGAGCGCCTGCGGCATGCGGCGCCCGACGCGCTCGTGTCGCGGATGCGCGTCAACCACGCGATCATCCTCAACGTCATCAATCAGCCCGCGGATTCGGTCGAGACGATGCGTGCGCTGATGGAGGACAATCACGAGGATGAGCGCGGGCGCCGGCGCCTGTCGGAGCGGGCCGATTCGCTGATGGAGGAGTTGCTCGCATCCGGCGTGCTGGAGCGGCTGCCCGAGCCCGATCAATATGGCCGAACCCTCCAGCTGGCACCGGCACTCCAAGACGACTTCGCGCTCAATCAGCCGCTGGCGTCGTTCGCGCTCGCCGCATTCGATCTCATCGACCCTGAGTCCGAGCACTACGAACTGGATGTGCTCTCGGTCGTCGAGTCGATCCTGGATGACCCGTTCCCCGTCCTGATGGCGCAGGCGAGCAAGGCGCGCGGTGAGGCCGTCGCCGCGATGAAGGCCGACGGCATCGAGTACGAGGAGCGCATGGCGCTGCTCGAGCAGGTCACCTACCCGAAGCCACTGGCGGAGCCGCTCGAGCAGGCGCTGCGACTGTACCGCGAGACCCACCCGTGGCTGCTCGAGACCGACCTCTCCCCGAAATCGGTCGTGCGCGACATGTACGAGTGGGGCCGGACCTTCACCGAGTTCGTGGCGTTCTACGGTGTCGCGCGCTCGGAAGGCCTAGTCCTGCGTTACCTGAGCGATACCTACCGGGTGCTCCGCCAGACGGTGCCCGAGCGCGTCAAGACCGACGAGCTCGACGACCTCGTCGAATGGCTCGGCGAAACGGTCCGCCAGATCGACTCGAGCCTGCTGGACGAGTGGGAGGCGCTGACCGATCCGCAGTCGGTCGCGCGCGCCGCGGCCGCCGGCGAGGCGATGGCACCGCCGCGCCCGATCACCGCCAACGAGCGCGCTTTCCGGGTGATGATCCGCAACTCCATGTTCCAGAAGGTGCAGCTGGCCGCCCGAGACCGCTTCGCCGAGCTCGGACAGCTCGAGGCCGCCGCGGCGGCGCTGAGCGATCCACCGGGGAGAGTCGTGATCAACGCTGCCGCGTGGGAGGCCGCACTCGGGACCTACTGGGGCGAATACGAGACGATGGACGCCGGACCGACTGCGCGAGCTCCCGAGTTGCTCATGATCGAGCGCTCCGCGGCGGGCAGTGAGGCGCAAACGTGGACGGTACGCCAGATCATTAACGACCCCGAAGCGCACTACGACTGGGCGATCGTCGCCACGGTCGACCTCAGCGCCTCAGACGCCGCCGGCGAGCCGGTGATCCGAACGCAATCGTTCCGATCCGCCGGCTGATCGCCGACTCGAACTCGCCCCAGCCACGCGAGTCGAGAACTCAATCGGAAACGGCCACGGATACACCCACCTGGCCCTCACCGAGCAAATTGGAACCCAAGAGGGCATCGCAGCGCCGACGCGATAGTGCTCCATCTCGACGATCCGAGCACTCTCCGCGAAGCGCGCCGCCGACGCCGCTTCGTGTGAAGCGCGGCGGCGAAGGCCCTCCTGCTGCCGCCTCCGGCATCGCGCGCGTCGTTTGCAGGAAGCTGTCGCGCTTGACCGACAGCTAACGGTGTGGACTGTTGCAGTTGCAGCTGCGCTTGCGGGAAACAGCCGCGGTCGCAAGCGCCAGGACCTCGACGCTCTCGGAACTCGCCCTCGGTGCTTGAGTGCCCGCCCGGGGCAGAGTCTCGCATCTGGCGACGAGGAGGGCTCCCGCCGCACTGGCGGCTCAGCTCCGCTCGTCGCCGAAAGCGAGGCCCGCTCCGAGGCGTGCAGTACCGGTGCGATACCTATGCAGCGTCACCACGTGGCCTGCCGCAGTCTGTCGCCTACCCGGCGGCCGACGTCGCGCTCATGCGGGCGAGAGCACCAGCGGCGAGCTCGGTGCCGGCAGCCAGCCCTGCCCCTGCCGCTCGCACGCGAAAGCACCAGGGACCCGCACGACCCCATCGCCATCAAAGCGCAAGTGGGCGGCGTCATGCCGAGACGCAGTCCGCGCCGGCGCCGACTGGTGCGCTCGGATCTCGGCGGTCGGGAAGTCAGCCGCCGATGGCGCCAGCGCTTGCCTTCCGCGTCGGTTGCGAGCGTTCGCGTGACGATCGACGCGATGACGGAGCGTGGCGCAGCGGATCATCGCTGCCCGCTCGGGCCCGGACGCGGCACTGATCAGCGTGACGCGTGGTAACCACTGAGCCTGGCCCGGCGTCGGCCTGGCCTCAGTGCACGGATTCCAGCCACCGCAGCAAATGCTGGGTGACGAGCTCGGGGCTGTTGCTGCAGCCAATGCCCGGCGTCTGGGATCACCTCGCTCACGCGCAGGGCGGTCACCCAGTCGTCCATCACGGCCGCGGGCATGAAGCGACGGACAGGATCTCGCTCCCCAGTTAGGAACAACGCGGGCTGGGTGATGCGGCGCTCGGCCACCGGAGCGGTCCGCTCCCAGTTGCGATCCAGGTTTCGGTAGTAGTTCAGTCCGCCCCGAAAGCCGGTTCGCGTATAGACATCGACGTACACCTGAAGCTCGGCCTCGGTGAGGAACGCAGGCGTCGGGGGGTTCTCCTCGCGATCCGCCGCCCAGGCCGCGTCCCACACCCGCGGTGTGGCCAGCGTCCGTCGGACATCACGCTCGAGCGCCGCCTCGGCGACGCCGGGCTCCTGGAACCAGACCATGTAGAAGCCGGCGCCGAGGTGCTCACGCATCAAACCGAGCGGCGGCGCGGGCGCTCTCGGCGCGAACGGGACCGAAAGCCCCCCGACCGCGCGCACCCGCTCGCGGTGCAGCCACGCGGTCTTCCAGGCCAGGTCGGCACCCCAATCGTGCCCGATCACCGTTCCCAGCGCCGCATCGGCGTGGTCAAGCAGCCCGAGTACGTCCCGCGCGAGGACGTCGATCGCGTACTCCTCCGCCGCGCTTGGCGCGTCGGAGTCTCCATAGCCGCGGAGATCAGGCACCAGCAACCGGTACCCCGCAGCCGCGAGCGGCCCGATCTGGTGTCGCCACGAGAACCCGAGTTCAGGAAAGCCATGGAGCAGCACCACGACCGGCCCGTCCGCCGGGCCGTATTCAGCGACCGCGAGCTCAATGCCGTTGACCTGCACAATCCGAACCTATCGGACTCGCCACAGCCCGAGCGGTCCCGGGACTACCGTCGCGGCCTGCGGGTCCGGTGCCTCATCGGCGGCCGCCCGCGCGCCGAATCGGCGGGCGATTCCGCAAGCCCGCTCCGGCATCGACAGGGCCGGATCCCGACGATCGCCTTGTCGCCTATGGGCAATCGTCCGCCGCGCGCCGGCGGGACGCGAAAAGCGATCGTGCGGACCGCGACAGCGGGACGCTCGAGATTGGGCGAAAGCGATCGCCGGCCGCGGCGCAGGTCGGGTCCGACCGGGACGACCGCTCTGTCGCCTTAGCGATCGTCCGACGCGCCGCTCGCGCGAGAGGGAAAGCGATCGTCGCGCTGCTTGACGTACCGCGATCGCGTTCCGTCGAAAGCGATCCCGCTGGCCCTCGTCTTGAGATCCGTGATTGCGCACCCCCACGAGGCGCCGCCAGACGTCTCGCCGCACTCTCGCTTTCTGGCCGAGTCGTTTGCTGCGCGTGCAACTGCCGGCTAGCACCTACGGCGATGACGGTCCTGGACGCAGTGCTGCGTTTAGCCCGAAGCAGCCGCCTGGCTCGTGGTGGCTCAGACTGCTCCTCGTGCTCAAGACCGGCGGCGCTGGCGAGGCTTGCGGGCGCTGGCGTAATGCCTGGCGATGCGGCACTCGGCGCTGCGGCGAGCTGTTGATTTGCCGGTCGCCGGTTGCGGCATCGCGATCTCGGCTGCCCAGGACTTCGGCTCCGGTTGAGAGTTGTGCGGTGATCGCCGGTGTGCGCTGGTTGTGAGCGGCGGCGCCCGGTCTGATGTCCGGGCGCTGTCGCGTTGGGGCAGGTCTGGGCTGGGCGGCCGGGTCAGCTTGCGGTCGGTATGTCGGTTGGTGTGTGCGATTCGGTCCGCCGGCGCGCGAGGAGGAGTGCGGCGCCGGTCGCGACGAGTAGCAGCCCGAGCGCGGCGGCTGCGCCGATGGCAGCGTCGGCCCAGTCGAAGCCCTGGTTTGCGGCCACGGGGCGCACGACCGTGGCCGTGACGCCTACGGAGCCGTAGCCGTGGCCGGAGCAGACGTCCCCGCACAACCCGGTGCTCGCCGGGGTGGGGGTCGTGACGCCCACGGAGCCGTAGCCGTGGCCGGAGCAGACGTCCCCGCACAACCCGGTGCTCGCCGGGGTGGGGGTGGTGGCGCCTACGGGGCCGTAGCCGTGGCCGGAGCAGACGTCCCCGCACGGCGCGCTGCTTGCCGGGGTGGGGGTGGTGACGTCTACGGGGCCGTAGCCGTGGCCGGAGCAGACGTCCCCGCACAGCGCGCTGCTCGCCGGGGTGGGGGTCGGTGCGTGTGCGGTCGCAGGCTGGGCGTGCGCGGGCGGCGGGGGGTCGCCCCAGGCCGCGGGCGTCGCGCTCGCGGCGGTGGCGAGCGCGAGGCTCAGGGCGGCGGCGGTGGTGGTGAGGCGATGGCGGGTCATTCGCGCTCCTTGTGGTTGGTCGATCGCGGGCTGCGATCGATTGCGCTGCAGACCTTGGGCTGCGCCGGTTTGCGACAGGTTGGAAGCGGTTGGAGATCGGTAAATGGCTGGGTTGACGTGGGCTCTCTCGGGGCTTGGTGGCCGGTGGTAGCGTTGTGGGGGGCCAGAAGGTGCTTAGTTTTCGAATCCTTGGGGCGTTTGAGGTCATCGAGCGCGAGCGCTCGCTCGGGCTCGGCGGTCCCAAGCAGCGGGCGCTGTTGGCGGTGTTGCTGTTGCATCGTTGTGAGGCGGTGGCGACGGATCGTTTGATCGACGAGTTGTGGGGGGAGCGTGCGCCGGCGACCGCGGCCAAGACGGTCCAGGTGTACGTGTCGAATCTGCGGAAGGCGCTTGGGGATGGGGTGCTAGTCACGCGCGGACACGGCTATATGCTCCAGACCGAGCCCGGCCAGGTTGACCTCGACCGGTTCGAGACGCTGGTCGCTGAGGGTCGCCGGGCGCTGCAGGCGGGCGACCCGCGAGGCGCGAGCGACCGGCTGCGTGAGGCGTTGGGGCTGTGGCGGGGCCCGCCGCTCGCCGATTTCGCGTACGCGCCGTTCGCGCAAGCCGAGACCGCCCGGCTCGAGGAGGCGCGCTTGGCGGCGCTCGAGGACCGCATCGATGCCGACCTCGCGCTGGGCGAGCACGCAGCGCTGGTGGGCGAGCTCGAATCGCTCGTGCGTGAGCACCCGCTGCGGGAGCGTCTGCGGGCCCAACTGATGCTCGCGCTGTACCGGTCGGGGCGGCAGGCCGACGCTTTGGAGCGCTACCGGCAGGCACGATGCGAGCTTGTTGATGAGCTTGGGATCGAGCCCGGGCCGGCGCTCCAGGAGCTGGAGCGTGCGATCCTCGCCCACGATCCGGCGCTGCAGCCGCCGCCGCGGGCTTCCGCGATCGAGCGGCTGGTGCCGCGTCGCGCCCGCCGCGGGGGCGTGATGCTCGCGGTCGGTGCCGGGTTGCTGCTCGTCGCGGCGCTCGCCGCGACTGTGCTCGGTAGGGGTGGTGGTGGGGCGGGCCTGGCTTCGCTGCGGCCAGATTCGCTTGGTCTGATCGATCCGACGACGGGACATCTGCGGGCGTCGGTGTCGATCGCCGGGACCCCGGCGCGCCTTCGGGTCAGCGGGCGGCAGGTGTGGGTCACGAGCGATGCTGCCCGCACGGTGTCGCTCGTGGATGCGGGTACGCCCGCGATCGTGAGGGTGGCGCAGGTCGGTGCGTTCCCGAGCGACTTCGCGGTCGGTGAGGGCGCGGTGTGGGTCGTGGACCGCCAGCGCGGACGGCTGGTGAAGCTCAGCCCGGACTACGGAACTGTGCTCAGCACGAGCCGGGTCGGCTCGTCGGACACGCTGTCGGTGCTCGATGACCGCAACGAGCTCGATCCGTGGTCGATCGCCGCCGGGGCGGGCGGCGTGTGGATCACCGACGGCTCGCGGCTGCTCCGCAGAGCGGACCCGGCCACCGGGAGCGTCGTCCGCACCTATGACGTCCGGGACCGCGTCAACGGTGTGGCCGTCGCCGCCGGCGCGGTGTGGGCGATCAGCGGCCCATCGGCTAGGGTCCTGCGGATCGATCCGCACACCGGGAGGGTCACGCGGATCCCGATCGTTGCCCAACCGGGGCTGGAGTCGCCGTATCCGATCGCCGTTGCCGTTGGCCTGGGGTCGGTGTGGGTACTCAACGCAAACTCCGCGAGCGTGACCCGGATCGACCCGGTGCAGGCGGGCGTGACGGCGACGATCCCGATCGGGATCCAGCATGTGCCGCGCCGGCTGGCAGTCGGCGCGGGGGCGGCATGGGTCGCCGATGCCGATGGCACGCTCGCCCGGATCGACGCGACCACGAGCGCGGTCGGGTTCACGGCGCCGGCCGCCTCGCTGTACGACGTCGCGGTCGGGGCCGGTGGTGTCTGGGTCACCGCCGGGAGCGCGATCGCCGGCGGCAGCGTCACCCAGAGCGCCGCAGCGGGCGGCCAGGCCCAAGCGCTGCCCGCCTCGCATTGCTCGCCGATCTACTCTGCGCCGGGCGCCCGCCCGCGCTACCTGATCGTCTCTGACCTGCCGCTACAGGACGCCCAGCACGACTTCGCCGCGCAAGCCACAGCGGCGATCGCATTCGAGCTGCGCGAGCGCGGTTTCCGCGCCGGACACTTCGCGATCGGCTATCAGGCATGCGACTCAGCCAGCGTCTCCGAGCCCGATCCTGCCCAACCCTGCGCGATCGACATGCATCTCTACGCCGACGATCCCAGCGTGATCGGGATCGTCGGGCCAATGAATTCGGGCTGCGCGATCGGCGAGATCGCGATCGCCAACCGCGCACCCGGCGGCCCGCTGGCGATGATCAGCGCCTCGACCACCTACGTCGGCCTGACCCACCGAGGCCCAGGCACCGTGCCAGGCGAGCCGGGCGTGTACTACCCCACCGGCATACGCAACTACGCACGCATCGTGGCCGCCGACGACGTCCAGGCGGCCGCCGACGCGCTGCTGGCCCAGCGACTAGGGATGCACCGCGTATTCATCAGCAACGATGCCCCCGATTCCTACGGGATCGGGATCGCGCAAGCCTTCGCGCGGGCGGCCAAACGACTCGGCGTCGGCACCGTCAGCAACCGGACGTGGCCAGACAGCGCGCGCGGGATCGCCGCGTTCGTGCGCGACGTGGCGCGCTCGCATCCCGACGGCGTCTTCCTCGGCGGCGACTTCTTGAACCCGGTGGTAGGACCCCTCGTGCGCCAGCTGCGGGCAGCAATGCCGAACGTCCAGTTCCTCGCGCCCGACGGGTTCGCGGCCTTCCCCGACGTCGCCACGGTGATCGGCCCGGCGGTCGAAGGGATGGACGTCAGCCAGCCCTATATCGCGCCATCGCAACTGCGCGGCCCCGGACAGCAGTTCGTCGCACAGTTCGGCAAACAGATCGGCTCCAGCTTCTACCCCACAACCGCCTACGCCGCGCAGGCCGCAGACGTGCTGCTCAACGCGATCGCTCGCTCCAACGGCACCCGGTCGTCGGTAACACGAGCACTATTCGCGACCCACGTGCGCAACGGCATCATCGGAAACTTCGCGATCACACCCGCCGGAGACACCACCGCCGGCGCCGTGACAATCATCCGCGTCGAGCACGGCCAGCCGATACCGCAGCGCGTGATCACGCCGCCGCAAAGCCTAGCGTCAGGCGGATAGAGCTACGACACACCGCCGCCGCGCGCCCGCACAGCTTCCAAAGCCCGGTCCAGCGTAACTGTTGCCGACCCATCGATTGCGAAGCGGGACAGGCAGATCGACTCGCCAGACCGCTGTCCTCCCAGACGAAACCGTCGCGAACGAGTTCGCCGCTCAGAACCCACGGTCGGGCACCAGCAACAACACTGCCGCACGCACCACCGAGCACTTGCCGGCGCCCAGCCAACGAACCGGCAACCAATCCACACAAACAGCAGCCCGGACGGCACCGACGATCACTGCTCAGTCGGAACAGACCAGGCAGGTCCATCGATGCTGCTCAAGCTTCTGCTTGCTCTCGGCGATGCAGCACAGGCCCTCGGCGACTAACGAGGCAGCGGGGGACGACCAGCAGCGCAACGTCTCGCCCGAGCCCGCTCTCCCAACAGCAGACATTGCGGAAGTCGTCGGTGCCCACGCCCTCACTTGTGGTTCGGGACGAACTCGACACTCTGGGTCGGCAGGTCGTGGCTTCCGCAATGATCGAGTTGCGGCAGTCTCGACGACGCTGCCCATTTTGAGGAATCTCAGCAGCATGCGAGTCCGCGTCGGCGAGACTGCTCCGCCCGGATTGCACGAGTGGACACCTCTTCGCGTTAGCTTCCAGGGCGCGCTCCAGCAACCGCTGGCGGAGGTCGAGCGAGATCCCCGACCGCTTGCTGACGACCGGTTCCGATCGCAGGCAGCTAGCAAACACCGCCAATCGTCCAGACGACCGCTTTCGCCCAGAGGCACGCGTGGCCGCCCACGGTGCCGACGATCCCTTTCGTCGTACGGCGGCCATGCTGCGGACGAGCGCGTTGGCGACCAAGCGATCGCCCACTCCGTGCCGGATCCGCGCTGCGGCGGACGATCGCAATCGCCCAAAAGCAGTGGTTTCGTCGGCGCGGGCGCACAGGCTGCTCTTGATCTTC
>CAWFKF010000087.1:0-44192 GCA_963816005.1 uncultured Solirubrobacteraceae bacterium | reverse complement strand
GATGCCCGCGCGATCACGAATGCGGGTCTCGACCCGCATGCCGCGACGCACCTGCTGGTCGCCAGCAGCGAGGCCGGCGTCGTCGCCATGCTGTCCGTCGTCGTGACCGGTCAGCCCCGAGTAGCGCGTTTTCACGAAAGCAGGGCGCGCGGTGGCGGACTCCGCCGACCGAACCCGAAGACCCGCAAAGTTCGAGAGCAGGTCTGCGCGCTCGCGCGGTCCGGACGCGCTTTGCGCGGACTGCAGGGGAGCCGGCGCCTTCCGGTCGGACCGGCGCCGAGCGCTGCCGGGACGCGTTGTGCTCGTGGCGAATCTCGGGACTGAGCCGCGGCGTCCTGCAGGTCCTGCTTCGCTACTGGTAGGGGTGTGTCGCGGCGTAGCGAACTCTTCCGCCTCTGCGTGACCTTCAGAGGGGGCGGTGTCCGTGTTGCGGATGACCGATCGCGGCCGGCTGCTCAACCCGCGGGTTGAGCTTGAAATCAACCCGTGGTTCAACCCTGAGGCCGACGACAGACGGGCACTGGAAGCAGATCATGGCGGCCATGACAACTACTGACTACCTCATCAACGCGGTGTTCGTTCTGATCGTTTTCCGTCAGGCTCGGGAGCGGGAGCTTGACCGTCGGAGCGTGATCATCCCCCTGGTGATCCTCGCCTACGTCGCGCATCTGTATGTGCGTTCGATCCCGACCGCCGGCAATGACATCGTGCTGATCGGCGCGCTCGGAGCTGTCGGCCTCATGCTGGGTGTGGCTAGCGGGTTTGCTACTCACGTCCGCGCGGGCGAGAACGGGCTCGCCGTCGCTCGCGTTGGCTGGATCGCGGGCGCGCTTTTGATCGCTGGTATCGGCTCGCGGATGGTGTTCGCGTTCGCGCTCTCGCACGGCGCTCGGCACGCGGTCGCCAGCTTCAGCGTGGCCCACCAGATCGGCGCCGCGGCCTGGCCTGTGGCGCTGGTGCTGATGGCGCTGCTGGAGGTTGGCACCCGGATCGCGATCGTCCAGCTCCGCGGCCGCCACGCGATGAAGACCACGGCAGCCACGATCCCGGCCGTGGCATGAGCCCCGGCGCTCCGAGATTCCACTCCCCGGCCCGTCCCGTGCGGGCCGGATCGCGTTCTATCGTCCGCACCGCGGTGCCCGAATCACAGCCAGCGTCAGTCCCCGACAGCGAGCGGGTAGCGGAGGCCCAGGCGCGTGCTCAGGAGCGTTTGCACCGCCAGCGAGAGATGCTGCGTCCGCTCGGCTGGGCGGTGATCCTCGTGGTGGTGCTGGGCAGCGCCAACAGCCACCCGGTCCCGGGGCTGCACGGCAAGGCGCTGGCCGTGACACTCACGCTCTGCGCCTTCGCCGCGATGCTGCTTATCGCCATCCGCGACAGCTTCCCCGAGCGCAGCCTCGAGTTCCAGGCAGCCGTGATCGCGGCGATGGGCGCGGCCGGTGTCGGGATCGCCGGGCTTCAGATCAAGGGAGCGACTGGGGTCGCGGCCGGCGTTGCGGTGTTCATGGCGCTGACCCGGCTGCCTTTCCGAGTCGGCGTCGCGATCGGCGGCATGGTGACCGTCGTGCTCGCCATCGTTAGCGCCGTGGCTGGAAGCTCCTCGTCGGCCATCGCAGCCCAAATCCTGGTGACCATCTTGCTGGGAGTCGTCGCGCTGTTCCTCAAGCGGGCCCGGGAGAGCCAAGACCAGACCGAGATCCTGCTCGCCCAGCTCGAGGACGCGCGCGATGAGCAAGCCCGCGCGGCGGCGATCGCCGAGCGCGGCCGGATCGCCTCAGAGCTCCACGACGTGCTCGCCCATTCGCTGTCGGGCGCCGCGATCCAGCTCCAGGGCGCGCGGAAGCTCGCCAACCGCGATCGTGCCGCCCCGCCGCTGAGCGATGCGATCGACCGCGCGAGCGAGCTCGTCAAGGCCGGGCTCGCGAATGCCCGCCAGGCCGTTGGCGCGTTGCGCGGTGAGGCGCTGCCGACGGTCTCCCAGCTTCCCGCGCTGATCGAGAGCTACAAGGCGGACATGAACCTCGACGTGACGCTTCGGATCGAGGGTCAGGAGCGGACGCTCCCGGCCGACTCGAGCCTCGCGCTGTACCGCTGCGCGCAGGAAGCCCTGACCAACGTCGCGCGCCACGCACCAAGCGCCTGCACGAAAGTCACGATGCGCTACGAACCCGATTGCACGCGGTTGTCGGTCGACAATGGAGCGTCGGCCACCCCGCCTCGCGAGGGAATGGGCGGTGGCCGCGGGCTGGCGGGGCTGCGCGAGCGGATCGAGCGCGCCGGAGGCACGATGTCGGCCGGCCCAACGGATGAGGGCTGGCGCGTGGAGATCGAGGTGCCCGCGTGAGGATCCGCGTCCTGATCGCAGACGACCAGCCGGTCGTCCGCGACGGGCTCGCGATGCTGCTCGACCTGATCGACGACGTTGAGATCGTCGCTACCGCTGCCGACGGAATCGAGGCCGTCGACCGCGCCCGCACCGAGCGACCCGACATCGTGCTGATGGACCTGCGGATGCCGCGCCTCGAGGGAGCCGAAGCGACCCGCCAAATCCTCGCCTCGCTTCCCGGCACGCGAGTGCTGGTCCTGACGACCTACGCCGACGACGAGTTCCTCTTCCCGGCGCTCCAAGCCGGCGCGCGCGGCTACCTCACCAAGGACGCCACCGCCGAGGAAATCGAGCACGCGATCAGAGCACTCATCGCAGGCCGCACGCACCTGGACCCCACAGTCCAGCAGCGACTCGTGACCGCTGTCCTCGACCAGACTCAGACTCCGCCGACGCCCGCCGGTGAACCAACACCGGTGCCAGCGCTCGACCTACCCGACGAGCTCACGCCACGGGAGGCCGAGGTGCTGAAGCTGATCGCCGCTGGCCTATCGAACCAGGAGATCGCCGACAAGCTCGTCCTCAGCAACGCCACCGTCAAGACCCACATCAACCGGATCTTCTACAAAACCGGTGCCCGCGACCGCGCCCAAGCGGTCCGCTACGCCTACCAACACCGTTTGGCATAGCACCGAGGCTCCGCAGCGCTCGCCGGCACGCGCACCTGCTTCCACCACCCCACGAGCATCCCGACCCAGCCGGCGAACTTCCCCGCCTTGCGCGGCCTGCTGGGCTCTGGGCTGTAGCTGACGGCGCGGCTCGGACCTCGGCGGTCCTGGCCCCTGCAGACCGCGCGATGGGGGGACGCGACCCACGCAAGGCCAGATGCGCGCGTCAACGCAAGTGCAGGTCAGTCGAGGCCAGGTGGGGAGTCTGAACCTTGCGGCTGACAGCTCCGGTCGGGGTTGGCCGGCTGGGCGGCGACGCGCTGCAGGGCGGTACCGGTTTCGTCAGCCCCGTTTAAGGAGTCGTCCGATGGCGGCCATCATCTCTTCGGTCCGCTCGTCTTGCTGGTCGCGTTCGGCGCCGATCACGCAGGTGTGTGCGTGCCCGTCGAGCAGTCCGAGCGCGACCTTGTCAAGCGCGGCCTGGGCGGCGCTGATCTGCGTGAGGATGTCGATGCAGTACCGGTCGTCGGCGACCATACCCTCGATCCCGCGGATCTGCCCTTCGATCCGCTTGAGGCGGGCGAGCAGCTGGTCTTTGGTGGCGGTATAGCCCCTGGTGGGCGTCGGAGTCTTGGCCATACCGCCCATCTTACCACTTCTACCCTTACCCCCTAGGGGTATCTGCTAGGGTGGGTCCGATGGGTGTTCTGGATGTGATCTGGCACGGCCTGCGCGACTCGTTCCTGATGGCGTGGGAGGTCTGGTGGGCGCTCGTGCTCGGGTTCGCGATCTCAGCGATCGTGCAGGCCTGGGTCCCCCGCGATCGGGTCGAGGGGCTGATGAGCGGCTCTGGCGGGCGCTCGGTCGGCTGGGCCACCGGGCTCGGTGCCGCGTCCTCGTCGTGCTCGTACGCCGCGATCGCGATCGGCAAGTCGCTGTTCCAGAAAGGGGCGAGCGCCGCGTCGGCGCTCGCGTTCCAGTTCGCGTCGACCAATCTGGTGTGGGAGCTGGGGCTGGTGCTGTGGGTGCTGATCGGCTGGCAGTTCACGATCGCGGAGTATGTCGGCGGGATCGTGATGATCGTGCTGATGACGGTGCTGCTGCGTCTGTTCGTCAGCCCGCGCCTCGAGCGGCAGGCCCGCGAGCACGCGATCGAGGCCGACACCGGCCATCAGCATCACATGGCGAGCGAGCACCTGTCCTGGCGCGAGCGGCTGACCTCGGCGCGGGCGTGGTCGGAAGTTGCGCACAACTTCCGCGGCGATTGGCAGATGCTCTACAAGGAGATCGCGCTCGGGTTCCTGCTCGCCGGGTTCATCGCGCAGTTCGGCAACGGGTTCTTCGAGCATCTGTTCCTGCACAACGCCCCGGCGCCGCTGCCGACGATCGAGAACGTGATCGTCGGGCCGATCATCGCCGTGCTCAGTTTCGTGTGCTCGGTCGGGAACGTCCCGCTCGCGGCGGTGCTGTGGT
The DNA here is from genome assembly GCA_963816005.1 of uncultured Solirubrobacteraceae bacterium. Classification (GTDB taxonomy): domain Bacteria; phylum Actinomycetota; class Thermoleophilia; order Solirubrobacterales; family Solirubrobacteraceae; genus Palsa-465. The sequence continues at coordinate 39,725 of CAWFKF010000087.1, read as the reverse complement.
CGGGCGGGATCTCGTTCGCCGGGGTGCTCGCGTTCCTGTTCGCCGATCTGATCGTGATCCCGATCCTGCTGATCTACCGCAAGTACTACGGCGCCGCCTACACCGTCCGGATCACTGCGCTGATGTTCGTGACGGTGGTGATCGCCGCGCTGATCGTCAATGGCCTGTTCAGCGCGCTCGGCCTCGTGCCGAGCGGCCCGCGCCCGACTCGCGCGGACATCTTCAGCGCCGTCGATCTCGACTACAAGCTCGCGCTCAATCTGCTCGGCCTGGCGATCTTCGCCGGCCTGTTCTGGCTCACCGCCCGGCGCGGCGCGACCGACGCTGTCTGCGGAATGACCGTCGACCGCGACAAGGCGGTCACGAAAGAGTTCGGCGGCCGGACCTACTACTTCTGCTCTAACCACTGCCTGCACGCGTTCGAAGCGGACCCCGAGCAGTACCTGAGCGGGACCGCACCCGCCGCCGACGACCACACCGCCCATGCGCACCACTGACCCGAACCCGGAGGGAATCCGATGAGCCAACGCGGACCGGAGCTCTCAGCCAGCGCCGACGGGCAGATCGCCGAACTGATCGACCTGCTCTCAGCGCTCGATCGGGCCGCGCTACGCCGGCCGTGCCCCGGCCGGGAGAAACTCGGCGACGGAACGATCGGCGCGGCCGCCCAGCACACGGCCGACAACTACCAGCGGATCGCCGACTTCGTGCAGACCAGCGACCGCATGTCAGCCGGGCACGGCGGGCATCGCATCCCCCGATTCCTCTGCGCGCTCGGCCACAAACCCCAAGACGACGCCAACCCCGACCACGCCCCCGGCGCCGATCGGCACGAGAACCGCTACACCGCGGAGCCCATCGACTCCGACGCGGTCGTTGAGCAGTTGGGCGCCGCTCGCGATGCGCTCGGCCGGCTCGCCGAGCTCGGCGACCGTCAGCTGGATGCGATCCCGCCGAAGGACAGCTTCCGGTTCTGCGACGGGCAACGCACGCTTCAACAGGTCCTCGCCGCGCTGCTCAAGCATCAAGCCCACCAGGTCGAGGCGCTCAAGACCGCGGTCGCCTGAGCGTCGCACACGATCCAGGGTCTACGCGCTGGTGTTGCGCTCGCGGGAGCACCCGCCCGGCGCGGACGGTTGACTCGGGCTCGTGTGGCAGCCGCATTCCTCGCCGCGCCAGAGCTCGGCGCCTTCTTTGGCTGCGATGCCAGCGATCAGCACTGCGGCGAGTGGATCGATCACGATGACGCCGGCGGCGGCGGCGAGCACGGCGATCAGCGCCGCGAGCGCCTGCCCGGCGCACAGCAGGTTCTGGATCCCCTCGCCCGCAGTCGCCTGGGAGTCGAGCCGGCGGCCGAGACGGAGCTTCGCCCAGCCCAGCAGCGGCATCAGCAGCACGCTCGAGGCGGTCAGCGCGATCGCGAGCGGCGCCGCGCTCGGCTGGGTGCCGTTGATCAACCGGACGACGGCTTCGTACAGGAAGTACGGGGCCAGCAGAAAGAAGCTCGCGGCGACCCATCGTTGCGCGCGACGCTCGGAATGCTCCGACATGGTGCGTCGACCGCTGAAGCGCCAGATCACGATCGCCGAGGCGAGTCCCTCCACCGCGGAGGACGCCGCCCACGTCAGGACGCTGATCGAGTTCGCCTCGACACCGGCGAGCACCCCGAGCCCGCCCTCCAACAGCATCCAGAACAGGCTCGCCCACGCCAGCAACCGCGCCTCACGCGCGGCACGCAACCACCTCTCCCCGCCCGCCGGCGCGGCCGTGGAAGCCGCGACAGTTCGGTGAGCGTGAGCGACCTGCGGGTTCACGACGCCGGCTGCGCCTGCGAGTCGAGCGTCGCGTCGAGCAGCCGTCGCCCGCGATCGGTCAGCGAGTACAGCACCATCTTCCGCTCCCGGCGGGATGCGACCAGCCCGCCTGCGCGCAGCACCCGGGCGTGATGGGAAACGAGCTTGTCCGAGCGCTCGCACACCCACGCCAGATCGCACACGCACAGCTCGCCGCCGTCACGCAGCGCCACCGCGACCGTCAGCCTCGTCGGATCGGCCAGCGCCTTCGCCGCCTCGGCCGCCCCCACGAGCTCGGACAGCGGCCGACGGGCGCGGCGCAGCGCCTCCGCACGGGAGAGATCCAGGCACAGCAGCTCGCAAGTCTCATCACCCATCGGCGCCCAGCTACTCTAACGTTCATGCGGATGTTTCGCGTCGGTAGTCGCCCGCATGAGTCCCGCGGACCTGGACGGTCGCGACGGAGGCCTGCTGAACCTAACGTGAGGGTCATACGCACCCGACTCGCGCTCATCACGATCGGTCTCGCCCTCCTGATCCCGGCAGTCGCGCAAGCGTCGCTGGCCGGCGAACAGCAGCAAGGACAGAACCTGATCGCACAGCTACACGCCGGCACCAAGACCTGCCGCGACCTGTCCGCCAACGACCTCGATCACATCGGCGAGTACGTGATGTTCCGCGCGCTGGGGTCAACCACCCTGCACCAGGCCATGAACAACCGCATGATCGCGATGCTCGGCGAGCAAGGCGAGAGCCGCACCAGCTCCTCGGCGCACGCTACGCCGGATGCACCACCACCGGCAGCGCAGCCGGCGGCTACGGGGGCATGATGGGCGGCGGAGGGATGATGGGCGGCGGAGGCATGATGGGCGGCTACTACAGCACCAACGGCGGTTTCGGCGCGATGATGAACTCCGGCGACTGGAGCTGGATGATGGGCGGCGCGTGGCAGAACATGACCCGCCAAGACTGGCAGCGCCTCCAACACCGACTCCTGGGCACCAACATCAACACCACCAGCCATCACGGCTGCAGCACGGTGGCGATGATGGCCGCCGTGCTCGGAGGCCTGGTCCTCGTCTCGCTCGCGATCGTGGCCGTGATCCGCCGCCCGTTCAGACGGCCGCCGACGGCCTCGCCGTCCCAATAGCCAAGGTCCCACGCCTCCGACACTAACTCAGCCAGAACCCGCGGCGACACCGAGGCAGGACTCACTCACCTCCCCAACCCGAGACCCGCAAATCGCCACCAGCGAGGCCCAGCCGGCCGCGGCTGGCGCCCAGAGCCGCTGCAGGTGAGTCCAACCGCCCTGCTCATGCGCGGCGGCGGGTACGGTCAGACTGTCGCCTCGGCGCTGATCACCAGACCCGCTCTGATGCGCCGACGGGTGTTTCGGCTCAGATCGGACCTTCCCCGCAACTCGCCACCAGCAGGGCCTGCCGTTTCGTCGACCCGTCCGACGTCGTGACGGTCGACCCGCCGGCCCTGCTTTTCCACGAATGCGCGCACGTCCGAACGCTTGACGCCGGACCGACCCCGAGTCCTGCTTAATTCGGAAGCGGGGCTTGGTCGGTTACGCCGCCCGGCCCTGCTAAGCGCGGAAGGTGCGCCTGAGCGTTTGCAGGCCGCGTCGCGGCTGGCGCCGAGCTGCAGGATGCGCGAGATCCGCGCAAACCGCGTCTTGCACGCGACCCTCGCCGAGCATCGTGCTGAGACGAAAGCGGGTTTCGGGCGGCGGCCGGTGACCGGGTCGGCAGGAAGGGACCGGCTCGACCAAACGCTGCGGCGTCAACGCGGAACGCAGCCGCATGGTGGTCGACGGCAAGAGCTCGCACTGCCAGGCGAGTAGTCGAGGCCGTCGAGATCTGGGACTGGCTGGACCGGTTTCGGCGAGGTTGCGCGTCTGGAGCTTGCATGTGGTCCTATTTGGACTAGGCTGGGTGAGGATGTCGCTCGGAGCAACGTCGTATGTGGTGCTCGGTCTGGTGTCGTTACGCCCGCGCGCTGGCCACGAGTTGGCGCGGTATGCGGAGCGTTCGATAGGGAACTTCTTCGCGCTGACCCGTAGTCAGGTCTATGTCGAGCTTGACGGCCTGCGTCGGTTGGGCCTGCTGGAGGCGACCGAGGTGCCGCAGGAGCGCTTGCCGACCAAGCGGGTGTACGAGATCACCGCCGAGGGCGAGGCTGTGCTTGGTGAGTGGCTGGAGAATGCGTCCCTGGATTCGGATCGCCAGCGGAACCTGTTCTTGGTTCGGGTGTTCTTCGCCGATCGCATGTCGCCGGCACGATTGGTGGCGATTCTCGATGACTATGCGGCGCAGGCCAGTGCGCGGCGCGACCGGCTGGGCGAGATGGTGGACCGGCTGGTCGACCGGCCGCAGGCGGCGTTCCGGAGGGCAACGGCTTCGTTCGGTGTCCACCGGGAGCAGGCGAAGCTCGACTGGATCGCGGAGATCCGGCCGCTCATGCTCGCCGCGTTGGCTGGCGCCGCGCCGCGTGACGAGGATGAGCCTTGAGCTTCGCGGGCAGCGTCGCAGCGGCAGGGTTTCGGGCATCTGCTTCAGGAGATTGTCGTTGGGCGAGGGGACCCGGTCGGTGAGAGTCCTGGTTGTCGGCGCGACGGGTGGGCTCGGGCGAGACGTGGTGGCCGAGTCGCTTGCGCGTGGTCATCAGACGGCCGCGCTGGCGCGTGACCCGTCGCGAGCCATGTTTCCGCAAGCGGTGCAGGTTGTGCAGGGTGATGTTCTAGATCGCGCCTCGATGACGGTGGCGGTCGCCGGGCACGATGCGGTGATCTGCGCGTTGGGGACTCCGAGCCCGCGGCGGGTGAGCACGTTGCTGGGCCGTGGCAGCGAGAACCTCGTCGAGGCGATGACCGAGGCAGGCGTGCGCCGGTTGGCGTGCGTCACCCTGCTGGGCCTGGGCTCGAGCCGCGCGAACTGCTCGCTGTTTTACCGCGAGGTGATCCTTCGAGTCCTGGCGCCGATGGTCCCCGACAAGGAGGCGCAGGAGCGGGCCGTGCGCGGCAGCGGCCTGGATTGGGTGCTGATCCGTCCGCCGCGGTTCGTGAGCGGCAGGCCGCGGGGGGCGCTGAAGGTGATCGCGGAGGGGGAGCGTGGGCGTCTGGGGCGCGTCGTGCGGGCTGATCTCGCACGGTTCCTGATGGACTGCACCGGTGAGGACAGGTTCGTCCGCGAGGCGCTGGCGGTCGGCTCGTGAGGCGCGAGTCGAGCCCGAGCGGCTGACCGCGATGGACGTGCGTTCGTTCATCGCAGTGCTCTTGGCCGGGGTGCTGACCGGCAGCGAGCTGACGTCCTGGGGGATCGTGCACCCGACGCTGTGGAAGCTCGACCATGCTGAGCAGGTCCGCGCGGAGAAGCTGATGTACCGCCGCTTTGCCAGCATTGACCCGTTCGTAATGACGGCGACGATCGTGGCGTGCTTTGTCGCCGCCACCGGCCTACACAGCAGCTGGTCGGCACTCGCCATCGCGGCCGGCGTCTGCTACGCGGTGATGCTCGCGATCACCCTGGTCGGGAACATGCCGATCAACCTGCGCGTGTTCCGGTGGGACGAGCAGCATGGCGACCCGGTCGAATGGCGGGCGCTTCGTCGCCGCTGGGACCACCTGCACAGCGCGCGGGTGCTGCTCGACATGGCCGGCTTTGTCCTGATCATCCTCGCCGTCCTACACGTCTAAGCGAAGGAGCCCGTATGTCAAGTCCTCAGATCTCCGGTCGGACAGCCTACAGCCGGGCGCTGATCGCATTTGACCCGGACGAGATCGTCGCCTCCATGAGCGAGGACGTCAGGATCCTGGTCGCGGTCCACGACCAGCCGCTTCAGGGTAAGGACACCGCGGCGTTTCTGTTCGGGGTGCTGACCCAGGAGCTGACGCCGTTTGCGCTGGTGGGGGAGATCGTGGAGGGCGACCAGAGCGTCGTTCTATTTGAGACCACCCTTCGCGGACAGCGCGCGGACGGACTCAACGTCGTCACCGCCGGGCCCGACGCCCTGGTCTCAGAGCTGACGGTGTTCTTTCGTCCGCTGGCTGCGCTGCAGCTGATCGCCGACGTCATCGGCGGCCACATGGCGCAGCGCTTCGGTCCTCCCGAGGGGCTCCGGTGAGGATCGAGCGGATCCTGGTCCTGGGCGCGACCGGGCTGATCGGCATGCCCGTCGCGCGTCAGCTGCTCGCCGACGGCCATCACGTCCGCGTACTGGTCCGCGACATCGACCGAGCCCAAGCGCAGCTCGGACCAGAGCTCGAGTACGTCCCAGGCTCGGTCACCGACAGCGCTGCGGTAAACCGCGCGGTCAAAAGCGTCAACGCGGTCCACGTCAGCCTCGGGGTCGAAGACTCGGCCTCTTTCGACACCGTCGAGCACCGCGGGACCGCGACCGTTGCCGCCGCGGCCGCTCGCCACGGCCTGGAGCGGATCAGCTACCTCACCGGAAGCCTCGTCCGAGAGGAGTACGGGCCCAAGATCCCCGAGCATCGCGCCAAGCTCGCCGCCGAACGGGCGATCCAAGCTTCTGGCGTCCCCTACACCTTCTTTCGCCCCACCTACTTCGTCAATACGATGCCCCGCCACATCCAGGGACGGCTGCTCGTCGCACTCGGCCGCCAGCGCCGTCCGTTGCACCCGGTGTGCGCAGAGGACTTCGCGACTCAGATCGCCCACGCCTTCGCGACGCCCGCGGTCGCCAACAGCGACTTCTACATCCACGGCCCCGAGCAGCTCACCCTCCACCAGGCACTCGCGACCTACCGCCGCATCGTCGCGCGCGACAAGCGACTGGTCACGATCCCGCTGCCGGTCATGGCCGCGATCGACCGTCTCTTCATGGGCCGAAAGCTCGAGCCGAACCTCCAGATCATGCGCCTCCTCGCCCGGATCGGCGAATCCGGCGACCCGAGCGCCGCTAACTACTTCCCCCGGAAAAACGCTCCTTGGGGATCGCCAAACGGAGCGGTCACCCTCGAAACCTCACCAATCACAGTCGGACCGGTATGCAGCAAATCGGGCTCAGGGCGGTAACTCCGACTTTGTCCGGGGGAAGTAACTACTCGACTTTTGCAGTTCATAGTCCGGCGGACGCCCACGCTTGCTGGACGCTGGTGATTTCTCGGGGTGTGGGCGCGCACCCCCGTCCTGGGTGAAATTGGTTGGCGATGATCACGCGGCGGAGCTTGGCGAGCATGTCGGTGAATGAGGGGGTGGTCTTGGTGAGATACCAGGGGTGGCGTTCGCGGCGTTCTTTGACGTCGTCGGGGTGGTGGCCTGAGAGCGCGTACCAGATGATCGTCAGTGACATCGCGAGGAACTGGAACGGGACGGTCCGTTGGACGGCCTTCTCGGCGCGGTTGCGAGCCTGTCCGACGCCGGCCAGCTCCTTGCCTTCTTCGTAGGCGACCTCGGTCGGCCAGCGCTCGGCGTAGCGTTCGATCAGTTGCGCGGCGCTCGCGTCGAGGTCGGTGGAGACGAGCGCCAGTTCGTAGCCGGAGGGCTTGGTGGTGTCCTGGATCAGCACTACCTGGAGGGGCTGGGATCTGAGCGCCTCGTACCACAGGCATTGGAACGGGTGGGCCATCACCTGCTCGGTCTTGCCGTAGCGGCGGACGGTCGTGTTGACCCAATCGGTGGCGGGATCAGCGGCGATCTGCGCCAGCTTTGGCAGCTGCGCTCCTTTCTTGGGCGGCCGGCCGCGCTTGCGCTGCCCTGTGGGCGGGCGGGGCGCCGCCAGCCGGTGCAGCGCGGCGTCTGAGCGCAGGCGGGAGGTCATCGTGACGTTCTCCGGCAGGCCCGCAAACGCGCCGTTCGCGTAGGCGGCATCGCCGACGCCGTGGATCTTGCGTGCCGGGAACCGCTTGGCGAGCAGGCACAGGATCTCCCTGGCCAACCGGGGTTTTGAGGGCCGCTCGGGGTCTGGCTTGTGCTTGGGGATCTCCTTGCGCCGCGGGCGCCAGAGGCGCGAGAGCACCAGCAGGCAGACGGTCCGCTCAAGGAACGGCAGCTTGACGTTGATCCCGGCAGTGACCCAGTTGTTGCCCCACGCGAGCGATCCCTTGTTGCTGTTGGCGGTCGCGTCGTGATGCCAGAAGCAGCCGAACACCTTGCGCCCCCGCCGCTTCACCAACGTGTCATCGACCGGCACAACCAGCGACTCCTGCGCTCCCACCAAACGGGAGACGATCAGCTCCGCAACCATCAGCCCGAGCTCATCGACCGACCACTCCGCCGAGCTGAAGAACCGGTGCGCGCGGGAGTGATGCCAGACCCCGGAGAGCCTCGAGCCGACCAGCATCCCGCAGACGGTGCGCAGCGACGTCTGCGAGACCTGCCCCACGACCATCGCTCTGAAGGTCTCAAACGTCGGGCGAGAGAAACATGGCGCGAACAGGAGCAGAAGCTCCTCCAGCGAAGATGGGACGCAGAGCATCGGCGGCAACCCCCATGGGCAGCCGCGAACGGGCCTCCCGCCCGACCGCGGAAATGGCGTGAACAACCACCGCTTCGGGGAAGCCGCCGGTGCTCCTCCCTACCAGCGTCCGGTCAGGCGCTCAAACCATCAGCCCGACAGCCACGACCGAGGCGCCGCCCCGCACCCGTCCACCCACCGAAAACTGCGAAAGTCGAGTAACTAACGACCTGCTCGGCGCACCAACGACAACGGTGCAAGCGTGGTGCCACACGCAAGCCGCGACCCATCCAAAAGACAGCGCCCGTCCACCAACTGGGTAGAGCACCCCTGACGAGCACGACCTGAGCCGACCGTCCCATCACGATCAGTCAGCCCCGCCTCAGGCCACCGACAGACAGCGGTCACCGCGAGAGCCATCACGCGTGCCCGCGACGAGAGCAAAGCAGGACGCGACCCGTCGTCGCGCCCTGCCCCGCAACTCGCCACCTGCGAGGCTCGCCGCATCGTCGGCGTCGGATGCGATCGCTGATCGGGCTGACGTCCCTGCTTTTCCGCGTCCGCGGGTACGCGCAACCGGTCGGCGCGGGACCGATCCGCGGCCCCGCTTTGATTCCGCGAGAGGTGTGTCGGCCGCGAACACACGCGCCCTCTTTGTCGCCGTGCGACGCGAGGTCGCACGCATTGAGTGAACTACCGGATTGGAGATCGACGGATGTGAGTTGAGCGGTAGTTCCAGGTCCGTGCTCGATGGCCTGTCCCCGCCCCTGACGTGCGTCGCCGGTAACGGCGGGGTGCGAAGCTCAGGGGGAAGCCGAAGCGTCGCTGGTTCCACCCCGGGGGCGCGGGCGAGGGGAAGACCGGACGGGTGAACGTGATTGAACCCCTGTTGATGGCCCGTGAAGGAGAGCCTCGCATGGTGGGATGTTGTGGCGGGGTTTAGGGACTGGTCGCTGGGAAGCGGCGGGTGCCGGTCGGGGAGGCGACCCGGCCGGGTGAGCACCACTGTCCTCGGGCTATAGGGGGCACCCACCCCGGTCGCAGCTCGTGCGTGCGGAACGTGGTAACCCCGTCGAGGTCCGGCTGTGCCGGTAAGCCGACCGTGAGGAAGGCCCAACTCCCCGGCGGGAATCGGATGACCAAGAAGCGAATGCCGGCAGCCGAAAGGCAACGGGAAACCGGGACGCGATGGTCGCCCCCTCCAGGCGGTCGCCCCGCATAACCGGCCGGATACCGAGCTTCATGCCCGGGCGCGAAAGCGCGCTGACGTGGTCAGGTGAGCCAGCGAAAAGAAGATGACGAAGACGCCAGCACCAACGGACAAGTTAGACGCCGCGACCAACATCGCGGTGAACGGACCCGCGGACAACACGCTCTGCGATGAGCTGATCGTACGGCGTCGCGCCAGCGGACCTTCGACGGCTTGCTTGAGCCGTGTGCGGTGAAAGTCGCTCGCACGGTTCTTAGGGGAGCCGGGCACAGCAATGTGCCCGGCTTACCCGACAGGAGCGCGGCCCGCCGCGACGTCGGCCCGCTCGTCGTCGTGGCCGACGACGCCGAAGACCTGCAAGTTCGCGAGAGCAGGGCGGCGTCAGCCTCAGATCGGCCTCGTTGCGCGCCCTGCTTCGCCAGCTCAGCAGGGAAGAGAGCCACGCGCCCTCCTTCGCGCGGAAAGCAGGCCTCTCGGGTCGGTGCGCCCCGTACCTGCGTTGCGCTCAAGCCAGGGGCGGACTCGGGTTCGCGATTTGCAGCATCGACGAGGCTCAGCAAGCACTCGTAGTCCGTGCCGAGGCCTGGCTGCCGATCAGCCACCGAGCGGGTCCGACACGGTGGCTGCGTCCCGCAACGCCGGCGTCAGCCGATCGATCGACACGACCAGCACGCCGTGCTCCACCCGCTGGACACCATGCGCGCGAACCAGGCATACCACCGGCACCGCGCCGCGCCGACACCACCGTCGCCGCCGACGAGACGGCCACGCCGCCTGCTCGCGCACCCGACCGAGGTGGCGATCGTCGTACGCCCGCGTCTTGGTCTCGACCACGAAGGTGACGCCGGTCGGCGCGATCGCCAGCGAGTCGATGTCCCCACGCCCGCGCCACGGTAGGGAGTGCCGCAGCCGCCACCCCTCCCCCTGAAGCCGCGCAAGCGCGTTCCGGACCTCGTCCTCCGAGCGAGCACCAACGCGGCTGCGCTCGGCGAGCGACAGCAGTGCCGAGCGTAGAGCCCAAGCCCGACGGCGAGGACGAGAATGGCACCGGCTGCGGATACCGCCCCAGCGTCCGCGACGGCCAACGCCAGCAGCACGCTCGCGCCGCTCCCCATCGCTGCCATAGCGGTCCCTGACAGCCGGCGGTACTGCTGGCGGCGCGCGTAGTTCAACCCGTGCCGTGCCTCATCGCGGCTCGCTGACGATCGACCATTCGGCGATGTTCCCACCGACCCAGGACGCCTCTCGATGAGGCTGCCGCGGGCGTCCTGCTGGCGGCTATTTGATTAGGGTGTGGCTACTTCAGGACGACCTGCCAGGGCGGGTAGAGGCGTTGCTGGTCGCGCTCGATGTGGAACTCCCAGTAGGCGTCGAAGTCGTTTGAGAGGTGGAGGGCGCGGAGCTTTAGCAGGGCTTCGGCGGTCTCGGGTGTCCATCACATGCCAGATCGTTCGAAGCGGTCGCGGATGAGGTTCTTGCACGCGCCCTCGACCGATCCCGATGCGATTGGCCAGCCGTTGGCGAGGTAGGTGTCGTAGCGCATCCGCTCGCGGTTGCGCCGGTAGTAGGCGGCGACGTCGGAGAGCGTCTTGGCTTTGCTACCGGTGAGTTTGCGCTTGGTGATGATGAGCTTCAGGCCCTTGACGACCTGGTCGACCTGGCCTTCGAGGATGCGTTTGGCGCGTTGGTAGACGAACGCCTGGGCGTCGGGGCTGCCCTCGCGGTAGAGCGCGTGGGCGGCCTTCCACAGCTTCTCCGCTACGTGCAGGTAGTCGAGAATGAGCGTGACGCTTTGGAAGCTGTCGGCGACGCGGTGCTGCAGCGCGCGCTCGCCGTCGGTGACGATCACCCAGGTGCGCCGGCGGCGGGGGTCGCGTCGTGTCATCTCGGCCTTGACGTCGTTGATGAACGTGTCCTTGTCGGCGGTGAGGCTGGCCCATACGCGTTTGTGGCCGGGCCGCGGTCGTGCCTGGCGTTCGGGTCGCCCGTCGGTTGAGAAGAGGCTGTCGAGGACCTGCTGCGGGGTGCGCACGACCGGTGTCTGGTTGTGGACGGCGGCGACGGTCGCCATCCGCTTCTTGTTGGCCTTCTGCCCCTTGCCTCTGCGCACGACCCGCAGTGTGCGCTCGGGCTTGACCATCGGGATGCCCTTGCAGTCGATCGCGGCCACCAGGATCTCGCCGCGCGCTGGCTTGACAGCGGCGGCGGGGCGCTGCGCGTAGAACGCGTCGAAGTCCACGGCCGCCTCGCGCACCAGTTGCTCGGCCGAGCGCTTGGGCACCGCCGTGCCACTCATCTCGGCAAAGAACGAGATCGCCTCGTCAAACGGCGAGCAGACCACGGCCCGCATCAGCCGCCGCTGGCACTCGTAGCTCCAGGTCCGCCCCGGCAGCCGCAGCTGGCGGTCCAGCGGGTGGATCGCCGGAGCGCCCGGCGCGCCGTAGCTCATGCGCGTGACGCGGACCTCGCCGAACAGCGTCAGCACGGGGCGGGTGTGGCGGCGCTTGTAGCCATGCCGGACGGGACCGTCGGGGCGCTGCACGAGGATCGCCTCGCCGACGTCGCCATCGCCGCGGGAATCGATGTGCGCCTACAACAACAGCCGCACCAGCTCCCGGCCGCGGCGCTCTGACTCGCGCTCGACCTCGCACAGCCCCAGGCCCTCCTTCGCGGCCCCGTCGAGGAAACGCTCCAGCGCCCCGAGCGCGTCGGTCTCGCTCGCCGGACAGGACTGGCCGTCCATCGCAAGCGACCAGTATGCTACGGGTCGATGACGGAACGACCCTCCTCCCAGCCCCCGTCAGGCGACCAGCTCGAGCGCCTGCGCGCCGACTACGAGACCGCCAAGGCCGCCGTCAGCGAGGTCGGATTCACCTGCGAGGGGTCACTGATCGAGCGCTATACGTGCTGCAAGAACCCCAACTGCCGCTGCGCGGACCCAGAGCAGCGCCACGGCCCGTACTGGCAGCTGTCCTGGAAGGAGAACGGCAAGACGATCTCGCGGCTGTTAACCGCCGAGGACGCCGCGATCTACCAGGAATGGATCACCAACCGCCGCCGCCTCGAAGCCGCGCTCGAGCAGATGCGAGACCTCTCCCGACAAGCAGGCGAGCAGATCCTCGCCAGCCGCGGCCGACCCCTCCACGGCCCCACACGTCCACGCCAGCGGCGCCACTCAGCCACCTGAACGCCCACGAAACCCGGGGACATCGCGATATCCCCGGGTTCTGTGCCCCCAAAAACCCCCCACAACGCGCGAAAGTCACCGATTACCAGGAACTTTCCACTCGTCCTGAAGTAGCCACGCCCATTTGATTAACGCCGTGAGCCGAGGCGCGGAGCTAATCCCAGAGGAACCGTCCCTCGTCAGCAAGCTAGCCACCTTTCGATCCTGCCTATTCCGCGAGCTTTTCGGCATCCAGGCCCCCGATGCAGTATTGCTCCACACACGCGAGGTCGCTGACGCGGCGGATTCCGACGGAGCTCGGCGACCGCAGGATGATCACCCGGTAGCGAGTTCTCCGCGCCGACGGCGCGGCGAGTTCCGCCCCGGGGCATCTCTTATTCATCTCTTGCCGGTCCGCGCAAAACGAGGAATTTGCGGACACGAGCGAACACATCGAGAGATGGCCGCGCCAACGCAAGTGCTGCGAGACCAGGCCAATTTGCAGGCACTTACCGAAAGCCCTCTGACGGACTCGAACCGTCGACCCCTTCCTTACCATGCGTGTATTCCGGGGAAGTGCTCCTGTCTGAAATTGCTGGGAAAAAGGCGCCATCTCTTCCGGGTCAGCGACCGGCCATCTCTTATCCGTCTCTTGGACAAGCCCGTTCTTTCCAAAAGAACGGAGCCCTTCAGGCGGCCGAGCGTAGTGTGCGGCGGGCGAGTCGGGCGCGCGCCGAGCGCACCTCGGCCACCCAGTCGACGGGCTCCGCGCCCCGGTACTCGGCGATCTCGTGTGCGTACGTCGCGGACAGCTGCGAGATGGTCGTGTGGCCGAGCTCGGCCACCAGCCCCGCCAGGTTGTTCGACATCCCGGCCCGCAGCCTGAGCGACGCGTAGGAGTGCCGCCCCAGGTCGTAGGGGCGCGCCGCGAGCAGCTTCGCGCGCTCGCGCGCGGAGACGTGAGCCAGCGCACGGTCGCGCGCCCCGCGCCATACCCGCTTTCGCCAGTTGCGCCAGTTGTGGTCGGCGATCGGCTTGCCGGGCAGTGCCGGGTCGTCGAAGATGAGCTGCCCGAACTCCACCGGCCAGCGCTCCAGATAGGCGTCCAGCTCCTCGCGCAGGACCGGATGGAGCGGCGGGTAGTGCCATTCGTCTTCCTTCGTACGCTTGATCTCGCCGTGCGCGACCGCCTGCACGACGGCGATCGTCCGCTCGCGGAAGAAGTCGGGCTGGAGCGCCCACGCCTCCTCCGGGCGCAGGCCCACCAGAGACGTGCACGACTGCCACAGCGCGTCGCGCGCTCGCTCTCGCTCCCCTCGACCCGGCGCGTGCAGGAGCTCGAGGCGGACTGCCTCGAAGGCGACCGGCGAAACACCAGGACCGGGCGCACGCGCTTGGCCCTCGGTTTTTTGACGCCGCCCCGGAGCATGGGGTTCTGACGCACGCCGGTATGGGAGCGCCGTTCGGCCGCCGCCGAGAGCAGCGAGGAGACGAGCGTGAGCGTCTTTGACTGTGCGTTGGCCGGGACGCCGGCGCTGTCCATGTCGTCGCGGAATCGAGCGATGCGCTCGTCGGATAGCGTCGGCAGCGGCTCGTCCGCGATCCCGTAGCTGGGGTGGGCGACGTGCGCGCGGAACACGCTGCGGTAGTTCTTCTGCGTGTTTTGCTCCCATCGGGCACGCTCCCGGTGCTCCAGGTACCAGTCGCCAAGCGTCACCGCCCGCCGGCGGCGGTGAGGCTCGGGCGCGGGCTCGCCCTTGGAGTGCGCCCGGCGCAGCTCTCTGACAAACTCCTCGGCGTCGTCGGGGTCGTAAAAGCTCTTGGACTTCTGGTTTGAACCTGGGTGCGGATACCAGCGCACCTCCCACACCTCGGTACCGTCCTTGCGGCGCTTAGGTTGGAGGCCACAGGGCCAGGCTATCTCTTAGAGTGGAAAGTGGTCAAGCGGCGTCGTGATATGCGGCGTTCGAGCGCGCCCGCGCCGCGCGCAGGGCCTCAAGCGAGTCCCGCGCCGAGCCCTGCCCCGCTTCCCGCGGGACCACCGTGCGCTCGCGCTCGAACCGTTCAAGCGCCGTGAGCGGCACCCGATACTCGGCGCGCTTCGAGCCTGGCAGCGTCACGTCGAGCGCGGGGAGAATGCCCACGCGGATGGCACGCAGCACCTTGGGGTAGCCCCACTGGAGCCGCTGGGCAACCTGCCTGGGAGTCAGATGCGTGACTTCCGCATTCTTGCCGGCAGCCCGCTTCCCCTGCGCAGGCTCAGCCTCTTGGCGACTTTGGTGGCGAGTGCCGGTCACGCGCTGCCCCCAATGCGGCACCCAGCGGGGTCGTTTGGCGGTCGCGTCGAAGCAATCGCGGATCTGCTTCCGCGCCCGATGCTTCTCCGAGCACGCATCTGTACGACCAGCTGTCCGATGTCCTCGTATCCGAACTGGGCCATCACGCCCGGCTTGAGCTCGACCACGTTGAGCGCACCGGTCGTATTCGGCGGACGCTCGGAGCCGAGGCGCGGCGCGCCGAGCTCGGTCGCGTGCGCGTACACGTAGTCGAGCGGAAAGCCCAGGTCCCGGGCTAGCTGTCGCGCGTCGACCAGCGCGAACGTTCCCGGCGCCGCGCTCAAGATCTCAGCGAGCCACGCCGCTGGCGCCTTCGCGATCGTCTCGACATCGCCGTCGGTGAGAACGCGCTCGACCACCGCTGCGTTGACCGCTCGTTCGCTGTGGGGCTGGCTCATGGTGACATCGGCTTCGGTGGGATCTGCTCGCGGTCGCGCTGCGCGCACCCGGGTCGGGCTGCGGCGCGCAACGAGGCCTCTGGTGTTCAGGTATGGCGTGAGCGCCGCGACGCCCCGTTGTATTGCGAGCGGTACTTTGGGGATTCCGGAGCCGCCTGCAGGGCGGCAGCACGGGCTGCCGCCCCCGTCCCAACCAGCCGGGGGACGACACTTGCCGCACGCCACTCGCCGTCGCCGGTCGCTCGAGTGCCGCGCCGCCGCGCCGGCCCGGAGCGGGTGCGCGACGAGCTAGACGACGACTCGAGCCGCGCCAACGGCGCGACGGCGCTCGGCCACGCGGTGGGCCGGAGAGGAACCAGCCTTCGACGCGATCGGACCGACCGAACTCCGCGCGTGTGGTGTTGTCGAGGTGTCTACCGGCGGTCGTCGCTCTCGGGTTCCGCGGCGCGGATCCACAGATCATCCGGCGACCCCTGGATCGTGCTCCGGCGCCGCTTGACCACGGCGATCGCATCAAGCACGCGGTCGAGATCCTCGCCGCCGAGTTCTGCCAGCAGCTCACTGAGGGAGACGCCCTGCTTGCGGCCGTACAGCTCGGCTGCGACCGCGAACAGCAGCCGCTGCCGGGCCTCGCCGCCGTTCCTTACGAGCTCCTGGAGTTGGCCGAGATCGATCGCGCGGTCGCTCGTGAGGTAGGCGGCGGCGAGCAACGCGATGCCGGGCGCGCCAAGGACGTGGTAGACGGCGCCCTGGGCGGCGTTCAGGGTCAGCTCCGCGGCCAGCCCGCGTCCGAGGGCGTGCTGGTGGCGTTCGAACCATGGTAAAGGTGGCGGCCGCTGTTGCCGAGCTCGCGTAGCTGCTCGTGCGCTTGGGCCGCCCGCCGCCGGTGCTCCTGGGCTCGATCAGCTCGCTCGGCGGCATCGGCCCGTTCCTTCCGCCGGCGCCGCGGCGCCGGCGGAAGTCGCCAGCGCCGACGCAGCAGTTCGGCTTCGCGTTCCAGCTCGGTGGCGAGCCGCGAGTGCCGCTCCCGGTCCTCCGTCGAGCTGACGGTCAGACGCGTGCCCTCCTCGTCGAGCGAGCTCGCGACCCTGCGCCCCTCGGCTGCGAGCGCGGCGAGCTGCTCCTCGTCGAGCTCGCACAACTCGCCCTTCGCCCGGTCCCGGGCGGCCAAAGCTGTCTGCGGTAGTACGGGCCGATCGAGTCGATCAGCCGCTGCCACGGCTCCCACTGGTTCGTCAGGCCTGGCTCGGACACGGTCAGCTGGTTCGGGAAGAGCCGTGATCGTATTGCTCGGTGGGCCCGGGGCCGCGGGGATTCCTCGCGGCGGCCGCCTGGCGCGCGGCAGCCCAGGTTCGGAACACCGCGCTAACGACGCTGGCCGCGGGCCAGTGCCCCTCCTCCAGGCGCCGCAATGCTTGTTCGCCGCGTCGGCGGGCGTGGGTCCGCGACCAGTCGTAGGACGAAGGCAGCCGGCCATAACGCTCGCGCCACTCCAGCATCGCCGCGATCACGAGCTCCCGCGTCCAGCGCCGCTCGATCGCGCCGGGATGACAGCGCTTGCAGTACGCGTAGGCGTCGCCCTTGCCGTTGCGCGGCCGCGTGTAGGCGCCGCAGCCGCGGCACACCCCCTGGTAGCGAGCCTTGACCGCCCGCGCCTTCTCGCCGGTCGGGTCGGCTGAAGTAGGGCCTCGGCGAGGTGCCTTGCGGTCCTTTTCCGAGACCCCCCTCCCGAACCCGGCGTGACCATTTCTGATCACCGGGCTCTCCAGCGACTATTCCGTGGTTTCACGGAGGACACTCAATACCGTTTCGGCGTTCTGCATTACGCATACCTCCCGGTTCTCGGATGTCCAGTCACCTGTGCCCCTTCGCCCTGTGGACGGCTTTCCCGTCCTCCCTGGTGCGGCGTGACTCGCACGACTACTATGGGCACTCCGTCACCATGGGGCTCGCGCCCCGCAGGTGATCCCGCGTTCGTCCCTGTTATACGTCCGAGCACGACGTAGGCGTCCCACTCATCCCCTTGATTGCCCTCGCTGGGCAACGCTCCACGCTCCGGAGGTTGCGGCGACCCTTCTACGATGCCGCCGCAGAGCGTGGCGCCGGTCTCGGGTGTCTTTCCGGCGGACTGGCCTTTACGTCTTCTGGGGATTGGGATATCAGGCAATCCAGCTTTCGCCATATCGCGCGGGTCTCGCGACGCGCCGCCCCTGACACCTGGGCTCGACCGCCGCTTTTCTGGCATGCGCTTGTCCCGCTCACCTTTCGGATCGCAGTAAGCCATCAGACCCAAGGACCCTCCTCCGAGTCCCTCCCGGCTGCGCCGGGGATACAACAGGGCGCCTCGCGGCGCATTAGAAGTAGGCCTTGACGGTCGCCGGCGACCGGCCGAGGCGATCGGCGATCTGGGCTATGGACAGGCCTTCGGCCTCGCGGAAGTGGCGTGCAAGAGCGACTGCGCGACGGCGCTCGGCCACGCGGTCGGTCAGAGCAGGAGCAGCCTTCGACGCCATCACGCGGACCGTACTCCGCGCGTGCGGTGTTCCTGTCGAGGTCTCCCCTCAGGCGCTCGAGCCGGTTACCGGTGGTCGTAGCTGTCGGGTCATGCCGCACGGATCCGAACGTCATCTGGCGGTGTACCGCCGGTCCGCTCGCATCGTTCGAGAACCGCCATCGCTTCGAGATACCCCCCGTCGAGGTCCTCGCCTTCAAGAGCGAGCAGCTCGTTGCGCAGCGCGTGCTGTGCGCCGTAGATCTGAGCTGCGATGTCGAGCAGCCGCTGTCGACGATCCGCCTTCGCTGACGAGCTCCTCGAGTGGATCGAGCTCGACCGCGCGCTCGACGCTGAGCCAGGCGGCGGTCAGCCATGCGAGGCTCGGTGCGCCCCGTGCGTGATCCCCGGCCTGATCCGCACCGTCGAGCTACTCCGCGGTGTCATAGCCCGCCGACGCCCGCGAACCGGTTAGAGCCCTCTGGTCAACCACCGCTCCAAAGGAGGAGCCATGCTTTCAACCGAGAGGCCGCTCGACGCGGCCGGCCACCATCGTTCGCCGGTGACGATGCCCGGCTACCATCGCGGCCGCCCGCCAAAGAACAAAGACCTCCGTTTCCCGGCTGACCCGCCAACGGTCGAAGAGATCGTCGCCGTCCTGCGTGCCGCCGGCGAGGGTCCGAACGGCACCCGCCTGCGGGCGCTGATCGTCGTCCTGTGGCGAGCTGGGCTGCGGATCAACGAAGCGCTCGACCTCGCCGAGACCGACCTTGACCGCTCCCGCGGGGCCCTCGTCATCCGCCGGGGAAAGGGAGGACGCCGCCGCGAGGTCGGAATGGACCGCTGGGCATGGGACCAGTTGACCCGATGGCAGGAGATCCGCGCGACCCTGCCGGTGGGCTCGCTGTTCTGCGTGATCCACGGCCCGACCGCAGGACGGCGCTGGGAGGCCTCCGCGGCGCGCAAACAGCTGCGCCGAACGGCGGAAGCGGCGGGCGTCCGCCGGCGCGTAGCGCCACATCAGCTCCGCCATGCGCACGCCGTCGAGATGGCTCACGAAGGCGTCCCGCTGGTCGTCATACAGAGGCAGCTCGGGCATGCCAACCTCGGGATCACGTCGATTTACTTGCAGGGAATCGACAGCGCCGAGATCATCGACACTATCCATTCCCGACCCGCGCCGGTCATCTCAGCCACCTCCGGCCTGCGCGCAGCGCCGTAGGAGCGGGCTCCTGATGCTCTGCGGGCTGCCCGCGCTCTCGGGCGGCCCGCAGCCCTCCCTTCCCGTGCGAAGCAGGTGCGCGCCCTCGATCTCCATGCGCCCTGCCTGTGGCGAATCTCAGGTCTTTGCCGATCTCGGCCAAGAGACCTCTCGGCGTGTGAAAGCGGGGGCCACGCTCGTCGCCGTCGCAAGTGGTCGCGCGTACCTGCTGCCGAGCGAAAGCGGGTGTTTCGGACTGAAGGCCACGGCGACGTCGGGGCCGACGGCATGGAAAGACTCGCTGGTGGCGAGGAGCGGGGCCGGGCCGGATTTCGCCAAGAGACCCCTCGGAGAATCGAAGCAGGGCCGCGGGCCGGTGCCAGCGCAAGCGGTCGCGGGTACGCGTCGCTGAGCGAAAGCAGGTGCCTCGGTGCGACGGCGGCGAGCATCGACGCGTCGACGGCGCCGAGAGCCTCGCAGATGGCGAGTTGGGGGACTCCGCCGCCGGCGGGGGTGAGTCCTGCTTTTGTCAGGCCACGAGTACGCCACAGTCGGCTGACTCCACCTGGCTTGGCGTGTCTGCTTCGCACCGTCGAAGCAGCGGCGAGCGAGGTGAGTCGCCTGTGTTCGTTCCCCGGGAGGAGTGGTCGACGGTACGGGGAGTGGTCCGCCCGAGCCTTCGCTACGGGTCGCCGCCGGCACTTCCCTTTCTGCGAGAGAAGAGACGCCTTGGGACTGCGCGTCGGCGCACCCTGGTTTGCTGTTGGCAGGTGTGCATTCGTCCAGGCTTGCGTGCGGTCCGGCTTGCGCGGCGGGTTTGTGCTTGCGAGAGTGGTGGCGTGACCGGCGAGCACGGCCTTAGCCAGCAACTCGAGAGCGTCCGCGAGGTGCGCCGGAACCTTGAAGCGTCGGTTCTGCCGCTCGCGACTTCGGTCGACGGGCGCCGGTTCTCGTTTCAGGCTTCGCTGCACGGCCTGGAGTTGCAGGCCGCCGGCTATGTCGTACTCGAGGGCAACGGCACCTCGCGCCTGGGTCAGGTGCTCACGCTCGAGCTCGGTCGGCGGCTGGGGGGCGAGCTCGCGCTGCCGGGGGACGCTGCCAACACCGCGGTTGTCTTCTTCCTAGACGCCGCCGAAGGTCAGTGCCGCGCTTCCGTGGACGTAAACCACGTACGAGTCGAGCAAAGGAGACGCCGTGCCCAAGAAGTTCCCGTCGCGTACCGAGGAGTCGCGCTGTCGCGTTCCGAGCGCAAGCAGATCGGACCGATCCAGATCGTCGTGGTGGGGTTCGAACGCGCGCGGTTCGAGGCTGACGTTCTGCCGGAGCTCGAGCGGCTGAGTGAACTCGAGGTGATCCGGCTCGTCGACCTGCTGATCGCCGTCAAGACCGAGAGCGGCGAGCTTGTCAGGATGCAGGCCCCCGGTCTCGATGAAGGTCCTGTCGCGCTTTGACGGTGTCGCCGAACTGCTTGTTGGGCTCGATGCGCCTGCCGCGGACGCGTCGGTCGACGAGGCGATCGATCCCGCACCGTCCGAACTGCGTGCATTCGTCGGCGACGAGCACACCTGGTCGGTTGCGGATGTGATCCCTGTGGGGGTCATGTGCGTTGTCGCGCTGATCGAGCATCGCTGGGCGATTCCCCTCAGGGATGCCGTTCAGCGATCGGGCGGTGAGGTGCTCGCGGATGCGTGGATTGATCCGCAGGATCCGCTGCTCTCGAACCTCGAGTCCGTTTGACGGACTCCTGCCGGGCGTTCAGAATCCTGCTGATTCCAAGCGACACAGGAGGGCCAGTGGGAGATACGATTCTGGGACCGATTGACTACCTTGCGGTGGAGTGGCCGGGTCGGAAGGTGACTGGTGAGGGGTTCCGGCTGTTGATGGATCTCGTCGACCGCGAGGTGGTTCGCGTTCTCGACCTCCTGTTCATCGCCAAGGACGCCGACGGGAGGGTGTCCAAGATGGAAGTGGCCGATGTGGAGCATTCCGACGCGCTCGATGAGCGGCTGTGGGGCTTGTCCTCTGGCCTGCTTGACCAATCAGACATCGATGAGGTCGCGGCGGCGATCGAACCGGGAAGCCTTGCGGGAATCCTCGTATATGAGAACGTTTGGGCGGTTCCGTTGTGGACCGCGATCGACCGCAGCAGCGCGCGGCTTGTCGGCGCCGGGCGGATTCCGGCCGGCGACCTGATCGCGGAGCTGGATGCGACCGACCACGCCTGAAACCGCAGGAAAGGACACCGAATGGGACTGTTGAAGACGGGCTTGAAGGCGGCGGTCGCGGTGAAGACCGCCGATGTCATCCATCAGCGGGTCCTCGACCGTCAGCAGGAGCACGCGACTGCCCAAGGGTACCCCGTGCCGGCGGCTGCGGTGGCGCAGCCTGCGCCGGCGGCGCCGATACCCACCGCGCCACCTTCTGCGGCGCCGGACATGGGGGATAAGCTCGCGCAGCTCAAGCAGCTCGGCGAGCTGCATGCCGCGGGCGTGTTGACCGACGTGGAGTTCGAGGTCCAGAAGACCAAGATATTGAGCTCGTGAGCCGCTCGGTCACCGCCGAGCACGCGTGGGGAATCCGCACTCTCGCCGGGCTGGGATCTGCCGGGACCGAGCGGTGCAGCGGCTCCCGATCAGCCGGCGCACTCAACGAAACACCGGATAACACCGGGATTGGGAGGTGAAGAATGGTTATCGCATCGTCGTATCCGTTCCTCGGGATCTTGTGGTCGATGCTCATCTTTTTCGCGTTCGTGATTTGGATCTGGATCGCGATCACGGTGTTCATCGACCTCTTCCGCCGACATGACGTGGGCGGGTGGGCGAAAGCGCTGTGGGTGATCTTCATCATCATTGCGCCGTTCCTTGGCGTGCTCATCTACCTGATCGCTTATCACCAGGGGATGGCGGAGCGAAGCAACAAGGAGGCTCAGCAGGCGCAGACGCAGTTCGATGACTATGTCCGTCAGACCGCTGGTAGCGGTGGCGCGGCGAGCGAGATCGAGAAAGCCAAGGGACTGCTCGACAGCGGGGCCATCACCGAGGCGGAGTTCGACGCGATCAAGGCCAAGGCGCTTTCAAGCTAGCTCGCGTCGCTCGACACCGACCTCGAGACGATCGACCGTGGGAGGAGGGGGCTCGTTGAACGAGGAGACGGCGCTGGTCGGCGAGGGGGATCGGTCGCTGTTCGAGCGCACGCTCGACACGATCGAGCGGGTTCGGGAACACGGTTCCGCACCCGGTGATCATCTTCCTTGCGCTGTGCGGGACGATCATCGTCCTCTCGCAGGCGCACGGGTGCTTCAACATCAGCGCGACCTACTAAGGAGGCGGTGACGCCGCCGCCGGTGACGGTGGAGCAGATCTACCAGGGAGGACCGGTCGAGCCGTCGAACATTCTGCCGCCCGACTCGCCGTGGGGGTCGTCTTCTCCCGCTCGTACAGTCGAGGCGCCGACGACGCGGGCGCCGTTCCGGCGGATCACCAGGGTACTGTGGCAGCCGTTGGCGGTCGCTGCGCGGCGACCTCTGGCGATCGAACTGTTTTCCACATGGGGACGATCCTTCTGCTCGCGTTGGCGGCTGCGGTGTACCCGCAGCTTCTCGCAGTGGTTGTCGTCATCCTGACTCGCCCGCGGCCGAAGCCCCTGTTGTGGGCGTGCTATTTGGGCAGCCTGTTCGTGGCCCTGGGTTTCGGCATTGCGCTGCTTGCCGTGTTTCGCTCGAGTGGCAGCGTTGCTGGTACGAGCTCCCACAGGCTCGGTCCCTGGGCGTACCTCGTCATCGGTGTGATTGCTGTCGTCGTCGCCATGCTCGCGGCGACCCGGAGGGGACGGGGGGTGTTCGGGCGGGATCTCTCGCGGCCGCGACGGCGTGATCAGAGCAGGCCGGACCCATCGCGAGCCGCGCGGCGGGTGACATCACGGGCCCATCGTGCGCTTAGGGAAGGTTCGCTTGCGTTCGCGGTCGTGGTCGGCGCGGTGCTCGCAGTACCCGGTCCGTTTGACCTGCTCGCGTTCGGCCGCATGGCCAGAGGCGGCTACACGAGGGTGGAGTTGGGCGCAATGATCGTCGTCTTCACCCTGGTCAAGTTCCTCCTGATCGAGGTCCCGATCGTCAGCTACGTGATCAGCCCCACACGCACGTCGGCTCAGGTCGACCGGCTCTCGGGCTGGATGGCCGCCAACAAGCTGGAGCTGATCGCAACAGTCGTCGGGCTGATTGGCCTTGTGCTGATCGTCAGAGGGATCGTCGGACTTGTCTGAACTCCAGGTCATGAGAACGCGCCGGCCTCCCGTCCGCCACTCCTTTGTCGCGATGCGTACGACCACCAGGGTGATCCTCCTGGTGGGAAACTGCTGTGCACAATCGATCCCGAACGCGCGGTCGCCGGCAGGGCGATCGACGGCGCGGATGAGGCGTGATCACTTTGGCCCGGCTTGACCGCGAGCGGATCCTCCGGACCCTGACCTTTTGGCTGCGGCCAGCATTCGTCCTGCGCACGTTGAACGGCTTTCAGCGCATTGCCGGGTTCGATCGCGCCATCGCCCTGGCCTCGAGCGCCTTCACGGCTTTGGTCCCGCTGGCGATCGTTGCGGGCGCGATCCTGCCGCGTGTAGACGCCAGCAAGGCCGCACAGACAATCATCAACCGGTATGGGCTGACCGGCGGAGGGGCCAAGGCGGTCAGGGACCTGCTCTCGCCCGCCGGAGGGGCGGGTACCGACGTCAGCGTGCTCGGGGGTGTACTGCTGGTTGTCGCGGTGCTGAGCTTTTCGCGCGGCATGCAACGACTGTTCGAGCAGACATGGGAGCTCAAGCCGTTGAGCGTCCGTAACACGCTCAACGACCTGGCATGGATCGGCGGCCTTGTGTGTTACATCGCGGTCAGCTGGTGGATTCACGCCCTCGTCGACCACGGTCGCGTGCAGATCGCCACCAACCTCGTGCTGCTGCCCGTATCGGCAATCTTCCTGGCCTGGAGTGGCTGGGTTCTGAGCGCGAGACGGGTTGAGCGTGGCAGGCTGGCGCCGTTCGCGATCCTGGGCGCCGGGATGCTAGCGATCTACCAAACGGGCGCGGCGGTGTATCTGCCGCACCTGTTCAGCTCGTACGCATCGCGCTACGGCGTGATCGGCGCGGTCCTGGCGATGATCTCCGCGCTGTTCGGAATGATGGTCGTCTTGGTCGCCTCCGCCGCCGTCGGGCGAGAGGTGTTTGAGGAGTTGGGGCGCATCCGACGTGGAGAGCGTCCACCGGACGACGAGGTCAGACGGGAGTGGGATGCCTTACTCGACGGCTGGCGCTCGCGTTGGGACACGCTGCGTAAGCAGATCGATCGTCGTCGCGCCAAGGGCTCGCGAAACGATCGCTGATCGCGGGATCTGCCGCCCCGGGGTGAGGATGCTGTGGATCAGCCACGGGCGTGGCCGGAGCGCGCGTACACTGCGTGGCCATTGGGACGCGCCCGGCACGGGCGACGCCCGTGTGCGCAGCGACTGGAGTCGCGATAGCTCACACGATCCTCTACGCGGTGGACGAGTCTGAGGAGGCTGGGCGTGTCCTGGACACGGACCATTGGTTGGCCGACGCGTTGCACGGAAGCTTGGTTGTCGTGCACGCCATTCAGGGCTCGGATCGGGACGCCGACGAGCTGGTGGCTCGGTTTGCACTCGGCTGGCTGACGACCTCGCCGACGTGCGGCTCGTCGGTGCGTCGCCGGCCAACGCGATTCTTGAAGCAGCGGACGGGGAGGGTGCTGGCGCGACGGTGGCGCAGACCTCCTTTCGCTCTGCGCCGCGCATCTTGAACGCGCCGGCGACTTCCCTGCCCCGCGCGGATAGGGCGTCTTCGCCGTCGCTCCCGACGTCGTTGACGTCATGAAGCCGCGTCGGGCCCCGAGACCCGCGCGAAGCGCGTCTCTCGTGGGCTGCAGCCGGAGCCCTGAGTTGCCGGCAACTCAGGGCAGACGCCTGAGACCTGCATCTGCGAGATTGCACGTCCGAGGCTTCGTGACTGCGTGTGTCCGAGAGCGATCACGCACGGCAGTCGTTCAGCCTTCGCGTCTCTGCCCCAACGCGTGGAAAGCAGAAGCGCAGTCAGCGGTATTGGAATGCTGCATCCCGCATAGCACATGTGTCCGGTGCGTCGTTCGATGCCAGGGCTCAGGCCGCCGCGGTCTGTGCCGGTACTGTGCAAAGTGGGTCAGCCGCCCAAGAACCGATTCACCCTGGCGGCGACCTGAAGTGGCTCCTGGAAAAGGAAGGCGTGACCCGCAACCCGGTACCGCACTAGCTGCGAATTGCGGAGCCGGCTTTTCAGCAGAAGCGCGTTCCTTGGAGGGACAATGACGTCATCCAGACCTGCGGCGATCAGGGTGGGTTTGCGCAGGCTGGGGAGCTGAGCGTAACTACCGCGCCCTGGCGACTCCCA
Organism: uncultured Solirubrobacteraceae bacterium; assembly: GCA_963816005.1. Taxonomy (GTDB): domain Bacteria; phylum Actinomycetota; class Thermoleophilia; order Solirubrobacterales; family Solirubrobacteraceae; genus Palsa-465. The sequence continues at coordinate 14,278 of CAWFKF010000087.1, read as the reverse complement.
TCCCGGACCGGACGCTCGAAACTGCTGATCGGTGATCGCAGTGGAAACGGTGAACGAATTGCTGGGCAGGTGGAGCGTTGCGAACTGCTGCCCGATACGCGCTTCCCATGCAACGCCAGCGGATTGCCGCGATCGCGGGAACAGCAGGCGTAGCAATTCCTGGCGCGATGGGTTCCTCAGTTCCGAAATGACCTTCGCCGATGGCGGGATGGCGTGGTTGCTGCCGGGGTCGGTCGATGCGAGCACCAGTCGCCGGACCAGCCCAGAGTGACGAAGTGCTAATTCCTGTGCGACGTAGCCGCCCATCGACCACCCCAGCACATCGGTCCGCGCGAGATGCAATGCGCGAATGAGCCCGGCGGTATCGGACGCCATCTCTACGATGCTGAGCCGGTTCCTCGGCCCGTCGCTCGAGGTTGCGACCCCACGGTTGTCAAACAGCACAACGCGATGCCGAGCGGCGAGCGCGGCGACGAGCTTCGGGTCCCATTCCGCCATCGTGAACGCGAATCCTGGGATCATCACCAACGGCCGGCCGGATCCGACGATGCGGTAGCCAAGCCGGATTCCGTTCACCCGCACGTATTTGACGACCGAGGGGCTGCTGGCTGCCTGCGACCAGCAGGCACACACCAAGAAGATCGCAGCCACGGCGCTCGCCACGATCGCGGTACGAGTCCTCTGATGGCTCACGCTCTGGTCCTTTCGGTCAACAGCGGCAGGGTCGGCACGACGCCCCGCGCCGAGGATACGCTTCCGCACTGTTGAGGCTCCGTTCGAGGTTGGGCCGAGGCGACCAGCTTCGCGACCCTGCTGCTCCCGAAGGAGTGGACCGACCGCTGTGTGCACGTGCCACCATCGAACGTCTCCGGCATCCTGAGCCAGATCGGGATGGGCAAGCTCGGTGGCTCGGACTTGAGAACGCTCAAGAAAAGAATCGACTCATCGTTTATCACCGAGCCAACTACAGTGCCGCACTCGTAGTTCGCCGAATCCCACCCACCGATCCCGCCGACGTTCACCCCGTCGGGCGACCCGGAGCGGACGTCTACGACCCGAGTCGGAACCAGACGTTGCCACGCGCACACAGCTCATGGGAGCGAGACCGCGCAGGAGAACGGGAGCGACGGACCAAGATGACGCCGAACCTGTCGCTTTCCACGCCGAGGAGCGGCCGCGCCTGCGTCGCTGCTTAAGGCGTCAAGCGGTGGCGGGCCACATTTGACGACGCCGTTCGATGCCGTGCCCCTCCGAGCGTGACCCGAAATGTCCGAGAGCGGCCACGCGGGCCGCGCTCAGCGCCCGCTCTTGACGGCTGCTCCGCCCGAAGAGCAGCAGCGTCGTCGCCGGCGCACGGCGGAGGCGAGACTGCTCTTGCTTCGTGGATGCCGGAAGTCAGCGATGGCTAGGCGGAGAGCCTAGGCGGCTCGAAACGAGAATGTGCTGACCTCGCTGGATTTGAGATGCGAGGACGCTAATGGATCACGTCTTTGTCCATGTTCGGGACGGTGTAGGGCCCCTCGGTCGGGCTCGGTGGCGTCGCCTCGTAAGCCGATCCCGCTGCAGATAGCAGGTGAGCCCCGCTGCCACAAGCGTGCTCCTGGCGTCGGGTGCGGATGGTGGATCGGCTGCGAACAAACGCTTGCCGGCCCGCGGCGGCGCCGACCAGCGACGGCGGTCGCAGCGGCCTCGCCACGCCGCCAACCCTCTTTTGGCCCGGCGCCTGGCGCGGGCGGCGGCCCAGACGCGAGCCTCTACGGAGCGCCCAGGGTGGGCATCATCCAAAGACAACATCGACTACTAGGCGACTCGATAGGGGGGGCCTCCATGCCAGCACTGCCCTGGACTACCGGTCCCTTCAACCCCACGGGCGACCGGGAGCTTCACGTTCTCACTTCGACCCTGCCGTTGACCCGCTACCGCGACGTGCCGCGCTTCCTGCGCTGGGCCATGCAGATACGCAAACAGCTCGCCACCACCGACGGCTGTGCCGGCTACAGCCTCGATGCCCGTCTGCTGCGCAAGACCTTCTACACCCTGTCAGCCTGGCAAGACCGCGACGCCATGAACCGCTTCGTGCGCTCCGGGCGGCACGCCGCAATGCTCGCCGACATGGCCGGACGTCTCGGCCAGTCTGCCTTCGTCGAGTCCAGCACCCACGCCAACGGGCTGCCGCTGGATTGGGCCGCCGCCAAACAACGCCTCACCAATGCTCGCCGGCCACCACGCTAGGTATGCCCGCTCTTGGAAGCGGGATCGGTCAGCGGACGCGCGCGCGGAGCTGACCAACGACCGCCACCGCGGCTGGCCCGGAGACTTCGGACGCTCTTGGCCGAAACGCACTCTTCTCCCGTGAACCATGGATCGGTCGGCGGCAGGGCTCGGAGGCACGTTTCGGGCATCTCGTGAGTCTTAGTCTGTGGCGGGACCGGCGAAGGGTCGAGTACGAACGTGACTCGGCCGCGATTGAGATCATGGCTTACTTCTCCTCTGTCGCCCACAGGGCAGTCTCGCTTCAGACTGCTCCTTTCCGCGCGGAGCAGTCGCCGCATCGGCGTGACCGCTTCAGGCGTAAGGCAGTAGCGTCACCCGGTCGACGCAGACCCGAAATCGCGACAATGCGAGGCGCTCGCGCCGTCTCACACCTGCCCTGCTCCGCGCTCAACTCAGGTCTTTCGCGCTTGGCCTCGAAAGACGTTCTCCTCGCCACCAGCGAGTCCAGCCGCGTCTTCGGCTCTGCGGTTGTCGAGACCGTCGACCAGGAGTAGCGCGTTCTCATGAATGCAGGGCACGCGCAACCGGCACTTGCCGGACCGATCCGGAGACCCGCAAATTTCAGGAGCAGGTCTGAACCCGCGGGTCCGCCCAGACCTCCTATGCGCGGAAAGCAGGCCCTCTCGGGTCGGTGCGCCCCGTACCTGCGTTGCGCTCAAGCCAGGGGCGGACTCGGGTTCGCGATTTGCAGCATCGACGAGGCTCAGCAAGCACTCGTAGTCCGTGCCGAGGCCTGGCTGCCGATCAGCCACCGAGCGGGTCCGACACGGTGGCTGCGTCCCGCAACGCCGGCGTCAGCCGATCGATCGACACGACCAGCACGCCGTGCTCCACCCGCTGGACACCATGCGCGCGAACCAGGCATACCACCGGCACCGCGCCGCGCCGACACCACCGTCGCCGCCGACGAGACGGCCACGCCGCCTGCTCGCGCACCCGACCGAGGTGGCGATCGTCGTACGCCCGCGTCTTGGTCTCGACCACGAAGGTGACGCCGGTCGGCGCGATCGCCAGCGAGTCGATGTCCCCACGCCCGCGCCACGGTAGGGAGTGCCGCAGCCGCCACCCCTCCCCCTGAAGCCGCGCAAGCGCGTTCCGGACCTCGTCCTCCGAGCGAGCACCAACGCGGCTGCGCTCGGCGAGCGACAGCAGTGCCGAGCGTAGAGCCCAAGCCCGACGGCGAGGACGAGAATGGCACCGGCTGCGGATACCGCCCCAGCGTCCGCGACGGCCAACGCCAGCAGCACGCTCGCGCCGCTCCCCATCGCTGCCATAGCGGTCCCTGACAGCCGGCGGTACTGCTGGCGGCGCGCGTAGTTCAACCCGTGCCGTGCCTCATCGCGGCTCGCTGACGATCGACCATCCGGCGATGTTCCCACCGACCCAGGACGCCTCTCGATGAGGCTGCCGCGGGCGTCCTGCTGGCGGCTATTTGATTAGGGCGTGGCTACTTCAGAACGAGTTCCCATTCGTTTCTGCGGTAGAGGCGCTGCTGGTCGCGTTTGATGTGGGATTCCCAGTAGGCGTCGAGGTCGCCTGAGAGGTAGACGGCGCGGAGGCGTAGGAGGGCTTCGGCGGTTTCGGGGGTCCAGCGCATGCCGGAGCGCTCGAAGCGGTCGCGGATCAGGTTCTTGCAGGCGCCTTCCACCGAGCCTGACGCGATTGGCCATCCGTTGGCGAGGTAGAGGTCATATCGCATCCGGTCGCGGTTGCGGTAGAGGTAGCTGGCGGCGTTGAGCAGCGTCTTGGCCTTGTTGCCGGTGAGGCGGCGTTTGGTGACGATCTGGCGTAGGCCTTTGACGACCTGGCTGGCCATCCCGCAGAGGACCCGCTCGGCGCGTTGGTAGACGAGGTCCTCGGCCTCGCGGCTGCCCTCACCGTAGAGCGCGTGGCCGCAGGCCCACAGCTTGTCCAGCACGTGCAGGAGGTCGAGCACGAGGGTGACGTCGGTGAAGGTTCGGCAGACCCGCTGCTGCAGCGCTCGCTCGCCGTCGGTGACGATCACCCAGGTTCGGCGGTGGTGGGGGTCGCGGCGGGTCATCTCGGCCTTGACGTCGGTGATGAACGTGTCCTTGTCGGCGATCAGGCTGGCCCACACCCGCTTGTGCTGTGGTGGCGTGCGCTTCGGGCGCTCGGGTCGTTGCTCGCTCGCGAAGAGGCTCCAGAGCACGTCCTTGGGCGTTCTGATCATGGGCGCCTGGCTGTGCACCGCGGCGACGGTCGCCATTCGCTTCTTGTTGGCCTTCTCGCCCTTGCCGCGCCTGAGGACCCGCAGCGCGCGTTCGGGCTTGACCATCGGGATGCTCTTGCAATCGATCGCGCCGACGAGGATCTCGCCCCGGCCAGGCTTCACCGCGGCGTGCGCGCGCTCGGCGTAGAACGCGTCGAAGTCAAGGGCGGCCTCGCGCACGATCTGCTCGGCCGAGCGCTTGGGCACGCTCACCCCGGTCATCTCGCAAACCAGCGTGATCGCCTCGTCAAACGGCCCGCAGATCACGCCGCGGATCAGCCGCCGCTGGCACTCATAGCTGTAGATCCGCTCCGGCAGGCACAGCTCGACATCAAGCGGATGAAGCGCCTCATGTCCGGGAGCGCCGTAGCCCATGCGCGTGATCCGCAACTCGCCGAACAACGTCAGCACCGAGCGAGTGTGGGGCCGCTTGTAGGCCAGTCTGAGCGGCTGGCCGCCCTCACCCGGGACGATGATCGCCGCGCCGAGATCACCGTCACCGCGAGAGTCCACATGCGCCTGCAGCTCCAAGCGCGCGAGCTCCCGGACGCGACGCTCTGACCCGCGCTCGAGCTCGGACAGACCCAGGCGAGCGTCGGCGGCCTCGGACAGGAACCGCTCAAGATCCCGGAACGCCTCAGCGCCGCTGGCCGGTCGATCCGGCAGACCCACGGTCCGCATGGACGATAAGTATGATACTTATCGATGACGGAACAACAGCCCTCCAAGGCCCAGCTCAAGCGGCGCCTAGAACGCGTCACCCGCGACTACGAGGCCGCCAAGGCCCGCCTCGCGGAGGTCGGCTTCACCTGCGAAGGCAGCCTCGCCGAGCTCTACACCTCCTGCGGCAACCCCAACTGCCGCTGCCAGGACCCCGACCAACGCCACGGCCCCTACTGGCAGCTGACCTGGAAAGAAGCCGGCAAGACCATCACCCGCCGCCTATCGGCCGACGACGCCCAGCTCTACCAACAGTGGATCGCGAACCGCCACCAGCTCGAAGCCGTGCTCGAGCAGATGCGCGACCTCTCCCGGCAAGCCGACGAGTACATCCTGGCCGCCACCGACCGCCCGTTCCACGGCCCCCAACGGCCCCGCCGCCCGGGCCGCTCAACCAACTAGAGGAGCGGAAACCCCCGGGTTATCCCGATATCCCTAGGTTTCGCGCACCCCAGAACCGTCTCTCCATCGCAAAAAACGCGAACTAGCAGGCACTCTTCACTCGTCCTGAAGTAGCCACGCCCATTTGATTAACGCCGTGAGCCGAGGCGCGGAGCTAATCCCAGAGGAACCGTCCCTCGTCAGCAAGCTAGCCACCTTTCGATCCTGCCTATTCCGCGAGCTTTTCGGCATCCAGGCCCCCGATGCAGTATTGCTCCACACACGCGAGGTCGCTGACGCGGCGGATTCCGACGGAGCTCGGCGACCGCAGGATGATCACCCGGTAGCGAGTTCTCCGCGCCGACGGCGCGGCGAGTTCCGCCCCGGGGCATCTCTTATTCATCTCTTGCCGGTCCGCGCAAAACGAGGAATTTGCGGACACGAGCGAACACATCGAGAGATGGCCGCCCCAACGCAAGTGCTGCGAGACCAGGCCAATTTGCAGGCACTTACCGAAAGCCCTCTGACGGACTCGAACCGTCGACCCCTTCCTTACCATTGCCGGACAGGGGGTACGGGAGGGTACGGGAGGGCACGCCCACGAGCCTGAAATCCCTGCTCAGAGCGCATATCGTGCGCCTAGGGATGACCTGGGCAGACATGCGCAGTCACGCAGCACGTACCCGTCTGGTACCTGCTGGCGCTGCTCGATCGTCAGCTGTTGTGCGTTGGCGCCGAGGCGCGCGCGGAAGCTCTCGAGCGTTTCGGTGAGCTTGAGGTAGCTCTCGGCGTCGTGCAGTTCGGCATCGAGCGCGTCAAGCTCGGCCTGCAGGGTCGCTTCTCGCTTGCGCAGCCCGGGGGAGCGGGCGCGCAGCTCGTCGAGCGAGATCAGCTCTTCCTGGTATGACTCGATCAGGCGCTCGACGGCACGGCGTGCGCGCACCAGGTCGCGCTCCAATCCCTCGCGGCGGTGGCTGGCGGGGTGCTCCACGCGCAGGCTCTCAAGAACAGGCGCTGGATCTCTGCCTGGATCAGCGCGGGATCTTCGAGCAGCCGGAGCACCTCGCTCCAGACGAGCTCGTCCAGCTCCTCCAGGCGTGCCGGCCGATTGCCGCACACCTGCCCGTGCAGGCGACGCGAGCCGTCGGTCCCCGAGCAGCGGTAGTAGTGGTAGACGCGACCCTGGCGGGTCGTGGTCTGGCTGCGGTAGTAGGCGTAGCCGCAGCCCGCGCACACGAGGACCCCCTGCAACAGCGACGGCCGGCGGGTGTTGCGCGGCGAGAGCCGCTTGCCTTCCGTCAGCCGCTTCTGGGCGAGCGCGAAGGTCTCCTCGTCGATCAGCGCCGGCACCGGAATGTGAATCCACTGCTCCGATCCCACCCGCTCGCACGCCTGCCCGCCGTGACGCTCGCCGCGCTGACGCGTGGTACGCGTCAAGCGCGCGCGCTTCTCGGTCATGCGCGTCTTGCCGTACGCGGCCCGTCCGGCGTAGGCCGGGTTGCGCAGCATTCCCCAGATCGTCGACTGGCTCCAGCCGCCGGCAGCGGTCCTGGTCGCCACCCCGCGCCCGCTCAACGCGCGCACGATCGCGTCGACCGACTCGCCCTCTCGCGCGTAGCGATCGAAGATCTCGCGCACGATCCGCGCCTGGGCCTCGTCGATCTCCAGGAACGCGTCGGCGTGCTCTGACTTGCGGATGTACCGGTAGCCGTACGGGCCGCGCGACAGTACCGCGACTGCGCCAGCCCGCGCGCGGTGCAGCGTGCCGCGCCTGGTCCGCTCGGCGATCTGCGCGCGCTCGTACTCGCTGATCATCCCCTGGAACTGGCGCAGCAGTTCGTCCTCCGGCGAGCCGGAGCGCTCCGGCTCCTTGGCGAAGATCACCTCCACCCCGACCCGAGCCAGCTCCTCCAACAACAGCACCTGATAGGCATAGCGGCGCGCGAGGCGATCGGGCGCATCGCACAGCAGCACCTCGAACGCCCCCTCCGCCGCACGATCGCGCAGCCGCTCCAACGCCGGCCGGATCAACGTCGCACCCGAGAACCCGTCATCCTCGAACACCAGATCATCCGCCACCAGCAGCCCACGCCCGGCGGCCAGCTCACGCAGCGCGGCAAGCTGACTCCCGATCGTCTCGGCCTGACGCTGACGCTCGCAGGACACCCGCGCGTAGATCGCCGCCACCCGCGTCCGCTGCCCGTTCTCGCTGCCCATCGCTCAACTCCCTTCCAGATCGCTCATCAACACCCGCACGACGCCGCCCACCGGTACGACGGTCCGCAGGGCCGAGCGCGAAGCGCTTGACGGCAAGCCGACATCCGCTAACACGCCCGGGGGTTGACACAGGACGTCTCATACCGAACCACCGGCCGCTACACGCTCACCACGACCCTCCGGACAACCGCTCGGCGGTATGAGGCTCGCTCGTTAAACTTTCGACTCGGTGCGTCATCGGCGCTAACAGCCCCGCCACACGAGAGCTCGCTTCGCCTTGGTCGCCAAGCCACGCACCGGCACGAGCCTGCTTGAGCGGCGCGGGCCGAAAGCGAGACGCGACGAGATGTCAGTAGCGGAACTCGAGGAGCTTGAAGAGGTTGGGGGGTCTGATCGCTCGCGGCCGGCGGGTCCGGTGTGCTCACATACACGGAGATCGCGACCGCCACGGGCGAGCTCACCCTCGAGGAAACCGACGTCGAGGACTTGCACGGCCTGTTCGATCCCCGCCTTGGTGCGGATCTTCGCGAACCGCTCGTTGCCGTGGTTGGAGATCGGGGCTCGCCCCCATTCCGGTGGGATGGCTGGTCCGGGATCGTGATGCGAGAACCAATCAGGAGGTCTTCAATGCTCACCGGCTATATCCATCCCCACGACGCGGCGGCAGACGAACCGCGTTGCCAGGAGTCTGTCGATCACGAGCTTCGCGTGCTGGTCGTCGATGACCACCCCGCGGTCCGCGCCGGGCTGCTCCAGTTGCTGGAGGAGCAGCCGGATCTGACTGTCGTCGATGCGGTCGGGTCTGCCGAGGCGGCGATGTCGATGGCCGAGCGCGAGCCGATCGATGTGGCGGTCGTCGACTATCAGCTGGGATCGCGCAGCGGTCTGTGGCTGAGCCGGATGCTGAAGCGTCTGGACCCAGCGCCGCGCGTGGTGGTCTATTCCGCTTACTGTGACGGTCCGCTCGCGGCGGCGTGCGTGGTCGCCGAGGCTGACGGGCTGGTCAGCAAGGGCGGGGTCGGGGCTGAGCTGTGCGATGAGGTCCGTGCTGTCGCGCGGGGCCGGTCGTCGCTGCCCGCCGGTTCCGCCCGCGCTGGCCGGCGCGATGCGGCGGCGTCTTGATTCGGAGGACCAGGCGATCTTCGGGATGCTGCTGGCCGGGATCGACCGGGTCGACATCGCGGCGACGCTCAGGATCTCGCAGGCGGGTCTGGACGGTCGGATGTGGGCGATGCTTCACAAGCTCGAGGGGCTGGGTTCCGATGCCGGGGGTGAGGGTCCGTTCGGGGGTCCTTCGATCGGGAGGCTGGGGCGGCGTTCGCCCGGGTGCTGAGTTGTTGGTTCACTGGCTCTGAGGTTCTATGAACGGCGACACTCCAGTGCCCGACGGTCCTCGTCGGCGGTATCTGCCGCTGCTGTATCGGGTCGCGGGCCTGAATGCCGTGCTGCTGATGGTGGCGGTCGGCGCGACGATCGTGGTTCTCGCGCCGAGCCGCGTGTCGTCGTTCCGTGTCGATGAGGAGGGAGTGCTGCTGGTCGCTGTGCTGCTGCTGGTCGTGGCCCTCAACGTGTACCTCGTGCGCCGGATCGTCGCTCCGGTGCAGACGCTGACGGCGCTGGCCCGACGGGTCGATCTGACCGGGGAGGGGGAGCGAATGCCTGTGTCAGCGTCGGCGTCGGAGGCGGGCGAACTGGCGGTGACGTTCAACGAGATGCTGGCGCGGCTGGAGGCCGAGCGACGCGACGCGACAGGACGGATCCTGGCAGGCCAGGAGGCAGAGCGCCTGCGAATCGCGCAAGAGCTGCACGACCAGGTCGGACAGGAGCTGACGGCGGTGCTGCTCGGGCTCGCGCGGATCGAGGCGCGCGTTGCGCCGGAGTTGCAGGGCGAAGTGGCCGAGGTCCAGGAAGCGGTTCGCGTCAGCCTTGAGGAGGTGCGGCAGATCGCGATCGAGTTGCGGCCGGAGGCGCTGGATGAGCTTGGGTTGGAGAGCGCGCTGGCGGTGCTGTGCGAGCGGTTCGCCGAGCGCACCGGGCTACGCATCACGCAGCGCGTGGCTGAGCTCCCAGCGCTCTCGCCTGAGGTCGAGCTCGTTGTCTACCGCGTCGCGCAGGAAGCTCTGACGAACGTCGCCAGGCACTCGGGAGCCGCCGTGGCTGACCTGGAGCTCGAGCACGCCGGCGATCTTCTGACTCTGACCGTGAGCGATCACGGACGCGGGCTACCGGCCGGCCACATCGCGGGAACCGGGATGCGCGGGATGCGTGAACGAGCGACGCTGATCGGCGCGACCCTGACGATCGAGCCGGCATCCCCCGTCGGCGGATGCCGCGTCCGGCTCGCGGTGCCGCTGGAGCACCAGCGATGACGCCGCTGAAAGCGCGGGTGCTGCTCGCCGATGACCACGCGCTGGTGCGGCGCGGGCTGCGGCTGGTGCTCGACGCGGAGCCGGACCTCGAGGTCGTGGCGGAAGCCGGGGATGGTGCTGAGGCGATCGAGCGAGGGCTGGCGCCCGAGGTTGATCTCGCGATACTCGACATCTCGATGCCGCGAATGACCGGCCTGCAGGCGGCACGCGAGCTTCACCGTCGTCGTCCGAAGCTGCGGATCCTGATGCTCTCGATGCATCAGAGCGAGCGCTACCTGTTTGAGGCACTGAAGGCCGGCACCGCAGGGTACGTCCTGAAGTCGGTCGCCGATCGCGACCTGGTCGAGGCGTGCCGCGCCGCGATGAGGGGAGAGAGATTTCTCTACCCCGGCGCGATGACACCCCCGATCCGCGACCTACTCAAAGACGCGCGTGACGCTCTGCCCTCGATGCGTGAGGACCCGCTCACCCCGCGGGAGACCGAGATCGTCAAGCTGATCGCCGAGAGCTACAGCACCAAGCAGATCGCCGAGACGCTCGTGATCAGCGAGAAGACGGTCGACCGGCACCGGACGAACATCCTCGAGAAGCTCGGGATGCACGACCGGGTCGAACTCGTTCGCTACGCGATCCGCCGCGGGCTCATCGAGCCCTGAGCCGGCGATGAGCTCCCGCCGCGCGGCCACTTGGTCGCTGATCTAAGTGGTCGCTTTCGAAAGTTCGTTGACGAATTCGAGTCACGAATCTTCCGCCCGTAAAGACGAAATGAGCTCGTGAAGACGCCAGGCACTTACGACAACGACCACCAAGTGGTACCGGCGCTGCTGTTCGGGTCCTGCTCGGGCTGCTGGCGGGCTAGAGCCTCGGGACGCAGTTCCTCGCCCTCTACGTCGTGGAAAAGAGCCTGTCGGTCGACAACCTGTTCGTGTTCGTGATCATCATCAGCACGTTCGCGGTCCCGGCCGAGGCCCAGACACGCGCGTTGACGCTCGGGATCGCGCTGGCGCTGGCGCTGCGCGGGATCTTCATCGCCGCCGGTGGGCGCTGCTGGCAGTGTTGCTGCGGTCGTCCGCCTACACGGGCTGAGTGCGCGCGCGGCGCTGAAGGCGGCAGCGGGTTCGGCGCCGGCGCGACCAGACCGCTCACCTCCTCGCAGCTCGCGGGCGGCGGTTTCCAAGTGGCGGCCGGTCTGCCCGTACTCCGATCACACCCTGCGTCGGCGGCGTCTCAGACCGAGCGTCACGATCACCCCCTTGGTGTCGAAGCTGAGATCGATCACGGACGCCCGCGGCTGGATCGGGGACGCTTCGATAAGTCTTCCGCCTGGCCTGGACTCGGTTCGATAGCGTCTTGGTGAGCGAGGGGGAATCGCGGTACAACTCTTTCCGATGACCTAGTGTCCTGCGCCTTAAGTTCATAGCTTAAGTGCGGTATGCTGCGGCTGGGTCGCCGCATGGAACGAGAACCCCAAGCCGTTCATCTGGGTCAAGACCGCCGAGCAGATCCTTGAGTCACTCTCACGACTTCTCAAACGAATTAACGGCGGGGAACACTAGGCGAGGGAGGTTGGAAGCCGTGTCTACTACGTCCGTATTACCGGTCCCTTGGCTTTCGGCCGATGTCGAACCTGGCCTGATCGAGCTGGCTGAGAAGCGGATGCTTGCTCCTGCCCGCCACCGCGGCTACGAGTTGCGGCTTGTCGGCGCTACCGTCCTCCCGGAGCGGCAGATCATCGCTCGCTCACCATCGGGGGCTTGGCTGTTCGTCGATCACATCGAGGACCCGACAGTCGCGGAGTACGGCGGCAAGATCCCGATCCCCGAGGCCGAGCACGCCAAGTTAACTGAGCTCGCCCGGGCTCATGTCAGCCCGGATTTGGTTTGGTTGGGTCACCAGCTGCCGGATACCTGGCGCGAGGGTGATGCGATTCCGCAACTGGTGCCCGCGTCGGCACATCTGCGCGAGAAGGATGAGCGGCTGATCCGCCGTCTGGACGCCGCGACCAAGCTGTTCCTGAAGGGAGCCGGGGCCGCGGTGACGGCGGCGGTCGCTCCGCTCGCGCTCGTGGGAGCCGCCACCGGGCTCGACCCGATCATTCTGGGTGGGGTCAGGCACCCCGAATGGCCGATCGTCGAGTGGTGCCTGCTTGCACAGTGGCAGTGGAAATAGGAGGAACGAAGCGATGACCTCAACCGACCCGGTCCCCCGATCACGGGGCGGCGGTTCCGCCCTCGAGTCTCTGCTCAGCCGCAGCGTCATTCACGAGAAGGCGGGGGCCGTCATACCCCGCGATCTCTTGCGCTTCGGGCTCTATGGATCGATCGTATGCATCGCGACCGGGCTGTTGGCGCTGCTCTTCCCGACCGCCGACTCCATCCGCCACGGCGACTTCTTCCTGATCCTCGCCACTCCAGCCGCCGACCTGCAGTCGGTGATGCACGCCGCCGCCATCCCCCTGATTGTGTGCGGCGTTGCCCTCCTCGCGCTGGACCCCTACCTCATGCAGGGCCGGCGCTCCGAGCACTGGCGCTCAGCAGTCGTGGCGCAGGCGGCCACTGGCGCCGTCGGGACCGTGTTCCTCGCGCTCGTGATCATCAACTTGGTGCTATGGATCGTCATCGCAGCGTTCTGCCTGACGATGCTCTGCGGCCTGATCGCCAGCCGGGCCGGCGGCGGATAAGGCGCCGCGTGACCGCCGGATTCAGTGAATCTTTCCGGCGAACATCCTCGCAATACCAACGGCCGGGCACCGGATGCCGCCGAGTCGCTCGGCGGCACCCCGCTAGACGCCGTGGTCTCGCGAGCCGAGCCGGCAGGCCGGCCTCGGGACCTTCGTCTAGCGCCCAGCGCAAGCCGTCGGAGTTGAGCTGGCGGACGGAGCGATGTCGCGGCAAGGTCCTGTTCGGAGCCACGAGCGCGATCGCAGCGATCTGGGAGGCTGTTGAGCCCAGATGTGAGGTGCCCCGAATTGCGTGGTAGCACTTGGTGATGTCATCAAAGGGCGAACGGCTCGCGCGAGATCGGCAGATCCTGATCGCCCGCGTGGAGGGCGAGACGGCCGCCTTGATTGCTGAACGGTGGGGCCTCGCCCCACCCCGGCCTGCGTGCGGCAGATTTTGGCCGTGGGCGCCGCGGAAATTCCGGCCGATGGTCTGGACCCAGTCCAGGTGGCACACGAGCGGCGTTCTCAATTCGAGGAGATCCTGGAAAAGGCGCTCGCGCTCGCCGACGAGATCCCCGCTAGCAACGCGTCGTGTGGCCGCAGCGGACGTCGCGCCTCGGCGACGGCGGGGACGATCTTCCACGCGACGCGGACACCGCTACGGTCTGGTTCGCGGACCTAGAATATCCGGGATCTGTTGGCGGCTCGGTCATGTTGGTGAGGAGACGGCGAGCAAGCTGGTGTACCTCAGCGCCACGAGCCGGCTGCTTGCGCGGATCGTGTCGGTTGTGCTGAAGGGCCGAGCGCGGCCGGCAAATCCGCCACGGTCGACCGGGTATTGCGGTTCTTTCCAGACGAGGCGATCGTGTCGCTGAGCGGGATGTCTGAACGGTTCCTGGTCTATGACGATAGGCCGATCAAGCACCGGATGCTGATCTTGCATGAGGCGGCCGGGATGAGCGGCGAGTACGCCACCTGTCTGATCCACTGACCATTGCGAGGCGCGCCCGGCGCCGACCGGCTCCCGTCAACGGATGCGCGTGCCTACACATTCCCCAATCCTGTGCCAGACGCGATCGCCGCGGCGGTCATCGAGTCCGCTCCGTCAATGCGACCGGGCGGCCCGGCGTCGCGCACGCGTCCGACTTGAGCGAGAGCGCTCTATGAGGGCGAAGCGGCTGAAGACATCGCCGTGATCGTTCAGAACGCGCTAGACGGTCACAACACGCGACGGGGCCTGCGGCGGAACTGCTCGCCCCGGGTGTCCCGGGGCGGAGGTATGGATGCCTGCTCGCCGCGCAGTGCGTCCGCGCCCGCCGTTGCCCACAGGTCTCGCGCGATGTCCCAGAGCTCCTCGGCTCGCGCGGCGGGAGCCCGATGCCGAGCCACTGCGACCGCAAGATGCCACCGCTGGAGGTCCGCCTG
>CAWFKF010000086.1:0-21848 GCA_963816005.1 uncultured Solirubrobacteraceae bacterium | reverse complement strand
GCCGAGTCTCGCGACCCGTATCGCGACCTCCGTTTGCCGGAGGCGCTAGCCGGAACGGCCGTGATTTGCGGCTCAGATCCACACGAGCTTGAGGACTACGTGTCCGACGGACATCCGTACGGCGTCGGCTCGCGGCCGTTCTCGGCCCAACGTGCCGAGTGCGAACTTCGCCGGGCTGCGGTATGCCTTTACAGACCCGCCTGGGGTTTACCCGTTGCCCCGATTTCTGAACCTACGCGGGCGTGCGCGCATCGACCAACTACTCCGCGTTGGCGACCATTTCCTGCGAGTGGTGAGCGATGATGCGCTGTCGCGCCGGAACGCCATCGTCAACTCGGCTGTCGAGTTGCTCAACGGCGACGGCGGCTACCTGCTAATCGGCGTCCGACGCCGCTTTCAGGGGGCGACGCGTGGAGCGAATTTGCAGCTGTCGCCCGCCGAGCTGCACGACTTGGTTGTGAGCGCCATCCATCCAAGCCCAGTTGTGCGGTTTCGCAGCCATCGGGCGGCCAACGGAATGGTTGTGGAGCTGTCGTTTCTGCCGACGGAGAATCCAGCGCAACGCTACGAGCGGCGATCGCGCGAGGAGGCGGCGCGCGCGGCGCGCGCAGACCGAGCGGCACTGGAGGCGCTCGGCGCTCTCGATGTCCGGCGGATGACCACTGAGTTGCGACGGCGTGCCGCCGAGGGGCCGCTGGGGCTCGGCGAGCTTGTGCGGCTCTGGCCGTACCGTGACTGGTTTGCTGCCGACCGCCAACTCGGCGACGTGGTCGGTGAGAGCCTCGCAACACGCATCATCGAGCACGAGCACACGCCGCGCTGGCTTCGCCTGTGGGCCAGCGAGCATCCGCGGGCGCGGCACCACTTCCGGCTCCTGTATCGCGCGCTCGTCCGCCGCGAGGCCACGCGCGACCATCGTGAGCGCTTGCGGGAGGCGTTGGCCGAAACCGTGCGCAGCGGCCGCCTCCAGCCGTCGCAGCGCCGCGGTATCGAGCAGTGGTTCGAACGAACGCAGGCGGAGCTGCTTCGAGGCGACCCGACGCTTGAGCCGCCAGGAAGCGACATGGAGGAGCTACGTCGCCGCGCTGCTGGCATCTTCGGGGAGGCGATAGAGACCGAGCTTGAAACCGAAGCCCAGCGCGCAGAGGCCCAGTACAGAGCGGCAATGCAGCAGGCGTTCGGAGCCCAGGCGACTGTAGTCCTGGAGGTGCGAGAGGGAGCCGAGAGCGAGGAAGCGCTCACGCTCGGAGACCTGGAGAGCCTGGGCATAGACAAGGTCATCGTCGGCGGCGCGGGCGCGGGAACGGGCGCGCTCGTTGTCGTGCCTGACCGGCTGTCGACACTCGGCGCGCCGGAGCTACTTGAGCTGTGGGCCAAGCCTGACCTTCCTGACGGCGACGTCATTCCCGGAGTCATTCGTCGCTGCGTCGAGTGCGGGAAGCACGTCCCCGTCGTGCGATTTGGCGCGGCCATCGATCGCAGCTCGCTGGAGACCGCGATGTCTGAGCTCGCCGACGTTGGTGCTGCGCAACAGCGCAACGCCATCCTGCGCGACCTCGGGCAGTTGCTCGACCCTCCCTCGACGACGGCGTCGACGCCCGACCACCGCGCGGCATTGGAAGCGCTCGACGAGAACCCGCAGCCGGAGGCGCTGAGGACCGCCGCGCTGGCGGCTCTCGCAGATCCAGGTCTGGCGCGCGAGGCCCTGGGGGAACGCCCAGACGTTGCAGCAGCGATTCGTCGGGCGGCTGAGCCTGGAGCGAAGCTGACGGTTCGGCGCCCGGGCGTCGTCCTTGCCGGCGCGGCGGGCGACCGGGAACTCTTACTAGAGGCCTGGAGCGACGAGACCAACCCGCAGGTCCGATTGAGTCTCGTTGAAGGGATCTCGCTTCTGGGCCAAGACGAAGACGTCGATCGTGTGCTGTTCGAGGCGCTCGCCTCGAATGCTGGCCTGGTGGAGCGCGCAGCGCATGCCCTGGCACTACGTGGCGAGCCAGGCTACGCCTCTCTGCTTGCGCACCTGCCACCAACGCCGAGCGAGCGCATGTACCTCATCAACGGGGTCGTTCCCGTGTCCGAACGCGACCCCGACCGTGCCCGTCTCATTGCCTACCGTGCGTGTGAGGACGCCGCAGGGCCGGCGTTGTACGCGGTCCGGTCATTGGACCGCCACCTCTATCTGGAACGCGCCCGGCAACGAAACGCGCAATAGCCGGCGCTACGCCTTGTCGCACAGCATTCGTCCGGTCACCGGCGGGATCTTTCCGGTAGTGCCAATGACCGTCAGCGGCCGAAAGCGCATCTCCGTCGGCTGCTCTCGTCAACGGAGTTCTGGCATCACGACGAAGATGAACTGATCTTGGCGGACAGCATCCGGGGCGGCAACAGCTGGAAGAAGGACCCGATCAGGCGCGAACGAGAACGCAGGCTGATCGCAGCGCTTCGGGCGCCACTTCCCATCCAGCCCATGACGCCGCTGCGGCTATGAGCGAGAAAGGGTTCTCAGTCTCGTCGGCGCTTGCATCGCCGGGCGACGGCAATTGGCTGCAGAAAGCGTCCAAGCCATTGCGGGCGTCCTCCTCGTGACTCTGACCTTTTGCTGCGCCGCTGACGAACGCCTCCCACAAGAGCAGACCGCGACGCTCAGCCGCGAAAGGCTCCCAGCGAAAATGTACGCGGTTGCTGGCCGCGCGCTCATGGACGTATCGCAAGACCCATGGGACCTGTGCGAGACCAGTCGCCATAACGGTGCCGCCTGGGCCGGACGACCACGCAGGCGCGTCGACGTCACACGGACGCTGCTTCCCGAGGCGCGATGAGTCAACCGGGACGGGAACGAACAGCGGCATTTCAAACCCCACCGCGACCGGGCGGTCATGGTCGAGCTGGAACACGATTGCTCGCGCGAGCGACTCGATGTTCCCCGCCTCGTGCACCTCCTCTTCGTCCGAGCCTGGAATCCGCCGCGCCCACGCGAAACTCTCCTGCGGGATCGATCCGATGTCCGCGCAGAACACCTGAAGGGATTCCGTCCACTCGCCCACCTCAGCCGCCGCGCACATCTGCCATCACCTCTTACTGTTCTCCCGGGCCCTTCGTTGTCAGGCCTCGCGTCCCGCACGCATGCCGTTGACCACAACGAGGGCACCAGCTCCCCAGCGGCCGGCTGTTGCTGTTGCAGCACACCTGCACCCCGTGGATTCCGTACTCGGTTCGTCCGCGCTGAGGCGGGGGCAAGATCGCCCGCATTCGGCTGCCCCGGTTTCTCCACCTAACGTAACTGGCACACCAGGGCTTCACGGGCTCATGTAGAGGACGCCTTCCTATTGGACAGCGCGCGCCGCAACTCCGACGCCTTCTCACTGGCTTCGTTCGCGAGGTTTCTGGCCG
The DNA here is from genome assembly GCA_963816005.1 of uncultured Solirubrobacteraceae bacterium. Taxonomy (GTDB): domain Bacteria; phylum Actinomycetota; class Thermoleophilia; order Solirubrobacterales; family Solirubrobacteraceae; genus Palsa-465. The sequence goes on along the minus strand of CAWFKF010000086.1, from coordinate 18,458 downwards.
GTGCTGTCGACATAGCCGTGGCAGTCGCAGAGCAGGTCTCAGCGGAGCCCGACGGCGCTGCCGGTTCACGCCTACAGCAGCAGCGAGCAGCTCGTGGCCTGGCCGCTATTTGAAGGTTCCGTCTGCCCAGAGTGGGCAGCGCTCGCTCGGCGTCCGGCCCTGCCTTTCCTGTTTGCCCGGGTGCCACGCCGTTGCGCCCGGTCATGCCCATCGTGGCTGACGGCGTCAAGGAGGGGACTGACGCGCTTCGCCGAGGCGGCGCCGCCAGTGAAGCCTCACGACGGGCCGTCGCGGCGTGTTCGTCACAAGCCAGCCGTGATCAGCTCCCGCAGGAAGGCGGCAGCCTTCTGCACACGGTCCTCGACGTCGACGAGGGCACCGTCGCGCTCCGTCTGGGCGACATCGAGCAACCACCGCTCATCGAGCATCCTGATGTCGGAGCGCTCATCGCACACGGCGTTGAAGGCGGCGGTGTGATCCGCTCCGGTGGGCGCTTGCAGTGCGATCCCAGCCGGCACGCTCCGCAGCGCTGCTCCGCTTCGCTCAAGGCGCATCCACCTCTCATCCGTCGAGTAGCCGTAGAACCACGGGTTGGTGACTTCCTCCGGCGAGCCGCTCTCGTGCCAGATCGCGTAAAGGTACGGGTCGCGGTACCAGCTTCGCTGCACCGATTTGCGCAGCATCGTCATCTGGTAGCCGAGGGTGTGACTCGCCCCGTAGTAGATGCCCGAGTTGCCCTCACGCATCGTCGGGTAACGCACCAGGTAGTAGCGCCAGTCAAGCTCGCAGGCGGCGATCCGCTCGGCGAGGAATTCGTCCATCGTCGCCCGCATGTGCGCCTCGACCCCGTCCAGGGATGCCGCTACGGAATCGAGGAAGGCGCTCAGCGCGGTGCGCGCCGGCGCAAGAGCCCCGCGGTCGCCGCGGTCCACCAGGACGGTGCGCCAGACGCTCTCGGTGGTCGGCGAGCCGAACTGGTGGTAGTCCGAGTTCGGACGGTCACGCTGGTACGGACCGACCGCCAGCAGTGCACCGGTCAGGGTCGGCCACCGCTCCGGCTCGAACGCCTGCTCGAACGCGGCCGCTCGCGTCCGGATCGTCTCGGGTTGCAGATCGAAGGACGCCAGCGTTCCGCGGAGGATCGCGTGGTCCTCGAGCTGCTCGATCGTCGCCTGCAACTCCGAGTGCTGGGTCAGGAACGCGCGCTTGGCCTGCTCGTCAATGACCTGGTTCTGATTGAACGTCGCCAGTGCCTCAAGCGAACCGGAGCGCATGAACTCCGTCACTTCGTTGATGAAAGTCGGCATGTTCTGCACGCGCATCTCGAACTGCGAGGCCTCGTTGACGTTGCGCAGCTGCCGGAGCCGGCGGACGGGATCCTCGGTGTCCTCGATGCGGTGGATCAGCATGGCGTACAGCAGGAGCGTGTCGGTGAGCGAGAACGTGCGGACGCGACCACGGGTCTCCCCGTAGCGCTCGCAGCAGGCGTGGAACAGGTTGACGTTCACCTCGGCGGTGCCGAACAGGCAGATTCGTCCCGGGGTGGGGGTCGTCGCGAAGATCGACTCGAAGCTGGTTCGGGGATCCAGGCCGTCCACCCACACGTCGAGCGCCTTAAAGAAGAAGGTGAGATGCTCACGATGGCGCGGGTTCTGTTCACCGAACAACGCCTGCGCCCGCCGCTCCGGTCGAGTCGGCCGGTCCGTCGAGCCGACTTTCTCGCGCCACTCGCAGACCTCGAGGACGAAGTCGAAGTAGCGCATGAACTCGTCGTCGACGACGCCGTTTTCGCCACGGTAGTCCCAGAGCAGGTCGGCCCACGACCCGTCGATCTTGTGCCCGAACTCCATCCCGCGGTTGGTGTGGGCGATCGTCCGGCCGAGTTGAGCCTTGAACACCTCAAACTCGGTCAGCGGCTTTCCGCGGGAGTTCATCTTGATGTAGAGGTCAGCCGCCGAGCCCATCTCGTCGATGGGCAGCAGCTGGAACCACACCGCCGGATTGAGCTCATCGGTTAGGCGTGCCCAAGCCGCTTCGAGGTCGTCCTCCGCGAGCACGCTCGCGATCGCGTCGAGCATCACGAGCATCGATTGGATCGTCGGATCGAGGCGCCAGACGTGCAGGTACCAGGACTGGTCCACAAGCCACGTCGATGGCGAGGAGGCCAGATCCGCCGGCGGGGGATGCTCGACGATCCGCTCGCAGAACAGCCGGGCGCTCGGACGCGTCGCATACGAGAACCGCGTCCACTGCTGGAAGTCGCCGAGACCTCCGGTGCGGAATGCCAGGTACCAGTGGAGCAGGAAGAGCGTGGTCAGGCGCTGTTGCCCGTCGAGCGGCTCGAACGTCCGGTCGTTGATCTCGCCGTAGACGAAATCCAGGCCGATCGGCTCGCCGCCGGTGATCGCCTCGTGCAGAGCGTCGAGAAAGGTGGTGCGGATCTCGTCGACCCGCGGGGTCACACGTCCCTGGGCGAAGTCGCGCTGGATCAGCGGAATCTCGATGCTCGCCACCGACGGCACCGCCTCGTCGGTCTGGGTGAACATGCTGGCGTAGGAGCTGGGGTAGCCTTTCATAACGGCTCGTCCCCGTCCTCGAGCAGCGGCTCGTCGGGTGCGTCCGGGTGAAGGTACGGACCGAGCACATCGGCCATCTCATCAAGGTAGTCCTGCCGGTCGCGCGGGCCCCAGAAATGAAGCTGCTGCGACGGCGCGTCGGTGTAGTACTTCAGGAAGACGTTGCGCGTGCAGACCGGGATGTACGAGCCGTGACGGTCGAGCTCGATAACCCGCCGCCGCTTGACCTCGAACACCGAGTTGCTGAGAACGCTGTTGTCGCCGCGGTCGAGCAGCGCGAGGTTGGAGATCGCGTCAACCTCGGCGTGTTCAGTGGCGCCAGGGTCATCCGGGTCAGCGGCGTCCGCGCCCGCCGTGAACAGCATCGTGAGTTCGCGATGCAACGGCTCGAACGTCTCGCTCGAGATCGTCGGCAGCGCCTCGTCGATGCGCTGGATGACCCCGGCGAGCTCTGCCTCAGAGAGATCGAGCGCATCAAGGGCGCGTCGATGCTCCTCGAGCCAGGCCGTCCATTGATCGACCGTGTTCAGTCCCTGGGAATTCTGCGCGTGGATGTGCTCGAGGGACCACTCACGTCGTGCATGGGCATCGAACGAATATCGCTCGGAAGAGTGCGTCCTTCGGCGCACTGTCTCGACGTTCATCAGAAGGAGCGTCCGCTCGGTTTTCGTCGCCTTGTACGTGAGCCCCTCGACGTCGCTTCGTGACATCCCGAGGCTGTCGCGGATGAGGCGGTCGAGCTCCCCGTTGAACTCGGTCTTGGTCGTCTCCCGCCCGGCCTTCACGAGCTCGACGAACGATGTCGCCTCCGCGGCGACGAGGTAGCCAATCTTGTGGAAGAGGTTGAGATCGTCGTACCAGCCTTGGATGAGCGAGTGCAGATCGAGGATCTCGCCGAGCAGCTTCTCGGGGGACTCCTCGATCTGAGACCGCAGCTTTTCGAAGGTGTAGTAGAGCGGGCGCTCGGCTCCAGCGCTCGTGCCCGTTGTCAGATCCGCGATTGTGTGGAGCAGGAGGCTGATCCGCGTTGGCTCTCCGTCTGCGGTCCCGGTCGCGAACGCCCACACCTCCGGGGCGTGCAGATCACGCTCGATGGTGTCCCACATCGCGGCCGTCTCGAGAGCGCGGCCGATCCGCGACAGCAGCATCGCCTTGACCAGCTCTGCGTCGGTCAGCGGGATTCTGCCGACATTGAGGCGCGTGAACAGGGTGCGGGAATCGAACTCGGGCGTGTCCGGCGCCTCGTACCAGATCACGTACACGGTTCTGGCGAGCCGCCTGGTAGAGCTCGAACGCCACCAGGGGCTCGTTCTTCTGCTCAGCGAACCATTCCTCGATCGCTTTCAGCGCCAGGTGGATGTGGAAGAAGTCGATGTTCTCCGAGCTGCCGGCCTCCCTCGGATCGTCGAGGTACGCCTCGCTTCCGGGGCGAGTCTCGTAGCTCAGCCGGTAGCCCACCTCTACGGTGGCCATGTGGCGCCGGATGTACCGCAGGACGAGGTACAGCGTCGTCAGCCGCTGCTGACCGTCCACCAGCTCCCACTGACCGTCACCGAGCTGCTTGACCACGACCGGCTGGAGGTAGTAGTCCTGCGATCCGGCGTCCCTGATGTCGTCGAGGAGCCGGCGCACCTCGTCCGCCCCCCATCGATAGCCCCGCTGGTAGTCCCGCACGAGGAAGCTGCCCGTGATGTCACCCACGAGCCGTGGTTCGAGCAGCGCGGCGCTCCCCGTCTTCATGCGCACATCATCTCGCACCACGTGCGAAGGCGAGCAAGCTCCGAGTCGCGGGTGCTCCTAATTTGCCCACACCTCCGTGCAAGCGGCGGTGCGAGCAGCCGACGGCCGCCGTTCGAGTGTGGCGACCCGACTGCAGTCGGACACAGGCGGTCACGAAGCCGCCGACCCCTCATGCCCGCGCGAGCAGCAATGCAGGTCTCGACCCCTGCGTGGCCGGGCACCTGCCTATCGCCAGTTGCGCGTCGATCACCACGCGCGGCTCCCTGCCCCGCAATCAGAACACCGCAGGTGTTTCGTATCTGCCCTCCTTCGACGACCAGGCCGAGGAACGGTCAGGCGCTCGCGGTACCTTCGAGCGCGACATGGGAACGACGACGGAGACGCCACTGGATCGCGTCGCCGAGCGCCAGCGGGCGGTAGCGCTCGCCCGGCATTATCGTGAGACGGAGGGCCTTTCGATTGCGCAGATCGCCGAGCGGCTTCGTCGGGCGCCCGCGACCGTGAAGGGGTATTTCTACGATCCGAGCGGCGAGAAGGCGCGGGCGGTGAAGGCGCGCCATCAGGGGGTGTGCCGGGGGTGCGGCGCCCCGACGCAGGCGCGCAACGGCAAGGGTGACGCCTATGAGTACTGCATGGGCTGCCATCCGGGCGCGGCCGCCAGGGCGCTGACGCGCGAGGCCGTGCGTGAGGCGATGCGGCGCTGGCGGTCGCTGTACGTCGCGGCGCCGTCCTCCTACGATTGGTCGCGCACGCACGCACGCGCGCGAACGCGGCAGCGAGGCGGTCGCGCGCCTGAGCGCGGGGGCGTGGCCGGCTCCGGCGACCGTGATCGATCTGTACGGGTCGTGGGCCGCAGCGCGCTCAGACGCGTTTGCGGACGCTTGACGCGGGTTGCGGGAGGCTTCGGCCGCCGCGTCCGGTACCTGCCTGGCGGGATGCCAGAGAAGCTCGCTGAACTGGCCGGCGCTGCCGACGGCGACGTGGCCCCTGCGGATGGGTGGCATGAGCTTGCGGTCGGGAACCCGACGTTCTTGCTGGAGCGGCTGGGCAGCGAGTGCACGGACCTTCAGGGCCTGCGTGAGCTGACCGTCAACGGGCTGGACGCGATCGCGGCTCTCGGCGCGGACCGCCCCGGCCGGGTGGTGTGGGATCTGGACTGGGAGCGGTTCGAAGCATCCGGCGGCTGCGTGCGCAAGCTCTCGGTCATCGACACCGGCACCGGCATGACCGCCGAGCAGCTCCGCCACTACATCAACCAGCTGGCGGCCAGCGGCCGCGAGCAATCCAGCCGCGGCAACTTCGGCGTCGGCGCAAAGGTCGCCGCCGGCTCGCGCAACCCGCACGGGCTCGAGTACCGCTCGTGGCAGGAGGGGCATGGTTCGCTGGTGTGCTTCAAGCGCCACCCCGACGGGCGCTGGGGACTCGAGCCCCAGCGGTGGGCGGACGGACACGTCGACTACTGGCGGCCGCTGGGCGACGCGGAGAAGCCGTGGCTCCTGCGCGGCCAGGATCACGGCACCCAGGTTGTGCTGCTCGGCCAGCACGGGCGGCACGACACCACGCAGGCGCCCCAGACCGTCACAGACGCCCGACAGCATTGGATCACGCGCTACCTCAACGGCCGCTTCCTTCGCTTTCCCGCGCACGTCGAGGTCCTCGTGCGCCAACACCACGGACGCAACGAGCAAACCCTACGGCGGATCCACGGCGAGCAGCACCACCTCAAGCACCACGCCGTCGCGGCAGGAACGTTGGCGCTGAGCGACGCGATCGTCCGCTGGTGGGTGCTCGACGACGACCACCGAGCCCGGCGCCGCGAGGCGCCTCTGTGGGCGTCGACCGGTCACGCCGCCGCCGTGTTCGACGACGAGCTCTACGACGTGCTGGCGCCGACCCGCGGCGGGTACGGACGCCTGCAGGCCTTCGGCATCCGCTTCGGCAACGAGCGAGTGGTCCTGCACATCGAGCCCGAGGCCGAGGCCGGTCGCGTTCAGTGCAACACCGCGCGGACGACGCTGCTGCTCGACCACGAGCCATTGCCGTGGGCACGGTGGGGCGAGGAGTTCGCCGCCGCGATGCCGGCCGAGATCCTGCGGTTCCAGGAACGCGCCGCCGGCACCGACTGCGGGCCGCGCCGAGAGGCGATCCGCAGCCGCGTAGCCGCGATCCTGCCGCTGTACCGACTCAGCCGCTACCGCCCAACCAGACCGCACAGCCCACGGCCCAACGGACCGGCCACCACCCGCCCGGCCAACGAGTCCACCGGCCCACCCACACCCAGGCGCCCGGCACCCAGCACCGAGCCGGCCGAGCATCCAGCATGCGCAGCCGTCCAGCCGGAGCACGACCACAGCCTCGCCGGCCGCCAGACGCCTGCCGACGACGGCGACGGCGATGCGCACTCGACTGCGATCCTCGATCTGCCCGACGTCGCGTGGGTCTCAGTGCGAGACGCAACCCGGGCGCCGGGCGACCTCGAAGACCAGGCCGCCCGCTACCACCCCACCCGCCACGAGCTGACGATCAACGCCGACTTCCGCGCGGTCACCGACCTGCTCGCACACTGGCGCGGACGCTACCGCGGCGTCCCCGGCGCGGACGCGATGATCCAGGCGCAGGTCCGGGAATGGTGCGAGCAGATCCTGGTCGAGGTTGTGCTCGCCGCCCGCAACTCGCAGTGGAACGCGGAGCAGCTCGACGCGCTCCTGTCGACGAGCTCGTTCACCGCCGCCCTGCTACCACGACAACTGCTGCACGCCACGCTACAGAGACGACTCGGTCAGAAGCTCGGACCAGCGCAGAGCGATCACGCCGAATCCACGGCCGACCCGAGCACGGCACACCGGTCTCGCGCCAGATCACGCCGGCCAGGAAGTGCGTCGCAGCAGCGGCGCAAGTCAGGAGAGCAGGCGACATGAGTCGGGCGATCCCAGAGCGCGCGCGGCAGCTCGCCGCCGAGCTGGAGCGGCGGTTCGCGCGCGACGCCGAGCTCGCGACGGAGCTGGACGACGCGCAGCGGCGACTACGAGACGCCAACAATGGCCTCTGCTCAGGCCTGCATCCCGATGGCATCGCCATGATCCACGGCGAGCACCGGGCTGCAGTCGAGGCCGCAACCGCGCACAACCGCTCTGAGGTCCTCGACGCACCCGACCCGATGCGCGCGGTCCAGCACGTGCACTGGAGCATCCACGAGGCGTTCACCAGCTACCAGAGCGCGGCGGAGCGACGGCGACAGCTCGCTGCGGAGATCGGCGAGCTGGCGGGTGATCTCATCACCACGCTCCTCGGCGCGGGATGGTCCGAGCACGACGCCAGAGGAGCGAGCGTCCGCGACCTCGCAATCACCCGGACGTGCGCCCACCGATCGCCTTGGAGGACCGATGGACGCGAGCGGCGCTGAGGCGCGAGTCGCGCAGACACTGGTCTTGGCGATTCTCGACGAGCTGCGTGCGAACCCGGGCGCGCGTGACGAGCTGCGCACGTTGCTGGACGAGCGCAAGTCGGGCGACCGTCTCCTCTCCCCTCATGAGGCGGCCGAGCATCTGGGCGTCCACCCGAAGACGCTCACGCGCGCGGCTGCCGCCGGCCGAGTCGCGGGGGCCAGGCGCGTCGGGCGCCATTGGCGCTTTGATCCGGCCGAGCTGGCGCTGGAGCCCCCACGCGGCGCTCCGACAGCGCCCCGACCCCTCGCTCGCATGCGTTTGCGGGCTCGCGGCGGTGCCGCGGACGCGATTCGGACCGCTGGTTCCCGGTAGCGAGTGGTCGGATGCGCGTCGTGTACGAAACACTTCCCTGGAGCGTCCGCATCCCGCGACGCGAAGGAGGACGGACTGGATCCATGTGGTTCGCGCAGGACGCCGCCGCGCCGGAACGCAGGCGCGACGCCGAGCACGAAAGTCGGTCAAATAGCCACTGGGTGGGCGTGCGCGACGGCGCGAGGGCGCTCAAGATCCACGAGGCGACGGCCAGCCGGCGCTACGGGCGGCGCGCGCAATGAGCGTCAGGCCGAGGGCTCGCAAGGACGGCACGCGCGGATGGGAGGTCCGCTGGCGGGAGAACGGCGCCAACCGATCTCGGATGTTCGCGCTCAAGAAGGATGCCGATGCGTGGGACCGCGAGGTTCAGCGTCGAAAGCAGCTCGGTCCGCTCGCCGTCCAGCAGCTCACGGCTCGCGGCGGCCCGACACTTGGACAGTGGGTGACGGAGCGGTGGGCTCCCGAACACGCGGTCATGCTTGCCGAGTCCACGCGCGAGCGGTACGCCGAGGTCTACGGCGTTCACATCGCGCCGTGGCTCGATGACGTGCCGCTCGGCCAGTTCGGCGTCCCGCTGCTCTCCGGATGGCAGGCCGCGTTGATCAAGGCCGGCGTCGGTCACGGCACGATCCACAAGGCGCGCACACTGCTCTCGAGCGTGCTGCGCCATGCTGCCGAGAACGGCGCGATCATGGCCAACCCGCTGTCGGTCGTCCGCAGCCCGCGCTCGGCGCCACGCGACGCGGCGCGACCGCTTGCACCAGCCGTCGTCGAACGCATCCGCGAGGCGATGCTCAACCCGCCCGACCGGGAGATCAGTGCCTCAACACCCGGACACCGCGCCAGACGGCGCTACACACTGCCGGCGCCAGGCACCCCGCAGACGCGCCAGCGGGACGCGCTGATCGTGTCGATCCTGGCCTATGCCGGCCTGCGACCGGGCGAACTGCGCGCGCTCCCGTGGGAGGGACTGCGCGAGAACACAATCCTCGTACAGCACGCGGCCAACCCCGACGGCTCGAGCAAGCCGACGAAGAACCGGCAGCATCGCACCGTCCGCCTGCTCTCTGCGCTCGCGCAGGACATCCGCGAGCACAGGCTCGCGATCGGCCGCCCGCCCGAGGCGACGCTGATCCTGCTCGACGACGACGGCAGGCCGTGGGACAAGAACGCGTGGCAGATATGGCGCGCCGACCGCTGGGCGCCGGCGTGCCGGGCGGCGGGACTCGATCCCGTCCCGCGCCCGTATGACCTGAGGCACTCGTTCGCCTCGCTGCTGCTGGCGGAGGGCAAGCAGCCGATCTGGTGCGCGAAGCAGCTGGGGCACACGCTCGCGGTGTTCCTGTCGACGTACGCGCATCTCATCGACGAGTTCGAAGACCACGAGCGGATCGACCCGGACGCGGAGATCGCGAAGGCACGGCGCGAAGTCGGTACGCATTCGGTACGCACGGCGGCGAGATGAGCCTGCGTATCAATCCCCCCCACCCCACAAAATCCCTGCAAATCCAGCTATACCGCTACCGGGATTCGAACCCGGGTTTCCGCCGTGAGAGGGCGGCGTCCTAGTCCCCTAGACGATAGCGGCGCGTGTGCAGAGGGTATCTGGCCGGGCGGGTTGTGCGCCGGCTGGGTGGTCGGGGACTTGGCCGAGCGCCGTCGAGCAGCGCCGCTTGGTAACTTGGCGGTCCCGCGGCTGTGGTGAAATTGGCAGACACGCACGGTTCAGGTCCGTGTGGGGGAAACCCCTTGGAGGTTCGAGTCCTCTCAGCCGCACCATCAGATCGACGTTGGAACCCCGGCCCCCCGAGAGGAGGTGGTCGGGGTTTTCGTCGTTCTGGGCCTCGTCGGCCGTCCCTGGGGCCTCGTGGAGGGCTGGGGTTGGTTCGCCGGCGGGGTGGGCCCACCAGTCGAGTTCGCGGTAGAGCTCGGTCTTGGTGGCTTCGATGACCGATTTCTGGTCGACGATGAGGCGTTCCCAGACGGCTTGGTTGAGGAGTCGGCGTTCGGTGTTGGCGGCGGTGGCGTAGCCGTGGTCGGGTTGGTCGGTCAGGGCGAGTGCTTCGTCTAGTGCGGCGGTGATCTCGTCGACTTCGACGATCACTTCCTGGCGGAGTTGCTCGATGTGGCTGCGTTCGGTGTCGATGCGTTGCTGTTCGCGTCGGAGTAGGTCTTCGGAGATGCTGCCGGTGTAGTAGAGGTGGACGAGCTTGAGTTGCTGGTCTTCGAGCGTGGCCAGTCGTTTGGCGTGGCGGGCGATCTCGGTTTCTGCGAGGTCGGCGCGAGCCTGGATCTGACTGGTGACACGGCGGCGGATGCGGTCGCGTTCGGCGGGTTCGAGGCGGGCGGCAACCCAGTGGCGGGCGACCGCGGTTTCGACGGTGTCGGTCGGTAGGTAGCTCGAAGTGCAGTGGACACGGCCGCTCGTTGTTAGGCGCCGCTGAGTTTGGTCACGGGCGGGGGTGATGGTGCCGTTCGTTGTGGTCAGGGGGTTGGCAGGCTTCGCGCGTTCTGAACGCGCGAGAGCCCTCCCGTCTGCTTGGTCGTCGTCGGGAGGGCTCTCTTGGATGCCGGAGGTGGCACCCCGATGTTGATCGTATGCGCCGAGGTGGCGTTGGTGGAGGCTGAGCTGGTCGGCGGGCTGTTGGGGTGTCCGTCGTGTCGGGGGGTGTTGGGGCCGTGGGGGCACGCGAGGGAGCGGGTGCTGCGCTGCCGTGGCGGGAACAGGTTGTTGCGGCCTCGGCGGGCGCGGTGCCGGGGCTGCTTGGGTACGCATGTGTTGTTGCCGGAGTTGGCGTTCTCGCGTCGGCGGGACGAGGTGTCGGTGATCGGTGAGGCGATCGAGGCGAATGTCGCCGGCGAGGGGTTCCGGCGGATCGCGGCACGGTTGGGGGCGTATCCGGAGACGGTGCGTGGCTGGCTGCGCAGGTTCGCTGAGCGGGCGGAGCTGATCAGGGCGCATTTCACGCGCTGCGCGGTCGCGCTGGATCCGGAGCTCGGAGTGGTGATGCCGGCCGGGAGCGACGTCGCGGACGCGTTGGAGGCGATCGCGGTCGCCGCGCGGGCGTGGGTGTTGCGGTTCGGGCCGGACGCGTCGTGGCAGATCGCGTCGCGGTTGTCGGGCGGGCTGCTGCTTGGCAACACGAATCGACCCTTGGAGACGGTGTCATGAGTTGAGAGGGTCCCGCGCTCGGATGAGCGAGAGCGCTGGGAGAACCTGATGAATGAGGACCGCCGACGGGAGATCGGCCTGTTCCGCTACGCACTGATCCGCGACGCTGCCGACGCCGGGTTGTCAAAGGCGCAGCGTGGCCGTCTGCTGCGCGCACTGGCGGACCGCGAGCATGTCGGGCCGGACGGTCGGCTTGTTCGGGTGAGTCGCACGACGCTGGGCCGGTGGATCCGCGCGTACCGTCACGGCGGGTTCGAGGCGCTCGTTCCTCAGCCTCGGGTCGTTCCGGTGCGCACGCCGGCCGAGACGTTGGAGCTGGCGTTCGCGCTCAAGCGGGAGCGGCCGGAGCGGACCGCGGCGCAGGTCCACGAGATCATGCTCGCGACCGCTGGCGAGGGTGACCGTGTGCCGGGGTTGCGCACTTTGCAGACGCACCTCGCCCGCCAGGGGCTGAACGTCCGCGCCGACGGCAGAGCGCCGGGGAAGGTCTATGGCCGCTTCGAAGCCACCGCGCGGAATGAGCTGTGGACCGGGGACGGTCTCCACGGTCCCAAGCTCGCAGACAGCGCTGCCCGGGCGGTGCTTGTGGCGTTCATCGATGATCACTCGCGCCTGTTGGTCGGTTGGCGGTGGGGCACCGGCGAGGACGTGTTCCGTCTGGAGGCCGCGCTCCGATCCGGGTTGATGTCCCGTGGCGTTCCGGACGCGATCCTGGTTGATCGCGGCTCCGCGTTCGTGTCCTCACAGCTGCTGCGTGCGTGTGCCGTTCTGGGCGTCCGGCTGATTCACGCAAGCCCGCGGGCGGCCACCACGAAGGGAAAAATCGAGCGATTTTTTCGAACGGTACGGGATCAGTTCCTGGTCGAGATCGATGACGGCGTCGAGCTCGCGGAGCTGAACCAGCTGTTCTCCGCGTGGCTTGAGGTCGTCTATCACCGTCGTGTTCACTCAGAGACGAAGGAGACGCCGTTGGCCCGGTTCGACACCGCCGGCGCGCCCCAGTTGCCGACTCCGGCGCTGCTGCGGGAAGCGTTTCTGTGGTCGCAGGAGCGGACGGTCACGAAGACCGCGACGGTGTCGCTGCACGGCAATCAATACGAGGTCGACGCTGCGCTGGTGGGCCGGAAGGTCGAGCTGGTGTTCGACCCGTTCGATCTCACCCGGATCGAGGTCCGCTACCAGCACCGGCCGTTCGGGCTCGCGACGCCGCTTCAGATCGGCCGATACACCCATCCGCAGGCGAAGCGCGAACTCCCACCGCCACCAACGGGCACCGGGATCGACTACCTCAAGCTGCTCGCCGAGCAGCGCGACGCCGAGCTGGGCGGGCACCGGATCGACTACGCACGCCTCGCCAACAGCGACGGCGACGGCGACGGCGACGGCGACGGCGACGGCGACGGCGACGGCGACGGCGACGGCGACGGCGACGGCGAGGATCGTGACATCAACCAGCAGGAGGACGAACAGTGAGTATTGACAGGTTGCGCAGCCACTATGGGTTCACCAGGATGCCGTTCGGCAAAGACCTCGCGCCGGGGATGCTGCACGCGCACGGCGCGCATGCCGAGGCGGTCGCTCGCATGTCGTGGTGCATTCAGGAGCAGGCGATCGGCGTGATCTCGGGTGAGTGCGGTGCGGGGAAGACGGTCGCCGCGCGCGCCGCTGTGGCGGGCTTGGACGCGTCGCGGCACACGGTGCTCTATCTCGGCACTCCGGGGGTTGGGTTGCGCGGGATCTACGGGCTGATCATCACCACCTTGGGCGGCACCCCACGGTTTCATCACGCCGCGCTGATCCCCCAAGCCCAGGAACTGTTGGCCGCGGAGAGCGCGGAGCGTGGCAAGCACGTCGTTTTGATCATCGACGAAGCCCATTTGCTCGACGCCGAGAGCCTGGAGGGGATCCGGTGCCTGTCGAACTTGGGGATGGACCAGACCGCCCCGTTCTGCCTGCTGCTGCTCGGCCAGCCCACGTTGCGCCGCAAGCTGCGCAACGGCACGTTCACCGCCTTGGATCAGCGGATCGCGGTCCGCTACGCAATCAGCGGCCTGGACCTGAAGGAGACGACCAGCTACGTGCAGCACCACCTCGCGCTCGCGGGCCGCTCCGACACCCTCTTCAGTGACGATGCGATCGGCCTGATCCACAGCACTTCTCGCGGCCTGCCGAGATTGATCAACAACCTCGCCGTCGCCGCGTTGGTCGCCGCGTTCGCTGCCAAGCAGGCGATCGTCGACGAGAGCGCAGCCCGCACCGCGGTCGCCGAGATGTCCGCCGAATGACCGAGCGCGTGCTGTCGCTGCTTGACCAGCCCGACGACCGGCAGCGGAGCGTCGAGCTGACGCTGCCGGTCCCCGACGGCTGGCCGGCACCGCCAGATCCCGCGGCATATCACGGGCTTGCGGGCGAGATCGTCCGCGCGATCGCGCCGAACACGGAAGCCGATCCGGTCGCGATCCTCTCCCAGCTACTGGTCGCGTTCGGTGCCGCGACCGGTCGCGGCGCATGGTTTCAGGTCGAAGCCACCCGCCATCACCCGAACGAGTTTCTGGTGTTGATCGGGGACTCAGCTCGCTCCCGGAAGGGATCGTCATGGGATCACGTGCACCGCCTGATCGCCGGCGCTGACCCCGCGATCACCGCCCGGATCCTCACCGGTTTGAGCAGTGGCGAGGGGCTGATCCACTCAGTCCGCGATCCCGCCGGCCAAGACCCAGGCGCCAGCGACCGGCGATTGTTGGTGATCGAACCAGAGTTCGTCAGCGTTTTGAAGAACGTCAGCCGCGAGATCTCCACGTTGTCGCCGACGTTGCGCTCAGCGTGGGACGGTCGCCCGCTCGCGATCCTGACCCGGACCGCGCCCGCGCGCGCGACCGGCGCGCACATCTCGGTGATCGGTCACATCACCGCGACCGAGCTGCGACATCACATCAACCCCGTCGAGCTCGCCAACGGGCTGCTGAACCGCTTCCTGTTGCTCGGCTGCCGCCGCGTGCGGCTGCTGCCCGAAGGCGGCGACCCCGACCCGCTGGGCCGCACCGGCCTGGACCGCCGGCTCGCCACCACGCTCAACACCGCCCGCAACGCCGGACAAATCCGCCTCTCACCCACCGCCCGGCACGCCTGGACAGACACCTACCAACAACTCGCCCAGCCGCAGCCCGGGATCGCCGGCGCGATCAGCGCCCGCGCTGAAGCGCACACCATCCGCCTCGCGCTCCTCTACGCCCTGCTCGACACCGACCGGCAGATCCAGCCCGTGCACCTGAACGCCGCGCTCGCGCTCTGGGACTACGCGCAACGCTCCGCCGTCTGGGCGCTGGAGCGCACCAGCGGCGACCCGCTCGCCCACCAGATTCACACCGCGCTGCGCCACGCGCTCCCCGGCGGACTGACCCGCACCCAGCTGCGCGACTTGCTGCACCGCAACCCCACCACCCACCAGCTCGACCACGCGCTCGCCGCGCTCGCCAACGACGGCAAGATCACCAGCAGCCGCGTCCTCACCGCCGGCCGCCCCGCCGAGCTCTGGACCGCCGCCCCAGCCCCCGGCGTCTGACCCGCCACCAGCTACGCGCGAGTGGGTTCGCATCGCTCGCCCCCACCACCCCTCGCCTGCCAGCACGCCGCGCGAACCTCGACCACCCTCCCGGCGAGCGATCACAGCGAGAGCGAAGCGGTCACAAACGCGCGACGCACAACGCACGCCCCCCGAACCCGGCGCCTTCATCGCCGCCGTTCCCGGCACTCACCGTCCACCCCCTTTGAACGTTTCAACGTTCGAACGTCAGAGCAATCCATCACCACGAACAACAGCGCGACCATGCCCAAAACGAGCGGCGCTCAACACTCGTGCGCTTGCGTACGCAGCTGAAGTACTCATAGTGTTGGCCGCTTCGGGCGCTGTGGCGGCCGTAGGTCAGCCGGGCGCCGCAGGCGCCGCAGAAGATGCTGCCTTTGAGGTAGTTCTCGTGCTTGGAGCTGCGATCGCCGGAGAGCGAGTGGGCGGCGAGGATCTGCTGGACGCGGTCGAAGAGCTTGCGATCGACGAGCGGCGTATGGTTGCCCGGCCGCATCACGCCGCGGTAGGGCACGAGCCCGATGTAATAGGGGTTCTGAAGCATGTGGTGGACGGCGCTGCGCGCGAGCGGGGCCGGCGGCCTGGAGCCGCGCTGGCGGGTCTGTAGGCCGAGGTCTTCGAGGTGGTCGGCCAGAGCGGTCAGCGCCCACTCGCCGGTGGCGTAGGCGTCGAAGGCGTGGCGCACGAGCGGGGCGCGCTCGTCGTCGATGACGACGGTGCGGATTTCGTGGCCGTTCTCAAGCGCGCGCTAGTTGCGATAGCCGATCGGGGCCTCGTACGGCGTCCCGCCGGCGAGGTGCTTGCGCCGCAACCCGAGTTTGACCTTCTCGGCGTCACCGCGGGAGCGGAACTCGTTGACCGCCGCGAGCACGCCGTGTGTGAGCATGCCGGCCGGGGTCTCATCGACGTTCTCGGCCACCGACACGAGCCTCGTACCGGCGGCTTGGATCTCGACCATCAGCAGCGCGTCGTCGAGGCGGTTGCGGGCCAGCCGGGAGAGGTCGTAGATGATCAGGTAGTCGAAAGACTCCTTCTTGATCGCGTTGAGCATCGCTTTGAGCTGTGGTCGGTCGGCGCTGCGGGCGCTCTCGGCGTAGTCGACGAACTCGTGGTCGTGCTCAACGACCGCGCCGAGCGACTGTGCCTTGCGTCGGCAGGCCTCGCGCTGGGCTGGGATCGAGTAGCCCTCGACGTCGTTCTCGCGGCCGACCTGGCCGCTGCTTGAGACGCGCAGATAGATGACCGCGCGTCTGGCTGTAGTCGCGTCGGCGCCCTCCGGTTCGGTAAGGGTTTGGGTCATGATCCCCTCCTTTCTGGTTAAACGAATCCTACCGTTAAGTTTAGTTGCTAGATCAAGTAGTTGTAGGGATGAGCGGGTCGATCCAGCATGTGCTGGATCGACCCGCTATGGCTCACTTCAGAGCCTCCAGCCGCTTGGCGATGGCTTCCTTGCGGGACGCAGCGCTCGCCTTAAGCGCCTCGTACTCGGCCTTGGCCTCGTCGGCCCGCGCCTTGGCGGCCTCGACCTCGCGATCGATCGCTTGAAGCGCCCGCTCGAACGCGGCTCGGGCGTCGGCCAGCGCATCTTCCGGCGTGGTCTCCCGCCGCCGGGGCCTCGAACCGGTCTCGCCGTTCCCCGGCCGGGTGTGCTGGTAGTACGAGCCCCGGATCGAGTTCACCGGCTGCCCGTACTCCTTGGCGAGCTGCTTGAACGCCTCGGCTTTGGGCGTGCCGCTGGCGATCAGCGCCTCGACCTTCTCGAAGACTTCCTGAGCCTTCGTCATGACGACCTCCTTCGGTCGGTGGATGGACTTGGCGGCCAACAGAAGAAGCGCTTGCTCCTTCCGTCGGCCGCGGCTCCATCCACACGGCCTTCATGCCGCCTCCGCCAATGCCGCGGCAAGGCCAGCCCGACGGCGCGCCAGCTCAGCGAAGCGCGGATGTAGCTCGATGCCGAGGGCATCGCGGCCGAGCTCCCGGGCGACCTTCAACGTCGTGCCCGAGCCGGCGAAGGGATCCATCACCAGGCCGGGCCGAGTCGCGACACCGCAGCCGCAGGGTACTCGCGGTCGGCGCTGCGGCGCGCCATCCAGGTAGGTCACCCGACGCCGGGACCGCCGCCACGGTCGCTGGCAGACCGTGCAGACGTGCTCGGGCGCGGTGGCCAGGATCGGGCGGCGGACCAGCGCTTCAGGAAAGGTGGCGATGTGCCCGCCGATTGAGCGACCCGGAGGCAGCGTCCAGACATCGGTCGGGTTGCGGCCCAAGGGATGCCCTGAGCGGCCCTCAGCGGCCAGGCGCCCAAGGCCGGCACGTGACCCCGCCAGTGCCCCGAGTCCGCGCTCAGAGCGGTGGACCTGCCCACGGCTTCGCCGCGTCACCAGCGGCACCCGGATGGCATCGAGGTCGTAGAAGTAGTTCGGCTGGCGCACCAGGTGCCAGACGTACTCCCAACCGGTCGTCAACCGATCGGTCACCGGCGACGGCAGCGGCGTCGTCTTGACCCAGGCCACGCGGTTGCGCACGATCCAACCGTCGGCGAGCAGTACCCGGATGAGTCGCTCGGGAGCGTGGAGCAGCGACTTCGGCGGCGCCCCCAACTTCAGGTTTCGGCTGTAGACATCACCGAGGTTCAGCCAGTAGCTGCCGGTCGGCACCAGCACCCGCGCGATCTGGCGGCTCACTGCGCGCAGGTTCTCTACCCAGGCATCGACGTCGACTTCCTGGCCGAGCTCAGCCGGTCCAGCCTCGTAGCGGCGAGCCCGGAAGTAGGGCGGGGAGGTAATGACCGCATCAACCGACGTGGGCGCGAGCGTGCGCAGGACCTCCAGCACATCACCTTCCAGGACCACGTTGCGCGGCGTCATGATGTGGCCTCCGCGGCCAACCGGCCGATGACCTCGTCGTAGGGCCAGACGACGAACAACCGCCCCGCACCACTCGGGAGCTGTTTGAAGGCTTCGGCGACCACCTCGGCCCGACGGCGGTCGGGAACCGCCCAGATGGTCCGCGGGAAGATGCCGTGTCGGCTTTGCTCCTCACCCGAGCGGTAGTAAGCGAGGTAGCGCTTGCCCTTGGTGACGATGGTGGACCTCGCCTCGGTCGCCATATCGACGTCGATCCACCACCGATCCTCCAGCGCCCCGACGCCGATCCGCACGAACAGATCCGGCTTCAGCACCATCCGCGCTGCCAAGAGTCCACCCAGGAATCCGCGCCAGCAGGCCGGCTCGGTTTCAAGCCCAATGAGGTCGAACCGACCGCCGAGATCGGCTTCGTGCAGGCCGACCACCAGCTCGGTCACAGCCAGGGTGTGCCTGATGTAGCGGTCGCCAGGAGTCTCCAGGCGGCGGATGTCGCTGCCTTCTCTCGCCAGCAGCCTGCGCCCCGTCGGGCCGATCCCGTAAACCAGACTGGCACTACCGCCTCTGACGCCGCCGACCCGCCGGGGCAGCCGGTCGATGATCCGTGGTCCCTCCAGTCGCCAGATCGCTCGCCTAGCCGCCCAGGCCTTGGAATCCGTTGGAGCCTTGGAACTCCAGAGCCTTCTCGCTATCTGTCGGCCCGTCGCCAGCCTGACGTCGGCCAAGAACAGAAGGACGGCTTTGTCGTAGTCCGTCAGATCGACA
>CAWFKF010000085.1:0-119645 GCA_963816005.1 uncultured Solirubrobacteraceae bacterium | reverse complement strand
GGCGCCCGGCAGCGGTCGGCCCGGTCATCGCCACCCGTCTGCTCGTCGACCTGTCCGAGCCCTCCCAGGTGGAGCGCGCAGCCGGACTGGACGTCGACGGCATCGGGCTACTGCGCGCCGAGCTGTTGGTGCTCGAGGCGTTCGACGGCACCCATCCCCGGCTGCTGATCGAGCAGGGGCGCAGCGCCGAGTTCGTGGAGCGGATGGCCGACGGGCTGACGACGTTCGCCGAGGGCGTCGCGCCGCGGCCTGTGACCTACCGCACGAGCGACTTCCGCACCAACGAGCTCCGCCGCCTCGAGGGTGGCGAGCGCTTCGAGCCCGAAGACGCGAATCCGATGATTGGGTACCGGGGCGCGCTGCGCTACATGCGCGACCCGGGGGTGTTCGAGCTCGAGCTCGCGGCGCTGTCGCGGGTCTGGGACTCCGGTACCGCAACCTGCACGTGATGCTGCCGCTCGTCCGCACCGCGGCCGAGCTGCAGGCCTGCCGGGCCCTGATCGCACCGGCATCTCGATCGGCTCGGGCGACCTCACCCAGCTGCTGCTCGTGGCCGACCAGACTCCAAGCTCCTGGCCGACACCTTCGACGAGCGCGACCACGCGGTCACGGCCTACCGGTCGCAGCTGATCCCGCAGGCGCGCGCGCTGGGGCTGCAGACCTCGATCTGCGGACAGGCGCCGTCCGTGCACCCGGAGTACGCCGACCTGCTGGTGCGGGCCGGCATCGGCGCGATCTCGGTCAACGTCGACGTCGTCGACCGGACCCGCGGGCTGATCGCCGCCGAGCAGCGGCTGCTGCTCGAGACGGCTCGCGCGACTCCGCGGGTTCAGTAGTTCGTACCGTCGCACGGTCCTCATTTCCACGATGACGCCGGACCCCGACCGTGGTGGAGTTGACTCGGAGGCAAAACGACGACCGAGGAGTGCCTGACCATGGCGACCACCACGCCACCGACCACGTTTGCCGCGCCCGGAGAGCCCGGCAGTCCCGTCGAGCTCAAGGAGCGCTACGACAACTTCATCGGCGGCGAATGGGTGCCGCCGAGCACCCGCGAGTACCGCGAGAACCTGACCCCGGCGACGGGGGAGCCGTTCTGCGAGGTCGCCCACTCCGCCCCGGCTGACATCGAGCTGGCGCTCGACGCCGCTCATGCCGCCAAGGACGCGTGGGGCGGCCGCTCGCCGGCCGAGCGCGCGGCGGTGCTCGACGCCGTCGCCGACGCGATCGAGGAGAACCTCGAGATGCTCGCCGTAGCCGAGAGCTACGAGAATGGGAAGCCGGTCCGGGAGACGATCAACGCCGATATCCCACTCGCGGTCGATCACTTCCGCTACTTCGCCGGCGCCGTGCGCGCCGAGGAGGGGCGGATCTCCGAGATCGACGACCAGACTTACGCCTATCACTTCCACGAGCCGCTCGGCGTGGTCGGCCAGATCATCCCGTTCAACTTCCCGCTGCTGATGGCGGCGTGGAAGATCGCCCCCGCGCTGGCCGCGGGCAACTGCACTGTCCTGAAGCCCGCCAGCCCGACCCCGTGGTCGATCCTGAAGTTCGCCGAGGTCGTGGGTGACATCGTCCCGGCCGGCGTGCTGAACGTGGTCAACGGGCCGGGAGCCGAGATCGGCCGGGCGCTGGCGTCGAACAAGCGGATCGCCAAGATCGCCTTCACCGGCGAGACGGTGACCGGGCGGCTGATCATGTCTTACGCGGCGCAGAACCTGATCCCGTCGACGACGGAGCTCGGCGGCAAGTCCCCGAACATCTTCTTCGAGGACGTGATGGCTGCCGACGACGCGTTCCTCGACAAGGCGATCGAGGGACTGGTGTTGTACGCGTTCAACAAGGGCGAGGTGTGCACGTGTCCGTCGCGGGCGCTGATCCACGAGTCGATCTACGACGAGTTCATGGGCCGCTGCCTGGAGCGCATCCGCGCGATCAAGCAGGGCCATCCGCTCGACATCGCGACGATGGTCGGCGCACAGGTCTCCACCGCCCAGCTGGAGAAGATCGAGGGCTACGTCAAGATCGGGCGCGAGGAGGGCGCCGAGGTCCTGATCGGCGGTGAGCGTCCCTCGCTCGGAGCCGAGCTCGACAGCGGCTACTACTACGAGCCCACCGTGCTCAAGGGCCACAACAAGATGCGGGTCTTCCAGGAGGAGATCTTCGGGCCCGTGCTGGCGGTGACGACGTTCCGCGACGAGGCGGAAGCGCTGGAGATCGCCAACGACACGCTGTACGGCCTCGGGGCCGGCGTGTGGACGCGTGACGGCAGCCGCGCCTTCCGGATGGGGCGTGCGATCAAGGCCGGCCGCGTGTGGACCAACTGCTACCACCAGTACCCCGCACACGCCGCCTTCGGCGGCTACAAGAGCTCGGGCGTCGGCCGTGAGAACCACCGCATGATGCTCGACCACTACTCGCAGACCAAGTGCCTGCTGGTCAGCTACGACCCCAACCCGCTCGGGTTCTTCTAAACCGATGGGTGAGGCGGTCACCGCGACCCCGGCGGCCCTCGAGGTGATCTCTCGCCTCGAGGCCGCCCACGGGCCGCTCGTGTTTCACCAGTCGGGGGGGTGCTGTGACGGCACCTCCCCGATGTGCCTGCGCGAAGGAGAGCTCCCGCCCGGACCGGGGGACGTCCATCTGGGCGACGTCGGCGACGCGCCGTTCTACATCGACGCCGACCAGTACGAGCGCTGGGGCCGACCCGAGTTCGTGATCGACGTGGCGCCGGGCGCCGCGGACAGCTTCTCGCTCGAGGGCACGGTTCGGGTTCATTTCGTCACGCGCACGCCTTAGGCTGCCCGGTGTGGGGCCCGGAGCATGAGCCAGACCGGCTTCGTCATCGAGCGCTACGACCTCGACGGTTGTTCGACACGCTCAGCGCCCGCGGCTATACGATCGTCGGGCGGACGGTTCGCCAGGAGGCGATCGTCTGCGACGAGATCTCTTCCAGCGCCGAGCTCCCGGTCGGGCTGACCGATGAGCAGGACGGCGGCCACTACGGGCTGCTCCCGCGCGAGGACGAGGCCGTGTTCGGCTACGTGCAGTTCGACGGAGCGCACGACGATGCTCTGTCCGGCCCGAGTCCCGCCGTGCTCCTCGATGCCGGCCCGGAACAGGCGCACGTCGGGCGGGAGCTGACAGCGCTTCCACGAGTGCGACCCGACTGCTCCACCACGGCTACGAGATCGACGACGACGGCACCATCATCGACGCGCGGGTCGTCCCCCCACCTCCCTCGTCCCCCCACCTCCCTCGTCCCCCCACCTCCCTCGTCCCCCAACCTCCCAGAACCGGCTCGCGATCGAAGCCGACCTGCCCGCCGTTCTCGAGTCCCACATGCACCTGCCCGACGAGCGGCTCGCCCACCGCTGCGAGCAGGCGATCCGCAATCACGATCCCTGCATCTCCTGCGCCCACCCACTTCCTGACGCCCTCCGTCGACCATGGGTGATCTCGGGTTCGGGGGTCGCGGGGCCGTGATGGTTGTTCGGGGTCGGGAACCGGATGCGCGCCGAGGACGGGGCGGGGTTGGAGGTGGCGGGGCGGGTGCGTGCGGCCGGCATCGAGGTGCGCGAGTACGAGGGCGAGCCGGTGGGGCTGATCGGGTTGTGGTCTGGCGCCGGCGCAGTCGTGCTGGTGGATGCCGTGTCCCCCGGGGCTGCGCGGGGCTCTGCGCGCCGGTTCGACGCATCGCCGGCAAGCGCTGCCGGCGGCCTGCCGGCAGCCTGGAGCCGCTCGACATCGACCCACGGGCTCGACGTCGCCGAGGCGATCGAGCTGGGGCGGGCGGTCGGGCGGCCGGCGCAGGGTGTCGTGGCCGCCGGGATCGAGGGGCGGCGTTCGAGCTCGGAGCTGGGGCCGGGGCGCCGGCCCGGGGTGCACCCGGCGGCGTCCCGGGGCCCCGCCCGGTCAACGCACCACATTTCGGTGGTGCTTATCTGCCCAAATCAGGGTCTCACCGAGCCTCCTTGTCCACGTAAGCATGTATGTCGTGCTTATCTGCCCAAGGACGCTTTCAGCGCGGGTGATTTGGCGACATAAGCAGGTCGGGAATCCGGTGTGTCAAGGCGCGCCCGCCATCCGTCGGGGCCTCCGTGCGCGCTCCCGGCCTCACGCCCTCCCTGGCCGCCGTTCAACGCCCCGAAGCGCCGGCCGCCAAGACAGCCAACCCGCGAACAACAACGGGCCCGCACAAGCCCCTACGCTCCCAGCAGATCCCGCCGGCGAAACACCTCGACCGCCGCCACGGCCGCCACGACCCCGATCCCGAGCATCACCGCCGCCGCGCCGCCCCGGAACGCCTGCACCGGCACCAGGCCGACATGGGCGAACGGCGTCAGGTCGACGAGCCACTTCGGCGCTCCGAGCAGGGACCCGAACAGCTGCCACAGGAACGCGATCGTGACGAGGCCGTAGGCGATGCCGGCGCTGGCCCGCGGGACGAGCGCGTAGGCCAGCGCCGCGATGCCGAGGAACAGCAGCGCGACCGGAAGGCAGTTGGCCCCGGCCTCGAGCATCTTCGGCACCGACAGGCTGACGCCGGCGGAGACCGCGCCCGCCCAGGCCAGCAGCCCGGAGGCGAGCGCCAGGACGACCGCGGCGCCCGCCGCCAGCAGCAGCCGTCCGCCCAGCCAGCGGCGGCGACCGGCCGGCTGCGCGAACAGCGTCTCGAGCCGCTCGTCGGCTTCCTCGTGCCGGGCGGCGCCGATCTGGGCGCAGGCGAACAGGCTGACGGCGAGGATGAAGAAGATGAACACGAACGCGAGATAGCCGGTGGGGGTCAGGATCGAGCCGGAGCCGAGCTTCTGGATCTCCTTCTCCAGGCCCTTGGAGATGCCGGCCGAGGAGACGCTCTTGGCGATCACGCCGATGACGAACGCGAACGCGCCGATGCTGAGGAGCCACACGATCAGGCTGGCGCGCTCGCTGCGCAGAGCCTGAGCGGTCGGGGATGAGAGCAGCCGGAAGTCCGGATCCGCCGTGTCGCGCGCGGGGAGCAGCCCAGTGCCGATGTCGCGGCCCACGGCGATCCGCTCCGCGGCCACGAGCAGCAGCGCGGTGGCGGCGACGGGCAGCAGCAGGACGGCGGGATGAGCGCCGGTCAGCGGCCGCAGCTCCTCCGCCCAGCCGAGCGGCGTCGCCCACCGCAGCCACCCGACGCCGCTCGAGGTGTCGGCGATCACCCGCAGCAGGAACGACAGCGCGACCACGGCGCCGCCCAGCTCCAGGGCGACTCGACGGGTGGGCGCGGCCTGGCTGGCGACGGCGCCAACGCCGACGAACACCGGCACCACGGACGCGGTCGCCAGCGCGAGGTAGGCCGAGCCCCCCGCCGGCAGACCGGCGAGCACCGAGCCGGCGAAGTCGGCCAGCCACAGGATCACGACGCCCGCCGCGATCGCCGCCAGCGCCGCCAGGTAGACGCTGCGGCGGCCGATGACCGCAGCGAGCACGAGCTCCATCCGGCCCGTGTCCTCCTCTGTCCGCAGCGCGCGCACCGCGGCCAGCAGCCCCCAGACGGCGGCGAAGATGGCCAGCGTGCCCCCGACGCGCCAGGCGCTGTAGCCGCCGACGGTGAGCAGGTCGAAGGGCTCGCCGTAGAACAGACGGATCGCCTTGTTGTCGGCGAAGCTGTGGGCGAACGCGAGCCGGCTGGCCAGTGTCGGGTAGGCGTGGCGGTAGCTGACGGGCTGGATGTAGGCGATCGCCGCGAACAGGTAGGCGAACGAGATCGTGCGGATCCTGGCGTCGCGGAACGCCCGCCGAGCGACCGCCCGCGCGGGCCTCAGGCCGACGCCGGCGCGGGAGCCCGAAGCGCGGGGCGCCGAGGCGACGCCGCTAGCCGCCGACATGGCCGTCGGAGCCGTCGTAGTGGTGCAGGAAGATCTCCTCGAGCGACGGCTCGCGACTGGTCAGCGTGGCGACGGGATGCCCGGCCAGCGCCGCGATCAGTGGGCCGATACTGCCGGTGACCTCGAACCGGAGCGCGTTCGCGCCGGCGCGCGTGACGGCCACCCCCGGCAGAGGCGGCAGCTCCGGCGCGGGGCCCTCGAACGTGACCTCCACGGTCTGGGCGCTGAGGTGCCGGAGCTGCTCGAGCGTCCCCTCATCGACGAGCTTCCCCCGCCTCAGGATCCCGACCCGATCGCACACGGCCTCGACCTCGCTGAGGATGTGCGAGGACAGGAACACCGCCTGCCCGCGTTGCTTGGCCTCCTCGATGCAGGCGCGGAAGGTCATCTCCATCAGCGGATCGAGCCCGCTCGTGGGCTCGTCGAGCAGCAGCAGGTCCGCGCGGGTGGCGAGGGCCGCGATCAGCTGCACCTTCTGCCGGTTGCCCTTCGACAGGGCCCGGATCTTCTTGCGCGTATCGAGCTGGAAGCGCTCCACGAGCTGGTCGCGATAGGCGACGTCGGTACCGCCGCGCAGCTGGGCGAGGAACTCGAACGTCTCCGCGCTCGTCATCGCGGGCCACAGGAACGGCTCTCCCGACACATAAGCCACGCCACGATGGGCGTCAACCGGGTCGCGCCAGGCATCGACCGAGAACAGCTCCGCGCGCCCCGCCGTCGGGCGGTGCAGTCCCAGCAGCAGCCGGATCGTGGTCGTCTTGCCGGCGCCGTTGGGACCCAGGTAGCCGTACACCTCGCCGGCCGCCACGCTCAGGTCGAGGCCGTCGAGCGCGACGGTGTCGCCGTAGCGCTTCGTCAGACCCTCGGTCGTGATCGCACGTGCCCCGATGCCGCTCACATTAGCCCAGACGAAGGCATCTCAAGCACGGCAAGCATCGCTTGCCGAGGCGCCAAGTATCGCTTGGTACATAGACGCCCAAACCACGGTCAGGGGGTGGGTAGTTGGCCACAGTTCGTGGTCGGCAAACGGCCGATGCCGGGTAACGGCCCGTATTCGAAGATCTCTCCTCATGACCACTCTCGACCTCGCTCGGACCCAGTTCGGGGTCACGACACTCTTCCACTTCATCTTCGTGCCGATGTCGATCGGCCTGGCGGTCTTCGTCGCCCTGTGCCAGACCTTGCACTACCGGACGGGGCGCGAGGTCTACCTCCGCATGACCCGCTTCTGGGGCAAGTTCCTGCTCATCTCGATGGCCATCGGCGTCGTCACCGGCATCGTCCAGGAGTTCCAGTTCGGGATGAACTGGTCGCTCTACTCCAAGTACGTGGGCGACATCTTCGGCGCCCCGCTGGCGATGGAGGCGCTGATCGCGTTCTTCCTCGAGTCCACGTTCATCGGCCTGTGGATCTTTGGCTGGGGCCGGCTCTCGCCGAAGCTCCATCTCGCCACGATCTGGGCCACGGCGGTCGGCACCATGATCTCGGCCTACTTCATCCTCGCCGCCAACTCGTGGATGCAGCACCCGGTCGGCTACGCGGTCAACCACGTGACCCATCGCGCGGAGCTCAAGGACATCTTCGCGGTGCTGACCAACTCGACCGTGCTGCTGGCCTACCCGCACACGATCTTCGGCGCCTTCGCCACCGGCGCGATGCTGGTGATCGGCATCTGCGCCTTCCAGCTCCTGCGCAAGCGGGGCGGTGACGTCGTCTCCCGCTCGCTGCGGCTCGCGCTGCCGATCGGCACCGTCGCGGTGATCCTGACCATGATCTTCGGCCACTTCCAGGGCATCCTGATGGAGACCCAGCAGCCGATGAAGATGGCCTCGGCCGAGGTGCTCTACAACACCAAGAACGGCGCCAGCTTCTCGATCTTCGCCACCGGCAGCTTCACCCGCTTCCCGGGCCACCTGTCCACCGACCTGCGGATCCCGCACGCGCTCTCGATCCTCGCCACCGCATCGTGGAACGGCAAGGTCGACGGCATCCGTCAGATCCAGGCATCCGAGGTCAAGAAGTACGGCCCCGGCAACTACACGCCCATCCTCGGCGTGACGTACTGGACCTTCCGCCTGATGATCGGCGCCGGCACGCTGATGCTGCTGCTGTGCCTGGCGGGCTTCGTCCTGCAGCGGCGCAAGCGCATGGATCGGGCACGCTGGTTCCAGCGCCTGGCGATCGTCGGCATCTTCCTGCCGATCCTGGCCAACTGGACCGGCTGGATCTTCACCGAGATGGGTCGTCAGCCGTGGGTGGTCTACGGCCTGCTGAAGACCTCACAGGCCAACTCCCCCAACGTGGCCAGCGGCGACATCATCGCCACGCTGGCCGGCTACATCCTCATCTACGGCGTGCTGATCGTGATCGGCGGCTGGCTGATGTTCCGCGAGGTCAAGCACGGGCCCGAGCCGCCGCCGCCACCGCCACCGGCCGAAGGGGTGCTCGAGGAGCTGCCCGTGGCCCCGAATCTCGACCTCGTCCTCTCCTACTAGCGAAACCGACATGCACACCATAGATCCTGATTTCCTCCAGACCCTGTGGTTCGTCCTGATCGGCGTCCTGTGGGTTGGCTACTTCATCCTCGAGGGGTTCGACTTCGGCGTCGGCATGCTCGTCCGCGGCCTCGGTCGCGACCAGGCCGAGCGGCGCGCGCTGATCCACACGATCGGACCCGTGTGGGACGGCAACGAGGTGTGGCTGCTGACCGCCGGCGGCGCGACGTTCGCCGCCTTCCCGACGTGGTATGCGACCACGTTCTCCGGCTTCTATCTCGCCCTGTTCCTGGTCCTGGCGGCGCTGATCGTCCGCGGCGTGTCGTTCGAGTTCTGGGGCAAGGTCGCCTCCGAGCGCTGGCGCACGACCTGGGAATGGGCGTTGTGCATCTCCAGCGGCGCAGCCGCACTGCTGTTCGGCGTGGCCTGGGCCAACTTCGTGCACGGGGTGCCGATGGGACCCGACCACGTGATCCACGCGTCACTGTTCGATCTCCTGCATCCCTATGCGCTGCTCGGCGGACTGGTCACGCTGACCCTGTTCCTGACCCACGGTGCCAACTTCCTGCGCCTACGCACGAAAGGTGAGCTCGCCGACCGCGCGACCACGGTCGCGCACCGCGCCGCGCCGGTCGCCGCCGTGCTGATGGTCGGTTTCCTGCTCTGGACCGCATCGGACCAGTCCTGGGACGCCGTGGTCGTCGTGCTCGCGATCCTGGCCGCCGTGGCCGTCGTCCTGGTCCCGACGGTCCTGCAGCGCAACCCGGCGCAGGCCTTCGGCGGCACGACGGCGGCGATCGCGCTGCTGTTCGTGGCCCTGCTCGCCGCGCTGTTCCCGAACGCGGTGCCCTCGAGCACCAGCCATCTGTTCGACCTGCAGCTGTCGACGGCGTCCTCCACCTCCTACACCCTGACCGTCATGACGGTCGTGGCAGTAATCTTCGTACCGATTGTGCTCGCCTACACGGCATGGGCGTACTGGGTCTTCCGTCACCGTCTTGGTCGCGATGACTTCGATGGCCCGATGACGCCGATCGCCGTGATCGAGCACAAGCTCGGAACGCCCGGCGCGGGGTCGCCGGGGTCGGGCGCAACGCCACCGACTGTCGTCTGACGTGGCCGCGCCCGTCGATCGCCGACTCGTTCGCGAGAGCCGGGCCGCGCGGACGCACCTGATCGTCGCCGCAGGCCTCGGCGTTCTCCAGGCCGGCCTGATCCTGGCGCAGGCGGTGCTGCTGGCGACGGTGATCGCGCGCTCGGCCACCCGGGCCGTCTCGCTCGCGAGCCTGAAGGGTGAGCTGATCGCGCTCGCCGCCGTGATCGTGGCGCGCGCCACCGTGACCGCCGGGTTCGAGCTCTCGGGGCGCCTCGGTGCGACCCGGGTGATGTCCGATCTGCGACTGCGCCTGGCGCGCCGGCTGCTGCTCGCCTCGCCGGGCGAGCGTCCCTCCGGCGAGCGCACCGGTGAGCTGGCCGCGGCGGCCGTCCAGGGCGTCGACGCGCTCGAGGCCTACTTCGCCGGCTACCTGCCCCAGCTCGTGCTCGCCTCGGTCGTTCCCGTCGCCGTGCTCGCGTTCGTGCTCACGGTCGACCCGGTCTCGGCCGTGATCCTGGCCGTGACGGTCCCGATCCTGATCGTGTTCATGGTCCTGATCGGCAAGGGCGCGCAGGCCACCACGAACAAGCGCTGGCAGGCGCTGTCGTTGCTGAGCGCGCACTTCCTCGACGTCCTGCGTGGGCTTCCCACGCTGCGGGCCTACCGGCGCGAGCGCGCCCAGCACGAGGTGCTGGAGACGGTCGGCGAGCGCTACCGCGTCGAGACGATGGCCACGCTGCGGATCGCCTTCCTGTCGTCCTTCGTGCTCGAGCTGTGCGCGATGATCGGCACCGCGCTGGTGGCGGCGACGATCGGCGTGCAGCTCGTGGGCGGCTCGCTCATGCTCGCCGCCGGGCTCACCGTGCTGCTGCTGGCCCCGGAGCTGTACGGCCCGCTGCGCCAGGTCGGCCAGCAGTTCCACGCCAGCGCCGACGGCGTCGCCGCCTCCGAGCGCATCTTCGCCGCGCTCGACGAGCCGGTGCCCGTCGCGGCTCCCGCCGCTCCCGTGGCGCTGCCCGATCCGAGCCTCGAGCCGGTCCGCCTGCGCGCGGTCAGCTACGAGTACGCCCAGCGCCCGGGCGCCGTGCTGCACGACGTCGATCTCGAGCTCGCCCCCCGGCGGATCACCGCGCTGGTCGGGCCCAGCGGCGGCGGCAAGAGCACGATCGCCCGCCTGCTGCTGCGGCTCGCCGATCCCGCCTCCGGTGCCGTCAGGTGCGGCGAGACCGACCTGCGCGCGGTCGACCTCGACGCGTGGCGGCAGCAGATCGCGTGGGTGCCGCAGCGTCCGAAGCTGTTCACCGGCACCGTCGCCGACAACATCCGCCTGGCGGCCCCCGGCGCCGATGACCGCGCCGTGCGCGAGGCCGTCGACGCGGCGGGCGCGACCGAGCTCGTCGCCGGCCTGCCGGACGGTCTCGACACGCTGGTCGGCGAGGGCGCGCGCCGGCTCTCCGCCGGACAGCGCCAGCGGATCGCCCTGGCCCGCGCGTTCCTGTCCGACGCGCCGCTGCTCGTGCTCGACGAGCCCACCTCCCACCTCGATGAGGCGAGCGCCGCCGCGGTCGGCGAGACGATCGAGCGACTGGCCCGCGGGCGCACGACGCTGCTGATCGTGCATCACGAGTCGCTGGCCCGCCGCGCCGACACGATCCTCATGGTCAGCGACGGCCGTGTCGCCCCGGCCGGCGCGCTGGTGGAGCTGGCGGCATGAGGGCGCTGATCCGGCTCTCCTGGCCCGAGACCGGCGAGCGCGGGCGCCTGGCGCTGTCGGTGCTGCTGGCCGCGGCCGCCACCGGTGCCTCGGTCGCCTTGATGGCCACGTCCGGGTACCTGATCTCCCGGGCGGCGCAGCGGCCGCTGATGATTTCGCTGATGGTCACGATCACCGCCGTCAGGGCGTTCGGGATCTCGCGCGCGGTGCTCCGCTACGGCGAGCGGCTCGCGTCCCACGACCTCGCGCTGCGCCGGCTCGCCAATCTGCGCCTGCACTTCTACGAGCGGCTCGCGCCGCTCGTCCCCGGACAGGTCGGCGGCCGCAGCCGCGGCGATCTCATGTCCCGCTTCGTCGGCGACGTGGACACGCTGCAGGACAGCTACCTGCGCGTGATCATCCCTACCCTGGTCGCCGTCGTCGTGATTCTCGGCGCCAGCGTCGCGGCCTGGTTGATGCTGCCGGCGGCCGGCGCCGTCGTGGTCTGCGCGCTCGCGCTGGGTGCGACCCTGTCACCGTGGGCCAGCGGCCGTGTCGCCGTCTCGGCCGGCCGGCGTCAGGCGCCGGTGAGAGCGCGGCTGACCGGCCAGCTGGTGGAGGCGATCGACGGCTCGGCCGAGCTCGCGGTGGCCGGACGGGCGCCCGAGCACGTGCAGCGGCTCGCCCTCACGGACGCGCGCCTGGCCACCCTCGGCCGCGAGGACGCCCGCGCCGGCGCGCTGGCGACCGGGCTGAGCTCGCTGCTGGCGGGTGCCGGATTGCTCGCCGTGCTGCTGGTCGGGATCCCCGCCGTCCACAGCGGCGCCCTGCCCGGCGTGCTGCTGGCGGCACTGGCGTTCCTGTTCATGGCCGCCGGCGAGGCGATCGTGCCGCTGCCCGCCGCTGCCCGCCGGCTGCGCTCCTGCGTGGCCGCGGCGACGCGCCTGGAGGAGATCAGCGAGCTCGAGCCGGCGATCGTCGACCCGCCCGCGCCGCGCCGCCCGCCCGGCGGCGGGACGCTCGCCGTGGAGGGTGTGCGCATGCGCTATGGCGCAGATGAGCCGTTCGTCCTCGACGGCGCCGACTTCGAGCTCGAGCCGCTCGAGCACGTGGCGCTGGTGGGACCCAGTGGCATCGGCAAGACGACGCTCGCGGAGCTGCTGGTACGGTTCTTGGATCCCGGCGAGGGCCGGATCACACTCGACGGCGTCGACGTACGGGAGCTAGCCCAGGACGACCTCCGTCGCGAGGTGCTGCTGTGCGGCCAGGACGCCCACCTGTTCAACACGACCGTGCGCGAGAACCTGCTGATCGCGCGGCGTGACGCGGCGCCAGAGGAGCTGTGGGCCGTGCTCGGCGACGTCGAGCTCGACGGCTTTGTGGCCGGCCTCCCGGAGGGGCTCGACACGCTGGTCGGAGAGGAGGGTGCGCTGCTCTCAGGCGGTCAGCGCCAGCGCCTCGCGCTCGCCCGCGCGCTGCTGTCAGACTCTCGCTTCCTGATCCTCGACGAGCCCACCGTCCACCTCGACGCGCCCCTCGCCGCCCGCGTCATGCGCAACGTCCAGGCGCGGACGACGGGACGCGCGCTGCTGGTCATCACCCACGCCAGCGAGCATCTGGACGGCTTCGACCGCGTCGCGCGCGTGCACTCGGGCACCCTCGAGAGCGAGCCCGTTCCGGTGGGGGCCGGGCGCTAGCGATGGTCCTCATCTGTTACGACGGATCGCCCGACTCCAAGACGGCGATCACCCTGGCCGGCCAACTGCTGCAAGGCCACCCCGCGACCGTGCTCACCGTCTGGGAGCCGTTCATGGAGGTGATGACCCGCACCCCGTCCGGTTTCGCCATGGCCCCCGGCATGGTCAACATCGAGCAGATCGACACCGCCAACGAGCAAAGCTCCCTCGACCGGGCCAAGGAGGGCGCGAAGCTCGCCGCCGAGGCCGGTCTCGACGCCCAGCCCAAGTGCCGCAGCCAGGTCACGAGCGTCGCGAACGCGATCCTGGCCGAGGCCGACGAGCTCGGCGCCGAGGCGATCGTGATCGGATCGCGCGGGCTCACCGGCCTGAAGTCGATGCTGCTCGGCAGCGTCTCGCACCATGTGATCCAGCACGCCGATCGCGCGGTCATCGTCGTCCCGTCGGCCGAGATCGCGGCCGCGCGGGCGCACCGCAAGCACTGACGCCGGCGCACCCGCAGGTACTGACTCGGGCGCCGCGCGCAGGCGCCGCCAGTGCGTAGGAACCACCCACGTGCACACGTGTTCGGCCGCGTGCACGAAGCGCAGTAGACCGCTTCAACAGTCGTAGGAAGAGGGGTCGTGCCGGGGCGCCGGATGCTCGATAAATACGTCCATGGCCGCCTCGAACCCCCAGATGGCGAGGATCACATCGCTCCGGCTGCACGACGGACGCGCATTGTGCGTGCGCAGCTGGCCCGGTCCGGGGGACCCGGTGGTGATGCTGCACGGGCTGCTCGACTCCTCTGAGGGCTGGGCCGACGTGGCCGAGCGACTGCCGTGCGCTCGGATCGCGGTCGACCTGCCCGGCTTCGGCTACTCCGACCCGCCGCTGCGGGGCTCAATCCCCGATTACGCCCGGGACGTGGCCGAGGCGCTGGAGCTGCTCGGCGTGCAGCGGTGCACGCTGGTCGGACATTCGCTCGGCGGCGCGGTCGCCGCGGCGCTCGCGGAGCTGAGCCCCGAGCTCGTCGGCGCGCTGCTGCTCGTCGCCCCGGCGGGGTTCGGGCGCATCCGGCTCGCCGAGGCGGTCTCGGTGCCTGGCGTGCGCACGCTCGTGCAGGCGGCGATGCCCTCCGCTCTGTCGAGCCGGCTGGCCGTCAGCGCCGCCTACGTGGCGATGGTGACCAACGGCGCCAGGCCCGACCCCGCGGTCGTCGAGCGCGTCACGCGCCGCGGCCCCGAGCTCGTCACGGGAGCCCGCGAGGGCACGCGCGCGATCGTCGACGCCGGCCGCTCCAAGTACGCGTTTCACCGCCGCGGCCTGGCCTACGACGGCCCCGTCTTCGCCGTCTGGGGCGACCGCGACCGGCTCGTGCCGCTGGCCCATCGCGACGGTGTCCGCGCCGCCCTGCCGCAGGCCCGGATCGAGGTCTGGCGCGGAATGGGCCACCACGCGGTCAAGGAGCGCTTCGACCGGCTGATGGCGATGATCGAGCGCGCCTCGACCGCCGCGTACGAGAACTTCGAGCGCCTGGACGGGCACGCCCCGCTCGCCGACGCGGCCTGATCCCCCGCTCGCCGGGGCCGTCTGACCCGCGCCGGCCCCTCAGGGCTATCTACGTATCAGGAAGGGGACGCCGTCCGGATGCCTGCGGCGGCGATCGGTTCTAGTGTCGGTGGTGACCGGCGCTCCGGCATCGTCGGAAGCCACACCGAGGAGGCACTCATGCCAGCCGCACTTCTCCCCCATCAGGGCAGCTACCTCACTCCCAGCCTGGAGCACGCGACGGTCGCCGAAGCGATGCACCCCGGAATCCTCTCCTGCCCCGCCGATGCCTCCCTCGTTGACGTGGCGCGGCTGATGGCCAGCCACCACGTCCACTGCATCGCCGTGACCGGCATCGGCCCCGAGGGAGCCGGCGAGAGCGTGGTCTGGGGCATCATCTCCGACCTCGATCTGGTCCGCGCGGGCGTTCGCACCGGCACCGACCGGACCGCCGGGGCGCTGGCGCTACAGCCGGTCGTCTCGGTGCACACCGACACGCCGCTGCTCGAGGCCGGCGAGCTGATGATCTCCCACGAGGTCAACCACGTCGTCGTGCTGAATCCGATCACGCAGCTTCCGATCGGAATCCTCTCCACGCTCGACGTGGCCGGTGTAATCGCGTGGGGACAGGCATGAGCCGCCGAGAAGCGAGCTCCTGAACTGCACGACGCCTGAATCCGTCATCATCGACGTATGCGGGAGCAGGCCCCGATTAGCGGCTCGTAGGAATGGTGGACGCGGGCACGCGCAACCCCTGGGTCGCGCTGGACGTCGCGACCGATCCGGTGGCCCACGCGCTGCGGCGCCGCGCCCACGAGAACAGCCTGGCGGGTGGCATCGCGACGGCGGAGCTCCGCGGGCTGGTGGCCGAGAGCTGGCGGCGCAGCCTGGCGGCCGGAGTCACGCCCGAGGCGGCCGGAGCCCCGGTCGCGCTCGCCGCCGACAAGCTCGATGCGGCCCGTGAGCGCTCCCCGCTGGGCCGGCGGTGAGCGGGATCCTGTCGGCGCTGACCAGCCTCGACACCGACGCCCGGCATGTCGTCGCCATCGCGGACGGCGAGGCCAATCTGCTCTGGGTCGCGGGCAATGGCGCGGCGCTCGAACGGGCCAGTGAGATGCGCTTCGAGGCCGGTGCGGCCTGGGGCGAGGCCAGCACCGGCACGAATGCCGTCGGGACCGCCGCGGCGATCGACCGCGCGGTGCAGATCTTCTCCGCCGAGCACCTCGTCGCCGCGGTGCACGAATGGACCTGCTCGGCGGCGCCGATCCACGACCCGGCCAACGGCGAGCTGATCGGCGTCATCGACCTCACCGCCGAATTGCGCACCGCGCACCCGCACACGCTCTCGCTGGCCGCACTGGCCGCGCGCGAGGCCGAGGCGATCCTGAGGCTCGACCTGCTCGAGCGCCGGGCCCGGCTGCGCGAGCTCTGGGAGGGCCTGATCGCCATGCGCCGGAGCCCGAGCGTGCTCGTCGATCTCAGCGGCCGGGTGATCGCGGCGCGCGGCGCCGGCGAGCTGCCCGAGGAGCTCGGGCCGCCGCCGGGCCACGACGGGAGCATGGTGCTTCCCGACGGGCGCGTCGCGAGCGCGGAGCCGCTCCCCGGCGAGGGCGCGGTGCTGTGGCTCGAGCGTCCCCGCCGCCCCAGCCCTCCGCGACCACGGCTGCGCCTGCTCGGCAACGACGTGCACGCGCGGGTTGGCGACGCGCACGCCGAGCGGGCGCTGCGCTCGCTCGAGCTGCTCGCCGTGCTGGCCATGCATCCCGAGGGACTGACCGCCGAGCAGCTCGCCCTCTCGCTGTACGGCGAGCGCGGCAAGACGGTGACGGTGCGGGCGCAGGTGCACCGCGTGCGCGCGCATCTCGGCGAGCACGTCGTGCGCACCCAGCCGTACCGCCTCGCCGGACCGCTCGACGGAGACTGGCTCGACGTCGCGCGGCAAATCGCGCGGGGGCGTCCGGGCGACGCCCTGCGCCTGTATCGCGGGCCACTGCTCCCATTCTCCGAGTCGCCGGACATCGCCGAGCAGCGCGCGCTGCTCGAGGAGTCGCTGCGGCGGAGCATCCTCACCACCGCCAACCCCGACCTGCTCGCCCGCTGGCTGGATCATCCGTGCGGGTCCGATGACGCCGCCGCCGCCCGCGCGCTCGTCGCGGTGCTCCCACCGGGCGACCCGCGGCGCGCCGCCGCCACCGCCACCTCGGCGGCGATCGCCCGCCGCATGCGGCTAACCGCTGCGCCCGATCCGTGCTGAGACCGGATGGGCGGGCGTAAGCCCGACCTGACCATCTCGGCATGAGGATCCTCTGCCGAGCCCGCGATGCGATCGCCGCGGCGGTGCTCGGAGTGGTGGGGATCCCAACGCGGCGTTGTAGCCCGCCCGAGGCGCGGGCATTCCCGCGTACCGGCACCCGGCCTCCCGGGTGCCGTCACGCGACGCTTCTGGCCCGCACCGAGCGCCACCGAGCGCCGACACGAGCGGTGCGCCGCCGCCGGCCGGGCGCGTGCGCAACCTGAGTGCAACCCCCTCACCCATAGCGTCGCCATCCCGTCACACGACCGAGGAGAGGATCCACACATGGCGACCACACTCGAGGCGGCCTCACCGGCGGCCAGGTTTCTCGAGCAGCCCAAGCTGATGCTGATCGACGGCCAGTGGGTGCACGCGCGTCACGCCCGCACGCTCGAGGTCTACGACCCCGCGCTCGGCGAGGTCATCGACCACGTCCCCGCGGGCGACGCCGAGGACGTAGACGCGGCGGTCGCAGCCGCGCGACGCGCGTTCGAGAACTCCGACTGGAGCCGCGCGACCGCGGCCGAGCGGGGACGAATCATCTGGCGCATCGGCGAGGAGATCATGGAGCACGCCGACGAACTGGCCGAGATCGAGTCGCTGGACAACGGCAAGCCGGTCGGCGTCGCTCGCGTCGCCGACGTGCCGCTGGCCGCCGAGCTGTTCCAGCACATGGCCGGGTTCGCCACCAAGGTCCACGGCGCCACGTTCCCGATCTCGGTCCCGCACGCCCCTGGTGCCC
Organism: uncultured Solirubrobacteraceae bacterium; assembly: GCA_963816005.1. Lineage (GTDB taxonomy): Bacteria > Actinomycetota > Thermoleophilia > Solirubrobacterales > Solirubrobacteraceae > Palsa-465. The sequence continues at coordinate 102,238 of CAWFKF010000085.1, read as the reverse complement.
AGTTCCATGCCTACACGCTCAAGGAGCCGGTCGGCGTCGTCGGCCAGATCATTCCCTGGAACTTCCCGCTGCTGATGGCCGCGTGGAAGCTCGGTCCGGCCCTGGCCACCGGCTGCACGATCGTGCTCAAGCCGGCCGAGCAGACGCCGCTCAGTGCGCTGCGGCTGGGCGAGCTGATGCAGGAGGCCGGTCTGCCGGACGGCGTGGTGAACATCGTCACCGGCTTCGGCGAGACGGCCGGCGCGGCACTCGCCGCCCACCAGGGCGTCGACAAGGTCGCGTTCACCGGCTCGACCGAGGTCGGGAAGCTGATCGTCAAGGCCGCCGCCGACGATCTCAAGCGGGTCACGCTCGAGCTCGGCGGCAAGTCGCCGCACGTCGTGTTCGCCGACGCCGATCTGGAGAACGCGATCCCTGGCGCCGCGAACGCGATCTTCTTCAACCACGGCCAGTGCTGCTGCGCCGGGTCGCGTCTGTACGTCGAGCAGAAGATCTACGACGACGTGCTGGCCGGCGTCTCCGATCACGCGTCCAAGATCAAGGTCGGCCGCGGGCTCGAGGCCGACACGGAGATCGGACCGCTCGTCTCGGCCGAGCAGCTCGAGCGCGTCACTGGGTTCCTTGAGGCCGGCGAGCGCGAGGGCGTGCGCACGGTCACCGGCGGCAAGCAGGTCGGCGAGCGCGGCTACTTCGTCGCGCCCACCGTGCTCGACGGCGCGAGCAAGGGCAACAAGGTCTTCGACGAGGAGATCTTCGGTCCGGTCGTGACCGCGATCCCGTTCAAGGACCCGACCGATGTCGCCCCAGCCGCGAACGAGACCGTCTACGGGCTGGCGGCCGGCATCTGGACCAACGATCTGCGAAAGGCCCATCGGCTGATCCCGCAGCTCCGCGCCGGGACGGTGTGGGTGAACACCTACAACGTCTTCGATGCGGCGCTGCCGTTCGGGGGCTACAAGCAGTCGGGCTGGGGACGGGAGATGGGCGAAGAGGTGATCCAGGAGTACACCGAGACGAAGTCGGTGTGCATCGGCCTCTGAGCCGCTCCGCTCCTCACACCCGGGCCCCGCCGAGGCTCTGGGACCCGACCTGCACGCTGATGTCGGCCCGGCGCAGGCGGCGCAGGCAGAGCGCGCCGTAGGCGTGGCCTCGGCGAGCTCGTCCCGCGGCATGCGGCGTGACGTCCTAGGCCCGAAGCTCAGGTGTGCAGCCGCCGGCGCAGCTCGGCCATCTGGCGCCGGGCAACCGGGATCTCACTGCCGGCCTCGAACCGGAGCAGCGCCGTCCCATTGAGCAACGGCCGAACCTCGATAGCCCGCCTCAGATTGGCGACGTACTGGCGATGGACCCGCACGAAGCCGTGCGACTCGAACCGGCGCTCGGCGTCGGCGAGCCGCCCGCGCAGCAGGTAGCGGCCGCTGTCGGCGACGATCCGCAGGTAGTCCCCGTTGGCCTGGAAGTACAGGATCGAGTTGCGCGGCAAGAGGCGCGTGCCTCCGCCGCGGATGTTGTCGACCGCGACCACCTCGCTGTCCACCGGCTCGTCGGTCCGGCGGCTGCCGGCCACCGACCGGGGCTCCGCCGGCTCGGCGTCCGCCGACTCGGCCATGACGCGAGTCAGCGCCTCCTCGACGCGGTGCAGAGCCACCGGCTTCATCAGGTAGTCGAGCGCGCGCAGCTCGAACGCCTCCACGGCGGCGGTGTCGAACGCGCTCACGAACACCAGCGCGGGCGGTTGCGTGAAGGCCTTGAACACGCGGGCGAGCTCGAGTCCGTCAAGTTCCGGCATGCGCACGGCGAGGAAGATCGCGTCGAAGCGCCGGCGGCTAGCCAGCAGCACCGCATCGTGGGCGCTGTCGGCGGTCAGCACCTCGTGCACGTACCGGCTCGCGCGCAACATCCGGGCGAGGTCCTCGAGCTGCGGCCGCTCGCCGTCGACCGCCAGCACGGTCAGCCCGGGGTCGCTCACGCCGCGCACACCCCGGCCCGGAACTTCGGCACGGTGATCACCATGGTGCCCCGCCCGGACCGGGAGTCGATCTCCAGACCACAGTCCTCGCCGAAGGTGCCGCGCACCCTCCGGTCGACGTTGCTGATGCCGATCCCGCCCGACTCTCCCCGGAGCGCCGCCACGGCGGGCTCCTCGTCCATCCCGACGCCGTCGGCGGACACCGGCAGCTCGACATCGGTGTCGCGGTCGATGCCCACGACCTCGACCCGCCGGTGCCCGCCAGCGGCTGGACCCCGTGGCGCACCGCATTCTCCACCAGCGGCAGCAGCGACAGCACCGGGACCACGGCTCCAAGCACCTCGGGGGCGACCTGCACCCGCAGCTCGAGGCGCTCGCCGATGCGGGCCGGCTCGAGCCTCAGGTACTTCTGCACGTAGTGCAGCTCGTCCGCAAGGGTCACGTTCGTGCGCTCGCCCCGGAACGCGTAACGCGTGACGTCCGCGAACTCGGTCAGCAGCTCGCGCCCCCCCGGCGGCTGGGTGTGGATGTGGCTCGCGATCGCCGCCAGCGAGTTGCAGATGAAATGCGGCGAGATCCGCGCCGCCTCGTTCATCGCCTCCCGTTCCGGGCTGAGGACACGTCGCGGTCCCAACGCAAGCCGCCACGCGCCCAGCGCCGCCGCGGCGACGGCGAGACCCAGCAGCACTCCGAGCGCGACGTTCATAGACCCTCTCACGGCGCAGCTTATCCGCGGCGCGGGCGTCCGTTCGTCGTCCCTGGGGGCGCCGTCCGTCGCGCCGGCCGCGCCGCTCGTCGCATCGTCCCTACGCGGCGGGCAGCGCGAGCGTACTTTCCGCCGGCGCCGTACCGCGCGAGATCCGCCCGTCGATACGGGCGACTACTGATCGAGGCGACGGTGTTTGGCCGATGGCGAGGGCGAACTTCGGATCTAGGTTCCGCCTCACCCAACCCGCACCGGGTCGATGCCGGACAGAAGACGTAGCGCACCCATTCCCCCGAGGTGAGGAGAGGACGACTTGTCCGCAAACGTCGTATCCGAGCGGCCCCTGGTTGGGGTCGACGAGCAAGCACCCGAACCCGCAGCGACAGCGATGTCGGGGCCGGTGATCGGCAACCCCGGTCCACTCGGCCTGAGCGCATTCGCCCTGACCACATTCTTCCTGAGCATGGTCAACGCCAACTTCGTCAGCCTGGAGTCGAGCCGATCGTGTTTGGCGTCGCGCTGATGTTCGGCGGTGTCGCCCAGGTTCTGGCCGGCATGTGGGCCTTCCGGACGGGTAACACGTTCGCCGGTACAGCGTTCACCGCCTACGGGGCCTTCTGGCTCTCGTTTTGGGCCCTGGTCCAGTTCTTCCCCAAGGCGATCCCGCTGGGCCAGGTCGGCAACGCCGTCGGCCTGTACCTGATCGGCTGGGGCATCTTCACCCTGCTGATGTTCGTCGCCTCGTTCCGCACCCGCCGCGCGATCAACGTCGTGTTCGGCCTGCTGCTGATCACGTTCATCCTGCTGGGCATCGGCAACGCCGGAGCCCACGTGACGATGATCCACTGGGGCGGCTACTTCGCTCTGCTCGCGGCTGCCGCCGCGGGTTACAACGCGCTGGCCGAGGTCACCAACGACACGTTCGTCCGCACCGTGCTGCCGATGATGCCGCTGTAGCATCGGTCCGCATGGCCAAGGCGATGGATGGCACTGCCACCCCCGCCCCGGCCGTCGCCTCTGGGTCGCAGCGCCAGACGCGACGGGCGGCCCGCACGCCAGTTCACCGAGAGAGCCGTGAGGAGAGACAGATGAACCCCAGCACCGCCAGCACCACCGCCGGAACGCTCGTCGGCGAGCAGCTCGAGCGCCGGCTCGAGGAGCTCCTGCACCAGGATCTGTTCAAGCCGCCGGCGCAGTTCGTCGCCGGCGCCCGCGTCAACGACGCGTCGCTGCACGCCCGGGGCGAGCTCGACCCCGACGCCTTCTGGGCCGAGCAGGCGCGCGAGCTGCACTGGAACGAGCCGTTCACGACGATCCTCGACGACTCCAACCCGCCGTTCTACAAGTGGTTCACCGACGGCACGCTCAACGTCTCCCACAACTGCGTCGATCGCCACGTCGAGGCCGGTAACGGCCAGCGTGTCGCCTTCCACTGGGCCGGTGAGGAGGGCGAGGAGCGGGCGATCACGTACGCCGACCTGCACCGCGACGTGCAGCGGCTCGCCAACGCGCTCAAGGACCTGGGCGTACAGAAGGGCGACGTCGTCGGCATCTATCTGCCGATGATCCCCGAGGTCGTCGTCTCGATGCTTGCCTGCGCGCGCATCGGCGCCCCGCACAACGTCGTCTTCGGCGGCTTCGCGCCCGAGGCGGTCAGGGAGCGGATGGAGGTGTCCGACGCCAAGGCGCTGATCACCGTCGACGGCGCGCGGCGCAAGGGCAAGACGGCCCCGGTCAAGGAGCAGGTGGACGCCACGTTGGGCAACCTCGAGAAGCTCGAGCACATCGTGGTGGTCCGGCACACCGGCATCGACACGCCCATGCGGGCCGGCCGTGACGTCTACATGGACGAGATCATGGCCGCCGCCTACCCGCACTGCCCGGCCGAGCCGATGGAGGCCGAGCACCCGCTGTTCATCCTCTACTCCTCGGGCTCGACGGCGAAGCCGAAGGGCATCATGCACACCACCGGCGGCTACCTCACCGGCGTCAGCGCCACCCACCGGTACGTGTTCGACCTCGACCCCGAGCGCGACGTGTTCTTCTGCTCGGCCGACGTCGGCTGGGTCACCGGCCACTCCTACATCGTCTACGGGCCGCTCGCCAACGGCACCACCAGCGTGATGTACGAGGGCGCGCCGGACTACCCGCACAAGGGCATCTGGTGGGAGCTGTGCGAGCGCTTCGGGGTGACCATCTTCTACACCGCGCCGACGGCGATCCGCGCGTGCATGAAGTGGGGCCCCGAGCACGCCAACGCCCGCGACCTCTCCTCGCTGCGGCTGCTGGGCACCGTCGGAGAGCCGATCAACCCCAAGGCGTGGCTGTGGTACCACGTCGTGATCGGCCGCGAGCGCTGCCCGATCGTCGACACGTGGTGGCAGACCGAGACGGGCCAGATCATGATCTCCGCGCTCCCGGGGCTGACCGACACCAAGCCGGGCTCGGCCACCCATCCGCTCCCGGGCGTGGTGGCCGACGTACTCGACGAGTCGACCGGCGAGAGCGTCGCCCAGGGTCAGGGCCTGCTCGTGCTCAAGCGGCCGTGGCCGGGGATGCTGCGGACGCTGTACGGCGACGATGACCGCTACGTGGAGACGTACTGGTCGCGGTTCGGGCCCGAGACCTACCTCGTCGGCGACGCGGCGATCCGCGACAAGGACGGGTATCTGTGGATCGTCGGGCGGATCGATGACGTGATCAACGTCTCCGGTCACCGCCTGTCGACGGCCGAGGTCGAGTCGGCGATCGTCGCCCACGAGAAGGTCGCAGAGGCGGCCGTGGTCGCCGAGTCCGACGAGATGAGCGGCCAGGCCATCGTCGCGTTCGTGACGCTGAACGGAGACCTCCAGGGCACGCCGGAGATCGAGGCTCAGATCCGCGAGCACGTGGCCGAGCAGATCGGCAAGCTCGCGCGTCCCAAGCGGATCCTGTGGACCGATGATTTGCCAAAGACGCGTTCGGGCAAGATCATGAGGAGATTGCTGCGGGACATCGCAGAGGGCCGCGCGCTCGGCGACGTAACGACCCTCCGCGACCCCGCGGTGATGGCCGAGCTCGAGAAGAAGGTCTCGGCCGCCCAGGCCCAGGAGGACTGATATGGCGGAGCGCAGCATCAAAACGCCCGAGGGCACGGCCCGCGAGCTCTACGAGCAGGCTGAGTCACAGACCGCCAAGGCGCTCGAGCAGCTCGTGTCGAAGCAGAGCTTCGGCATGGTGTTCGCGCGCGGAGCGGAGAACGTCGCGGCGCTCGCGCGGGTGGGGACGGATCTGGCGGATCTGGTGTTGCGCAACCTGCGAGTGGCCGGGCGGGCCGACGTGACCAGGCTCGCCCGGCAACTTCATCGCACCGAGGACAAGCTCGAGCGTATCCTGCAGGAGGTCGAGGAGCTAAGAGACGAGCTCGCCGCACGCGACCGGCGGGCGGCCGGCCAGAGTGCCAACGGCAAGAAGGACGTCGAGCCGGGAACGGATGAGACCACCCACACCGGCGACAAGGGCGTCGCCGGCCGATGAGCACGCTCGATCGCGTCGTCCGCACCCCGATCGACGTGATCGATCGCATCGTCCGCACCCCGCTCAACGCACTCGAGTACGCGAACATCAAGCTGACGACCCAGGACGCGGTGATCGGCGCGACGCCGCGCGAGGCCGTGTGGACCCATCGCACCGTCACGCTGTGGCGCTACAAGAGCAACGATCGCTCCCACGCGGTGCCGATCCTGCTCGTGTTCGCGCTGATCAACCGGCCCGACATCTTCGACCTACGGCCGGGAGCCTCGCTGGTCGAGTACCTGCTCCGGGAGGGCTTCGACATCTTCCTCCTCGACTGGGGCGTGCCCGACGAGGAGGACGCCGACACCGGCTTCGAGGAACTCGTCTGCGACGAGTTGCACTGGGCCGTGCGAGAGACCCTCCGCGCGAGCGGCGCGGACGAGCTGACGCTGCTCGGCTGGTGCATGGGCGCCACGATGTGTGCGATGTACTGCGGCCTGGATCGCCGCGGCGAGCAAACACCGGTGCGCAACCTGGCGCTCCTGACGATGCCGATCGACGGGCGCTGCTCGGTGTACGCGAAGTGGACCGCCAACACGGAGTTCGACCCCGATTACACGGCAGAGCTGTGGCGGTCGCTCCCGGGCTGGGGCGTCGACTTCGCCAACCGGCTACTCAAGCCCGTGACCAACTTCTGGACCACGGACCGCAAGCTGTGGGAGGCCGTCCAGGAGGGACGCGTCAACCGCGAGGCGCAGCAGTCGATGGCCAAATGGGTCGGCGACAATCCGCCGTTCCCGGGCAAGGCGTTCGCCCAGATGCTGCACTGGCTGTATCGCGACGACGCGCTGATCGGCGGCCGCATCAGCCTGCGGGGACGCCGCGTCAAGCTGGGACTGATCGATCAGAACCTGCTGGTCGTGACTGCGCAGGGGGATCACATCGCGCCCCGGATCGGAACGATGCCGATCTTCGACCTCGTCGTGAGCGAGGACGTCACTCACCTCGACCGTCCCGGCGGCCACATCGGCCTGATCGCCGGATCGAAGGCGAAGAACGAGATCTGGCCTGACCTCGCCGGGTGGCTGGCGGAGAGGTCGGACCGCTAGCCGCAATCGAAAAGCCCGAGGAGAGAACACCCATGGACCTTCCCATCACCGAGACGCCCGGGCCCGGCACCGAGGCCTTCCCGGCCGATCACCGCCGCTCGCGGCTGCAGGGCCGGGTGGCGTTCGTCACCGGCGGCACGCGCGGGATCGGCGCCGCGATCTCCCGCAGCTTCGCCGAGCAGGGAGCAATCGTCGCCGCCGGCTACGGCCGCGATGCCGAGCACGCCAACGCGCTGCTGGCCCAGCTCCGCGACCACGGCGTCGACGCCAGCATCCACCAGGGCAACGTCGGCTCGGCCGAAGATTGCCGTCGCACGGTCCAGGAGGTCATCGACGCGCACGGCCGCCTCGACATCCTGGTCAACAACGCCGGGATCACGATCGACCGGACCGTGCTGAAGATGACCGACGAGGACTGGTACAAGGTGCTCTCGGTCAACCTGTCGGGCGCGTTCTTCACGAGCCAGGCGGTGCTGCCGCACATGCTCGAGCGCGGCTCTGGGCGGATCGTGAACATCTCGTCGCTGGTCGGCGAGATCGGCAACATCGGGCAGGCCAACTACGCGGCCTCGAAGTCGGGGCTGTTCGGCCTCACCAAGACGCTGGCCCGCGAGGCGTGCTACCAGCTCGCCAAGGTCGACAAGCTGACCGAGGACTCGATCGGGATCACGGTCAACACGGTGGCCCCCGGGTTCATCGCCACCGAGATGGTCGAACACATCCCCGAGAAGGTGATCGACCGGATCAAGTCGCTGATCCCCGTCGGACGGCTCGGCCGCCCCGACGAGGTCGCGCGCATGGTGCACTTCCTGGTCTCCGACTACTCATCGTTCATCACCGGTCAGGTGTTCAACGTCAACGGCGGCCAGGAGATGTAGCAGCGGGCTATGCTGACCCAGCATGGCCAGTCGCTCAGCAGCCGCACTCGGAGAGATCATCCGCCAGCAACGGGAGCTCGCAGAGCTCTCGATGCGCCAGTTCGCGCAGCTGGCGGGGATCTCCAATCCGTACCTGTCGCAAATCGAGAGGGGGCTTCGTGCTCCCTCCGAGCAGGTCCTCGACGGGATCGCAAGCGCGCTGAAGGTCTCGGCCGACACGCTCTACGAGCGAGCCGGCGTCGCGCCGCCCGGCGAGGAGCCCGAGAGCAGTGCCGTGGTCGACGCGATCCGCGCCGACGCGAAGCTGTCCGCCCGCCAGCGGGCGGCGCTGCTCGAGGTCTACGAGGCGTTCACGGGCACGGGCTCCGCCGCCGGTCCGCGCAAGCGGACCGGGACGAGCAAGTCACGCTGAGACACGCACTGTGGAGACGCCGATGAGCGACGCCGGCGACCTCGGGGGCCCGAGCGGCCTCGGCGGCAAGGCGGCCCTCGTGACCGGGGCGGGCGGCGGCATCGGCCGCGCGGTCGCCGCCCGGCTCGAGCAGGGCGGGATGGATGTCCTGTCGGTCGATCTGCATCCGGATCCCGCCGGACCCGGCGTTCCGTACGAGGCGGACCTCACCGCGCCGGCGGACAACGAGGCCGCGGTCGCCGCGGCGCTCGAGCGATTCGGACGCCTCGACCTGGTCGTTCCCAATGCCGGGATCCAGCACGTCTCGCCGGTGGAGTCCTTCCCCCAGGAACGCTGGGACACGATCATCGCCCTGCTGCTCACGAGTCCGTTCGTGCTGGCCCGGGCGGCGTGGCCGGCGCTGCGCGAAAGCGGCGCCGGGCGCTACATCGCGATCGCGTCGGTGCACGGTCTCATCGCCTCGCCGTTCAAGGCCGCCTACGTCTCGGCCAAGCACGGGTTGCTGGGGCTGGTGAAGACGCTGGCGCTCGAGGGCGCCGGCTAGGGCATCAGCGCGAGCGCGGTGTGCCCGGGTTACGTGCGCACGCCGCTGGTCGAGAAGCAGATCGCCGCGCAGGCCGAGGCGCACGGCCTCCCGGAGGAGCGCGTGCTCGAGGACGTGATCCTCGCCCCGCAGGCGGTCAAGCAGTTGATCGAGCCCGAGCAGGTGGCCGAGGTGGTTGCCTTCCTGGCCGGTCCGAACGGGTCCGCCTTCACCGGCGTGCCGGTCACGATGGACCAGGGCTGGACCGCGCGCTAGCCGGGGCGACCGGGCCGGACGTGCGCGCTGCTCGACAGCGCGTTCGCGCGGAAGAGGGTCAGGGCACGGCCCTGGACTGCTCGTACCAGGGCCGGGCCCGACCGTCACACGGAGCCGCTACTTCTTGGCCGCGGCGAGCGACCGCCCGTTGGCGGACGCCTTGCGGGAACTCGTCGAGTGCTCGAGCACCTCGCCGAGGATCTTGGGCCAGTGCTCGCGGAGCGACTCGTGGCCCATGAACAACCCGAGATGGCCGCCGGTGCTGACGTGGCGGTCGATGAACTCCTCCGGCGTGGACGCGATCGAACCGAGCGCGAAGACCTGGTCAGGCGGGGTGATGTGGTCCGTGGCACCGGCCAGGAGGTTGAGCGGCATGTCGATCTTGGTCAGGTCGACGGTGCGGCCGCCGATCCGCAGCGATCCGCTCATCAGCGCGTTGTCGCGGAACAGGTGGCGCACGATCCACAGGTAGAACGCACCCGGGACGTCCTGAGTGTGCTTGAACCAGTTCTCGAAGTGCACATAACGCGCGACGTGGTATTCGTCGTTGACGTTGTGCAGCAGCTCGAACTGACGCGAGACCTCATCGCCCGGCTGGATCAGCACGAAGCCGGAGACCATGTGCTCACCCTTGAGCACGCCGCCGTCGGCGGCGACCAGGGACTCATAGAACTTCATGCTGCCGCGCGGTGCCAGGAAGCGCAGCACCTCGTGGATGACCGGCTCCCCGGCGTGGAAGTCGATCGGAGCGCCGGCGATCGTGAGCGTGTTGATGCGCTCGGGGTTCAGTGCGGCGTAGATCGTCGCCAGCCAGCCACCCTGGCAGTCTCCGATCAGGTTCACATGACCGCCGCAGTGGTCGATGGCGCGGTCGATCACCTCGAGGTAATCCTCGACCGTCGAGTCCGCGGTCTCCTCGGTCGCTCCGATCCAATCGAGCGTGAACGCGCGCTCGAGCCCGCACGAGGTGATCGTGCGCATCTGGCTCTGATCGCTCGCGTAGTCGACGATGCACGAGTCGTGGCCGGCCTGCGGCGGGCACACCAGCGTTGGCACCAGGCCGCGCGGCTTGCCGGTGGAGAAGTCGCGCAGACGCGCCACCGGCGCCTCGAACACGATCTCGTTCGGGTTCGCCCACGTGGGTGCCTCGCGCTTGGTCATCAGATTCCACCAGCGCGGAATGTCCTGGGGCTTGATCTCGCCTTTCAGCGTGGCGCCCATGTAGTCGCCCATGCCCCGGAGCGCGATCGACCACCCTTCTACCCAGCTGTCCAGCAGCCCCGACGTATACGTCGACGGTGCGGGACCGGATGCCAGCGGTGAGGTCATCACGATGTTCACTCCTCCTTGTAGAAGAGAGCACCGGCCGGTGCCGGTGCTCTCCCTACTGTTTTGCTTGAAGCGCCCTTGTTCGAGCAGGCTGCCGGCGAGCGCCGTTACTTGAGCAGACTGCGTGCGGTGGTGGTATACGAAGAGGTGAGCTCGCGGGCTACGTCGGCCTGCGTGTCGATCAGGTTCTTGATCCACTCGACCCGGGTCGCGTCGGCGACCTTGAGCTCCAGGTCGATCGCGCGGTCGACGGCCTTCTCGTACGAGTCCACGTACACGTGGCCCGCCTTGCGCGCTGCATCCAAGAACTGCTCGTTGAAGTCCTTGAACTGGCCGAATGCGCTTTCGAATGTCGGGGCGCCGTTCTGTGATTGGGTTGCGGTCGGCATCTGTGCTCCTTGGGTATGGTCGCGTTCGGGTGCGTCTGCTAGCAGATTAGCAGAACGTGCGCAAACTTGCAAGCGTTCTTTCTGCAGTGTTGGGGGGTCCTTGGCCTGCTTCAGCCCGTCCCGCGAGGGCCGATGCTCCAAGCGGGATCCGTGCGCCCCCGGGAGCGAGCCGGGCCGAACTACCCCCGCGCAGCCGGGAGGATCCAGCCGATCATGGCCACGTAGTGCAGGGTGGCGGCCGCGATCACGAGCGCGTGGAATATCTCGTGGAAGCCGAACGTCCGCGGCCACGGATCCGGGCGCTGGCGGGCGTACACGACTGCCCCGAGCGAGTACAGGATCCCCCCGCCGGCGAGCAGGGCGAGCGCCATCGGATCGAGCGCGCTGAGCAGCTGCGGCATTGCGATCAGGGCCAGCCAACCGAAGGCGACGTAGAGACCCGCCGCGAGGGGGCGCGGCGCGTGGGCCCATCCGAGCGAGAAGGCGACGCCGGCCAGCGCTCCGGCCCACGCGCCCGCCAGCAGCACCCAGCCGATCGGGCCGTGGACGAGCAGCAGCGCGATCGGCGTGTAGCTGGCCGCGATGAAGACAAAGATCGTGCTGTGGTCGATCTGGCGCAGCACCGGCTTGAACCGGACCGGGCCCGGCCAGCGGTGATAGAGCGCGCTGCCGCCGAACAGCGCCACGAGGCCGGCGCCGTAGATCGCCAGGGCAGCAGTCGCCGTCCCCGTCGGCGCGAGCACCACGATCACGGCCGCGGCGGCGAGCGCGACGAAGAACGCGACCGCGTGGGAGACGCCGCGCAGGCGGGGCACGATTTCCTCGGCAACGGAAGCCATTCAACGTTCAGGATAGTGGCGCGTCGGGCTCCCGCCGACGGTTCTGTGGCCGAAATTCCCGTCGATCGCTCAACCTCAGCGCCTAACTGCGTGGGGACGGAGCCGCGATCGTCGTCGCCACCGCGGAGCATCGCGAGGAGTTTGCCCGGGCGCCGGCCGAATGCGGGATCGAGGTCGAGCGCAGTCCGCGAGGGTCCTATCTGGCCTTCGACGCCGCCGAGAAGCTGGCCTCGTTCATGGTTAAGGACGGCCCTGACGAACGCCGCTTCCGGGAGCAGATCGGAGTCCTGATCCCCCGCTCACCGGCCGGCGGCCGACGCCACGTCGCAGCTCTGCCGCGTCAGACCGCGGCCCTGCGGGCCGAGCTCCACCGCCTCCAGGCCGAGCACGAAAGCCGAGCTGGGACCGCTCAAATCGCTCAACGACACCTACGGCCAGCCGCCGGGGCCGAGGCGCTCCAGCGCTTCGCCGACGCCCTTCGGCGCCCACAGCTTCACCGTCCGCGTGCGGGAGGCCGTCGCTGGGTTGGTCTGGCCCGGATTTCGCCGCGTGGCCATCAGAGCGGTCGTGTGTCAATCCCGGCCGGGATGGGCCCCTCGACCGCGCTCCGGCGCACGGGCGCGTACTTGATCGCGGTCGCCTACGCCGCGTTCTGGGTCCTGCAGGTCGGGGTTCTGTACGAGTTCCACGAGGGCGCGTTTGCGCCCCTGCTGATCGCGCTCGCGATTTTGCTCTCCGACGAGCGCCGCTGGCCGCTGGGCAAGAACCCGCTCGAGGCCGTCTGGGCGCTGGTACGAGCGCCCTGACCCTGTTCACGCTCGGTCTTGCGCCGACCCGGAAGGCTCACACGATCGCGGCGCTGCTGGCTCCGCTTCTGCGGCGGCGCCCTTCCGGCCTCACCGGCGCGTGTCGAGCGCCCCCCGGTGCCGCCCGGGCGGGCAGCTCGCGGTTCGCGGCCGACATGAGCCGCCTCGCGCCCGCGTCGCGCTCCCCCGACCGCTCTGCCCTCCCCGATGCGGCCCGGGCGGCCAGACCGATCGGGACACCCTCGACCTCACCCACTGGGTGTTCCGCTTCGTGATCCTCTGCACCCTCGCTCGGCTCGCGGTTCGAGCGGCCGCTGATACTAGTATCTGGAATCTCGATCAGATTTATGATCATTACAGCGCAACCAAGGGAGAACGACCATGGCTCTGACCATCGGCGACACCGCGCCGGACTTCACCGCCGAGACGACCGAGGGCACGATCAACTTTCACGAGTGGCTCGGCGACGACTGGGGCGTGATCTTCTCGCACCCGCGCGACTTCACCCCAGTGTGCACCACCGAGCTCGGGTATATGGCCAGCATCAAGCCGGAGTTCGACAACCGCGGCGTGAAGGTCATCGCGGTGTCGGTCGATCCGTCCGACAACCACGAGCGGTGGGCCAAGGACATCGAGGAGACCCAGGGCACCGCCCCCAACTATCCGATCATCGCCGACACCGACTTCAACGTCGCCAAGCTGTACGGGATGCTCCCGGCCGACGTCGAGGGCGATCCCACCGAGCGCACGCCGGCCCAGAACGCGACCCTGCGCAACGTGTTCGTGATCGGCCCCGACAAGAAGATCAAGCTCGTGCTCATCTACCCGATGACCACCGGGCGCAACTTCGACGAGGTCCTGCGGGTGATCGACTCGCTGCAGCTCACCGCCAACCACGCCGTGGCCACGCCGGCTCAGTGGCAGCCGGGCGACGACGTGATCATCGCCGGCTCGGTCAGCGACGAGCAGGCCAAGGAGAAGTACCCCGACGGCTGGGAGTCCCCCAGGCCGTACATCCGCATCGTCCCGTCGCCCTAGGCGACGCTCTCGGGCCCGCTGCCCCCGGGTCCGCTCCCCCTGAGTCTGCCGCCTCCGCGTCGGCCTCTGGGACTTCGCGCAGTCGAACACCGGAGGCGGGGGAGCAGCATCGCGACCGCCCCCGTGGCGCGCAGCTCCACCCACCACCCCCTCGTGAGCCACCTGCGCACACCTTCAGGCACACGGCCAATGGCGCTCCTGGCCGCACTGGTTCTCGCCACGGCGGCCGCCGGCGCACTGCGCCGTCCGCGCAGGCGCTGCTCAACCCCTCGGCTGGGGCACGCCGCCGAGCGCCGGCGACTTCCCCCCTACCCCGACCATCGGTCAGCCATTGACCTTGCACGCCGACGTCGGCAACTCGTCGGTCTCCGACAGCCGCGTGGTCGGCACGGGCTGGAACGTCACGGTCCAGGCCTCCCGCCCGGCGCTGCCCGGCAGCACGCATCCGTCGGCGAGTCCGGCGCTCACCTTCACCCTGGGAAACGCGCCGTGAAACGCGTCGCCGCGATCGTCTCCGGACTGGCCGCGCGCCGGCTCGGTTGCGAAACACTTCGCCGGCGTGATCGGCGTGGACCCCAGAGACCTCCGCGCGCTCGCCCGGGCCCAGAACGCCCAGCGGCTGGAGTCTCCAGCTGAACCTGCTCGCGCGCGCCGCCATCGCGGTGCAGGTGAACCTCCCCGGCGCGTGAAGCCGGCGCCTGTTCGACTCGCACGACCACATCCTCGAGTTCCTCACCGACTCGTCCCTGCGCTACCAGCTGCCCTGGCCCGTGAAGGCCGTCCAGCTGACGCAGGGCGACTACCGGCTCACCGGCTGGGTGCAACCTCTGGCGGCCCCGCCCTGCGCATCGACCGATCGTGGCGCTCACTCGGCCAGCGCCCGCCGGCGCGAGCAGGTGGCCTGAGCGACGCGTCGACCGCGGCTACACGCCCGTCTCCGCTGATAGCCGGGCACTGGCCACCGCATCCCGGAGCATCCGGTGATCGGCCTCGTTCTGGTCGGCGTAGGCGGCCGAGAAGCTGAGGATCGCGCGTTCGAACGCGTCTGACTTGCCTAGATAGGCGGCGATGGCGACCCGGTCGCCCGACCGTGCATGTCCCCGGGCCAGCGTCCATCCACACATCTGACCCCAGAGCTCCATGCCTGCCGGAGTCATGCCGGCGAGGTCGGCGGAGCCCTTCCAGTCCCTGAGCTGCCGGATGTAGTAGTCCCGCTCGTAGCCGATGAAGTCGAATCGCTCCCAGCCGAGAAAGATGTCGCTGGCCGTCTGCATCAGGTGCTGGCCGGCAACGACTCGCTGGCCATGATTGGCGAGCCTGCTCTTGGCCGTGAACCGCTCGAGCACTGAGGCATCGGCCTCCTTGACCTGCAGCAGCAGCGGAGAACGACTCTCGTCGAGCAGCAGCAGGATCCAGGCCTCCGTACCCACGCTGCCGACCCCGACGACCTTGCGGGCGAGGTGAACGAGTCGATAGTGGTCCAGCAGGTGCCGCCGATCGCGCTGCAGCGTGCGGTGATAGGAGCGAAGGAACGCGTCCATGGCCGCGAGCAGGACACCGCCTTCGACGTCGCCGAGGAGCTCCTCGACCGGCAGGATCAGCGGAGGATCGCTGAGGATCCTCGGCTCGTCATCCGGCGTGTGACAGAGCTTGTCGAACGCCTGGTGGCTGTCGTGAGCTCTTGCCTTGTTGATGGCTCGCCACACGCTCGGCGTCCGCTTCGGATCGAGCAGCGAGCGGAAGCGCGGCAGCAGCGTGCTCGTGTCCAGATGCGCGTACCAGACATCGAGCATCGAGCTTTGCGCCAGCTCCCGCATCGTCTGGCGGTAGGTACGAACGGCGCGTAGGACGATCCGCGCGCGCGCTTTGTCATCGAACTCGTTGTCGCGGCCGGCGATCTCGAGACTCGCGGCCAGGCGCTTCACATCCCACTCCCAGGGCCCCGGCCCCGTCTCGTCGAAGTCGTTGACATCGAAGAAGAGATGGCGCTCGGGCGAGCCGAACATGCCGAAATTCGAGAGGTGTGCGTCCCCGCACAGCTGAACGTTCAGTCCCGACTGCGGTGTGGCGGCCAGGTCCGATGCCATCGGCAGCGCCGCGCCGCGAAAGTACGCGAACGGGGACACCACCATACGTCCGTGACGAATCGGGACCAGTTCCTGGACGCGAGCCGACGCCTGCTCCTCCAGCAGATCGATCGGTTCGGCCACGCGTAGGGCCGGGCTCCACTCCGCGTGACTCGCGCGGGGCACCGCTGCCCGTGCCGCCTTGCCGCGGGCAACTCGCTCGTCGATCGTGAGCCACTCGGGATTCGCGCCAGAGCGCAGGCGAGGCGTCCGCGCCGGCATCGACTTCGAACGGGATCGCGACCCTGACGCTCGCTGGGCGGAGCCTGTTGCCTTACTCCGGCTGCCCTCCATTCCGACCTCCGATCTCGACTCGCAATCCCGGTCACCCAAGCGCCCGCTGAGGACCGCGGTCAGGCTCGCCGCCGCCAAGAGTGTCGCACGACCCTCCGGTACCGGCTGCCCTGGCCCGTGCAGGCCGTGCACCGCACTGACACACCGCGACCACCAGACGCGGACCGGGCGTTATCCGATTCGGGTGATGGGCCGATCACACCAGTGTGGAAGCTTGTTTTGTTGGCATACGTGGAACGGCGCTGCCGCAGGGCGGCGCTTGGCCGACAAGTCCGCCCGGTCGATGTTGGGCGGCGAGCCTGAGCGAAGCATCCGGGGCGCGCTCGAGGACACCCCGAGGGGGTCGGTCCGATCGGATTCGGTCGGAGAAGCGCACCGTCAACGGCTTACAGAAAGGGTCCCATGTCGCTCCTGTCCTCGAAGCTCCGTATCGGCATCATCGCCTCGCTGGCCACAGCTATCGGCGTCGGGCTGCTGGGCCTGCTGGGTGCAGCCGGCGCTGCCGGAAGCACGAAGGTCTCCACCCCCAACCTCAAGCCGTTCTACTCCCAGAAGCTTGTCTGGACTGCGTGCGAGGACAAGATGTCGTGCACATGGCTGCCCGTCCCCAGGTCCTACCTGACCAACAGCACGCACGGGACATTCAAGATCCGCGTCATCAAATATCCCGCGACCGGGACGCGCACGCAGTACCAGGGCGCGCTGATCATGAATCCCGGCGGTCCCGGCGGGAGTGGGTATTCGATGATCAAGCACAGCACGATCAACGACGCGACGCTGCACGCGGCCTATGACTTCGTCAGCTTCGATCCGCGCGGGGTCGGCAAGTCCGAGCCGGCGGTCGACTGCGGCCTGACCGACAAGCAGCTCGAGGCTCTCAACTTCTCGGAGGGCGCTCCGCGCACGGCGCACGAGCGAGCCGTGCTGATCCGGGCGTACGGAGTGATTGGCAAGGACTGTGCCGCCCGCGATCTGAATGTCATCAAGTGGGTCGACACGGCATCGGTTGCGCGTGACATCGACGTGCTCCGGTCCGCGCTCCACGAGTCGAGGGTCAACTGGCTCGGGTTCTCGTACGGAACCAAGCTCGGTGCCGTGTACGCCGAACTGTTCCCCAAGCGCGTGCGGCGCATGACGCTCGACGGCGTCGTGCCCACGAACGTCAGCTATTTCCAGGAGGGCATCCTGCACGCCCAGACCGAGGAGCTCGGGATCAGGAACTACTTCGCCACCTGCGCGGCTCGACCCGACTGTCCGTTTGCCTCTGATCCGGCGCACGGTGAGGCGAAGCTGATCTCGCTGATCGCCTCGCTGCGCGCCCATCCGGTGAAGGTCACGACGATGCGCGGGACCGGGTTCGTGGACGACGGCTACCTGACCACCGTCATCGACGAGTACGGAGTCGGGAGCAACGGTGACTACCCCGAGCTCGACAACGTGCTCGCTCCGGCGATCCTGAAGGGCGATCTCGGACCCATGTGGAACGACGTGCAGGACGCCGCCGGCCGACTCCCGGACGGCACCTTCCCGAGCCACGGGAAGAGCCTCGGCACGCGTTCTTCTCGATCAAGTGCATCGACGGGCCCACCGACGTGTCCACCGGTCAGATCGCCGCCGCGGCCGCGACGGCCCGCCGCATCAACCCCCTGACCGGCGAGAACGTGGTCTGGTCAGTGGCCAACTGCCTGAACTGGCCCGTCCAAACAAGCATGCCGCCGGCCCCGTTCAAGAACGCTGGACAGCCGCCCATCATGTTGCTCGGAAGCAACCACGACTACACGACACCTCTGTCGTGGGTGGTGAGCATGGCCCGGCAGATCAAGAACTCCTCGCTCGTGAGGACCGACAACTACGCCCACACCTCGTACGCCTTCGGCGATCCCTGCGTGGTGAATACGGTCAACACCTACCTGCTCACCGGCAGGACTCCGGGCAAGGACGTCGCCTGCTTCGGGACCTCGAAGGTTCCCGAGCCCACGACCTGACCCTCGCCCTCGCCCTCGCCTCGCGCTCGCCTCGCGCCGAACCCGGACGCGGGGCGAGCACGTCGTCGAGTCATTGCGTGCTGCCAGTTCCGGTGAGGTTAGGGCGCTGTCGCGCTTTCGGGCCGATCGGCCGCCACGCCCGCCGAGGCACAAGCGGCCGTGGCGCGGGACCTCGGCTTCCGGTCGTGGCCGGCGCTGGTGAGGGCCGTGCTCCGGGTTGCGGTCGAGGACGGCGATGTCGAGCGTCTGCGGGCGCTGATCGCCGATGGAGCTCCGGTTCGAGGCAGCGACCTGTTGCTGTACGCCGGAATCCGGAGGCCACGGCGCTGCTGATCGACGGTCGTGCGCGGCTCGATGTTCGCGACGCGGACGGTTTGACGCCGTACTCGCCAACCGCGTGAGGGAATCACACCCTGATCTCGCCGTGCGATGGAACGATTGTGAGCAGCTCCCGCGTTGGGCGAGCGCCGGCGATGACGAGGTCGTCGCTCGGCTGCCTGACGCCGGCGTCCCAATCGACGCCCGAGGGCGGGGGGACGGAACCGCGCTGCACCGCGCCGCCCTGTGGGGGCGAGCCGGCACGCTGCGACTGCTGCTCACCCGGGGCGCGGACGTCAGCTCACTTGCCGAACCACCGGACCAACCGGGCGGGCAGGAGTGGACCGCCCGGGACTGGATGGCCTGGGGCTCCCAGCGCAGGGCGGCGGCCGATCGCTAAGGGGCCTATCGTCGGTGCGCGGCCACTCTGCTCGAGGCCGGCGCGGCGATAACCGGGCGCATTCGGATCGCGCAGGGAGCAGTCGCTGAGCTCGGATGGAACGTTCGCCGCAACGGAGTCGTGTGCATGCAGGCACCGCACAGACGCAGGCTCGTCCGGATCATCGACCGCACGGCCCAGGCTTCCGCGGCTGTATTCGACGCCGTCCTTCAGCTCGGCGATGCGGCCACGACAGTGTGAGGAGCCGCCCTGCTTCGATCATGCAGCGAGCAGAATGCGGCTCCCGGCCGACGCCAACGAGCCTTGCGAGCGCGTCTGTCGTTGGAGACGAGCGGGATCCCGAGGCGTAGGCGGTCGCGGCGATCCACCGGTCCGCGCTGGGCGAGCGCATGGCCGGCGGCCTCGCCGTCGGCTCGAAGCTGGGCGTAGACGAATATGAGCTCGGGGCCGGTGTGAACGACCTCGACCCGATGGATCTTTGTGTCGAGCGCGAGCATGCGCGTTGTGCCCCAGCCGCCACGGAGCCGCGCCGTAGCGCAATTCGGGCGGCGGTCTGAAACGAGATGAATGCCTTCCTTGCCGGTGATGATCGGTGCGTAGCGCTCAGCGAGCCGCGATCCGGGCACCGGCTCCGCGCTGAAGACGTCGGTGTCGATCACGATCGGACCGCGCGACCCGGGGGCGCTCACGAGTCGACGGCGGCGAGGAAGGCTCGCTTTCTTCTTCGGTCAGATCCTCGATCACCATCTCGTCGCGCGGTGGCAGCGGGCGCGCGCGCCGCAGCAGCTCCTCGACAGGGAACTCGAGGTGTTGCTGGTCGATGTTGTCGGCACGGTCGGTCGACACGGTCACCTGGAGTGTAGGGCGGAGCAGATCCCCTCCGACTGGCCGCCCGCTCGCGGACCTTTGCGGGCCTCACGGCGGTTCTTGATGGAGCGTGCGGGTTCCTGATCGCTCGCGGGAGGTTCCCGCCGGGAGCCTGCGTGAGCTGACCGGCTCATGAGCGAGAAGCGTCAGCGTCAACTGCAGCGGCGTGCCCGGCGACACGCCGTCGGGCGCAAGCGGGGGTCGAACGGATCGGGGCGAGTCCGGCTCGGGAGTCCCGACGCGGTCGATCTGGAGCTTGAAGGGATGCTCGCCGGGCTTGCCGAGATCGCTGTCGGGGATGCGCATGAGCCGAAGGATGCCCTGGAGGCCGAGCACTGGGCATCGTGTCTGCTCGGGGCGCTGAACGTCGGGCGGATCATCGACGCCGAGATCCGGACGCGCTTCCGAGCGGATCTGGTGCCTGCAGTCGAGGCGCTTGGGTCCGCGGAGGCGCTAGCGACGCTGCGGGCGCTGAGCGGCGTCGGCGTAAGCACCGAGCGCGACCGCGCACGGGCGGCCGCGGACCGCCTCGCGGCGTGCGGCGTTCGCGAGCCGGTCTGGGCGAGCCGAGTCGGAGCCGGTCGGCCGGTCGCGGCAGCCTTGCAGTACGACGAGGCGTTCGATGACGGGGTCAGCGTGATCGTCGAGTTCGACGGCTACGACGACGAGCCGCACACGCTCGGGATCTACATCGACCACAACATTGGCGGGCTCGTCAAGGACGTGTTCCTGGCGGGACCGCTGAGCGACGTGCGCGCCAAGCTCAGCGTTCGGGCACCCAACGGCGTGCAGCTCGCGGTCCGCGATCTCGAGCTCGCTGAGGCGCGCGCCCGCGTTGTTGCGGCGCTCGATGTGCTCGATCACACCTACGACCCGCCGGTTGACGAGGACGTGTCGCGGTTGCGCGCGTTGATCGAGGCGCGGGTCGATCTGTTGCCTGACGGGTTCCAGCTCGGCGACGCGTACGAGGACGTTCCGCAAGCCGATCGCGAGCGGATCCTGGGCGAGTTCCTCGCCTCGCCGCACGGCAAGCGGTGGGCGGGCGATGAGCACGCCGAGGACGTGGCGGCGACCGCGATCGACTTCGGCGCCGACTACAGCTACGGCGGCCCGCTGCGTTGGAGCCCGGTCGTCGTCGAGATCTTCATGACCAGCTGGATCGTGCGAAAGGTCATTCGCGAGCCCGCGTTCTTCGAGCGAGTGTCCGACGTGCTTCCCGACTGGGTCGCGTATGCCGGCAGTCGACGGGCCGTGCCACCGGAGGCCCTCACCGAGGCGATCGAAGCGGCGGCGATCCACCGCGACGACATGCTTGATGCCGTCGGCGAGCCCGACGCGTGGGGGCCTGCGAAGGCGTTCGCTGTCGCGGCGCAGAGCGCAGGCGTCGATCTCAGCGACCCTGCGGCGCTCGACGAGTTCGTCTACCAGTACAACGAACAGATCCAGGCCGGCTGACCCACCTCACCGCGCCGGCGGCATTTCGCGCCATCGGTGCGATGCACTATTGCCGGGGGACGACCGCGACAGCTGTCAGCCAAGGCAGAGGTTGCGCCCCCACACTGCAGCTGGCCGCACCGCCAGCGAACGCGGGACCCGCCGGGCGCCCTGAACCGGCTGACGCTCCGGCTGGAGAGCGGGAGGCCGCCGACCCCTCGGGCTACCTAACTCCGGGCAGATCCGCCGTGGCCGCCTGAGTGGCCGAGCGGCCACGGACTTCGGGAGCGTGGAAGAGCCGTGGATTGTGGCGCTGCACAACCTGGAGACCTGGCCGGCAGCCGGGCTGCCGCGCCCAGCGCCGGGCCAGAACCTCGAGGCCGTTGCATTTTGCGCGCGGCGCGCACGCGCGTCGAGCCTTGAGTCCCGCGCGTTTGCCGGTCTCCCGTCGGATCACGGTTGAGGCGCGCCCGCTACTCCGGGCGCCATTCGGGATTCGGGTCGATGCCCGTGCTGACCCAGGGTCGGGCGGCGGCCTCGATATCGCTATCGGAGGCGGCCTCGAGCGCGTCGAGTTTGAGGAAGTGCTTGGCGATGGTGAGGCCGAGGATGCTGCTGACGATCAGCGCCGCCCGGATCTCGGCGTTGTCACCGCCGATCGAGCGGCTGAGGTTGGCGACGCGTTCGTCGAGAAAGCTCTTCATGGATTCGGTGGCCTCGGGAACGGTGAGCATCGAGCGCACGAGCGCCTTGGTCTCGGGAGGGATCTGACCGAGCCTGACGTCTAGTACGTCGAGCCGGTGCTCGGTGACGGCGCCGGGGGAGGCGTCTGGGAGTTGGATGGCCATCGCGAATAGGCCGGCCTTGGAGCCGTAGTGCTGGATGACGAGGGAGGGGTCGATGCCGGCCTTCTGTGCGATGGCGCGAACGGTCGTTGCCTCAAAGCCGTGCTCCCCGAACTCGTCACGGGCGGCGGCGAGGATGCGTTGCGCGGTGGCGGCTCGCTTTGCCGCACGAGTGCGGGGCTCGCTCATACCCTTCACTCTACCGGCGTTGAGCGAGCCTGCTACTGTTTCGCTCAACAGCTGGTGAGCTAGTTGTCTGCTCCCGCCCGGCGCGCTCCAGCGCCACGGGGCGGGATCGCGAACAGCTCGCGCCGGCGGATGAAAGGGAAGCGATGACCACTTCTTCACGCAGGGGCGTGCTGCTGATCGGTGCCTCTCGGGGGCTTGGCCTGGCTATGGCCGAGGAGTACATCGAGCGGGGCTGGCAGGTGACGGGCACCGTCCGAGGCTCGGGAAGAACCGGCCTGCATGACCTATCGGAGCGCAGCAACGGACAGCTTGAGATCGAGACCGTCGATATCAACGTTCCCGAGCAGGTCTTTGCGCTGCACCAGCGGCTGGATTCGAGGATCTTTGATCTTCTGTTTGTCAACGCCGGTGTGACCAACCACCGCGACGAGACGATCGCCGAGGTCTCGACCGAGGAGTTCACCCGCCTGATGGTGACCAACGCGCTGAGCCCGATGCGGGTGCTCGAGGCTCTGCAAGAACTCGTCCCGGCCACCGGCACCCTGGGAGTGATGTCCTCGGGACAGGGCAGTGTCGCCAACAACGAGCGCGGCGGTTTTGAGGTCTACCGGGCCAGCAAGGCGGCTCTGAACACGCTCATGCGAAGCTTCGCTGCCCGCCACGCCGATGACCCGCGGGCGCTGGTGCTGATCGCGCCGGGCTGGGTCCGCACCGATCTGGGCGGCCCCCAGGCACGCCTGAGCATCGAGGAGAGCATCCCGAATGTCGTCAACACGATCGAGGCTCAGCAGGGGCGGGCGGGCCTGCGCTACCTCGATTACCTTGGCCACACCGCCGCCTGGTGACGCCATGAGAGTTATCGCGATCGAAGAGCACTTCACGACCCCGGGCATCGCCCATGCGCTCGATACCCTGCCCAAGGATCAACGCGACGACAGCGTGTCGCTCAACTCGCGCGGCGACAACGCCGCCCGACTTCAAGACATCGGCGCGGCACGCGTCGAGATGATGGACGCACAGGGGATCGACGTCCAGATCCTGTCGGTCGCGCCGCCGGCCACCCAAGCCCTCCCGGCAAGCGCGGCGATCAGACTCAGTCGCGAGGCCAACGATCTCGCCGCGCAGGCCGTCGCTGCGCATCCAATGCGGTTTCGCGCGCTGGCGACACTTCCCACCGAGGCTGCCTGACCGGCAGAGGCTGGCTGAGACGCCTGGGAGTCCTCGTCGTCGCGGCGAGGCGATTACTTGGCTTGGGTGCGGCGTGGGCCAGGCTGCTGGGTGAGCTGTTGTTCTGCCTTAAGCCAGTCGGAGACGGTTTCGCCGGTGGGCTCGGTCTGGGAGATCTCATAGGCGCGGTGGGCGATCTCGTCGTGGCTGGGCTTCGCCCGGCTGCTGCGGGCGCGTGAGGTTGGCTTCGCGGGCTGTGAGGTTGGCTTCGCGGGCTTCGGGGACATGTGCCTCTCTCTTTCTCGGTCGGGTGGGACGATCGTGGGACGTCAGGCGTGCTGGCCGGCTGCCCGCTCGAGGTGCGGTCGAGGTCGTGGTGGCAGCGGTGCACCGACGCTTCTCCCCTGTGGAGGTTGCGGCTCGTCTGTTCGCACAGCACGTGCCAGGGCGCCTGGTAAAGCATTCCGGTGCTCGCTCCCCGCGTTGCAGGCGGCGTGGGCCGCCCGGGTGATGCGATCGACGCGCTGGAGTGCGGCTTGCTGGGCCGCCGAGCCTGTCCACTGGACGAGGCCCGCGCCGTTGTGCGGCGCAAGTGTTCCGCGCGCCGGGGGGTGACCGCGCGTCGTGCGCGCTGGTGGGTGCGGAGGTTGCCGGCGTCTCCACGGCAGCTCCCTGGACGGGCTCGCTGCGTTCGGGCTCGTGTTTGAATGGGTGTTCATCTCGCTCGAACGGGTCGCGGGCAACGCCCAGGCCGCACAGGGAGATTCTGTCCGATCTTCTGTGTCAGGTCTAGGGCGACCGATCAGCCGTGCACAGCACACCGCCAGCGTCGAGGGGACCAGCCCGATCCTCGCGGCGCTCCGATGCCCCGGCTGCCGCGCTCAGCGGTCTAGTTCGCGCCGCGTCACTTCTCGCCGTCGGACCTGCTCAGTGGAGGTTGTCCGAAGTCACCGGACCAGACGATTTGCAGGGCCTGCTCCCGCCCGAGCTCAACGGTGATGCCGAGCCACCCCAGCATCTGTGCGGCAAGGCCGTCCTCCTCACGAAGCAAGCCAAGCGGGAGGTGTCCGATGCCGATGTAGTAGGTGCTTGAGCTGGCGCCCCTCCTCCTGCGCCATGCGGACGACTTGGCGGGCGGAGTCTGTGAATCGCTCGAACAGGCCTCGGGAATCGCACAACGCGCCACGCTCGCAAACGGTCCGCGGAGCGATTGCGCTCAGAGGGGCTTCCGCAGGTTCAAGGACAGCTCCTCGTAGCTCATGCGTTCCCCCCAGAACGGAACAGAGAGGGGGCTTCCGCGGTAGGTCGTCGTTTCGGAGATCGTCGCACCAGCGGCCCGTCCCCATGCCTCTGCCGCCTCGACAAGGCGAGTGCCGACGCCTTGCCTTCGGCTCGCCGCCGTGACGGCGAGGTACTCGATACGCAGACTCGTCACTCCAAGCTCCGGCGTGATTCCCCGCTTCGCCGGGGCTTCTGGCGGCAGCAGCCGAGCGACGAGCGCGCCGACGACTTCACCTTCAACCTCAGCGACGAGGCGCAGCGTGGCGCTGTCCACGGCCGGAGCGTCGGTAGCGAGCTCTTCGGCGAACCGCTCGAGCACCTGAAAGTAGTCGGGAGCGAGGTCGAGGTAGTAGCGCGCGACCTCGGCATGGATGCGCGCGAGCGCATCCCGGTCACTCTCCCGCGCCTCTCGCACGGTGATCGGCTCCATTGGCTGGAGCTTAGGGGTCCAGTCCACGCGGGTCGCCCAACAGACAACGACAGGCTCATCGAAGAGGACCTCGGTGTGAAACGGAGCGAGATGCGGACCGCTAGACCCGCCGCCAACCCGAATCCGCCCGGCGGTCCTCGCGGCTGCGTGCCCCCGCGTCGCGGCCTCTCACGATCGCTGGCTGTGTCCGTTTCGCGCGGCCCAGCCGCCCGCAGTGAGCCGCCACAGCTGCTCATCATCGACGCGGTCGCGGCCAGCGGGCCTCAGCAGGCCGTTAGCCACCCCCTACTTCCACGCCCCGGCGACCAACTGCTCCTCGACGAACAGCTCCCACGCAATCAGGCTCAAGCTCGCACCCCCGGACTCGTCGAAGTCCCCGACAACCTCGAGCACCTGCCGTAACGGAATCTCATCCATCCCAGGTCGGGTGCAAGCATACCGCCGCCCCGGCCTCCCCTAGAAGCGCCAGCCAGTCCAATCGTGCGCTGCCGCTGCTGCCACGGCGGCCCACAGATCGCTCCCGTTTGCCTCTGTGAGGAGCCGTTGCTGGTTGCCCTCGCCCATGTCCCCGGCCCGGGCGGACAGCGTCAAGATCGCTACCGCTCCCTTCCTCTCGCCCGCGGGCTCGGTTCCGCGTCCGGCCGCCAGCCGGTGTGTCGGGCGCCGTCAAGCACCGAGCCCCCACAAGGAGGACCACATGAGCACCACCACTCCCCGCGGCAGAAGCCGACGACGCAGCGATGAAGATGGGCGCCGAATACGCACATTCTTAGATGCATCCCGGCGGCGGCAAGGTGGTTTCCGGGCACTCGGAGCTCCTCGGAGAACTGCGGGATGACGCCATGGAGATCGCTCGTGTCGTCTGGGCCGATTCGGGCCTGCGACGTCAGCTTCCACCGGACTGGAAGCCGAAACAGCATTTCGTGGGTCGGGTTGACGGCCGGTCCGAGCTCCAGGCGCCGTCACACGTCTCGCGCTGGCGGGGCGGCCGTGGGGCGCGCCCGCCTGCCGGGTGCCGATCGGGTCGTGGGTTTGAACGGGAGTCGCCTGGCACTCCAGCCGACGGCCGGGGCAGCCCGAACTCGACGCGAGCTGCAGCCGACCGCACTGGCGGATGGATGAGCCGCAGGCGGCGTCGCAAGAAAGCGCAACAGGATGCCGCCGGGCGGTCCGTGCGGCGGCCCGAACCGAGGCTGCCCAGCGAGTTGTGGTCATAAGTTCGCCGACGCCGGCTTGGAGCTCGCCCGCGGCGCGCTACGCCAGCGCCGCTGGCGGTCGGCGTACGAGTATGCGTGCTCCTTTCGCGCGGTCGACGAGGCTGCGGCGACGACCGTAATGGCAGAGGCGAGCGCCCGGCTTGCCCGGTATCACGCATTGTGCGGCAATTGGGCTGTCGCGCGCCAGGCGGCCGAGGAGGCAGTCAGATTGCGGCCGCGCAACGGGACCTACCAGCAGCGTCCGCACCTCATCTCGCGGGCGACCGCGGAGCCACCGTCAGTCGGCCGGGGCTTGGGTTGCCCGTGTCGCGCCGAACGCCGTCTGGCCAGCGCCAACTTGCTGGCTTCTCAGATCACGCGATAGCACACGTGTCGCGACGCACCGGCGGGCGTGCTGCTCTTCGTCCGAGCGGGGTGCTACGCGGTGAGGGTGGTCTCGGTGCGGCGCAGACCAGCCGCGTTGAGGGCGGCAGCGGCCGGTGCACCAACGTCCGCGAGCAGCCCGTGGAGGCGGTCGCCGGCAAGGTCCGCGATCTTGGCCGCGAGCTCGGGCTCGGTTGCGGGTCGCTCGGGTGCTCCGTTCGGACAGGGCACGCGCGCGATCTCGCTCCCGGCGACGGTCAAGACCGCTCCGAACTCCCGCAGCGATCCGTCGACAGTCACGTTCACGAGCCGTGAACGGTCACGAGCAGCCGGATCGATCGCTTCGAAATCGTGGACGCGCGGAGGACCGTTGATGAGCGTGTGCGCGACGCAGTATGGGATCGAGAACTTTGCGGACAATCCGTCGCTGACCATGTCGAGGTGTGCGGCCTGACGCGCGACGGGGTGCACGAGAACCTCGAGTTGCTCGTGATCGAGCCGATACCCGCCGTCGCGCGCCCGAGCCGCGGCCTCGATCGGTGAATGCGTGCCCAGGCAACTCGGATACAGCTTGATCCAATTGCGCTCGATCGCGCGCGCTCGATCACCGGCCAGCGAGCCTCCGACGCCCGCTCGCGGCCAGCCTGCACCGAACACGCCCTGAAACCCGAGCGGACCCTGAATCGCTCGCGGATCCACGGTCGCTCCGGCCCGTGCCAGCAGCGCTGCCTGCACGCCAGCGGCGGCTGCCAAGCCGACCTGGATCGCCTTACCGTCGGAGCCGAACGCCCCGCGCGTGCCGCCAGCGCGCAGCAGCGCCAGAGCGACGGCGTTCTCTCGCCGCGCCGCGGTCAGACCGAGCAGGCGCGAGGCGGCAACCGCCGCCCCAATCGGACCGCACACAGCCGTTGGATGCCAGCCCGCGTCGTACAGCGCAGGATGACTCGCCGCGGCGACCGCTGCCATCGCCTCGAAGCCCTCCGTGTAGGCGTCCAACGCCGCGCCAAGCGAAAGCCCCAGATGTGCCGCCAGCACCAGCGCCGAGGGCGCACAGGTCGCGCTCACGTGCGCGACACCCTCTCCCGGCGGCGGTCGAGGCAACAACAAGGACCTATAGGCGATGCGGGCGGCCGACTGGCCAGCGAGCGGATGCGTGGTCTTGGGCGATTGCGAGCGTCTCGGAAATGCCGCCTGTGCTAGTGTCCTCCGCCTGAAGTTCGTGTCACAAGTTTGGTATCATGCCATATGGCACGAACTGGACGTCCCAAGGTCGGGTTGGAGTTGACCGACGGGGAGCGTGACCAGTTGGTCCGCTGGGAGCGTCGGCGGAAGTCCTCCCAAGCGTTGGCGTTGCGCTCGCGGATCGTTTTGAAGTGCGCGAAGGGTCACGCGAACAAGGAGGTCGCGGCGGCGTGTGGCGTGTCGCCGGCGACGGTTGGCAAGTGGCGTCGGCGGTTCTGCGAGTTGCGGTTGGACGGGCTCTCGGATGATCCGCGGCCGGGGCGGCCGGCGACGATCACCGCCAAGCAGGTAGAGGATGTGCTGGTCGCGACGTTGGAGTCCACTCCGGAGAATGCGACGCACTGGTCCAGAGCGAAGATGGCCGAACGCTCGGGGCTCTCTGAGTCGACGATCGGTCGGATCTGGCGGGCGTTCGGGCTGCAACCGCACCGCACCGAGACGTTCAAGCTCTCCACCGATCCGCTGTTCGTCGAGAAGGTCTACGACGTGGTCGGCCTGTACCTGAACCCGCCGGAGGCGGCGGTCGTGCTGTGCGTGGATGAGAAGAGTCGGGTGCAAGGTGTGAACACGAAACGCGATGAGGAGCCGGAGTAGAAGTGCTGGCCGATCAGAGCGGTGCTGCATCGGAGATGGAGGGGCCGGCCCGTTGGGGCTGGTGGTCCTCCGCGGCCGCCCTTCGGGGGGAGGTCGCAAACCACCGCAAGCTGCTGCGGTCAAGAGTCGTGGTGGTGAGCGTCTGCGGAAAAGTCGCGCCGTGAGCGCGGCAGGTGTGGGCCGAGAAGGCGAGCGCAAGCGATCCACTGATGACGTGTCGAAAGGCTCTAGATGAGATCAAAACCGGGTTGGCTTGCACGGCCCGGGATGAGTCTGGGGGGTACCCGAGTACTGCCCAGGCGGTCTCCGGCATGGAGGTGGCGCGAGCTTGGTCCGGGCTCTGGTGTGGAACGTGTGAACCTGTCGTCCTGCGCCTGCGGGCGGCCAGTGGAGCGGTTGTGGCCTGCGGTCGGTCGTGGAAGGGAGAGCCCCAAGCGGCTGAACCGCGAGGGGTTGAGTACTGATGCGGGGCACAGGGGCGGACCGCCTCGTGGTAGTGACGACGCCCGGTAATGCGGGTCGAGCGACGGGGGCGGGTCATCCTGGCTTGCTTGGTGGTCAACCGTGGTGACGCGGGATGAGCCGGTGAGCGAGCCGAGGCCGGACGGCAAGCCGTTTGTGATTTCCAAGCGGCTGGTCTGGGAGGCATGGCGAAGGGTCAAGGACAACAAGAGGGCTGCGGGTGTAGACGAGGAGTCGATCCAGACGTTCGAGGCGAACCTTGCGGGGAACCTCTACAAGGTCTGGAACCGGATGTCCTCGGGGAGCTATATGCCGCCGCCGGTGAGGGCGGTTGAGATACCGAAGAAGTCAGGCGGGTCGAGGATGCTCGGCGTGCCCACGGTCGCCGACAGGGTCGCTCAGACGGTCGCCTACCTGTACTTGGAGCCCGAGGTGGAGCCGGTCTTCCATCAGGACTCCTACGGGTATCGACCGCGACGGTCGGCTCATGACGCGTTGTGGGTGTGCCGGGCGCGGTGTTGGAAGTACGACTGGGCTCTAGATTTGGATCTCAAGTCGTTTTTCGACTCGCTCGATCACTCGCTCGTTCTGAAAGCGGTCGCTCACCACACGAACCTGCGGTGGATCCTCCTCTACGTGGAGCGGTGGCTCAAAGCGCCGCTGCAATTGGAGGACGGCACCCTGAAAGCCAGGGATCGCGGCAGTCCGCAGGGCTCTGCGATGACTGCTCCCACGCAAAAGAGGGGCTCCGTGGATGATCGGGGGTGACTCTCGATCGAGATTCCGTCCTGAGCAGGGCTTTTGGTCGTCGGAGCGGCGGGTGGAAGTCGCGTGCGCCTCTGCTGCTGGGTTGTGGACTGCTCGCTGGGCCCCGTGCCCGGCGATCGTGGGCACAGCGGATGCGTGCTCAAGCGGCCAGGGATGGCCGCGCCTGCGCGCAGGCGCATCCGGATGATCATGGCGAGACTCGCCCCATAGGGCGTCGTTGGGGGGCGTCGGGGTCGCTGCCCGCGTTGACGGGGGTCGTGGCGTGCCGGGGAGCTGCCTGCTCCATTCCCTTCTCGTTGCGCCGTTTGCCGTGCGTGCGCACCGGGTCATCCCGGGGTCGAGCGAGCGTCGTGGCGGAATACGGGTGACGCGGTTCGGAGGGCCAGAAAGAAAACGCGTGTTCGTGTGTCGTCACCCCCGATCATGCCCGGAGAGCCAACAATCGCCGGTCGCTGGCGCCTGGGTCTTGGCCGGCGGGATCGCGGACTGAGTGGATCAGCCCCTCGCCACTGCTCAAACCGGTGAGGATCCGGGCGGTGATCGCGGGGTCAGCGCCGGCGATCAGGCGGTGCACGTGATCCCATGACGATCCCTTCCGGGAGCGAGCTGAGTCCCCGATCAACACCAGAAACTCGTTCGGGTGATGGCGGGTGGCTTCGACCTGAAACCATGCGCCGCGACCGGTCGCGGCACCGAACGCGACCAGTAGCTGGGAGAGGATCGCGACCGGATCGGCTTCCGTGTTCGGCGCGATCGCGCGGACGATCTCGCCCGCAAGCCCGTGATATGCCGCGGGATCTGGCGGTGCCGGCCAGCCGTCGGGGACCGGCAGCGTCAGCTCGACGCTCCGCTGCCGGTCGTCGGGCTGGTCAAGCAGCGACAGCACGCGCTCGGTCATTCGGCGGACATCTCGGCGACCGCGGTGCGGGCTGCGCTCTCGTCGACGATCGCCTGCTTGGCAGCGAACGCGGCGACCAACGCGGCGACGGCGAGGTTGTTGATCAATCTCGGCAGGCCGCGAGAAGTGCTGTGGATCAGGCCGATCGCATCGTCACTGAAGAGGGTGTCGGAGCGGCCCGCGAGCGCGAGGTGGTGCTGCACGTAGCTGGTCGTCTCCTTCAGGTCCAGGCCGCTGATTGCGTAGCGGACCGCGATCCGCTGATCCAAGGCGGTGAACGTGCCGTTGCGCAGCTTGCGGCGCAACGTGGGCTGGCCGAGCAGCAGCAGGCAGAACGGGGCGGTCTGGTCCATCCCCAAGTTCGACAGGCACCGGATCCCCTCCAGGCTCTCGGCGTCGAGCAAATGGGCTTCGTCGATGATCAAAACGACGTGCTTGCCACGCTCCGCGCTCTCCGCGGCCAACAGTTCCTGGGCTTGGGGGATCAGCGCGGCGTGATGAAACCGTGGGGTGCCGCCCAAGGTGGTGATGATCAGCCCGTAGATCCCGCGCAACCCAACCCCCGGAGTGCCGAGATAGAGCACCGTGTGCCGCGACGCGTCCAAGCCCGCCACAGCGGCGCGCGCGGCGACCGTCTTCCCCGCACCGCACTCACCCGAGATCACGCCGATCGCCTGCTCCTGAATGCACCACGACATGCGAGCGACCGCCTCGGCATGCGCGCCGTGCGCGTGCAGCATCCCCGGCGCGAGGTCTTTGCCGAACGGCATCCTGGTGAACCCATAGTGGCTGCGCAACCTGTCAATACTCACTGTTCGTCCTCCTGCTGGTTGATGTCACGATCCTCGCCGTCGCCGTCGCCGTCGCCGTCGCCGTCGCCGTCGCCGTCGCCGTCGCCGTCGCCGTCGCCGTCGCTGTTGGCGAGGCGTGCGTAGTCGATCCGGTGCCCGCCCAGCTCGGCGTCGCGCTGCTCGGCGAGCAGCTTGAGGTAGTCGATCCCGGTGCCCGTTGGTGGCGGTGGGAGTTCGCGCTTCGCCTGCGGATGGGTGTATCGGCCGATCTGAAGCGGCGTCGCGAGCCCGAACGGCCGGTGCTGGTAGCGGACCTCGATCCGGGTGAGATCGAACGGGTCGAACACCAGCTCGACCTTCCGGCCCACCAGCGCAGCGTCGACCTCGTATTGATTGCCGTGCAGCGACACCGTCGCGGTCTTCGTGACCGTCCGCTCCTGCGACCACAGAAACGCTTCCCGCAGCAGCGCCGGAGTCGGCAACTGGGGCGCGCCGGCGGTGTCGAACCGGGCCAACGGCGTCTCCTTCGTCTCTGAGTGAACACGACGGTGATAGACGACCTCAAGCCACGCGGAGAACAGCTGGTTCAGCTCCGCGAGCTCGACGCCGTCATCGATCTCGACCAGGAACTGATCCCGTACCGTTCGAAAAAATCGCTCGATTTTTCCCTTCGTGGTGGCCGCCCGCGGGCTTGCGTGAATCAGCCGGACGCCCAGAACGGCACACGCACGCAGCAGCTGTGAGGACACGAACGCGGAGCCGCGATCAACCAGGATCGCGTCCGGAACGCCACGGGACATCAACCCGGATCGGAGCGCGGCCTCCAGACGGAACACGTCCTCGCCGGTGCCCCACCGCCAACCGACCAACAGGCGCGAGTGATCATCGATGAACGCCACAAGCACCGCCCGGGCAGCGCTGTCTGCGAGCTTGGGACCGTGGAGACCGTCCCCGGTCCACAGCTCATTCCGCGCGGTGGCTTCGAAGCGGCCATAGACCTTCCCCGGCGCTCTGCCGTCGGCGCGGACGTTCAGCCCCTGGCGGGCGAGGTGCGTCTGCAAAGTGCGCAACCCCGGCACACGGTCACCCTCGCCAGCGGTCGCGAGCATGATCTCGTGGACCTGCGCCGCGGTCCGCTCCGGCCGCTCCCGCTTGAGCGCGAACGCCAGCTCCAACGTCTCGGCCGGCGTGCGCACCGGAACGACCCGAGGCTGAGGAACGAGCGCCTCGAACCCGCCGTGACGGTACGCGCGGATCCACCGGCCCAGCGTCGTGCGACTCACCCGAACAAGCCGACCGTCCGGCCCGACATGCTCGCGGTCCGCCAGTGCGCGCAGCAGACGGCCACGCTGCGCCTTTGACAACCCGGCGTCGGCAGCGTCGCGGATCAGTGCGTAGCGGAACAGGCCGATCTCCCGTCGGCGGTCCTCATTCATCAGGTTCTCCCAGCGCTCTCGCTCATCCGAGCGCGGGACCCTCTCAACTCATGACACCGTCTCCAAGGGTCGATTCGTGTTGCCAAGCAGCAGCCCGCCCGACAACCGCGACGCGATCTGCCACGACGCGTCCGGCCCGAACCGCAACACCCACGCCCGCGCGGCGACCGCGATCGCCTCCAACGCGTCCGCGACGTCGCTCCCGGCCGGCATCACCACTCCGAGCTCCGGATCCAGCGCGACCGCGCAGCGCGTGAAATGCGCCCTGATCAGCTCCGCCCGCTCAGCGAACCTGCGCAGCCAGCCACGCACCGTCTCCGGATACGCCCCCAACCGTGCCGCGATCCGCCGGAACCCCTCGCCGGCGACATTCGCCTCGAT
Source organism: uncultured Solirubrobacteraceae bacterium (assembly GCA_963816005.1). Classification (GTDB taxonomy): domain Bacteria; phylum Actinomycetota; class Thermoleophilia; order Solirubrobacterales; family Solirubrobacteraceae; genus Palsa-465. The sequence goes on along the minus strand of CAWFKF010000085.1, from coordinate 68,981 downwards.
CGCCTCACCGATCACCGACACCTCGTCCCGCCGACGCGAGAACGCCAACTCCGGCAACAACACATGCGTACCCAAGCAGCCCCGGCACCGCGCCCGCCGAGGCCGCAACAACCTGTTCCCGCCACGGCAGCGCAGCACCCGCTCCCTCGCGTGCCCCCACGGCCCCAACACCCCCCGACACGACGGACACCCCAACAGCCCGCCGACCAGCTCAGCCTCCACCAACGCCACCTCGGCGCATACGATCAACATCGGGGTGCCACCTCCGGCATCCAAGAGAGCCCTCCCGACGACGACCAAGCAGACGGGAGGGCTCTCGCGCGTTCAGAACGCGCGAAGCCTGCCAACCCCCTGACCACAACGAACGGCACCATCACCCCCGCCCGTGACCAAACTCAGCGGCGCCTAACACCTGGGTCTGGCTCATCTGCTGCGCCAGCCACGCAGCCAGATCATCGAACTCGCGCGTGTACTTCGCGCCCGCGCGGGCCCATGGCACCGCCTCGTACACGTCGCCGCAGCCCGGGCAGTACAGGCGTCTGAGCCGGCACTCGATCACGCACCGACAGGCCCCGAGATCCAGCGCCCGCCAGCGCTTCTCACGATGCTCCTTGATCGCAAGGCCGCGCGCGCCGCAGCCCGAGCAGACCGGCTTCTCGGCGCGCAGCACGACGGTCACGATCATCGCCTCCGACCCGAACGCCACGTCCCTGACCCATGCGCCCGGAAGCCCGAGCATCCGATTGAATGCGGTGGTGACCCGCACGGCGCCCTCCTCGTAGTTGCTGACCTTCGCGAACAGCCAGCAGCCTGCCGCAGAAGAGCGGCGGCGGGTCGCCCAGCACGTGCGCAACTTGCAAACCCTCGCTACCAGCCGCCTCGCCGGGGGTGGTAGCGGCGCCGCGCGCCGCGCGTCAAGCGGCAGCCCCGCCCAGCTCCAGCGTCCCCGCGAACCCGATGCTTGCAGGAGATTCGCCCGCTTGACCCGCGCTTCGGCCCCGCTATCTCGATCGGGTAGGCGCCGGGCTCACCCCGGCGCCCCCCACACCACCGGACATGCGGGTCCGCATCCGGCGGTTCGCTCGGCATCCCGGAAACGACGGTAGGGATCGGCGAAACCCTTCAGGCCGAGGTTGGCCCAGTAGGCGTTGGGCAGAGCGCGGGCAAGAACCGGGGAACCGGCGATGCGCCAGTAGCCTTTGCCCGAGCCGGCCCACTTGCGAGCCTGCCAGGCCGGGATACCGAGCGCACCGAGGTTGCGCCGCTTGGTGCGGTAACGCTTCCATTCCTTCCAGCGGACCTGCCGCAGTCGCCGACGGAGCCAACTATCGAGCTTCCCGAACACCGACGGCGTGTCGGCCAACGCGAAGTAGGCCGTCCACCCGACCGTGAAGCGGTTGATCTCACCGATCCGCCGCTCCATCGAGACACCCCAGCGGCGCGAGGTGAGCTGACGCAGGCGATCCCTAGCGCGTTTCAGGCGCTTCGGATCCACCTGCACCTTGACCTCACCGTCCCGGTCAAAGAAACCGAACCCCAGAAGGGGCCGCTTCGTCGCCCGGTCAACCACCGACTTCTCGCGGTTGACGCGCAGCTTCAGGCGCTGCTCGACGTACTGCGTGATGCTCGCCATGACGCGCTGCCCAGCCCGCTCGCTTCCGACGTAAATCCGGCCGTCGTCGGCGAAGCGCACGAAGCGATGCCCACGCCGCTCCAGCTCCCAGTCAAGGTCGTCAAGCATGACATTACTGAGCAGCGGCGAGAGCGGCGACCCTTGCGGGGTTCCCTCCTCGCTCGCGGCCACCAGCCCGCCATCCATGACGCCCGCTTCCAGGTAGCGCCGGATCAGCCCGAGCACCTGCTTGTCATGAACCCGTCTCGCGACCCTCGCCATCAAAGCGTCGTGCTGAACGCGATCGAAAAACGATTCCAGATCAAAATCGACGCACCACGCCGCGCCATCAGCGATGAACCGGCGTGCCCTCCTCACAGCTTGATGCTGCGAGCGCCCCGGCCGGAAGCCGTAGCTATGGGGATGGAAATGCGGGTCGAAGATGGGCGTGAGCACCTGCGCGATGGCCTGGCAGATCAACCGATCCACCACAGCCGGCACCCCCAGCTTGCGCAGACCACCCGAGGGCTTGGGGATCATCACCCTGCGCACGGGCTGCGGCCGGTAGGTGCCCGCCTCGAGCGCTGAGCGGACCTGTGGCCAATGGTCATGCAACCACGGCCGCAGTTCCTTGGTGCTCATCCCGTCGATGCCTGGGGCACCGGCTTTCTGCTCGACGCGTCTGAGCGCCTCAGCGAGATTCCCGGGGGCCAGGAACTGCTCCCACAGGCTCGCCTCGGCGGGGTGAGCTGCGGTGTCGCCAGGCGCCGGGGATGAACTGTGCCCTGGACGGGAACCTTCGGGCTTCACCCTCCGGCCCTCCCACCCAGGCCCCTTGCGGGGTTGGCTGCGTTCAACGTCCATCCCACGAGCACGAGCGTCCTGCACCTCGGCTTCGCGTTCAGCCCTTCCCAGCGATACTGATCCCCGCTGGTACTACGGCGTCTGCTGACTTCTCCACGGCGGGCGGCGCCCTCTCGGACGCCACCGTCCCGCACCACCCGACGAGCGGTGCTCACGCACCGGACGGGCATCCTGGGACACCCATGGAGACCTCCCCGGATAAGACCAGCAACCTTCATCGCACACCCACCGCGTCTACGCAACGGCCCCTTGATGACATCGGGCTTCGCTGTACTTGGCCAGCTCGCCCGGACCGCCCCGCCTCATACGCGCAGCACACCGGCAACCAACGATCAGCCGGCGCGCCATGTGTTCCTAGGGTCGCGATTTCGTCTCCGGCTTCCTTCCCACCCGCCTCACGACGTAGCAGTTGCCATCGACTTGTGGTTGGTGCCATCAACCTCCACAGGGGACTCGCACCCCCGAGCTGCTGGTCATGCCGGGCGTACCAACGATCGCCGGGCAGAGCCCGGCACCCCATCGGGTCAACAACCCGGCCGCCCCCACACCGCCGTCACCCCCAAATCGACCGGAGTCCCGTAAATCTCGACTTTGGCAGTTTTGACGCGTTGAGCTGAGCTGCGACAGGCGTCTGGGCGGGGGGCAGAACGGGTTGCCGGGGTTGGTTGTCCCGGGCGTGTCGGGAGGAGCACCAGCGGCGGTCTCGAAGCCGTGGGCTGTCCATAACCTGATGCCGCGTCGGGTAGCCGCCCGGTCGCGGCTGCCCACGAGAGGCGCCGCCGATGCTCCTTCATGTCCCCGTTTCGCTGGACGGGTTGTTGTCCCTGCTGGCTCCGTGCTTCACGCAACCGACGTTTCAGACGTTCCGGGCGTTGCTGGTCGGTCAGGTGTCGCAGACCGGGCGCCGGACGGTGTGCGGGATGCTGGTCGGCGCGAGGCTCTCCGGGGTGTGGGAGCACTCCCGTGCGCACCGGTTCTTCAGCCGGGCTCGCTGGTCGCCTGACGAGCTCGGACTGCGGCTCGCCGCTGTGATCGCTGAGCGCTTTGTGGATCCCGGCGCGTCGGTCGTGGTCGCGATCGATGACACCCTGCTGCAGCGTTGGGGCCGGCGGGTGCATGGCTGCTTCTACCATCACGACGCGACCGCCAACAGCGACCGCTCCGCGGTCGCGTGGGGAAACAACTGGGTCGTCGTCGGAATCGTTGTGCGAATCGCGATCGTTGATCGCGCGGTGTGCCTGCCGGTGCTATTCCGGCTGTGGCGCCCGAGACGCAAGCAGATCCCGAAAGGCAAGCCTGACCTCGAACGCCCGTCGAAGCCGCGGCTGGCGCGGGAACTGGTCGATCTGCTCGCTGCCCGCCTGCCCGACCGGCAGCTCGACGTGGTCGGCGACGCCGCGTACGCCACCAACGCGTGGCGTGGTCTACCCAAGCAGGTCACGGTCACTTCGCGGCTGCGCCACGACGCAGCGCTGCACGGTCGCACGCCGCCACGCACCGGACTGCGCGGCCGGCCTCGCAAGTGGGGAGCGCGCCTGCCGCGCCTGGCGCGGATCGCGCAAGACCCCGCCACCGAGTGGATCGAGACTGCGGTGCGACGCTACGGCAAGACCGAGACGCTCAAGCTCGCCACCATCGACTGCCTGTGGGAGCCGCTCGGCCCCAACACCCCGGTGCGCGTGATCATCGTCAAGGACGACACCAAGCCTTCCGGCTACCAGCTCGCGCTGATCACCACCGACCTGACCGCCACCCCCGCGCAGATCGTCGAGCGCTACGCCGACCGGTGGGCGATCGAAGTGTGCTTCGAAGAAGCCAAGCACCAAGCCGGCGTCGGACACGCGCGCAACCGCACCCAGCGCGCGGTCGAGCGCACCGCCCCGTTCCAGTTCCTGACGATGACACTCACGATCACCTGGTACGCCATCTACGGCCATCACCCCGACGATGTCGCCGAGCATCGCACCCTCGCCCCGTGGTACCTCTCCAAGACCAACCCATCGTTCGCTGACATGCTCGCCAAGCTCCGCCGAACGATCATCGCCGACCAATATTCACCCGGACGACTCCGCGCCCCCTACCAACAGAAAATCACCGCGATCCAACAAGCCTGGGCCGCCATGATCGGCTAAACCGCCAAAGTCGAGCGTAAATGCCGCTATCGGTTTAACGCTGCACGCGGCTCAACCGCGCCCACGGCACGCGATAGGACTCACGTGCGGCCGCTCGACCGCCCGTGAGTCCGTGACGCGCGTGGCTGGAGCCGTCGGATCTAACTCGCGCCGGCTTCCTGCTGCGCTACTTCCTTTTCCGCCTCCTCGAGGTCGGCCTTGAAGTCCTTGCTGTCGGCGTCGACTTCCTTCTCGACCGACTTCTCGGCGTGGGTGAGCGCCTTGTCGAGCTGTTCTTTAATGCGCGACTCCCCGATCACGACCAGCGCCGCCGTTCCCGCGTCCAGCGTCTCGCCGAGCTCCTTCGCGTCGCCGCGGGAGACGCCCTTGCGGAAGTGTCCGCCGAGGCCACCGACGGCGCCGCCGACCGCCGCCGCGCCGAGGACCGACGGCGGGAACAGAACCCCGACGAGCGCCCCGACCGCGATCCCTCCCCAAGCGCCGTGCTGGGTAGCCTTCTCATGCTTGTGGACGTGGACCTTGCCGTCGACGTCCTTGTTGATCACCGCGGCGTCATAGGTGCCGACAAGCTTCTGCGCATGAAGGTCGAGCAGAATCTCGTAATCACTCCAGGCGTCGTCGGTGCTGGGATAGGTCGCTGCATAGACGAAAACCGGTCTATCGCTCATCTGAACTCCTACCGTGGACTTGGCCGAGTGCTCAACACAAAACCTCTGCGGCCTCGCGGCGGCGTACGTCGTGTGTCTGTTTGCGACTATCACGCCAACATACTCGAAGGTTCGCGCGGAAGCATCGGCCGATATGGCTGATTCGCAGAGTCAGGACCGTGGGTTCGTCGCCGAGGCGGACGAGCGCTCGAAGCTCGTCTCTGGCCCGGATCGCCGCCGGGACAACCTCTCTCCTCGCGAGCAGGATGCTAACCGGGTCGATGGATACTGCCGCGTGCCGGCGCCTCCTTGTTCCTGAAAGTTGGGGTTCCGGAACCGCCAAGGCGCTCCTCGCACACGGCCAACGTTGTCGTTGACGTGCGCCTGCCAGAAGCACACTGCCGTCCGTGGCCGGGGTTCGCAACGGGTCGAACCTGAAGACCGACCCCGAAGTTTCACCGGATCGCAGCCGACCACCACACCGGAGAGCGGGTGGCGCCCGGCAACACGGCGCGGGACCGGGTGCCCCCGCTCGAGCCGGCAGCGGTGGTTCGCGCATAGAGTCCGGCGAGGTGACGAAGGTATTCCTGCTCGCTCTCGCCGCGTCGCTCGACGCGGTACTGGTGGCCACGGTCGTACTGCTGCTGGGCCGGCCGCGCCCACCGCGCCAACTGCTGGCTTTCTGGCTCGGCGCGATCGGGCTCAGCATCACGATCGGGCTGGTGGTCGTGGTGGCGCTCGGGAGGTCCGGCCTGCGGGTCAATCAGAACGGGTCAGCGAGCCCCGGGATCGAAATCGCGGCTGGCGTCGTGCTCCTCGCAATCGCCGCGGCTGTCGGCTCCAAATTGACCGACCGGCTGGAGAAGTCCAAGCGAAGCAAGGGGCACGATGAGCAGGACGCCAAGCGCCGCCCGTCGCTAGCTGATCGGCTGCGTGGCAGCGATTCGCTGTGGCTGGCGTGGCTGGCCGGGGTCGCGTACAGCGTCCCGGGCGCCTACTACCTAGCCGGGCTGGCGCTGCTGATCAAGCTCGACGCCGGAACTACCACCGACATCATTGCCGTGCTCGCGTTCAACCTGGTGATGTTCGCGCTGGTAGAGCTGCCGCTTGTCGGTTTCGCGTTCGCCCCCGACCGCACGCGCGCGCTAGTCGGTCGCCTCGACGACTGGCTGGGCCGTCACAGCCGCACCATCGTCACCGTGGCCGCGGGCGCCATCGGCCTCTACCTTCTGATCGCCGGACTCGCAGACCTGAGCTGACCGATGGCCCGCCCTGGGCCCCGGTGCATGTGGTTCAACCAGAGCTCGGGGCCCCGGGACTCGACCGACGCGGGGCCTCTCGACCGCGCGTCACGCCCGTGAGGTGTGTGGCTGAAGCCAGAGCCTCAGAGGCCTGTCTCGGCCTTGATCTTGCCGGAGTTCACAGCATCGGTCAGTGCTTGGTAGTCGCGTTCGTTCTGGTCGGCGTAGGCCTTGGAGAATTCGACGATCGCGCGGTCGAAGCTGTCGCTGTTGCCGAGGTAGGAGGCGATCGCGATCCGGTCGCCGCTGCGGGCGTGTGCGCGGGCGAGCGTCCAGCCGCATAGCTTGCCGTAGGTGGCCATGCCCTTGGGGACCATCTGTTCGATCTCTGCGGAGCCTTTCCAGTCCTTGAGCTGGCGGGCGTAGAAGTCGCGGGGTTTGCCGTCCAGCCCGGAGTCGACGTGCAGCCAGCCGAGGAAGATGTCGCTGCTGGCCTGCATCAACCGCTGACCGACGACGACGCGCTCGCCGTGGTTGGAGAACTCGCTCGGCCCAAGGAACTCCTCCAGCACCGACGCCTCGGCCTCCTTCATCTGCAAGAACAGCGGATCCTGACCGTCGCGACCCATCATCAGCGCGATATACGCGCGGGTGCCGACGCTCCCGACCCCAACCACCTTACGAGCGAGATCGCTCAACTCGAACTGCTCGAGCAGCACCCGGCGGTCGAACTCCAACGTCCCACGATAATCACGCAGCAGCTGGTGAAGCCCCTCGACAACCTCCTGGCGCTCCTCGCCCTGCGCGAGCTTCTCCATCGGCACGATCAACGGCGACTGATCCACGATCCGTGCCTTCCCGTCAACGACGCTGGTCAGCTTCGCGAACGCCGTCATGCTGTCCTTCGTACGCGCCTTCGCGAGCGTCTTCTCGGTTCGCTTCACCGACTTGGGCTTGAACTGCGACGCGTAGTCCTGGAGCACATCCTCGATGTCCAGGTGCGCGTACCACACATCAAGGTTCTTCATCGCGGCGAAATCAGCCATCGCGGTGCGGTACCGGGCGACGGTGTCGAGCACGATCTGGTCCTGCTCCTTGGCCTTAAAGCCATTCGAGCGCGCGGCGATCAGCATGCTCACCGCGAGGCGCTTGACGTCCCACTCCCACGGACCCGGGAGCGTCTCATCGAAGTCATTGACATCGAACACGAGCTTGCGCTCGGGCGAGGCGAACACCCCGAAGTTCGACAGGTGCGCATCACCACAGCACTGCACGGTCAGCCCCGACCGCGGCGTCCCCGCGAGGTCATGGGCCATGATCGACGCCGCCCCGCGATAGAACGTGAACGGCGAGACCAGCATCCGCCCGTAGCGAATCGGCACCAGCTCCGGCACCCGCGTCCTCGCCTGACGCTCCAACAGCTCGACCGGATCCGCGCGAGTCGGCAGCGGCTCAAACAGCGCGTGACCGGCGCGCGGCACCTCTTGGCGCGCAGCCTTGCCACGCGCAACCCGCTCCCCCACCGACAAATGCGGAACCGCCGCGACCGGTTCCGCCTTCCCCGCCACCGGGCCCTTCCTCCTCGCCGCCGCAGTCGCATTCTTCCGGCTTGGTCTGCTCGTCGTCGCCATCGCCTTCGCCTTCCTCTCGGTCAGATGCCGCTGTTCATAACGTGTGTCTTCTCGGCTGCGAACTCCTCGTCGGTGAGCGCGCCGCTGGATCTGAGCGCTGCCAGTCGTTCCAGCGTCTCGACACGCCCGCTGTTGGGGGCAGGCGCGGCGCGGACCACCGGAGCATCGCCGACCCCCGCGTCTGTCGCCGGGGGTAGTGGGGCGGCGGCTTTGCGTGAGTGGGCTTTGGCTCGGTGGTCGCGGTAGTCGCGCAGAGCCTCAGATCTCCGGTAGTAGGGGGTGACCGGATGTCAAGGTTTGGTGGTGGTTTGGTAGGCGATTTGGCGGTGGTCGCCGGCGAGTGTGGGTGGGGTGGTGTTGATCTGCTCGATCAGGAGGTTCAGTGCGCGTGCGATCCGTGGGGCGTGGGGTGGGTCGATCGTGACGGTGATGCTGTCTGGGGTGTAGTGGATGTGTCCGGGTTGGTGTAGGAGGTGGCGGGTGATCGCGCGGTATTCGTTGGGGTCTTGGAGGTAGGTGTTGATCGCGCGGGCGAGGTCGAGCTCGGCGTTGTAGGCGAGCAGGCGGCAGACGGTTTGCAGCGCGCGGCGGTTGATGCGCGGTGTCGCGCGCTGCGCGTCGGAGTTGATCGTGTTGGCGGGGAGTTTCGCGGGGATTGGCTTGAGCGTCGCTTTGGCTGCGCGGGTGTCGGCGCGTGCGGTGTAGAGGTCTGCTTCGAGCATGCAGAGCGTCTGTGCGGGGTCGGTGCCGGCGGTCGGGGAGCTGGTGGTGTGCTGGCCGATCTTCTGCTCGAGCTGGTTGACGATCTGCTCGTGGGCTCGCAGCTGGGCGAGCGCTTCGGTGCGCTGCGGGTTGCGGACCGGCGTGGTGTCTGGCACGAGGTTCATGTGGTAGTCGCAGAGCCAGTGCAGGCCATGATGGTCTTCGAGGTACTTGAACGTGTTCTCGATGCACCAGCGGCAGCGCAACGTGTGCGCGAGCCGCGCCGCGCTGCTGGTGCAGTCGCTGGTCAGGATCTGCAATACGACGCGGTCGTGCTCGTAGAGCGTGATCTGACGGGCGGTGCCGTACCCGTCGAGCTCGACCTGCTCGTCCGCGACGCGCACGTAGTGCCGGCGGCCGTCGATCGTGACCCACGAGCTCCGCGGCTTCACGGTCGGGGTGGTAAGCGGCGCGCGACGGTAGGTGACCCAGTCCAGGCCGCGGTCGCGCAGCTCGCTGAATGCCTTCGGGTAGGCGCCGCCGCGATCGAACCCGATCATCAGCGCTCGCTCGCCGCAGATCGCCCGCAGCTGGTCCAGCGGGCCGAGCATCCCGCTCGCCAGCCCCTGCGCCGGCCCGGACGCGAAGCAGATCGCGCGCCAGCGATCATCGACGATCACGGTCTCGTGCCGTCCCGGCTCGGCGTGACGCCGCCGCGTGTTCCACCCCTTGGACACCGGCCGCGCGCCGGTGTACGCGACGAAGTGCTCATCGACGAAGAACACGCTCGGCGGCTGCGGGTCTGAGTCGAGCATCGCTCTTGAGAGCGCAACCTGCACCGCGAGCGGGTCGACCCCGTCCGCGAGCGCCCCGAGGCGCGGGCGCAGCGTCCGCAGATGCGGGAAGCGCTCCAGGCCGACCAGCGGTCCCGCGTCGGCGAGCTGCAGATGCTTTGAGCCCTCAAGCGACGAGGAGCCCAGCGCGAACGCGAACGTGGCAGCCAACGCGACCGCGGTCGTGTCATAGGACCGTGACCGGCCCGAGTCCAGAACCGAGAGCACCCCGCCCGCCCCGACCTTGTCCAAGAACGGGTGCAGCAGCATCGCGCCCGCGTACACCGACCGGCACGAGCCCTCCCCGATCCGCGCTGGCGCCCCACCACCCTCAACCATCTCAACCGGCTCGCTCACGTCCGCCACGGCCACGTCCACCTCGGTCATCTCAGCGGCGTGGTTTGCGATCTCCGCCACGGTCACCCCGCCCGTATCGGTCACGCCCGCCGGGCCGCTCACCTCGCCCGGCTCGCTCACCGGCAAACGCTCAACCCCACGACCCGGCCGACGTGCCAGCAACCGCGAGATCGTCGCTTCTGAGACACCGAACGACTGCGCGATCGCGCTGCCCGACACACCCTGATCAGACATCTCATACGCCCGCGCGAGAGCGCGAGCGTCAACCTTCGACGGACGCCCCCGCGGCGGCAAAAGCGCCCGCGCGCCACCCTCGGCCGCGTGCCGACGCAGCCGGCTCACATGCTCCGGACGGATCCCGAACAACGCGGCGACCTCAACCCCCGGCACCCCAGCCCGCGTCAACGACACGATCGCGAGGTTACGCATCCCCTGATCACCGCGCTCATACACCGCCAACGCCCGCCCACCATAGGACACCACCACACTGTCACCCACCGCCTCCAAGCACAGCCTCAACGACGGCGGCATCCCCGCCAGCTGACCGTCATTCTCGACCGTGTTTGCATGCTCGTTCATCACCCCCGACACTATCAAACTAGCGATGATTTCGCAAGGCGATGCGCCAGAGAAAATCCCTGCTCAACAGAAGAAACCCTCAATCAACTACCGGAGGTCTGAAGCCTGGCCGTGCTGGATTCCGGCGAACTCGAGTGCGGTCTGGCGTCGGAGCATCGTGACGCCGTACGCGAGCAGCACGGCGAACAGCAGGATCCACACGATATTGCGGAATGCCGGTGTTGGACCGATCAGCACGAGCAGCAACAGCACGCCGCCGACGGTGCAGTAGGCGACCGCGGGGCTGTCGCGCAATGACGGCGCCAGCACCTTCCGGATCTCGGTCGCCGGGCGGGTCGGGCCGGCCAGCCACGCCGAGGCGACGATCACGAGCCCGTACACGATCATCGCGACCGCGATGTCGTGGAGCAGCGACGTGCCGATGTTCCACACCTGGTGTGCCGCCGGTTTGTTCGACGGGATCTTGACCAGGCCGTTGACGACCGCGTCGCCGGCGACTCTGCGGATCAGCAGCAGCGCCGCTCCGATCACGACGAAGCACCAGCCGGTCGTTCGCAACGTCCGCCGGCGCCGTCCTCGTGCGAGGTACACTGCCAGCGCGAACAACAGGATCCCGAGCGCCGGCAGCACGATCGCGAGACTCTTGACAGCGTTGGCGATGTCCTGCGCGGTCTTGAGCTCGTTGGAGCGCATGATCACGAGCTGGCCGCTGGAGTCCGGCAGCGTGATCCCGAGCTTCTGCTGAGCCGCCGCCCGGACCGTCGCCCCAGTCGAGCCCTGCAGCTTTGACTGGACCGCAGCGACCTGACTCGAGAGACCGACCGTCGCCGCGAGCTGGCTCACGAGCGTGCGCAGGTTCAAGCTCACGACCCCCGACTGGGTCGAGACGACCGGCCCTCCACCATTCAGCACCCGCAACAGCTCCTTATGCGCGGCGATGTTCGCCTGAACCCACGCGCCCTGCACCACCGGACTGGCAAGCAGCCTCGGAGCGAGCTGGCCGGCGAGCTGCTGCAACCCCGCCGCAGCCGGACCCGCCAACGGCTGCAACTCTTTAGGCAACACCGTCTGCAGATCCGCAGAGACATTCACGTTGGCGAACAGCTCGTGCACCAAATAGGCGCTGAGCGCGGTCTGGACCTGCTTATCCTCAAGGATCTGGCTGCTGGTCGAGGACCAATTAGACGTATTCAGCGCCTGCCGATTGACCCAGATCGCGAACGTCGCCCCAATCCCGACCACCGTCGCCAGCACCAACAGCACCGGAACAACGAACCGATGAACCCTCCTGGCAACCGGCACAGCACCCGAAGGCGGCGCTGCGCCGGTGCCCGCGTCGACCGGAGTGCCCGCCTCGGCCGGAGTGCCAGCGTCGGACGGGGTGCCGGCGGCCTGCGGAGTATCCCGATCGGCCGGGGTGCCCGGCCCAGAGCCCGTCATCGTGAATTGTCGTGGTAGGTCATGCGAGTTTCTTGTCGATGTTCGGGTGTGCGTTTTCGCGCTGGGACGGCCGATCCCGAGCTGGTCGCCGATCGCGGCGAGCGTTCGATACGTGGTGAGGAGGGTCAGGACGCGGACCTCGGCTGGCGTCAGGGAAACCATCTAGCGGGACTCTTTCTGGTGGGTCATCTTCGGCTGGTTGGTAATCGTGCTGTGACGGTACCTCCGGGCGGTCGATCCGTCATCGCCCTAAATGGCTGATATGTTCCTCGTCCGAAGACCCTCGCTCGAGTCCACCGTGGCCTTGAGTGGGCGCTCGCTCCGGGTGAGAGAGGATGGCCTAGCCCCGTATGATGACTGAGGACCGGCACCTCGTTCGAAGCGTCTTCGAGTTGTTCGTGCCGGCTGGCCTCGTTGCTGTGCCGGCGTCCAAGACTGGCGAGTGGCGGGCCTGTCTCGAAGTCGCGCCGGCGCGGGAAGCGGCGGGGCACGGAGGTCGGAGCGATCGCTAGCGCTCCTCCTCGCGAGCGCCGGCCACCGCTGAGAGGGTCGGGGGTTCTGGCTCCGGTGGTTCGGTCTGATGTGGTGAGGCGAGCTCGCCTCGCTCCGTTGCAGAGGGCCGCGGAGCGCAGCCGGGTGGTGCTGGTTTCTGCGCCGGCGGGTTACGGGAAGTCGACTCTTGTCGCGCAGTGGAGTGAGCTGGATCCGAGGGCCGGCGGCTGGGTGCAGCTCGGCCACGGGGACAACGACCCGGTGGTGCTGCTCGTCCGCGTCGTGGCGGCCCTCGAGCGCAGTGGCCCGGTTCGCGGTGAGCTGCTCGAGGAGTTGTCACGACGGGCGCCGAGGATCGATGAGGTCGCCCTTCCTCTGCTGGCCGCCGAGTTCGGCGAGCGTGACCCGTTCGTGCTGGTGCTGGACGATGTGGACGTGATAACGGCTGAGCAGAGCCGCGCGATTCTGGTGTTTCTCGTCGACCAGGTTCGATCCGGCTCTCAGTTGGTGTTGGTCACGCGCGGCGATCCGGGAGTGCCGCTCGGCCGCCTCCGTGCAAGCGGGGATCTGGTCGAGATCGGGACCGCGCTCCTTGCCCTTAACGCTGAGGAGACCCGTGATGTTGCCGCGAGCGGAGGACTGGAGCTCTCGAAGGAGGCGGCTAGGGCTCTGCGCGAGCGGACGGAGGGATGGGCCGCCGTGGTCGTGTTGGCGACGCTCTCGCTGCGCGGTCGCGACGATGCGGCCGTAAGGGCTGCCGGTCTGTCGGGCAATCAGCAGCAGATCGCCGACTACCTCCTGGAAGAGGTGCTGGAGCGCCAGCCGGAGCAGCTCAAGCGCTTCCTGCTCGGGACGTCGATCCTCGGCCGCATGTCGGGGCCGTTGTGCGATGCGGTGCTCGGCATCGACGACGCGGCCGGTTCGCTCGATGCGCTCGCGCGTTCGAATGCGTTCGTCGTCGCGCTCGACGATCACCGCGAGTGGTACCGCTACCACCATCTGTTCAGCGATCTCCTGCGCGCGGAGCTCAAGCGGCGCCACCCGGAGCTGCTCCCCGTGTACCTGAGACGGGCTGCAGGTTGGTGCGAGCTGCACGGAACTCCTGGCGAGGCGTTCGCGTACGCGCATGAGAGCGGCGATCTAGCTCAGGCCGGCCGAATCGCGCTTGCGTATCGGGACGAGTTTGCAAGGCGCGGGCAGATCGAGAGCTTGCGGCTGTGGCTGGAGCGCTGCACCGAGCAGGAGATCGCGTCAGACCCGCAGCTGTCGATCGCGGCCGCGTGGGTGTTCGGGTATCTTGGCGGCGCGGCGCGGGCGAGGCGGTTCTTCGCTGCGGCCGAGCGGGGGCCGCTCGACGTGGCATCCGCCGACGGGGCATCTTCGCTTCGCTCGGCGCTCGCGAACCTCCGCACTGCCCTGGCTCCCGACGGCATCCCGCAGATGCTGCGCGATGCTGAGCTCGTCTACGCGTCCGAGAAGCAGGCGGGCGGCACCCGATGGCTTCTCAGCGGCTGTCGCGCGATGGGAGTGGCGTACGTTCTGCTGGGCCGGCCGCAGGAGGCGATCACCGTGCTGCGGGAGGCGCTCGCTCTTTCGAGCGACCAACCCGAGCTCGCCCACGCGCGGGTCTTCAGTCTCGGCTATCTGGCCTTCGCGGCCGCACAGATGGACAATCGGCGAGACGCGCAGCGATGGGCAGTCGAAGCGACCTGGCTGGTCGCCGACGGACACCTCCACGAGACGGTTTACGGCGCGATCGCCTACACGGCAGGAGCGCTGCGCTAGCACCAGCAGCGCGGTGACCACACGGAGGCCGCGCGCCAGCTCGAGAACGTCCGGCGGCTCCGCCCACACCTCCGCGGGGCCCCGTGGCTCAACGCCGATCTCGCGCTGCGCTGCGCCGACATCAGCCTCAATCTCGGCGACCTTGCCGGCGCCCTCGAATTCGCGCAGGTTGCGGGCGACGCGCTCCAGGGATATCCCGATGCCGGAACGCTGCCCGCCCGGCTGCAGCGTCTCGAACGGCGGCTCAGGCGTGGACAGGGCTACGGGCTCACACCGGCCGAGCTTCGGCTCGTCGCTTTCCTGCCGACGCATCTCTCGCTCCAGGAGATCGCCGATCGTCTTCACCTCTCACGCTATACCGTCAAGACACACGTCGCGTCGATCTACGACAAGCTCGGCGTCCCAGGCCGATCCGAAGCAGTCGAGATCGTCGAGCAGTCCGGCCTCGGATCGACAAAGGTCACGATCCCAGCTCCAGATCTCGACTGAGGTCGCGAACCCGGGCCGGATCGCCCTTTGGCCGAAGGGTGCGACGATATCGGCCTTTCATTTAGCCGGAGTAGAGCGGGGCAGCCCGCCGCCACGGCCGCTCTGCCCGAGGTCGCTCCAGGCTGGGCGGCCGGCCACGGGTTCCGGGCGGTAGGCGCCGGATCCTGCCGGGCTTGGGGTTGGCGATCAGGTCCAGGTACCGGACGGGGTCGTGAGCGGTGGCGAGTTCGAGCACCCGGTAGAAGACCAGACCGCGGCTGCGTGAGCGGCGGCGGTTGAAGCGGAACGCGAACTCGTTCAGGTAGGCGGCCAGGTGCGCCTCGTCGACCGACCCCTGGTGGGTGCCAAGCAGCCAGCGCTTGGCCAGCGAGGAGACCTTGTGCACGCCGGGCAGCAGCTTGGAGGCATCCTGACCGGACGCGCCGGGGATCGGATCGTGGACATACAGGTCCTTGGTCGCAGGCGGGTAGGACGGCCAGCCGTCGGTGATCACCCTGGCGCCCGGCTCGACGTTCTCGACCAGGAAGGCGCGCAGCGTTTCCGCAGAAGCGTCGGCGATCGGGGCCATCCTGCAGCGCCCGAAGCCTTTGGGCTTCGGCCGATGCCAGATCGATCCCCCGGGCCGTAGCGTTACGGGCTAACGACCGATCCCGCACTCCCGCCACTCCCCGGCCGGGATCGCAACAGGAGGCAAATCTGATGACGACGGCCCCTCTCGCAACCAGTTACCCGTTTCTGAACATCTTGTGGACGATCCTGATCTTCATGGCGTTGGTGATCTGGATCTGGATGGTGATCATGGTGCTGATCGACGTGTTCAGCCGCCCCGACCTCTCAGGCTGGGCCAAGGCCGCCTGGGTCGTGCTCATCATCGTGCTGCCATTCGTCGGCGTGCTGTGCTATCTGATCGCCTACAGCGCCGGGATCTCCGAGCGCCGCGCCTAGAACGCCGTGGCCCCGCAGACACGGTCCGACGGGCACGTGCGCAAGATCGCCAGTACGAGCGGTGCGGCCGGCGCGGTCGAGAAGCCAAGAAGCTTGCTCGACAGCGGCGTCCCAGCCGAGCGGCGCTTGCACACATCCGGCGGCGTCTGCGCTCTGTGACGACCTTTCAATCAATAGAGGAGCCGAACTTGTGTTTTCCGGATTGTTGAACAACATCATGCGAGAGAGATCACGAGATCGCGCGGTGCGCGCTTGGATGCGGGTACCTGTGGCGATGGTCACGGTCGTCGCGCTGGTTGCGCTGGCCGGCTGTGGGAGCAGCAAGCCGGCGTATTGCTCGGATCGCACTAATCTCAACAACGCGGTCAAGAATTTGCCGAGCGTCGCCTCGAGCAGCGGGATCAGCGGCCTGGCCTCTCAGGTAACGACGATCAAGAATGATGCGACGTCGCTGGTCAACGCCGCCAAGAGCGACTTCCCCACCGAGACCAGTGCTGTGAAGACGTCGGTCGACACGCTTCAGAGTGCCGTCAAGGCGCTCCCGTCGAGTCCGTCGTCTAGTCAGATCGCCGCGATCGCGCTCGACGCCAGCAATGTCGTGAGCTCGGTCAAGAGCTTCGTCGACACCAGCAAATCGAAATGCAGCTGAAGTTGAATGACGGGCCGTGGAACCTGAGATCGCGCACACAATCGCCAGTCAACACCATGTAGGTCAGCGCAACCGTTTTGGCGATCGGGTGATCGATCACGTCGAGCGGGTCGCGGCCGCGGTCCCTGCGGACGCGCGCGCCACGGCCCTGCTCCACGACCTGTTCGAGCGCTGTCCCACCGTCGGCCGGCGGCTACGCGGCCAAGGCCTCACTCACATT
This sequence comes from uncultured Solirubrobacteraceae bacterium, assembly GCA_963816005.1. Taxonomy (GTDB): domain Bacteria; phylum Actinomycetota; class Thermoleophilia; order Solirubrobacterales; family Solirubrobacteraceae; genus Palsa-465. The sequence goes on along the minus strand of CAWFKF010000085.1, from coordinate 52,363 downwards.
GAGCTGGAGGCCCTGGAGCTTCTGACGCACGCTGCGGCCGAGCCCTACGAGGTCTACATCGGCCGGATCGCGGACGCGCCGGGACCGGCGGGAGCGCTCGCGCGGATCGTGAAGCTCGCCGACCTCGAGGATCATCTCGCCCACGCGGCGATCCCCTCAGACGCTCCCCCATACACGTGGGCGCGCAAGCAACTGCTCAGCGCTCGCGACCGGCCGGTGCAAGCCGCCCCAGGCATGCACTCAAACACGTCGACCGGCGGCGCGGCGTAATGGTGCGGCGTCGAACTCGCGTGTGGCGTCGAACTCGCCGAGGTCCTGACGCACCAATGGCCAACCCCTTGGGAGGCGACGCAACCCGCCCGTCAACATGCGCTTGTTCGCAACACTCTTGCGACGGCCCGCCGCCTTCGTGTGCGGTGAACGGTGAATGGTCGCGGGAGTCCCGACCGGCGATCGTCAACCACCCGGGGTGGGGTGGTCCCAGGCTAATGTATTCAGAAGTCCGGGCGTCGCGACCCGCGTGCGATCGACTATGACCGGTGGCTGATCCTCGACGCGCGTACGAATGCGGTCGTGGCCAGCACCGAGGGCACCCCTCGGCACGGCATGACGCTCGACGCGGTCGAGGCGTACCTGACGGGCGACGAGTCGACCTTCACCAAGGGCGCCCTCGACGACGTGCTCGAGCCCCAGCATGACGTGGCCGAGGAGAAACGCCGGGCGCACCGGGAGACGATCGACGCCGCGCCGTCCCCAGAGGGCGGCGAGTAATGGCCCGCCGCCGACCGTCGGCAGCCAGCTCTACCGCGCTGCCCGCTTCAACCCCGGCCGCCTCATCCGCAAGGAGGACCTGAGCGCCGTGCGCCACGATCGTCTGCTTCTCGCCGCAAGAGAGTGCGGCGTCGCAGGCGGTGCGATAGTCGGCGGCTGCGGCGGAGCCGCCCGGACGAACGGGAGAGCGGCGCGTCCACGCTTGGGATTAGGACCCGACAGCTGCGACACTTGGCTGTACTTGGAGCGCTACCTCAGTCGAGGATCGACGTTTCCATAAGGTGCGGCTCGTCTGAGGACGTCATGCCTGCCGAGGGATCACGCCGTTGGCGTAGCGTAGGTCGTGGTTGCGGTGTCGTTCTTGGGCGAGGTGATAGTCCCAGTAGGCGTTGAAGTCGTGGTTGCTGATCAGCGCGCGTAGTTTCAGGATGGCTTCGGCTCCGTGGAGGCCCCAGCGGGCGCCGGTGATGTCCATCCGGTCTTTCACCAAATGGCGGCAGGCTCCCTCGATCACGCCGGTCGCGATCGGCCACCCGTTCGCAAGCGCGGTGGGGTAGTCGAGGTAGGGACGCTTGTTGAGTAGGTAATCGGCCGTGCGGTCGGCCTTTGCGCGCTTCTCGTCGGGAAGCTTGAGGAGGGTCGCTTTGCGGCGGATCGCGGCGGCAACGATCCCGGCTTTGCCCTCGAGGATCGCGAGCGCCTTGTCGTGCACCCACTGCTCGGCGGCCGGGTCACCCTCGTCAAAGAAGCACCAGGCCGCGCCCCACAAATATTCCAGGACGTGCACCACGTCGACCACGATCGCGATCTTGACCTTGCGGGTCTTGGCCTCTTGCTTGATCCGGTCGATCTGGTGGTTGTTTCCGTCGACCAGACAGACCCACTGACGCTGCTGGGCGGGGTCGCGGCGCTGCGCCTCGTCGAAGATGTCCGCCACGACGGTGGCGGCGTCCTCGACCACGCTGGCGGTCAGCCACTTGTGCTTGGCCTTCGGCGCCGGCAGCACCTTCTCGCTGGTCGGAGCGAGCACATCGGCGGGGGTGCGCGGCGCCGGCTCGATGTCGTACACGGCGCCGACCTCTGCGATCCGCTTGCGGTTCGCTTTTTCCCCTTTGGACAGGCGGGTTTTCAGCTTTGGCGAGGCCCGCTGCGCCGCTCTCGCGGTCGCCTCCCTGAGCGCCTCAGCGCGCATCACGATCCCCTTCCCGTCAGCCGTCAGCACCAGCACATCCTGCTCGCCGTGCTGCTGCTCGTCGGCCGCGTTGACCCGCTCGGCGTAGAACTGCTCGAAGTCGACCGCGGCGCGCACCGTCAGCTCCTCAACCTGGCGCTTGCCGAGCGCCAGTCCGGTGTGTTCGCGAACCTGGCTGGTGGCATGCTCAAACGAGCCGGCCGCGGCCTCGACCGCCGCGAGGCGCCTGACCCCGTGCGACGCACGCTCCACCGGCAGGTTCAACACACCATCAGCGACGTACATGTTCTGCTCGCCGCGCTGACGGTAGGCCAGTCGCCCGACCGCCACCTCCCCGAACACGCTCGCCAGCGGACGCCGATGATCGCGCTCCACCGCCCGCCGCTCGACGCCGTCCCCGTCGGCGACCCCGTCCAGGCGCTGCTCGCGACCGGCACGCAGATCGACATGATCCTGAAACAAGCAGCACAACAACTCCCGCCCGACCCGCTGCAGCTGCGCCTCCAACTCCCCATGCTCCAGCCCGCCCGCGTCCTGCCCGTCCAGCCAGCCGACGATCTGCTCAAGCCGCTCCCGCGAGCGACCAAACGGGTCCTCGCCACCAGGACCCTCGGACGCGAGACTCCCTGCAGCAGCCTCAGCGCTGCGCTGGGCTTGCAGGACTTCATCAGCCGGCGCGTAAAGTTCGCGACAGCGGGTGCCGGAGTCGGTGATCACGTGGCCCACCTTCCTGAGTCGACGTTGGTATTAGCAACACCGACTTCGGCACCTCCGCCTACTTCTCCTGCGACCTACAACCCCGCGCGCGGCCAAACCCGCAGGAAACCAGCACTCACAGCCGGCACCAGCCGCGAATCCTCAACGGATAAGGGCGCCATCATCCCTCCACACGAGCCACACCCTTTCCATAATCTGCAAAACACTCCGGTTAGAGAGGCGAGATCGATGGCAATTGGACCTGTTCAGCTGATCGTCATAGGCTTCAACCACCCCGATTTCCACGGTGAGATCATCGCCGAGCTAGAGCGGCTGCACGACGACGACACCGTCCGCGTGATCGACGCGCTCGCGGTCCATAAGGACGCAGACGGAGAGATCGAGGTCGTGCATCTCAGCAACCTCAGCAAGGACGAGGCGATCGAGCTCGGTAGCAAGGTCGGCGCCTTGGTCGGTCTTGGGATCGAGGGCGAAGAAGGAGCCGAGCAAGGCGCCGAGCTGGGCGCGGAGGCGGCGGCCGACGGTGTAGAGGTCTTCTCTGATGAGCAGGCGTGGGATGTGCTTGAGGAGATCCCAAACGACTCGGCCGCGGCGCTCGTGTTGCTCGAGCATCACTGGGCGGTCCGGCTGCGGGACGCGATCGCGCGCGCGGGCGGTTTCCGGATCAGTGACGGCTTCATTAGCCCGCTCGACCTGATCGAAATCGGGCTCGTGTCGGCCGAGGAGGCCAAGGAACTGCACGCCATCGAGACCGCCGGGAGCGACGGCTAGAACACAAACCAAGGAGGCATGAGATGTTTGGATCGCGCAGAGTTGCACGCCGCACATCACGGCGCGTAGCGCGCCGACGTTAGATAAGAGCGCTTGATCTCGGCCGGGCCGATGCTGAGTCCGGCCGAGATCAATGTTGTCCTCGGCCGGATCCGCGGCCCCCCGCGACTTCATGCGATTGGTGATGTGGTGAATCGGCGGCTGGCTGCGATCGGGTCGCTTGTTCTGTTGGCGGCGTCTGTTGTCTTGGCGGTGGTTCGTCGGCGTGCAGAGATTCCCGCGTGGCCTGTCGGTGCTCGCGTGTTTGGTTGTTGCCTTGTTGGCAGCGTGGTGGGCGTTGGTTCACCGAGGTGCTGCGCTTGGCCGGCGGGGCGGGCGCTGGCGTGTTGCTCGCGGGGATCGCTCCGGCGAGACCGGACCACACGTCCACCCCCATGCTCCTGGACAGCAAACGCCCTAACGCGAGCGCGCACAGCTCATCGCCCGGAAGATTCATCCAGCCGGCTCGACGCGTCCGTTAGGTGGGTCGCTCCTGGACTGGCCGTTCGTACGCGTGGGCGAGTGCTTTGCACGAACACGGCGGTCTCGTCGACGGCGCCGACATTGCCTGGTTGTTGGTCGGCTGCACGCCGCGCTTCTCGGCGAAGGTCCAATGGCGCGGGCCAGACCTTGAGCAGGAGGTTGCGCGCGAGCTCGCGGGTTCGCTTGTAGTGCGGGGCTTTTCCTGCGTACCTGCGCAGGATCGGCTTTAGGACCCGTAGAAGAATAAGTTCGTTGTTTGCAGCAGCGACGAGCCCTTAGCTCCGAGCGCAGCAGGCCGATCCGGCATTTGAGTTCTTCATGGTGCGCGTGTGCTGGTAGATCTCCCAACCCCAGAACAGCTCATCGTAGATCGCAGAGGGGTAAGCCGAAGGCCCATGGTTGCTGGGGCTTGACGTCGTTGACACGTAATCACGTGCTCGTCGCAGCCAATCGGGCAACGCGCCGACGACGTAATGACAGAAACGACATAAGCCGCACGTCGATGCAGCGGCAACGTCAACGGCGCAATGGGGAAGTAGGGCCTTCGGTCCCCGGGGCGACGTCAAGGAGGTCCGCGCCGCCGATCGCACGAGGGCCCGCTGCGGCCGGAGAGAAGTCGCCGCCGCTCGCAAGGCGACCGGCACGGCCAGTTGTCGACGAGTGGCCATGGCCATCGTCCGCGGCTATGCCCTGGCCCATGCTGACCCCAAGCACAGTGAGTCGATGTCGTTGAGGTGGACGACGTCGCGTCAGCGGACCCCGGAAACGGGCCTTCCGTTGATGTTTTGATGTCGTTTACACCGAAAGTCGAACTGCACATAGCGAAGCAGAGCAGGACCCCGTGATCCGCCCGCCGGGCCCCACTCCTCGCGATGCTCTCCGTTCTAACCCAGATCATTTGGCCGTCTGCGGCCTGCCCGCTCTCGACGAGCAGGCCGCGGTCACGGGGCATCTCACCCCTCTCAACTCGGGAGGTCCGATCGTCGGTGACCTCCCGGACCCCGCCATGGGCGTATCGGGACTACGCCGTCACCACAGGCCGGCTCTAGCTCTTCGCGGACTCGCTCGCCGCGGCCTTGACCTGATCTGCGCTCTTGCCATCGACCTTCTCCTTCTTCACGGTGGTCGCGTTCGAAAGCGCGCTGCCGATGTCATCGGCCCATTGCTCTTCGAAGATCGCCACGATCCCGGAGCTGTTCAGCGGCAGATCCTCTTCCACATCAGCCTTGATCACAGACTTCTCGGCATGGGAGAGCAGCGCGCCGGCGCCCGCGCCGACGCCTGCGCCGACGGCAGCGCCGGCGAGCAGGGTGGGCGGGAAGATCAGTCCTACCACCGCACCCCCGACCGCGCCCCACACGGCACCTTTACGGGCCTCGTGAAAATCGTCGTCGACGTGGATCTTCCCGTCGCTGTGACGGCTGACGAGGATCAGCCCGTCGACCTTGATCGTGTCGTCATTGGCGAGCTGCTTGATCGCGTCCCAGTCGCCTCGCGCGGCGTCCGGATCGGCGTAGGCGGCGACGTACAGATCGACGGGGGCGTTGGTATCCGTATCAGATGCCATGAGGGTCTCCTGTCGTTGTAGGGCGGGCCGGCACACGACCGGCAGTACGAGTTCTGCGACTCTCACGCCAATGTACTCGACGATTCGCGCCGGAGAATCAGCCAATACGGCTGATTCTCCGAGAGTCACGACCAAAGGTTCGTCGGGTGGCCGCTCTGGCGGTCGAAGTTCGTCCCCGGCCCGGATCCCCCAGCCGGGACAACCTCTCTCGTCGCGAGCAGAAAGCTGGTCGGCTCGATGGACACTGCCGCGTGCCGGCGCTTCCTGATGGGAAATACCATACTCTCAGAGCTTTACCGGCTTCAGGTATTTCACCCATTCCGCGTACGGCCGAAGGCCCCCACAACTAGCCGGGGAGGGCAAATGGCGCTCGCCAAGCGTGATCGCGCCCGGCGCCGGTATCGATCGCGGATAGCCCCAGAGCCACTAGAGACCGGCTGGCCGTCACTGTGGCGGGTGTTGTTCCTGCTCGAAGGTGCGCTGCAGTCGGAGCCGAACGAGACGGCGCGCGCCGCCGGGTGACAGTCCTGCGATGCGCCCTGCCTCGGCGCCTAAAGTGTGTGAGATCAACGCGGCAGTCTGGCTGCGGCGGCTCGGTCGCGACCGTCGACGCCCGCTCGAGCTGAGCGAGGTCCCAGGCGCCGAGTTGGAGGCATTCGCGCGCGGCCGGTCGAAGCCGTGTTACTGATGGGGGCTTGGCACCGAGCCGCGGAAAGCCTCCGGATCGGGCTGGGGTCGACCCGAGCTTGACACCTGCAACCGGGCCGCGGGGCGGCGTGAGCAGGCGGGTGTTACGCAGACCCGGCCGTCGTCGGTGTCGGCGCGTCGTCGCCCCGCGCTCGCAGAGCGGCGACGATCGCGATCACGAGATATCCGAACGCGGCCACTTTTGGGGCCAGGAACGCGAGCACTATCACGGCGAGGTAGAAGCCGAGGTTCGGTGTCGTCGCCCGCGCGATCGCGTTGACCTCCTTCTCGCTCACCTCTGGTTTGAGCAGGCTGCGGTCGCTCGCGACCGAGCCCCATAGGGCGCTGAATAGGAGTGAGATCACCAGCAGCGACGCGCCGTAGAAGATGACCGCGGCGCGCTCAGCGGAGGGATCGCGGATCGCCTCGGCCATGAGCTTGGTCGGGAACGGCAGGAACGAGATCGCCATCAGCAGCACCAGATTGATCTCCATCACCCGGCGGTTTGCGTATTGCAGGCGTCGGAAGATGCCGTGGTGCACGAGCCAGATCCCTCCGACCGTGAGAAAGCTCGTCGCGTAGCCCAGGTACGACGGCCACTGATGAGCGATGCCGAGCCACAGATGATTGAAATCGGACTCGGGAACTCCGATGTCGAGCACGAGCAGCGTGATCGCGATCGCGAACACACCGTCGCTGAACGCCTCGGTCCGAGCCGTGTCCCAGCGGTTGCCCACCGTGCTCCGTTCGACGCCGGGCACCGCCGGTCCTGCGCTCCCGACGACGAAAAGTGAATCGGCTCATTAGTCTGGGCCACCCGGCCCGGGCGCTGACGATCGCCGATCGGGAATGCCACGACCGTTCATCGTCGCCACCGCCCACCAGAGGCGGGGCTGCAGCAGTCTCGCGAACAAGCGAGCGTCGCCTTTGTCAGAGGCCTGTTTCCTCCCTGATCTTGCCGGAGTTGACGGCGGCGTTCAGTGCTTGGTAGTCGCGTTCGTTCTGGTCGGCGTATGCGTTGGAGAATTCGACGATCGCGCGGGTCGAAGCTGTCGCTGTTGCCGAGGTAGGAGGCGATTGCGATCCGGTCGCCGCTGCGGGAAACTACGCAACGAGAGCCGGATAGAGTCGAACCCGTTGCAGTGGTCGAGCACTCCTGACACTCCCGACACTCCTGATTCTGTCGTGCAGCGATCGCCGGAGTGGGTCGGAAACGCAGCGCTACTCCAGCGCGCATACGCCCTCGCCACTGAGGCGCATGGCTCGCAGCGCAGAGCTACCGACCAGAGGCTGTTTGTCGACCACCTCCTGGAGGTCGCGACCCTGCTTCACGGTGCCGGCTTCGACGAGGAGTTGATCGCCGCCGGGCTGTTGCACGACGCTGTCGAGCGGGGCACCGTGACCGAGCGTCGCGTGCCCGCCGAGATGGGTGACGCAATCGCCTCGCTGGTGATGGCGCTCACCGAGGACCGCTAGCGCTAGCTCGGGTCGTTCGCCGAGCGCAAGGCGAGACTGAGAGCCCAGGTCATGGCCGCGGGCCCGCGAGCGATCGCGGTCTTCGCTGCTGACAAGCTCTCGGACATCCGCGGCCTCCAAGGAGGGATCGACGCCTCCAGGGGCTCGATCGAAGCTCGGATGGGGACCTCTATCGCTGCCATGGGCGGCAACTACCGCGAATCGGTCGAGATGATCGAATCGAGCGACCCAAGCTCGCGCTTCGTCCCGGCGCTGCTCCACGCACTCGAAATCCTGACCACCCAGGACAAGCTGGAGTAGCTGCGGCCTCGTCGTGTCCGACGCGCATGTGCTCGGCAAACACAACCGTGAACTCGCGACGATGCTTGGAGCTCGGATACCGGCCAAAGTGGAGCCCCCTTCCGTCTTTGGTTAGGTGCCCGCTCGGTCCCGGAAACAGCCTCGATTCGATCCATCGAAGCCGCTCGCGATCTCGGCCTCTCGAAAGTCGAGTCCGCCCTCGACCAGAACATCGAGTCCGACGAGGTTGAGGTGGACCTCAGCGCGGCGCCCGGCTCACAGCTGCAATCCACGACAGCGACAGTGTCCACGCTGCCTGTTCGAGGCCAGCTCCTTCTTCACGGCGATGCGGAAACGCGACAGGTGGTCGGACGGTCCCGCAAGATCATCAGTCCGGAACGATCCGGCGAGCGCGCCGTTCCACCGGCCACGCACGTGCCTTGCCAGCAAAGCAATGCGGGACACACGCAACCGCCTCTAGGGTTGCGTCTCCTCGCCAAAGCGGGTCTGCGCGACTTGGCGCCGACCCTCGGCTCGATGTTCGCTGAGCCTCCCTCAATTGAGACGCGGATCGCTTCGAGCCGCCGACCTCGCGCGCGGTGGGCTGAGTGAACACCGCAAGCGCCGAGACCTCCTCTTGCCATGTCTCGGGCATCGGCCCTCTACCCGTGGTGCCCCTCGCTTGCGCGGATAGCGAGCACGACGCCCGCGAGCGCTCCACGGCCGAGCTCGACGCGCCCAGTGCTAGCCAGGCGCTCGGATGTTGCAAGCACGTGAGCAGCCACGCCGCCGGCGTCGCGCTAACGCTCTCGGACACAAGCAGCCACAAGGCCGTCCCACTCTCATGCCCGTGCCAACATGAATGCGGGTCTTGACCCGTGCAGGGCCACGCACCCGCTCCTCGCCAAACTCGGGCACCGAGTGCTTGCGGACTCCGAGCAAGCACTCGCGTCGAAGCGGAAGAGTCGGCGGACGGGCTCGCCGCTTCTGCAAGGGAACGAACCGAGGTGTCTCAGCGACAGCGGTTCTTGATCTGGCGCGCTGCCGGATTCGTTCCAAACCGGGCGTGTCGCGGGGACGATTGGACGGTTGGAGGCTGCTCCAGGCCGACCCAAGCGGGAGTGCGGCCGGGCTCGATTCGGGCTCAGCTTGCACGGGCGAACGTTTGGCTGTGAGAGCACGGCGATGAAGGGGTGCGGTACCCGGCACAATGTGTCTGTGCGTATCGAGCGCTCGCGCGAGAACGTTTTCACGGTCACTGCGACCAGTCAGGAGCTCTCGGCGTTGGTGGCCGGGGCGCGGATGGCGCTCGAGGCGATGCGGTCCGCGCCCGAGCCCCCGCCGGCCGCCGCTGTCGAGATTCTCGAGCGTGTGCTGCGCGAGTTTGACGTGGCGCGCGAGCGGTTGACCGCGGGGCCGCCGGGCGGCGGCTGACCGGGGCTTTAGGCCGGGATCAGCCGCCGTGGGATCGGGTCAGGCGGGTGCGCCGGCCGCCATCGCCTCGCGGATGTGGGCGGTGACCTGGTCGAACTCCGCGGTGAACGCGTCGTAGTCGAACTGGAGCGTGTTCAAGTAGGTGCTCCAGCCCATCGTGTTCTTGGCGATCAATGCGGTCTCGATGATCTCATCCTCGGTGGCTCCGAACAGCCGGGCGGCTTCGGTATGGAAGTAGCAGCAGTACCGGCAGCGCGTCGCGCCGGACACGGCCAGGCCGATCAGCTCCTTGTACTTGTTGGGAATCGCGGTCTGGTCGGAGAGCTGCAGCGACTTGAAGCTCGCCCACTCCGACGGGAGTAGGTAGTCCGGAACGCGCTTGAAGAACTCCGGGACCAGCCCAAACGTGGCCTCAATGTCCCGGTCAGCCTCGCGACGCTCTTCGATGGTCATACGACGACCTCCTGGTGGGTGCTGGCAGAGCGCACGCCCAGCGACGCAGGAATCGGCCCGGCCTGTTCAGCATCGAGCACCACAACGGTCGCCCTTTCGAGCGCCGTGGACGCAAAAGCCAACGGTACGCCTCTCTCGTTGCAAACGCAACTTGCGGGAGGCGCTAGGGTCGGTGCGCAGCTCGAGCACGCGTCGCTCGCGGTAGGAGAGGTTCTCGAGCGCTTCTGACAGGGCGCCTGCGGTCGAGGGGAGCGGGGGGGCGGTCCTGCCGTTTGGGCTCTCCGGGCCGTGCTTGCGGCCGTGGCGCCACTTCGCGGCCGCGGACGTCCGCGAGTTCGTGCTCGACAGCTGTCCTTGGTCACGGAGGTCGCCATCACAGCCGGAACAACCGTCCAGGAGGGAGTCGACGGCCGCGCCGACTCCCTCGCTGCTGGCCAGCGGCACCGCGGGCCATCATGCACCGGATCTGGGTGCCGTCCGTAGACTCGGCCCCGCCGGAACCGGTTCCGCTAGGAGCGACACGGTCGGTTGCCCTGACCGCTTGGGGCTGCAATCCCCGTTCCAACACGGACCGGACGGGCAGGAAACCCGGACGCCGGAGCCGAACCAAGCACCATGCCCCAATGGCGAAGAAGGCTTAACCCGAACCCCGCATCGCTTGTATCCGTCCGCCTCGTGCTGGAGCGCTTCCTCGCCTACTTCGGTCTCTGGCCCGACCTGTCGGATCCCCCACCGACCCCGGCAGCGCACCGCGCATTGCCCATCACGGAACGATCAGACGCAAACCACGTTCGCGCCACCACTCCATCGGACGCGACGCGACATCGTCAGCCGGTCGCTCGCATCGCGGCAAGGCCACGCACCGCGCTGCTCCCAACGCCAGGGCACACGGCCGGCCACCGGTCTGTGCTCGTGACGCCGAGCGACGGTCCGCGGGTGCTAATCGACGCCGACGCCGCATGCAGCGAGGCCGTCTGATCACGCGCACGATCGACGGGGTCGGCGTCCACCCTGATCGCGCGGGGCAGCATCGACCGGCTACGGGAGACCTGCCGGGAAGCGCCGACCGTCGTCGCGCCGACCCACGACAGTGGCGCGGCGCACCGGGTGGCACGCGGGCCGATGAGCGGCCCAGACGTCCGACCTAACCGTCCGCTCGCTTCCGCTTATCTGTGCAGGCGCGTCGTGTCAAGTGGCCGCCTGAAGTTTTCTTGGTTGACGTCGGTGGGTCGTTAGATCCCCCCGACGTCATTGTGATTTTGCGCCGGCAGCGGTGCTCTGTCACCCCTTGGGGCGGCCGGAGGGCCGAGCGCGAAGCGCTTGACAGGTGCGCCGGTGGCGGCGCTATTGGTTGTGTGCGCGCGGGCGCCCAGGCTTATCTCGGTCCACGACCTGGGGTTGGCTCCCGGCCGGCGACATGATGGTTGATGGGGTGTTGTTCCCGCTGGGTGAAGCGTTGCGGCCGCTCGGTCTTTGGAGGCCGTCCACGCGAACGTGGCGGCAGCGGAATGCCGGGAGCTGGCCGCGGTGCATCGGTGACGTTCAGGCATAGCGCGCACGGGAAGTTCTCACGCGGGCGCGAGTGCCTCGTCTCCGAGTTCTCTGAGCGTGTGATAGCTCCGTTTGAGGAGTTTGCGAGCAAGCGCAAGGCAGGCGCGGTTACCGCCGAGTCGCTCAGCGGCCTGGTGGTAGTAGGCGTAGTCGGGGCTCGTCTTGCGCCTCGCTGCTTGTGCGGCCTCATAGAGCGCCCAGCGCAACGCGGGCGGTCCTTGGCGGGAGAGGTGCCCGGGCGCGCGACGCTTGTCAGAGGCATGCACGGTGATGTCCATTCCGCCGTAGCGGACCGCTTCGCGCGAGGAGGAGAACCGGGTGCAGTCGCCGAGTTCGGCGAGGATCACGACGCTCGTCAGCGCGCCGATCCCATAATGCGCGGCCTGCAACGCCCGACACCCCTTCTGGCGGCGCGCGTAGGAGCAAAGCTCCTTATCCAGCGGCACGATACGAACCTCGAGCGCATCGATCATCCCGAGCGCGACCGTGATCTGCTCCCGTCCCGCGGCCGGTAGGGCGAGCTGCTCCACCCACGCGCGGTTCTCGCGGGTAAGCAAGCCAGCACGCTTGGGCAGCCCATGGTGATACAGCACGGCCTGCATCCGCTGCTGCCACTCGCCGCGCTGATCAACCAGCGTGTGGCGCAACCTCACCCGCGCGCGAAGGTCCAACAGGTGGTCCGGCGCGATCCAGCACTCCGGCAGCCGGCCAGCCATCAGCAGCTCCCGCAAATGCCGCGCGTCCGCCCGGTCGTTCTTCGCGCGCTTCTTGCTCCCGCGCAGCGCGCTCGTCTCCGCGGGCTCCGCGAGATGCACAGTGGCGCCGACCCGGCGCAGCTCCTCGACAACGAACCGCCAACCCGTCGTCGCCTCCAACGCCACCTCAAGCTCCAAACCCTCAAACCGAGCCAAGAACTTCCGCACGCCCGAGCGGTCCGCTGCCACGATCCGACCACGCGAGACCTCCCCCGTCACGGTATCGAGCCACTCCGCGGTGATCTGCGCCCGATGCTGATCCAAACCCATCACGATCGACATATCGCACTCCTCGCCAAGCCTTCGCCTAAAACGTCGAGCACCACTGCCCGCAACACACGCGCAGCGTCCAGCCCGACCCATCGCATACCGTGGGACACGGTCGGTACCTCCTATTCGAATGGCCGGCGCGCGCGGCTCGTACCCGCGCGTGCCTTTCAGCCTATGCCGTTCGACGCGGAGGACCGGCCACCTTCAACACGGACCTCACGCCGACCTGCTCATGCCATCTTTGAGCGCAACGGGAGACTCTCGGCCACGGTCGCTCGACCGCTGAAACCGTAGGGGGAAAGCGAGAGCCCACTCGGCCGCCGAGTTCGCTCCTGCTGCTGAACGAGACCGGGCGCGGCGCGACCACGAGCCTGGGCGCGGGCGAGACTCCTGGTCCTCGTCCAACTCGACAGTCTGCTCCGCAGCCGCCGGGGTGACTGTTCTGGCAGGTATGCGGGAGTGCGGCGAGAAGTCCTGGGGGACTTTCTGTCGACCGGATCGGTACCGAGGAGCCTGTAAGTACCCACCCCGTGGAGACCGTCGCTCTCCTCTCGCTAGAGGCTGTCTCGAGCCGGCGAGCTCGGGGCCGAGCGCTTCTCCTCAGGCAGTGGAGCCTGTCCCGGGTTGAACACCGTCGAGGCGATGGAGGTGATCGCCTGCTGGTGGAATCGTTAGATTGGGGTGGATGTCGGACCGAAGATCGGGGTCTGAGTCCTCTCGGGTGATTGGGATTGCAGGCTCGTACGGTGGGTTGAACGTGGGTGATGAGGCGATCCTGACGGTCGCGATCTCGGAGTTGCGCTCGGTGATGCCGGAGGCCGAGATCGTGGTGTTTTCGCGCAATGCCGCGGACACGCGCGAGCGTCACGATGTGGATCGGGTGGTCCCCGCTCGTGAGGCGATGCGAGCCGAGATACAGTCCGAGGTCGAGCGGCTTGATCTGATGTTGTTGGGCGGGGGCGGGATCCTTTATGACCGCGAGGCGCAGAGCTATCTGCACGTGACCCGGATCGCGCAGCAGATCGGGGTGCCGACGGCTACCTACGCGATCGGTGTCGGGCCGCTCGAGCGGAGATCCGAGCGCCAAGACGTGGTCGAAGCGCTCAACCGGATGCGGTTTCTGACGGTGCGAGACCTTCAGACCAAGCGGCTGCTCGAGCAGATCGGTGTGGAGCGCCCGATCGCGGTCACCGCCGACCCGGCCCTACTGCTTCGGCCCGTGTCGTTCCCTGAGTTGAGCCTCGAGCGGGAGGGGATCGGCAAGGAGCGGCATCTGGTCGGTATGTCGGTGCGCGAGCCTGGCGGCGCGGCGGGGGAGCTGGAGGCGGCCGTATACCACGCGCTGCTGGCGCACGCCGCGGACTTCATCGTCGACCGGTTCGACGCGGACATCCTGTTTGTTGCGATGGAGCGCCAGGACATCCGCGAGGCGCACCGCGTGATCGGTCAGATGGCGTTCCCTGAACGAGCCGCTGTATTGCGCGGGAAGTACAAGCCAGCCGAGCTCGTCGGGCTGATGGAGCACATCGACCTGGCGGTGGGGATGCGCCTTCACTTCCTGATCTTCGCCGCGGTCGCGAGGGTCCCGTTCCGAGCGCTTCCATATGCGGGAAAGGTGAGCGCGCTGCTTGAAGCGCTCGAGATGCCCGGGCTCGACGGTGTCCAGCCGGCTCAGACCGGCCCGCTGCTTGCGGGCATCGATCGGATGTGGGACCTGCGCGAGCGAACCCGCGAGCACCTCGCCGCGCGATTGCCAGCGCTCCAGCGCCGCGCCGCCCAGACCGCGCCACTGGTCGCCGAGCTGCTCGACGAGCGTAGCGATCCCCAGCAGCTGATCGACCGGTGGGAGAAGCGCGAGCTACGCGAGCATGCCGCCGCTCCAGCGACCTGAGCGCGCTAAGAGCGTCTGGCTGTCGCCGCGCGAGGCGATGCTGGCGGGAGAAGCCGACGTGCTGGTCGTCGGTGGCGGTCCCGCCGGCCTTGGTGCGGCGGTGGGCGCTGCCAGCGCCGGCGCGGATGTGATCCTCGCCGAGCGCTACGGGTTCCTCGGGGGCAGCGCCACGGCCGGGCTGGTGATGCCGATGATGTCCTTCTACAACGAGGCGCGCGCCGTAGAAGACACCGACCCCGCAGCAAACGTGCGCCTACTGCCGAGCGACCACGGCCCCGGCGAGCCCGTCATCGCCGGAGTGCTCGAGCTGTTCCTAAAGCAGTTGTACGACGCCGGCGGCGCGATCCCGCCGTCACAGGCCACCGGCTACACGGTCCCGTTCGACCCAGAGCAGTACAAACTCGTCTCAGAGAGGCTGCTCGACGACGCTGGCGTGCGGTTCCTGTTTCACGCGCTCGCCAGCGGGGTCGTCGGCGACGACACACCTGAGCGTGTGGTGTTCGAGACCAAGTCCGGGCCGCTGGTCATCCAAGCGCGCACGATCGTGGACTGCACCGGCGACGGGGACGTTGCGGCGGCGGCCGGTGCGCGCTTCGAGGTCGGTCGTGACGAGGACGGGCTGGTCCAGCCGATGACGCTCATGTTCCGCATCGCCGAGTTCGACCGGCCGACATTCGCCTCCTACGCGCGCGAGCACCCGGATCAGTGGCGCGGTGTGCTCGGCTTGTGGGACCTGATCCGGGAGGCCGAGGCGGCCGGAGAGCTAGATCTTCCCCGGGAGGAGCTGTTGTTCTTCGCGACCCCCCACGAGCGCGAGGTCAGCATCAACTCCACCCGGGTGAGCGGCCTCGGCACCGATGTCTGGCAGCTGACGGAGGCGGAATGGATCTCCCGTCGGCAGATGCGACAGATCGGCGAGTTCCTGCGCAACCGCGTGCCTGGCTTCGCCGACGCCTACATCGCTCAGAGCGGCACCACGATCGGTGTGCGCGAGACGCGCCGCATCGTCGGTGAGTACCAGCTGACCGCCGAGGACGTCCTTACGTGCCGGTCCTTCGAGGACGCCGTCGCCCGCGGTTCCTACCCGATCGACATCCACGACCCGCACGGCAAAGGCACCATCCTGAGACGGCTCCCCGCTGGTGGTGCATACGACATCCCGCTGGGTTGCCTTCTGCCGGCCGGAGTCGACGGGGTGCTGGTCGCCGGACGATGCATCTCCGGGACGCACGAGGCGCATTCCTCCTACCGCGTCACGTCGATCGCGATGGCCACTGGACACGCCGCCGGCGTTTGCGCCGCAATCGCCGCCGCAACCAACGTACCGCCCCGAGACGTTGACCATGTGACCGTGCAGCTAGAACTCGTCCGACAAGGCGCCAACCTGCGCTCGGAGGTCGCCCAGCGCAAGCGCCCCGATGGACCGGCTCGCCTGAGAGGCGGCCGACCGAATTCGTGAGCGGGCCGATCGCTGCCGACGCGTGCGCCCCTACGCCATCGCTGGAAGTGGATCGGACCGCGCGACGACGGTGCCGGCGACGCGGATGATCTCGTCTACCCGCGAGTGGGCGAGCGACGGTGCGTGCGGACCGCCCCTCGGCGCTGGTTGTTTTGCAACCCATACGGTGCCGACCGAACCGTCGCGCTCGTCGAGCGGGTAGCCGAGGGTCCAGTGCATGTTGTCTGGCATCTGCCCGTTGCGGACCCTCTACCCGTCTAAGCCTGAATCCACCGAATAGCTGGGTGGTGTGCCGCGGCGGGCGGGCGGATTGGTCGTTGGTCGGTGTTCGGCGTGTCGGTTCGGGGCCCCCTTGCTTCCAGTCGCGCTGCCCACCGCGCCGCGCGAGCCATTCCCACTCCCATCGACTCCCGGCCCGCTGCGAGCGCCAATGCTGCCGGACCACATCGACCGGCCCTCTCGGTGTTTGGACCCTCATGGACTCCGAGCGGTTGGCGACGGCCCGACCCGCCATTAGCTCGGATTTCCAAACAGCGGATTGGTACCTGGTTGGGTGTGGCTGGCTGCGGGGCGGGGTGGGTCAGGCGAACTGGAATCGCAGCGGCCGGTCGTTCCACCAGGGGATCTCGGTCGGGGGGAGGTTTGCGCTGCGCATGATCGGGCTGTAGGTCCGGTTTTTGAGGCGGCAGGTGAGTTGGTGCGGTTCGATCGTGATTTGGCCGCTGGTGTTGATGAAGCGGCGCCAGATGGTGTCGGGTGTCATGGCCTCGTAGCCGGGGAGGCGTTGGCGGAGGTGGTCGTAGGCGGCGGCGGCCCAGACGGTCAGGGTGGTGTCGAGGTCGACGTTGAGCGCGACGGCTGAGCTGAGCGCGTCGAGGTGGAAGCTACGGATCTGCTCGGCGAGGCGTTGCTCGATCCGCATCCGTTTGGCGTACCGGCCGACGATCGTCTTTGGTGGGCTGGTCCGGTCGTTGGTGAGGATCAGGGTGGGGTGCTCGTGCCCCAAGCCGCGGACCGCGATCTGGCGTAGCGGGGTGGGGCAGCCGCGGACGGTGACGTCCTGTTCGTGGACCTGGGGTTTGTTGTACGCGCCGCGCCGGTCCAGAGTGATTGGTGTCCACTGGCTGTCTGGGAGCGCCTCGAGGGTGGCGGTGAGTGTCGCGGTCCGGGCGCGCAGGGTGATGAACGTGAGCTTCGCGGCGTGCAGTTCGGCGAGTCCGGCGCCGGTGGTGACCTTGGAGTCGAACACCAGCAGCGACGGGGGATGACCGGTCGCGGTTTCCCAGTGGCGTGCGAACGCGATCACTTGGCCGGCTTGGTCGGCCTTGGTGCATGTCGCGTTGGCGTAGAGCAGGTTGCGGGTCTCTGAGTCCTGCACGAAGAACGACAGGACGGCCTCGGTACGCTGCGAACGCCTGGGAACGTAGTGGTTCTCGAGCGCGACGTCGTCTCCGAAGTGCATGATCGCGTGGAAGTCGAGATCGAAATCGGCGCCGCGGGTCTGCCCGGTCTGGATCATCGACCGCGCCAATCCCGCCAGCAGCGCCTGGTCGTGAGCGCGCGTGAGACGGTAGCTGTAGCTCCCCAGGCTGCTCGCCTTCGGGAGGCTCTCCAACCCCGCGAACGCGGCGAGCGCGGGATCAACACAGACATCATCGACATGGCTGACACGCCGCCGTCCGATCGATTTCAGCGCCAGCAGCGAGAGGACCGAGCAGAGCGCGGGAACCTCACGCGTGCCCGGCAACCCAGCAGCGGCGACGGCGCCCGGGAGATCCAACGCGACCAGCGCGGGCAGCAGCAACAGCGCGCCGGCGTAGTCACTACTCAGCCGCACCGGCTGCTCTGGCCAGCGCATCACCCGGGTGCGGGGTGGATCATCGCGTGTGGGAGCGCCGCGCTGGCCGGGGGCTCTGGGACCGAGACGCTCGTGGCCCTCGGCGACCAACAGCTCCCACACCCCGGTGCGGTTCAGCGGCGTCTGACCCGCCGCGAGCGCCTGGGTGATCTCGGTGACCGAGTGACCGGCTGCCCGCAACCGCAGCACCTCATCACGGGCCGCCACCTTGGCCGGCGCGACCCGCGGGCCCGGGCGGCGCTCAAGGAAGAACTCATCAGCCTGCGCCGTGAAGTCGCGGACCATCGCGACCACCGTCGATGGTGCGTAACCGAACCGTGCAGCGACCTCCGCGGCCGTCGAGTCCTCAACGAAGTACGCGCGCAGCGCTTCGTAGCGACGCTGCGCGACATCGCCAGGGGCCGTGAAGAACGCGGCTCGCTCACGCCGCCGCCCCGCCCTGCCACCCGAACTGGTGCGCTTCGCTGAACCCATCACTCGACACCATAAAGTCCTGCCCGGACAGACCACGGCCAGAACCACCCTCAAAGCCCGAAAACAGACGTACTGACGTCAATTTCCGGGCGCCGCCCCGCTCACGACTTCAAGCAACCCAACCGTCCGTACAGCGAAACAACACCCAGTCCGGCACGCCCAGCCGCCCCAAACCCCGTCAATCACACCGAAATCCCGCCTCAACCCCCACGATCAACGCGGAACTACCCGAGTTCGGGAATCCGAGTTAGCCAACGCTCCTGCCAAGACATGCTCGGAAAGCAAGCCTCGTCAGCACGGAGTCCCAGACGGCGAGCACTGCCATTTCTTGATCGTGTCACCGGCCCCAGACGGCCGACGACGCACTCGGGCCGGCGAGTCCGAGGCAGTCAGAGCGGCGCCGGCGACGCCTGTGCGGTGACAGCGGGAGCCGTCGCCAGCACCGGATCAGCGCTCTTGCGCGCGCCGGCGACCACAACTTCGCCGGCCACCCTCGATCAGCCGACGAGCGCGAAGAGTTAGATCCTCCAATCGGTCGATCCCCAGAGGGATCGTGACTGGTTGACTCTCCCCACAGTCCTGCCAACCCGATTCATGAGCGTTCTTGCTGTGAGCATTTTGGCTCTTCACGGGCGGCCCGGTTCGCTTCGCAGGCCGCGAGGTTCCGGGCTCTGAGCGTCTCGAGCAGCTCGACGCGGAGCACTCCCCCGTTCGCGGTCAGCAATCCGACCGCGTCCGCGATCGCTGTGATCCGGTCGCGGCCGTCCTGATCGCCGCACACGTAGAGCACTCCGCCGCTCGTCCCGGACGCCCGCCACCGGGCGTGGAGACCGAGGATCGCGCGTAGCCGTTCGATGGACTTCTGGGCCAGCTCGACCTCGATCGCGACGCGGCCGGCGTCCGGGACCCAGGCGAGGTCGGGCCGATGCCCAGCCCGGTGGGCGCCGACCTCCGTTGTCCGGCTCGGCCTGCGGCGGCAAGCGGGAGGTCACTGCTTCGGCTCATCACGGCACTCGTGCTGCTTCGGCTGTCCAGATACGGCGCTTGGTCTCGTATTCGGGCGGGAGCGCGCCTTCCAGTGCTTCGGCCGCGTCCAACGCGTTCAGTGCGGACCGGTAGTCGCCCCAGCGGGCGTCGCCGTCGGCGATCAGGAGCGTGAGCTCAAGTGCCTCGTGGTGCTCGGCCTCGGAAACTCGGGGACCTGGCACGGCGATCCGGTCTGTGAGTGGCTCGGCGGCGAGCGACATAGGACGAGCGGTCGCGAGGTACGGAGCGAGGTAGCGAGCGGCGATCTTGGCCGGCGGCCACCAGAGCGGTTGATCCGACGCAGCCGACACTGCCGCCCGGATGCGGTGATGGTCGGGTTCGTCGATCGCGACGGATGTCTGCGCTGGGACGCGGTGTGGTTCGCTGCGGAGGTACAGCGGCGCGCCGGCGGTCATCAGAAGGCCCCGCAGCACCGGCCGGAATGGCGTGGGTGTGAGCGCGGCGCCGGCACGCGCCGCGATCACCTCAGCGACCGCGTCGGCCTGCTGCGCAGCGAGGCCACCCTGCCTGAGCGGGAAGGAGGTCACATCGCCGGCGGCGTAGACGTCGTCCAAGCCGGCGACACCGCCGTGCCTGTCCACGGGGATGAACCCGTCCGCGTCGGCCGGGAGCCCGCTCACCCGCGGGCCGACCAGGACCGGGAGGGTGACGACCCGGTCGGCGAACATGACGGCGCCGCCGGCCAGGACGAGCTCTCGGTGTCTGACCAGCGCGGGCATCGATGAGCAGCGCAGCGTGATGTCGAGCGCCGCCAGCATCGGCCTCAGGGCATGGGACGCTTCGGGGCCGAACAGCTCGAGCGGCTCCTCCTCGGGGGTGACGATGCTCACGCGCCCGCCGCTGGCGCATTCGCGGAGGTGCATGGCCGTCATCAAGGCCAGCTCATACAACGGCAATGACCACACCTGCTCCCGGGCGAGCACGAACGCGACCGCCCGGGCCCTCCCCTCGCGCAGCTCGCCCAGCAGCGCCCGTAGCTGCGGCACATCCGCGCGACCGCCGAACATCAGCGCGCCGGGAAGCGCAGCCGTGGCCCGGGCACCGGTGGCGACAAGGAGCGCGTCATAGGGAATCCGCGCACCCGATCCAGACACGACCGCGTGCCTGTCCGAATCGACGTGTTCCAGCGAGTCCCGCACTAGCTCAGCCTGCTGGTCAGCCACGACGTCTGAGATCTGATAGCTGCGGGCCTCAGCCCGCCCGAACGCCTCAGCAACCGTGACCGGCCGATAGACCAGCTCGGGCTCGGGCGACATCAGCGAGATCGCCACCCGATCGCCAGCAAGCGCGCGGAGCGCAAGCAGCGCTTCAAGGGCCGCCACGCCGCCGCCCGCGATCAGCACACGCACGCGAGGATCGCCGCTGGGCATCATGACTGCGACCGCCGAAGGCCACGCCGATCGCATGCAGAGACTGCTCGTTCGCCGTCCCGCACAATGGTCCCGGCACCTGTTGGCAAGGTCTACTCTCCGATCGGCTGATGCGTCGCTGCACGCTACCCGCTGCCAGCGCGGCGATCATCCGAGCGGGGCCGCGACCGGATTCAGTAGATCTCCGCGCCCGCCCTGTCGATGCTCGAGGTTCGGGGCCGATGGCAGCGCTGGGATATGTCAAAGTGCGATGCCCCCTTCGCTCCCCCTGTTCAGCGAGAGAAGATCGGTCGGGTCTGGGCAACCAAGGAGACCCGCGTGGGGGGATCGTGTGCGGGGTCGCAACGCCGTCGGCTCGACTGCCACAGTCGGTACGTGCGTGCCGAACCCTCTGTAGCAATTGCTCGATGTCTGCCGCAACGTGCCGGCCAGTTCGTCCAGGATGCTCTTTGGTTCCCGAGCCACCGTCCCTGTTTCGCTGTTGAGCCGGCGCATGGCTCACGGCAGCGCATCGCTGACGGTCGGGGAGGTTGGCGACGGTGCTGCCGTGACCAGCGGCTCCGGCGTCCGCGTGGCAACGGGGCTGAGCCAGCCGGCCGGAGGTGACGACGAGGCACTGGCGGGCAGCAGTAGCGGCAGGGCGAAGGGAGCGACGACGCGGTGGCGGTGGCCAGGAGTGCGCGTTTCTGGAGCGCCATGGAGGGGCCTCCGCTGATGTTGGCGGCGCCCCGACCGCCTGGCCGGGACCCGGGCCCGGCGCCGCCGATGTTACACAAATACGTGTGGTTGCGGCAGCCGCCGGGCCGTGGATGGGGGACCGGGCGCGCCGCAATCACCGCAAGCGCACGGCCGAGGGCCGGAGGCATTGGGAATCGGCGATAATCGCCTCTGGAGATGGAGCCTTCCGACACCGCACACCCCGATTACTTCCACCGCGTCGTTGACTGCCAGTGGGCCTGTCCGGCGCACACCAACGTTCCCGAGTACATCCGGCTCATCGCCCAGGGCCGCTACACCGACGCCTACATGGTCAACCGGGAGTCCAATGTCTTCCCGGGGATCTTGGGCCGCACCTGCGACCGTCCCTGCGAGCCCGCCTGCCGCCGCGACCGGGTCGATGGCAAGCCGGTCGCCATCTGCCGCCTCAAGCGGGTCGCCGCCGATCTACGGGACGACATCTCTGACCGTCTCCCCATCATTCCCACCAGCAAGAACGGGAAGCGGGTCGCCTGCATCGGGGCCGGGCCCGCGTCATTGACCGTCGCCAACGATCTGCTTCCCGTGGGCTATGACGTCACCATCTTCGAGAAGCACGACAAGCCGGGTGGCCTCATGCGCACCAATATCCCTTCGTTCCGGCTCCCCGAGAAGGTCCTCGACGACGAGATCGCGGTCATCGTCGACATGGGCGCCGATGTCCGTTTCAACACCCCCGTCGCCAGCCTCAGAGACCTGCTGGGACAGGGCTATGACGCCGTATTCATCGGCAGCGGCGTGCCCCGCGGCAAGGAGCTCGAGCTTCCCGGCCGCCACGATGCTGATCCTGAGGATCCCCATATCCACATCGGCATCGATTGGTTGGAATCGGTCGCCTTCGGCCACATCGATCGTATCGGCGAGCGCGTGCTCATCATCGGGGTCGGCAACACCGCCATGGACTGCTGTCGCAGTTCAAGGCGACTTGGCGGGCGCGACGTCAAGGTCATGGCTCGTCGTCCCCTCGCCTACTTTAAGGCGTCGCCGTGGGAACTCGAGGATGCCGAAGAAGAGGGCGTGGAGATCATCGTCAACCATGCCCCCGAGCGTTTCGTCATCGAGAAGGGCAAGCTCGTGGGCATGGAGTTCGAGCGGGTAGAGTGGGACGAGGGCGCTCGCCATTTGACCGTCATCGACACCGTGGTCATTCCCTGCGACGACGTCATCCTGGCTATCGGCCAGGAGAGCGCCTTCCCGTGGATCGAACGCGACCTTGGCATGGAGGTCGGCAAGTGGGATCTTCCCGTGGTCGATGAGGTGACCTTCGAGTCCACGCTTCCCGGCGTCTTCTTCGGCGGGGACGCCGCGTTCGGGCCCAAGAACATCATCTGGGCAGTTGCCCATGGTCACGAGGCGGCAATTTCCATTCACAACCACTGCAATCGTGTTGCCGTCACCACCCGCCCACCGCGAGGTATCACCCTGGTGAGTCAGAAGATGGGCCTGATCGAGTGGAGCTACCACAACGATTACAACCCCGCACTGCGTCAGAAGATGACCCATGTTGACCTGCTCAAGCGTTTCGAGCAGCTGAACACCGAAGTGGAGTTGGGTTTCACTGCAGAGCAGACGGTTCGTGAGGTGCAGCGTTGCCTCAACTGCGATGTACAGACCGTTTTGTCGGCGCCGCTGTGCATCGAGTGCGATGCCTGCATCGACGTGTGCCCGGTGCAGTGCCTGACCATCACCCACAACGGTACGGAGCAGGAACTGAGGCAGCGGGTTCTCGTCCCCGCCACCAACCTCGACCAGACGCTGTTCGTCTCCGAAGCCCTGCCTCAGACCGGTCGCGTGATGCTCAAGGACGAGAACATCTGCGTTCACTGCGGTCTCTGCGCCGAGCGCTGCCCCACCGCGGCCTGGGACATGCAGAAATCCGATGTGCTTCTGCCCTATGCGCTCACCGCGCTGCCCATGGCCGCGTCATGAGTACCGGAGTCACTCTGGCGCGGCCGGCCACGCGGGTCAACGATTTCGCCGTCAAACTAGCCAACGTCAATGGAACCGGCTCGGCCAGCGCCAACTCCTTGCTCATGCACGCCATCTTCCGGATGGGGGTTCCGGTGTCGGGCAAGAACCTCTTCCCATCCAACATCCAGGGTCTGCCGACGTGGTACGAGATTCGCGTCAATGCCTCCGGCTGGACCGCCAGAGCGCCGGAGTACGACCTCATGGTGGCCATGAATGCCCAGACGTATGACCAGGACATTCGCGAGGTCTGCAAGGGTGGCTACGTCCTCTACGACTCCACCTGGCCCCTGGATGCGCAGCTCCACCGTGACGACGTGACCTTTCTCGGGGTGCCGCTGGCCCAGTTGTGCAATGAGAAGTTCAAGACTCCTCGCGAGCGGATTCTGATGAAGAACATCGCCTACACGGGAACGCTGGTGGCCCTGCTGGGCATCGACATGGAACTGATCGCCGAGCTTCTCGACGAGAAATATGCGGGCAAGGCGAGGCTCCGCGATTCCAACCACGTGGCCCTGCGCTTGGGCTACGACCACGCCATCGGCAACTTCGATTGCCCGCTCGGATTGCGCCTCCAGCCTGTCGGTGAGACCGCCGACCGCATTCTCATCGACGGCAATACCGCTACCGCGCTGGGTTGTCTCTACGCCGGCGCCACGGTGGCGGCGTGGTACCCGATCACCCCGTCGACCTCGGTTATGGACGCCTTCACCCGTCTGTGCGAAAAGTATCGCCGCGATCCGCAAACCGGGCGCAACAACTTCATGACGCTTCAGGCCGAAGATGAACTGGCCGCCATCGGGATGGTGGTCGGTGCCAGCTGGAACGGCGCCCGAGCCTTCACCGCCACCGCCGGCCCCGGCATCTCCTTGATGAATGAGATCCTCGGCCTTGCTTACTACGCCGAGATTCCGGCAGTGGTCGTTGACGTGCAGCGGACCGGGCCCTCGACGGGAATGCCCACCCGCACGCAGCAGGCTGACCTCATGGAAGCCGCCTACGCCTCCCACGGCGACACCAAGCACATCCTCCTCTTCCCGGGCAATCCCACCGAGTGCTTTCATTTCGCCGTCCTGGCCTTTGACCTGGCGGAACGCTTCCAGACGCCGGTGCTGATGCTCAGCGACCTGGACATCGGTATGAACGACTGGGTGGTGCCCCGGTTGACCTGGGACGACAACTACACCCCCGATCGCGGCCGGGTGCTGGACGCCGCCGCCCTGGAGAACACCCTGGTCTTCCAGCGCTACAACAACTGGGACGAGGAGTTCGTTGCTGCCCGCACCCTCCCGGGAGTGAGTGAGCGAGGCGCCTACTTCGCCCGCGGGTCCGGGCACACCAGTGCCGGCGAATACACCGAGATCCCCGAGGAATACCAGGAGGTTGTCGACCGACTTGCGAAGAAGCACGCGGCCGCGGCCGCGCACACGCCCGAACCGATCATCGAAGGCACCCGTTCGCGCATCGGGGTCCTGACCATCGGGGGATGTGACCTCGCCGTCCGCGAAGCACTCTACGTGCTGCGCGAGCGCGACATCGCAGCCGACTTCATGCGAGTACGGGGATTTCCCTTCCACGCGGCGGTGAAGCAGTTCCTCGCCGAGCACGATACCGTCTTTGTTGTCGAGCAGAACCGTGATGCGCAGCTGCGCTCGCTGCTGACCCTCGAGACCGATGTTGAGAAGGAGAAGCTGCGCTCCATCCTCGTCTACGGCGGGTTTCCGCTCAGCGCCAAGAGCGTTGTCGACGGCGTGCTCGCCGAACTGGAGAAAGCGTAATGCCGTCGATCACCAAGCCCGTCGTCAATCACCCGGGCTTGCAGCGCAACAGCCTGGGCCTCACCGTTCGCGACTACGAAGGTTCAATGTCGACCCTGTGCGCAGGGTGCGGACACGACTCCATCACCGCGGCGCTGGTGCGGGCGCTGTGGGAGCTGGAAATGCCCCCGCACATGATCGCCAAGCTCTCCGGCATCGGCTGCTCCTCCAAGACCACCGCGTACTTCGCCGAGGGGGGGCACGGCTTCAACGGTGTGCACGGGCGGATGGCCACCCTCGCCACCGGGGCCAACGCCGCCAATCGCGATCTGCTCTATGTGGGCATCTCCGGCGACGGCGATTCCCTCTCCATCGGGATCGGTCACCTGGTCCACGCCATTCGCCGCAACGTCCAGCTGATGTACATCATCGAGAACAACGGGGTTTACGGTCTCACCAAGGGACAGTTCTCCGCCTCTGCGGACGTCGGCTCCAAGGCCAAGAAAGGCAAGCCCAATCAGTTCTCACCCATCGATCCCATGATGGTGGGGATGGCCATCGGGGCCACGTTCCTGGCCCGCAGCTTCTCCGGCGACAAGGAGCAGCTGGTGCCCATTCTCAAGGCGGCGGCGGCTCATCGCGGCCTCGCTCTCATAGACGTAATCTCACCGTGCGTCACCTTCAACGATCACGAAGGCTCGACCAAGAGCTATCTCTTCACCCGGGAGCACGAGCTCAAGGCGACGGTCACCGACTTCATCGCCCCGGCGCCCGAGATCGTTGCCACGGTACCCAACGATGGTGTGCGCCGCATCGCCATGCACGGTGGCAACGTGCTCAACTTCCGATCGGTTCCCGATGGCTACGACCCCACCGACCGGACCACGGTGAGCGCGTACCTCCAGGAACGGCACGCCGAAGGCGAGATCGTCACCGGCCTGCTCTACGTCGACGAGTCCACCGACGATATGCACGAACTCAACAACACCTCGGTGACCCCGCTGGTGCAGCTTCCCTACTCGCAGCTGACGCCCGGAGCCGCGGAACTAGCCCGAATGCAGGACTCCTTCCGCTAGCCGTACTTCCCGGAAAGCGCCGGACAACCTTAGACGGAAGTTTTTGAGGGTTTGAGGCTCGATCCCCAGTGTTTGTGGGGGTCGGGCCTTCTTCTTGCTGGATAGATGTAGCCAAAGTCGTGACTGGTATCTGTCCGCAATGTGGGTTATATTGTTGGTATGGCGAAGCGTGGTGGTTCGGCTCACGTAGCCACAATCAAGACGAAAGGGAAGGACGGGGCGGTGTACACGTCGCACCTGTTGCGCCGCTCCTTCCGCGAGGACGGCAAGGTCCGCCACGAGAACCTCGGGAACCTGTCGCATCTACCGACGGAGATCATCGATGTGATCCGCGCGATGCTCGCCGGTCGCCGACTCGTCGATCTTGACGAGGACTTTGAGATCACGCGGTCGCTGCCGCACGGCCACGTCGCCGCGGTGCTGGGAGTGCTGCGCGACCTGGACCTGGAGCGGCTGATCAGCCGCGATCGCTGCCGGGAACGTGATCTCGTCGTCGCGATGATCGTGCAGCGGCTGATCGGCCCGGGCTCGAAGTTGTCAGCGACCCGGCGCTTCTCGCAGACCACACTGGGCGATGAGCTGTCACTCGGCGACGTCGGCGAGGCCGAGTTGTTGGCGGCGATGGACTGGCTCGTGGAGCGCCAGCCGCGGATCGAGCGCACGCTCGCGCGCCGCCACCTACCCGGCGATCAGGACGGCAACGCGTTCGTGCTCTATGACCTGTCCTCGAGTTACATGGAGGGTCGCTGTTGTCCGCTGGCGACGCTGGGCTACTCACGCGATGGCGTGAAGGGCAAACTGCAGGTCAACTACGGGCTGATCTGCAGCCCGGACGGGCGCCCAGTCTCGGTGTGCGTGCATCAGGGAAAGGTCACCGACCAGCAGACCGTTCCCGACACCGTCACCGCGGTGTGTGAGCGGTTCGGGATCGAGAACGTCGTGTTCGTCGGCGACCGCGGAATGATCACCCAAGCGCACGCTGCCAGCCTCAAGGAGCAGGGCGTGGACTTCATCAGCGCGCTCAAGAGCGTGCAGATCCGCTCGTTGGTGAACTCGGGCGATCTACAGCTATCGCTGTTTGACGAGGTCAACCTCGCGGAGATCACCTCACCCTTGTTTGCCGGCGAGCGGCTGGTGGTCTGCCGCAACCCGGCCGTCGCGGCCGAGCGCGCCCGCAAACGCACCGAACTGTTGGCCGCGACCGAGGTCGAACTCGCCAAGGTCAGGGCCAGCGTCGAGGGTCTCCGCGGGCGACTGCGCGCAGCTGACGCCGGGAAGATCGGCGAGCGCGCCGGCAAGATCATCAACAAGTACAAGGTCGCCAAGCACTTCACCCTGACCATCACCGACGGGGCGTTCGCCTATCAGCGCAAGACCGATCAGATCAACCAAGAGGCCGCCCTGGACGGCCTCTACGCGATCCGGACCACCCTGCCCGCCGAGACACTCGGCGGGCCGGCCGCGGTCCGCGCCTACAAGCAGCTCAAGATGGCCGAGCGCGCGTTCGGAACGATGAAGGACACGATCGAGATCCGCCCGATCCACCATCACCTCGAGACCCGCGTCCGTGCGCACGTGTTCCTCTGCATGCTCGCCTACTACGTCTCCTTCGAGCTCCAGACGCGCTTGCCCGAGCTGCTGTTCACAGACGACACGCCGCTCGCCCCAGCCGACCCCGTCAAGCCCGCCACCCGCTCAACATCCGCCAACGCGAAAGCCGGCAGCGCAACCACCACCGACGGGTACCCCGCCCACACCATCCCCGACCTACTCGCCGACCTCGGCACACTCTGCCGCAACACCGTGCACATCGGCCACGCCGAGCACACCTTCACCCGCCTCACCACACCCACGCCACTACAAGCCCACGCCCTACAACAACTCGACGTCACACTCCACGAGTAGCCAAAGCCAAACCAGCCCGCAACACCGAATCCCGCGCCACCACGCGGGATTCAACGCTTCAAATGCGAAAACTTCCGCTTAGAGCATCGGATTGCGGATAGGAGGGGTCCTGCGGCTGATCCAGAAGTGGCTGGCCGCGGGGGTCGTCGTTGCCCTGCGTTCGACTGAAAGGAAGGCCGTCGGAGTCGGCTCGTGGCTGCCCTGGTTTGCGCTCCATCCAGCGGAGCCACCGCCGGTCGGCCGAGACCTCGTTTGTGACGCTCGCGCGGCTGGCCGGCGCCCGGGAGTTAGCCAGACCACGCGCTCTTTGCAAGCACCGCCCGCAACTCGCTGAGCGCTTGCTCGCGGTGCAGTCCGTTGGCGTCTGCAAGTGTTCGGTCTTTGCGACGCCGACTGGTGGATTCGAACACTACGAACAGCAGCGGCGGCAGCCGCCGGACGCTCGCGTTCAACGGGAAGCGCAACTCGTCGGCGGCCGTGTCGCGCGCTCGCTATCGCCCAAGAGCAGGAGTGCGGGTGCGGGAGTCCGCACGACTGCTTTGTTCTCACGCCGGCGCGGGACGGGGCGATTGCAATGGCGACAAAGCGAGCGTCCTGATCCGTCCGTCACCGCGCCGGAGCGCACTTGCGGAATCGCCCAGCAGCGATCGTCGCATGCGCCGCTACCGGAAGAGTGCTTTCCATGAAAGGAGTCGCCCGCTTGGGAGCGTGCCGCGCGACCGCAATAGACTGTTGAGCGCCGCTTGATTTCGGCACGAATCGGCGGCTCCGCGCCGTTCATCGTCGGGATCCGGCCGAGGGGTGGCGTGATCGGGGCTGTCTGAGCGCTTGGCGGTGTGGTAGCTATTGCCCACACGAGTCGCCCCTTCCCGGACGTGCGGCGGTCTGGAAGGCTCTCGGGCGGCGTGCGTGAACTGACGATCTTCGATGCTCTCGATCGCGATCAGCCAGGAGCGGTTGGAGGCCGATCTGGCCGCTGGCGCGCTCGCTTGTCCGGACTGTGGAGGGCGGTTGTCGCCGTGGGGCTTCGCACGCTCGCGCGAGGTGCGGATGCTCGATGGCGTGCGTCATGTGAGGCCGCGGCGAGCGTGCTGCAGCAAGTGCGACGCGACGCACGTGCTCGCTCCCTCCTGGTCGGTACCGCGCCGGCGCGACGGCGCGGAGGTAATCGGCGAGGCGCTGAGACTGGCTGCCCGGGGCGAGGGGCATCGCCAGATCGCCCGCCGGCTCGATCGGCCGCCGGGAACGGTCCGCGGGTGGCTGCGGGCCGCCAGAGCGCGCGCGGAGAGCCTGCGCGCGTGTGCTGCCAGGTGGACGTACGCGCTCGATCCCACCGAGCTGAGCGCAGTGGCGCCGGCGGGCAGCGAGCTGGGCGACGCGCTCGAGGCGGTCATGCTCGCCGTCAGGGCATGGGTGCTTCGGTACGGCCGGCAGACCGCGCCCTGGGAGCGGGCGGTGTGGATGACCGGCGGGCTGCTGTCGGGCCGGCTGCCGCTCCCGCCGTAGAGAGTTCGCATGGTCGTGCGCCAGCACGACCTCATCGCCACCCAGCTGCGCCCGGCGGCTGCGGGTCAAGCGCCGCAGCAGCGCCCGCATGCTCGCCGCCGCCATCGCTCGGCGCTTGACGCCAGACGACGGCGCAGCTACCACGCCCGGCCCACAGCGCCCGGTCGACGCATGGACGACCCCTGGGGGACTTTGAACGTTTGAACGTTCGTCCCTGCCGCCCTTACTTCGTTCGTTCGTTGGCCACGTCGATCCCGGACTTCAACTGCATCTGCGTGCCGAAAATAAGCGGCGCGCAACATAGACACTATGGAGGACCGGCTGCTTTGGAGTCGAAGGTAGTCGGCACCCCCCGCGTAGCGGGGTTGATGTTCGCGTCGAAGGTTCGAGCTTCGACGCGGGCCACATCTACGAGGAGGTGCCGACATGCCTGACGGTATCCGTTGGGTCGGTCTCGACGTGCACGCGCGCGAGTCGACGTTCGCTGTGTTTGATCAGGCCACGGGCGAGGTCACGACGAGGCGGGTGGTTGGTCGTCCGCACGAGCTGTTGCCGTGGCTGCGTGCTGTGGAGCGGCCGGCGCGGATGGTGTATGAGGCGGGCCCGACCGGGTACGGGCTTGCGCGCCGAGCGCGGGCTGTGGGGATCGAGCTCGGGGTGTGCGCGCCGGGGAAGACCGAGCGTCCGCCTCAGGATCGGGTCAAGACCGATAAGCGCGACGCGATCCGCCTCGCCAGGCTGCTGGCGGCGGGCGAGCTGACGCTGGTCACGATCCCGTCGGTCGAGCGTGAGCAGCTGCGCGATCTGGTGCGCTGCCGGGAGGACATTCGCGTGGATCTGATGCGCGCCCGGCATCGGATCGGGAAGTTCCTGTTGCGCCGTGAGATCTACTGGGAGGGCCCCGGGGAGGCGTGGTCGCGCAAGCACTGCTCGTGGCTGACCTCGGTCCGGTTCGCCGATCAGGCCTCACGGGCGACGATGGCGGACTACCTGCACGCTCATGACGTGCTGATCGCCCGCCGTGACTAGGTCGAGGCCGAGCTCGCGAAGCTCGCGCTCACCGCTCCGTGCGCGCACACGGTCGCACGGTTGCGATGCCTGCGCGGAATCGACACGCTCACCGCGCTGGGGCTGTGCGCCGAGATCGGCGAGTGGGAGCGCTTCGATCACCCCGATCAGCTCTCCGCCTACCTCGGGATCGTCCCAAGCGAGCACACCAGCGGCGCGCAGCGCCGGCTCGGGTCGATCACCAAGGCCGGCTCCGACGCACGCACGCCGGCTGCTGGTCGAGGCCGCGCACCACTACCGCCGCGGGCCCGCGGTCGGCGAAGCGCTCGAGCGCCGCCAACGCGGGCACGCACCCGAGATCATCAACATCTCCTGGAAAGCGCAACGCCGGCTCAACGCCCGCTGGCGCCAACTCAAAGACACGCGCCGCAAACCCGGCGCGATCGTCGCCGTCGCGATCGCCCGCGAACTCGCCGCCTACTGCTGGGAGATCGCCACCTGCACTCCCCATCCCGACCCGGTTCCGCCGACATCCCTACCGGCGGCAGGCCCCCCTCACGCACGCCGCCTCGCTCCCACCGAAGCACTCACCAACCACCCGCAGGAGACTCACCAACTCACGCTGATATGGCGGCGCGTTTGTCAAGGGGGCAGGCTGAAGTTTCGCCGTGAACTGGTCGCGGAGATGGTGTAGCGGGTTGTCTCAGGAGGGCGGGACGTCGGGCTCGGTGACGGCGTTGCCAGTCTGAAATGCGGGGATTTTTCTGATACCCCATGGCCCTGTTTCTGCTGCCGGCGGTGCGCGGGTCTAAGAACGAGCGTGGCACCCGAAGACGGGTGTTGCCCATAGCGTGATCGCGCGTGCCGGCCGCTGTGTCGGCCCGGCGTCCCGGACTCCTGAGCCGGGGTGCTGCTGTCTGTGCGGTGAAGCTGCTGGATCAGGGTGCGGTCGCGGCGGCTCAGAGGAAGCACGACAGCTCCCGGGCGACCGCGACGGTCGTGACGTTGTGGTGCTTGCCGCGCGCTCGCATGCTCGTGTAGAGGTGGTGCAGGCGGTGTTGGGAGCGGTTGGAGATCTGCAGGATGTGATCGGGCTGCCCTTCTTGGCGGTTGGCGAGCGTCGCGCCGACACGCGGTTCGCGGCCGTAGTTCCAGGCCGCCTCGACGAGCAGGCGGCGGGCGAGCTGCGACCCGGTCTTCGTGATCGATCCGTCATAGTCATGCTCGCCGGACTGAGAGCGTGACGGGGTCAGCCCGAGCCACGACCCGACGCGGGTTGCCTTCTCGAACCGTGCCCAGTCGCCGCCGAGCTCGAGATGGACCGCGAGCGCGGTGAGCGTGTCCACGGCACGGAACGCGCGCAACCGGGCGACGGTCGGCCACCACGCAGGGTCGGTCGCGAGCTCCCCGATCCGCTCAGCGAGCGTCTTCTTGCGGGCGGTCAGCCCGTCCACGCACGCGATCAGGTCCGCCCACGTGAACTCCGACATCGGCTCGCGGAACTGCTGCGCGGCGAGCCAGCGGCGATGCTTCTGCGACCAGGTCGTCGCCTCGGGATAGACCCGCCCGTGCCTCAGCAGCATCTTCGAGACGCGGTGGCGGGCGTTCATCAGATCGCGCCGGCATGCGTCATGCGCGCGCGTCACCTCCCGCGCCGCCTCGACATGCATCGACGGCACCACGATCGGATGCAGCGACCCTGCGATCAGACACCGCGCCAACAGCTCGGCGTCCTTGCGATCGGTCTTTACCCCGTCGCCCTTCCCTCTCGGGGTCAGGCCCGGCGCGATCACCTCGATCCCGACACCTGCCGCGACCGCGGCACGGTAGAGCCCGTACCCCGTCGGGCCGGCCTCGTAACACGCCCGCACCGGCCCCGAGAGCGTCTTGAGCCAGTCCACCGGCGCATCGATCCCCGCCCCGAACCGCATCCGCGTCAACTCGCCGGTCATCACGTCGATCGCCGCGGCATGCGTCGACCGGGCGTGGACATCGAACCCGACATAGGTCATCGTTCCGGGCATGGCCGGACCACCTCACTCATTCTTGGGGTCAGCCGGAGCCGATCTCCGGCCAGACAAACCCCCGCGAGGAGCGTCCGGCCTCTCAGCCCGGCGGGCAACCCCTGCAACGGGTGGCCCAAGCCATATGGTCCCGTCCGACACCCCGTTGCGGCTGACGAGGCGGCCCGAGCATCCCCGGCTCGCGCACACCAACTCCGCGATCCGTCGCCTGAGCACCCGCCCCGGCGGGCGCGCTCGACAATAGACAGCGGATGTGCGACGAACAAAGGTCTTGGGGTACCCAGCCCCCGAATATGAGCATGACCACCCGTCGCGAACCCGCGGACGCCCGGACCGCCCCGCCAGCCGCAACCACACCACCCCGCACCACCAACCAGACATGGCCATCAACCCCTACCCCTTGACACCTGATCCTCCATATGGGCGACATAGCGATCGTGCGGATCCGGCTGCTCGCACGTTCCCGCGCGCTTCCCCAAATCGCCCAAGACGACGCGCCCGGCATTGATCGCCATGCGCGTGCTCGTCGGCGAAAGGAGGGCGCGCGCCGTGCAATGCGGCGTAGGAGCGCGCTTGCTCAGGGGCTAGCCGTGCGCCGTCTCACGCGCTTCGGCGCGCTGAACGACGTCGCTGATCCGTGCCGTTATCTCGGGCCACAGCGCCCGCGGCAGATCGTGCCCCATCCCCTCGAAGATGACAAGTTCGGCCTCCGGGATCGCGCCGGCGGTCGCCCGGCCGCCGCTCACGTCCACGAGCGGATCATCAGCACCGTGGGCCACGAGCGTGGGCACGCTGACCGAACGTAGACTCGCAGTCCTGTCGCCGGAAGCGATGATCGCCAGCAGCTGGCGGGCGACGCCGAGCGGATCGTCAGCGCGGTCATAGGCAAGTCCCGCCCGCTCACGCAAGTCAGCCTCATCGAGCTCAAAGCCGGGCGAACCGATAACACGGAAGATCGACACAGTCCGGTCAACAGCCTCTTGGCGGCTGGTGGCGGGCGCGGACAGCAGCGCGCCGAGCGCCTCCTGCGTCGCCTGACCCACCGTCGCGTCGCCCGTGGTGGACATGATCGACGTCAGCGACCGCACGCGCTCGGGATGCTCAATCGCGATCGTCTGGGCGATCATCCCGCCCATCGAAGCACCGACGATGTGCGCGCTGTCGAGCTGCAGAGCATCGAGCAGGCCCACACTGTCGCCCGCCATATCCGACAGCGTGTACGACGCCGATGAGGAATCGCCTGACAGAGCCGCCATCACATCTGGCTGACGCGCGTCATGCAGGTGCGTCGATAGACCAACGTCGCGATTGTCGAAGCGGATGACGTGCAGTCCGCGGGCGACGAGTGCCAAGCAGAACTCCTCGGGCCAGCCGAGCATCTGCGTCGCGAGCCCCATCACGAGCAGCACGGGCGGCAGGTCGGGATCGCCGAAGCGCTCATACGCGATGTCGATGCCCGACGGGCTCGCGCCTTGGATGACCTCCGGTCTCATCGACCGAGCGTTGCCAGGGTTGCGTCCATGAGCAGATCCTAGAGAAGCGCGACACGCTGGACAACGCATGCTGCCCGACCAGACGGATTCCGGGCGCACGAACTGGGGTGACGTGGGTCCCGGCCAGTATCGCCCAGGCGGGCGTCCCGCTATCGTGCAATTCGGGCTGTGCTCGTCGCCGCCGAGGAGACGGGCGACTATTGTGGGCTGGTCGCGAGCGAACTGCTGGGTGAGGTGAGCGACTACGTTGATCAGGATGGGCCGGTCGAATTCACGTCGCTGGCCGCTGCGGGACGAGCAAGTCCGTATCTTTCCGCGCTGGGCGCGCGTCGGACCGCGGTGGTTCTCCCGGAGGCCGGTCTCGGGCCGACGATTGGTTGGGCACGGCTTCGGAATCGAGGCAGGCGGTCTCCGACCCGGACGAGAGAGGACGCGTAAATGAGGAATCCCGGAGGCATCCGGATCAGCGGGTTTGGAGTGCTTGCGATGGGCACGGTCACGCTCGCGTTCGCTGGGTGCGGTGGCAGCCGCAGGACGACCACCAGTTCCTCCGCGAGCGCGACTACGACGATAGCTACAAGCGCGGCTGCGATGGCGCCCATCGGCCCTGTCGTGATTAGGGCCACCGGCACGGCCCCGAGGACGCCCACAAGCACGACCGGAACCCCCACCTCTTCCGCTCCTGGCGTGGCGCAGTTCGATACGGCTGCGGCGCCGCTGCTCGACGTGCTCTTCGCAGCGTCCAGACGGTTCGACTCAACCTGCTGCGCCGGCACCAACTATGCCGCTGAGGCGAGCGAGGTCCGGACCTACCAAGCGGCGAACATGGGATTCGTCAACGGCTTGGCGGGGCTTTCGCCCCCGCCCGTGGCGGCGGGAGCGGTACAGAACTACATAGCCGCCATTCATACCTACATCGGCGGCACCGGGAAGCTACTCACGGCGGTTCTGTCGCGCGACCGGCCAGCCATCCGCGCAGCGATCCAGGCTGACCCCTACCCATCGGGGAACCTCGATGCGATGCTCGCTGCGCTCGGCGTCCATAACAACGACGTTGTCGGTTACTGGGACGGAAACGTGACGCAACATGGGCCCGGCAAGACGACGCTTGGGTACTTCGTGCAGATGACCACGACGGACAGCACGCCGGGAGCGAGGGCGGGAACGACCAGCTACGACAGCTTGCATTGCGCTGGCAAGCTCACGCTAACGAGCGCGCAGGGCGTCGTCCACGTCTACCGCGAACGGATCACCTCCGGACTCAGACAGTGCGGCGACGGAGGAACGATCTACACGACGGTCTTGGGCGGCGCAATGGCGTGGCGGTGGGTCGCGACGGGCATCGAGGTGCTAGGCGAACTCGACCACTTGCAGAGGCCGGGTAGCTGACCTCACAGGTTGCCGCAGACATCGCGATGGGAATTCCGGAGCCCACACCTTATCTGGGTCTCCCGGCATCGATGTGGTCAGGGTGAGAGCGCGATTGTGGTCCTGAGCAGGATCTTCGTACCGGGAACGGGCTTTTGCAAGTCGCGCACGAGTCGACCGAGCTGCAGAGGTGGATGTCTTGACGCGCAGGTCGCCCTCCGGGGCGACGTTCATTGCCAGCCAGCGGAGCTGGGCCGGTGCAGTCAAGGATGGCCCGAAGGGCCGAGCGCAGCGAGCCGCGCAGCGGCGTCCTTGACAGCTCGGAACAGCACAGCTACCAGGGAGATCGCATCCGACCAGCTCCCCCACGGAGCGCGGCCCGTTCGCACGAGCGCCATCCACGATCCGGGCGTATCGCCTCAAGCGTCGTGAGCGTCTGCCGTGCCTCCAAAGTCACCCGGTCCCATGACCAGAAAGCCGAAACCTGACCACATCGATGCCGAGAGAGCCCCTTATCTTCGCACGACCGGCCCCGGCCCCCCCGAGCGCCGATTGCACGGCGTCGCCCGGTCCGAGCTGAGGACCGCGCCTGCAGCTGGGGAGGACCCACCGAGCCGCACGCCCGCCGAGACCAAGTCGTCGACTGGCGGGGCGTCGCGCACAAGGCAGGCGCCGGGGTGGTCAGCGCCCGGCACATGCTCCTGGGCGACAGCACAAGCGCGGTCGCGACGCCTCGGTGGTGGCCAGCGTGGCGAAGCAGGCGTGCGACTGGTGTGGCACCGCGCCGTGGAAGCAGGCGTCCGGGCGTGGGTTCGAGACGCGCTTGTCGCCGAATGCAGGGCTGGCGGCGAGGGCCGGCCGATCGCGCGTATGCATAGGCAACGCCAAGCCGCAGCGGGCCCGCGCCGACGTCGCCGGGGCGGTGGTCCAGAGGGTTCCAACGCATGTGCAATTGAGCAGTCCTCAATTTCCGCTCCACGGCGCCGTCGTTTCGCGGGGGGTAAAGACCCGACGGCGGACGCTCGTCCAACGCTGCTCACGGCCGGCCGGAAGCGCCGCCGGTGCAGCGGCGCCCGACCATCTTGGGCGTCGAGGCGCGGACGCCGCGTGGGGTGTCTACAGGCCGCGGGAGTCGGGGCGACGGTCGCGGAGCGGCTTCGAAAGAGCCGCCTCGCCATGGCGGGGGAGCGAGGCGTGTAACGAGGCGGCGTCCGTCAAGGCGCGAACGGATCGAGCACATCGTGCGGGCCTGCATGCCCGGGGTTGCGCAGACAGCAAGCCTTTGGTGTGGCGTCCGCGAACCGACGCTCGTAGCAGCTAAGCGCCTCGGCCCGACCGTTGCCCACGAGCGCCAGCCATGGCGCGGGATCGCGGACGCAATAGGCGATCGCCTCGTGAACGGTTGGCTCGGCCAGCGAGCGAACCTGTAGGTGCGTGCGCAGGTACAGCCCAGGCGGCTGACGATCTCCGTCGTAGTCCTCGAGCCGGTCGATCGCGGCGAGCGCCGACGGGTCGATCGCGAACACGTCACCCTCGACGTGAAATCCCTCGACCCCCGGAACCAGCGCGGCCATGCGGTGCAGCAACCTGCAGCCAGGATTCCAACACCCGGCCTGGATCGGCACCACCACAGCGTGAGGCTCCACTGTGCGGAACCGCCCAATCGGATCGCCGAGCCGGTCGGCCAAGTCATGCCAATTCGGGAACTCCTTCTGCAAGGTCCCGTAGGCGAAGTAGCGAAGCTCCCTAACCACGACTCACATCATCCTCTGAAGCTCACGGGCGATCAGCCAGGACAAGCCCGGAGCGCGGCCACGGACGCTGCGTTCGTCTTCGTGGCATCGCCGCGCGGACGCTCGGCCTCAGCGGCAAGCAAGCGTCCGCGCTCTGGGACCGTCGCCCGCGCCGGCCGCGCTGCGCAGCGCGTGATCGCCCTCTCGCAAAGGCGTGGCACGATCCCGGCTGGCGGTTACTGGGACGCAACCCACGAAGCAGCGTCGGCTGTTGCTTTCCTCGCGGCAGCCGGGATCGCGATCGCGCCGTCGCGGCGGCGCATTGTTGTCGCCGTCATCGCTGAGCCACGCGCGACCCGCGGCCCGGCGCAAGCGGAGTTGCTGGATCAGGCGCACGGCGGTGGCATGATGGCCACGACCTCCGATCGGCTGACTCATCAAACGGTCATGCAACTCAGCTTTCAGCGGCGCTGCGCCACCTGCGGACACCAAGCCGACGCCAATCCCTGCCCCCGCTGCGGCGCGGCGGCCGGCCCGCCGACCCTCGCGGACACGTGGAACCGAGCCCATCCGGGCGATCCCATGCTCGCCGTCGCGCAGGCGCGCACTCGGCTGCACCGGACGGCCGCACGGTCGCAATCGCGTCGGGTAAGCGGGCGCTCTCGCCAGCGCGCATGGTTGCCACTCGTGATCGTCTCGTCCGTGGCCGGCATCCTGCTCGGCCTTGCGGTCTGGGCGACTGGCGTGTTCGGCTTCGGCTCCACCACGTCCTCCAGGCCGACGTCCGCGGCACTCGACTCACGCTCGCTGAGCCGCTCGCGTTCGACCGCTCCCAGTGGCGAGCCGAGACCGAAACCGCCCGCGGCTACCGCCAGCCTTGGCGCGCATCGCGTGTTCGCCGGACGAGCGTTCTCGGTCGCCTATCCCCGAGGCTGGACCCTCAAGGGCGCCGAGGCGCCGGCCCCTTGGGGGACCGACACGACGATCATCGCTCCCCGCGATTTGCACACGCTGTTGCGCATCGACGTCACGACCAGCCCAGCCACAAGCGATCCGATCGCCGCCGCAGAACCGGTGATTTCCAGCGTCGCGCGAGAACCAGGCTACCGCGAGCTCGGCCTGACCACCGGGACCTTCGACGGCCGCCCAGCCGCGCGATGGGAGTTCCTGGTCGCGGAGGCCGGCGTGCTGCTGCACAAGGAGGACGTGTTCTTCACCTCACGCAGCGGCATCGGCATCGCCGCGCTCACCTCGGCTCCGGCCGACGCCTACACGAGCCTCGCCAAGCGCTTCACGGCGATGCTGCGTTCCCTCGTAGCACGCTGACATCAACACGCCGGTCACTCCCGACCCGCGGCGACCGCCCGGAACCTAACCGACCGCGACGCCCACCGCGGGCGTAGAGGGCGACGACCACCATGAGGAACAACCAGGGCCGACGAACCCGAGCACCGAGAGCGCAGCGGTTGGTACGGACAATCGCGAATGAGCTGACATCGAACGCAAGCTCCCACGCGCCGAGCGGCAGATCGGACGACCGCGACGTCGCCGAAGCGCTGGCCCGCCGCGCGCGACCAGAACCGCGACAGCAGTCGTCGGCCGGAACGGTGTCGGCGGAGAAGCTCCGGGTCCGTGGCCCACATCCCATCAGTCAGGAGGAGATAACGGTCAGCGGATGGCGCGTGACCACGTCTCGCCGACGGACACCGGTGGGGCGACAGCACGACCGCGGTCGGGCCGCCCTCGGTGGGTGCCGACGTCTCGAAAGCGGGCGTGCGGCCGGTGGAATATCCGGTCATGGAAGCAGGCGTCCGGGCGTTCGTCCCGGATGCGCTTGTCGCCGAATGCGGGGCTCGTATCGGGGCGCGCCGCCCGTGGACGCGCCTAGACAACGCATAGGCGCGGCCGGGTCGGTGGCCGCCCCCGATCGAGGGCACCATGATGCCGCTCATCCACCCCGAGCCGCTCACCCGAACGCTCCTGACCGGGATCGAGCGCTGAGCGCTGTCGATCGCAACTGGGGCCGCACCATGTAGGCACCGCGTCTCGTGCCGGGGTGCGGCGATCCGTCCCCTGCTCCGTAGCCAACTCGAGCGTCTCCCCGGCAGGGCGATCAACCGGCAACGTGCGCGGATACGTAGAGTCGTTGGGTCGGTCGCTGTGAGGGACCGACCGCACAGCAGCGTTTGGGGAAGAATTGCCGCGAGCGACGCGATGAGCAGACCTGGCCTGATCGGCGATCAACGCGCGGCATTCAACGTGCCCGTCGATATCGCGTACTTCAACACGGCGAGCCTCGCTCCCCAGCTGCGCGCGGTTCGGATCGCCGGTGAGTCCGCGCTCGAGCGCCGCGGGCGGCCGTGGACGATTTCGCCCGCGGACTGGTTCGTCGATGTCGAACGTGTCCGATCGCTGTTCGGGGAGCTAATAGGGACAAGCGGT
Organism: uncultured Solirubrobacteraceae bacterium; assembly: GCA_963816005.1. Taxonomy (GTDB): domain Bacteria; phylum Actinomycetota; class Thermoleophilia; order Solirubrobacterales; family Solirubrobacteraceae; genus Palsa-465. The sequence goes on along the minus strand of CAWFKF010000085.1, from coordinate 12,783 downwards.
GAGGGTGTGGCGATCGTGCCGGCGACGAGTTACGGCTTTGCGGTCGCCGCCCACAGCATGTCGCTCCGTGCCGGTCAGCGCGTGCTCGTGCTCGATGAGGAATACCCGTCGGGTGTGTATACGTGGCGCGCCGCCGCCCGGCGATCGGGCGCCGAGATCCGCACCGTCGCCCGCGAGCCCGGGCAAACCTGGACCGATGCAGTGCTCGCCGCCCTCGACGAGAGGGTCGCGATTGTCAGCGTCCCGAACGTCCACTGGACGGATGGCGCGCTGGTTGACTTAGCTCCGATCGCGGCGCGCAGCCGAGCACTCGGCGCGCGGTTGGTCATCGACGGCAGTCAGTCCGTCGGCGCGATGCCGCTCGACGTGCGAGAGCTGCGGCCCGACTTCCTCGTCACCGTTGGTTACAAGTGGCTGCTGGGACCGTTCAGCGTGGGCTACCTATACGTCGCCGAGGAGCACCGTCAGAGCGAGCCGCTCGAGGAGAACTGGATCCTGCGCGCGGGATCCGAAGACTTCGCGCGCCTCGTGGACTACCGCGATGAGTATCAGCCAGGCGCGCGGCGCTTTGATGTCGGTCAGCGCACAAAGTTCGAGCTTCTCCCGATGGCGATCGCTGCGCTCGAGCAGATCCTCGATTGGCAGGTACCCCGCGTGGCCGCGACCCTCGCCGACCGGACCTCCGACATCGCCCGGAGGGCGGCCGGACTGGGATTGGACCCGATGCCCGACAAGCAGCGCGGCCCACACCTCCTCGGCCTGCGCCTCCCGGACAGCGCCCTCGCGGGGGTGATCCCTGCGCTTGCCAAGTTCAACTGCTTCGCGGCCGTACGCGGCGCGTCGCTGCGGATCTCGCCACACCTCCATACGACCGACGAGGACGTACAGCGCCTGTTGGACGGATTGACGCACGCCACGCATCCCAGCGGTGGCTGAGAGCCGCGGCGCACGTGCTCCAGGTGAGCATGCCCCGGCGGTCCTGCCTTGCAGGTGCTGCATGCTTGTGACCGCTGAGGCCGGTGCACCCGCCTTGCACTGAGAAAGCGCGCACCGCGGTGACGGCGGTGATCGGCTCGGAGGCGGCGGTTGACCACCGCGATGCCAGCCTCGCGTCTCGCCGATTGGAGGGCGGACCTGACGGCGTGCAGAATTGCGATTTTGCCTACGCAGAGTCGGTCGGCGTTGACCGTGCTGCGGCTCCTCATCGACGTGCGGCGGCCGCCGCGCGCAACGACCGAGATGTCGTGTCAGCATCGCTGAGCTCGCCCGGTGCGCAAGCGGGGAAGCACTCGTCGCGCAGCTGAGCGTTCGCCGGCGCAGTCCGTGTGGAGCGCGTGAACGCGATCACGAGGTTCCCGCGGATCCCGGCAGCGATCGGTCGGCCGTGCGACGAGTGCTGTTCCACTGGCCACGAGGCCAGCGCGGCTGTGGCAATGGCGAGTTTTTCGATGCCTCGCGGTCCGCGGTGTGCGCCTCGAAGCACGCGAACGCCTCCAGCGCAGGGCGCGCCTCAAGGTCGTCACGTCGACGCGCCTGCCCGAGTTGAAAAGACAGCAACCTGGGGTTACGCGGGGCTATCGTCTTCCCGCTGCGCTGCGCTGCGCTGGGCAGGCGGGCACCGGCGTCACTCGCGACGTCCCGTTCGGGTTCGGACACAGGTCGGGCGATCAGGCCGACGCGCGCCTGCCGAGGTGCTCAGCTCCTGTCGCGCGTTGGTCACGACGATGCCGAGCGAATCGCGCGGCGAACTCGGGCGAGCGCCTTCTTGCGGGCGGGATCGTCGGGGTCGACCAAGTTGGCCGCCACGGCGGTGATTGGGATCCGGCTTCCCCGAGGGCCGAGGATGTCGGCGCGTAGATCGTTGTCCTTACGGAGCCGGACGATGTCGGCAACCAGTTGCTCGGCCGCCTGTCGCTGGGAATCCTGGCGGGCATTGATTACGACGAGTTGCGCGTGCTCGATGCCGGCGTAGCTATCGGCGATCGCCCAGCGCTCATCTGGCAGCGGAGCTCTTCTCGTTTGAGCGACGCCACCCAGGCGGGTCCGCATCTTCTCGAGCAGCTCCGGGTGCTCGCGGCCGAGTTCGGCCAGCCGTGCGCCGCCGATCACGCCGAGAACGTCAACCATGCCGTCCGGCTCGCGCAGCAGCTGCTCAAGGGCGGCTGTGCTCTCGCGCGCGTCGCGTTCTCGTCTGTGAGTGCAGCGTACGAACAGCTGGTGGCCTTCGACCGGTGGGGGCGCAACAAACACCCGGAGATCCACGAATCGGAGCGGGCTGTCCCCCTCGAGAACGACGGCCTGGGTGTATTCCATCATCAGGTCTGTGGTGAAGAAGCTATCGGAGAGGTCCGCGTCGCCGGGAAAGGTCAGCAGGGCGGCGCCTATCGCCCCGGCCTCGCGGTAGCGACGAAGCTCGGGATGGCTCGCCGGCGTTGTCTCGCGAAGGTCGCGCAGCGTGTCGTCCCGGACACAGCGCGCCGCAATGACCAATGCGTCTCCGGCGGTCAGCATCGCTTCGATGAACGCGGTCTTGCCCGAGTGCGCTGGCCCGGCGACGTGGATGAGCGCACGCTCGATCACGACTGTGGTTCTTAGCACACACAGAACACAACCCGGCGGCCGTTGAAGGACAAAACAGCACCGCCGACGCCCGGCGGCGTCTGCGTGTCGCTTTCCGCGAAGTGCGGCACGGGCGTGTCCGAGCCGCTCGCTGTCGCCGGGGGCGCGGCAGGCGCGGGCGTCAGCTACCCGTCCGCCGGCGCAGCTTGCAAGCGGTTCGCGCCGCGTTGGGCGCTGGTCGCTTTCGCGTGAAGCGACCAGCGCGAGCAGGATCTCCCGAGCGTGTCGCTTGCCATGCGATCCGACAACGCAGGCGGCCCTAGCGGACGCTGGCCAACGCGTTAGTCCGGTAGTTCAACGCGGCAAGACCGACACCAACCGGCCAGCTGATTGCATCTCGACTTTCGCAGTTTTCGGTGGGTGGACGGGTGCGGGGCGGCGCCTCGGTCGTGGCTGTCGGGCTGATGGTTTGAGCGCCTGACCGGACGCTGGTAGGGAGGAGCACCGGCGGCTTCCCCGAAGCGGTGGTTGTTCACGCCATTTCCGCGGTCGGGCGGGAGGCCCGTTCGCGGCTGCCCATGGGGGTTGCCGCCGATGCTCTGCGTCCCATCTTCGCTGGAGGAGCTTCTGCTCCTGTTCGCGCCATGTTTCTCTCGCCCGACGTTTGAGACCTTCAGAGCGATGGTCGTGGGGCAGGTCTCGCAGACGTCGCTGCGCACCGTCTGCGGGATGCTGGTCGGCTCGAGGCTCTCCGGGGTCTGGCATCACTCCCGCGCGCACCGGTTCTTCAGCTCGGCGGAGTGGTCGGTCGATGAGCTCGGGCTGATGGTTGCGGAGCTGATCGTCTCCCGTTTGGTGGGAGCGCAGGAGTCGCTGGTTGTGCCGGTCGATGACACGTTGGTGAAGCGGCGGGGGCGCAAGGTGTTCGGCTGCTTCTGGCATCACGACGCGACCGCCAACAGCAACAAGGGATCGCTCGCGTGGGGCAACAACTGGGTCACTGCCGGGATCAACGTCAAGCTGTCGTTCCTTGAGCGGACCGTCTGCCTGCTGGTGCTCTCGCGCCTCTGGCGCCCGCGGCGCAAGGAGATCCCCAAGCACAAGCCAGACCCCGAGCGGCCCTCAAAACCCCGGTTGGCCAGGGAGATCCTGTGCCTGCTCGCCAAGCGGTTCCCGGCACGCAAGATCCACGGCGTCGGCGATGCCGCCTACGCGAACGGCGCGTTTGCGGGCCTGCCGGAGAACGTCACGATGACCTCCCGCCTGCGCTCAGACGCCGCGCTGCACCGGCTGGCGGCGCCCCGCCCGCCCACAGGGCAGCGCAAGCGCGGCCGGCCGCCCAAGAAAGGAGCGCAGCTGCCAAAGCTGGCGCAGATCGCCGCTGATCCCGCCACCGATTGGGTCAACACGACCGTCCGCCGCTACGGCAAGACCGAGCAGGTGATGGCCCACCCGTTCCAATGCCTGTGGTACGAGGCGCTCAGATCCCAGCCCCTCCAGGTAGTGCTGATCCAGGACACCACCAAGCCCTCCGGCTACGAACTGGCGCTCGTCTCCACCGACCTCGACGCGAGCGCCGCGCAACTGATCGAACGCTACGCCGAGCGCTGGCCGACCGAGGTCGCCTACGAAGAAGGCAAGGAACTGGCCGGCGTCGGACAGGCTCGCAACCGCGCCGAGAAGGCCGTCCAACGGACCGTCCCGTTCCAGTTCCTCGCGATGTCACTGACGATCATCTGGTACGCGCTCTCAGGCCACCACCCCGACGACGTCAAAGAACGCCGCGAACGCCACCCCTGGTATCTCACCAAGACCACCCCCTCATTCACCGACATGCTCGCCAAGCTCCGCCGCGTGATCATCGCCAACCAATTTCACCCAGGACGGGGGTGCGCGCCCACACCCCGAGAAATCACCAGCGTCCAGCAAGCGTGGGCGTCCGCCGGACTATGAACTGCAAAAGTCGAGTTGCATAGGCAAACCCGGAATTCTGCAAGGCGCTTTGCGGGCCCTGGTTTCGGCGAGAAGCGGGCCTTGGCTGGCAGTCGGGCCGGAACCCGCTGGTCGCCAGACCGAGCACCGAGTGCTTGCAGCTATCTTGCAAGCAGGCGGGTCGAGGCGACGCGCGCCGCGACCGAGAGTTGGCGCTCCCGGGCGGAACCAGCGGTCGACCTCGACTTCGAGCTGGCTGCATTGCCGCTCAAGCGGCCACGGTGAGTCTGGTCGGAATTGGCTGCCCTGCCGCGCGCGAGCAAGCACTCGGAAAGCGTTCGCGCAGGGCGGCGCGGGCTTGCGCTTTGCCACGTTGCGGGAGCGGCTGGGCGCTAGCTGCGAATCGAGTCCGTTCTCACCCCGCAAGCGACCGACGTGAACGCGACGGCTCATGCGGTCGCCTAGTTCCAGTCGCACGGCCCAGGTCACGGGACGATCGCTATCGACGGCGAGCAATCGTACGCGTGCGCCAGCTGGCGTAATCGCATTGCCACGTTTGCGATCACGCGCTCGCCGTAGACCCGGTCGCCGCTCGAGGTGCGACGGGGCGACGCGATCGGCGCGAGCAGACCGCTTGCTCGGCGCGCCGGGCTCCGGCAGCCCAGCAAGCACCCTGACTGCCATTCGCCCGTCAGAGCGGGCGTCGACGCTGCCGCTGACGCCCCTCCTGCTGCGGAACGGCCGCGAAACTCTCGGTCCGAGCTGATCGCGCTCCCGCTCTGCCCAGCGAATCCAGCAGTGTGGCGCTCTCGTCAGCCGCCGGACCGGGTGTCGGGCCGCCTCCCGGCCGCAGCGCGGAGGAGAGGGATCAGCCGGTCGATCGAGACCACCAGTACGTCATCCTCGGTGCGCTCCACGCCACGCATCCGGACGAGGCACAGCACGGCGAGCGCGCCGTGGCGAGACCATCTTCGCCGGCGCCGCGACAACCACGCCGCCTGCTCATGCACGCGGGCGAGGTGGCCCTCGTCGTAGGTCCTCGTTTTTGTCTCGATCGCGACCGCCACGCCGGTCGGGGCGATGGCCACCGAGTCGATGTCGCCCCGACCCTGCCAGGGCAGAGAGTGCCGGAGCCGCCAGCCCTCCGCCTGGAGCGCGGCGAGCACGCGCTGCACCTCGTCCTCCGAGCGGGCACCGACTCGACTGCGACCCGCGAGCGAAAGCCAGTGCCGGGCGTAGACACCTAGTAGTGCTCCGTTAGGTGGGCGGGGCTCGTAGGTGGTGGTCGGGCGGCAGCTCTCTGCGGCAGACGGGACAGGTCCCGTGCCAGCAGGCCAAGAGCGCTTGTAGCTCCCGGACGACTCCGAAGAGGGTCAGGCTGCCGCCCTGGCTGGCGGGCGGCGTTGTCGCTCCAGCGTGAGGAACGCCTGCGCGACCGAGACGAGCGTGACGTGATGGTTCCAGCCGCGCCAGCCGCGCCCTTCGAAGTGATCGAGCCCGAGCGCGTCTTTGAGCTCGCGGTAGTCCTGCTCGATCCGGAAGCGCATCTTCGCCAGGTACACAAGCTGCTTGAGCGGCGTGTCGGCGGGCAGGTTCGAGAGCCAGTACTTGGTCGGCTGTTTCTCTTTGGAGGGCCATTCGCAGATTAGCCAGCGAACCGGGAGTTCTTCTGCGGCCTCGTGCGCCTTGCGGCGCAGGTGGATGTTCGCTGGGCGGACCCTGAGCGCGATGAACCGCGAGCTCATCTTCCCGCGCGTGCCCTCCCGCCACGTGACAGTGACCGCGGCCTTCTTACCGGCGGCGAGCGCAAGCTCCTTGAGCGAGGAGGGATCCTCGCGGTAGCGCAAGCCGGGCGGTCGGCCGCGGCCTTCGGGCCTGGGCGGCTGCGTGGGCTTGACGGCCTCGCTGTAGGCCGAGGTCGCGCCCTTGACGTCCAGCACGTACTCGATCTCCCGCTCATCCAAGCCGCTGCGCAGCTCGGTGACATCCCCGTAGGCGCCATCCCCAAGCATCACCGGCGGCTTGATCCCCCAGCCGATCAGCTCATCGATCATCTCCAACGCCAGCCGCCACTTCTCGACGTGATGAACGCCCTCGGGCAGCTTCGCCTTCTGACGCCGATCCCGGTTGAACTCGCTGTCCTCGTCCCACTCCTCCGGGATGAACAACCGCCAGTCAAGCGGACATGAGGCATCCTCGGTAGCCGCGTTGATCGACACTCCGATCTGGCAGTTGCCGATCTTCCCCAACGCCCCCGAGTACTGCCGCGCGACCCCGACCGAATACTTGCCGAACTTCGGGAACCCCGTGTCATCGATCACCCACGCCGCCGGCGAGAGCTCGCGGCTCATCCGCCGCGCCAACGCCTTGCGAACCGGCACCTCATCCCACGGCGACTGGTTCACGAACTGCTGCAAGCACTGCTCATCACCGTCCGCCAGCCTCGCGGCCATCGGCTCGATCGATTTGCGCTTCCCGTCCAGCATCAACCCGCGCAGATAGCACTCCCCCCACCGACGCTGATCGCTGCGCGCCATCGAGGCGAACATCTCTTCGCTGAACTCGACCAGTCGCCCGCGCACCCGCGCAAGCTCCCGCTCCGACAGACCAGCCACAGGCTGCATCATGACCTCCTCGACGACGGCAACGTCGCCAAGAAGATTCGCCTGCAAAACGCAGAGTCCTTCAAATACCTAACGGAGCACTACTAGCCCGACGGCCGTGAGGAGCAGCAGCCCCGCGAGCGCCGCCGCTCCCGCGCTCAAGATCACGAGCCCGAGCAGCGCGGCGATGATGCTCCCAAGTGCCGCTTCGCCGGCGTGGACGAGCCGGCGATACTGCTGCTGGCGCGCGTAGTTGGGCACCGCAAGACGAAGGGTATGAGGGCATATCGCGATGGTCCCACCTCTCCTGGACGCCTTCGCGGCGACGCCCGGCCTTCGGTTCTCCGCCGAGGGACTCCGCGCCTCCAATGCAATACCTAGCTCGCATCGCCACTTCCAAGGCCATGACTACGTCGATGCCGCACCGATCCCCAACGCCCGACGCGTTCAGCGCCACTCCGCCGGGTGCCGCCCGGGACCCGCATCGAGGCGGGTCGCGCGATCCGTCGCGCTTTGTGGGGCTGACCGGGATCGGCTTGCCGGACACGACCACCCGGTGACTGGGGATGGACAGGCTGCTCACCGCTGATGAACTCGCCCAGCGTCTCGGGATGAAGACCGAGTGGGTCTGGGCGCAGGCGCGCGCTGGCCGGATCCCCCACGTTCGCCTCGGCCGCTACCGGCGCTTCCGCGAGTCAGCCGTCGAGGAGTGGCTGCGCGAGATCGAGACCGGCGGGCCGAGCCGCCCGTCGAGCCCGCCGGCCCGTCCCATTCCTCTGCGCAGGCGCGCGTAGCGACTGGCAGCCGGCTCCGACGGGGCTCACAACGCGGTCATCGGCAGCCCGACCTCGCGACTCGTTACGCGCGGCCGAAAAAACGCCTCGCGGCCCGCTCCGAAGTCTCAGACGCTGCAAGTGCGCCAACAAATTGATGGACAATTGATGGGCACTTTCTCCAAGCCGCTGATAACCGTCTATCAAAAGTGTGCGATTACCAGGGACTTTGTGAGGGTGAGCGAGGGGACTCGAACCCCCGACCGCCTGGACCACAAATAGGCGCCACGGGTTCTTCGGGAGGGTGCAATTTGCCAGCATTTGCGCTGCAAAACTACGATTTCTGGGTTCACTTGAGTTGCTCGGAGTTGAGACGACTTCCGGCCGAAGTGGTACAACGAGTGGTACAACGGGATGGCGGCTTCAGAAGCAAAGCGAACAGCCGTGGCGCGCACGCAGCGCGGCGCCCGGTACGGCGCCGGCACGCTCGTCAAGCGTGCCGGGCCGAACGGCGACACCTGGATCGCGAAATGGCGCGACGGCGGCCGCCAGGTTCAGCGCGGACTCGGGTTCGTCCACTCCAAGCGCCACCCGGATGGACTGACCCGCGCCGAGGCCGAAGCGGCGCTCGGCAAGCTCCGCGAACAGGTGGCGATCGAGCGTACCGAGGAGCGCCAGGCGGAAGCGAAGCGGTCGGCGGAGGAGCGCCGCCGGACACTCGCCCAAGTCGGCGAGGCGATGATCGTCGCCAAGCGCGCGGCGGGACGCAAGCCGTCGACGATCGAGGCTTACTCCTACTGGCTGCGAATCCACATCGTCGACTTCTTCGGCCCAATGCCGGTCGGCGAGATCACGCGGGAGGACGTCCGTGGCTTCGCCGCGGCGCTGGAACGCAAGGACCTCGCCCCGAAGTCCCGGGCGAACGCGCTCGGGACGCTCCACTCGCTGATCGAGTTCGCGATCGACGAGGGCTGGATGGTCGGCGAGAACCCCGTCAAGCGTGTCGAGAAGCCGGCGCTCGCGGAAACCGACCCCGACGTGCGCTTCCTCGAGACAGAGGAGGTCGAGGCGCTGCTGGGTGCGGTCCCCGACGATCCGCTCGGCCGCGTCGAGCGCGTGATGTACCTGACCGCCGCCATGACCGGGATGCGCCAGGGCGAGCTGTTCGCTCTGCGCTGGCGCGACGTCGACTGGAGCGCGAGGCGAATACGCGTGCGGCGCAACTATGTCCGCGGCGAGTTCGGCACACCGAAGTCAAAGCGCTCGGCTCGGAGCGTCCCGCTGGCAAGTCGGATAGCGACCGAGCTCGAGCTGCTGTTCCAGGACTCGCGGTACAAGCGCGACGACGATCTCGTGTTCGCGCACCCGTCGACCGGCACACCGATCGATCGCTCCAAGCTGCTCAAGCGCTTTAAGGCCGCGCTCCGCAGTGCAGATGTTCGCGCCGTTCGCTTCCACGACCTCAGGCACACCTTCGGCACCCGCATGGCGGCGCAGGGGATGCCGATGCGGGTACTCCAGGAGCTGATGGGTCACCGAGACTTTAAGACGACGCTGATCTACGCCGACTACGCGCCGAGCGAGCGCGAAGCCGAGTGGGTCGAGCAGGCGTTCCGTGCGCCGACAGCGGACGAAGCCCTCGGCGAGGCTCCCGCTCGCCACTGACGATTTGGCTACGCGGCCGTCGCGGTGACGCGCCTGGCGTGCTCGTAAAGCGTCTCCGGGGCGATGTCCGCGTCATTCGGCCACACAATCGTGCCCGCTTCAGCATCGGCCCGCAGCTGCGCGAAGTACGCCGGATCCTTGAGCGGCTCGAACACACCTCCGTACTCGACGAGGTACCCGAGGTCGACGTCCGCCGCGGTGCCGTCCTCGAAGGCCACGCTGACGACGTAGCCGTCTCGCGGCTCTGCCTCAACGAGCAAAGGCGTGCTGCGCATGACCAGAATCGTAGAGCCTCAGCGAAGCGGCTCGATGCGCCGAAGTGTTTCGTGGCGCCGGGCACGCGCCCAGTTCTCAGACAGCTCGTCCCGATGCTCTCCCGCCCAGTCTCGGACGAGCCGCAACGCCCGCTGCGGCGGCTCACCGGCGAGGACGCTGAGCGTCTCGATCTCGATCGACGCCTCGTCGTCCGCGTAGCGGGCATGGAAGTGCGGACGGCCAAGATGGACGATCTCGTCGTGGTACATCCAGATCACGATCCCGTAGAAGGCGCTGATCCGTGGCACGGAGCGAGCATTGTCGCGCCGCGTCCGGCGCCGGTCCTCACGACTGCGTGCCCCGCGGCCGCGATGTCGTGCGGCGAGCGATCCAGGCCTCGATGTCCTCCGGCCGATACCGCACCTCACGCGGTCCGATCCGCACGGTGGGGATCTCGCCCCGCCGACTCATTGACCACACGCGCGTCTTGGGCACCGCGAGCAGCTCCGCGACCTGCCCAGCAGTCATCAATCGTGCGGACACCGCGGAGTACGAAGCGAGATCGGGATGCATCGGCGGCAACTGAGACGATCCGTTGGCGATTTCCGCAGCGGTCAGTTCTGCGGCTATCAGCTATGATAATGCAATTGTGCTATTTGCACTAGATGCTTTCCGAGGTGGTTTCCTTGGCGGAAGATGATCGGCTTGACTGGGACGATCCCTGGCTCACCCCGACCGAGATCGCCAAGGAGATTCGCGTCAACGCGGCAACGATCAGGCTTTGGATCTCCAAGGGATTGCTGCCCGCCACCCGGGCCGGGCAGCGCAAGCTGCTCGTCCGGCGCTCGGAGGTCATGCGGCTCCTCGCCGAGAACAGCTCAGCGGGTGGTGTGCAGCCGTACCGTCGGCGGCAGCACCCGCGTTACGCGGGCATGGCCGACCCCGGCGCGTCCATCAAGGGCGGCTGGTCGATGAGCAGCCTGTTCGCCCGGGAAGGCGACCCTGAGGAGTTTCGCGCCGCTGCACAGGCGCTCCAGGAGGCCGACCGTCACTGGGACGCGGCACAGGCCGCCAGCGACAACCCTCCCCCGGATCCAGGGTTCTGCTCGCGCGTGAGGGCGTTCGCGGAGGCATGCGAACAGCAAGCCAGGTCCCTCAAAGCCGCGGCGGAGGTGCCCGGCTTGGTCTGGACCCCCGAGCCGGACGCTCGCGAGATGGTGCTCTCCTACGAGCTGCGACCCGTGGCCACTCGTCCCGGGCCTGCCCGCCTCTGGCAGCGGTTCGACTCGGCCGTCCAACTGCTGGGCATCGCCAAGGAGGGCGTGACGATGAGCCTCGTCGCTGCCGGCTACGCCGAGGTGGCGGTCGTGATGCACGACATCGCCGACGCGCTCGAGACGGAGGCCAGCCCCGTGCGGCGACGCAAGAGCGCATGAACCTCGCCAGGCACCATGCGGCGCACACGTCCACCGGCGCGCGCCCGTTGCGCGAGGGCGGTCGGACGTCAGACGCGGGCTCGGGCCGGTCCGCGAGGTGGTCCGGAGTTTGCGGACCGGCCCGGTCTGGTTTGCGGACCGGTCGGAGGCGCCGTCCGCCCCGCCGCCCTTGGCCTTCCGGATACCCCGGCCTCGCCTTGCGACAGCTGACTACCCGCCCTCCACGTAGTGGTCGTTCGGGTAGTCAGCTGTCGGGCGAGTCAAGCTTCGAGATCCTGGTGGAGGCGGGGCGGACGGCGGTCCTGCGAAGACGGGTCGAACTGGACGGTTCGTGATGGGCGAGCGGGGAATACCGGGTCAGGGAACGCTGCGAGTCGGGCAATTCATCGGGCGACTGGGGGTCGTGTCGCTACCGGCGGTCGGGGCTGGACTTGATCTGGATGAGCGAGTCGTACGTCGGCACGTGGCGAGGCTGGAGGCGGCTGGCTGGTTGGGACGCATGCCGTGGGTCTGGGGCGAGGGGTCGGTGGCCTGGCTGACCAGCGCGGGTCTTCGCGGCGCGGGTCTCGGCGGCGTCCGCGCGGTGAAGGCGCCGCCATCGCCGACGACGGTCTCGCACTCGGTACTCGTCGCCTGGTCGGCCGCGCGGATGGAACGCCAAGGCCTCCGATGGCAGGCAGCGCGCGAGCTGGGGGCCGACGGCGACCGGTGGGCTGTGCGGATGCGAGACGAGCGCGGCTACCGCAAGCAGCTGCCGGACCTGGCCGTATGGCGGCGGGGCGCCGAGCTCCCCGTCGCGATCGTCGGCGAGGAAGGTCATCGGCGCGAGGATCGCCAGCGTCTGATCCTCGAGGGCTGGCGCGACGCGGTCCTGTCCGGACGCTACATCGCCGTCCAATACGACTGCGCCATCGCGCCGGTTGCCGCGCGGATGGCGCGCCTAGCCAAGAAGGTCCACTTCACACGCCCGGAGTTCATCACCCGGGTGCAGGCTCGGGGTGACGAGATCGACGCCATCGCGCGGGCAACCGAGATCGATGACCCCGCTCCGGCTCCGCGCGCGACGGCTGTTTCGCCGAAGGGCGGGACTCCTGGTGGCCTCGACGGGCGACAGTTGCAACTCGTTCCGCCGCCGGCGCCTTCGACGGCGATCAAGTACACGCCGCCCCCGACTGCCGAGCAAGACGAGTCGCCCGAGGAAGTCGCCGAGCGGGAGCGCCTATACCGGGAGCTCATGGGGATCCCAGACCCGAAGCCACGCCGGCTGTGGAGACGGTGAGGCGAGAGTCTCGGTTCTCTCGTTCTGGCGAACAGGAGGTGTGCAGCGATGCGAGGGATGAGACCCGCTTTCGTTCTCGCGGGGGCATCGTGGACACGACGTCGTGGCTGCTACTTGTGTCCGAGCGCAGCGACCAGCGACCGGAATCTCGACCGTGAGGTGGTGGCTGCTTCGCCGAAGGAGCAGCCACGCTGCCCGCGTCGAAACCGCTGCTCGTTCTGGGCGGATCCGATAGCGCGCTGCGACGCATGCACGGCTGGATCGGCACGATCGGATTGTCG
>CAWFKF010000084.1:0-8847 GCA_963816005.1 uncultured Solirubrobacteraceae bacterium | reverse complement strand
ACTGGCGTTGTCAGCCCGGTTTGGCTACAAGCGCATCCGGGACAACGCCCGGACGCCTGTTTCATGACCGGATATCCACCGGCCGCATGCCCGCTTTCGAGACGTCGGCACCCACCGAGGGCGGTCTGACGCGGTCGTGCTGTCGCCCCACCGGTGTCCGCCGCCGGGACGTGGTCACGCGCGATCCGCTCACCGTTATCTCCTCCTGGATTGATCGATGAGGGCGCACGGACCTGGAGCTTCTCCGCCGATACCGTTCCGGCCGACGACTGCTGTCCCGGTTCTGGTCGCGCGCGGCGGGCCAGCGCTTCGGCGACGTCGCGGTCGTCCGATCTGCCGCTCGGCGCGTGGGGAGTTTGCGTCGATGTCAGCCATTCGCGATCGCCGTACCAACCGCGCCGCTCTCGGCGCTCGGGTTCGTCGGCCCTGGTGTTCCTCATGGTGGTCGCCGCCCTCTACGCTCGCGGCGGGCCTCGCGGTCGGTAGGTTCCGGGCGGTCGCCGCGGGTCTGGAGCGACCGTCGTGTTGATGTCAGCGTGCTCCGAGGGAACGCAGCATTGCCGTGAGCGCTGCGAGGCTCGGCGAGGCGTTGGCCGGAGCCGAGGTGAGCGCGGCGATGCCCATGCTGCTGCGTGAGGTGAATACACGAACCTCCTTGTGCAGCAGCACGCCGGCCCCGCCACCAGGAACTCCCATCGCGCTGCTGGGCGGCCGCCGAAGGTCCCGGCGCTCAGGCCCAGCTCCCCGTAGCTGGTTCTCGCGCGACGTTGGAAATCATCGGTTCGGCGGTGGCGATCGGATCGCTTGTGGCTGGGCTGGTTGTGATGTCGATGCGCAAGAGCGCGTGCAAATCGCGGGTAGCGATGATCGTCGGGTCGGTCCCCCAAGGGGCGGCGCCTCGGCGCCCTTGAGGTCCAGCCTCGGGGATAGGCGACCGAGAACGCTCGTCCGGCGAACACGCGATGCGCGCCAAGGCTGGCGGTAGCCGCGGGCGGTTTCGGTCTCGGCTCGCCACTGGGAGCGGTCGAACGCGAGCGGCTCAGCGAGCGTGAGTCGAGTGCCGCGGACGTCGGCCTGGAGGACGTGGTGGAGCCGAAGCCGAACACGCCAGTCGCCCAGACCGCAAGGCCGAGCAGGATGCCGGCCACGGACGAGACGATCACGAGTGGCAACCATGCGCGCTGGCGAGAGCGCCCGCTTACCCGACGCGATTGCGACCGTGCGGCCGTCCGGTGCAGCCGAGTGCGCGCCTGCGCGACGGCGAGCATGGGATCGCCCGGATGGGCTCGGTTCCACGTGTCCGCGAGGGTCGGCGGGCCGGCCGCCGCGCCGCAGCGGGGGCAGGGATTGGCGTCGGCTTGGTGTCCGCAGGTGGCGCAGCGCCGCTGAAAGCTGAGTTGCATGACCGTTTGATGAGTCAGCCGATCGGAGGTCGTGGCCATCATGCCACCGCCGTGCGCCTGATCCAGCAACTCCGCTTGCGCCGGGCCGCGGGTCGCGCGTGGCTCAGCGATGACGGCGACAACAATGCGCCGCCGCGACGGCGCGATCGCGATCCCGGCTGCCGCGAGGAAAGCAACAGCCGACGCTGCTTCGTGGGTTGCGTCCCAGTAACCGCCAGCCGGGATCGTGCCACGCCTTTGCGAGAGGGCGATCACGCGCTGCGCAGCGCGGCCGGCGCGGGCGACGGTCCCAGAGCGCGGACGCTTGCTTGCCGCTGAGGCCGAGCGTCCGCGCGGCGATGCCACGAAGACGAACGCAGCGTCCGTGGCCGCGCTCCGGGCTTGTCCTGGCTGATCGCCCGTGAGCTTCAGAGGATGATGTGAGTCGTGGTTAGGGAGCTTCGCTACTTCGCCTACGGGACCTTGCAGAAGGAGTTCCCGAATTGGCATGACTTGGCCGACCGGCTCGGCGATCCGATTGGGCGGTTCCGCACAGTGGAGCCTCACGCTGTGGTGGTGCCGATCCAGGCCGGGTGTTGGAATCCTGGCTGCAGGTTGCTGCACCGCATGGCCGCGCTGGTTCCGGGGGTCGAGGGATTTCACGTCGAGGGTGACGTGTTCGCGATCGACCCGTCGGCGCTCGCCGCGATCGACCGGCTCGAGGACTACGACGGAGATCGTCAGCCGCCTGGGCTGTACCTGCGCACGCACCTACAGGTTCGCTCGCTGGCCGAGCCAACCGTTCACGAGGCGATCGCCTATTGCGTCCGCGATCCCGCGCCATGGCTGGCGCTCGTGGGCAACGGTCGGGCCGAGGCGCTTAGCTGCTACGAGCGTCGGTTCGCGGACGCCACACCAAAGGCTTGCTGTCTGCGCAACCCCGGGCATGCAGGCCCGCACGATGTGCTCGATCCGTTCGCGCCTTGACGGACGCCGCCTCGTTACACGCCTCGCTCCCCCGCCATGGCGAGGCGGCTCTTTCGAAGCCGCTCCGCGACCGTCGCCCCGACTCCCGCGGCCTGTAGACACCCCACGCGGCGTCCGCGCCTCGACGCCCAAGATGGTCGGGCGCCGCTGCACCGGCGGCGCTTCCGGCCGGCCGTGAGCAGCGTTGGACGAGCGTCCGCCGTCGGGTCTTTACCCCCCGCGAAACGACGGCGCCGTGGAGCGGAAATTGAGGACTGCTCAATTGCACATGCGTTGGAACCCTCTGGACCACCGCCCCGGCGACGTCGGCGCGGGCCCGCTGCGGCTTGGCGTTGCCTATGCATACGCGCGATCGGCCGGCCCTCGCCGCCAGCCCTGCATTAGGCGACCGATGAAAGTCAAGGGGGGCTGGGCAGAACATTTCGGGGGGTGTTATCGGTCGATCGGTCGGGGGGCCGGTGTCGGGGGGCTGAGATCGCCTCCTGTGAGCTCGGTCGGCGCGACGGGCCCGATCTCGGCCCGGTTTTGCCCGAATTTGCGCAGGAGTGATCGTCGCCGGTGTGGTCGACGTCGAGTTCAGCGGTTAGGTTGTCGGGTGGGCGCGGGTGACTGACGTAGCGAAGTGCAGACGTCAGGAGCTGTCGGTCTGCCGCGCGGCTATGCCCCTTCGAGGGCCTTGTGTTATGCGCGCTCCGGTGTCGCGCTCGCGCCCACTTTTCGTGATGGTCGTCCGGCTTGCTGGTCGGTGATCATCCGTTGGTAGAACACCTCGGCTTGCTCGGCCAGAGCGCGTTCGGCGTCACTGATCGCGCGGTTAGTTGACCAGATCCCAGCAGCGGCCTTCGTCCGCGGCTTGGCGCCGGCGGTCAGCTCGAGCTGACGCTGCTTTTTCTTGGTCAGCGCGGGGCGTTGGTGGGCGTAGTCCTCGCCGCGGGTGAGCATGCACCAGAACAGGACGGTGAGTTTGCGGGGCGGTCGCGACGATCGCCTTGCCGTGACCGCGCCGGGCGCGGAGGCGCTCGTAGAACGCGCGCAGCGGGCCGGGCTGCTTGACCACGCTCCACGCGGCTTCGACCAGCGCCCACCGCGCCGACGCTGACCCGCGCTTGGAGATCCGACCCGACCGTGCCGGTGCCTCGCCGGATTGGCGGACCTTCGGGTCCAGACCGAGGTAGGCCACCAGCTTGCGGCTGGTCAAGAACCGTGAGGGCTCGCCGATCGCGGCCAGGAACGACGCGGCGCAGATCAGGTTCACGCCCGACACCGTCATCAACCGCCGGATCTCCGGCCAGACCAGTGCCTGCTGGGCGATGGACCGGTCGACCGCGGCGATCTCGGTGTCCGTGAACGCGATCTGGCGCAGACCCGCGTCGACTGACTCGCGCTCCTCGACCGGCAACTCCAGGCCGGCGAGCCACTGGCGGCCCTTGACCCCGAACAGGTCAGCGAACGGCGGCCTTTCCTGCAGCCGGCGCTGAAGCACCGCCTGGACCTCGTTCTTTGCGCGCGTGCGCGTTCGCATGAGCTGCTCGCGGCGCGCGAGCCGACGACGCAAGATCCGGCAGCGCTCATCGGGCATCCAGACCGCGTCAAGCTCGCCCTTCCACAACAGGCTCGCCAGCGTCCGCGAGTCGAGCTTGTCGGTCTTCGCGCGGGCGCTCGAGATGCCGGTGTCATCCGGACTGACCACGATCACCCGCTGCACGTGCGGCTCGAGCAGCCGCGCGACCTCCCAACACGAACCCGTCACCTCCAACGCCACCCGGTCGGTCGCCAGCAGACTCTCGGTCAGCAGCCCCAGGCCCTCCGGTGTGCTCGGCACCCGCCCCGCGGAGCGGACCTTCCCGTCCTCGCAGATCGCGACCACACAGAACTCGCGGTGCACATCCAGACCGATCGCACGACCCACCCATCTGACCAACGCCATCCCTTCACCTCCACAGCATGGTGGTTGACAAGGTGGGAGAACCAGCGGGAAAAACGACACAGACCGATACGAGCTCGAACGCTCAATCCAGGCAAGTCGCAGGGGCGGCCAAACGAAAAGCACGGGCTCGAAGCCCATCGCCAAAAACGGCCTACCCGTCTGCGTTCTCCCAATGAAGGCCCCTGTCCCGGATGAACCAAACGTTCGGTCCCGACCAGACGGACCCTTCAAACGCCATTTTCATGCCGCGAAGAGCAGGGCCGTACGCCTCTGGCCTGCTTTGCGCTCAACTCAGGTCTCCCGCGCTCGGCTCGTGAGACGTGCTCCTCGTCAGAAGCGCGCACGGCGCGCATCGCAGACGAGCCGGTGCGACGGTTGCTCCGGGCGCTAATTAGACGCGCGACTGGGCAGCTGGAAGAACTCCCTGCCACTCCGCTGGAGTATTCCAGGCTCCTCCACGATTTGAGTGGGCAGCCGCAGGCTCCCTCTCACGATGCCGGAACGTATCTGCGCGATCGGACGCGACGGCGACGCCTGGGCGCGCGTCCTGACGGCAATGGCCGCCTCGATGCCTGTTGGTCGACCCTCGGGTGCATTTGCGCTGCAAAGACGGGCATTGAAGGGGGTAAATGGGGCGCTACTCAGCCGCGCGGGGATGCTGTCCGCGGGCGCTGCAAGCCTACGGTCCGGCCTCACGCCGATCGCAGTCTTCCGGTCGGGGGCTGGCTGCCAGCCCACACGGATCGTGGAGGAGCCGTATTCCAGCGGTTCAAGCTCCACGGCCCTTACGAGTTTCAAACGCCGGAGCCACTACGCTGATCCGTCGCTGGGAGTGCGACCCGCCTCCCGCCTAACCTAACTCGCGAAAAGGACCATTCTCGCGACCGAGCAGCGGGAGCGGCGGAGGCGAGGGCGGTTCATTGGCCTTGAGGATGTTGCCATCGGCGCTGGGGATCTCTGTCACGTAACTCACCCGCGCAACCGACCTAACGCCACGGCACTGGTTCGACCGCCCCAGTCCAGACGTTGTCGCTTAGACGATTGCGGTACAGCCCGGTGAATCCGCACAGGCGAAGGACGACAAGCTCCGAGTACCAAGCGCCCAACCGCCACGCATCGATGAGCGGGTCGTAGTTCGGGGTCGGCGTCGCCCCTCCGCGGTGGATGATCTCGTTGCGCTTCACCACGAGGGCCCCGGGGCCGTCGGCAGGTGCCCCCCTGCTCGTGCGCGTGGCGGCGAGCGCTGGGAGGCTCTTGGGCATGGCTACCGGGATCCCCATATCCCGCAGCATCGCGCGCATGTTCTGCGCAGCCGTGCGCTTCTCGAAAGCGGCGTGGGTCCGGTGCTTCACCTCTTCGACAAGCCAGGAGTAGCTGAGCCCCTCGAGGAGCACCTGCGCCATGATGATGGCGCGCTCGACGGTGTTGGGTCTGCCGGCCTCAACGAGATACTCGATGGCGTGGATGAGCACCTGTCGCCAATACGGATCATCGAACCGGGCCATGAAGGTGGGAAACAGCGCTTCCGCCTCGTCCGCGTGCACCGTGTCGAGCCACGTGGCGGCATCAGGAAACGACTCCGTCCGTGACGGATGCCATCGACTCCACACTGCGCGGTCGTGGTTATCGAAGCCGACCGGTAGCATCGGGCCGCACCTGGCCTCCGCGCAGAGCCAGCAGAAGTATGTGAACGCTTCGACAAGACCCCACAACTCGGCTGGGGTGAAAGTTTCGCCAGACGTGCGCTTCACGCGGGCCGTATGAGTCAGCGCGAACCCACCGTTCTCCTTCAGATCCTTGACTAGCTCCTGCGCGCCTTGGACTTCATCCAACAGAATCGTCCAGCCACCGCCCTCAAACAGGAGCCGCGCGGCACGCATCGAGCCGTCGGGCCATGCCACCGGTCGGCCGTGAAGTCGGGGGAAGTTGGCAACGTGAAGCACGGCGGACGACAGGGGGGGCGAGCTGTGGCCACATGTGAAGTCCAGGAGATGGGTGCTCGTTTCGAACGACGGTGGAGCAACCTGCCGTCCCCTGTGTGCGGTCTTGGACTGCGGCGGCACGCGATGTTTCGGGATCCGCGGCGTAATTGCCGCCTCGGCGGAGTCCATGATCGAGTGGAGCGCGAGCGCGGTCATCCGCCCGCGCACCCAGCAGTTCAACCTGGGGGAGGGGAGCCAGTCCAGCACGACGCCGCCGCGGTGGCGTTCCGTGTGGCCGGCCTCCACCAGATCGACGCGGCCGCGAAACAAGGGGCTCCGTGGATGATCGGGGGTGACTCTCGATCGAGATTCCGTCCTGAGCAGGGCTTTTGGTCGTCGGAGCGGCGGGTGGAAGTCGCGTGCGCCTCTGCTGCTGGGTTGTGGACTGCTCGCTGGGCCCCGTGCCCGGCGATCGTGGGCACAGCGGATGCGTGCTCAAGCGGCCAGGGATGGCCGCGCCTGCGCGCAGGCGCATCCGGATGATCATGGCGAGACTCGCCCCATAGGGCGTCGTTGGGGGGCGTCGGGGTCGCTGCCCGCGTTGACGGGGGTCGTGGCGTGCCGGGGAGCTGCCTGCTCCATTCCCTTCTCGTTGCGCCGTTTGCCGTGCGTGCGCACCGGGTCATCCCGGGGTCGAGCGAGCGTCGTGGCGGAATACGGGTGACGCGGTTCGGAGGGCCAGAAAGAAAACGCGTGTTCGTGTGTCGTCACCCCCGATCATGCCCGGAGAGCCCGAAACAAGACGATGGGCTGGTTCGTGCGCGCACAGGTGTAGAAGGGCTCGAGCGCAGGTGGGGCGGCCACATGGATCACGCGCTTCATCATCGCGGGTGGTACAGAGCTGACCGAGGGCCTCAGACGTCGCTCCCCGGGGAGGGCGGCTCCCGAGAACGGTCTGTTAGCCGAACCATGCGAGGCTCGGGCCGGGCGGAGGTGATGAGCCCGGCCGCCGCCGACGCTCTGTTCTCACGAAGACGCTCCTGGTGTCGTGCCGGTCTGGCCGGGTGGGCGTCTACGCTTACGCGATGCCCTCAGAGATCAGTGAAGTCCAGTCAGAGATCCTGCGCGAGCAGATCGTGCCGGCGTTGGTGGCGATGCTCGACGACGCGCCGCCGCTCCGGGACCCGGCCGAGCTGGAGCAGCTCGCCGCCACCTTGCTCATAGCGCTGGAGCAGCCCGAGATTCCAGCAGAGGTTGCGTCCGCGGTCATTGAGGCGATCGACGCCCGCCGCGACGCCGATGCCGCGGGTGTGCTCGCGGCGATCGCCGTGCTCGCCGCGGAGCCGCTCGCTGGGCAGGCGCGCGCGAGCGCGCAACGCCTCGCCGGGGAGGGGATCGTCTCGCGCGCCGCGGCCGGAGTCGGGACGCTCGCTGTCCAGGAGGCGGTGCGGATCGAAAGCGCGGGCGCCGAGTTGCTGGTCGTGCTGCTCGCCCGGCCGGGCGCCCGGGAGGTCCAGGCGGCGATCCTCGGGATCGAGCATCAGGATACCGGGGGTGCGCTGGTCGACTGCGGGCTTACGCCGCCGGCGCCCGTCAGCGAGGCGCGCGAGCTGCTGGACGGCGTCGACGGCGCAGCTGCGCCGCGGCCGATCGCGGCCGACGAGCTGGCTGCGCGTGTCCTCGCCGCAGCGCGACGGACAGTCGAAGCGGAGGGCGCGCTCGGGCACACGGCCGGGCCGGTGTTGTCGATCATCTCTCGCGCGTTGACCGGCGACCCTGCTGGTCTGCCGCGGCCGCTGGTGCTGGCGCCGTGGGAGGACGACGACCCGGAACTGATCGTCGACGCGGCAGAGGACGAGAGAAGCTTTCATCGCGTGATGGACAAGCTGCTCGACGAGTTCGAGCAACACGCTAGGGCGACGCACCCGCCCGATGGCGTCGTGTGGCAGCACGGTGATTTCGTCGCGTCGTCGATGCTGCAGTGGAAGGGCGGCTACGACGATGGCCGCCTCGGGCGCTGGACGCAGGCGAATTTGGCCGAATACCTGCTCGACTACTTCCCGCGGAAGGTGTCTGTCGAGGAGGAGACGCTCAACGCGGTCCCCGAGTGCGTCCGCGCGTTCCTGGGGTTCCTCGACGCGCGCGGCAGCCTTTCCGGCGAGCCGCTCGAACAGCTCGAGCAAGCCTGCGAGGAGCTTTGCGACGAGTTTCACGAGCGCGTCGGCGACAGCTCGCAATGGGGCCTGGCGAAGTCGATGGTCATGAAGATGCAAGCCGAGGGAATCGACCCAAGCGCACCCGGCGCGCTCGACGCCTGGATGACGGACTTCAACGCCCGACCGCGCGAGCAGCGCGACGCGATCATCGGCCCCGCCGCCGACCGCATGGTCGACGCCGCGGGGCCGCGCCCAACCAGCGGATCGCGCGCACCCAAACAGGAGCAGCACGCCCAGCACCGCAAGGCGCAGCGCGCCGCGCGCAAGCGCAACCGGCGACGCTGAGGTCCCGCGCCAGCCATCCCTCAGCAGCCGCTCAGCAGCGCACATCCACGGGCGCGGCCTGGACGCATCGCCGTCCATCGGCCACCTCAACTTCCACTGACCGAAACCCGGCACTTCTGCTCCGATGC
>CAWFKF010000083.1:0-29631 GCA_963816005.1 uncultured Solirubrobacteraceae bacterium | reverse complement strand
AGAGTTGCGCTTGTGAGGAGGGGCGGCGGTGAGATCGCTCGGACGCTCGACGTGGCCCCTTCAACGCAGGCCGGCAGTCCGCTGGTACGGGGTACTAGCAGCGTTCCGGCTAACGCTCTGATCGAACCGGCAGTCTCCGGCGATGCGGCGACGCTGCTGAGTTTGGTGCGAACCAGAAGCTTCAACACCTCGTGTTTGACCGCGCACGACTGCTGGTTCGGAACGGGAGCAGAAGCCCAGCGGACGTCGGGCAGCCGCGGCCCGCTGACTGCCGGAATCGTTCCAGACCAGCAGTGCCGGACGGCCCGATCCGGTTGGTCGAGACTGCTGCAAGTAGCGCAAAGGAGGAGCGGCCGATTTGACGGCCTGCAGCAGGGCTGTCGTGTTGCGTGCGTATTGGAATCAGCGTAGAGTCGGCCCTACGGCAAGTTGTCCAGCGAGGGAGGACGCAATGCGAGGCAAACTCACCCTGCTTTCGGGCGTCATCGCGGCCGGTGCCGTCGTCGTCAGCGCCGCGGCGAGCACCGCGGCGGCCAAGCCAAAGGCTACGAAGATCCCCTGCCATAGCACAGTCTATTACCCGATGCCCACGCAGCTCAAGGGCATCGCGTTCGCATACGAGAATTGCGCCAAGCCGGGCGCGGGTGCTGGTGTGCAATCAATCACGTACAACGCGACCATCTCGAGTACCGGGGCGGTGACGGCCAAGCTAGCGTTCAAGAATTGGTTCGACACCGGCACCACCCACGGGACAGCCAGCTTGACCGGGCGGTTCACGAGCGCCACCAAGGGGACGGCCAAGGGCCCGGTGACAATTACCGGAGGGACCGGTGCTTACAAGGCCGTCAGGGGCAAGGGGACGACGAGCTGTAGCACGAACGACGGCGGCGCCATCTACACCTGCACGACGCTGCTCACGCTCACCGGCCTCTGACCAGATCGAGTGACGCGCCGCCAGCCGCGGCGGAGCGGCTGGTTCGTCGCTCGCTTGGACGGGTCAGCGGGGGTCGCTCGCATGAGGTCCCCACGGCCCACGCTAGACAACTGGAGGCTGACCTGTTCACCGCTGGTTTGATCTGGCAGTCTCATTCCGGCGGCGCTGAGCATGGTCAGGGCCTCGTGGCTCGCTGCTGCTCCTAGCCAGCCCGATGCAGGCGTCTGATGGATCCGTCTCACAGCGCCCCTATTCGCGCAAGCGGGCGTCACGCTGTGGAGGCCTATCAAGCGCTCAGTCGATGTAACTCGACTTTTGCAGTTCATAGTCCGGCGGACGCCCACGCTTGCTGGACGCTGGTGATTTCTGGGGCTCCGTGGATGATCGGGGGTGACTCTCGATCGAGATTCCGTCCTGAGCAGGGCTTTTGGTCGTCGGAGCGGCGGGTGGAAGTCGCGTGCGCCTCTGCTGCTGGGTTGTGGACTGCTCGCTGGGCCCCGTGCCCGGCGATCGTGGGCACAGCGGATGCGTGCTCAAGCGGCCAGGGATGGCCGCGCCTGCGCGCAGGCGCATCCGGATGATCATGGCGAGACTCGCCCCATAGGGCGTCGTTGGGGGGCGTCGGGGTCGCTGCCCGCGTTGACGGGGGTCGTGGCGTGCCGGGGAGCTGCCTGCTCCATTCCCTTCTCGTTGCGCCGTTTGCCGTGCGTGCGCACCGGGTCATCCCGGGGTCGAGCGAGCGTCGTGGCGGAATACGGGTGACGCGGTTCGGAGGGCCAGAAAGAAAAGGGTGCAGGTCCCCTGGAGGGACGCAGGCCTGAAGAGTCCGATCGAGACAAAAACGCTGCTTAACTGGTAGTTTGAGGTCAACCTAGACCCGCTTCGACAAGGGGCCACTCGGTTGCAGAACCAGCAACGCGAAGCCAGTGTTCGCGGCCTTTCGTAATCTCGCGGCTCGGATTGGCGGACGAAATCGACGCTAAGGTCAAGCCGCGCCCTCGAATCGCCCGTAGATTCAAGCCGCAGTGTCCCTCTGGGGGACCTGCACCCGAAAGAAAACGCGTGTTCGTGTGTCGTCACCCCCGATCATGCCCGGAGAGCCTGATTTCTCGGGGTGTGGGCGCGCACCCCCGTCCTGGGTGAAATTGGTTGGCGATGATCACGCGGCGGAGCTTGGCGAGCATGTCGGTGAATGAGGGGGTGGTCTTGGTGAGATACCAGGGGTGGCGTTCGCGGCGTTCTTTGACGTCGTCGGGGTGGTGGCCTGAGAGCGCGTACCAGATGATCGTCAGTGACATCGCGAGGAACTGGAACGGGACGGTCCGCTGGACGGCCTTCTCGGCGCGGTTGCGAGCCTGTCCGACGCCGGCCAGCTCCTTGCCTTCTTCGTAGGCGACCTCGGTCGGCCAGCGCTCGGCGTAGCGTTCGATCAGTTGCGCGGCGCTCGCGTCGAGGTCGGTGGAGACGAGCGCCAGTTCGTAGCCGGAGGGCTTGGTGGTGTCCTGGATCAGCACTACCTGGAGGGGCTGGGATCCGAACGCCTCGTACCACAGGCATTGGAACGGGTGGGCCATCACCTGCTCGGTCTTGCCGTAGCGGCGGACGATCGTGTTGACCCAATCGGTGGCGGGATCAGCGGCGATCTGCGCCAGCTTTGGCAGCTGCGCTCCTTTCTTGGGCGGCCGGCCGCGCTTGCGCTGCCCTGTGGGCGGGCGGGGCGCCGCCAGCCGGTGCAGCGCGGCGTCTGAGCGCAGGCGGGAGGTCATCGTGACGTTCTCCGGCAGGCCCGCAAACGCGCCGTTCGCGTAGGCGGCATCGCCGACGCCGTGGATCTTGCGTGCCGGGAACCGCTTGGCGAGCAGGCACAGGATCTCCCTGGCCAACCAGGGTTTTGAGGGCCGCTCGGGGTCTGGCTTGTGCTTGGGGATCTCCTTGCGCCGCGGGCGCCAGAGGCGCGAGAGCACCAGCAGGCAGACGGTCCGCTCAAGGAACGGCAGCTTGACGTTGATCCCGGCAGTGACCCAGTTGTTGCCCCACGCGAGCGATCCCTTGTTGCTGTTGGCGGTCGCGTCGTGATGCCAGAAGCAGCCGAACACCTTGCGCCCCCGCCGCTTCACCAACGTGTCATCGACCGGCACAACCAGCGACTCCTGCGCTCCCACCAAACGGGAGACGATCAGCTCCGCAACCATCAGCCCGAGCTCATCGACCGACCACTCCGCCGAGCTGAAGAACCGGTGCGCGCGGGAGTGATGCCAGACCCCGGAGAGCCTCGAGCCGACCAGCATCCCGCAGACGGTGCGCAGCGACGTCTGCGAGACCTGCCCCACGACCATCGCTCTGAAGGTCTCAAACGTCGGGCGAGAGAAACATGGCGCGAACAGGAGCAGAAGCTCCTCCAGCGAAGATGGGACGCAGAGCATCGGCGGCAACCCCCATGGGCAGCCGCGAACGGGCCTCCCGCCCGACCGCGGAAATGGCGTGAACAACCACCGCTTCGGGGAAGCCGCCGGTGCTCCTCCCTACCAGCGTCCGGTCAGGCGCTCAAACCATCAGCCCGACAGCCACGACCGAGGCGCCGCCCCGCACCCGTCCACCCACCGAAAACTGCGAAAGTCGAGATGTAAGCGAGCGTCCCGTTATCCGCGCGTTCAGCTCGCTCTCCGCGAGCAACGCGCGGTTTCCGACCCTGTCGGGAGTCGGAGGGAATTCGGCCCGCGGCCGCGCGGGCTCAGCCGCCGGTGAGCGACTCGAAGTAGCGCTCGACCGCTTCCGGCTCGGTGCCGTCGTGGCGCAGTCCGACGTAGCCGTCGGGCCGGATCGCGAGCAGCGTCACGCCATCAATCCCCAGTCGCTCGGCGACCCCCTCGTCGATGTGGCCGACCGCACCCCCGCCGGGCCGGGTGCTGAACCCGAAGACAGCGTCGACCGCCTTCGAGCCGCCAGACCTGGCCTCGAGCTCTTCGACCAGCTCGGCGACCGCGCCGCGATCCACGGCCGGGCCGCCGAGGACCATCACGGTGTGCCCCGGGCGGTTGGCAAGCTGATGCAGGGGAGCTGATCCCGTCGCCGGGTGGTCGACCCGTGCGGTGTCGGGAAGAAGGCTTCCCCCGGCGACTCCGGCCGATGACTCGCCGCTGACGATCGGTGACTCCGCGTAGGAGCGGTCGAGCTCTGCCGCGGCCGCCGCCTCGTGATGGGAGGTCTGCGGATCGCTGAAGATCAGCCGCATGCCGGCGTCGCGCTCTGACCGCGCCGCCGCGTCGGTGAGCGCCTGACTCGTCTCGGCATCGTCTCCCGAGGCGACGATCCGCTCGGCGACAGGGCGGCGTTCGATCTCATAGGTGTCGATCAGGCGCTCACCCGCCGCGCCGCGACAGACCAGCGCCAGCTTCCAGCCAAGGTTGAAAGCGTCCTGAAGGCCGGTGTTCATCCCGTGCCCCTCGGCCGGCGAGCACGCGTGGGCGGCGTCCCCGGCCAACAACACCCGGCCCAACCGGTAGCTCCTCGCCACCCGAGAGTGACAATAGAAGCGGGTCGGGTTCTCGATCTCCGTGAACTCGGCCCCGGCAACGTAACGGTGCAGCACCTCACTCGCCTCGGCGACCAGGTCGCTCTCGTTGGACGTCGGGCGCATGTAGACACGCCAGCGCCGGCCCGGCAGCGGCGTCAGGATCACCGGCGGCGTCTCCAGGAAGGCCGCAGCAACGTCAAACTCCTGCTCCCAGCTCGTGATAGTGGCGTCGAATACCGCCCAGGGCGCCTCGATATCGCTGCCGGAGAACTCGATCCCACTCTGCTCGCGAACGATGCTGTGGAGCCCGTCGCAGCCGACCAGCCATTGGGCCTCGAGCTCGAACCTGGCACCGTCACGCTCGAGCGTGACGACGACGCCGCCCGGGCCCCGGACGAATCCAACCAGCCGCGTCGAGCGCGTGACACAGCCGCCGACGGACTCAAGATAGCCGGCTAGCAGCCGCTCCGTGATCTCCTCCGAGAGTCCGAGGTCGAAGCCGTAGCGGCTGTCGGTGAGCTCGAGATCGAGCTCACCAAGTATCTCGCCGTTGGACCGAAACCGAGCTGCCCTCACCTTCATGCCCTCGCCGAGGAACTGCTCGGCGAGGCCGAGTGCTTCGAAGATCTCCATCGAGCGCGGGTGAATCACCGTGGCGCGGTCCCACCCCCGCGGCGCATCGAGCTCGTCGATAAGCACGCAGTCGACGCCACGGCGTTGCAGCTCGACGGCCAGCAGCAGGCCAGTCGGCCCGGCTCCACTGATCAGCACCTGCGTCTTTGCGTCCGTGCCCGTTCCTCGGCGATCCATCGTCCGCCCCTCCTCCGTCGCGCCTGCTGCTGGGAGCGGAGCATAAAGGGTCGCGTGACTGCTTCCGGCCAGGTCTGAGCGGCGCCGATCGACGCCTGCACGGTCTGCTCCTCAGTCGTGCGTGCGAGCCCTCGGCCGGCTTCTGCTCTTGTCCGGCATCGCGACGCGTCGCCCCTGCCGCTTCCGCATGAACTCAGCAGTCCCCGAGTCGTCCCGGCCGCTCCCCAACGGACGGGTAGGCCCGGCACATTGCTGTGCCGGGCCCCCCTCAGAACCAGGGCGTGCCCGTTTCCGAGCACCCGGCTCAAGCAAGCCGTGGAGGGTCGAATGGCGTGAGGTCGTACGATCCACTCGGGGGTGGTTCGTCCGCGGGTCCGTTCACTGCGACGTTCGTCGCGGCGTCTAACTTGTCCGTTGGTGCTGGCGTCATCGTCATCGTCTTCTCGTTGGCTCACCTGACCGCGTCAGCGCGCTTTCGCGTCCGAGCACCAGGCCCGGTATCCGGTCGGTTATCCAAGACGACCGCCTGGAGGAGGCGGCCATCGTGCCTCGGTTTCCCGTCGCGTTTCCGCCACCGGCATTCTCGGTCATCCTGTTCCCGCCGGGGAGTTGGGCCCTCCTTGCGGTCGGCTTACCGGACGAGACCTTCCGCCCGGACCCCGACGGGGTTCCCGTGTTCCGCACGCGTGAGCTGCGATCGGGGTGGGCGCCCTCTCTACCCCGGGGACGGCGGTGCTCTTCCCGGCCAAGTCGTCTCCTTGACCGGCGCCTGCCGCTCTACCGCGGCCAGTCCCTGCACCCCGCTCCGGCATCTCATCGCGCGGGGCTCCGCTTGACGAGGCATCAACGAGGGTTCAAGCAATTCACCCGTCCGACAATTCCCCTCGCCTGTGGCCGCCCGGATGGAACGGGCCGCCCTCGGGCTTTCCCCCGGGCTTCGCACCCCGCCGACCAGGAGCCGACGACGCACGCCGAGGTGGAGACAGGCCATCGAAGCACGGACCTGGAACTACTCGCTCAACATCTACATCTGGTTGATCCTCCAATCGTGTAGTTCACTCACAACGTGCGACCTCGCGTCGCACATCGAGATGCGGCAGTCTCGAAGGCGCTGCCCAGTTTGAGCAATACCAGCAGCTAGGCGTGTCCGCCGGCCACAGTGCCGCTCCTCGGCGATTGCAGGAGACGGACGTCTCGACGCGTTAGCTGACCCGCGGCTCGCGAGCAAGCGTCGGCGGATCCGCAGAGAGATCACTGACCCGCTTGCTGATGACCAAGATCAGCCGGGCCGAGCTAACGATGTCGCGGTCTCTGCGCGCGCTCGCAATCGCCCAGAAGGAGCCGTCCCAGCAGACGCCGCCGGACGATCGCATTCGACGGGCAGGGATCACGCGACGCCTCGTGAGCGCACGATCGCATTGGCGACAAGGGAGCGGTCGAGGCAGTCCGCTCTCGCGACACGCCAGCGGTATCTCCGCTAAAGACGGTTGGCGGCGTTGGGCGAACTGCCGCGGTCAGGTGAGCTTGCAGATCGCATCGTCGGTCCGGACAATGCCGGGGATGACCACGCGGGCGTTGATCCCACGGCAGTTGAGTGCCCGCCCGTCAAGCGAGTTGACGAACTTCTGGGCATCGATGCCGAAGCGGCGGACGAACTTGCCGCAGCCGAGATGTGGCTCGTCGGTCACCTCGATCTCAGCGGCGCCGACTGCCAGTCGGGTCCCGGGCGGGGCGTTCTCGGCGCTGAGATCGAAGTCGACGTATAGCTGATCGCCTGCAAGTGGCCACCGGTCGCGCCCGCCCGCTATCGCCGCGGCGACGCGCGCGTTCATCAGTGTGAGCTGCGCCTTGGGGTTGGGCATCCCAGTCGCGCTAGTCGGCTTCGCGCCCCAGTTGTCGCCGATGAGGCCGTTGGTTGTGCACAGCTCGCCGTGGGTGATGACCTCGCGCGCCTCGACGACCGGGCGACGGACGATCAGCTCGATCCGGCCTTCGGTTGACGGCGCGCCGCGGATCTGGTCGAGCCACTCGCGCAGCTCGTGCAGCGGGCGGTGATCGGACATCAGCCAGAGCATAGACGTCGCCAAGGTGGCGGCCCAGCACAAGAAGCCACTCACTTCGCTGCGCCATACCGGCCGCGGGCAGTTCGCGCGATCACCCATCGGCAGCTAACCCGTAGGACCAACGTGAACGGTCGCTTTGCTCGGCGCTCGTCGCCGAACCCACGACCGAGTCGACGACGATGAGCGACTTCCGTGCCGAGCGCAGGGTGGCCATCGAGACGAGGGCATCCGATGGCAGGGCGTTGGGGTCTCCCATTGGTTTGGCGACGTTTCAGGTGGCCGGGTCGACCGGCCGCGCGGAAACGCTGGGTTGACCGCGCGGCTCGAGCATGGGAGTGCCAGCTGGGTTAGCTCGGGAAGCGGACGATCGTGGTGTCAACCATCGTCCACAGGAGGACGTGATGGAATCCGTATCGTTGCTGGATCGCGCTGGCCGGCGCCGCTCACCGGCGACCACGTCCAGCTTCCACCGAGGCGTTTCGCCGCGCAACAAAGGGTGTCAGTATCCGCCGGATCCGCCGACCGTGGAGGAGATCATCGCGGTGATGCGCGCTGCTGGTGATGGTCCCGACGGCGTCAGGCTGCGCGGTGTGATCGTCGTGCTCTGGCGCGCAGGGCTGCGGATCAGCGAGGCGCTCGCGCTCAACGAGACCGACCTTGACCGCGACCGCGGCGCGCTGCTTGTCCGCCACGGGAAAGGCGATAAGCGCCGGGAGGTTGGAATGGACCGCTGGGCGTGGTCTCACCTCAAGCCGTGGCTCGAGCTGCGCAGCACCCTGCCGGTCGGACGGCTGTTCTGCGTCGTACGCGGACCGACATGCGGCCGGCCGTGCGCACCGGCAGGCATCCGCGAACAGCTCCACCAGGCCGCGCTCGCGGCTGGGGTCCGTCGCCGGTTCGCGCCGCATCAGTTGCGGCACGCGCACGCGGTTGAGATGTCGCGTGAGGGGATCTCGCTGATCGTGATCCAGCGCCAGCTCGGTCACGCCGACCTCGCGATCACATCCCGATACCTCCGCGGAATCGACAACACCGAGATCATCCAGGCCGTCCACCAGCGACCCGAACCGATGATACCCGCCGGTCGGCAACTCCTGACCGAACGCTGATCGCCGATTGGGGTCCTGACGACGCCGACGCCGTGAGGCCGCGGCCGTGTCGCGGCCTCACCCGCGTCGTGAAGCACGAAGCGGACGGGACGGCGCGCTGACAGAGGCGAGAAGCGCGCAACTCAAGCGTCGTCGTTGCGCCCGTCCGCTGGCCACCCTCGCGCCGGGCGAAGCGATCGTCCGGGCGGTCGCCGAGCTCCGCCTCGCCGAAGCTGCGCTCCGTCGCCGAAGCGATAGCCCATCTGGTTCGCCTCGTTCCAATGGAAGCAATCGTCTCGCTAGCGCGATCGATGAGCTGGAAGACAACGCCCGTGCCCGACGTCCTCGTCGGCGGACTGGTGATGGTCCCAGTCGCAGCTGGACCAGTGAGTCCACGACGGCTGGGGCCCGATCTACCATCGGGGCCATGGCCACCGAGCGCAAGCTGACCGACATCGACCGGCTCCATGAGGAGCTCTTCGGTTCGATTCCGGGAAAGCCCGGGACGGCCTACGAGATGATCACCGCGATCGTGTTGGCGGCGTTGGGCTGGCAGGACGTTGTGCACGACCGCACCGAGCGGGCGGACGGTATGCGCGCGGGTCACCAGCTCGATGTCACCTGCCGTGACCTGGATGGCAAGGTGCGCCGGCTGTTGATCGAGTGCAAGGAGTGGGACACCGAGGACGTCGGGCAGGCCGAGATGATCAAGCTCTACTCGGTGCGGGACGAGCTCGGCGCCTCGGACGCCGCGATGATCGCCAAGCGGGGGTTCACAAACGGCGCCCGCGACACGGCGTTCGATCACGACCTTGCGATGCTGCGTCTGCGCGCCTATGACCCTGCGGTCGACGACGGGACGTGGATCAAGAAGGTCGCGGTCGAGATCGAAGTCGGCGCGACCGTGAGGGACGATGTGGTGGTGCTCGTCCACGGGACGTGGCGCGCCGCGAGGGAGCTCGGGATCCGGGCTGAGGGCTGGATGGACGTCTTTAGCGTCGCCGGCGAGCGTCTGGGCAACGTCGACGGGCTGTTCGTGTTGGGCTTGCTGATCGAGGAGAACCACGGCTTGACGCGCAAGGGGTTCGGGATCGACGGCGACCCGGTCCAGGTAGAGGGCTTTGGCGGCCTGGTCAAGATCATGGGCATGCAGTGGAACGAGCGGTACGTGACCGATACGGTCCCGGTCGTATCCGAGGCCAAGGGCACGCCGCGCTTGGTGCTGCAGCAGCTTGACGAGGACGGCGAGCGCACCGCCGGCAAGGTGATCGTCGCCGAGAAGTTGCAGGCCTGGAAGGTCGACGATGACGGGCGGGTCATGCAGGTGAAGCCGCCGGCGATCAACTCCCCGGGCCCGGCCACGCCCGCGCTGCCCAGCACTCCCGCCCCAGTAGCCGTCGCCGCGCCGCGCTCCCTCACCGCAACCGAATGACCATCGCGGTCAGCCCTCGACCATGAATGCGGGTCTTATGACCTCGAACCATTTCCCAACGCCGTCCCGGTCGTACATGTCGAAGCCGATGTGGTGCAGCCATTCGTAGAGGACGAGCGCGAGATCCTCACCGATGGCCACGAGCTCGGTGGCATCGGCCGGCGTAGATGCCGGCGCGATCCGCGCCAGTGTGTCCCGGAACTCGTCGTAGCAGCCACCGATCAGGCGACGCTGATCTTGAGGCGGGATCTGCGGGGCGATCTTCCCGTCCGTGGCCAACTCCTCTGCCGCGGCGTAGGCGAAGAGAAGGTTGGTGCGGTGGAACGCTCCCATGACCGCGTCGTAGACGGGCTCGATCGACGTTCCTAGAAGACGTCGGCGCACTGCGTCGCCCATCTGCTGCTGCATGGCGACTAACGTCTGCGGAATTGAGGAGCAGTGCGTCGGCTCGAGGATCAGCTCCTGATCATCGAGCGCTCGTTCGATGCGGTACTCATCGATCGAGGCACCGGCGAGCTCAGCCCAGAGTCCCGCGGCCGAAGAGACATCGAGCCCCAGGCGCAGGCGCAGCGTAACCAGCGTCTCGTCACGTTGGTGCAGGGCGGCATGTAGAGCCTCGTGTGCCGACAGGCGGTACAGCACCGCCTCGGGCAGGCTGTTGAACGCCTCCCACGGGATGAGGATCGTCGCCTCCAGGGACTCCTCGGAGGTGATCGTCTTGGCGCCCACGGTGCCGAACAGCCGCTCCACGTCGTAGCCAGCCTGTTCACGACGATCGTGCGACCGGTCCTGCACCGAGCCGACGAAGTCACCTGAAATGACGACGTTGACCAGCTCCGGATCGGGCACGCGCTGCTGGATCGCGAGCAGGACGTACTGGAGCCTGGTCTCGTCCGCGTCGCCCGCGCAGTCCTCCAACAGGACGTCCATCGGCACCTCTACCCCCTCCCCGCGATAATCGACCGCCGCGACCGCCATCTCTCCGAGAGTGCGTCGATGCGGCCGATCTTCATGACTGGAGTTTCGCCGAGCAAGCGGCGGCATCTCGCGGGGGTCGCGGCGGGGGCATGTTGACCGCAAACGCGGCGAGATCACTCGCTTGCCGACCGACCTTTCGCGAGCAGCTCAGCAACCTCCTCTGACTCGCCCGAGGGATCACGCTGGAGAGCACATGCCAGTCGCTCGACCAGATCCCAGTTCTCGACCAGCAGGCTGACCGCCGCGGCTCTCGCCTCCCGGAAATGTTCGATTCCTTGCTCTCGCGTCGCGTGCTGGTCGATCGCGATCGCCAGGTTGTGCAGGTCCTCGGCCGGCGAGCTCGCGACAAGACCCTTGGCCGTCTGCGACATGACGTCCTCATCCCCGAGGCGGTCATAGAACACTCGTATCGCCTCGTCGAAGGCGTCGTCCACTGGCTCCCCCGCCGAGATGAGTTCCGCCAGGGTCCCAGCGGCGGCCATCGTCATTGCCTCGCTGACTGTCTCCTGGCCCGACTCATTGAAATGCGTGATCGATGGAGCGGCCGAGACCCAGTCGACGTCCCACCCGAGCTTCAATCCGACCACCGCATGCGCCGCCTCATGCACGGCCGTTCCCCAGTCGAACTCCTCCTCCATCCCCAGGAGCCTACGGACGCGGGCAACCGTCTGCTCGGGCGGGCCGCGTCGGCATCGAACGGCTACTTTGTGCCCGATGCCCGAGGTCACCAAGGCTCACGAGCTCCTGAGAAAAGCACAGGAGAGACAGAGGATCGGCGCGTACGAGGCGCTGAACGCGCTCCTGGCAGAGCACGCCGAGGATCCGGAGGCGTTGTACGAAGGCGGCTGGCGCACCGTGGTCTGGAAGAACCCGGACGACGCCGAGATGGCGTTGCTCCGATTCCTTAACGCCTACCCCGTCTGAACACGCGGTCGAGCCGTCAGCAGCACCGGGCAGCGGGCCACCCGCGGGCACGCACTCGCGAGACCGCTTATGCGGTTAGAGTTAGACGCCAGATCACCAGGCCGACAACGATGCCGCCGACGATGGTGATCACGATCAGATCCAGAACGGTCGGGTCCCGCTTGCCGAACCATCGGAGGCCGCGCCCAAGCAGGCCGGCGCGCTGCGTGGGCGGGCGCTCCACCTCCACTCTTGACGGCCCGAAGCGGTAGCGGGCCAGCGCGTCGAGATATCCGTTCACGTCCTGGACGTCTCGGATCTGCAGGATCTCTGCGCGGACGAAGCGGTACCAATCACCCCCAACCTCGCCCCCACCGCCGTTGAAGAACCAGCCTTCGGAGCAGACGAGCGTCGACAGCTTGCGGTGCGTGAGCTGATCTAGGTCAAGCTCCTGGTTGACCTGCGAGCCGCGCAGGGTTGGCGGTTCCGAACCCTCGCCCGGGTACAGCTCCACTGCTACCCGCATCGCGCGGACGAAGAGGTCAAGCAACTCCGCCGCCGCGGGAACGTGAACGAGCGCGCGAACGGTGAGCGCAATGCGTTGGCTGTGGCGGCCGCCGAGCTCGGAGGGCATTTCGAGCATGAGCTGGGAAACGGCAACGGCACGATCCGGCGCGCCCGCGAGGTCATGCTGCACCTGCTCGATCGCCGGCCACTCGCCTGTCCGATCAAATGCCGCGAACGCGGCTTCAAACAGCCACCGATGTTCCTCAGCCCATGCGGCTGGCGCGTCGACGGACTGAGCCCATGCGTGTGACCGAACTTCGATCGTTGTCGGCCTGCTCACGTGGTCGGATGGTCGACTGATTGGTCGGACAGGACGGGCTCGACCCTTACCCGTCCGCGGAGGAAGCCGTCGCGGATACGGAGGACGGCTGAATCTTGCACGATCGCTTCGGTCGGCTGAGTCGGCGAGCAACGTGCGAGCGCTTTGGCGGCGAAGCGATCGCCCACTCCGTGCCGGATCCGGCTGTGGCGGACGATCGCAATCGCCCAACAGCGAGCGTCGCGGCCCTGGGGTGGCGGACTGCCGGTTTGCGATGCACGGATGTGCCGGCACCGCCACTTGAGGAGCGCCGCGCTTCGCGTGTAACGCCTAGCCACGAGCTGGGATTCAACGGGCGTGTACGACGGGACGACGGTGCGCGCCTGAGTGGTGGATGGGTTGGGCACCACTGTCCCTCTTGCACCCGGGCGTGAGTAGGTTCTTGTGCCTACCCATCCGTGGCGGCGAGCTTGCTTCTTGCGCGCAGCACTTGCCGTTCGACCGTCCTGAGGGTCGTTGAGGTCAGGTGTGCCATCTCGGTGTAGTCGTAGCCGTGGCCCTGCAGCGCGAGGTAGAGGCGCTCGCGATCGGTCAGGATCGCGAGGCGTTGGGAGGCCTCGTCGCGGGCGACCACGACCGCGCACGGATCGGGTGCCGTGCCGGTCGGCTCGGCCAGTTCAAGACCGCCATTGTCGCCGGGCGGTTGGAACGCGCCGGCTGGCGTCTCGCGCTCGGCGAGGTGCCGCAAGAGCTTCCATGCCTCGCGGGTCGCGGTCGTGATCAGCCATCCCAGGGTCGTGTGCTCCTGGACGGCGACTTCGGGGTGGGCGCAGAGGATCGTCCAGGCGGTTTGGCAGGCGTCCTCGATCACCGCTTCGCTCGCGCGGACGCGGCGCCGGAGGATCCGCTCCAGCGCTCCGCGGTGGGCGGTGTAGAACGCGGCGAGCTCGGACTGACGGCGTATGCGATCGGCGTTCATCGGTCCTCCTCGACGGCTGCGAGTTGCTCGAGGTAGGTTCCGAGGGCGCCACTGGCCATCGGCACGTGGTCGTGGATGCGGGATTGCTCGAGGTAGTCCTCGAGCAGTGCGCGAAGGGCGGCGTGCCCGTCCTGCTCGAGCTCCCGCTCGACGAGGTAGGCCCGTCCTCCGGGGCTTGCCGGGCAGTCGGTGATCCGGACGACTCCGTTGACGCGCTGGCCGTAGATGACGCGCTCGCCGGCGCTGACGGTGTAGCGGGCGAGCTCGACGCGCTCTCCCGTCTGGCGGTGGGCGGAGGTGGTTGTGGTGGTCATGCCCTCTCCTTCCAGGTCGCCGAGGATCCGTGGCCTTCGATTTCGTGGGGTCGGATGGCCGCGTCGTCGCCGATCTGTTGGACGGCGGCGCGGGTCTGTTTGGTCTCGATCACGCGCTCGGTCTGGCTTGACGGCCGCGCTGCTTTGAGCCGGGCGATCTCGGCGCTGGCCTGTCGGCCGGTGCGGGGGTAGGCGAACGTCTGACCGGCGCGCTCGGCGAGGGCTGTGAGGTAGGAGAGTTGGCGCGAGCTCGGACCGTTCGGGGTGTGGGTCATCCGGGTTCTCCTGGGGTCGGGGTGAGCACGCCCCGGCCCGTGCAGCACGGCGCCGCGGGTCAAGCGCTGCCCCGTCAGGGGTCGCCCCGCCAGGGGAGACGGGAAGCGCAGGGCTTGACCCGCCAGGCGACGGGCTGCTGGGCTACGGCGGGGTTGCTCACCCCGACCCCGAGAGATCGCCGTCCTCACCAATTGATGCGAACATGTGTTCGCCTGATGACTTTCTCAGGGATCGGCGATGATGCGCTTTGAGCGGGCTGTCCGGACCGGCAACCCGAACCTCGTGATCGCGGCAGCGCACGAGCTACCGCGCCCGGTGCTGCTGCGCGACGCGCTGCGGGTCCTGCTCGTGCTCGCGGCCGCCGACCCCGATCGGTTCCCGCCGGCCGCGGCCCGGTTCGGTGCGCGGCTGGTGAACGAGCGGCGGCTCTCGGTCGCCGACGCGCAAGCTTGTATTCGCCGCGCTGCAGACGCTCGCGAGCTCCGAGCCCCAGGCGGGTGGGGAAGCGCCGTGCGTGCTGCTCGAGCATCACGGTGAGCGCGACGCTGCGCGCTATCTCGGGGAGTGGCTCAGAGTTCGCGACCGCTAACCCGCGACGTCCAGCTTGCGCGCCGGCTTCTCTGCGGCGCCCAGCGCAGTTTCGAGTCGTCGGGCGAGCTCGTCGATCGTGCCCGCGAACTCGCTCACCGCCTCAAGCGCACCGTTTTCGCCCCAGCCGGCGATGTACGGGATCGTCTCGCCGCCGAGGTCAAGGGCAGCGCTCGATCCGACCACGAAGCTGACCGTGTCGACGATGACCTCCGCCTGCGCGCGGGAATAGTCGCGGTAGTCAACGCCCATCGCGTGCGCGAGCTCATGAATCAGCGTGCGTACCTGCGCGTTCGCGGGGACGTCGGTGTCGACGACGATCAGGTGCTGGCGCGGGTCACACCATCCGCCCGCCGGCCCCGCGATCGGTTTGAACGAGACCGAGAATCCGAGCGAATCCGCGAACCGTTCGAGTGGGGCGAGGAGGTGCGCGTGCGAATCGCCGCTGAGCGGCTGACACGGCGGCTCGAGGGCCGTTGCGTTTTCGCCTGCGGTGACCTGGGAGCGGTCGAACACCGGGACCGCCCGGAAGAACGTCTTGCTCTCGCCCGTCTCTTCCCCGCTCACGCGGTCTCTTTTCTTGACCTTCATCGGCGCCAGGATCCAGATCGCCTTCTCTCCCTTGCGCACCGCGTAGCCGAGCTCCCGCCAGGCGTGAAACCCGGCGACGAACGTCGCCTCCGGTCGGGCGAGCGCGATCAGCAGCTGGTTGTTGACCGTTATTTAGGGTCGTCCTGAGCCTGTCCACGCTGTCGCCTTGGAGAAGATTGGCGCTGCGGCTGGGCTGTTATCTCGGGGCTGTCGTTGACGTGCACTTCGTTGTTGACTGGCAGGGGTTCTGCCAGCGAAGGAGGGGATAGCGACCGTCGGCACGGAGCCGAGCCCGTAGGGCGAGGCGTAGTGACGATGGTCGCTGCGCGGCCGCGCAGCCCCGCCCCTGAGGCGGACCGGGTCGAGGTTCGGGCCGTCGTCCGCGCCTGCCGCTACGTTCGCTGCTCGTCCATAGAGAGGGAGTGGGGCCGGTGCGTGTGCAGCAGGTGACGGCCCCGGTGGGTGGCGTCTCGTGGACGGTGATCGGTTCGGACCATCGGCAGGTCGGTCCGGTCGAGCGGTATCTCGCGTGGCTCTCGGCGATCGAGCGGTCGCCGAACACGGTCCGCGCGTATGCGCTTGACCTCAAGACGTTCTGGGTGTTCCTCGAAGATCGAGGGATCCGGTGGGATCGGATCAGGCTTGAGCAGCTCGGCGGGTTCACTGCGTGGCTGCGGCAGCCCGCGGGGAATGTGATCGTGCTCGCGAACGCGCGACCGGCGCGGTGCTCGTCGACGGTGAACCGGATGTTGACGGCGGTGTTCGGTTTCTACGAGTTCCACGCCCGCAACGGCGTTGAGGTCGCCAAGGCGCTGGTTGACAGGGCGCGGTCGGGGCGCGGCAGCTACAAACCGTTCCTGCATGGGATTGCGGCCTCGAAGCCGCGCGGGCGGGTCGGCCGGTTGCGGCAGGAGCGTCGATTGCCGGCGACGTTGTCGCTTGAGCAGGTCGGATCGGTGATCCACGCCCAGACGCGTTTGCGGGATCGGTTCCTGTTCGGACTCTTGTTCGGGACGGGGTTGCGGGTCGGTCAGGCGCTTAGGTTGCGTCATGAAGATGTCGTGACGCAGGAGCGGCGGATCGAGATCGTCGCGCGGGAGGACAACGCGAACGGCGCGCGCGGCAAACAGGGGGCTGGGTGCGTGCCGGTCACCGGCGAGCTGATCCGCTGCTACTCGGATTACATGCACGTGGAGTACGGCGAGCTGGATTCCGACTACGTGTTCGTGAACTTGTGGGGCGGTCAGGTCGGGCGGGCGATGAGCTACGCGAACGTCAACGAGATCGTCTGTCGCACTCGCTCGCGTCTTGGGTTTCATTTCACGCCGCACATGTTCCGGCACACGTACGCGACGCTCGCGCGGCGCGGCGGCGTACCGATCGAGATCGTCAGCAAGCTGCTGACGCACAGCTCGATCCAGACGACCAGCCAGGTCTATCTGCATTCCTCCCCGGAGGACCTCCGCGTCGAGCTTGAGCGCGCCGGCGTGATGGCGAAGATCGACCGGACGCTGTGAGCGGCCCAGCGTTGGCGCTTGTCGTTGGGTCGCTGCCGCTTGAGCGGTCGTGGGAGGAGATGCTGCTGGAGGCGGTCCTGCCCGAGTTCCAGGTCGAGGTCTATCACGCGGTGCCGGGCGATCCGGTGCTGCACGGCCCGACGTGCGCGGTCGGCGGGTGCCCGGCCCGTGGGGTGAATCGCTCACTTGGGTTGAACGCCAAGGGCGAGAACCGCTCGACCGGCTCCCGGTATCGCGGTTATCTGTGTCTCGCGCATGTGGACATGTGGCGCCGCGACGGCGAGCCGCCGATCAATGTGTGGGTCCGCCAGTCGGCGCGGGCGCTGAAGTCCCAGGCGCTTCCCGAGCGCTGCAGCGCACCGCGCTGCACACGGTCGCGGTCAAGCGGCGGCCTGTGCTACGGGCATCGCCGGCGCTGGATGCGTACCGGAAGCCCTGACCTCGCCGTGTTCCTGTCGACGGCCGGCGCGGTCATCACCCGCAGCGACCGGTGCTCGATCGCGGGCTGCCGCTTCCCGGCGAGCGGCCGGACGGTGTTCTGCGACGGGCACGCGTGGCGGTATCGCAACGCGCGGGCCGCCCGTCCCGGCCTCACGCCCGAGGGCTACCTCGGCTACCTCCATGAGGCACGGCGGGTCAGCGCGCCGCATTACGACATGACGGACCTGCCGCCCGTCCTGAGATTGGAGATGGCGTTCGCGTTGCAGTGCCGGATGCAGGCCCGGCGCGCGCAGATGAGCCCGCTGATCTTCGGGGAGGTCGTGCGCTGGCAGCTCGATCTCCGCGCCGCGTCGGTACTTCAGCGCGGGGAGTCGTATTGGGCTGCCGATGCGCAGCGGCGCTTCCCGGTGCGCGCGATGCGTGGCAACCCTCTGGGCTGGTTGCGATTCGTGCGCCAATGCTCGCTGCGGCTGCGCGAGCAGAACAGCGGCCGTGAGGTCTGGGAGTGGGACACCTGGCCGACGGATCGGCTCGATATCGATCGTCGTTGGGCGCATCAGCCGACCCGGCGGATCTACTTCGCGGAGATCGACCCCGTCTGGCTGCGTGAGCTGGTCAAGCGGTGGGCGAAGTGGCGGCTGACGAGCGCGACGAAGTCGCCCGCGTCGATCGCGGTCAGCACCTCCTCGATCCGGCGGTTCTGCCGCTGGGCCGAGAACCGTGGGGCGATCCTGGCCGCGCCGGCGGCGATTACCCGCGATCTGCTCGAGCGCTACCGCGCAGACGTGTTCCTGCTCGACCGCTCCCCCGGCCGCAAGAGCGGGCTGCTGACCGACTTGAAAGTGTTCCTCGACGAC
Source organism: uncultured Solirubrobacteraceae bacterium (assembly GCA_963816005.1). GTDB lineage: Bacteria > Actinomycetota > Thermoleophilia > Solirubrobacterales > Solirubrobacteraceae > Palsa-465. Next base: position 11,520 of record CAWFKF010000083.1, on the reverse strand, counting down.
GTCCGCCTGCACGACTGGGCGGCCGGGCTGCCTGCGAACGCGACCTACTATCGCGGCGAGATCCCGCGCGATCGCAAGTGGCTGCCGCGGTTCATCGACGAGTTCGTGATGGGGCAGCTCGAGACCGAGCCGGCGCTCGACCGGCTCCCGGACATAACGACGCAGACGGTGGTGCTGATCCTGATCGAGACCGGACTGCGGTCGGTCGATTGCCGGAACCTGCCGTTTGACCCGATCACGGTCGACGAGGTCGGCGCTCCGTATCTGCGGTTCTTCAACCACAAGCTCTCCCGCGAGGCGATCATCCCGATCTCCGACCGGCTCGCCGAGCAGATCCGCCGCCAGCAACGCGATCTCACTGAGCGATTCGGGAGCGCGCCGCCGCTGCTGCTCCCGCGCGTGCGCGCAAACCAAGACGGGACGATCGCGTACAGCTACGCGACGCTCAGCCGACGGCTCGAGGTGTGGCTAGCGGCGTGCGAGGTCCGCGACGCGACCGGCCGCCCGGTACGCGTGACCGCGCACCAGTTCCGGCACACCGTCGGGACGCGGATGATCAACAACAACGTGCCGAGCGACACCGTCCAGCAGATGCTTGACCACTCGAGCCCGGCGATGACCGCGCGCTACGCGACGATCAAGCACCAGACTCTGCGCCGCGAGTTCGATCGCTACCAGGACCGGATCAACATCCGCGGCGAGATCATCCACCTCGACCCCGGCGGCCAGCTCTCCGACGCCGCGTGGGCGAAGGAGAACCTCGCGCGCGCGAAACAGACCCTCCCGAACGGGTACTGCGGGCTGCCGCTGCAGCAGACCTGCCCACACCCCAACGCGTGCCTGACCTGCCCTAGCTTCCTGACCACCGTCGAGTTCCTGCCGCAGCACCAAGAGCAGCTCGACCGAACCGATCAGCTGATCGCCGAGGCCGAGGCAGACGGCCGGCAGCGGCTCGTCGATATGAACATGCCGGTCCGGCTCAACCTGTTGCGGATCATCGACGGGCTGCAGACTCTCGAGACCGAGATATGCGATGGCGACTGACCGCCCCGCTCCGCTCGCGGTCGCGGCCGCCCGCAAGCACGACGCGACACTCGCGCGAGCAGGTGCCGCGCTTCGCGAACTGGACCGTGCCGGCGGCGTGATCAACTTCCAAGCGGTAGCGCGAGCCGCCGGCGTGTCGCGGCAATGGCTCTACCAGCAAGCAGATCTCCGGCGGGAGATTGAACAGCTCCGCACCACCAGCGCGAACACCGCTCCGACGGTCCCGGCCGGTCAGCGCGCGACCGAGGCATCACTGCGTCAACGCATCCGATCGCTACTGCACGAGAACAGCCGTTCCGCGGCGAGAGCGACGGACTCCGCGCCGAGCTCGCACTCGCCTACGGCGAGCAGCGTGACGCCCGCCGCGACTCGTGAGCGGTTAGGCCGCGACTGACTCCGCCGCCGTCTCGGCCGCGAGGACGTTCTCGATCCGCCGGGCGAGCTCGTCGATCGTCTTAGCGAACGCTGTCACGGCGTCCAGCGCTCCGGTCTCGCCCCAACCCGCGATATACGGGATCGAGTCGCCATCGACCCGCAGCCCAACACTCGCGCACGCGATCGCCGTTGCCGTGTCGACGATCACCTCGGCTCGCTTTCGACCGTACTCGGCATACCCGATACCGAGTGCGTGAATGGTCTCGTGGATCAGGATCCGCAGCTGCGCGTTCGCCGGCGCGTCCGCGTCAACGACGATCCTCCGCGCCTTCGGATCGCACCACCCACCCACTTCACCCGGGATCGACTCGAACGACACCAAGAACCCAAGCGACTCCGCAAACGCACGGATCGGCGCCAACAGATGCGCGTGCGAGTTTCCCGTCAACGGTTCACACGGCGGGCCAAGAGGAGCCTGCTCACGACCCTCGATCGGATCGACCTGCGCGCGGTCGAACACGAACACGGTCTTGAACAGCATCATCGTCTCGCCAGTCTCCTCGCCGGTCATCCGGTCGCGCTCCTTGACGGGCGGTGGAGCGATGATCGCCACCGCGCGCTCACCCTTCCGGACCGCAAAGCCCAGCCGCAGCCAAGTGTTGAAGCCCGCGACAAACGTGGCGTCTGGTCGAGCGAGCGCGACCAACAGCTGGTTCGAGATCGACAGACGCGCGAGCCCGGCTTGCGAACGGACGCCCACCCAACGCTTCCAGCCGTCCGAGCTCAGCAGCTGCTCCGCGGCGAGCTGCAGACGCTCTTCCTAGCCATGACGGCTCCTTCGGCGAGGGCCCGCCCGCTGCGGGCCTGTGCCGCCCCAACCGCACCCCGGACGGGTGCGAAAATCAGGCGGCCCGGCCCCGCGCGGGCGTCCGGCAGGCCGGCCAGTGACTTCCCTACCGGAGGCAGCAGGCGGGGCAGCATCATCGCCCGAAGGCGTGACCCGTCGGCACCTCAGGTGCCTGACCTGCCAGCAACTGACGGCACCGGCCACTTCCCTGCTGATGGCGACGAGCAGGTGCGTCGCGACGCGCGGCCGAGACCCGCATTGCTGGTCGCGCGGGCATGAGAGGTCGGCGGCTTCGTGACTGCCTGTGTCCGGTTGGGGTCGCCCGCGAGGGTTGCGTCGACGTCACCAGCGTGACTGGTTCGCCCAACGAGCGCGCGTCGAGGTCCGGCCGGTCGTGGCTTCTATCACGCGATAACACAAGCGCGGCGGTTGGCCCGATCGGATTGAAAGCAGAAGTGCCGCTGCGGCCGCCGAGAACTCCCGTCGGCGCCCTTGGCGGATGCGCGATCGGTCTCGTCGGCGACCACAGCCTCGCTGGCCAACGGCTGCGCATTGTGTTGATCACCACACATACATTCGCTGGCTGACGGGCCCACGCGGGTGTCGTTGACCAGCCGCCGGCTGGATACCCGACCCTTCGCGAACTGGGTCTCTGGCCCACACCCGACGAGCGGCCCGCTCGAGCACGAAGGGCCACCCGGACTTGGCCGCACCGTGTCGGTCGCCTGTCAGTGGAGCGCGAGCCGGTAGCGGACGTCGACCGCGCCGTCGAAGTTCGGGGCTCCGTGGATGATCGGGGGTGACTCTCGATCGAGATTCCGTCCTGAGCAGGGCTTTTGGTCGTCGGAGCGGCGGGTGGAAGTCGCGTGCGCCTCTGCTGCTGGGTTGTGGACTGCTCGCTGGGCCCCGTGCCCGGCGATCGTGGGCACAGCGGATGCGTGCTCAAGCGGCCAGGGATGGCCGCGCCTGCGCGCAGGCGCATCCGGATGATCATGGCGAGACTCGCCCCATAGGGCGTCGTTGGGGGGCGTCGGGGTCGCTGCCCGCGTTGACGGGGGTCGTGGCGTGCCGGGGAGCTGCCTGCTCCATTCCCTTCTCGTTGCGCCGTTTGCCGTGCGTGCGCACCGGGTCATCCCGGGGTCGAGCGAGCGTCGTGGCGGAATACGGGTGACGCGGTTCGGAGGGCCAGAAAGAAAACGCGTGTTCGTGTGTCGTCACCCCCGATCATGCCCGGAGAGCCCGAAGTTCGAGGCGCCGTCCAGCCGCCATCCAAGCCGTTCATAGAACGCTCTGGCGCGCTCGTCAGCCTCCAGCGCCCACAGCGTCACAGCGGACATACCCAGCGCGTTCAGCCGCCGCGTGGCCTCGGTGAGCAAGGATCGCCCGAGACCTGTTCGTTGATGCAGGGGGTGGACGTAGAGACGGTCGATATGCCCGACCTCCGCCGGGTCATCGTCGTCGTCCCCGGTCGGGCCGTACTGGCACAGCCCGCTCATGTTTGCGCCATTGCGGCTGATCAGGACCTCGCCGCCGAGCTCGGTCTGACGGCGCACCACCTGAGCCCAGTCCCGTACCCGATGTGCGGCAAGACGCTCCCCGTAGAACCGCTCCTCAAGGCGGCCCTGGTAGGTCGCGATCCATGTCTGGACATGAAGATCACGGAGCTCCGCGGCATCACTCCATTGGGCAGACCGCACCAGCACGGGATCCAGTCTGGCCAACCAGCGCCTGCGGGACAAGAGCCGCACGGTGGCACGCCCGCGCCGTCCAGCGAGGCCGGCTTGGTCGACGCGCCGGTTCCGCGCGGTGCGAAGATCAACAGCTCGAACCCGGGCAGATCCATCGCGGCGAAGTACGCCTCAGGATCCATCCCCGGACCGCCCGGCACACACACCACCAGCGGGCCCGATCCCCGCGTCGTGTAGGACAGTGTTCGGCCCCCACCTGCGTCGAACGTCTTCATGGCGCCACAACGTACACAACACGCGGAACGGTCAACCGGTGCGCTCATTCCGCCCGATCCCGCGCGCGCTGGCGGCTGGACCAGGACGATCGCATTTACGCAGCCGGCCTCGGGGGTCCTGCGATCGCTCGGCGTCGACGGAGGCGTTAGCTGGCGACCGTCACTAACCGCGGCCGGCGCCGCCGGCGGACCATTGCAGTTCGGCTCCGATCACGGCCGCGAGCCGCGTGATCGCGCGACGCGTCGACTCATCTCCGATCCGGTCGGGAGTCCAGTTGCAAGCGATGCAAGCCGCAATCGGCGGAGCGACGTTGACGATCTGCGCCAGACACTCCTCGACGACGGAGAAGGACGGGCCCGCAGCGACGGGGAACCGGAGCCCGGGCAGATCCTCGCCGTCGATGATGTCGACGTCGACGTGCAGGTAGACGGAGCCCGCGGATAGTTCATTCAGCGCGCCGCGGACCGCGTCGGGATCCGCGGCTAACCGCCGGACACGACTCGTCTCCAGCGCGTCGCGCTCCGCCGGGTCGAGATCCCTCGCATCGAGCAGGACGGCATGCTCGTCCGGCACCGGTCGCAACCCGAGTCGCTCGCAGATCGGCTCAGGAGCGCGACCGGTCAGCATCGCCAGCGACATTCCCGCGAGATAGCCGCTGACCGAGATCGCCGGCGTGTTGAAATCGCCGTGCGCGTCAAGCCAGATCAATGAGAGATCGCGATGCCGACGCTGGAGACCGGCGACAAGCCCCAACGCCGTGAGGCAATCGCCGGCGAGCACGAGCGGGCGGTCGGCCTGCGCGACCGCGTCCGCAGCATCCCGGTAGCGGCCGGTCAGCTTGTCAAGCTCGCTCGCGGCAGGGTCCGGTGGCCCGGCGAGCGCGATCGCACCATCGGGAACCGGGAACCCCTCGAGCTGCTCGTCGAGATGCCATGGGCTCACGAACAGATCCCAGCCACGGTGCGCCGTGCCAGATCCGTGCATGATCGACAGAGTACGGAGAAATCCGCTATTTCTCGCCGAGATCAGACGCCCTACCGAGGCTCCGTCACCACAGCTCGACACCCCGCCGTGCATATTCGCTGAACTGAATTTGCTTGAGCCTGCACCTGGTTGGGATTGCGACCTCGCCGGGCCGCGGCGGGGCACCTCCAACTCACGCGACCTGACCCACTCGGCGCGGAAGCGTGTAATTCACGCTCGTGATCGCTCTGCCCCCCGGAGAGGTTCCACGCGGACGAGTGCAATGTCGCGACGAAGCACTCGTCCAGCCCGGCCGTCGGCGGCCGGCGCTCGCTCTTGCCTTCACCTCCATATGAGTGCGTCACCGGGCGGCGACGAGACGCGCCGTTCGCTCCGCTCAGGCGAGCACGGCCGATCTGCTCCGATTTAGCCGAGCTGCTGTGTGCGTGCTAGCACTCCTCAGCGTCCGGCTGGTTCGCGTGGGGCCCGCGCTTCGTCACGTCAGGGTGCGTCTCGGCGCCAGCGCCGACAAGGTGCGTCGGCATAGAGCGATTGATGCTTCGATCGAAGAGGGAGGCTGTCCGTTGAGCGAACGTCGAGCGATCGACATCCGCACGCTCCTGAGCGTCCGTAGAGGGCATCCGGATTCGGGCCCGACCGCGTCTCAAATGCGAAGGGCTGTCGGACGCTCGCGCCGCCCGTGTCGGGCTGTTGCTCGTCGATCATTGCAACAGCCGCCAGCCGGGTTCAAGCTGCTAGAGATCGACTTCATGACTGAAGTCATTCCCCTTGGCGTCATCGGGCGGATACTCCGGGGCGACGAGCGCGGTCGCTTCGTTGAGGTCGTTGACGACGGTCCGCGCACAGGCGGCTTTTTGATCTTCACGTACGCGGATGCGGACCGCTCGCCCGAGGTGTTCGACGCCTGGGTGAAGACGCTCGACGCGGTCGAGAGCTACTTCCGCGAATCGGGCTGGTCGGTCGAATGGACGCGTGCCTAGATCGGGGGTGCTCGCGATCGCTGCTCGATCAAGGGGGCAGTCGGATCTGAGTCGGGCGGGCGCACCGCCGAGGTTAGGTTTCCCCGTCGCGGAATACCGCTACTCCGCCTCCCGGTGTAGCGATCAAGCGGAACCCTGGGCCACCGATCTCCCAGTTCTCGTAAGCCGGATGAGGTCCGATCCATTCGTGAGCGCAAGTTAGTACCAGCTTCTGCCTTATTGCCCGCACTCGCCTCTCTCCCGCATCAGTCCGACAGGTTCGTACACTCCCGGTTTATGGACGATGGGCGTCCAACAACCGCAAGTGCTCCAAGCCGCCGGGCAAGCCGTCTTTACGATCGGCGAGAACGGCCGAACGATCCAGGGCATGATCTCCCCGGACGCGGCGGCGCGAGGCGTGGAGGCTCTCCGTGGTCCTGGCCAGATTGTGCGTGAGTTCGACGGCACGCCGACGTTGGTCGTGAGCCCTTATCTGGTTCGGCGCATCCGGGCCAGAGAGCTCCTCACCCAAGCTCAGATCGTCATCGGTTCGATCGTCGGCTTCACCGCTCTCGGCCTGGCAACCGAAGTCAATTGGGTGCACGGCGCAGTCGGCGCTAGCCTCGGGGTCGTCGCGTCCGTGCCTCTGCTGCATCTGTTCGCAAGGTCGAAGTAGAGCGCTCGTAACGGCATTGAGCTGAGGTCAGAGCGGAGACGGGTAGCGGGCTGGCCGGTTTGATCGAGTTGCAGCACGCTCGGTGCCGGTGCTGCATCTGAGCAACACGCCAGGTCGTGGCGAACGACGACCGGCGGCGGCGAGACCTGCTTCTCACTCGGCACGAGCATCTCGGGCACGCGGACCAGAGACGCGCTTTGCGCGGATAACAGGTCGCTCGCAGCGACGCTCCGCCGCCGGATCTCCCGCCTGGTGGAGGACCTCGAGTACGGAGCCGTGGCCGAGACCGCCCGCTCGTTGGTCATCAATGCGGGCCTCGATCACGACGTCGAGCCGACCGCCGTCGATGACATGTCGTCGACGTGCGCCGCCTGATTACTAGCCAGCGATGACGCCGGCCCTCGAGATAATGAGCGAGTAGCGAGCAAGGCCGTTGCGCGCACGGACCGTGACCCACCGCTGCCACCCCTCCGAGGTCAAGAGCTGCTCGGCCGCGACCTTCAGCCGCTCCCGATCGCGCACCCGCCGCTGCTCACGCTCCTCCGCGGTCAGTTTGTGCTTGGTCGGCATCGTCGCCTCCTTCGGCCGGGGCCCGCCGGGTGCGGGCCGATGCCGCCCAAACGCACCCGGAACGGGTGCGACAATCAGGCGGCCAGCCCGCAACCGGCGCCCCACACCCTCCCCTCCGTCACACACACCGGGTGGGTGGCGTCACGGCGCGGGTCAGGTCATCTCCGCGGCGGTGAGGACGTTCCGGCGCTGCCGGATGAGGGCACGGAGCTCGGTCTGGCGCGGGCTGCATCCCGTCCAGACGAGGCGGATGTCGCGTTCGACCCGCTCGAGCGCGTCGCCGTCGAGCTCGGCGATCCGCTCGTCGATCGGGTTAAGGCGGACAAGCGCCTCCTCGCGCCCCCGGCGCTCGACGCCGTGCTGTGCGCGGAGCTGTCTTCTCTCCTCGAGGACCGACGCGAGCAGCGAGACCGCCGGATGGGGAGCTTGTCGGTGACGAGCTCGTCGAGCAGCCCGCCGGTGTCCTCAGCCCACGGCCCCTGGCAGTCGAGCTGGTGCCAGCTGCGACTGGATGCGCCAACAGCCTGCTGGTCGGCATACACAGCCATCGCGATCAACGCGATCTGCCGACCGGCGAGCTCGCTTTTCTTGTCCTGAGGACCGCGATTGCCTTGATCCAACGCAGCAATGCGTTGGTGCCGTCCTGCACCGCCGCGCGGCGCTCCACGGAGAGGGCACGCACAGACGCGGTAATCGCGGTAGGGACGGTCGTTGCTGGCCGCCCCCCGCGCAGATCCCAGCGTGCGCGTGTCGAGATAGAAATCAGGCGCGCGCGCCGCGTGGAGATCATGCTCCAACTGGCCACGTTTCCTGAAGCCCCTCTACGATCCCGGACGGTCGGATTTCCCGAGTCCGGTTCTGGCCTCGGTTCTGCACGCCATTTCTCAGGGCGGGCCTTCCCCCATCGCGCGAAACTGCGGTGCTGGCGCACCCTTCGCCCCGACGCGGTGGAGTTTGTATCGCCCCTTCGCCACGACGCAGGCGCCGCAGTATCCGGCACAGCGTCCGGGTACGGACCCACTACCGTGGCCACCGAGTGCCCAGAGCCCCTTTGCCCGGAGCGGGCGTTACCCGCGCCGGGGCGGCCTCGCAAGCCGCCTGGAGGGGCGTTACCCCCTCGTCTTCGCTCATACGGGCTCATGCGCCAGACCATCCCCCTCCCCGCGCCTCGGCTCTCGCCTCGCGCGCGAGGTCTTCGCAGGTTGTCGCCAGTCCCTGCTGCGAGATGGCCCTTCCCGACATTATCTCCGCGACCCTTGCGTAGGTGCTCGGACCCTTACCCCGCCGCGCTCCTCGGCTGCGCATGTCCGCTTCTTCACCGAGGACACCGGTCTCACCCCACGTTAGACGGGTTCGACGCGCGAATCTATCCCCACACGGCAACTTCGGTGGGGAGCCCAATTTCGAGGCTGCAGTCATTCGATTACCTTCGGGCTCCTACGCTCGCTCGGCCCCCAGGTTGCTCCCACCGCAGCAGCGCGAACGCTGCTGGGCGGCCGGGCCTTTCACACCACGCATCGCCCGGCCGGTTACCCGAACCGGGATGTGGCGTTGCTATTACGGCGCGTGGCAATTACTACGCCATGTGGCAGTGCATTTGGGTGTGTCAGCGTGATAGTATTGACTGTGTGAAGAGTGACGCTAGACGGGTGTCAGGCACGACTCGGGAAGCGCTGCGTGAGCGGGGTGTGAAAATGGTGTTGGCCGGACGCACTCACGCGGTTGTGGCGCAGTCCTTGGGGGTGCATCTGCGGACGGTGTCGCTGTGGATGGCTCGCCACCAGCTCAGGGGGTTTGAGGGACTGAGGGAGGGGCGGCGTGGTCGGCGCTCGCGCGAGCAGATGGCGCTCACCGACGCCCAGCAGGCAGAGCTGATCCGACTGATGAAGGGCACGAACCCCGATCAGCTGCAGATTCCCGGCGTGTTGTGGTCAAGGCAGGCCGTCAAGGCGCTGATCGAGCGGCGGTTCGGGCTCGGGCTCAGTCGCCAGACGGTCGGTGTCTACCTGCGGCGCTGGGGGTTCTCGGGCAAGAAGCCGCAGCGGCGGTGGCTCGAGCAGGACCCCGAGCGGGTGCGGGTGTGGCTCCAGGACGAGTTCCCGGCGATCCAGGCGCGCGCGCGGCGCGAAGGGGCGCGGATGCTGTTCGGCGATGAGATGGGCGTGCGCGCCGGGCAGACCGCCGGCAAGAGCTACGCGCCGATCGGCGAGCGCGCGATCGTGCCGCTGACCGGCAAGCGCTTCTCGGCCAACGTGATCAGCGCGATCGGTGCCGACGGCACGCTGGTGTTCGAGATCTTCGAGGGCAGCTGCGATGAGATCCGCTTCCTGGACTTCCTCGACAAGCTGCTCGAGCATTTCCCCGAGCGCAAGATCTTCTTGATCGTTGACAACGCCTCCTTCCACAAGTCTCCCGCGGTCGAGTACTGGCTGCTGGACCATCCGCGGATGGAGCTGTTCTACCTTCCACCGTACGCCCCGGAGCTCAATCCCGATGAGCTGCTCAACCAGGACGTTCACACCCACGTCGCGCGACGCCGCCCATCCAACCTCGCCAAGCTCGTCACTCTCACCGTCGAGTATCTCGCAACCCGCACAAGTGAGATTGTCAGCAAGTACTTCGACGGCGAGTACGTCGCCTACGCCAAGTAACCACGCACTAATTGCCACGCAGCGTAATACATGCTCGACACGGACAATTAGCATGACTGGACTTTCACCAGCTGGATCGCAGCCTTGTCGGCCGCTCCCTAACGCACTGGGCTCCTGCCTTGGGTTTTGGCGTCAAAGCGTTGCTGTGGCCAGGGATGGTGGATGGCGGGTTGAGGCAGCCATGGGAGCGCGATGCGGTACATCTGCGCCCAGGTCATCCGGGAGCGCTGGCTGCGACGCCGGAGCGTCGTGTGCCAGTGCCTGGCGATCTCGAAGCGGAACTTCGCCATGTTCTGCTGGTTGCCGGGCACCCCGTAGTAGCGGTATTACGCTGCGTGGCAATTAGTGCGTGGTTACTTGGCGTAGGCGACGTACTCGCCGTCGAAGTACTTGCTGACAATCTCACTTGTGCGGGTTGCGAGATACTCGACGGTGAGAGTGACGAGCTTGGCGAGGTTGGATGGGCGGCGTCGCGCGACGTGGGTGTGAACGTCCTGGTTGAGCAGCTCATCGGGATTGAGCTCCGGGGCGTACGGTGGAAGGTAGAACAGCTCCATCCGCGGATGGTCCAGCAGCCAGTACTCGACCGCGGGAGACTTGTGGAAGGAGGCGTTGTCAACGATCAAGAAGATCTTGCGCTCGGGGAAATGCTCGAGCAGCTTGTCGAGGAAGTCCAGGAAGCGGATCTCATCGCAGCTGCCCTCGAAGATCTCGAACACCAGCGTGCCGTCGGCACCGATCGCGCTGATCACGTTGGCCGAGAAGCGCTTGCCGGTCAGCGGCACGATCGCGCGCTCGCCGATCGGCGCGTAGCTCTTGCCGGCGGTCTGCCCGGCGCGCACGCCCATCTCATCGCCGAACAGCATCCGCGCCCCTTCGCGCCGCGCGCGCGCCTGGATCGCCGGGAACTCGTCCTGGAGCCACACCCGCACCCGCTCGGGGTCCTGCTCGAGCCACCGCCGCTGCGGCTTCTTGCCCGAGAACCCCCAGCGCCGCAGGTAGACACCGACCGTCTGGCGACTGAGCCCGAGCCCGAACCGCCGCTCGATCAGCGCCTTGACGGCCTGCCTTGACCACAACACGCCGGGAATCTGCAGCTGATCGGGGTTCGTGCCCTTCATCAGTCGGATCAGCTCTGCCTGCTGGGCGTCGGTGAGCGCCATCTGCTCGCGCGAGCGCCGACCACGCCGCCCCTCCCTCAGTCCCTCAAACCCCCTGAGCTGGTGGCGAGCCATCCACAGCGACACCGTCCGCAGATGCACCCCCAAGGACTGCGCCACAACCGCGTGAGTGCGTCCGGCCAACACCATTTTCACACCCCGCTCACGCAGCGCTTCCCGAGTCGTGCCTGACACCCGTCTAGCGTCACTCTTCACACAGTCAATACTATCACGCTGACACACCCAAATGCACTGCCACATGGCGTAGTAATTGCCACGCGCCGTAATAG
>CAWFKF010000082.1:0-52352 GCA_963816005.1 uncultured Solirubrobacteraceae bacterium | reverse complement strand
GCGCCACCGCGAGCTCCTGCGCCTGTCGCTAGGGCTGGCGATGGCTTTCAGCCGCATCCCCCACCGACCGCTCTCGCGTCGCATCGACGCCCAGCGTCCCGGCTCTGCTGCGCGCCGCTCACGTCGCTCGACGACGAGCTGCTGTCCGTCGACGCCAGCTGCGGGAGCGCGCCGATGAGTCGGGAGGCGATCGCTGCCGCGCTGGCTCGCACCGATCTGTCGTGCGGCGAGCGGCTGGTGGCGTTCTCGTTGGCGAGCTTCGCGGATCGCGAGAACCTCGCACGGCCTGGTACGCCAGCGGCGGCCGCGCGGGCAGGTATGCAGCGAAGCGGGTATCTGGAGGCGCGCGACCGGCTCGTGCGGCGCGGACTGGTGGGCGTCGAGGCGGCGGCGAAGGGTCGGGGTAAGGCGAGCACGCTGGCGTTGCCGTTCGCGGCTGCCGGCCCGTGGTGGGACGGCGACATCAACGCGGAGCTGTTCGAGGCAGTGCTCGGTTACAGCCGCGCGCAGGGGTCTGCGCGACTGCTGGTGGCTGCGCTGGCGGCGCTCGCCGACGAGCGTGGCGTCGTCGCCGAGGTGACGACCGAGCAGCTGTGCGCCGCCGCTGGCGTCAGCGACAGGACGTATCGGCGAATGCACGGGCCGCTGCTGGCCTCCCGCGAGGTTGTCGTTCACAGCTCGCCGGGCGGTCGCGGGAATACCAACCGCTGGGAGATCCCTGACCCGCGGGCAGAAACGGCAGCCGGCGCGCCTCGGTCGCGACGGCGGGTGGCACCGCCCGCCGGCGTGCGTCCACTGGTCGCGACGGTCGCCCCGCCGGCCGATGAGCACGTCCCCTTTGCGATCCCCGGCTCCGTCGAGGGCGAGCGGAGTGGCGACGTCGTCGGCGCCGCAACGGGCTCTCAGGACCGAATGGTGTCGCCGGAGAACCGTCCGGCTCTGTCAGGGGTTTCGGCGGGAAAGGGCTGTCAGGACCGGACAGTTTCGGCCCAGAACCGTCCAGCGTTGTCCGGGGTTTCGGCCCTAAACCCCTGTCAGGGCCGGACACTTTCGCCGCAAACCCCGGCAATAACCCCGGCAATAACCCCGGCAGAAACCCCGGCGCCTATCGCGCGCGCGGGCAGGGAACCCCAGAACCCCAGGATCCCAGAAGACCCCCCAACCCCCCTTGCAGGGGGGCAGGACACCGACTCGATCCTGGTCGAGCAGACATACGTCACCGAGCGCGGTCGCAAGCGCCGGCGCCTTGTCCCTGTCGACCTCGCCGCGGTGCGAGCCCGTCTGGCGGCGGGGAGCGAAGCGGATCGCGTCGCGTGGCAGCAGGTGCGCATGGTGCTGCTGCAGACGGTCGGCGAGAGCACGTTCGAGATCTGGCTGGAGCCGCTCGAGCTGATCGCGGTCGACGGCAGCGGCACGTTGATCGTGTCCGCGCCGGACGCAACCGTCAGCTGGATTCGTCAGCGCTTCGGCCAGCTGCTCAACCGCGCCGCGCAGGGTGTGGGCAGACCGCTGCGGATCGCTGACGAGGTCGAGCGCAGGGCGGCCGAGACGCTGGTCTCGATGGGCAGCCCGCTAGGAGGCGCGCCGGCCGTCTCGTCAGCCCGCGCTGGGTCCGATGGAGATCTCAGCTCAGATCCGCGTCCGACTCGCGGAGGTGTCCGCTCGAGCGGCTCTCTGGCTGACACGTCACCTGACACCGAGGCGCACGCACCCGCCTGCCAATCTGCCCACCCGCCTTCCTCCACCGAGGTCCACAACCAAGCAAAGGAGGCATCGGGATGAGACGTGTCGTCAACCACCTCTGGCCCGTCGTGCACTACCGGCCGCCACGCTCTCCGCTCCGGTTGCGTGACGGGATGGCACCGCTGTGTCACAGGGTCGCAACGGTTACCGACAAATCCGATCGCGCACGGCCGACAGGCCACTGCCGGACCCGATGATCAGGGCAATGACCGACATGTCCTCCCACCCGCCGGCTGATGGGTCATCTCCCGTGCCCGGCTACAGGTCGGTCTACCCGTCCGCTTACACGCCTGTCCACAACCAGAAGCAGGAGGTGTCGTGATGATCTGCGTTTGCGCGCAGCAGAAGGGCGGGGTGGGAAAGACCACCTCGGCGATCAACGTGGCGGCGTTGCTCGCCCTGGCAGGCCGTCGGGTGCTGGCGGTCGACGTCGATCCGCAGTTCGCGCTGACCCGCCGGCTCGGGATCGGGCTCGGGCAGCTCGAGCGTACGGTCGTCGATGTGCTCGCCGGCTGGGTCGACGCCGGCGAGGCGATCATTCCCGGCGTTCACGGCCTCGACGTGCTGCCCGCGACCCGTGAGCTGGCCGGCGTGGAGCTGGCGCTGGCGGGAGAGGTCGGTCGCGAGAGCGTGTTGCGCGACGCGCTCGCCGGGCTCACCTACGACGCGGTCGTGATCGACACGCCGTCGAACCTCGGACTCCTGACCGTCAACGCGCTGGTCACGGCCGACGTCGTCGTGGCCCCTGTTGCAGCGGATGATGAGGGCGCCGCGCAGGGGGTCGCGGAGCTGCGCGCGACGATCGCCAAGCTCGGCCGAATCCGGCAAGAGGTACCCGTGCTGTCGGTGATCGTGACGAAGGCCAAGCCGCGGCGGGTGATGAGCGACGTGATCGACGGAGCGCTCACCTCGCTCGGGCTTGAGCCGGTCACGCGAGTTCCCGATCGCGCCGCGGTCGAGCAGGCCGACGTTGCCCGCACGCCGATCGCGATCTCGGCACCGGACAGCGCCGTGACGCTCGCCTACCGCGAGCTCGTCGAGCACCTGGAAGCCCGTTGGGTGATCGCATGAGCGCGATGAGAAGGCCTGGCCTGCAGATTGACGACCCGCTCGGACCGGGCCAGTCGGCCCAATCGGCGCAGCCGCCAGCGGAGGCGGATCCGGCTGCAGCGGAAGCGTCGGCCGCGCGGCGCGGCGGACAAGCCGGAGGCGAGCCGACCGATCGCGCCGTGTCCGCCGACTCGGCAAGGAAGCCCAAGCGCCGCGATCGATCCACCACGGGCCCGGCGCCCTCCGGCCGACGGCGCGAGCGGGCCGCTCGCAGCGAGCGTCCCACCCCGGCGGGCGGCGAGGTGTGGCGCGAGTGGACCGGGCTGACGGGGGTCGGGAGCTTCCGGCTGCCGCACGAGCTGCTGGCCGAGCTCGGCGACACCGCCCGGGAGCTCGGGCTGCCGATCGGGCTGATCGTCGCCGCCGCGATCACCCAGCTGCTCGACCAGTCCCCCGAGCAGATCGCGGCGCTCGTGGACAGAGCCGACGATGCGCGTATCCACGGGCGCCGGACCAACCGGCGGCGCCTGCCCGAACGGGCGAGCGGGTGATCCGCGTGACTCGCCCGGAAAACGACACCGCCCTCGCCGCCCTCGCAGCGTCGCGCGACACGTCGCTGACCTGCCGCTCCGTACTGAGTGGCGCGCGGATTTCGCTTGTAAAGAACGGCCCCGCACCGCTGCAACGGCCGGGGCCTGACACCGAAGGAGGCACCCATCCGATGCAGATCCAAGGTAACTCAACCCGCGTTCGTGAGGCGCCCGTCGATAGGCTGATCCGCACCCGCTACACGCTCGTCGGGTGCGTCGTGTGCGGCCACGAGCGCATCCATACACCACGGCACGAGACCAGTTGCCCCGAATGCGGCGCCAGCGCGCGCCGCTCTTTCACCCTGTTCCGCGACCTGACGGAGGACCGATGACCGCGGTAGCCCTCGCGCCCAAGGGACTCCGGATCCCGGCCGAGCTTGAGCAAGAGATCCTCGCCAGGATCGACCGGGCCGGCCTCCAAGTCTGCGAGGCCGAGCTTCGCTACAAGCTCCGTTGGGACGAGCGCAAGCACGGTACGCTGCTGGAGCTGCTCGACGCGCTCGAGTGTCGCGGGCTGATCGAGCGCGCGATCCACTTCCGGCTCACCGAACACGGTCGCGCCGAGCTACCCGAGGACTACCAGCCGCCGCTGCGCTACGGCACCGGGATCCCTTGGGAGGTGCGCTCATGAACGCGCGCGAGATTCCCACAAGGCGATCGATCGTGGCCATGGTCGTCAGCGAGCTCGAGCGGGGCGGCGCCGGCAGACCGGCGGACATCGCGCGCCGCCTCGGACCGGACTGGACCGAGGACCGAGTCCGGACCGCGCTCGCCGAGCTGTTCTCCGGCGGCGTTGTCGGCCACAACCCCGAGCTCGGGTTCTGGTGGGTCGCATGAATCACCTCAACCGAACGATCGATGCCTGTCGCGACGCCGGGTTGGCGGTCGTCAACGAACGCGACTGCACGTGCGGGCTGCGCGGGCGGCTGGTCGTGCTCGCCCGAGCGGCCGGTCTCGAGGTCATCTGGCCCTACGATCGGCGCTGCCCGACCCACGGCCTCCGCGACCCCGACGCACCCCGGCAGGCTGCGCGACCGCGACGGCGGCGGTCACGTTCGTGGGCTGCGCGGGAGGCGTCGGCGACACGAAAGGCAGGTGCGTGATGAGCGGCGCGATCTCCGAGTCGGCGCGCGAGCTCGCCGTCCAGCTCGCGCGACGGTTGGCGCAGGACGCCGAGCTCGCCCAGCTGCTGTGCAGGCGCACAGCAGCGACTTGCGCAGGCGAACGACCGGCTGTGGTGGGGGTCTTCACCCCGACGGCCTCGCCGCCGTCTACGGAGAGCACCCCGCGGCGATCGACGTCGCGTTCGCGGAGAACCGCTCCGAGTTACTCGGCGCCCCCGACCCGCTTGCAGCCGCCCAGCAGGGCCACTGGAGCATCCACCGCGCGTTCATCGACTACCAGACCGCCGCCGAGGAGCGCCGGCAGCTCGCTGCCGATACCGGCGAGTCGATCCGTGAGTTCGTCGACGCGCTCGTCGCTGCCGGATGGACCGAGCAGCAAGCCAGAAACGCCGACGTCCACCAGCTCGCTCCCGCGAGCGCCGACGCTCACCCCCCGGACCGCCACCCCGCAACCCAGCAGTCGTCGCCCTGTCAGACGCCATGCCCGCATCCTCGGACTCGACCCCAGTCGTCTGTGCCGAACGCGCCGTCCTCGCGGCCCGACGGCCCCGCGCTTGGCCGATGAGACCAACCCGGTGCCTCATGCCCAGGACTCCGGGCGGTGCTCACCTCGCGCGGCCGGCTCGCCCTGGTGGCGGTGATGTTCGCGTTGGCCACGCTGCGGTTCGACGGGGACGGCTCGTGAGCCAGGCGGGCTGTCGCACGCCGCTGACCTACTACGGCGGCAAGCAGCGACTCGCCGGGCGGATCGTGGCGCTGATGCCGCCCCATCGCGTCTACTTGGAGCCGTTTGCCGGCGGCGCGGCGGCGCTCTTCCGAAAGCCGCGCGCCGCCCGCGAGACGCTCAACGACCTCGACAGCCGGGTTATGCGGTTCTGGCGCGCGCTGCACGACCGCCCCGACGAGCTCGCCGCAGCGATCGCCACAACGCCGTACTCCAGGGCGGAATGGAACATGTGCCGTGAGCAGCCCGACGCGGTCGATGACGTCGAGGCCGCGCGTCGGTTCCTGGTCTGGATCGACCAGTCGTTCAGCCGCGAGGGCACCGGCTGGTCACCGCCGTCGGTCCGGTTTGACCGCCGCGGCCGCTGGCAGGCAGGCGTATGGGCGAACCTGCCCGACAAGCTCGCGGCCGCAGCCGATCGGCTCGCGGGTGTCGCGCTCGAGCACGCCGACGCGCTCGACCTGATCCCCCGCCACGACCAGCCCGACACGGTCATCTACTGCGACCCGCCCTACGCCGGCCCCTCCCGGCTGGAGCCCGGCAAAGGCTACCGCCATGACGACGCCGAGAACCTCTGGCCCCAACTGGTCGACGTCCTCTCAGCAGTCGAGCACGCAAGCGTGATCCTGAGCGGCTACCCGTGCCACGCCGCAGACGACCTGAGCTGGACACGCCTTGACCTGAAGCACAAGCGCAGCGTCACCGCCAGATCCGGATCGATGCTCGCGCCCGCCCCCGAGTCGGTCTGGATCAACCCGACCGCCGAGGCCTCACCCCGAAGGCTGTTCGGGTGACACCCACGCACCACGGCAACGGCCGCCGCGGACAAGTCGAGCCTGACGACGGCCTCGCCGGCTCATCTCCTCACCAGCCCGTCAGCTAAGTCGGCCACGACCATGCACGGCCTGATGCGCGGTGGGGGACGGCCGAAGAAGCAAGCGAGCACCCGCGGAGTCTGGACAACCCGGCGCACACCAGCAAACCCGTAGCAAACCACCACAGGAGGTCTCGACGATCGCACCGACAATCATGCCGGCGATCACGACGCCAGCCGCCCGACGCGATCAAGGGATCGCCGCTCGGTGCAGCCCCGAGAACTTCGCACTCACCCATGCGGACGCTGGCGGTGTGCTGGAGGGGGACGCGGCGATGCGCGTGCGGTCGTTTTGTACGGCGTCTACAGCACGGGACGGCCGATGTGCTTCGGAATGCTGGCCTCTGGCCGCCGGCAGGTGTATTCGCGCGCGCGCTGCGGCGCATCGCTCATCCGCGCGAGCACAGCCGACTGCACGCCCACGCAGGTCGGCGCCGGGACGACGGCCAACCATCGCAGGACGCACAGCAGCAGAAAGCACCGTTAGCGATCCGCTCCGCGGACGCGTTCGCACGGGCCGCGGTCACCGGATCCGGGAGATTGGGCAAACGAACGCGAGCGCCCGGCGTCGCGCGGATCACGCCCGAACCGGACGAGTGCTCCGTCGCCAAGGGAATCGTGCGCGACGACAGGAAGCTCACGATCGCATTCGTGGGAAGCGATCGCGCACCAGCCAGCAATTGGGCTTGAGCGTGGCGTGGCCGAAGCGGTTGCCGATGCCGCCAAAGGCGGCCGTGGGCAGAAATCCATGGAGCGGCACGAGCCTGTAACGCAGGCCCTGCCCGACGCTGCAAGTTCCTTACATTCCGGCTCTTGTCGGCCCGAGCCTCCGCGGTCTCTATCGACGCGAGCAAGCTCGAGGCAGCCGTTGCTGCCTCCGACCCCAGGGGGTCATAGGCTGTGTAGCGTGGTCACACGCGTCGTCATCTCCAACTACAAGAGCCTCGGCGAGGACATCGACCTTCGCCTCGGGCCGCTAACCGCGCTCGTAGGCCCGAACGGCTCGGGGAAAAGCAACATCGCCGATGTCTTTCAGTTCCTGGCGGACGCCGTCCGACACGGTCTCGAGTGGGCCGTCACGCGGCGCGGTGGATTTCGAGGCGTTGGCCGTTGGAGTGGAGGACGGCCCTTCAACACCGCTATTCGAGTCGAGATCGCGGAGGACGCAGGACATGGCGCGTACGAACTCCGACTCAGCAGCCGGGCCAGCGGGGCCGACTACGCCATTGAACTGGAGCAGGCGAGCTGGACCCCTTCCGACGGCCAACCGTCCAGCTTTGAGGTAGTGCGTGGAACGTGGCGCGGACCCGGCGGACTCACGCCTGAGGTAGACGATTCGAGTCTGGCATTACCTCTGGTCGCAGCCGACACACGGTTTCGGAGATTGGCCGAGCGGCTTCGGAGCGCAGCGGTATACGCGATTTACCCTGATGTGCTCAGGCAGCCGCAGAAGCCAGATGCATCCCAGCCGATGAACGAGCATGGGGAGAACTGGGCATCAGTGATGCGGGAGGTGCTCAGGAGCGACGCCTCCGGCGACTTGAAGGTCGCAGTGCATCAGGTCGCAGGGGACATCGAAGACATTCAAGTGGAGTCCCGCGGCGGGTTCCTATTCGCGCAGTTTCTGCACGAGAAGCCGCCCGAGACCAAACGCTCGAAGTGGTTCCCGGCGTTGCAGGAGTCCGATGGAACGCTGCGTATCGCTGGAATCGTGACGGCTCTGCTCCAGAGACCGTCGCCGCTCATGGTTGGCATCGAAGAACCGGAGATGACCATCCACCCGGGGATGTTGCCACTCCTTCACGACTATCTCCTCGAGGCGACCTCACGCTCGCAAGTGATCCTGACCACCCATAGCCCCGATCTGTTATCCCTGCTCTCAGCCGACGCAATCTTCGTCGTCGAGCGCGCCGAGGGCGTCACGACCGCAGCCAGGATGGCTGAGGAACAGAGGGAAGCGGTAGCCGCCCGGCTGGCGTCGCCGGGTGAGTTGCTTCGACTGGAGGGGCTGCAGCAGGAAAAGCCGGAGGCCGAGCTCGCCTCGTCGGAAACACTGTTCGACGCTTGAACGGAATCGTCATCATCGAGGGCCACGGTGAGGTCGAGGCTGTCGTCAATCTGCTTACGCGGCTGACTGATGACCTTGGGCTTCCACGGATTCATTGGCGACCTCCGATCCGGAAAGCCGTGACCTCGGAGCGAGTCGCGAGCGAGGTGGCCAACATCGTTCGCATCAGGCAGAACATCGAATGCCTCCTCGTGCTGCGCGATGAAGATGATGGCTGCCCAAAGGTCACCGGCCCGGAGCTCGCGCGATGGCTCGCGAACGCGAGTCTCCCCTTCCCCGCTGCCGCGACACTGTTGCATCGGGAATACGAGGCTCTGTTTCTGCCTTGCGTGTCGGCCATGGCCGGGAAGAACCTGCAGCATGGAGCGATTACAACAGCGGGCCTGCTCCCGGAAACGGAGTTCGACGGTGATCCGGAGTCGATCCGCGACGTCAAGGGCTGGCTAACACGCCATTTCCCACCGGGTCGCTCATACAGGCCGACGACCGACCAGTTGCCGCTGACTCGAATGATCGACTTTCAGATCCTCCGTGAGTCCGGGCTGTCCTGCTTCGGAACACTGGAACGTGCCTTGCGATTCGTCGCCTCAAACGCCGGTCCGGGAGCGGTCTATCCGCCGCCGGCAGTCATCTAGGCGCGCCGCCGGCCATCGCGTTTGTGTGCGCGATGCGTCCATTGCGACCGCTTCGGCCACGCCACGCTCAAGCCCAATCGCAGGCCGGTGCGCGATCGCTTTGCCAACGAATGCGATCGCAGGCTGCGCCACGATCGGGGCGATCGGAATAGACAATATGGAGGACCGGCTGGCTGGAAGTCGAAGGTAGTCGGCACCCCCGCGTAGCGGGGTTGATGTTCGCGTCGAAGGTTCGAGCTTCGACGCGGGCCACATCTACGAGGAGGTACCGACATGAAGACGGTATCCGTTGGGTCGGTCTGGACGTGCATGCGCGCGAGTCGACGCTCGCGATCTTTGACCAGGCGACGGGCGAGGTCGTGACCAGGCGGGTGGTGGGCCGTCCGCACGAGTTGCTGCCGTGGTTGCGGGGCGTGGAGCGGCCGGCGCGGATGGTGTATGAGGCGGGCCCGACGGGCTATGGGCTGGCGCGCCGAGCGCTGGCGGAGGGGGATCGAGATCGGGGTGTGCGCGCCCGGGAAGACCGAGCGCCCGCCGTCCGATCGGGTCAAGACCGATAAGCGTGACGCGATCCGCCTGGCGCGGTTGTTGGCGGCGGGTGAGTTGACGTTGGTCACGATCCCGTCTGTCGAGCGTGAGCAGCTGCGCGATCTGGTGCGCTGCCGGGAGGACATCCGCGCGGATCTGATGCGCGCCCGCCACCGGATCGGGAAGTTCCTGTTGCGCCGCGAGATCTACTGGGAAGGGTCCCGGGGAGGCGTGGACGCGCAAGCATCGCTCGTGGCTGACCTCGGTGCGGTTCGCCGATCAGGCGTCGCGGGCGACGCTGGCGGACTACCTGCACGCCCACGACGTGCTGATCGCCCGCCGCGACCTAGTCGAGGCCGACCTCGCGAAGCTCGCTGGGAGCGCGCCGTGCGCGCAAGCGGTCGCACGGCTGCGGTGTCTGCGCGGGATCGACACGCTCTCTGCGCTCGGGCTGTGCTCTGAGATCGGCGAGGGGCCGGTTCGATCATCCCGAGAGCTCGCGTCCTACCTCGGGATCGTGCCCTCAGAGCACACCAGCGGCCGCCGACGACGGCTCGGATCGATCACCAAGGCCGGCTCCACCCACGCCCGCCGGCTCCTCGTCGTCGATCGGCCGCTGGCCTTGCTTGCGGGCGGTGGAGATGTAGGAGCGGATCGCCAGGAAGTGCTCGGCGCCCTCGGTGGTGCGCCAGCAGCCGGAGATCTTCTGCTGCAGCTTGACGATCCGCAGGTCCCGTTCGGAGAGGTTGTTGTCGAACGGGACGCGGAAGTCGTGCGCGAACCGCAACACCTCCCGCTCGCGCTGATCTAGCCTGAGCAGCAGGTTCTGTGCCTTGGTGCGCTTCGGCCGCCGGCCGTCGTGCTCGCCGGCCAGGCCGGGGTTCTCCTCGTAGCCGAGCGCGATCACCTCCCGATAGCTTGAGTGAAGCTCTGCGAGCACCCGCCTTGAGAGCCGCTCGCGGCCGGCCGCCTTTGCCTGCGCCACCAGGTCCTTGGTGTCCAGCAGCAGGCAGCCCATCCCCAGCGCCCACGCTTGACCTTGCTCCTCGGCGGCGATCAGCTCGCGGAGATGGTGAGCGCCGCACAGCGCGTGCAACGCCTCGATGAACTGACGGTACGGCGCCCACCCGTCGTGGACCGCGACGCCGCGGAAGCCGCCCAGCACGCCGGCGTCGAGCATCGCCTCCACGCCGCGCTTGCGATGCACGCTCAGCAGTGTCAGCGTCTCGGTCGAAGCCGAGTGGATCCAGCCCAGGCGGCCATCGACCACCGGGTAGGCCGGGCGCATTGCTGCGCCCGGCCCCCCTAAGAACCGGACTAGCGGCTTTCACCGCATCCGGCTCGAGCAAGCCCTGGTGGCTCGTAGGCGGGCAGAAGCGCCGGGCTGTTGCCGTTCTTGGTGTATCGGGAACGGCAGTTAGCGTGGATCAGGCGGGGTTCGATCTCGTTTGACGTGCCGTCCTTCCGCATGGCGACCTTGGTGATCGTCGTGCGGGTGGTCGCCAGTCATCGTTCCACTCGCGTGGGCTTTGTGGCAGGTCGTCGACGGGCAGGAGCACGTTCCCGCAGAGCAGACAGCGACGGTCCTGCGCTTTCCAGAGCCCCAGGCTGGTCTTGTCGATCGGCAGGCGTGGTGTCTTGCGTCGTCGCGTGGCCCAGTAGTCAGCCAGGGCGGGGTCGTCCGGGGACGCCGTGCCTGGGACCAGTTGGTGTCGAACGATCCTGGTCCAGACGAACTTGTGCAGGTAGGCGCCGCTGTTGCGGTCGCCGAATACCCACCGGTTGCGTCTGGCCTTGTTGAACATGCCGTAGTACCGGGCGATGACCCAGTGCTTGGGCTTGTTCGAGTGGCTGTAGACAGCCCACTTGTAGGTGAGCTTCCACAGGTAGTCGTCCAGCGCGTTGAAAGCCTCGCTGGACACCACTCCCCGGTAGTAGGCCGCCCAACCGCGAATGATCGGGTTGAGCTGCTGGAGCACCGCCCGGGCGTTGGTCCCGCGCAGGAACCGCAGCTCGGTGCGTAGCCTCTTCCGGACCCGTCTGATGGCCGCCTTGCTGGGCTTGATCAGCAACTTGCCGGACTGCCGGCGGACATTGAATCCCAAGAAGTCAAAGCCCTCGTCGAGGGTGACGACACGCGTCTTGTCCTCGTTGAAGCAAAGACCCCTGGGTGTCAGCCAGCTGGCGAGTCTGGCCTTGACCTCGAGCGCCTCGTCCCGGGTGTGGCACAAGGCGACTAGATCGTCGGCGTACCTGATAAGCACCGGGGAGCCCGCCGCTGTCAGACAGGCATCTCTGCCGGTCGTCTGGTAGCGGACCCCGGCGGCCTGCTCCATCCCGTGCAGCGCGACGTTCAGCAGCACAGGGCTGATCACCCCGCCCTGAGGAACTCCATCCTCAGTCGGGGCGAATCGACCGTTCTCGACCACGCCCGCTTTCAACCATTGCGCGACCATTCCCCTGGCGGGGAACGAGCCGAGCTGGCGGAGAATGTGGGAATGGTCAATGCGGTCAAATGCCGCCGCCAAATCTGCGTCTAGCACCCACCGGCGCCTGGGGCTTTTGCCCTTCGCGGTCCGGTAGATCGCTTCGATCGCGTCATGGCAGCCACGGCCGGGCCGAAACCCATAGGATCTCGGTTCGAACCGCGCCTCCCACTCGGGCTCCATCGCGTTGAGGACCCGTGCTTGTTGCACGCGGTCAACGACAACAGGAATACCGAGCGGACGCCGCTTCGCGGTGCCTGGCTTGGGGATGTACACCCGCCGGACTGGGAGGGCCTTGAACGGCTCGGCGTGATGCTGCACCCTTGACGCCAACTTGATCTTGGCCTCCGGGGTGAGCACCACCTCACCGTCTACGCCCGCCGTCTGGCGGCCGGCGTTGCGCTCTGTCACCCGCCGCACGCTCACCAGCGTGTTGGAGCGAGAGCGCAACATCAACTTCTGCAGGTTGCGGACCCGTTTGAGGTCCCCCGCCTGCGACGCCGTGAAGATCCGCTGGCGCAACCGCCGTACGCACGCCTCGACCGCACGCCAATCAACAGCGTGCCAGTCAACGCTCGCGTCCTCTGGTCCGTTCACCACGCCGACCATGATCGTCGTGGCGTCTAACTTGTCCTCGGGTTCTGGGGTCACGTCGTCTTTCTCTTCACAGGCTCACCTGACCGCGTCAGCACGCTTTCGCGTCCGGGCACCATGTGTCCCGTATCCGGCCAGTTATCCAGGACAGCCAGCCGGAGTGGGCCAGCCATCATGTCCCGGTTTCCCGCTGCCTTTCGACTACCGGCATTTCGCTTCTCGGTCATCAGAATCCCGCCGAGGGACTGGGCCTTCCTCACGGTCGGCTTACCGGCCGAACAGCACCGGACCTCGACGGTGGTTACCGCGTTTCGCACGCACGAGCTACGACCGGGGTGGGTGCCTCCTGTATCCCGAGGACGACGGTGCTCTCCCGGCTGAGTGGCGTCCCCAGCCGGCGTCTGCCGCTTCCCAGCGGCCAATCCCTTGCACTCCGCTACAGCATCCCACCAGCGGAGCTGACCGTAACGAGACATCAATCAGAGGTTCAAGTTCTTCACCCGTCCAATCTGCCTCTCGCCTGTAGCCCCCGGATGGAACGGGCGCCCTTGGGCTTTTGCCTGATGCTTCGAACCCCGCCGGGGTCACCAGCGACGCACCTCAGGCCGAGGCCAGGCCACAAGCACGGGCCTGGAACTACGCGCTCGACATCAGCCGAACCTCCAATCCGCGAGTTCTCTCGTCAACGTGCGACCTCGCGTCGCAGCGCCCACCGGTCTCATCGAAATGCGCCACCTCCGCGCCGGCGAGTTGGGAGCGGATCTCGGCAAGGAACTGCTCGAGCCCGTCCGCGCCCTGCGCGACGAACGCCCGCAAGGTGCCGACCGAGATCGGTGCGCCCGCCCAGTCGGACAGGATCTCGGCCGCCCGCTCGTAGGGCAGATGCTGATAGTACGGGCAGTCCCGATCGGAGCGGCGGCACGTGCGACCCTTGGCTGGGCCGAATCGTGTGCTTAGGAGTCATGAATGAATTAGTGGCAGGATGTTGGGTGGTGGCGGCGTATCGCGAAGGCATGATCGATGAATCGGGGATTGCGGAGCGTTATCGGGGGTTGGGGCCGGAGTTGAACGAGCGTCAGCGGCGGTTGTGGGCTGCGTCGGAGGCGCGTGCGTGTGGGCGGGGTGGGATCGCGGCGGTCGTGCGGGCGACGGGGATCGGCAGGAACACGGTGGTGCGTGGGATCGCGGAGTTGCGGGAGGGGACGAGGCTGGAGGCGGGTCGTGTCCGTCGGCCGGGTGCGGGGCGCCCGCGGTTGACGGAGTGTGATCCGGAGCTGGTGGGGGCGTTGGAGGCGTTGGTGGATCCGGATACGCGGGGGGATCCGTGTCGCCGTTGCGGTGGTCCTCGAAGAGCTTGGCGAAGCTCGCGGGGGCGTTGGTGGCGGCTGGGCATCAGATTTCTGATCGGAGCACGGGGAAGCTGTTGCGGGGGCTCGGGTTTCGGTTGCACGCCAATCAGAAGACCAGGGAGGGGAAGGATCATCCCGACCGTGACGCGCAGTTTCGCCACATCAACGAGACCACGCGGGCGGCGCTGGCGGCGGGCGAGCCGACGATCTCCGTGGATGCCAAGAAGCGGGAGCTTGTCGGGGATTTCAAGGCTGTCGGGCGGGAGTACGAGCCGACCGAGCGGCCGGTCGAGGTTCGCTGCCACGATTTCAAGGACAAGGATCTGGGGCACGCGATCCCCTATGGGGTGCTCGACCTCGCCGCGAATGAGGGGTTCGTGTCGGTCGGTGTGACCAACGACACGAGCGCGTTCGCGGTCAGCTCGATCCGCGCGTGGTGGATGCATCTCGGCCAGAAGCGCTACCCGAACGCCACGACGCTGCTGATCACCGCGGACGGCGGCGGCAGCAACTCCAGCCGCACCCGGCTGTGGAGGACCGAGCTGCAAAAGCTCGCCAACGAGCTACAGATCGCGATCCGCGTCTGCCACTTCCCGCCCGGAACCTCGAAATGGAACAAAATCGAGCACCGCCTGTTCAGCTACGTCAGCCTGAACTGGCGCGGGCGGCCGCTGGAGAGCCTGCAAGTCATCATCGACCTGATCGGATCGACCACGACCAGCACCGGCCTGAAGGTCTACGCGCGCCTTGACCCCCGCGAATACGAGAAAGGGATCAAAGTCACCGACGCGGAGCTGGCCGAGGTGAACATCATCCGCGACGAGTTCCATCCGGACTGGAATTACACGATCCACCCACCCAAAAGGGCCCACTAATTCATTCGTGACGACTTACGCGGCCCAAGAGTCTCGGAGGCAGGCCGGTGCTGCTAGAAGCAGCACCGCGGTGGCCTCGCAACGTGGTCCGCGTGCGGCGGTGGTGCTACGTCGTGATTCTCATCCGGGTCCGAACGGCCGGGGCTCCGCGATCAGGGCGATGCGCTCGGTCGCTCCCCCCGCTTGGCACGCGATCGGTCTCAGGACATGACCGGCTTGACAAATTGAGCCTGCCTGGTCTTCGGTGCGGGGTGATCGGGCCGAGAAGCGCGGGATGCGCTCAGCGCATCGGTTCGTCGGCAGAGCTTTTGCGTGGTGGGACTCAATCTCGTACGGCGGATTGCGGGTTCCCACCGGTCTGCTGCCGTCAGCGCGGACTTTTGCTTTTCTCGCTGTATTCCGACCCGGCGGACGCGTGCTTCGCGCCGACCGCTACGGCAGCCGCGGGACGGCCCGCGCGCTCGAAATCGCCCAGAACGGGAAGCGGGGTCAGCACGGGCGGCGTGGCTGGTCCTGCCGCAGAGCAGTAGCTACGCCCTGACTACTGCAATAGGCGTAACGCAGTAGCGCTTGCCCTTGTCACGGCTTCACGGCGCGCCTGCGTCCGTTGCCGCACAGGACATCTCTGCTCCGCGACGAGGCGCATGTCGCGTTTGCAGTCGCTCGCCGCTCCGCGAGCTGGTCGTGTTGCGCGGGCACAACGAGCGACCAGGTACCGCTGACCCGACTCCAGTGGTTTCGCAATACGGCGCCAGCCGGGGCCCGGCTGGCGCCGGGCCCCGGCGGAGCCGTCATTGCTCGGCGACTGCCTGAACGACCCAGATGTGGTTGCCGTCCGGATCCACGATCGAGAACATCCGCGGGACCGGGCCCTCGCCGCCGATCGGCTCGGAGGTTGTCACGCCGTCGATCGCCGTGACGCGGGCATACTCGGCGTTGACATCCGGGGTTTCGACTCCGATCGCGCTGCCACCCGGCTGCCATTCGCCCATCGGCGAGTTGAGAGCGAGACGAGCGATCGACCCGGGCGGCGCGACCTCGACCCAGCGGTTGCCGCCCTCGTCGCCGAATGCGACGTCTGCGCGCAGCTCCCAGCCGAGGGTCTGCGTGTAGTAGGCGATGGCCGCATCCTGGTCGGCGATCGTGAACATCGCGACGCCGATGTTCGAGATGGTGGTGGGGGACTGCATTGGATTGCTCATGTCCGTGAAGACTGGCGCACAGCGGAGATCTCATCGTGAACGTCCAGAGATTTCGTCGTCGCGGTGGATGAGGCGGTGGCCGCTCGCGGCAGCGCGCCGCTGGGTCGCCCGGTTGACCGGCGCGTCTCGAGCTGTTCGAGAAGATCAGCAGCGGCGAGTCACGCGACGATCGCTTGGGCCGAGCGAAGGGCGAACAGCTCGATTATCGCTTTGGCGACGTTGGGGGCGTCCGCGACCAACGTCGCCGAGCGAGGCTCGGACTTTCGCTCGGTCGCCGAAGCGCTCGCACGTCTGGTGCTGGCGGGATAGCAAATGCGATCGCCCGCGGGATGCGCTGTTCCCGCGCGATGCAGGTCGCTCGGTCGGTCCGCCGAGATTCGCGTCACGGCGAGAAAGATGGCATGTCCCGGTTGGCGTGAGATGGCCGTGAAGGTGGCCGGTACTCCCGCGTCGAACGGCACAAGAAGGCGCGCGCGGTATCGGCCGCGCGGCCGGCCATTCGAATAGGAGGTACCGACCGTGGCCCAAGGTACGCAATGGGTCGGGCTGGACGCTGCGCGCGTCTCAGCCCTGGTGGCAGTTGAAGCGTCGAACGACGGGCTGGTGAAGGGGGAGGCGGCTGGGCGGTTGCCGATCGTGATGGGGCTTGATCAGCACCGGGCGCAGATCACCGCCGAGTGGATCGATCTTTCGACCGGTGAGATCTCGCGCGGGCGGGTGGCGCCGGCAGACCGCGCTTCGGTCCGCAAGTTCCTCAAGCGGTTCGCCGGGCGGGATCTCGAGGTTGCGTTGGAGGCAACGACGGGGTGGCGGTTCGTGGCCGAGGAGCTCGAGCGGGTCGGCGCTGGGGTGCACTTGGCTGAGCCGGCGGAGACGAGCGGGCTGCGGGGTCCGAAGAAGCGTCCGAAGACTGACTGGGCTGACGCCCGCCATCTGCGGGAGTTGTTGTTGATCGGCCGCTTGCCGGAGTCGTGGATCCCGCCGGAGCACATCCTCGACTTGCGTGCGACTGTCCGTTGCCGTCACACGCTCTCGCATCAGCGCACGGAGTGGCAGCAGCGTATCCAGGCGGTTCTGTACCACCACGGCTGCCCGCAGAAGCGTTGTGACCTGATGACCGCCGAGGGCCGTGAGTGGCTTGCTGCTCAGCCGTTGCCGGCGGCCGCCCGCGGGCAGGTGACCGTCGACTTGGCGATGATCGACGCGTTCGATCTGCAGCTCGCGCCGCTGACCAAGCAGCTGCGTGAGTACGCACGCAGGCAGACCGGGTGCAAGGCGCTGATCGCCGCGCATTACGGGATCGGCGAGCTGATCGCGGTCACGATCCTCGCCGAGCTCGGCGACACCCGCAGGTTTCAGAACTCCCGTGACGTCGTCCGCTACGGCGGCCTGGATATCACCGTCAAACAATCCGATGCACATCGCGCACCTGGACACCTGAGTCGTCAGGGACCGCCAGCGCTCAGATGGGCGGCGCTGTACGAGGCAGCGCAGCAAGCGCGCATCTCCGCAGCCCTGACCGCGATTACTACCCGCAGGCCGCCGAGCGGATCGGCGGTAACCGTGCGTGCATCGCGCTCGCGCGCAAACTCCTCAAACGCAGCTACCACACGCTGCGCGACCTCGGCGATCACGCCATGGCGCCCGTGTGACAACACCCTCGTTCTGTGCGCGCCAAGTCCTCAATCACACGATGCGCCGCGGTCGGCTCCCGAGAACCCGCTGCCGACACTCCGGTGGACGGCCTAGAAAGAACGAGCGGCCGCAACGCTTCCCCCAGCGGGATCACCCAATCAACCATCATGTCGCCGGCCAGGAACCCCTGGTCGCGGACCGAAGTAAGCCCGGGCGCCCGCGCACACACGACCCCATCCCTCCAACGCGCACACGCACCGCCAGACCGACAAACCCAGGGGGCTTGACAAGCACGCATGGACAAGTAAGCGGGTGTCCACATAGACGACGCGCAGCGGCTCTTCTGCATCCGCCCGGCGATGGACGCGTTCGCCGACGAGCAGCCGTCGCTCGTGCTGCTGTCCATTGCGCAAGCCGCGCGGACGCTGGCCGGACGCCTCCCTTGCAGGGAAGCGACAGCGCCAGGCTGCGTAGGGCTAGCCCGGGGCCCCCTAAACGCTTCCCCCCTAACGCATCTTCGGGATCATTCTCGCTCGCAGAGTGATCCCGAAGATGCGTTAGTCGTCTGGTGATGGGGCCATGTTGGCGTGAGCGATGTCGTCACGTGGGAAGAGTCGGAGCAAGGCCGAGGCGGTCTGTCCGAGACCGGAGCACGCCGGGTTACGGGTGCGGTTTGCTGGTCGTCACGGTCCGCCGGAGCACCATCGACAGCGCTACTGGTATGTGCCGGCGAACAGTGGTCGCCCGCATCGCTTCACTGAGCCTTTGCCGCGCGAGGAGTCCTGGGTAGATATTTGCGAGGCCTGCGAGCGCGATGTCGACCTTCACGACGGTCCGCACGCGGCGCGCAAGTATCAGTTCGTCGCTCGGGGGATCGCCGAGGCGTTGAAGATGGTCGGGGCCGGCTCGACCTACCGCGACGCGGCGCTGGTCGCGCGGGAGCGGGCGAAGCGACTGCGGTCCGACCCCGGTAGCGGCGAGCTGCGGTTCT
Organism: uncultured Solirubrobacteraceae bacterium; assembly: GCA_963816005.1. Classification (GTDB taxonomy): domain Bacteria; phylum Actinomycetota; class Thermoleophilia; order Solirubrobacterales; family Solirubrobacteraceae; genus Palsa-465. The sequence goes on along the minus strand of CAWFKF010000082.1, from coordinate 33,884 downwards.
CGCGGCACGGATCGCTGGTGATGGACTGGGTCGAGGTGTTCGCCCCGGTCGTCTTTGAGCCCTACCGCCCGAGCGAGTGGCCGGCGAGTGGGTCGCTGCTGCTGGACGACTTGCCGTTCAGGGTCCGCGACCCAGACAGTGGCCGCCACCGGATCGCGTTCCGGATCTTCTGCGCGATGGGCTATGAGGAAGGGCGCCCGAAACTGTGGCGCTTGGAGGCCTTCACAAGCAAGTCGCAGCCTGACTGGGAGGCGTTCCTCGGCGTCCTGGGCGGCGCGCCGCCGCGGGTGGTGTGCGACAACGACCACGGCCTCACAAACGCGGTTTCGCGCTCGCTTCCCCGACGCCGAGCTGTACCTGTGCGAGTGGCACTTGCGCCACGCGCTGGAGCGGCTGATGGGCAAGATCCGAGCCGAGGACGGCCAGCACAAGGACGCGATCGACGAGCTGCTGGAGCAGGTCGAGGCGGCGTTCACCGGCCCCTCGTTCTGGGCGCCGTTCCTCAAGCGCGCACACGCCGCCGGCATCCCCCGCCTGAGCGACTGGCTGAACAGCACCGGGCGGATTGTCGAGGAGCAGTTCCAACGGCGCGGACCGCGCTGGAAGCGGCCCGCGGACATACCGCTGACAACCTCGCCGCTGGACGCGTTCATCAACCCGGTCCGCGCGTCGATCCAACCGCGTGCGTACGGGTTGAAGAACCGCGAGCGCACCAACCGGCTGTTGATGCTCATGCAGCTGCACGCCAACCGCCACGACGACGAGCGCGCCTACGTCCGGCAGATCCGCGAGATCCTCGAGGCCAACCAGGGCCGACCCAACATCATGCGCCGCGCGATCATCGATGCCGGCGGCGGCGCGTCGCTGCGCTGACATCCGGCAGTAACGCATCTCCGGGTCCATCTTCGTCCTCAGAGTGGACCCGGAGATGCGTTAGGGGGAACGCTTCTAGGGGTGCGTTCTGGCCGTGAGGATGCTCACTTGGATGCGTTGGTCGTCTGGCGTGGCGGCTATGTTGGCGCGACTGATGTCGTCGCTGGGGAAGAGCTGGAGCAATGCCAGGGCGGTGTGTCCGAGGCCGGAGCACGCCGGGTCGCGGGTGCGGTTCGACGGCCATTACGGTTCGCCGGAGCACCGCCGGCAGCGCTATCGGTGCGTCCCGGTCAACGGCGATCGCCCGCACTGGTTCACGGAGGTTCTGCCGCGCGAGGAGTCCTGGACGGACGCCTGCGAGTCTTGCGAGCGCGACGTCGGCTCTCACGAGGGTCCGCACGCGGCGCGGCGCTACCAGTTCGTTGCGCTTGGCATCGCCGAGGCGTTGAAGATGGTCGGGTCCGGCTCGACCTACTGCCAGGCGGCGCTGGTGGCGCGCGAGCGCGCCCGGCGGATGCGCACCGATCCCGCCTGCGGTGAGGTGCGCTTCACGCGCCATGGGTCGCTGGTGATGGACTGGGTGGAGGTGTTCGCGCCGGTCGTGTTCGAGCCCTACCGGCCGCGCGAGTGGCCGGCGAGCGGGTCGCTGTTACTCGACGACCTGCCGTTCAGCGTGCGTTTCGCGGACGGCGGCCCACCGCGGATCGTGTTTCGCGTTTTCTGCGCGATGGGCTACGAGAACGGCCGGGCGAAGATCTGGCGAATGGAGGCGTTCCCGTCCAAGTCCCAGGCCGACTGGGAGGCGTTCCTTCACCGTCTCGAGGGTGCGCCCGAGCGCGTGGTGTGCGACAACGACAGCGGCCTCACCCGCGCGGTGCGCGCCCGTTTCCCGCACGCTGAGTTGTACCTGTGCGAGTGGCATCTGCGCCACGCGCTCGAGCGGCTGATGAAGAACATCCGCGCCCAGCAGCCCCAGCACAAGGAGACGATCGACGAGCTGCTGCCGCAGGTCGAGACCGCGTTCACTGGCCCGTCGTTCTGGGCGCCGTTCCTCGAGCGCGCGCATGCCGCCGGCATCGCGCGCGTGAGCGACTGGCTGAACAGCACCGGACGGATCGTCGAGGATCAGTTCGGTCGGCGTGGGCCGCGCTCGACGCGAGGCGCCGACACGCCGTTGAGCACCTCGCCGATGGACGCCTTCATCAACCCGGTGCGCGACTCGATCCGCCCCCGCGCCTACGGGCTGAAGAACCGCGAGCGCACCAACCGGATGCTGATGCTCATGCAGCTGCACGCCAACCGCCGGGACGACGAGCGCGCCTACGTCAGGCACATCCGCGACCACCTTGAGTCCAACCAAGGCCGCCCCCGTGTCACTCGCCGCGCGATCGTCGACGTCGACCGCGTCGCGTCGCTGCGCTGACCGCCATCCCTACCTGGCCGCCGGCCCGCCCAGCGCGCCGCCAGAAGCAGACGAACGCATCCAAGTGGGCATTCCGGCCCTCAGAACGCACCCCTAGAAGCGTTTAGGGGGGCCCGGGGCTAGCCCCGTGGCGGGCGACCTAGGCTCGTGGTAGGTAGCCGCGTTCGGTGTAGGGGAAGTCCGCGAGTTCGCTGTCGGCGAGACTGTCGACCCCGAAATACGAGGCCTACGGGCACCGGCGGACCTGGAAGGCACTCAGACGAGCCGGTGAGACCGCTCCGCGCTGCCAGGTGGAGCGCCTGATGCGCCAGCGCGGAATTCAGGGCGCGAAGCGCCGCGGGAAGCGTGGCGAACCACGACACTGGACCCGGTCGCGCATCGCCGGCCCGATCTCGTGCAGCGGAACTTCGTTGCTGGCGAGCCTGATCGGCTGTGGGTCGGGGATCTGTCGTATCTGCGCTGCTGGGAGGGCGTGGTCTGCGTCTCCTTTCATCGTGGAGGTGTTCAGCCGCCGGATCGTCGGCTGGCAGCTCGCCTCCCACATGCGCACCGACCTCGTCCTCGATGCGCTCCGGATGGCGCTAGGGATCCGCCGGCCCGGCGCTGACTTCCGGCTCGTGGCACACAGCGACCGCGGCAGGCAATACAGCTCGGCGGCCTATACCCAGGTCCTCGACGACCACCGCGTGCTCGCGTCGGTCGGGTCGGTCGGCGATGCGTTTGACAACGCGATGGCCGCATCATTTGTGGATTCGTTCAAGACCGAGCTGATCGCCGACCGCGTCTGGCGCACCCGCAGTCAGCTCGAGCTCGCCGTCGTCGAGTACGTCAGCTGGTTCAACCACGACCGGTTGCACGAGTCCCTCGGCGACATCCCACCCGTCGAGTTCGAACAGCACCACGCCGCGATCGTCACCGCAGATCCCGAAGCGCTGCCAGCACTCGACGACCGGGCACGTATTCAGTCCAGGTCCACGGAGGCCATCGAAACTAGTCCTAAACCAAGCGTAGGTTTGGTCTGAGGACTCGGGGGCGGGCCCTGGAAGGCCGTGTTTTCAGGGTTTCGTGGGCCGACTGCGAGCTGGGGCCTGACTGCCTGAGTGCTTGTTTGGGGTGAAGCGTGCCCGGTTATGGGCTGGCTGCTTGTTTGAGTGTCAGCTCAGCGACTTTGGCTGCGATCTGACGCATCTGGGCGATGAGGTCTCGGAGTTGGCGGTCGTTGGCGATCCATTCCTGGTAGTGCTCCGCTTCGCGTTCGCTGATGCGGCGGGTGACGGTCTTGCCGTTGATCTTGGCGGTCCATTGGTAGTAGGGGCCGTGGGGTTGGGGCGGGTCGGCGTGGCATTTGCAGCCGGGGGTTGCGCAGCGGGTGTAGCGGCGGGTGACGCTGCCCGGGTGGATCATGCCGATCGTCGCGAGTTGGGCGGCGAGGTCGCGGTATTTCTGCTCGTAGTCGGCGAGCTGCTCGGTGGTGTTGCTCGGTGGCATCTCGTTCTTCTTCTCCAGCGGGTTAGTATCCACCACAATACCAGACAGTAGCATTACTGTCTGGTATTGTGTGGGACACGCCATCCGACCGGGAGGAGAACACCGATGAGCAAGCACCGCCGCACGCGAACCGCCAGGCTGCGCGCGGAGGCGACCGCGATCAAACGGCGCCTCGAGCACGCTGTGCGCCCGAACATGAGCGGGCCGGTGCTCGGCCGGGCGAACATCGCCTGTGAGCTCTCGGCGCGCACGAAAGCAACGGGGCACGGCGGGATCGGCCTGGTCGCGAAGCTGATCAGCGCGGTCGGGCTGGCCGGCGAGATCGACAGCTCGCTTGAGCTGTTGAAGTTGCACAAGCCCTACCACGAGTCCGATCACGTGTTGAACATCGCCTACAACGCGCTGTGCGGCGGGCAACGCCTGCAGGACATCGAGGCGCGCCGTTGCGACCGGGTGTTCCTCGACGGCCTCGGGACCGAGAGCCTCCCCGACCCGACGACCGCCGGTGACTTCTGCCGGCGCTTCGACGCCCCCTCGATCCTGGCTCTCCAGGAGGCGATCAACCGCGCCCGGCTGAAGGTCTGGAAACGTCAACCGGACGCGTTCTTCGAGCAGCCGGCGGTGATCGACGCCGACGCGAGCATCGTGCCGACCGACGCGCAGACCAAACAGGGGATGGACATCTCCTACAACGGCACCTGGGGGTACTCGGCGCTGCTGGTCTCGCTCGCGAACACCAAAGAACCCTATATCTCGGGCTTCTGGGCGCCAACCGGCCCAGCCACGAGGGCGTCGTGGACTACTACGACCGAGCGATCGCGCTGTGCCGCAAGGCCGGGTTCACGGAGGTCCGCTTGCGGGGCGACACCGACTTCTCGCTCACCGCCGAGTTCGACCGCTGGGACACCGACGGGGTGCGGTTCGTCTTCGGCTACGACGCCCGCGCCAACCTGGTCGCCCGAGCCCAGAGCGCCGACGCGGAGACCTACCACGAGCTCGTCACCCGCACCGAGCGACAGATCGCCACCAACCCACGCCAACGCCCGCGCGACGTCAAAGACGAGATCGTCCGCGAGCGCAACTACAAGATGCTACGCCAGGCAGCCGAGGACGTCGTCGAGCTCTCCTACCGGCCCGGGAAGTGCAAACGTGACTACCGGGTGATCGCGCTGCGCAAGAACATCTCCGTCGAGCGCGGCGAGAACGTCCTGTTCAACGACTACCGCTACTTCTTCCACATCACCAACGACCCGGACATGACCGCCGACGAGGTGATCGACCAAGCCCGGCAGCGCTGCAACCAGGAGAACCTCATCAGCCAGCTGAAGTCCGGCGTGCGCGCCCTGCACGCCCCGGTGAACACCCGGTGCGCGAACTGGGCGTACATGACCATGGCCGCACTCGCATGGAGCCTGAAAGCGTGGTGCGCCCTCCTGCTACCCATCAGCCCACGCTGAGCCGAACCTCACAACGAACAACGCCGACGCCTGCTCACCATGGACTTCCGCACCTTCCAAACCGCATTCATCGCAATCCCCTGCCAGATCATCACCACCGGCCGACGCGTCAGCTGGCGCATCCTCACCCACAACCCATGGCTCAGCGCGTTCTTCCGCCTGACCGACACCCTCTGACCAACCGCAACCCCGCCACATCAACCACCGGCCAGACAGGCCGGCGCACCAACGACCCCGAACAACGGTCAGATCGCGGTCATATGACACCCACCCACACCGAACGCAACCCCGATCGCCATCCCGATCGCTCCTCAGCACCCCACAACCGCACTGAAGCCTCATCGAGCCGATCCCAGCCCCAGAGCCAGGCTCACACCACCGAGATCGCTTGTTTTAGGACTAGTCCTAGCCCCCCTAACGCATCTCCGGGTCCACTCTGAGGACGAAGATGGACCCGGAGATGCGTTACTGCCGGATGTCAGCGCAGCGACGCGCCGCCGCCGGCATCGATGATCGCGCGGCGCATGATGTTGGGTCGGCCCTGGTTGGCCTCGAGGATCTCGCGGATCTGCCGGACGTAGGCGCGCTCGTCGTCGTGGCGGTTGGCGTGCAGCTGCATGAGCATCAACAGCCGGTTGGTGCGCTCGCGGTTCTTCAACCCGTACGCACGCGGTTGGATCGACGCGCGGACCGGGTTGATGAACGCGTCCAGCGGCGAGGTTGTCAGCGGTATGTCCGCGGGCCGCTTCCAGCGCGGTCCGCGCCGTTGGAACTGCTCCTCGACAATCCGCCCGGTGCTGTTCAGCCAGTCGCTCAGGCGGGGGATGCCGGCGGCGTGTGCGCGCTTGAGGAACGGCGCCCAGAACGAGGGGCCGGTGAACGCCGCCTCGACCTGCTCCAGCAGCTCGTCGATCGCGTCCTTGTGCTGGCCGTCCTCGGCTCGGATCTTGCCCATCAGCCGCTCCAGCGCGCGGCGCAAGTGCCACTCGCACAGGTACAGCTCGGCGTCGGGGAAGCGAGCGCGAACCGCGTTTGTGAGGCCGTGGTCGTTGTCGCACACCACCCGCGGCGGCGCGCCCCCCAGGACGCCTAGGAACGCCTCCCAGTCAGGCTGCGACTTGCTTGTGAAGGCCTCCAAGCGCCACAGTTTCGGGCGCCCTTCCTCATAGCCCATCGCGCAGAAGATCCGGAACGCGATCCGGTGGCGGCCACTGTCTGGGTCGCGGACCCTGAACGGCAAGTCGTCCAGCAGCAGCGACCCACTCGCCGGCCACTCGCTCGGGCGGTAGGGCTCAAAGACGACCGGGGCGAACACCTCCACCCAGTCCATCACCAGCGATCCGTGCCGCGAGAACCGCAGCTCGCCGCTACCGGGGTCGGACCGCAGTCGCTTCGCCCGCTCCCGCGCGACCAGCGCCGCGTCGCGGTAGGTCGAGCCGGCCCCGACCATCTTCAACGCCTCGGCGATCCCCCGAGCGACGAACTGATACCTACTTGCGCGCCGCGTGTGGACCCTCGTGGAGGTCGACGTCGCGCTCGCAGGCCTCGCAAGCATCCGCCCAGGACTCCTCGCGCGGCAAACGCTCGGTGAAGCGGTGCGGGCGATCGCTGTTCGCCGGGACGCACATGTAGCGCTGTCGACGGTGCTCCGGCGGACCGTGACGACCAGCAAACCGCACCCGCGACCCGGCGTGCTCCGGCCTCGGACAGACCGCCTCGGCCTGGCTCCAGCTCTTCCCACGTGACGACATCGCTCACGCCAACATAGCCCCACCACCAGACGACTAACGCATCTACGGGATCACTCTGCGAGCGAGAATGATCCCGAAGATGCGTTAGGGGGGTCCTAGCTAGCGCGGGCCCATACCACTCGCCGGGTAAGCCTGAGCGAATACTGGCGGAGCGAATCGAGGGGCTGATTTCTCAAGAGCATGCAAAGTGGACCAGTGCGCGAGAAGAACGCACGGATGAAGACCAACCTCGTCCGGCGGCGACCGGCCCTGCACACGCAGGACGAAACTGACCGGACAAGTTGACACTCACCATCGCAATCTCTGCACCGCGCTCGGGCGTCAAGTCGTCGATAATGCCCGCGTACCGCGTACCGCCGGCCGTCGCTACGCATCCATCCCATTCATTCGTGGGAGCCTCACCGGCGGCGACCGTAGCCCGTCTGGATCGTGTCATTGAGGGCATCCACTTGCCAGGCGGGGTTGACCGCCGCAAGCCAAGCCAGCGCTCGGATGAATCGCTACGCTCCCGTCAACGGGGGCAGCGATCGAACGGCTGCCGGCGGCGGATTGATTTGTCGCCGGGAGCCAGACAGAACGACTGCTATGAACGCCGCGGATCCGATCGCAAGACCCTGCAGCGCGAATTCCGCCGCTTCCCCTAGATGGGGATTGGGTCCGAAGTGATTCCGGAGACCCCCACACAGTGCTCCAGCCATCAGGCCGAACACAAAGGCACCACGGCGAGCTTGGGGAGCGCTGGCGCGAACCGCGGCGAAGGTCAGTCCGCCGCCCAATATGACGTAGCCGATGATCTCTGCGGCCGGTATGTCGACCGACTTCACCCCGACACGCATCGCCTGGGTGAAAGCACTTCCGACTCCCGCGGCAACGATTGCAACGATGAACGCGCCGGTCGCTGCATGCAACGGACGAGTGGCTCGCGCGGTGTGCGCGGCCCATGCGGCGACCAACGCCGCAAACAGAGCCCACGGCACACCTCGCTGGAGCGGGCCGGTCAACACGATGAACCTAACCTCACGCGAGAACGGATGCGTGCTGTTGTAAGGCACTAGGCCCGCGAGCGCGCGGTGGACGCCCCAGCTCGGAAGCCATGCAACGGCCGAGCCCGCCACAAACGCGGTTGCGGCACGCTGAACGCCCCATGCTGCGACCGGGGGACGAGGGTCGGGCGTCCCGCCTTGCAGATGGCTCGCGAGACGATCCACGTCGAAGCTCCACCTGTTGTCGCTCAGATCAAAGGCGTTGCGCCGAGCGAGCGAGCGCATCGTCTCTGGCAGCTGGTCGACCCCGGGCATGGACGCACCCTGGACGAGAATCGGAACGACCACCACATCCGGTCGTGCAAGTGCGGTCTCGATCTCACGGCGAACGAAGTCGTCCGGGTCCTCGAGGCGAGGCCGACCACGGGAATCGTGGAGCCGAATCCACTCGCGCCCGATCAGGACAAGAAGGACATCGCAACGTCCGAGCTCAACCGACAGCTCGTCCATGAAATCGATGCCGGGCGCCATTTCGAGATCCATGAACACATGGTCGTCACCAAACCGCGCGCACAGAGAATCGCGGAGCCGGCCGGCATGGCCGGCGGCCTCTTCGCGCCGATACGAAATGAATACGCGTGGCCGGTCCACGGTGAGAACCCCGATTCTTCTGGTGCGATGCAAAGCGCCGCTCGCCTTCGATAGCTGATGCTACTACCGCGAGCGTGGCTCGCAAGAGACATTGGTCACGGATCTCGCATCAAATCCGCCGACTAGTTCGACTTTGTGGCGGGAAGTCGTGGCGGTGTGACGAGTTTGGCTTGACAGGGAGCTGGCCGAGGAGGAGGATCGTCGAGGGTCTGCGTGCCCGTTCCGCCTGGTAGAATTGTGGGTTGCGGCGCCTAGGAGCTGGGTCAGTAATACTCAGTCTCATTATCGAGGCTCTGAGAGCCGTTCTGCGGCCATCCGAGCGATCGCCGCTGATGATTTGATCCCCTGAAACGGGCCAAAACGGCGTTCTGCGGGCATAGTGACCCACGCTCCTAGGGCCGCGCTAACGGGTCAGGCCTCCGATGGTTTGCTCGAGTCGGTTAGCAACCGATTGGATACAGCGTGTACGCGCTTGGGACTGGCCACAGCGAGCCGACGACCATCTGCGGGCTCGAGTCCACAGCCAGCAGCAGTTTCTTCACTAGGCGAGCGGCGCGTGATGCCACGCGCGCCGTAAAGCTGTGGTCCGTTGTGATGCTGTTCTTCGGCGCGGTTGGTGTCGGCGGAGGCGTGCTGGAGGCCGCTGGCTCTTACCTTTGGACACGCCTGGTGTCACGCCAGCGCTTATCGCGGCGATCGGCGCCTGGGTTGAGATGAACCAGCACGACGCGCTCGCCAGTTCCTACGCTTCCTCGGCGATGGAGCTCGCTTCGTGGGCACCGAGGCTGCAGCTGGTTTCCTCAGAGGCAGAGTGGCGGCTGGCTGTCGCCACGTGCGAGCGGGCCCTCACCAACGAGATGACGTCGTGGGGCGGGGTGCATCATCGGGTTGCTCGACCGGTGATGCAGGAGCCTGCCGTAGCCGGCGGGGAGGCGCGTGGCGGCGCGTAGAGCTAAGCGCAGCGAGCCGTGGCATCCTCGTCGTCGTTTCGGCCTTGCATCGTCGCGTGCCGCAAGCCGTTCGTTGGTGCCGGTCCACGCAGCGTCGCGGCGTCGGCTGCTCTCCGCAGGCGCCATCGTCGCCACCGGGTGCGGCATCGCCGGCTACCTCGTAGCAGGCCAAGCCCCTCTCGACGCGCTGTACAACACTTTGCTGCTGTTCACGGCCACCTACACCTCGCCGTCCTCGGCCACCGGCACGCCACCACTTCTGCAGATCGCCCGGTACGGGGCCCTAGTCGTAGCGTTCGCGACCGTCGCCGCTGCCTTCGCGGCATTCTTCCGCGGGCACGTCGATGCCTTCGCCGCGGGACACGCCAGGGCCCACGTGGTGCTCTGCGGCCTGGGGGAGCTTGGCATTCGCATCGCCGTGCTCCTTCGCGATCACGGCCACGTCGTCATCGGCGTCGCGCCAGAGGTCGAGCAAGTCACCGCCAGCCGACTGCGCCGCGCCGGAGTAAGTGTCATTGCCGGCGATCCTCAGGATCCGGTGATGCTGAAACGCGTCCGGGTCGACCGTGCACGGTACCTCCTGGCGCTCGACGCCCCCGATGACATCAACGCAGGCATCGTCGCCTTGGCTAGCCGGTGTCAAGCACCTGGTGATGGCGGTCGCCTCGCCTGTTTGGCTCACGTCCGTGACCTTGCCCTGTGCGAGCGCCTACGCGAGCTGTCTCTGCACGAGAAACGGACCGACCTGGTCACCGTCGATTTCGTAAACGCCGACGAGAGCGCCGCCCAGGATCTGCTCGCACGCCATTCAGACACGCTGCTGCGTTCAGAACCGCTTCACGTCCTGCTCGTAGAGCCATCGCTCCTCGGCGCGGCCTTGGTCCTTCAGGTGAGCCGAGCGCGGGCTGCTGAGCCCGACGCCGGCCACCTGGCAGTAACGGTGGCCGGCCGGCAAGCGGGCCGCTGGTGGGAAGAGATCATCGACACCTGGCCGGAGCTCGCCGCCACTGCCCCCGTCGCCCTGTTCGCAGTCGACCTCAGACAACGAGCGCTCGCCGACATTGCCACCAAGGCCGAGCAGAAGGCGGGACTGCCAGTGCATTTCGCCGCCGTATGCGCTGCTGATCACAATCGCTCCCTGCTTCTGGGCCTCGCGCTCGGCGACAACCTCCCGGGAGTCCCGATCGCCGTCCGCGCCGACGGCGCGCGCGGGCTGGGGCGATCCCTTGCTGACCAAGCCAGTGCGATCCAGCTCATCGACACGGTCACCTCGCTTCTCCGGCCCGAGGTGCTACTCGCCGACGTGTACGTAATGCTCGCCCGAGAGGCCCACGCCGACTACGTCAAGCAACAACTGTCACGTGGTGCCATCCCCTTCAGCCGTCCCCCGCTGCGACCCTGGGACGAGCTCACCGAGAGCCTCAAGAGCAGCAACATCGATCAGGCGCGTTACATGGTCGAGAATCTGCGCGTGAGCGGCTATGACCTGCGACGAGCCGGCACGACGACATCGGTCATCGAGCTCGACGAGCCAACCGTCGAGAGACTGGCCGAACGGGAGCATGAACGCTGGGCACGTGAGCGCCGCCGCAACAGTTACCGCTGGGGCCGAGCAAGAGACGAGCAAGAGCGCCGACATCCCGATCTCGTGCCATGGGCTGCGTTGCCGGACGGCCGCCGAGAACTCGACCGCGAGGTGATCCACAACTACGCGAAACAAGCCGCGCGCATCGGATACCAGATCGTGCGCGTCGACGACCACCAGCGTATGTCGCGCAATACCAGCACATAGCTGCTCAGATCAAGCGGCCCTGGCCTCACCACACTCCCGATCTACAAGGCCCATAACGTCGCCCCCGGTGCCGGTGCAGAATTCGCCCGCTACGTGCGCATCGGCGATGGTGTTGCTGAGCCGGCGGTCGTCGTGGCGGACCGCTGGGTGGCTATGGCTCGTTCAGCTCGCCCAAGACCTCGTCGCATTGACCCAGCAGCTCTGCCTCGCAGACGAAGCCCGCGCGTGGGAGCTCAAAAGATTGCGCTACCGGCTGCTGCACCAGTCAGGGCGGATCGCCCGCCACGCCCGCAAAACGATCCTGCGGCTCTCACGCGACTGGCCCTGGGCAGGGCAGCTCGCCGCCGCATTCTCACGCCTGCAAGCGCTCCCAGCCCCGACAGGCTGACCGGGGCGCCGCCGGCGCCGCCACCGACGGCCATCCATGGGACACCCGGGCGTCAGCCTGCCCACCCACCGCTCACCAACCACCAACTGAACGTGCCAGAACCGCCGGCGCCACCGTCAACACGCCAATCGCCACCCGCCACGCCCCGACACACCCCATCTCAACCGCTCGGAGAGCCCCGCGCGATCGTTACTGCAAGCGACGCGATTCCGCGCCTACTGCAAGATCGAGGCTGGGCCGGGGTGGATAGGCGGCGGCCACGAGCATGGCGTTCTGAGCCAGCACTGCCAGCCAGTGATTCATGCGCTCGGCGTTGGTTGTGTCGCGCCAGTGCCGGAAGAGCCCGGCCGCGTCAGCGAGCGGAAGGCGACCCTCCGCCTGATGGATCTCCAGCGTGAGCGACACGCGCTCGGCAGCGCAGGCGTTGACCGCGGCTGCGACGATGTCGGCCAGTCCGCTTGGTCCGTACATGGAGGGCAGCGAGCTTCGGCCGTCGTGGTCGAATGGGATGGGGATTTGGGTGAGGAAACTGAAGTGGTCGGAGAGGCCCGGGATTAGCGGGTGTCCGTCGTGGAGGTGGAAGTGCAGGGGCTTGCCGATTTGCCCGAGGGCATGGGTCACCTCGAGAACGGTCGGCAGTGAGGTTCTCACGGCGGACTGCACGTCGTCGACGAGCTCGGGCAGCCGCGGGTCTTGCGGAGTGAGCGTTGCGAGGTCCAGGTCTGGATGCGTCTGGAAGAAGGTGTGGCGAGCCTGCCTGATGCCGACGTGCCCGACGTCGATGCATAGGCTCACTCGCTCCACGTCACGGAGCCGCTCGCCGAGCTCGACGAACCAGCTGGGCTCAAGCCCGGCGGCGTACTCGAGGAACAGGTAAGGCCGGCCGTGCAGGCGTGAGCCGAGCTCGCGCATCCCGGCGACTAGGTGGTCGGTGTGGGCGGCCATCTCGGACTTGTCGTGGACGACCAGGCCCCATACCCGCCCAGCGAAGCGCGCGGCGAAGTCCTCGACGACCGCGCGTCCCTGCTCGGTTAGCAGATTGACCTTGCGATTGAGGTGGACGACGGGGAGGCGCGGGTGCGGCGCCACGAACCCGAGGATCCACTCGAGCCGGCCGGGGCTGTCAGCGTACGTCTCGGCGGCGAGGCCGGCCTGCGCGAAGCGCAGCCGCGCGAGCCGCAGCAGCGCGTCGTCCCCACTGATGCGCTGGTCGAATAGCGCACCCACCGCGGAGGCGACAGGCACGCGGTTCGCGAGCCGATCGGGCATAGCGTCCACAAGATGACGCTACCAGTCGCCGCGCCGTTCCCCTCGGCTGCGACGTCGCGGGCCGCGAGCGTCCAGTCGTTGTCGGGGTCGCACTGCATCCTGCGCACGGTGGCTGGTGTTAGGCGGCACGACCGGTGACGCTCGGCCGCTCAGCTCGCGGCCAAGGGGATCGCGAACACGTGGATCGACTGATCCTTGGATCGGCAGCGCGCCTTCTGATCTGGCTTCGCCTTGTCGGAGACCACGACCACGTGGGTGGCCGACAGCCACGAGACGCCCTCGATGTTGCCGTAGAGCGTATTGCCGTCATCATCGCGAGGGAACTGATACACGGCAACGTCGTCGGCGACCTGCCACTCTGACGGCGCCAACCTGCCCACCCACAGGGCTGAGGATTCTTGGGAGACGACGCACAGGCGGTCGCCGGCGAGCGCCAGGCTGCTGTAGTCCTCGAACGGCAACGACGATGGCAGCCGGATCGTGTCGACGTGACCCCATCCTTGCTCGGTCCTGGCGAACACCTGGATCCTTCCTCCTCCCGGCCGCCGCCCGGCCGCGCCGTCCTTGCACCGGTTCCCTTCGCACAGCCCGAGGAGGTACAACTGCCCAGCGCGGCGGAGGCACGTCAGGCCCTCCAGGCCCTTGTTGGGGCTTGGGAGCGGCCAGTCGAGCCACCCGCTCGCGATATACGAGAAGCTGCTGTCGTACTCGCGCACCTTCGCGAAGTACCCCCGCCGATGGGGCAGCGACTCGATCAGGATGAAGAACCGCCCTGACGACCGGTCGTGGGCGATGTCTTCGTAGCCCTCGTCGCGATCGAACCGCGGCGCGATCAGGCGATTGTGCTGGTCCCCAGGCGAAAGCCCGCCGCCAATGCACCCGATCTGCGAGGTGTTGTCGAAGATGACGTAGAAGACCTCGTCGATCGCGACGACGCCGCTGGCTTCGAACCGCTCGTTCGCTGCGTCGCCTAGGAGGTCGCACACCTTCGCCTCCCGGCAGAGCTCAAGCTCGACCGCGCCGCGCAGTTTCGTCTTCATCAGCGATCCCTCCCCTGGCGACCGAGCGCGATGGAGGCGCGCTCAAGCATGGTCCGGTAGCGGCTCCATCACCCCCGGGAACGTCGCGCCGCTTGCGCCGCTGGGATAGTCCTTCCGCAGCGTCGCGAGCTGTTGCCGCGCGCTGTCGCAACGCATCCGCACGTAGTGGACGATGCCCTCGGCCTTCTCCTGCCCCTTGCGTATCTCGTTTTGCTTGTACCCGGTGAGGTAGACCTCGTCGTTGGTGAACTGCCGTCCGGTGAACGGTGACGAGTAAGGAGCGTCGGCCTCGAGATATGCCGCATGCCGGACGCGGTCCCACAGGCCACCTCCGCCCTCAGGTCCGATCAGTCCCAGCACCGCGTCGTGGCTGAACGCAGTGTCCAGCAGGTGCTCAAGATGGTCCAGGTAGTACTGACACAGGTCGTGATTGCGCAGAAGGTTCTGAACGAGCGGAATGTGGGACGTCTTGCCGCCCTTCCCCCAGTATTTCTTCGTGTTACTGGGCCAGTCAACGATGTCGGTGTACTGCCACTGAGTCCCGACGTAGTCGATGCCGAAGCTGTTGTCGTAGTCCCACGGGATGAAGACGAAGTAGGGCGAGTCCATGAACTTGGTCTTGGCTCCCTTGTGACCGGCGTTGTAGAGGTAATAGTTCGCGGGGGTAGCGAAGTAGTTATCCCAGCTGCCGATCAGCAGATTGACCCCGGCCCACCGCAGGAACGCCTGCACGTTCATGATCCCTTGCGCAGACTCACGAAAGGCGTCCGAGCCGAACCGCTTGTCTCCCCCGGGCAAGCCGACCCCGTCGATCGTCCTGACGAGCTGCGCGAGGTCGTCGTAGGTGTTGGCATGTGGATCGTCGTCGTTGGGCTTCAGCCGATACGTTCGATCATCTGAGCCCGGCGTGAAGTACTGACGGCCCCCGTCGTCGCCGTCGGCGCCGACCCGGCGCTCGAGCGTCGCGCACCCCACATCGCCACAATAGGCCTTGTACAGATTGCCGCGGTCGTTGGCGCCGAAGTGATCCCTGAGGAACCTGCGGTCAACCTGCTCGACGAAGAAGAACAGACCCATATACCTCTCGTTGATCATGAGCTTGGCGTACGTGTGACGCGACGCCGGGACGCCGACCGTCGCGAACAGGTTCCACGCCAGCGCCTCGCGCATCTGAGACGGATCGTTGTACATCGACTTCAAATTCAGGCGCGACATGTCGACGAGCCCGTCCTTACTACCCCTGACGTCGAAGTTGATCTTCCACGACCGCTTCGGGGCGCGCAGCGTCCGGTTGCCGCTGTTCATCAGCGAGAATGTGGAGGTGCTGAGCAGCACGCCTTCCTGATCCGGCGGCGGTAGGCGCCGGTCGTCCCGGGGATCGGTCCGCCACAACTCCAGTCGCGCGTCGCCCGACGCCTCCGCCGGCTTCTCGGGAGTGAACCTGTCCGGCGGCCATCCGGTCACGTGGACCATGTACATGTCCTGGTCGAAGAACTCCGCCTTCCCCTTCGACGCCGCAAGGTAGTCCTCGACCGCATGTCCAGCGGGCGTTAGGCCCCCAGTCGCCCCACGCAGGCGCAGCAGGTCGGGAGCCGCCACCGAATCCGGTTCGCGCAGCAGTCCGTCGAACAGAGCCGAGTACTCGGCCCTGCTACGCAGCGACGCATCCCCGCGGCCCTCGGCCTCGTTCACCTCGCAGGCCAGATCGCGGCTGTGCCCGGGCGGCAGATCAGTCACCACCACCATCCGAGTCTTGAACGTGTCCCAAAACTGCCCCTTGTCGAGCGTGTCGTTCATAGCATCCTTCCCCTCAGGAGGTGGAAACGAGGCACAGCGCCGATGTCGCCGAGTCGTCTTCGCGGCAAGCCTACGCTCCGGAGGAAGCTGGAGGTGTGATGAATGTCGCAGTTTCTGGTTCCCCGACGGCAAGATCGTGTCCCCCTCGATGAGAAGCGCCGCCGTTTCGCTGAAAGACCGACAGCGCAGAGTGCGCGCCACTCCCAAGGCGCAACGACGAGCGTGACATCAAGTTGGCTCTTCAGAAGGCGACGGATCTCGACCGTCGCCTCGAAATCCTCGCCGACCTCGACCGACACGTCGCTCGCTCGCCCCGCCACAGGGCTGCCTACAGCCCAGGGCCATATCAGCCGGGGAGTCTCGAGCCCGTCCGCTCCGGCACCAGCGCAGGCGAGTCCGTCATCAAGATCGAGACTGTCCTACCGAACGAGGACCAGCGATCCGAAGAGCCATCAGCCCACAGCTGCCGCTTGACCTGCGTGAAGCAGCAGTCGCGGTCCGTCCGGACCGCCCGCGCGCAACGCCGGCATGATCTGAGCCGCCAGCAAACGGCGCGACGGCTCGAAGCACAAGTCGCGATCGGAGCCGACAGCACAGCAGTCCGCTGCGCGGGCATGCTTCCTGCAATGAGCAACCACACGTGGGTCGGCGCGACGAGCGTCAATTTCGCATTCCCAGCCGAGCGAGAGTCCGCGCGGACATCGAACGCGCTGCCGCACCGGACGACATCCGGCAGTAGACGACGTCGCGTCAGCGAGACGCCCGCTCGGCCAGGCGAAGCAGCGGACGGGGACTCCGCCGGCGCGGTCTTCCAGAGCGTGCATATGCACCGCCAGGTCGTCGCTTTCTCGACTCGGGCGATCGAGCAAACTCCCGCGGCTCCTGGTTTCGCCCAAGAGCGAGCGTCGCGCCAGAAGACGGCGGATGCGTGGTTTGCGACGAAGGCAATCGCCGGCGCGTGGGCATCGCGTGGCTGCTTCCAACCACCTTCAGGTGCTGGTCCGCGCGGATGCCCACGTCTGGCGAGCGTCGCTGTGGCTTTCCGTCAGACGCGATCCGGACCGAGCTGCCTTGCGTGCTGTGGCCGGGACATCATGCGGATGCTCCGCCGTCCGCTCAGGACGGCGTGAGCTCGAGCTTCACTTCGCACGTGTCCACCGAGGCACGCACGCCTGGTGTCTCGGAGGCGTCCATCGCGCTGAGGACCTGGCCGCCGGCCTGCATGTCCTCGAGAGTCTCGAAGTACTGCAGTGCCACGGCCGTTCCCTGACTCGCGTCGAAAAGCATCTCGAGTCGCGTACTGGAGACACCGGGAGGGGCCCCGTCGGACTCCTTGATCCGGGCGAGAGCCCCCTCGATGCGCTCGGCGCTCACATCGGTGAACCTGACGACACGTACGTACACGGCAACCACCTTCTCGTTCGCTGTGCCGCGACCATAACCATCCGCGTCTGGGGGATCACGTACTCCCAGGCGTTCAGCGGACCTCGTCCAGCGCCTGGACCGCACTTCGGGCACACCAGCCGCCGGGCGGCGAAGCGCCACCTCAACGATCACCCGGTCGGGCTCGAAACGCTTGGCGGCGTCCTGGTCGCCGAGGGAGCGCAGCTCGTTCCAGTTCAGCCCGCCATCGGCGATCCCCAACCGCGCCGGTCCGGCGGTCCGGTAGAACCGGTACGGGCCGGTGATCGCTACCCGTCGGACGTTGCCAAGCGGGGTGCGCAGCCGCCACGGGCCGTAGTTGGCGAGTAGGTGCTCATCATCGACCTGCACCCAGGCGCGCTCGGGTGTGATCCCGAACGGGCGCGCCGCGAGGCGGTAGGCGGGAGCAAAGCGGAAGTCGAAGCGCTGCACCGGCCCGTCACGTTACGCAACCCGAGCGTTCGCGAGAGCTGCGAGCCCACCCCTGAACGGAATCTGGCGCCCGACTGCAACGCGGCATCGACTCCCGACGATCGCATTCGTGTCTGAGCCCGCCGGCTGGCCGGCGATTGCCTTGGCGACAAGAGGAGCGCGCGGAGCCAGTCCGTGTCGCCCGCACGGCGCTGGTGCAATCGCCCAAACCGGGGCGTCCGCTGGCGTGGCTTGGTGCGATCGCTTTCACGGTCTCGCTGCATGGCCCTGTGCGAGCGCTTCGGCGACGAAGCGCTCGCCCGGATCGAGCCCGGTCGGCGCCGCGGCACACGATCGCGTTCGCCCAGAAGGAGCCGTTCCAGCAGACGCCGCCGGACGATCGCATTCGACGGAATGGGATCGCGCCGCGGCCGCCGTCCGGACGATTGCTTTGCTTCTCGCGTCGGCGCGCGGCGGACGATTGCAAAGGCGACCAAGCAATCGTTCGGGGCCGGGTCGATCGGCGCTCCGGCGCGCTCTCGAGTTCGCCCAACAGGAGGCGGCCGATCCGGCAGTCGCCGGCCCCTGCTTCCGGGCGAAAGCGGTCGTCTGGCGATTGGCGGTGTTTGCTAGCTGCCAGCGGTCGGAACCGGTCGTCAGCAAGCGGTCGGGGATCTCGCTCGACCTCCGCCAGCGCTTGCTGGAACGCGCCATGGAAGCTAACGCGAAGAGGTGTCCACTCGTGCAATCCGGGCGGGGCAGTCTCATCGGCGCGGACTCGCAGGCTGCTGAGATTCCTCAAACCCAGAAGAGACGCCGCTGGCGGCGGCGACGCCTCCTACCGTATGGGAGCAGCAGTCAGCGCGTGTGCTGGGAACGGGCTTCAGGCACGGCGAGCAAGCACTTGGTCGCGCCAGCCCGGCCGCTGCCTTGCACCAATCTGAGCGACGCAGCCCCGATCGCCAACGTCGCCCCTCTTGTCCGGGACCGGTAGTGTGGCGACGGCGGGCGAGATGACTGCTCTGCGATCGATGGAGCAGTCTGCGCACGCGGGCGGTGAGCTGTCGCTGCTCGTCCGTTGCGGCAGCCAGCGTTAGCTGGAATCGAGCAAGCAACCGGCCGGTCCGCGCTGCTGCTCCGGCGGACAAGCAGGAACCTCGCCGAACCTCGCGTGCTCAGTGCCGCTGCGCGCTGGGCAATCCCCAAAGCACCGGCCGGACGAGAGGCATCGGTCTGGGTTGCGCGACGCGATCGAGACCTCGTGCCCGAGCCTGGTGCGCGCTGGCGCGGAAGTGCGGGTCTACCAGGTCCGTGTGCGGCCGGGCGGCGAAAGCGGGGCGAGGCGCAGGCGGGCATCCAGGACGAAGCACCCGGCGGGCAGTACGCGTATCGCGTTGAGGTCGGCCTCGGCTAGTTCGGGGGTGTCGGTGACCAGGCGGCTGAAGCGCATCAGGAGGTCGTGTAGGGCCAGGCGGTCCAGTGGCGGGCCGCCGGCGAAGCCTTCAAGCCAGGGGTTGACGCCAGCGGAGGCGGCGATCAGGTCCTCGGCGTCGGTGTCGGTTGTGGGGGCGAGGCGGAAGGTGATGACGTGGGTCATCGCCGGGCGGCGGCCGCCGAGACCGAGGCCGACCAAGGGGCCCAGGTCGGGGTCGTTGACCGACCCTACAAGGATGTCGGCGCCACCGTCGATCAGCGGCTGCACGATGACCTCGTCCGTCCACGGGCAGGCGGCGGCGCGCACCCGGTGGCGCAGCTCCTGCCAGCCGGCACGGATCGCGTCCTCGCCGGTGAGGCCGAGCAGGACGGCGTCGATGTCGCCCGCGTGGCCGGGCGCCGGCAGGCTCGCCTTCAGCACGACTGGGCCGTCGAACCGCTCGGCGGCGGCAACTGCCGCGCGTGGGTCCTGGCAGAGCGCGCTCGGTGCGAGCGGAATGCCGTAGGCGTCCAGCAACGCCCGCAGCGACGCCGAGCGCATCCAGCCATCGCCGCCGGCGCCGTTGAGCGCGGCGAGCACCACCTCACGCGCGCGGTCGGCCTGTACGCCGGGCAGGCGAGCGCGTTCGCCCAGCGGGCGCGAAAGCCATGCGCGGCGGTCCGCTGCACGGGCCAGCGCGGCGACGCCCGCCTCGGGCATCCGATAGTTGGGCACGCGCCCGGCTGCTCGCCGTGGCCGCTGGCCATCAGGGCCGAGGATCGCGCTCACGACCGGCTTAGCTGCCTCCGCCGCAGCCCGCTCGACGGCGTCGATCACCAGCTCGGCGTCGCCGTCGTTGAGCGCGATGAACAGCACCACGACGGCGTCGACGGTCGACGCGCGCAGCAGTGCGTGCACGGTCGTCGCGACGTCGCCGGGCTGCGCGCCGACGGTCAGGTCAACCGGGTTGGCCACGCTGGTCGCGTGCGGCACCGCGCCCGCCAACTGTTGTTGTGTGGCTGGGCTGAGCCGGGGTAACGACAGCCCGCGCGAGAGCGAGGCGTCGGCGGCCAGCGTCCCTAGGCCACCCGAGTTGGTAACGACGCCGACGTTGCGCCCCGCTGGCAGCGGCTGGCGCTCAAGCAGCTCAGCGAGATCAAACAGCTCGTCGGTGCTGTCCAGCCGCAGCACGCCCGCATGGCGAAACAGCGCGTCGAAGACGTCCTCGCTGCGCAGCGCGGTGGCGGTATGCGAGCGAGCCCCGGCCGCGCGCACGTGCGCGGTCAGTCGCCCCTTGACGACGAGGATCGGCTTGCGACGCGAGACGCGCAGAGCGATCTGGGCGAAGCGCTGCGGATTACCGAACGACTCCACGTACAGCACGATTGCCGCAGCCGCATCATCGTCCTGCCAGTACTCCAGGAGGTCGTTCGTCGACACGTCCGCGCGGTTACCGACAGACAAGAACGACGCCACCCCCAGCCCGCGCGCCTGCGCCTGACCCAACAGCGCCAGACCCAGCGCACCCGACTGCGACAAGATCGCCACGCCCCCCGACAGCGCCCTCCCGCCCGCCACTGTCGCGTGCAGACGCACGCCCGGCGCCCGATTGGCGACCCCCAGCGAATTGGGGCCGACCATCCGCATGCCGTGGGCGCGGACAATCTCCAAGAGCTCGCGCTGCAGCTCACTCCCACGCTCGCCCGCGTCAGCGAACCCAGCCGAGATCACCAGCACCGCGCGCACCCCGATGCGCCCGGCCTCCTCGACCACGCCCGCCACCTCACCCGCGGGCACCGCGATCACCGCCAGCTCCGGCGGCTCGGGCAGATCCGCCAGCGCGCGCACCGCGCCCGCCGAGCAGACGATCCCCCCCGAGCGATTGACCGGCCACACCAACCCGCGAAAACCACCAGCGATGATGCTCCGCAGCACCCGCCCACCCACGCTCGCCGGGTCCTCCGAAGCACCCACCACGGCGACCGACCGCGGCGCCAGCAGCGGACGCAGCGAAGCGATCGACGCGACATGGTCGCGCTCGTCGATCCGATCTTGCAGCGCCTGCGTCGGCGTGATATCCAGCGACACCATCACCTCGCCGTCCGAACCCCGGCGCCGCACCGCGAAGCCGGCGTGCTCGAACACCCCCAGCATCAGCTCGTTGCGGCCCACCACCTCCGCAACGAAGCGGTGGATCCCGCGCTCCGCCGCAAGCGCCGCGAGCTGCTCAAGCATCCGCATCCCGATCCCACGGCGCTGATCCTCATCAGCCACCGCGAACGCAACCTCCGCAACGCCAGGCTCGCGCAACCCGTCATAGCTAGCCACAGCCACCACGCGACCCTCGTGACGGCCAATCAGAGCCAAACGATCAACGCCACTGGCCTCCGCGTCCGCACGCGCGACGGCATCCGTTCGCCCAAAGCCGTGGAAGCGCAGATAGCGGCTGTCCTCCGACAGGCCGTCATAGAACGCCCTGATGTCCTCGAAGTCCACCGGCATCGGGGTCTGCAGACGCAGCGTCCACCCATCGCGCAGCAGAACGTCCCGGACCAACGGCGCGGGCCCGACCGCCGACGCAACCATCACACCTCTCCTCCGCCGCTGACCGTCCACATCCCACCAGAGCTCCAACAGCAGGCGACCGCGCACACGAGATACACCACGCGCGCCACCCCCTCGCCCTCCACGCGGCAAAACCGCAACGGATTCGTGCCCTCCACAGCTCCCACCCGGACTGCGAGATCAGCAGGCGGCACCGGCATCGAGACGTCGGCCATCACGCCAGCCTACACGCCGGTTCTCCAGCGGACACTCGGCCGCGTCCGCGTTTACGGCAGCGTCCCAGCCACGGGATTCACGGTCCTCACGGATGAAAGCACCGCCCAAGCTGGCAACCCGGCGTGCTTCTCCATCGGGCTCAACGGAGCAGCGCGGAACCCGTCGATCGACCGCCGTCAGGCTCCAGCATTCGCCCGGCGAAGCGGCAGCCCTCACCAGACCCGAGCAGACTTCCGAGATTGAGCAGAAGGAGACGCCTGCTGCGTTCACACGGCGGCACGGTCACCTGCGTCGCTGCTCGTCCGCCGCAGGAGCCAGCGTCACGAAGGTCGGCTCTGTTGCTCCCCGATTTGGATGCGGTTATCGGCCATGTCCGATAACCGCAAGTATCTCTAGCAGGGCGTTATCCGCAGTATGTTGATCGTGGCCGTTGTCTTCCTGCTCAGAGCGCTGCGACCGTCGCTGCGCCTCCGGATAATCACAGCCGTCGTCGAGGAACGCGAGGAACGCGTCGGGGGGCTTGTGTGTGCCTGGTGGCGTTCCGGTCGGGGGCGACGAGCTCGATCGCCCGCTGCTCGAGCTGGTTGTCGGCGTGCGGATAGATGACCGGAACGG
Organism: uncultured Solirubrobacteraceae bacterium; assembly: GCA_963816005.1. GTDB lineage: Bacteria > Actinomycetota > Thermoleophilia > Solirubrobacterales > Solirubrobacteraceae > Palsa-465. Next base: position 11,379 of record CAWFKF010000082.1, on the reverse strand, counting down.
GCCCGACACCGTCGGAGCTCAGCACGCACTTCCGGAGCTCCGTGGATGATCGGGGGTGACTCTCGATCGAGATTCCGTCCGTGAGCAGGGCTTTTGGTCGTCGGAGCGGCGGGTGGAAGTCGCGTGCGCCTCTGCTGCTGGCGTTGTGGACTGCTCGCTGGGCCCCGTGCCCGGCGATCGTGGGCACAGCGGATGCGTGCTCAAGCGGCCAGGGATGGCCGCGCCTGCGCGCAGGCGCATCCGGATGATCATGGCGAGACTCGCCCCATAGGGCGTCGTTGGGGGGCGTCGGGGTCGCTGCCCGCGTTGACGGGGGTCGTGGCGTGCCGGGGAGCTGCCTGCTCCATTCCCTTCTCGTTGCGCCGTTTGCCGTGCGTGCGCACCGGGTCGATCCCGGGGTCGAGCGAGCGTCGTGGCGGAATACGGGTGACGCGGTTCGGAGGGCCAGAAAGAAAACGCGTGTTCGTGTGTCGTCACCCCCGATCATGCTCGGAGCCAGCCGCACTTCCCCGCCAATAGGCCTCTCATCCAATCGCGAGACGAAGACGACAGGTTCGATCGGCAGGCACTGCAATTATCCGCAGTAGATCGAGATCGCGACTGCCCTGCCTGCAGGAAAAACGGTGCCCGCACACGCGCGCTGGGCATAACGGCCTACTGGAGATACATGCGGAAGCGCCGTCGCCGCATGGGCCTCGACGACGGCCGCTGTCGCATTCTCGTGGCCCGACAGTCTGTCTACGGCCGAGGCGCAAACTGCCCTCTTCTTCTCAGGACCAGGAGCGCTCGCAAGTTGAGGCGTGACTTCTGCAACGCTGGTCAAGCGCCGGAACGGCCGGGGCGATCTGGCGGCCAGCGTCCTTGTTCGCCGAAGGTCCGCCGCTTCGGGGTCGACCAGGATGTGGCCGACATGGTCGATCATGGGTGTGGCAACTCGCTGAAGAAGGCGGCGGTCGACTACTGATGTGGCGGGCACGTTCGGGCGCGAGCATGTGACCACATCGGACACAACCGCGCGGCCACCCGCATCTCGCCGAGCGGCCACCTGTATCCGAAGGAGGCGTTGATGATTGGAGTCCTCGTCGCGAAGAGACTTGCCCGACGGTCCTACGACGCGATGAACCGCGGAGACATTCCGGCCATCATGAGGGGCTCGCGAGACGACGCCACTTTCACCTATCCCGGGGCATATGTCGGTGAGCGGTACCCGCGTGGGCGGGCAGGAGATCGAGAAGTGGTTTCGCCACTTCATCGAAGCTGTTCCGACGCGGACGTTCAGACCGTTGAGCGTGTCGGTTGAGAACATCTTCGACTTCGTGGGCAATAACGCGATCGCTGTTCAGTGGGACGATCGGCCCGTGAACAAGGCTGGCGAGGAGTTCTATGTGCGAGGCGTCACGGTCTCGACGGTGCGGTGGGGTAAGGTCACCGGCGCGACCGTGTACATCCTGGACTATGACGTTCTGCCCCAGCTGTGGGGTGATGCTCCTGAGGTCGCGGAAGCCAACGCGTCAAGCTAGGCTGCTCGTGAGCGGTCCTCGTTCTTTGACGGCGTCTCGCAGACCGAGGTCCTGGTTCGCGCCGACATCGAGCGGCTCCTCTCGGACCCGTGGGTCGTGCGCAGCCGAGCGAAGATCGAGGCCACGATCGACAACGCACAGGCGCTGATCGAGCGCGGCGCGGAGTACGGCGGCTTTGACCAGTATGCGCACTCGCACGGCGACTTCGAGAACACCGTCCGAGACCTCAAGCGACAGTTCCGGCTCATCGGCGACAGCGGCGCATACCACTTCCTCTGGGCAGTCGACGAGCCGACCCCTTTGCAGAGGGACTGGTTCAAGCCCCGCGCCGGCGGCCGCCGGCGCGCAACGCGAACTGACGATGGCGATCATCGCGCACGACAGTGATCGCTGCATCGATCGTGAGGCGTTCGCGACGAGCCTCGACGGCTGCAGCTTCGCGGCAACGAATCGACAGCCCGCATCTCCCACTCACGCGACGAGCCCCCGCCCGGCCACAACGTCCGGGTTGAGCGGAACCTCCGCAACGTCGGCAACGCTCCAGCGGCAGGACACACCTGCTGTTCTTGCTCGCTCAGGACGAGTCACTCTGATGGATTGCGACGCACCGACGGTCCGATGCGGTGCGTCTGGGTTCGCGAGACGCTCATCTCTGTTGAGCGCCGCTCAGGACGCGCTGCGAGTGCTGTCGACCGCGACCTGCTGGCTCGGTGGCGGACGGTCGGCAACGGCGTTGACCGCCTTATCGCGCGATCATCGCAGTATCTGAAGGATCCAAGATCCGGGGATAACCCGGTTCACGCCGCGGGACTGCCACCGATGCCGGCCCGGTGCCGCGGTGGTATGTATGTGTCGTATGTCGAGCATCGTCGAGCTGGACACGCGGTCGCCGATCTGGAGCCGCTTCTTCACGGTCGCGCCGCTGATAGTCGTTGGCACGCTTGAGGCCGACGGCACCCTCGACTTCGCGCCGAAACATATGGCGATGCCCCTTGGCTGGCAGAACTACTTCTGCTTCGTGTGCAGCCCGCGGCACGCGACCCAGCGCAACGCTCAGGCAAGGGGGCAGTTCACGGTGAGTTTCCCGCGGCCGGATCAGCTGATCCAGTCGAGCCTTCTCGCGTCGGGTCGTGCTGAGGACGGGTCCAAGCCCGCGGCGGCGGCGGTTTCGACGATGCCGGCGCGCGTCGTCGAAGGCGCGCTCGTGCGCGACGCCTACCTGTGGCTCGAGTGCCAGCTGGAGCGCGTCGTCGACGGCTTCGGTGAGAACAGCCTGATCGTCGGCGAGATCGTCGCCGCGTCCGTGGACGAGCGGGCGCTGCGGGCTTCGGAGGCCGATGACGCGGATCTAACGAGCGCGATGCCACTGCTCGTGTACGTGAGCCCGCGGCGTTTCGCGGAAATCAGCGAGACGTTCTCTTTTCCGTTCCCGGCTGACTTCCGGTTATGACGAGCGCTGCCGGGATCCTCGACCGGCTCCGTGGTCAGGAGTTCGAAATGACCGCGCTGCTCGAGCAGCTCGCGAAGGCCGAGTCGCCGTCGCTCGAGCCCGCGACTCAGGCCGGGCCATTCTCAATCCTAGCCAACGAGCTGAGCTCGATCGGCTTTGAGGTGCAGCGTGTCCTAGGTCGCGAGAGCGGCGACCACCTCGAGGCCCGCCCACGGGGTCGCCCGGGCGCCTACCAATTGTTACTAGGCCACATGGATACTGTGTGGCCGACCGGAACGCTCGAGCAGATGCCCGTGGTCGCAGATAACGGCCGCGTGCGCGGTCCCGGCGTCTACGACATGAAGGGCGGGCTCGTGCAAATGGTGTTCGCGCTGCGAGCGCTGCATGACCTTCACGCGCAGCTGCCGCTTGTACCGGTCGTGTTCCTCAACACCGACGAGGAGATCGGCAGCCACGACTCGGGTATGCACATTCGCCGGCTTGCCGCCGGCGCGAAGCGCGCCTTTGTGCTCGAGCCCTCGTTCGGACCGTCGGGCAAGCTGAAGACGGCGCGCAAGGGAGCCGGGTACTTCAAAATCACAGTGGAGGGTCGCGCGAGCCATGCGGGCCTCGCCCCCGAAAAGGGTGCGAGCGCGATCCTCGAGGTCTCGCACCAGATCCAGCGGCTGTTCGCGCTCAACGACCGTGAGCGGGGAATCTCGGTGAACGTGGGCACGATCGACGGTGGACTGCGACCGAACATGGTCGCGCCAAAGGTCACGGCAGAGGTCGATGTGCGCGTGCTGCACGGTGAGGACGCGGAGCCCATCGAGCGAGCGATCCTTGGTCTGACCCCGGTTGTGGAGGGCGTCACACTCGAGGTTACCGGCGGGATCAGCTTGCCGCCGCTCGAGCGCACGGAGCGCAATGCGGCACTTTGGCGTACCGCCCAGGAGGGGGCGCGCGAGCTCGGCATCGACATCGACGAGGCAACTGTCGGCGGGACCTCGGACGGGAACGTCACGAGCCAGTACACGGCGACGCTCGACGGTCTCGGCTCGGTCGGCGACGGCGCGCACGCGTCCCACGAGCACGTTGTTGCGTCGCGGATGCCTGAGCGGGCCGCCCTTCTGGCCCTTCTCCTACTCACACCGTGATGTTCCTGACAAGCCTAACGCGTAACACCGACTTCGCCGAGCGGCCGGTCGAGATCGTCAATCTGCCACGTGAGCAGTGGGCCACGGGCGACTTTGTGGCAGCGGAGCTGACCGAGACCTCGGAGCTGGCCGCGACATTCGCGATCGAGACGACCGACGGGCGCAGGGTTGAGGTAATCCCCGGCGACGTGATCGTGGGCGCTCTCGGCCGCCGCGCCGCCACGCTCGAGCTGGTCGGCGACTGGACATGCGTGGGCGAGGATCTGCGGATGCACACCCTGACCCCATCGGGCCTGCTCGGTTGCATCACCTCGGCCACGACGCCACCACTGCCTTACACGAACGTGATCTACCGTGGCCACGTCTCGCGTGACCGTAAGCTCGGCGTGGGCGACTTCGGTCCACATGTGGCCTGCGCAGCGCTCGATGCTCCGGTCGTGCTGATCATCGGCACCTCCATGGAGTGCGGCAAGACAAGCGCCGCGAAGTCTGTCGTGCGCCGTCTCAAGGCCCACGGCCTCCGAGTGGCGGGTGTGAAGCTGACCGGCGCCGGCCACGTACGCGACATCCTCGCCATGCGCGACGCGGGAGCCGACGCGATCTTCGACTTCGTCGACGCCGGACTGCCGTCGACCATGGTCGAGGCGGTGACGTACGAAACGGCGCTCCTTCAACTGCTCTCGCAGCTCGGCGGCGCTCACCCCGACGTCGTCGTCGCCGAGGCAGGCGCATCACCACTCGAGCCCTACAACGGCGACGTTGCCCTGCGACTCCTCGCCGACCGCGTCCGCTGCACAATCCTATGCGCCTCCGATCCATACGCGGTCGCCGGCGCCATCAGTGCCCTTCAATGTCAACCCGATCTGGTGTCCGGCCGCGCTACGAGCACCGATGCCGCCATCGCGCTCGTGAACCGGCTCTGCGGCGTGCCGGCGATCAACCTGCTCCACCACCACCACAACAGCGCACTGGATGAGTTGCTCGAGCGCTGCCTGCAGCTCGATTCGCTGCCGAGCTCAGGCGCCGCGCCGTCACGTTGAACGTGCCAGACGCCGTCGCGGCGCACGGTCCACGGCTGCGAACTGAAAAGCCCAGTGCTTCGAGCCGTCCCGAGAACCGGGTTAGATGGCCGCGCTGAGCGTCGTCCGGTCCTCCCGGTCATCAACGACCCGCTCAAGCAGCTTAAGCTCGCCACCGCAACGGCCCTGGAAACGCCTTCGACGTCGCCCTCGTCGCGCCACGCCAAGTGGCGAGCCGCCAACGGCGCTCCATCGGCCGTGCCAACCCACAACGAGATCGCTCCCAGCACGGCCCGGGCCATCTGCCGCCAACTCGGCATCCCGGACCCAACACCCCCCCCCCCCCCCCGGTAACCCACCCGTCCAGAGGTCGGTCAGCCAGCCGGTCGCTGCGCCGGCGCGCCGCTTGATCGTGTTGCGCCTCGACGCACCGGCATAAGGTCTCGGCCGGCGGCCAGGGCGAGTCTTGCTCAACCTTCAGCCTAACTCTAAGCGTTGGCGGTGGGCAAAGGCCGATCGTGCCGGAGCTACGTCTCAGCGTCCATCTCGAGCGCTATCGGCGAAAGGCCCTTCAGCGTCCCGTCCGCGCAGCGCTTAGCGTACGTTCCTGTTCCATTACAACTGAGAGGCCAGGCTGAGCAGCAGCGTCGCCGTCCGGAGAATCTCGTCCCGGTTGGACGAATCTGGGAAGCAGCCTGGGCGTCCGGCGGCGAGAGTGTCGTTCGGCCGCGATTGCGACAGTGAGTCGGCGGGCCCGTTCGCCAGCTCCGGGGCGGCCAGCGTGCGCCAGTCGCGTCTCGTTCGGTTGCGCCTCGTGCTTGCTCACGGCGCGATTCGTGGTTGCCTGCAAGACCGAGCTGAGGACCGGCACTGCCGCACTCGCAGGACGAGCACAAGAACTGGCGACCGCGCTCGGGGCTGCCGCTTGGGACGAGCAGCGACACAGATGTCGCGTCGCGCGACGAGACGCTCGCTTTGCCACTCAGTCAGGAGCAGCGCACACCCGGTGAATGCTTGCTCGATTCCTGCTAACCCTGGCTGCCGCTTCGGACGGGTAGGCCCGGCACATTGCTGTGCCGGCCCCCCCTCAGAATCGGGTAGAGGCCAGGCTTGCCCTGACCCCTCCCACACCACCCGGCATGCGGGTCCGCACCGGGCGGTTCGCTCAGCATTCCCTGACACGGCGGTAGGGAGCGGTGAATCCTTTCAGGCCCATGGTCTTGTGCCAGTAGGCGTTCGGTAGGGCGGTCTGTAGTGGCCAGGACCCCGCGACGCGCCAGTACCCCTTCTGCGAGGCCGCCCATGAGCGGGCGTCGCGGTCGGGGATCCCGAGCGCGCGGAGGTTCCGGTAGCGCGTTTGTGGGCGCTTCCACTCCTTCCAGCGCACCTGCCGTAGCCTGCGGCGCAGCCACTTCTCGAGCTTCTCGAACGGCAGGACGGTGTCGGCAAACGAGAAGTAGCCGGTCCATCCGACCGTGAAGCGGTTGATCTCCTTGATCCGCCGCTCCATCGAGACGCCCCAGTTGCGCGTGGTCAGCTGACGGATCCGCTCCTGGGCTCGTTTGAGAGCCTTCGGGGCGACCGTCACGCCGATCCTGCCGTCCCGGTAGCGGAAGAACTGGAACCCCAGCAGGGGCCGTTCGACCGCTGGGCCGACCGCCGACTTCTGTCGGTTGACGCGCAGCTTCAGGCGCTGCTCGATGTATTGCGTGATGCTCGCCATGACGCGCTGTCCCGCGCGCTCGCTGCTGACGTAGATACGTCCGTCGTCAGCGAAGCGCACGAACCGATGACCGCGGCGATCGAGCTCCCAGTCGAGGTCGTCAAGCATGACGTTCGATAGCAGCGGCGAGAGCGGAGAACCCTGAGGGGTCCCCTCCTCGCTCGCGGCCACCAGCCCGCCCTCCATGACGCCCGCTTCTAGGTAGCGCCGGATCAACCCCAGCACCCGCTTGTCATCCACCCGTCTTGCGACCCTGGCCATCAAAGCGTCGTGCTGAACGCGATCGAAAAACGAGTCGAGATCAAAATCAACGCACCACGCCGCATCATCAACGATGAACTGGCGTGCCCGCTCAACAGCGTGATGCTGCGAGCGCCCCGGGCGAAACCCGAAGCTATGGGGATGGAAGTTGGGGTCGAAGATGGGCGTGAGCACCTGCGCGATGGCCTGGCAGATCAACCGATCCACCACAGCCGGCACCCCCAGCTTCCGCATCCCGCCCGAGGGCTTGGGGATCATCACCCTCCGGACCGGTTGCGGACGGTAAGTGCCCGCGTCCAGCGCTGAGCGGATCTGTGACCAATGGTCTTTCAACCACGGCCGCAGCTCCTTGGTGTCGCGGTAGGGACGGGCCTTCGCTTGTGAGGGCTCGGCCCGCCCCCCGCACAGATCCCCGCATGCGCGTTTAACGCACGGGGCTCCTGGCTTGGATACGAGCGTCGAATCGCGCGTCAGGCCAGGGATGGGTGATCTTGGCCGGTGGGAGCCATCGTTGCGCCAGGCGGTGCATCCGCTCCCAGTTCAGGCGACTGCGTTGGCTGCGGCGCCGAAGCGCCTGATACCAGTACCGGGTCGCTTGATCGCGGAACGCGTTGACCGCGTGGATGTTGCCGGGCACGGCGTAGTAGTTGAGGTGTCCTCGAACCACTTGGCCAAGCCACAGCCCCTGCTCGGGGATCGGCAGGTGCATGCGTCGCCGCACTTCCGCTTTTAGCTTGTGCAGCTTTGCTCGCAGCCGTTTCGCGTCGGTGATGCGCTTGAGCATGAAACGCCCCTGCCTGGTCTTCTCACAGATATGCGTGAAGCCCAGGAACTGGAAGGTCTCAGGCTTCCCGAGGCCACGCGCCGCTCGTCGCTCGGCGGCGAACCTGCCGAACTCGATCAGCCGCGTCTTTTCAGATGCCAGCTCCAGGCTGAACCTCGCGAGCCTGCCGCGGAGCTCCTCCAGGAACCGGCGCGCATCTACCTCGTGCTGAAAGCCGACGATGTGGAGAGTCGCCGGAGGGAGTCTCACCCTCCGGCGCTCGCAGAACCCGGCGTGAACCTCTCAGCTCACCGGGCTCCCATCGTCCAACCGTCAGGGCGCACACCGAACCGCCAGTGCGCGAACAGGCCCGGCTGGCGTCTCGCGACGTCGGCAAGGAACCTGCGTGCTCGCCGGGGACGGCGGCGCAGTCGTTTGTATTTCCGCATGGCCCACCTCACGAGCGTCTCGTTGAAGTGGCGGAAGACCGGATACAACATGGACTTGTAGAACTTTCCGTAGTAGTTGATCCAGCCCTGGAGCTGGCGGTTGAACATCAGCGCCAGGTCCGTGAGGGTCTTGTCCGATCGGCGAGCGACGCCCCAGCGGCGCATCTCGCGCCGCAACCGCGTCTTCGTCTCGCTCGACACCGCCGGAGAGAAGTTCACGAAGTGCTTCCCGAACCTGTTCTTCGACAGCCGCGGCCGGAACGTGTACGACAGGAAGTCAAACGACGTGTGCTCGTAGGAGCCACGCCGGTCGGCATCCTTGCAGTACACGACGCGAGTCTTGCGCTCGTTGAGCTCAAGCCCGCACTCCGCCAACCGCTTCGCGATCACCGCCCACAACAATCGGGCGTGGCGTTCGCTTCGAGCGTGGACAATCACGTCATCGCTGTAGCGCTCGAACTGGACGGCCGGGTACTCCCTGACCATCCACGCATCCAGCGCGTAATGCATGAACATGTTGACGAGCAAAGGTGAAATCGCCGAACCCTGAGGGGTTCCGCGATCCCGCCAGACCAGGCTGCCGTCCTCGCGCTGCAGCGGCGCTCTGAGCCACCGCTCCACGTACAACAGGACCCAGCGCAGGTCGGTGTGATGAGCTACCGCCTTGAGCGTGAGGTCCCATGAAACGCTGTCGAAGAACGACTTGATGTCCATATCTAGAACCCAGTCGTTCCGCCAGCAGCGCTCCCGGCACACCCGCAACGCCTGATGCGCCGAACGGCCCGGCCGATACCCGTAAGAGTCCTCGTGGAACACAGGCTCCACGCAGGGCTCCAGGTATGAGCGCACGACCGTCTGGGCGATCCTGTCCGCCACGGTCGGCACCCCTAACGTTCTAGAGCTGCCGTCCCGCTTCGGTATCTCAACCGCACGCACCGGCGGCGGGAAATAGCTTCCCGACGACAGCCGATTCCAGAGTTTGTACAGGTTGTCCTTGAGGTCAACCTCGAACTCCGCCATCGACTCACCGTCAACGCCGGCGCCGCCCTTGTTCGCCTTGACCCTCCGATAGGCCTCCCAAACAGCCCGTTTGGAGATCACAAACGACTTCGGTTTCGGCTCGCTCACCCGGCTCCTTCCACCCGAAGGCGGTTGACCCGAAAGCCAGCCAGGACGACCCTTCCCCTTCGCTCCAGCCCCATTACAGGAGTCGGGTCGCCGGGAGCGTCGCAGCTCCCGGCTCCCACGGATCCCGGCGTGACAGTCTCCCGTCACCGGGCTCTTCTCACCAGCCGTCAGTACGCGCGGACCCACTTCCAGTGGGCGAACAGGCCGGGCTCGCGTTCGTGCAGCCCAGTCCACCACCGCTTGAACCGTTTGTAGGTCCGTAACCGCCGATACTTCTTCCCAGCCCAGCGCCTCAGGTAGGTGTTGACGCGCTGCAGGAGGGCATCCATCACGGTCCAGTAATAGCGGCCGTAATAGTTCATCCATCCGGCGACGATGGGATTCAGCCATCTCGCCAGGTCGTCCAACGACAGGTTGGTGCGCCGGTGGATCCGCATCCTGCGGAGCTCGACGCTCTTGGCCTGCAGCGCCTCGGTACTGATCGCGGGCTGGAAGCTGGTGAAGTACCCGCCTCCTGTCGCTCGCGCCTTCCGTGCTCGGAAGGTGAACCCGAGAAAGGTGAAGCTGGTGTGCTCATGCTCTCCCCGACGCTTGCCGTCCTTGCAATAGACGATCCGTGTCTTGTCGGGATGGAGCCGTAGCCCAACCTCGTTCATCCGCTGGGCGATCCTGGCCAGCACCGCCTCCGCCTGTGCCCTGCTCTTGCAGTGCACGATGACATCGTCAGCGAAGCGCTCAAACGGACAGCCCGGAATCTCCCGAGCCATCCAAGAATCGAACGCGTAGTGCATGAACAGGTTCACCAAGCACGGCGAGATCGCCGACCCTTGCGGAGTTCCTCTGCTGCGCTGCTCAAGGGTCCCGTCAGGATGCTGCAACGGTGCATGCAGCCACCGTTTCACGTAAAGCAGCACCCAGCGGCAGTCGGTGACCGCCTCCACTGCCCGAACGATCAGGTCCCACGGCACCTCGTCGAAGAACTTCTGGACGTCCAAATCGATCGCCCAGTCGTACCTCCAGCACCGCTCCCGACATACCGCGAGCGCGTCATGGGGCGAGCGTCCCGGCCGATAGCCATAGGAATCCTGATGGAACCGGGGTTCCACCAGCGGCTCCAGGAACATGGCCACGGTCGTCTGCGCAACCCTGTCTGCGATCGTCGGCACACCGAGCATTCGGGTCCCGCCGCCGTGCGGCTTGGGGATCTCGACCGCCCTGACCGGCGCCGCGAACCAGGTCCCGGTGTTGAGCGCCGTTCGTCTTGGTCACGGTCGCGCCGTTGTTCGTGGTGATGGTGGTGTCTGACGTTCGAACGTTGAAACGTTCAAAGGGGGGGTGGCGGTGAGCGTCGGAACGGCGGCGATGAAGGCGCCGGGTCCCCGGGGGGCGTGGTCGTGCGTCGCGCGTTTGTGACCGCTTCGCTCTCGCTGTTGATCGCTCGCCTCGAGGGTGGTCGAGGTCCGCGGGGGCGTGCTGGTGGGGCGAGCGCGGACGGGCGAGCGATGCGACCCACTCGCGCGTAGCGGTCGCGGGTTCAGGCGCCGGGCGCGGTGGCGGTCCAGAGCTCGGCGGGGCGTCCGGCGGTGAGGACGCGTTGGCTGGTGATCTTGCCGTCGTCGGCGAGCGCGGCGAGCGCGTGGCCGAGCTGGGTGGTGGTGGGGTTGCGGTGCAGCAGGTCGCGGAGTTGGGTGCGGGTCAGCCCGTCGGGGAGCGCGTGGGTGAGCGCGGCGTGGATCTGGTGAGCGAGCGGGTTGCCGGTGCTGCGCTCCAGCGCCCAGCTGGCTGAGCGTTGCGCGTAGTTCCAGAGCGCGAGCGCGGCGTTCAGGTGCGCTGGCTGGATCTGCTGGGCGTTGTCGAGCAGCGCGTAGATCAGCGCGAGGCGGATGGTGTGCGCTTCAGCGCGCGCTGCGATCGCGCCGGCGATCCCGGG
>CAWFKF010000081.1:0-106138 GCA_963816005.1 uncultured Solirubrobacteraceae bacterium | reverse complement strand
GGGTTGAGCCGTTTGATCACCGCGACGGCGTTGCTCCCGCGCAGGGAGCGCAGCTCGTCTCGGAGTCGTTCCCGGATCCGTCTGATCGCCGCCTTGCTCGGTTTGATCAGCAGCTTGCCGCGGTAACGGCGGACGTTGAACCCCAGGAAGTCCAGGCCCTCGTCGAGGGTGACGACGCGCGTCTTGTCCTCGTTGAAGGCAAGTCCCCTGGGCGCCAGCCAGGCGGCGAGCCGTGCCTTGACCTCGAGCGCCTGCTGCTTGGTGTGGCAGAGGCAAAGAAGGAGAGTCGCCGGAGGGAGTCTCACCCTCCGGCGCTCGCAGAACCCGGCGTGAACCTCTCAGCTCACCGGGCTCCCATCGTCCAACCGTCAGGGCGCACACCGAACCGCCAGTGCGCGAACAGGCCCGGCTGGCGTCTCGCGACGTCGGCAAGGAACCTGCGTGCTCGCCGGGGACGGCGGCGCAGTCGTTTGTATTTCCGCATGGCCCACCTCACGAGCGTCTCGTTGAAGTGGCGGAAGACCGGATACAACATGGACTTGTAGAACTTTCCGTAGTAGTTGATCCAGCCCTGGAGCTGGCGGTTGAACATCAGCGCCAGGTCCGTGAGGGTCTTGTCCGATCGGCGAGCGACGCCCCAGCGGCGCATCTCGCGCCGCAACCGCGTCTTCGTCTCGCTCGACACCGCCGGAGAGAAGTTCACGAAGTGCTTCCCGAACCTGTTCTTCGACAGCCGCGGCCGGAACGTGTACGACAGGAAGTCAAACGACGTGTGCTCGTAGGAGCCACGCCGGTCGGCAGTCGCGGTAGGGACAGCCCTTCGCCCTTGCGGGCTCGGGCCGCCCCCCGCACAGATCCCAGCGTGCGCTGCTAACGCACTGGGCTCCTCCCTTGGGTTCGAGCGTCGAAGCGGGCGTCTGGCCATGGTTGTGTGATGGTGAGAAACGGTAGCCATCGGGCTCGGAAGCGCCGCATCCGCTCCCAGGTCACCGTGGTGCGCTGGCTGCGGCGCCGCAGCGCCATAAACCAGAGTCGCACGGCCTCGGAGCGGAAGGCGTACAGCGCCCTTTGATTGCCGGGCACGCCGTAGTAGTTGGCATGCCCGCGCAGGACGCTAGCGAGCCAGCGTCCTTGTTCGGGGATGGGCAGGTGCCGGCGTCGCTCGATCTTGCCTTTGAGGGCAGACAGCTTGGCCCGCATCCGTTTTGAGTCGGTGATCCGCAGAGGCTTGAAATGCCCCGACCTGGAGGTCCCGCAGATGTGCGTGAACCCCAGAAATCGGAACGTATCTGGCTTGCCGAGACCCCGCGCCTTGCGTTTGCGGGCGGCGAACCGCCCGAATTCGATCAGGCGGGTCTTCTCGGCGTTCAGTTCCAGGCTGAACTGCGCGAGTCTGTCGCGAAGCTCGGCCCAGAACCGCTCGGCGTCGTCCCGGTGCTCGAATCCCATCACGAAGTCGTCAGCAAAGCGCACGATCATTACGTCGCCGCGCGCGTGCCGTTGCCTCCACTGGTGGGCCCACAGATCGAAGACATAGTGAAGGTAGACGTTGGCCAGGAGCGGTGAAACCGAAGCTCCTTGCGGTACGCCTTCTTCGTACTGCGTCCACGACCCCTTCTCGATGACCCCCGCGGCCAACCACTTCCCGATCAGCCGCAGGACCCGTCTGTCAGCAATCCGATGCCCCAAGAACCTCATTAGCCATTGATGGTCAAGGCTGGTGAAGAACTCGCGGAAATCCGCGTCGAGCACCCAGTTCACGCGCTTTCGTCGCAGCCCGACCGCGAGCGCATCCAACGCATCATGCGGGGAACGCCCCGGTCGAAACCCGTGCGAGAAACCGAGAAAGTCCGTCTCGTATATGGCGTTCAGCACCTCAACCACCGCCCGCTGAAGGAGCTTGTCCTCCAACGATGCGATCCCGAGCGGCCTTCGCCGCCCATCGGGCTTTGGTATGTACACCCTCCGCGACGGTCTCGCCCGGTAGCTCCCGCGATGGACCCGGGAATGCAGATCCCGAAGGTTCTCTTCGAGGTCCTGCCCGTAGTCCTTCCATGTCACGCCGTCTACCCCAGGCGCGGCCTTGGGCTTCAACGCCCAGTAGGCCGCCCGCAGGCGGTCGACATCGACATGGTGCAGGAGCGCGGTGAACCGCACATCCTTGTCCTTCCGCGCCACTCGGCGCACGCGATCCAGGTCACTTGACACGCCCACTCCAGCTCCGCGTCTGGGACGTGTTTTGCCGCCCGCGTTTCCCTTGGGCGATCCCCTTCCCTCCGCCACCTCCGCCGCCCCGCCTTGGGCGTTGTTCGGCAGTTTCGTCGGTACTACGAGATCGTCCGACTTCCGATCGTCGTGCATCACGGGATTACGGCCTTAGCCTTCCCCGCACGACCCGCCCTACCATCACCACAGGCGAGCGACGATCGGACCTCCCGGTTCTCGCGCCTGGAGAGATCACGCACATGCACAGGTTCTCCGACCCCGCGGGGTCCGACGACGACTCGCGAAAACGTCGCCGCCGATGTTGCCTTCCGCGCCAAAGAACAGCGTCGGCACCCCGGACCAGTTGATTACGAGGCTCAATAGCCCAGCCTGCGCGCACCCCTATCCAACGCTTCGCTGCGCCCTCGCGGGTCGCCAACGCATGGTCGGGGCCACCGTGGATGGCTAGTCCTTCGATGTAGAGCTCTTCCATCTCCGTCTCCAGGCCGGTTTATCCCGGCGCTTTCTCCTTGCAGTACACGACGCGAGTCTTGCGCTCGTTGAGCTCAAGCCCGCACTCCGCCAACCGCTTCGCGATCACCGCCCACAACAATCGGGCGTGGCGTTCGCTTCGAGCGTGGACAATCACGTCATCGCTGTAGCGCTCGAACTGGACGGCCGGGTACTCCCTGACCATCCACGCATCCAGCGCGTAATGCATGAACATGTTGACGAGCAAAGGTGAAATCGCCGAACCCTGAGGGGTTCCGCGATCCCGCCAGACCAGGCTGCCGTCCTCGCGCTGCAGCGGCGCTTTGAGCCACCGCTCCACGTACAACAGGACCCAGCGCAGGTCGGTGTGATGAGCTACCGCCTTGAGCGTGAGGTCCCATGAAACGCTGTCGAAGAACGACTTGATGTCCATATCTAGAACCCAGTCGTTCCGCCAGCAGCGCTCCCGGCACACCCGCAACGCCTGATGCGCCGAACGGCCCGGCCGATACCCGTAAGAGTCCTCGTGGAACACAGGCTCCACGTCGGGCTCCAGGTATGAGCGCACGACCGTCTGGGCGATCCTGTCCGCCACGGTCGGCACCCCTAACGTTCTAGAGCTGCCGTCCCGCTTCGGTATCTCAACCGCACGCACCGGCGGCGGGAAATAGCTTCCCGACGACAGCCGATTCCAGAGTTTGTACAGGTTGTCCTTGAGGTCAACCTCGAACTCCGCCATCGACTCACCGTCAACGCCGGCGCCGCCCTTGTTCGCCTTGACCCTCCGATAGGCCTCCCAAACAGCCCGTTTGGAGATCACAAACGACTTCGGTTTCGGCTCGCTCACCCGGCTCCTTCCACCCGAAGGCGGTTGACCCGAAAGCCAGCCAGGACGACCCTTCCCCTTCGCTCCAGCCCCATTACAGGAGTCGGGTCGCCGGGAGCGTCGCAGCTCCCGGCTCCCACGGATCCCGGCGTGACAGTCTCCCGTCACCGGGCTCTTCTCACCAGCCGTCAGTACGCGCGGACCCACTTCCAGTGGGCGAACAGGCCGGGCTCGCGTTCGTGCAGCCCAGTCCACCACCGCTTGAACCGTTTGTAGGTCCGTAACCGCCGATACTTCTTCCCAGCCCAGCGCCTCAGGTAGGTGTTGACGCGCTGCAGGAGGGCATCCATCACGGTCCAGTAATAGCGGCCGTAATAGTTCATCCATCCGGCGACGATGGGATTCAGCCATCTCGCCAGGTCGTCCAACGACAGGTTGGTGCGCCGGTGGATCCGCATCCTGCGGAGCTCGACGCTCTTGGCCTGCAGCGCCTCGGTACTGATCGCGGGCTGGAAGCTGGTGAAGTACCCGCCTCCTGTCGCTCGCGCCTTCCGTGCTCGGAAGGTGAACCCGAGAAAGGTGAAGCTGGTGTGCTCATGCTCTCCCCGACGCTTGCCGGTCGCGGTAGGGACAGCCCTTCGCCCTTGCGGGCTCGGGCCGCCCCCCGCACAGATCCCAGCGTGCGCTGCTAACGCACTGGGCTCCTCCCTTGGGTTCGAGCGTCGAAGCGGGCGTCTGGCCATGGTTGTGTGATGGTGAGAAACGGTAGCCATCGGGCTCGGAAGCGCCGCATCCGCTCCCAGGTCACCGTGGTGCGCTGGCTGCGGCGCCGCAGCGCCATAAACCAGAGTCGCACGGCCTCGGAGCGGAAGGCGTACAGCGCCCTTTGATTGCCGGGCACGCCGTAGTAGTTGGCATGCCCGCGCAGGACGCTAGCGAGCCAGCGTCCTTGTTCGGGGATGGGCAGGTGCCGGCGTCGCTCGATCTTGCCTTTGAGGGCAGACAGCTTGGCCCGCATCCGTTTTGAGTCGGTGATCCGCAGAGGCTTGAAATGCCCCGACCTGGAGGTCCCGCAGATGTGCGTGAACCCCAGAAATCGGAACGTATCTGGCTTGCCGAGACCCCGCGCCTTGCGTTTGCGGGCGGCGAACCGCCCGAATTCGATCAGGCGGGTCTTCTCGGCGTTCAGTTCCAGGCTGAACTGCGCGAGTCTGTCGCGAAGCTCGGCCCAGAACCGCTCGGCGTCGTCCCGGTGCTCGAATCCCATCACGAAGTCGTCAGCAAAGCGCACGATCATTACGTCGCCGCGCGCGTGCCGTTGCCTCCACTGGTGGGCCCACAGATCGAAGACATAGTGAAGGTAGACGTTGGCCAGGAGCGGTGAAACCGAAGCTCCTTGCGGTACGCCTTCTTCGTACTGCGTCCACGACCCCTTCTCGATGACCCCCGCGGCCAACCACTTCCCGATCAGCCGCAGGACCCGTCTGTCAGCAATCCGATGCCCCAAGAACCTCATTAGCCATTGATGGTCAAGGCTGGTGAAGAACTCGCGGAAATCCGCGTCGAGCACCCAGTTCACGCGCTTTCGTCGCAGCCCGACCGCGAGCGCATCCAACGCATCATGCGGGGAACGCCCCGGTCGAAACCCGTGCGAGAAACCGAGAAAGTCCGTCTCGTATATGGCATTCAGCACCTCAACCACCGCCCGCTGAAGGAGCTTGTCCTCCAACGATGCGATCCCGAGCGGCCTTCGCCGCCCATCGGGCTTTGGTATGTACACCCTCCGCGACGGTCTCGCCCGGTAGCTCCCGCGATGGACCCGGGAATGCAGATCCCGAAGGTTCTCTTCGAGGTCCTGCCCGTAGTCCTTCCATGTCACGCCGTCTACCCCAGGCGCGGCCTTGGGCTTCAACGCCCAGTAGGCCGCCCGCAGGCGGTCGACATCGACATGGTGCAGGAGCGCGGTGAACCGCACATCCTTGTCCTTCCGCGCCACTCGGCGCACGCGATCCAGGTCACTTGACACGCCCACTCCAGCTCCGCGTCTGGGACGTGTTTTGCCGCCCGCGTTTCCCTTGGGCGATCCCCTTCCCTCCGCCACCTCCGCCGCCCCGCCTTGGGCGTTGTTCGGCAGTTTCGTCGGTACTACGAGATCGTCCGACTTCCGATCGTCGTGCATCACGGGATTACGGCCTTAGCCTTCCCCGCACGACCCGCCCTACCATCACCACAGGCGAGCGACGATCGGACCTCCCGGTTCTCGCGCCTGGAGAGATCACGCACATGCACAGGTTCTCCGACCCCGCGGGGTCCGACGACGACTCGCGAAAACGTCGCCGCCGATGTTGCCTTCCGCGCCAAAGAACAGCGTCGGCACCCCGGACCAGTTGATTACGAGGCTCAATAGCCCAGCCTGCGCGCACCCCTATCCAACGCTTCGCTGCGCCCTCGCGGGTCGCCAACGCATGGTCGGGGCCACCGTGGATGGCTAGTCCTTCGATGTAGAGCTCTTCCATCTCCGTCTCCAGGCCGGTTTATCCCGGCGCTTTCTCCTTGCAATAGACGATCCGTGTCTTGTCGGGATGGAGCCGTAGCCCAACCTCGTTCATCCGCTGGGCGATCCTGGCCAGCACCGCCTCCGCCTGTGCCCTGCTCTTGCAGTGCACGATGACATCGTCAGCGAAGCGCTCAAACGGACAGCCCGGAATCTCCCGAGCCATCCAAGAATCGAACGCGTAGTGCATGAACAGGTTCACCAAGCACGGCGAGATCGCCGACCCTTGCGGAGTTCCTCTGCTGCGCTGCTCAAGGGTCCCGTCAGGATGCTGCAACGGTGCATGCAGCCACCGTTTCACGTAGAGCAGCACCCAGCGGCAGTCGGTGACCGCCTCCACCGCCCGAACGATCAGGTCCCACGGCACCTCGTCGAAGAACTTCTGGACGTCCAAATCGATCGCCCAGTCGTACCTCCAGCACCGCTCCCGACATACCGCGAGCGCGTCATGGGGCGAGCGTCCCGGCCGATAGCCATAGGAATCCTGATGGAACCGGGGTTCCACCAGCGGCTCCAGGAACATGGCCACGGTCGTCTGCGCAACCCTGTCTGCGATCGTCGGCACACCGAGCATTCGGGTCCCGCCGCCGTGCGGCTTGGGGATCTCGACCGCCCTGACCGGCGCCGCGAACCAGGTCCCGGACGACATGCGATTCCAGACCTTGTAGAGGTTGCCCTCCAGGTCCTTCTCGAACGCGTCCAGATCCTGCCCATCGACGCCGGGAGCGCCCTTGTTGGCCTTGACCTGCCGCCACGCCTCCCACACCAACAGCTTGGGAATCGCAAACGACTTGTCCTTCGGCCTTGTCATGCGTCCTCGCTTCCTCCCAGCACCCCAGGGCGCTGGTTGATCGAATCGACATCACCGATGAGCCGGCCCCTTCGCTCCACCACCACCCCAGCGAGCAGCAGCTTCACAGCTAATACGAGCCGGTCCGCCAGCGAGCGCCGCGACCGGTACTCAATGCCTCCGGTTTCCGCCGTTGGCACGCTCCCTCTCGCCGCCCGTCGTACTGACCCGCAGGCCCGGACGGCCGCTTTCGACGCTCGCCTTCTCACGTTCCGTGCAAGAGCCGCAGACCAGGCTCACGCCGCCTCCACGCCGGGCACCACCTGGCCAGGAACACGGGACCCCGCCAGACTCGTCTCGGAGGATGAAGCAGGACCTCCGATTTTGATGCCGTCTAAACCTTTTCGACGCCTCAACAACGCACGCTCGACCCAGAACAGAGACCGAGCGCTTTCTGGAACGTCTTCCTGGTCCCCACCTGACCGGGTCAAGCCCAGCCTTTTCCCCGAACGCTCGCCACGACGGTCTTCAGCCAACGCAGCATCGGGGCGGTTTGACGCCCACCCCCGCAGGGCCGACGCCGGAGGGCCAACAAGCCTCCATCTCTCGCACAGCACCGTTTTATGGAGTTCTACCTACATAGTCTTCCTCCAACGTTCGTGACACACCCCCCCCCTCCTCCTCGCGCTGCAGCGCCTTTGACCACCGCTCCACGTACAACACCCAGCGCGTCGGTGTGATGAGCTACCGCCTTGAGCGTGAGGTCCCTGAAACCTGTCGAAGAACGACTTGATGTCCATATCTAGAACCCGTCGTCCGCCAGCAGCGCTCCCGGCACACCCGCAACGCCTGATGCGCCGAACGCCCGGCCGATACCCTTAAGAGTCCTCGTGGAACACAGGCTCCACGCAGGGCTCCAGGTATGAGCGCACGACCGTCTGGGCGATCCTGTCCGCCACGGTCGGCACCCCTACGTTCTAGAGCTGCCGTCCCGCTTCGGTATCTCAACCGCACGCACCGGCGGCGGGAAATAGCTTCCCGACGACAGCCGATTCCAGAGTTTGTACAGGTTGTCCTTGAGGTCAACCTCGAACTCCGCCATCGACTCACCGTCAACGCCGGCGCCGCCCTTGTTCGCCTTGACCCTCCGATAGGCCTCCCAAACAGCCCGTTTGGAGATCACAAACGACTTCGGTTTCGCTCGCTCACCCGGCTCCTTCCACCCGAAGGCGGTTACCCAAAGCCAGCCAGGACGACCCTTCCCCTTCGCTCCAGCCCCATTACAGACCTTCATCGCTACTACGGTCAGGTCCGCCCCTGTGCCCCGCATCACTACTCTCCCCCTCACAGATCTGCTGCTTGGGGTTCTCGCTCCAGACAACCAGCCGCAGGCCACGACCGCTCCACTGGCCGGCCGTCCCATCGGGGCGACAGGTTCCCGAGTTCCACACAAGAGCCCAGACCACGCTCGCGCCACCATCCATGCCGGACACCCACCTGGCCAATCAGCAGGCTCCCGCCAGGCTCTTCCCGGGGCAATGACTCGACCCCGGTTTTGAATGTCACCGATACGCTTTCGACACTTCAACGGTGGTATCGCTTTCGCTCGCCTTCGTGATCCACACCTGACGCGCTGACAGCACGCCTTTTCCGCGACGCTCAGCACCCCGGCTCTTGACCGACGCACCTCGCGGTGGTTTACGGCCTCCCCCTGCAGGGCGACCGCGGAGGGCCACCAGACCATCGGCCTGGCTCCTCCATCTCTCGTGCAGCACCGCTTCAAAGATCACCGTCTACATCAGCGACCCCCTCCACGCTCTCGGCACACAGTCGTCGGCGTATCTGATCAGGACCGGGGAGTCGGTCATCGTCCTTCCGGCGGTGGTGCCGGTCAGGCGGTAGCGGACTCCGGCAGCGTGTTCCATTCCGTGCAGGGCGATGTTCAAGAGCAGCGGGCTGACCACACCGCCCTGAGGCACACCGTCCTCAGTGCGATGCAGCCGACCTTGCTCGACCACGCCAGCCTTCAGCCATGCGCGGATCATTCCCCTGGCGGGGAACGTGCCGATCATCGTCTGAATGTGGTCATGGGCGATCAGGTCGAACGCCGATGCCAGGTCCGCGTCCAGCGCCCACAGCCGCTTCGCGCTCTTGCCCTTCGCGACCGTGTAGATGGCCTGGATCGCGTCCTGGCAGCCGCGGCCCGGCCGGAATCCGTAGGACTTCGGCTCGAACCGCGCTTCCCACTCGGGCTCCAGCGCATTGAGGACCCGTGCCTGATGGCACCGATCGACGATCACGGGAATCCCTAATGGCCTGCGCTTGGTGCTGCTACCCCGCTTGGGGATGTACACCCGCCTGACCGGCATCGCCTTGAACGGCTCGGCCTGTTGCTGCACCCTGTCGACCAACTGCATCTTGGCCTCCGGGGTCAGCACGACCTCGCCATCCACGCCTGCCGTCAAGCGGCCGGCGTTGCGCTCCGTCACCCGCCGCACGCTCACCAGCGTGTTCGCGCGCGAACGGAGCATCAACTTCTGCAACCGGCGGACCCTCGGAAGGTCCCCCGCCTTCGATGCCGTGAAGATCCGCTGCCGCAACCGCCGTACGTCCGCCTCCGCACGCCGCCAGTCAACCTGGCGCCAGCGCAAAGCGTCGTCCTCTGGTCCACTCACCACGACTTCCGTCGCGGCGTCCAGCTTGTCCTTCAGTTCCGGGGCTTCGGTCATCATCTTCTCCACAGGCTCACCTGACCGCGTCAGCACCCTTTCGAGTCCGGGCACCAGGCCCGGTATCCGGCCAGTTATCCAGGACGGCCGACCGGAGGGGCCAGCCATTCATGTCCCGGTTTCCTGTCGCCTTTCGGCCGCCGGCATTTCGCTTCTCGGTCATCCGATTCCCGCCAAGGGATCGGCTCCCCTCACGGTCGGCCCACCGGCCCAAAGGGCCGGACCCAGACGGGGTTACCGCGTTCCGCACGCACGAGCTGCGACCGGGGTGGGTGCCCCCTATAACCCGAGGACAAGTGGTGCTCACCCGGCCGGGTCGCCTCCCCGACCGGCACCCGCCGCTTCCCAGCGGCCAGTCCCTAAACCCCGCCACGACATCCCACCATGCGAGGCTCTCCTTCACGGGCCATCAACAGGGGTTCACTCACGTTCACCCGTCCGGTCTTCCCCTCGCCCACGCCCCCGGGATGGAACCGGCAGCGCTTCGGCTTCCCCCCGAGCTTCGCACCCCGCCGTCACCGGCAACGCACGTCAGGGGCAGGGACAGGCCATCGAGCACGGACCTGGAACTACCGCTCAACTCACATCCGTCGATCTCCAATCCGGTAGTTCACTCAATGCGTGCGACCTCGCGTCGCACGGCGAGTTGCAGGGCCGGTCTGATCGCGGCCGAGAGACCTCTCGTCGCATGAAAGCGGGGCCGCCGATTGGTTCCGCGGCGACGGCCTGAGCGTGCCCGTAGTCGTGGGAAAGCAGGGACGTCGGACTGGCTGTTCACGGCGCTCCAGCCCCGACGAGGCCGCCTGCCTCGCAGTTGGCGACGAGCAGGTCGGTCGCCACGCGCGGGTCGAGCCCCGCATTCGTGGTCGCACGCATATGGGGCGCCCGGTGGTGACCGCACCACTCCGGGCCGTATCAGTGCTGCCAAGATGCCTGCTCCCCGCCGGAAGCGGCAACGTCGCGAGTTCGGAAGGTCCGTCGCAGGAGTGCTGCTGTGCGTGGAAGAGAAGTGGGGCAGACAATCGAGTGGCTTGTCCCCCGCGGGCAATCCGGTCACTGGGGTCGAAACGCCTCAGCCCGTCCTGACACCGTCGCTCGATTCGGGATCTGTCCGGCGTCGGCGGGCAGCGGGTCACTGAGCGTGCCGGCCAACCGGAAGCGGCGCTGGTCGTCGGCTGCACACTGGACCACGTATCACCGCCGGGCTGGCCGGAGCTACAGTCCTCGGCGGTGTCGTGACCCAACCAACCTACGCCCGGAACTTCTACGAACCGGTTAGATCGAACGCCTCCAGAATCTCCATGACTTCCTCTGCTTTCTTCAAGCCCGCCTCCTCGACGCGCCGCGATGAACACGAAGCGCGGGGAGCTCAGGCCGCTCAGGACAGAACGGTCGTCGTGGGGAGATCCGATGGCCACCCATGGGGAGATCCGGTGATCATCAGTGGGGAGTTTCGATGGCCGCCTACGGGGAGATTCCCATGGCCGCCGTCAGTTGGCAGTACGGACGCGGCCCGGTTCATGCTGGCGCTGGGACCGTCGCGGCTGCTGTCGCCTTCCCCAGCCGTCGTTCGTTTCGAACCCATGGGCGCCTGGGGGATCGAGGCGGCGAACTGGGCGGGGGTCATCATCCCGAGCGCCGAGTGCGACCGCCGCCAGTTGTAGTCCTCGCGCCAGTCGCCGATGACGACCTTCGCCTCGGCCAGGCAGGAGAACTCCTCGACGTCGAGCAGCTCGTCACGCACGCGAGAGTGAAACGACTCGACGAACGGGTTCTGCCACGGCGAGCCCGGCTCGATGAACGCTGTCCCGGCGTTGGAGAGCACGCACCAGTCGCGGAGCGCGTGTCCGGTCATCTCCGGGCCGTTGTCGCATCGCAGGTGCTCGGGCGCCCCTCGCGCGTCAGCGAGGAGCTCCAGCAGCGCGACGGTCCGGTCAGCGTCGATGCTGCGCTGCACCAACATCGCCAGCGCCTCGCGCGTGAACTCGTCAACGACGTTGAGCAACTTCAGCACCCGCCCGTCGGCTCTGGTCAAAACTGGAAGTCAAACGCCCACACCTGATTGGGTCGCTCTGCTCGCAGCCGCTCGGCGGGGACTGTCGACTCGCCGAGCCGCCGGCGCTTGCGCTTGCGCTGCGGCACCCGCAGGCCCTCCTCGCGCCACAGCCGCTGCACCCGCTTGCGGTTCACCTCCCACCCCAGCTCGCGCAGGCGATGATGCGCGCGCCGGTACCCCCACCGCGGGCGCTGCACCGAGAACTTCCGCAGCTCGGCGCGCAACGCCGCGTCATCCTCGGCCGTCTTCGGCTCATGACGCTGCGTGGAGCGATGCTGACCGGCCACCCGGCATGCCCAGCGCTCGCTGACGCCGAGACGGTCGCACACCATCGCGACCGCCCGGCGCCGACGGGCTGGGCCTACCAGTTTCCCTTCGCGATCCCCAGCTCCTTGGCCGCCTCCGGGATCGTCTTGCCCTCGCCGAGCATGCGCTCGGTCTCGCGCAGCTTGCGGATGACCTGCTCCGGCGTGTGCCTGCATCGTTTCATCAGAGCTTCGTTCCTCGCCCACGATCTCAGGGCGCGAGAAGCTCGCATACGAGGCGGACCGATCCTCCGGGGTCAGGCCACCGCTGATCCTCATGCGGGCCAATACGGACCGGGCTGCATTGCACGACCATCACAGATTCTGACCCTGGCCGCCATGAAGCGGAGCTGGAGCATCGGCGAGGTCGATGAGTTCGGTGCGGCGAGGGCGGCGCTTGCGTGAACTCGCCCGTCAGCCCATCGCGGGCCTGCTGCGGTCGTGCACCATGTAGGCCGCAAGTAGCGCCAGTGGGAAGAAGAACAGGCTCAGGATGAAATACCCGATAAAAGCCCGCCCACAATCATCACCACATTGGTTCCGAGCACGACTAGTGCTCCGAGTGCCTTGCCGACTTCTCCGAGGCCAGCCGCGACGCCGAGATTGGGGTGGTAGCCCAGGACACCGCAGGGTGGCGGCCAGCTCGCACGGCGACCCCGACCCCGATCCCCGATCCGCCGGCCGTAGCTCCGATCCTGAAGCTGGCGGCGTGAACCGCACACGCCAGTCGTTGACCTCCAGGCGGCGGGTGCTTGTGCCGGAGCCGAGCCTGCAGAAGCAGGATCGAAGGACCCGCGTGCGAACTCGTTAGGCGACATCGACGCGACTCGCCGCACGGGCGGCCGCGCACAGAAAGGAAGCACAATATGAAGGGTCTGGGCCGGGCGATCTTCGTCGCGATTCTGTTGCTGATCGCGGGGACGCTCAACATCATCTACGGCATCGCCGCGGTGGGCAATGCTCATTTCTTCGACAACACGCAGTACGTGTTCTCGAGCCTCCATACCTGGGGTTGGATCACGATCATCGTAGGCGTCATCCAGCTCACCGCCGGGTTCTCCCTCATCGGAGGCGGAGGCTACGGCCGGATCATCGGGATCATCGCCGCCACCATTGGCGCGCTCGAGTCGCTGCTGTCGATCGGCGGAGCGCACCCATGGTGGTCGATCGGCATCTTCGCGCTGTGCCTCTACGTCCTGCACGGCCTGATCGTCTTCGGCGAGGAAGAGCCGACGCCGCGCGCAACGCCGCGCGTTTAGCAATAGGTCCGGGGGGCCTGGCCGGTCGCCAGGCTCCCGGACCCCGGTTCTTGGCGCGCGCGCTGATCGAGGGCTTGGATTGGGCGCCGCTGGGCGCCCGGGCCGTGTGCGGCGAGGTCACGCGGGATGGCGTGCCGGTGCTGGTGGCGCGCGGCGGGCTGGTGGACGTGTTGACCGCCACCGCCGCGGTGGTGGGCTCGATCGCGCTGGGCGGGCCGCGGGACTCGCTGTCGACTGAGTGATCGTCGTGGCGTCACGCGATGCTGATCGCCACCAGACGCCGCCGTGCAGAGTCAGACGGATAGCGCGACGATCGCGCTGTTCGCTTCTGCTCTTCGACAACCAGCAAGCGCACGTGATCTCCTCGACGAGGCGGAGCTGCGTTGTCGAAGCGGCACCTCCCCGTCAGCATCGCGGTGCACCGCGGCGCGACTTCCCGGCTGCAGCCGCATTCAGCCGGTCACGCAGGAGCCTCGAGAGCGGGCCAGCTGAGTGGTCCTTGCGCTCTTGGGAGCAGAACGGCCGGGAGGTGCGGCTCAGCGCCTCGTCAGCTGCAGGAGCAGCGACTCGATGCGCTCGGCGTCGATCGGTGCTTCCGTGACTTTGTCCGCGGTTTGCTTCCTGGATTGCTGCTCGCTTTGCATGCGTCACGAACGTCGAGGTGATCGCCGCTGTGATGATCGCGAGGAACGCCGATACCCTCGGGCATCACGACGGCGCTGACGAGCTTGCTGGCGACGGCGACGATGAAGGTTGCCGTCACGATCACGGCTCGCGGCGTTGCGTACAGGAACTGGCTCGCGCAGGTACCGGCGGCGCGGTCACGACGGCCGCAATTGCACGATCGGGCGCGCACCGGATGGAACGGGATTGGTGTTGCGATCGGAGCGCGCGTTGGCGGGAAGGCTCCGCGCAGGAGACCGCGCCGGTCCTCGGCTAGACAGAACCGCTATGGAGCTCGAGTCCTGCTCTCTCGGGGTCCTCCAACCAGCGCCAGGTCTGCGGTCGTGCATGTCACCTCGTTTGGGTGATGTGACACCGGGGGTTTGTCGGGATGGTTGGGCTTGGCCCGGCCCGCGATCGGAAGGATTGCCATGCCAGATGTACCGTCGGAGAACCCCGTCCTTGACACGCTTGCCGCTATGACCGCGGAGTCGGTTGCGCGGTGCGGACTGGACGCAAACGCGCTCGTTGCCGCGCGCATCGCGGCCTTGGTGGCCGTCGATGCGCCGGCGGCCTCCTATCTCATGCACGTCGGCACTGCGATGGACGCCGGCGTCACGCTCGAGCAGATCCAGAACATCCTCATCGCCGTTGCACCGATTGTCGGCACAGCGCGGACGGCGTCAGCCGCCCTGAAGATCACCGAGGCGCTGGGGATCGTGATCGTCGCGCTCGAGGAAGAGCTCGAGGCCGAGGAGGAGGCGCAGTAGGCGCACTGGCAACCGCGACCGTGGCTCAGAACTCATGGAGCCGGGGCGACCGTGGGACGCAGGGGTCTCATGGTCGCCGTCACCCGGGCGGTCGCAACTCAGAGCGCCCGTAGGACGTCGGAGCACGCTGGACGGGCGATCGCTGGGGCACGAGTCGGCGCGAGGCCGAGGATCTTGCCGAGCTTGCCGCCGGTGATCATCAGCGCTGCCATCACCAGCTTCTGTACGGCGTGATCGCCTTGTGGATCCCGGTGATCGTCGTGTCCAGATCCTTGGCCACTGTCGCCATCGACACGTTCGTCACCGATGTGTCGAGCATCATCAGGAACTGGCCCGCGCACAGCGTCACCAGACCGCGGCAGCCCCCGCCGCCGCGTTTAAGCCCGATCTGACTCATCTCGTTTGAGATCAGTTGCTGATACTGATATGGAGGTGTGTTTGTCAAGCCCGGTTCGTGGGGTCTTCGCCGGCGGGGTAGTTGTGCTCGGCTGAGGAGGCGGCGGTCCTGGCGGGTGCGCGACGCGCGGTCAGGCTGATATTCGCGGGTTGGGTACCGCAGCGGGTTTCGTCGTGAGAGCCCGCTGTCTAACATCGAGCGTGGCCGCCGGGGCGGTTGCTCATAGCAACGTCGCGGATGTTCTCGCGCGTGGTGGTGGCCAGGCGGGTTCCGCCGCCTCCTCAGCCGAGTGTCGTGGGTGGGTAGGGGCAAGGCCGGTTTCAGGTTGTCGTCTGTTCGTTGGTGTCCGCGGTCACGACCGCCCAGCAGAATCCGGTCAGCTGCCGCGCGACGGCAGCCGCGACGATCGTTTTGCGTTTGCCGCGCTGGGTGTCCAGCCGCCGCCAGGTCTGGTGCAGGCGTTGCTGGGCTTTCCAGGCGATCGCGATCACCGCCGCGGGCTGATCTGTTTGGCGGGCCTTGAGTCTGGTGCCGAGCCTCGGGGGGCGGCGGTAGTGCCAGGCGGCCTCGACCAGCAGCCGGCGTGCGTGTTGGGAGCCGGACTTGGTGATCGCGCCTTGGCGGCGGGTCTGGCCCGAGCTGTGCTCGGAGGGCACCAGCCCGACGTAGTTCATCAGCAGCTTGGGGTGCTCGAACCGGTCGAAGTCGGTGATCTCGGCGCACAGTCCGACCGCGGTCAGCGTGTCGATCCCGCGCATGCACCGCAGCCGGGCGATGTCACGAGCCCACGGCGAGAGCGGGGCCAGCTCTGAGATCATCGCCTCGAGCTGGTCGCGGCGGATGACCAGCGTGTCGATCGCGCCGAGGTAGTCCAACAGCGTCGCTTGCGCGCCGCGCTCGGTCAGCCGAACCATCGAGAGCCACTGGCGGTGGCGATGCGTCCAGTTGTCCCCAGCACCGTCGTAGCGCACGTCATGACGCAGCAGCAGCTTCCCCATCCGGTGCCGCGCGCGCATCAGATCGCCGCGGACGTCCTCACGCGCACGGACCAGATCGCGCAATGCCTCTTCCTCGCGGCTCGGGACCCGGACCGGGTGCAAGCCGTCGATCATCAACAGCCGCACCAGCCGCTGGGCGTCGCGGCGATCGGTCTTGAACTTGTCCTGCGCCGGGCGCTCGATCTTCCCCGGCGCCGCGATCACGCACCCAATCCCAGCCGCCACCAGCAGGCGGGCAAGACCGAACCCCGTCGGGCCCGCCTCATACGCGACGCGCGTCGGGGCGGGCAGCCCGACGCAGAACGCCACCACTTCGGCCGTATCTCCCGGCAGCCGGCGCACGATCATCTGTCCGGACTCGGCGTCGACCACGCACGCCACGACCTTCGCGGCGTGCACGTCCAAGCCGACCCAGGTGCGAAGCTTGGTCACGGTCGGTTCCTCCTTATGCGGTTGTGGGCGCCGCGCGGGGTGCCACCCGCACGGCTACACATCACCCCACCAGCGCGTCGCGGGGGAACCGGCCGATATCTACAACCCAGGCCGGACGACAACCTCCATATGGTCTAACACGGCCATCACTCGCGGACTGATGTCGACGACTTCCACATCGACCACGCTGCCAGAGCCCCGGCAGCCAGGCATTCGTTCTCGACCGCACCCAAACGGTCGTGCTACGTAGCCCGGTCCGTAGTGGCCCGCATGGGGATCAGCAGGGACCCCTGTTGCGGCGGTGTGTCGGCCGGGCGTAGCGTGAACGTTCTTTCTGGCGATGCGCGGCATTCTGGCCATATGAGCGAAGATCTTGAGAGCAGCGCACCGAGTCCTGATGGAGCGGGGGCCGCGGCGCCCGCACCGACGCCGCACCGGCACCGGATCCTGATCGGCACGCTGTTCGCGCTTGCGACGATCATCGGTATCGTCGCGGTGTTGGCGGTGTGGGCGAACCGGCAGGCGCTGAACACCGACAACTGGACCAACACGAGCTCCCAGCTGCTGGCGGACAAGCAGATCCAGACCGCCGTGGCCGCCTTCACGGTGAACCAGCTGTTCAGCTCGGGCGCCGTCGAGGCGCAGCTCAAGGCGCGGCTACCGACGCAGTTGCAGTCACTCGCGGGCCCGATCAGCGGAGGCCTGCAGCAGCTCGCCGGTCAGGCCGCTCCGAAGCTGCTCGCGTCCCCGCAGGTCCAGGATGCCTGGCGTCAGGCGAACCGCGCCGCGCACGCGACGTTCTTGAAGATCATCAACGGCGGCGGCTCGCTCGCGTCGACGAACGGCGGTGTGGTCACGCTCAACCTGCACGCGATCGTCTCCCAACTTGCGACGACACTGGGGATTCAGCAGCAGGTGGCGGCAGCCCAGTCGAAGCTCCAATCGAACGCGGCCGCGGTCAAGGGGGCAGCAAGCAAGGTCGGCATCACGCCTCCGTCGAACGGCCAGCTCGTGATCATGCGCTCCTCTCAGCTGAAGACGGTGCAGGACATCGCCTCGGCGATCAAGGGCTTGGCGCTGGTGCTTCCGCTGATCACGTTCGCGCTGTTCATCCTCGCCGTGTGGTTGTCCAAGGGCCACCGCCGGCCGGCCGTGAGAATGACCGGCTGGTGCTTCGTCGGTATCGGATTGTTCGCGCTGCTGGCCCGTCGCGTGATCGGCAACTACATCGTCAACAACCTGGTCAAGCACCCAGCGAACAAGCCGGCCGTCCACGACGTGTGGACGATCGCCACCACGATGCTCCACGACATCGCGGTCGCGCTCGTGATCTACGGCCTGATCTTCGTCCTCGCCGCCTGGATCGCCGGCCCCACGCGCCCCGCGACGGCGCTGCGACGCGCGCTGGCCCCGACCCTCCGCGACCGTCCCGCGGCCGCGTACGGCACCGTCTTCTTCGCGTTGCTGCTCGTGATCGTCTGGGGTCCCACGCCAGCGACCCGCCAGCTCGCATACATCGTGGCCTTCGCTGTCCTGCTCGCCCTCGGTGTCCACACCCTCCGTCGCCAAACGGCCACCGAGTTCCCCGACGCACAACCCCCGCCCCCGGCAGGGGAAACGGCGGCCGCGGCACCGAGCTAGGGTGCGACGGTGAACATGACGACCCAGCCAGCCCTCACGTCCTTCGCCCGGTGACGCGCGATGAGTGACGCCGCCGATCCGCCGGTCAATTCGCCAGCCGCTCCGCCGGATCCGGGGTCGTTGATTCGGAGCAAGAACTATCGCGTGCTGCTGGTGCTCGCGTCGGTGATCGGCGTCGTCGTGTCGGTGGCGGCGTGGGGGTTCCTTGAGCTGATTCATTACACGCAGCAATGGGTGTACAAGGAACTTCCGGGCGATCTCGGGTTCAACACGGTTCCGACGTGGTGGCCTCTGCCCGTCCTCGCGGTGGCGGGGGTGATCGTTGCGTTCGCGATCGTCCGTCTGCCGGGTACTGGGGGTCATCAGCCGTCCGAGGGCATCAAGACTGGGGGCGGGCCGACGAAGCCGATCGAGCTTCCGGGGGTGGTGCTGGCCGCGCTGGCGTCGGTCGGGCTGGGGTTGGTGCTGGGTCCGGAGGCTCCGCTGATCGGGCTTGGGACGGGTCTGGCTGTGCTGGCCGTCCGATCGGTCAAGAAGGACGCGCCTGACCAGGTCGTGGGGTTGATGGCGGCGGCGGCGAGTTTCGCCGCCATCTCCTCGCTGTTCGGCTCGCCGATTGTTGGCGCGGTCATCATCATCGAGGCTGCGGGGTTGGGCGGGCCGACGCTTCCGGTGATCCTGCTGCCGGGGCTGCTTGCGGCGGGGATCGGCTCGCTGGTGTTCATCGGCATGGGATCGGTGACGGGGCTCAGCACGAGTGCGTATGCGATCCCGCCGCTGTCGCTGCCGGCCTACCACGAGCCCACGCTTTCTGCGTTCGTGTGGACGATCGTGCTGGCAGTCGTGGTCGCCACCGTCGTCTTCCTCATCGTTCAGATTGGTAAGAAGGCCCAGGAGGTTGTGTCGCGTCGCCCGTGGGTGGTCATACCGGTCGCTGCGCTCGTGGTCGCTGGGCTGGCGATCGCCTTTGGTCAGATCACCGGAAAACCGGCCGACCTGGTGCTGTTCTCAGGCCAGGACGGCATGAGCGGGGTCGTCAATCAGGCCGCGACCCTGTCGGTCTCCACACTCGTGCTGCTGATCCTCTTCAAAGGGCTCGCGTACGGCATCTCGCTGGGAAGCGGTCGCGGCGGCCCGACGTTCCCGGCCATGTTCCTCGGCATTGTCGCCGGCCTGCTCGTATCACACATAGGGTTCGCCGAAACGCCCGCGGTGGCCGCGCTGATGGGCGCCGCAACCGTGGCGGTCCTCCGGCTGCCGCTGTCCTCTGTGATCCTCGCGATGGTCGTCTCCCAGGCGGGATTGTCGACCGCCCCGCTGATCATCGTGGCGGTGGCTATCGCCTACATCACCGTACGTGTACTCGATGGGCGTCGCGAGGCGCGCGCGGGCACGCCGGCGCCCACGCTCGGCGCTGATCGGAAAGGTGAGCCCGTGGCGATCACCAAACCCAATCGACCCGCAGCCGTCCCGTAGCTCGCCGCCGTGTCGGCCATCGCCCAACCAGACACTCCCACGGCTGTGGAGTCGCGGGTGGGGCCAGCCGCAGATCGTCCGCCGCAATTCCGGTACGGGGCGGTCTTCCTGCTCACGTTGACGGTCGTGGTGTTCGTGATCGCGGCACCGAGCGCGGACTGGTCACGCGCGGTGACGCTGGCGATCGAGGGCGCGGCGCTGGTCGTTGCGGTCGCAACGGCGCGCGAGCGCGAGCGGGTCCGCTACCGCCGAGCGCTCGTCCTAGGCGTAATCATCATCGTGCTGATCGTTGGCGTCGCGACCGGCACTATCTCCCAGGAGTTCACAGCGGCCCTGCTCGCCTTCTTCACTGCGGCCGTTCCGGCGGTCATCGTCCGGGGTCTCCTGCGACTCCTGCGGGAGCGGGGCGTCACCGCCCAAGCGGTGGCCGGCGCACTAGCGATCTATCTCTCGATCGGCCTCGTGTTCGCCTGGATCATCAGCTTCATCACTCATCTCGATTCGACGCCGTACTTCGCGCAGCACACCAATGGCACGGAAGGTGACCGGGTCTACTTCAGCTTCACCGTGATGACGACGACGGGCTTTGGCGACTTCTCGCCCGCGACTGCGGCCGGTCACGCCCTCGCGGTCATCGAGATGCTCACCGGACAGCTCTACCTTGTCACCGTCATCGGACTGCTGATCGGCAACTTTGTCGGCGGCGGAAAAGCACATGAGCCGAGCGCCGCACCCAACGATGCGAGCACTCCGCGCAGCTCTCCCATTGCGACACGAAGCTGACCTGCGCAGTGCGCGCGGATCGCGGAACTCTGAAGCGACCGCACAAGAGTGGTCTGCGGCCGACGCCGGCGAGGACGCAGAGCGCTACCGTCGCTACAGCTTCGCTCTCGTGGAGGAGGAACAGACGACGATCGAACTTGCATGTCCGATCAATCTCGCCGCGCAGACAACGGGCGCGCGCGGTTGCGTCGACGCCACCGCTGGCAGCCCGGCGCACGAGGCCGGCCGTGGGTAGCGGTTCTCGATCGGGCGGTCGAGTTCACGTCTGTCGTCCTGGTGCGCGTGTATGAGCGCGCTTCCGCAGGCGCTGCCGCTCGCGATCAGCGCCTCGTTCTACCCGCCGGCGCTGCTGGTGCTGCTGCTGCTGCTGACCGGCAAGCACCCCCGCCGTCTCGTCCTGTCGTATTTCGCCGGCGCGGCGCTGCTCACGATCAGTGCGGGCCTGATTGCGCTCGCGCTGCTGAACACGGCGGGCCTGACCACGCAGAGTTCGAGCACGGCCAGCGGCTGGGTCTACATCCTGGTCGGGCTGTTGCTGCTGGCATTGGCCGTGTGGGCGTGGCGGCGAAAGGCCCGCGACCCTGATGAGAGCAAAGGCGAGGGCGAGGGGAGTGGCGGCGGGATCGCGGAGTGGTCGCGGCGGGCGACCACGAGCCAGAAATGGGCGTTCGTTCTCGGCTTGGTGATGTTCCTCCCGTCACCGCTGTATCTGCTCGCGGTGAAGGACATCGCCGACAGCGGCGACTCGAGCTCGAGCAACGTGACCGCTGTTCTCATTTGCGCGATTGGAGTGATGCTGTTCGTCGAGATCCCCCTGGTGGCGATGTTCATCAGGCCCGGCGGGGTCGCAGCAGGCATCAAAAGGGTTCACGAATGGCTGAAGCGGAACGGCTGGACGCTCGCGGCCGGCCTGGCGCTGCTCGGTGGGATCTACGCCATCGTCGAGGGTATCGACGCGCTCACGTGACCGATCTCGCGCTCGGGCTCAGAGGCCCGTTTGGGCGATGATTCGTCCGGACTTCACGGCCGCGGCGAGCTGCTGGTAGTCCAGTTCGTTGCGCTCCGCGTAGGCCATCGAGAAGTCGAGGATCGCGCGATCGAAGCTGTCGCCGTTGCCGAGGTAGGCGGCGATCGCGATCCGATCGCCACTGCGGGCGTGCGCGCGGGCGAGCGTCCAGCCGCACAGCTTGCCGTACGTTCCCATCGCCTTGGGGACCATTTGCTCGATCTCCGCCGATCCCTTCCAGTCCTTCAGCTGACGGCCGTAGAAGTCGCGCGGCTTGCCGTCAAGCCCGCGGTCGACGTGCAGCCAGCCGAGGAAGATGTCGCTGGTGGCCTGCATCAATCGCTGCCCGACGACCACCCGCTGGCCGTGGTTGGAGAACTCGCTCGGGCCGAGGAACCCTTCCAGCACCGACGCATCTGCTTCCTTGACCTGCAGGAACAGCGGGTCCTGGCCGTCGCGGCCGAGGTAGAGCCCGATCCACGCGCGCGTTCCGACACTCCCGACACCGACGACCTTATGGGCGACGTCGACCAGTTCGAACTCCTCGAGCAGCACGCGACGATCGAACGCGAGCGTCTCCCGGTAGCCGCGCAGCACTCCCTGCAGCATGCCGAACAGCCGCTCGAACTCGGCGCCGGTGGCGAGCGCCCTGGCCGGCACGATCAACGGCGACTGATCGACGATCCGCGGCTTCCCGTCAACGACCTCTGTGAGCTTCGAGAACGCCGTCATGCTGTCCTTGGTGCGGGCCTTCGCGAGGTTCTTCTCGGTTCGCTTGACCGCCTTGGGCTTGAACTGCGAGGCGTACTCTTGGAGCGCGCTCTCGATGTCCAGGTGCGAGTACCACACGTCGAGGTTGTTCATCCCCGCGAATTCGGCCGTGGCGGTGCGGTAGCGCGCGACGGTGTCGAGCACGATCCGCTCCTGCTCCTTGGCGCTGAAACCGTTGTCCCGCGCCGCGATCAGCATGCTCGCAGCGAGGCGTTTGACATCCCACTCCCACGGACCTGGGAGGGTCTCGTCGAAATCGTTGACGTCGAAGACCAGTCGCCGCTCCGGCGACGCGAACACTCCGAAGTTCGATAGATGCGCGTCCCCGCAGCACTGCACCGTCAGCCCGGACCGCGGCGTCGTCGCGAGATCGTTGGCCATGATCATCGCGGCCCCGCGATAGAACGTGAACGGCGAGACGAGCATCCGCCCGTAGCGAATCGGCACAAGTTCCGGAACCCGCGTCTTCGCTTGACGCTCAAGCAACTCGACCGGATCGGCCCGCGTGCTTGGCGGTTCGAACACGGCGTGACTCGAGCGGGGGACCTCGGCCCGGGCCGCCTTCCCGCGTGCCACCCGCTCCGGCACCGACAGATGCGGAATCGGAGGCGCGGTGCTGCGCTTCCTCGCTGTTGAAGCCGTCTTCCGTCTTGCCGTCGCGGTTCCAGTACTCACCGCCGGCCTCCTCACGGTCGTTATGGCGATTGACTCTCGTTAGGCCAATGCGCCTCACACCATCGTCGCACCTGGGGTTCGTCCCGTCGATGGTGCGCGCACCACACTGCGGCGCGAAGCGTGCCACGCCTGTTCGCGCCTTCCGCGCGGGCGCCTTACCCGGATTGCTGATCGGCAATGTCGCCGGCAGGGCGACGTTGCCAAGAACTACGGAGTCATCCGGTGGTCTCCTCCCGCTTGCGTGGCCCGATAGCGGGATGGAAGGGTCGAGATACGCGAATGTGCAACGAGCCGGGTTGTGCGAACCAAGCCCGGCGCTGATCGGAGGGGTCGTGTCGATATGTCGGCCTTTATCTGGATTCTGCTGGCCATCCTTTACGTGGCGTGCTGGGTGTACTTCGGCCTGAGAACGTTTCGCAAGGGCCACTACTGGCTGTTCTGGATCGGATTCATCTTCCCGATTCTGTGGATCATCGGCGCCTTGATCTCCCCGACTCCCGGCGCCGCCGGCACGGCGTAGACAGACGCTTGTGCACCAGGGCCCTCGCCTCGGTGAGCGCGACGCTGTCTCGAGTCATGCGGATCGTCGGGATCAAAGGGATGGTGGCGCGTTCGCTTGGGGTGACCCGAAGTGAGTAAAGCTCCCGCCCTGCCGGTTGATCCGGGCTCGTTGCTTTGGAGCAAGGACTACCGCGTCCAGCTCGTAATCGCGGCGGCCATCGGCATCATCGTGTCGGTGGCCTCGTGGGGTTCCTCGAGCTCGTCCATTACACCCAACAGTGGGCGTACAAGGATCTTCCGGGCGATCTGGGATTCGGCAGGGTGCCCGTGTGGCGGCCGCTGCCCGTGCTCGCCCTGGAGGGCGTGATTGTCGCCTACGCGATCGTCCGTCTACCGGGTACCGGAGGCCATCAGCCGGGCAGGTCGGCTGGCTCCGGCAGCTCGATCTGCCTCGACCAGCCGACGATCAGCTCGACCCGATCCTGCACCCCATTGGCGGCGAACACGCGCTCGGCGACCTCCGCGATATCGCTCGCCTCGACCGCATACACCCGCCGAGCGCCAGCTCGGACGGCGGCGATGGCGAGAACGCCGCGCCCGGTGCCGAGGTCGAGCACGACGTCACCTGGTCGCACCGCTGCGGCCAGCGCCGCCAGGTAGTCACCCGTCCGGCGGTCGTCGTGGAGCGTCCGCGCATGCTCCACCGGGTCGGCCCAACCGCGCGTCGGGCCCCGGGTCCGCGTCCGGCCACACCAGCGCACCCTCCTCGATCAGCATGTTGATCACGCCGAGCGTCGGCACGAAGTCGGTCGATCCGTGCGCATCGGCTTCGAGCCGATCGATCGCCTCATCCAGAGCCAGCGGCCGCGCAAACAGAGCCAGGGCCGCGAATCCTCTGGGCCCGGCATCGACGATCGTGCCGTCCAGCGCATCGATTAGGACGTGACCTGCGGCATCAAGCCGCGTGCGCACGCCCGGCGCCAGCTGCAGGAGCGTGTCCGGAGAGAGGCGTACGTCGTGCAAGGCGTAGGTAGGCCGGGTGATTCTCACCCGGCGATGCCGGCGGCGACTCCTGCGTGGTGCGCTGCTTGGTGGAGCTTCTTCTCGTGTTCGTGTGGGTGGGGCTTGAGGTCGAACACGACCTCCTTGATCGTTCCGGTGAACGCGTAGGGCGCCTTGTCCTCGTAGGCGAGGTCGACGACGCCGCCGTTGTCGCGGCCGATGTCCATGCCGGCGTAGGTCGTGAAGATCATCGCGATCGTGTGCGGCATGGTGCCCTCCCCGATCTGGTCGTCGTTCGCCCACAGGGTCACCCGGCCGCCCGATCCCGGCTCGGGCTCGTCGATCTCGAACTGCATGGTCAGGGTCACCTCGCCGGTCGGGACCGGATGCGTCGAGGTCTGCTTGTAGGTCTGCACGCCGAGGAACTGATAGGTGTGGTTGAGCAGCCCCTGCTCATCGATCCACAAAGCGAACCCGCCGATGAAGTCGGAGTTGGCGACCAGCACGCCCTCAGCGCCACCGTCGGGGATCCTCACGTGCGCCTCGATCGCGTACGAGCGCCCCTGGATGCGAGGAATCATGGTCGGCCCGATGTTCTGCACGTCGCCGGCGAAGCTCAACCGGGTGACCGGGGGCATTGGCGGCAGAATCCCGAAGAACGCCGCGAAGCCGCCGAGCAGCGGCAGCACGCGATTGCGCTTGGCCTCCTGCCAAAACAGATCCTTCAGCTCCTCGAGCTTGTCAGGCTGCTCGGTCGCGAGGTCGTTCGCCTGGGAGAAGTCGTCAGGCAGGTAGTACAGCTGCCAGACGTCCTGCTCGGGGTCGTACGCTCCGGGCTCGAACCGCTTCAGGGTTTTCGGCGTCAGGTCCCAGGGGATCCGGTCCAGCTTGGCGCACGCCCACCAGCCATCCTTGTAGATGGCGCGGCTGCCGTAGTTCTCGAAGTACTGAACCGTGTGGCGCTCGTCCGCTGCCGGGTCATCGAGCGTATAAGCGAAGCTGGTGCCGTCCATCGGTTCCTGCTCGATCCCATCGACGGTCTTGGGCTCGGGGATTCCCACGGCCTCGAGCACGGTCGGGGCGATGTCGATGCAGTGCGTGAACTGCGTGCGCAGCTCGCGGTCCGGTGTGATCCGGCTCGGCCAGGCGACGACCATCGGGTCGCGGGTGCCGCCGAGGTGGCTGCCCATCTGTTTACCCCATTGGAATGGCGTGTTGTTGGCGTGCGCCCATGCGGCGGCGAAGTGCGGCGCCGTGTGGAATCCGCCCAGCGCCTCGATGCCCCCGAACTTCTCGATGATCTTCAGCTGCTGGTCGGCTTCGAGCACCACGGCGTTGAAAAAGGTCGTCTCGTTGAACGAGCCCGTGACCGTCCCCTCCATGCTGGCGCCGTTGTCGCCCCAGATATAGAGGATCAGCGTGTTGTCGAGCTCGCCCATCACCTCGAGCTCGTCGAGCAGCCGGCCGACGTTCCAGTCGGCGTTCTCCGAGTAGCCGGCGAAGACCTCCATCTGGCGGGCGTACAGCTGCTTCTCGGGGTCGCTCAGCGAATCCCACGCCGGGTACAGCTCGGGGCGCTCCGTCAACTCGGTGTTCGGCGGGACGACACCGAGCTTCTTCTGGCGCTCGAGCGTCTGCTCACGGTACACGTCCCAACCCGCGTCGAACTTGCCTTTGTATCGATCGGCCCATTCCTTGGCGACGTGGTGCGGGGCGTGGCTGCAGCCGGTGGAGTAGTACATGAACCACGGCGTCTCGCGGTCCTGGGCCCGGACTGCGTGTAGCCACTCGATCGACTTGTCGGTGATGTCGTCCGGGAGGTAGTAGGGCTTGCCGTCCTTGCCCTCGGGCACCCCGATGATCGTGTTGTCCTGGGTGATGACGGGGTCGTACTGGCCGGTGGCGCCGGTCAGGAAGCCCCAGAAGTGATCGAATCCCCACGATGTCGGCCAGTTGTTGAACGGGCCGGCGGCGCCCATGGCGCGTCCCGGCGTGAGATGCCACTTGCCGAACCCGCCGGTGACGTAGCCGTTCTCCTGCAGAACGCGCGGGAGTGCGGTGCAGCTCCTCGGCCGCGAACCCGTGTAGCCCGGGAACGGACCCGGGAACTCGGCGACCCCGCCCATCCCCACCCGGTGGTGGTTGCGTCCCGTCAGCAGCGCTGCCCGGGTCGGGGAGCAAACCGCCGTGACATGGAACCGGTTGTACGTCACGCCCATCTCCTGCACGCGAGTGAGGTTCGGCGTCTGGATCGCGCCGCCGAACGTGGTGGGGCCTCCGAAGCCGGCGTCGTCGATCAGACAGATCAGCACGTTCGGCGCGCCCTTCGGGGGCTTTGGCCCGGGGATCATCGACCAATCGGCGACTGACTCATCGAACGTGTGTCCCGCCGTGCCGCCGAACTCCCGGTCGGGGATCGGCAGCTGCGTCCGGTCGGGCTCGAACTTGTGCATCGCCTCCGCCAGCGACTCCTTCAGCGCAGCAGCCATCCCCGCCTTATCGCCCTGCACGAGCGAGCGGATCATCGCGCCGCCGAGCGCCTGCTCGATCCCGAGCCGCTGATCCTCGCGGAACACCGCGATGATCCCGGCCGAGCCCGGCGGCAGGTTCTCACCGATCTTCTCCTGGATCTCACCCTCGAGCCGGTGATCAACGAATCTATTGACGGGACCTCGCCACCCCGAATGCGCTTGCTCCACCGAGATGCTGCCGTCCTCAGCATGGGTGACGAGGAGCACTCCGTCGATCTTGATCCTCTTGTCCTTGACCTGCGCAACCAGAGATTCGAAATCCTCGGTCGCTGTGTCGATGTCCTGATATCCCGCTACGAGGACGTCGGTGGGGGTGTCAGCCATCACGGTCTCCTTTATTGCGTCCGAGTTCCGGCCAGAACCGGTGGCCGCGACAGCCGCGGTTGGGGGTGCGACCGTCAGCGTCCACGCCCAATCAAGCAAGCGCGGCGTCGCTCGTCCTCACCCGCATTGGGTGATGGTCAGGCCGCAGGGCACGCGTAGCGTGGACCACGACATGACGTTCGACAAGCTGCAGACCATGCTCGGTGCCGCGCTCATCGGCACGTTCGCGGCGTTCTGGCGGTGGCATTCCCCGCCCGCGAAGCCGTTGATGGCCGAGGAGATCGACCACTACCTGGCGGTCATTGCGCAGCTGCCGCTGCCTGGCGATGAGGCGGAGCGCGTGGTCGCGAAACTCCGTCCATGGGCGGAATCCGATGACGGCCGGCAGTTCTACATGCTCAACATGATCCGGTTCTACGACGAGCTGCATCCCTACCCCGGGGCGCCGGACTTCAGCGGAACGCCACAGGAGTCGAACGCGTTCTACGAGAAGAGCCTTACCTCACTCTGGCTGCGGAACGCGTCCTACCCACGGCTCGGTGGGGCGGCGCAAGGGCAAACGCTGATCCCCACGCACCCCGGGGACGCGCCCTGGAGCCAGGCGAAGTTCGTGCGCTATCCGTCCCGGCGCAAGTTTCTGCAGCTGCTCTCGGAGCCGTCCTACCAGAAGCTCGAGCCCTACAAGATCATGTCGATGGAGCTCGACATGACGGCCGTCTCCGGCGACGTCCAGATCCCCGACGCGCGGCTCGTGGTCGGAGCCGGCCTGGTGTCTCTGTTCCTCGCGGTCGGGTGGGCTCGGGCCTCCCGGCGGTTGTCCCGGGACGGTCCTCCCGCGTAGTTGTCGCCTTCCCTTTAGCAAGAGATCCTCACCCAATGTGGGCGGGAACAGTCGGGATTCGGTCGCCGCTCAGGTGGTTCCCTGTCTCGCGGTCGCGAGGGCCAGTGTCGCGACCGCGGCTCTACGCGGTCGACTACGGAGTGGGTTTGCCGCTTTGACCCGATGTGTGGCCTCGGCGCCGCTGTAACGCTCGCTGAGGCATATACAAACGCAGGTGCGGACCTTGAACGCCATCTTCAGGCGCCGCGGACTCGGGCTGATCAGACGGCCAACTGCACAGAGCCGGTGTGAGCGCGACATCGTCGTATTGAGAAGGAGCGGAACACCATGGGAGTGGCTACAGGCAGTCGCAGTGAGAGCTCGATCACGTCACGACCGTTAGGCCCTCGGCATCGCGGCCGGGAGAGGACCGGCCCCGCGCAAGGACCGGCTCTGCCCGGCGGTGACGCACGGGCGAACGGCAGCCGTCACCGCCGCAGCCGCAGCTCGCCGGCGGGACGGCCGGGGCCACGGCCGCCGGTGAACACACCATGACGCTGGAGGATGTCGGCGGCGCGAGGCTGCTCGTGTCGGACGCGAGAGTCGCGCTCCTGCTACTGGATGAAGCGCGCCACCGCGTCGTCAATCGGTTGTTCGGGGTCGAGAGGGATCAGTCGTGGCCGGTGACGCTGATCGCCCTTGCGGTGCTTGCGCAGGCAGCTCAGGAGAAGTCGGATCAGATGCTCAAGGGACCGGGCGGACCAACCCGGACGGACATGGCATTCGGGATCGTTGGGCTGAGGGAGTTACTGACCTGGATCTCGGGACCACCGTCGCGAGACGCACCATTGGTCGGCTCGCTGGTCACGATCGCGGTGCTCGGAGCCCTGGCCCGGCCGGGACTGAGCCGGGCGGCACACCGCATCAGAACCTCGTCACACCACGCCAGGCAGTCGTTCAACCATCGGTACGGACATCTTCTGCCGGTGCCCGTCGCGGGCAACCAACGTCCCGAAGCGACAACGAGATGACCGCCCTCCCACCTCGGTCGCGGGCTGTCACTCACCGAATTCGATCAGCCGGTATCTCCGGCACGCACGCGCGGTGGGATGCATGCCTCACGGACTGAAGCGACGCGGCCCACCGAACTCCGCCCGGGCTACTCACCCTCCGCGCGGCCAGTCGTCAGAGGACCTCGCGCACCCCGAGGCACACGAGTCGCCCACCCACAGCCCAACGGACGGCCAGGATTCCCCGTCGACGTCCGTCGAATCGTCGAGCCAGGGAAGCGAGCAGCGGTTCGCTGCGCTCTCGGGGCGCATCGCGGCGCTTGTCCGGGCCATCCAGGACAACGACGAGGCCCGGATCGAGGCGGCGATCCTCCGCCTGAGCCGCTCGCGGCGCATCTTCGCGCCGCTCGCTTTCGCCGTCGGCGCGTTCGTGATGTTGTTCGATGGACTCAGGCTGCTGGTGACCAACTGGCGGCTCACGCTCGTGCAGATCCTGCCGGCGATGTGGATTTGGCTGGCGATGATCGATCTCAAGGCGCACACGCTGCATGGCAAATCCTTCCACGTGCTCCGCGGCCCCGTTCTCATCCCACTCGGCCTGCTGCTCATCGCGATCACGATCGCGAGCTTCTTCCTCAACGCCGTCTTTGCCTTCGCGGTCTCACGACCTGGCCGGCCCGAAGTCCGGCCGGCCATCGCGCAGGCACGGCACCACTTGAAGCCGATCATCGCCTCGGGCGCCGTCGTCGGCGCACTGCTGGCGTTCTCGACGACGGTGGTCACCCGATGGGGACGCCCGTGGTTCACGATCTCTCTGGGGATTGTGGTCGGCGTGATGATGGTCTCCTACGTGGCCGTCCCCTCGCGCCTGATCGGCGCGACGCCGCCCAAGCAGTCAAGACGCGACAAACTGGCAACCACCGCGGTCAGCGGGGCGCTGAGCGCGACTGTGTGCACGCCGCCCTACATCCTCGGGCGCCTGGGCATCCTGGCGCTCGGATCGAGCGCTGTGATCATCTTCATTCTTGGCATCTTCGCGCTCGCGCTCGGAGTCACCCTGCAAGCCGGCGCTACTGGTGCGGTCAGGGCGATAAAGATGAGCGCAACCCTCACCCGAGGGCCCCGCCCCGGCGACGCGCCGGCAACCACGGCCTGACCGAGACAAGAGCTTCAGTGATCCCGCTAAGCAGAATCGAGCGCATATGAGCGAGCTCCAGGATCGCGATCCTCCGATCGTGGAGAGCGAGTCGGGTGGTCCTCCCGAGAAGGTCCCGATCACGGCCCGCCTGCTCCTGCACGAGTCGTTCACCGCGCGCCGCGCTGCCGGGACCATCGCAGCGTTCACGGTGCTGATCACCGTCGCCGGCGGGATCTTGGAACGGGTGATCGACCATCAGGAGTTCCCGACGATCGGCCGGGGGCTCTGGTTCGCGCTGCAGACGGTGACGACCGTCGGCTACGGCGACGTTACGCCCAAGCAGGCCGATGGACGATTCATCGCCGCGGTCGTGATGCTCGCGGGAATCGGGTTTCTTGCCGTGATCACGGCCTCGGTCACCGCATCGCTGATCGAAAGCAGCCGCCGGCGGTTCGCCGCGCAGTCAGAGGTGGACATGAAGCGGCATCTCGACGAAGTCAACAAACGACTGGCGAGGATCGAAGCGGCACTCGAACAGCCGGCGCCACCATCCCCACCCCGCAACCGTTAACCCGCTTGCCCCCCGCTTGACCAGCGGAGGCCCCCGCCCAAGGGGGCCTATGACCCGCCGGGGGTCCCCTCCCTCGCGCGAGGCATGGCCGATCGTCTATCCGGCCTGTCTGTGAGGCGAACTACTGAGCCAAACCGCTGATTATTGCCGTTGTGCCCGGCGGTCACGGGTGAAAGCGTACGTCTGACAAACACATGATTGGCCGAGGTCGGCTGCGGTGGCCTTGGTGCATACCTCCAAGGAGCTGCGTAAGATGACTTTCCTCTGGATTCTGTTGGGCGTCCTTTACGTGGCGTGCTGGGTCTACTTCGGACTGGCAACGTTCCGCAAGGGTCACTACTGGATGTTCTGGATCGGGTTCTTCCTCCCGTTCCTGTGGATCATCGGCGCACTGATTGCCCCGACTCCGCGCGCCGCCGGCGCGGTATAAGCGCAGTCCTATTCCGTCAGACGCCCGGTCGGCTCGGCCGTCCCGGCGGGGACAGCCGAGCTGTCCCTTGTTGTCGCGTCGGGCTTTGTGTCGCACGGCCTGAGGGCTTGGTCGATCAGGCGGCCGAGGCGCCCGCCGCTGTCGCGGCTTGGACTCCCTCGTCGGTGAGCTCGTGGGCCTCGGGCACGCCGCCGAGCTCGGTCAGTTGGTCGGAGATTGCGGGGGCGGTATCGATGTGGGACATCACGCCGACCGCTGCCTTGCCCGATGTCAGTTCGTCGGTGAGGCGCGCCTTGTCGGCGTCGGTCAGTCCCAGGTTCTTGTGGTGGAGTGCACCTGCCGCCGCGCCGCCGAGGATGCCGACCCCGACGCCGGCCGGGCCCAGCAGAAGGAGGACGCCCCCGATGGCGGCGCCCTTGCCGGTGCTGCGTGCGCCGACCTTGTCCGCCTTGAGCTTCCCGTCCTCGTCGAGGACGAGGATTCCGATCGCATCGCCGTTCGCAAGGCCGGTGTCCTTCAGCGCCATGGCGGCGTTGTCGGCGGCGAGTTCGTCGGGGAAGACGGCGAGGATGAGTTGCTTGTCTGACATCGGTGCGTCCCTTCGCGGTCGTGTGTTGGCGCCTGCGCGGGACGTCGGCGAAGCCAGCACCACGGAGCGCCGCTGGGGGTGTCCGGCCAAGGGGGTGGTCCCTCGCTGTCGACGCGGAGGCAATGCCCCACGACGACGACTCCACGATAGTGCGGATACCACTCTGGGGCCCCGAGAGTGGTGCGTGCACCACCAAACGTCGTCGCAGCCTGGGTTAAGTACGGACGCCGTGCGTTGGTTTGGCACGTTGTGAGCGGACGGCGAGCAGTGTTTCGTAATCGGGCAGCGCGAGTCAGAAGCAACCAGGACGGCTCACGATGCTCGAGTCTGAACAAGCGACGACACAACGGAGCCCCAGCGCCCGGCCACAGAAATGCTACAGGCACCCGAATCGGAACCGCCCGTCAGGCGCGCCCATCGGGTGCTCGTGCCGGTGCTGCTCGTCGTGGCGACGATCGTCGGTATCGGGGCCGCGTTTGCGGTGTGGGTCAATCGCCAGGCGCTGAACACGAATAACTGGTCCTCGACGAGCGCCAAGATTCTGGAGGACAAGCAGGTTCAGACCGCGCTGAGCGCCTACCTGGTGCATGAGCTGTTCACCAACGTCAACGTGTCGGCGGAGCTGCAGACGATCCTGCCCAAGCCGCTGCAGCCGCTGGCGGGTCCGGCGGCGGCCGGGTTGCAGCAGCTCGCTGGTCAACTCGCGCCAAAGGTGCTGGCCACCCCTCAGGTGCAGGCGACGTGGGTGCAGGCGAACATCGCCGCGCACAAGGAGCTGCTCAAGGTGTTGAACGGCGGTGGCCCGGTCGTCTCGACCAAGTCGGGCGTCGTGACGTTGAATCTGCAAGCGCTCGTCAGTCAGCTCGCGGCGACGCTCGGCGTCTCGAGCCAGGTCGCGGCGGTCAAGCAGAAGCTCGGGATCACCGTGCCGCCCTCCGCGGGGCAGTTGGTGATCATGCGCTCCGATCAGCTCAAGAGCGCCCAGGACATCGCCAACGCGGTCAAGAGCCTCGCGATCGTGCTGCCGGTGATCGCCCTGTTGCTGTTCGCGCTGGCCGTATACCTCGCGCGCGGTCGGCGCCGCCAGACGCTGCGCACGACCGGGTGGTGCTTCGTCATGATCGGGATCGCGCTGCTGCTGATCCGCAGG
The DNA here is from genome assembly GCA_963816005.1 of uncultured Solirubrobacteraceae bacterium. GTDB lineage: Bacteria > Actinomycetota > Thermoleophilia > Solirubrobacterales > Solirubrobacteraceae > Palsa-465. The sequence continues at coordinate 73,244 of CAWFKF010000081.1, read as the reverse complement.
GTCGGCGGAGATGCGGTCGTCAACGGCCTGGTCAAGGTCGCGTCGAACAAGCCGGCGGTGCACGACGTGTGGAACGTCGCCACCTCGCTGCTGTTCGCGATCGCCGTCGCGATGATCGTCTACGGGCTGCTGATCGTCGCCGCGGCGTGGCTGGCGGGGCCGACCCGTCCCTCCGTCGCGATTCGGAAGGCGCTGGCGCCGCCGCTGCGCGACAGTCCGGCTGTCGCTTACGCGGCGGTCGGCGGGCTGTTGTTGCTGGTGGTGCTGTGGGGCCCGACGCCGGCGTTCCGTAACGTCTGGTGGATTCTCGTGTTCGCTGGGCTGCTCGCGCTTGGCGTGACGATGCTCCGGCGCGAGACTCAGCGCGAGTTCCCCGGCATCGCACACCGCCAAGCACCGCACGACGTCCCATCGCAGCGAGCCCACGCCCGTGCGGGCAGTGGCCCGTCGCCGGCGAGTCCGCCGACAGAGACGGTGGTTGGCGAAGCTGAGGAAGAACCCCCGCTTCCAGGGAAGGGCCGCATCCGGCGCACGCTGTCGGGGTGGCGAGTGCTCGCACGGATCGCCTACCGCGATCCGCAACACGTCGCCGAACGGCTCACGCTGTACGCGGCCGGGAACCTTGGGCAACCATCGCTGGAATGGGCACAGCGCGTCCGCGAGCAGCGCCCGGACGTGCCGCGCGCCGTGATCGCCGAGGAGCTTCGCACGCAGACCGCCCAAGTGGCACGGATCGACGGGGCCGTCTCAGGAACGCCGTTCCTGATCGCGCTCGTGCCCGGATATCTGGCCTATCTCCGGGAGGAGGGGCGCATGGTCCTGCGCACCGCGGCACTGTACGACCGGGATCCGCGTGAGCTCGAGACCTCGGCCGAGGTACTCGTGTTGCGCGGCGTGCACCCGAATGTTGATGCGGCTCGCGCGGCCCTGGAGCAGGTGCGCGACGTGCCGCTGCCGGACAAGCCGGTCAAACGACGCTCCGTGCGCACCTGGGTCCGCAGCGTCACCGTACTGCTGATCTTCGGCGGGTTCCTCTCCGCCCCGTCCGATGAGCGCGAGGAGTCCGCCCACCCATGGTTGAAAGCCTCCCTGGGCTTCCTGATCGGCGCCGGGATCTGGGTGACCACGTGGGTGCTGCCCGCTACGTTCATGGTCGCGATGGCGTGGGGCTGCGAGACGCACGCCAGGCAGCTCGGGCGACGAGCGCTGCTGTTCTACGACGGCGACGCTGACAGCGCACAGGCGGCGATCGCCGCCGCCAAGCAACGCGAGGACCGCGGCCACGGCACGCGCGAGATCCTCCGCGCCATCCTCCTGGTCCTGTCCATCGCGGTGCCGATCGGCTTCGTCGCCTACGCCGATCACGTCCGCCAGAGCACCGGCATCAACTGGGTCGGCGCGCTCGGCGCCCTCGCCGCGGTCTCCCTCGTCCTCGCCGCGTCCGTCCTCGCCAACCGGCGATAGGCCGACGCACACGCCAACGCCGAGGACGGCGACCCGCAATCACGACGACCTCGCACAAGAGCCAAGAAATGACTCGCGGCTCGCGTTGAACGACAAGAACGCGCCACGGCTTCGTGGCCAGAGCAGCTCGGCGCGATCCCCCTTCGCCCTCGCGGCCCGTCACGGGTCTTCTCCCGAATGGTCGTCAGCTCACTCCGCAGGATGCCCAGGTGGCGCTCGGTAACTTTCCGACCGGTGGGGCGGTCACGGCTGATGGGCACGTCCCGGCTTATGGTGCCAGCGGGACCAGCCTCGTCGTTGGGCGGCGTGCAGCACTCGTGCGGAGGCGAGAGCAGGACGCATGTCGGACCGGTCACCGAGCCCCTCCTGTTCGCCAAACTCGTGTCGAACGCCGGCGCTCGGTGCGCTCGATCGTCTCGCTTCTCAATACAAGCGAGGCTGCGGCTCGTGCGCTCGATGGTCCACAACGAGTAGAGCGACTACGCGTTTGGAGAGCCGCTGCGCTTCGTGATGGAACGGAAGATGATGCTAGGCCTGAAGCAGCGCGCCGGTCACGCCGGCACTCCGGTCCGGGACAGCCGAAACAGCTCTTAGCTCTCAGTTGGAGCACTCTCGCCTTCACTGCCGGATCGCGCGCTGAGTCCAGCATTCTCGACGATGACAGTTAGGGCCCTGAGTTCTGGGTTCAGGCGCTTGCGGTACCAGAGGACGTCTGTTCCTGTTGGGAAGTCCTCGACTCGACCCGCGAGTTCGTAGCCGTTGCGTTCATAGAGGGCTTGAGCCTGAAAGTCGTAGGTGAAGTGGACGGTCTGTGTGCACCCGCGCGCCGCCGCCTCGGTCTCGGCGGCGGCTATGAGCCGAGTCGCGAGGCCGCGACCTCGGAGACTTGGCTTGACCCAGAGGCTCTGGAGTTCGCAGCAGTCGCCCCAGGTCCAGCCGCTGATGCCGGCCACGACCGTGCCGGCGTCGCGCACGAAGATCGCCAGCTCGACCTCGTCACCGAGTCCCATGGCGGCGGACGCCTCACGACGGATCTGCGTTTCGAGGACCTCGATGTCGAGCGGATCCGGATTGTCCTCGACGTGGAACTCCACAGCGAGCGGCTCGTCAGGCGGCGACGATCTGTTCGATCAGCGAGACGTCGTCGAAGTACGTCCGGAACGACCGGATCTTCCCGTCGCGGAAGTCGGCCACCGTGGCGCCGGCCAACTGGACACGCCGTCCCGTTGCTTCCAACACCGCATCCTCGCCGAGGACGAGCGGCCCCGTGTGATCGGCTTCGATCAGCCATTCGGCGAACGCCTTATTGCCCACTTCGTCGAGTCCCCGGACCATGATGACGACGTTGGAGAACGCCGTTTCACGTTGGGCGGCGAGCTCGGCGACCGCCGTTAGCCCTGACACGCTCGCGTACGGCGACCACCCGACGACGTCGTCGGTGAACAGGGTGCCGGGATCGACCGATGACACGCCGGCCTCGGCCTCGAGCGCCTTCAGCAGCACGTCCTTGCGCGATTCACTCATTGCAGCCTCCTGTTCCCGTCGTAACGATCTGTTCGAAGTCTTCTGAGCATCCGAGCCGCGTTCAGGACCCGAGGACCTTCGCCTTGGCCGACGCGAACTCTTCGTCTGTCAGCACCCCCGAGTCGTGCAACTGTGCGAGGTGCTCGAGCTCGTCGGCCGGGTCCGCCGCAGGCGGCGCAGGCTGCACTTGATCCTGGTCGTCGTCGGCAGGCGCCTCCTGCTGCTGCTCCTGCTCCGCGTCCTGGCCGCCACCTCGGTGAGCAACCGCCGCTCCGGCCATCCCTCCGACGAGGAGCGCCCGGCGCCTTGTCCGTCGCCTGAATCCCATGGAGAACTCCTTCCCGTTCGTTCGGCCGACCGCAACCGGCTGCCGGCATCCGAACCTACGATACCGGCGAGCGACGTACAGTACGCACGTGCGGACGCCGATCAGGAACCCTCCGGACCCGATGTACGCGGAGATCGAGGTGCACCGGACGATGATCTGCGACCGCGTTCGCACCGAGGCGTTCCGGCGTGCGATCAACTCGGTTGTGCGCCCCGGCGACATCGTGCTCGACGTCGGGGCGGGAACCGGCATCCTGAGCATGTTCGCGGCGCGCGCAGGAGCTGCGCGCGTCTACGCGGTGGAGCGGACGACGGTCGCCGTCCTGGCGCAGGAGCTGGCCGCCGCGAACGGGGTTGGGGAGATCGTCCAGCTGATCCACGGCGACGTCATGGACGTCGAGCTTCCGGACCGTGTCGACGTGATCGTCTCGGAGTGGCTCGGAGGGTTCGGGATCGACGAAGGGATGCTGGCTCCGGTCATGGCCGCCCGTGACCGCTGGCTCAAGCCGGGCGGAGTCATGGTCCCCCGCTCGGTCACGGCGTGGGCCGCGCTGGTGCACGACCGCTATCTCGGCGAGACGGTGGAATTCCTGCAGGGCAACCCGTACGGCCTCAGGCTCGACGGACTGGTCGAAATGACGGTCAACGAGATCTCCTATTCCGGCACCTTCCGTCACCTTACGTCGGGCGACCGGCGCTCCGAGCCGGGTCGGTTGTGGACGACGAACGCGGACCTGATCTCGCTCGAGCAGGCGCAGGCGCCTCACGAAGCCGAGACGCTGCTGCAGGTCCGCGACCACGGAACGGCCAACGCACTCGCACTCTGGTTCAGCGCCGACCTCGCGCCCGACATCTCGCTCTCCGTGGGACCCGGCGATCCACCAACGCACTGGGGGATGACGACGGCCCCGCTGCGCTCGCCCGTGGAACTCACGCCCGACATGGTCGTCCGCGCCAGAGTCAGGACAGCCCCGGCTCGGCCGGTCGGAACATGGACGAGTTGGGCCATCGCGATGCCGGGCGCCGACTGGGAGGAGCACGACGAGCAGTCGGTCTGGCAGGAGATCGACGACTGAGGGCCTGTCGGTGATTAAGGTTTCGGTTTGATGGTGTAGTTCCATTCGGGGTGGAACTCGTCGCCGTGGAGATTGACGGCGTGGAGGTCCTGATCGGGGACGCGAATCTTGTCCGGGTAGGTGCCGTTGTCGAGGCGGGCGTATACCTTCAGGCCGGTGTTGGTCGTGGTGGCTGAGATCAGGTTGATCACGGTCTCCAGGGAGTGCAGCGGCTTCCCGCGCCAGTTGATCGTGATGTAGCTGAACAGTCGGTGCTCGATTCGGTTCCATTTGCTGGTCCCGGGCGGGAGATGGCACACGCTGATCTGAAGGCCGGTCTCGTCAGCGAGTTTCTGCAGCTCGACCTTCCACAGTCGAACACGATTACCGTTCGAGCCGCCGCAGTCCGCGGTGATCTGCAGCCGGGTCGCCGCCTGGTAACGGCCGTGACCGAGGTTCTGCCACCAGGACCGGATCGAGTTGACCGCAAACGCGGCAGTGTCGTGATCGACACCAACGTTGACCCATCCCTGGTTTGAGGCGACGTCATACACGCCGTAGGGGATCGCTTTGCCGAGCTGCTTGTCCTTGAAGTCATGCACCCGGACCAGCTCCGGGTCGCCTTTGGGATGCCACTCCCGTCCGACGTTCTTGAAACCGCCGACCAGCTCCTTCTTCTTGCAGTCGACGCTGATCACCGGCTGACCGGCCGCGAGAGCCGCATTTGCGACGGTGTTGATGTGCTCGAACTGGGAGTCACGGTCCGGGTGCGATGAACCCTCCCGGGTCTTGACGTTCGCCTGCAGGCTGTAGCCGAGCAGACCCAACATCTTCGCGACGGTCGTGAAATGCACGGTATGTCCTTGTTCCCGCAGCGCTGCGGCGAGATTCCTGACACGACGAGACGTCCACACCAAGAGCGACTCCGGGTCACCGCGACGACCAGCTACCAGCAACCGTTCCAGATCGCTCAGCAGCGTCGGGTCCTTCTCGGTCAACGAGCGGCGGCCACCACCCCGCTTGCGTACCCGGCCCGGATCGAGATGCTCGCCCGACTCAAGCTCGGCGATTCCCTTCCGGATCGTCGGGACCGAGATCCCCGTCGCCCGGGCCGTGGCGGCGATCCCACCCCGCCCAACTGATCGCGCCTCAGACGCCGCCCACAACCTGCGTTGGCGCTCGTTCAGCTCGCCGGCTAACGCCCGGAACTTCTCACCGATCGCCGCCTCATCGACCACAACCCCATTTTCGAGGCCCGATCAACAAGTCCTGCAACCTTATTTAGCTACGAGTCCTGAGCAGTCTCAGGAGCCCTGTGGTGGCTCTGGCCTTCTGGCCGGCCCGCGTTGCAGCTCGCAAGGGGGACGGCTTCCTCGGGTACTTCATCTTCAGCCTGGTCTTCTTCCCGGAGGCGCTGCTTACGGCATACATGGTGCATGACCGCAGCACGCCCGCGATGAGCTGACGAACGATTTCGATGGCTGATTTGGGTGATTGCACCGTCGCCTGTGGCTGCGAAGATCGTTGGTGAGGAGCGATGGCCGACGGTCAAGCATGCAACTCCCGATCAGGCGTGCTGCACGAGCTCGGATCGATCGGAGTCCCGGATGCGGGGGTCTGGGATGCGTTAGTGTTCTGCGAACGATCGAAAGGCGATGATGACCGAAAGCGATCTTGACGTTCTTGGGCCGGTCGACTACTTGGTGGTCGAGTTCCCGGCTGACAAGGCCGACTTCTCCGGTGAGATGGCGAAAGAACTGAGTGCGCTGGTCGACCGTGGGCTCGTGCGTGTGCTGGACCTGCTGATTCTGCGCAAGGACGCCGATGGATCGGTGGAGGTCGCTGAGCTGCACGAGCTCGACGACAGCAATGTGGGCCAGCTGCGCGCGCTCGAAGGGGAGCTCGGAATGCTGCTCGCCGAGGAGGACATCGAAGCGTTCGGCGTGGCGATCGAGCCGGGCAGCGTTGCGGCGGTGCTCGTGTACGAAAACAGCTGGGCCGGCCCGTTTTCCTCTGCGGTGCGACGGTCGGGTGGCCAGCTGATCGCCAACGGCCGCATCCCGACACAGGCACTGCTGGCCGCAATCGAATCCGAACAGGAAGGAGCTTGACATGCCGCTAGGCCCAGGACGTAGAGGCAGGGGAGTACTCGGTGGTCGACCGGTCGTGCGGACCGCGGCCGTCGTTGGTACCGCGGCCGTCGTCAAGCACGGTCATGACCGGCGATCGGATCGCCGTGACGACCGCGGCGATCGGCGCGAGGACCGCCGCGATGACCGTGGCCCCGGCCGGTAGGCACCTCACACACGCCTGAGGGCGGCGACGCATGGGGGACGGCGACCGACGTCCGTTCCCCCTGCTCGCGGCGTACGCCAGACGCCGCGCTCGTGCTTGCCATGCACGGCAGGCGCGAGGGCGGCACTTCTCCTCCTCCGGAGCAGCTCGTGGCGGGAAGGAGGCGGTGGAGCGCTCCGGTAGGTCGTGCCGATCGGCTTCGTCGCCTACGCCGATCACGTCCGCCAGAGCACCGGCATCACTGGCTCCGCGCGCTCGGTCCGCTCGTGACGGGCTCCCTCGCCCTGGCCGCGTCCGTGCTCGCGAACCGGCGATAGACGGACGCACGCGCCGAAGCCGAGGACACCGAACCGCTCTCACTATGACCTCGCGTTAGAGGTGAGAATGACTTGGGTGCAGGTCCATTGGAGGGAGTTAGAGGTGAGAATGACTTGGGTGCAGGTCCATTGGAGGGAGTTACGCGGGTGTCGGGATGACGCCGAGGGCGTAGCGTGATGCGTGAACGCGGCAGTGTTCTTGGGCGAGGTGGAAGGTCCAGTATTGGTCGAAGTCGTCGTTGCTGATCAGCGCGCGGAGTGTGAGGATCGCCTCGGCGCCGGCCAGGCCCCAGCGGGCGCCGGTGATGTCCATGCGGTCTTTGACGAGGTGGCGGCAGGCGCCCTCGATCACGCCCGTCGCGATCGGCCAGCCGTTCTGAAGGGCGGTGGGGTAGTCGAGGTAGGGTCGTTTGGGTGCAGGTCCATTGGAGGGAGTTACGCGGGTGTCGGGATGACGCCGAGGGCGTAGCGTGATGCGTGAACGCGGCAGTGTTCTTGGGCGAGGTGGAAGGTCCAGTATTGGTCGAAGTCGTCGTTGCTGATCAGCGCGCGGAGTGTGAGGATCGCCTCGGCGCCGGCCAGGCCCCAGCGGGCGCCGGTGATGTCCATGCGGTCTTTGACGAGGTGGCGGCAGGCGCCCTCGATCACGCCCGTCGCGATCGGCCAGCCGTTCTGAAGGGCGGTGGGGTAGTCGAGGTAGGGTCGTTTCGCGAGGAGGTAGTCGGCGCAGCGGTCGGCGGCTTGGCGCTTGTTGGGCTCGAGCGCGAGGCGGGTCGCTTTGCGGCGGATCGCGGCGGCGACGATCCCCGCCTTGCCCTCCAGCACGGCGCGCGCCTTCTCGTGCACCCACCGTTCGGCGGCCGGGTCACCCTCTTCAAAGAAGCACCAGCAGCCTGACCATAGGTACTCAAGGACGTGGATGAAGTCAACGACGATCGGGACCTTGACCTTGCGTTTGCGGGCTTCGGTCTTGATCCGGTCGATCTGGTGATTGTTCCCGTCCACCAGCGCCACCCACCGACGCTTGTGGTCGGGATCGCGGCGGTCGGCCTCGTTGAGCATCCCAGCGATGACCGCTCTGGCGTCGTCGGTGACACTGGCGGCCAGCCACTTGTTCTTCGCCTTCGGTCGCGGGGTGGCTGAAGGTGGAGGGTTGTCGGGGTCGGGCAGGATGGCGGCCGCGGTGCGCGGCTCGGGGGTGAGTTCGTACACGGTGACGATCTCCGCCATCCGCTTGCGATTGGACTTCTCGCCCTTGGACAGGCGCGTCTTGAGCTTGCCCGAGGCGCTGTGCGCCTGGGTGCGAGTCGGCTCACGCAGCGCCTCGGGGCGCATCACCACCCCCTTGGCATCGCACGAGAGCACCAGCAGATCCTTTTCCTCTGGCGCTGTGCGCTCGCGCTGCGCGTAGAACGCAGCAACGTCTTGGGCGGCTGAGAGCGTCAGCTCTCTGAGCTGACGGGTGCCGATCTGCTGGCCGCTCTGACGCACGATCGCGGCCTGCGCGTCCTCAAAGCTGCCGCGCGGCGCTTCCAGCGCGGCCAGCCTGCGGATCCCATGCGAGTGGCGCGAGGCGGGAAGGTTCAGCTGCGCGTCAGCGGGATACAAGTTCTCGCTGCCCACCGCCCGGTAGGCCAGCCGCGTGACCTGCACCTCGCCAAGCACGGTGTGCAGATCGCGCTCGTGGCCACGCTCGACACTACGCCGCGGCGTGCCCTCAGCGCCGATCACCCCACCGACGCGCGGCTCGAGCACAGCGCGCAGATCGAGCTGGTCCTGCAACACCTGGCGGGCTAACTCACGACCGTCCTTGACCAGCCGCGCCTCGAGCCCTGAATGCTCAAGCCCCAACGCCTCCTCGCCCGCCGCCCACTCGAGCAACCTCGCAAACAGAGCCTGCGAGCGCTCAAACCCCGCGACCGGGCGCGCATCCAACCCCGCCGCGCGCGGGTCCTCGCCACCCGCGGGCTGCCGATCACCATCCACCAACGGCAACGACGGCTCGCTCACAGAGCCGTTAGCTTGCCGGGCGCCGACGAACAAGTCCAGCAGATCAGGAGCCACGCGATCACCTCCGTATCGCCGTCCGAAAAAGACACAACACCCCTGACTTTCGCCGCAGCTCACCGGGAGTCCTCCCGAAACCACGGGCATAACCCTGCCAGAAAGCGCCGACCGACGCGCCATTCGCCCGACAAATCAGGACTATCTACCCACTACAAACGACCTGCACCCGAATGACTTGCGGTCTCGCGAGGAACGACAAGTGCGTGACCTCGGCTTCGTGGCCAGAGAAGCTCGGCGTGATTCCCGCTTCCGGCTTGATCGGCCTAGGTGAGGGCGGATTACCGGAGCTACATCTTCAGCGCGCTGCTACAGCAGAAACGAATCGAAAAGGGTCGCGCGCCTCTGAGCTGATTACCGCGTTAGAAGCGAAGCAGGGCTCCTGCACGGACTGCCACAGACCTCCTCGCCACCTGCGGGGCCCGTCCGGTCGCCGGTCGCCGGTCGCCGGTCGCCGGTCGCCGACGGCGATCGGCGGGAAGTACCGCGTTTCGTCGAAAGCGGGGCGCGCCGCGCCGAGACCCGAGATTTTCGAGAGCGGGTCTGTGTCCCGTTTGTCGGTCGTCCCTGCTTGGCGCGGCACGCAGGGCAGATCGGCGTCAACGGCGCAGTCGCGCTTTCACGACCGACGAGGTCTCTGGCGCCCGGGGAGCCGGGGCGCGGGCGGGCCCTGCGTGCCGCGCAACGCAGGGCCGTGCGAACCCACGAAGCACAGTCCTCCTGGTCGCCGATTGCAGGGCTGGCGACACGGCGTGGAAATCGGGCGCGATACCTATGCAGTGCTCTGGTCCGCGCCGTCTGGCCGGCGGCCGCCGCCGCGCTCGACATTGGGGCGAAGGCGATTGTCCTTCTGTCCGGTATCGAAGAGCGTGACCGTCGCGACGCGTGAGCACTGCGGGTCGCTCATCGCCCAACAAGAGCGTAAGTCCGAGGGAGGTGCAGCGTCTCGGTGTTCGAAGTAGCAGGAAGGACGGGATTGCCGGCATGGGCGAGCCCCACGAATCCGAGCGTCGCGCCCGATGCACGGCGAAGCGCCGGTCGCTCAGCGAGCGGGAACAGACTTCTCCTGCGCGGCCCGGTGGTTGGCCGCGCCGAAGTTAGGTGATGATGCCCTTCTCCCGGAGCTCTCGCTGTGCGGATTCAGTCTTTTGCAGGTGCGTCAGATCGATAGCGGCAAGGACCTCTGAGGTCTTGGTGAACTGGATGTCGCGGTAGTCAACGACCTGGAAGTGGTTGCCCCACGGATCGACGAAGTCGAGCGATCCCGAGGGCTGGGCGGTCACGTCTTCCCGCTGCAGCGCTGCGCGGACGGCTTCTTTGTCGTCGACGACAAGACCAAAGTGCCGTGCGCGGTCGGGCGGCTGGGTTCGAGGCGTCGTCACAGCGATGAACTGGTCGCCGATGTCGATGAAGGCCATCCGATCGCCGTGGCGGCCTCGCAGATCAAGCTCGAAGAAGCGCCCATACCAGGCCAGCGCGTGGTCAAGATCCTCGACCTCCAGCGCGATGTGGTTGATGCCGACCAGTCGAGCCACCATCACCGTCCCACGCTGCGGGCGTCGCGCTCGCCGACCAAGCCCCACGAGATGACCCGCTCAGGGTTGACACGGATGAGGACCTCGGGCTCGGTCAGCGCCTCGGCACGTCCGCGGACCTCGATCCCGCGCGGCCGCCATGGATCGCTGCTCGCGAGATCGTCGATCCGGATCGCCGCTCTCGCGCTCTGACGAGCATCTCGAAACTTCTTCGTCCGCTCGAGCTCGTGTCCCCGCACATCAATCGCCCCCTGATCGACGTGTAGCTGAACCCGACTACTACCACGTCGTCCGCGACCAAGTCCCATTCCGCGAGCTCGGACCGGACTGGCAACGCAAGCGCTACTCGGTCGAGCACCGCGCACGCCGACTCCAACGCCAACTCGAAGCGCTCGGCTACGCCGTCACATTCGACCAAGTCGAACAACCAGAAGCCGAAGAAGCCGCCTGAACGAAGAGACAAGCCAGCCCGATCTACCGCCGACCCTAACGCCGGCGCAAACAACCCTGCCCAAACGCGGTCATCAACACGGGGATTCACAGGTCAGCCTCTCGTGGAATCAGCAGCGAGGGCACGGATGGGTCACGTGGCCGCTCGTGCTCACGAGCACAAGAGATTCGCGTTCCAGGATCAGCGCCTGCTCGGCCAGCAGAGCATCAGCGCGATCGTTTGCTGGAGGCGGGGCTCGCCGCAGGTCGTGCAAGCACGATCGGTCTGAATCGCCAGCTCAGACACTAGCCTCCCCGCACCGCACCAGCTGCATGCTCTTCCAACAAGACTCGGCCGCCGGCTGCTGTAGGCCCATAGCGACTGGCTCGACGGCGTCGAGCGCGAACTTGGCCAGTCGCACGAGTGATTGCCCACGACCAAGGTTGGCCCGGCGCCCGGACGGGAGGTTAGGATCGGCGTTCGAATGCCCAAGTTCTCGTTCGTGCTCGACGTGCGCGACCCGCCCGAGAAGGTGATGGCAGCGATGATCGACTTCTCCGACCGCCGTCCCGAGATCTGGCCCAACCTCTCGGCCAAGCTCTACCAGCTCATTCAGTGGGAGAGAACACGGCCGATGTGACGGAAGGGACCGATGTTCCGGGCGGCGGAGCGTGGGAGCGTGTGACCTACGAATGGACCGACGCCGTCGTCAAGTCCACGATCACTGATGGCAACTTGTTCCAGACCGGCGGGACGTTCGAATTCAGGGTCGAGCCGCAGGGGTCAGGCAGCCGGATCCACTTCAGCATCGACCGCAAAGCCAAGACGTTCATTGCCAGGTTGGTCGGCTTGTTCATGCAGGTGAGCACCGGCGCCCCGATGAAGAGGAGCTTCTACACCGTGTACGGCAAGCCAAGCTGAGCATGGGCAGGCCCGTCCGCCGCAACAATTCGCGCCAAATGGGGAGCGTGACGGCGGCGCCACGATTGCACGCTTCTACGGGCGCAGTGCAGTAGTCCAGTCGGCTGTCGCCCGATCGTTATCGATCTAGTGTCCTGGCCCTTAAGTTCCTTTCATAAGTATGGTATGCTGTGGCATGCCCAGAACAGGACGACCCAAGGCGGATTTGACGCTCACCTACGGGGAGCGTGAGCAGTTGGTGCGATGGGAGCGCAGGCGGTCCTCCTCGCAAGCGTTGGCGTTGCGCTCGCGGATCGTGTTGGCGTGCGCGGAGGGCCGCTCGAACACGGATGTGGCCGTTGCGTGCGGGGTGTCGGCCCCGACCGTCGGGAAGTGGCGGCGGCGGTTCTGCGAACTGCGATTGGACGGGCTAGTGGATGAGCCGCGGCCGGGCCGGCCACGAACGATCACGGTTGAGCAAGTGGAGAAGGTGGTGGTGGACACGCTTGAGTCCACGCCGAAGGACGCGACGCACTGGTCACGGTCGAAGATGGCGCAGCGTTCGGGGCTCTCGCGCTCGACGATCGGGAGGATCTGGCGCGCGTTCGATCTCAAGCCTCACCTCGCGGATACCTACAAGCTCTCCAACGATCCGCTGTTCGTCGAGAAGGTGTACGACATCGTCGGCTTGTACCTGAACCCGCCCGAGATGGCGGTCGTCTACTGCGTGGATGAGAAGAGCCAGGTGCAAGCACTCGCGCGCTCTCAGCCGGCGTTCCCGATGATGCCCGGCATGCCCGAGAAGCGCACCCACGATTACCTCAGGCACGGGACCACGAGCCTGTTCGCCGCGTTCAACACTGCCGATGGGACCGTGATCTCAAGTGTGCATCGCCGGCATCGCACGATCGAGTTCAAGAAGTTCCTCGCCAAGATCGACGCCGAGGTTCCCGAACATCTCGATGTGCATCTTGTGTGTGACAACTACGGCACACACAAGACTCCGGCGATCAAGAGCTGGCTCGCGCGACACCCACGCTTTCACTTGCACTACACACCGACGTACTCCAGCTGGATCAACCAGGTCGAGCGCTGGTTCGCCTACCTCACCCAGGATCTCCTGCAACGCTCCGACCACCGAAGCGTGCACGCGCTCGAGCGCGACATCCGTAACTGGGTCACAGCGTGGAACGAGAACCCCAAGCCGTTCATCTGGACCAAGACCGTTGAGCAGATCCTGGAGTCCATCAAACGACTTCTACAACGAATTAACGGTGCAGGACACTAGCCGCTAGTAGCCCCCGCACGTGCCTGGCAGACCGCACTAGTCGCGATTGACGACCGGTGGGCGACTAGCCTCAAAGGATGTTGCCCGTCGCTGACCTGGAAGTTGCAACTGGCCGGCTGCGACTTACGCTCGCAGACGGCCGGGTTGTCGAAGAACGGATGCGCCCGAGCGCCGCCGAGGTGCCAATCGCACGGATCCACATCGATTTCGATGCCCAGCTGCTGTCTCTTCTCCTGCCTGACCAAACGATCGCCACTATCGCGCTGCATTTAGGGGCGGCTCGCCAGAGCAGCTTCCTGGCGGATCGCAAGATCGTGTATCTGGACCAGAACCATTGGTCCATGCTCGCGGCAGTTCGTTGCGGCGGCCGGGGCGTCAGCGCCGAGGACGCTGCGGCCGCCGAGGTTCTAACGAGGTTTGCCGATGAACGCCGCATCGTCTTGCCAGTATCAGCCGGGCACACCGTGGAAACGGGCGCACTGTACGGACTCCGACGCACCAGACTGGCAAGCGCCATGCTTGGCCTGTCGCAGGGATGGCTGATGCGTCATCCCTCCTGGATCCGATCTGAGGAGTTCGCCACCGCCCGCGAAGGTCGCGCCGGTGCAACGCAGCGAGTCTTTGTCCAGGACGCAGACCAACTGTTCACCCGCTTCTTACGCAACCCCGATGTTGCGGGCCTACCGGCGCCCTTCGCAGCGCTGGGCAAGCCCATCATCAACGCCCTGTCCATTGCCTCTACGCTGACCCGTTCCGAGAAGCTGGAGGACGAGGGCGGGCGCGCGGCAACACAGCTGTGGGCACAATCGCTTCAGAACGCGAGCGAGCACGTGCGAGCGGACCACGTCCCTGCAGAACGGGCACGGCAGGTCGCCAATGCCCAGACGCTCACGGACTCCAGTGCGGAGCTCCTAGTGGCATGGCCCGACTCCGATCATGAGGCGCGCGGCGAGTGGTTGAAGCGCACCTACGGCGATGTCGGGCACATGCCGTGTTTGAGCCGGGTTCGCGCCATCTTTTACACGCGGCTCCGGAACGGTTCGCCGTGGCACTCCAACGACTTCACCGACATTCTGTACCTGACCTGCGCCGCTGGCTACGCAGACCTCGTCGTCGGAGAACGGCGCACGATCGGAGATCTTCGTACGGCCCGCGACATCACCGAGGGTGCGCGCCTCGCATCCCGCTTGCCGGAAGCGGTCGCCACGCTTGAGGAGATGGGCTGCTCTGTCTGAGCTTGCGGGCAGCGGGATATGCGATCAGCACGAGTAGGCCGACCGCCGCGAGCATCCGTGGGTTGGACCTCAAAAAGGCTGGCCCGCTGTGAGCGGACGGCAGTCGCACCCCGTGCGGTACGGCTGCCTCGGCCGACTCCTCTCTCGCGTTGCGATGGCGGGGTGCGCGGGACGCGGAGCGAAACCAATCGTCAGCGATGCCGACGCAGAGGCGGCCCCCACCGCGGCTGCCGGGTTCCGGCGTACCGTGTGAACAGTGAGCGACAGCGAGATGGACCTGATCTACAACCGGCTCGTACTCGAGGAGAAGCTCAAGAACGGTACGAACTACGAGCGACTGGCCGCCATCGCCTTTCGTGCGCTCACCGGCCAGGCGACCGTTCACGATCTACGGCTTCGTGGTAGCTCAGGTGTGCAGCACCAGATCGATGTGGTCGTCGGCGACGACCACAAGCACGTCCTCGTAGAAACCAAGGACTACAACACGACGATCGGGCTCCCGATCATTCGCAACTTCTGGGGTGCGGTCGAGGACATTCGACCCGACGAAGCGTTTGTCGTAACCACGGTCGGATTCACTCAGCCGGCTGTTCAGTACGCGGAGGCCAAAGGGATCCACCTCGCCCTGCTGCGCCCACCCGAGGAGGAGGACTGGGAGGGCGTGTGTCGGAGAGTGCAAGTTGACATCACGATGACCGGCCACGGGCTCCTCAACGTCTCGTGGCATCTCCACCCGGACGACGCTAACAAGATGGACGAAGAGGTGACTCGGCTCGGTATCGTCGAGACGCGTGAGCTCGAGCTCGCCGACGCCGAGGGTCGCCGGTGCCCGTTCTTCCCGCTCGTCGATGCCCAGCTGGCCGAGGACTACGGGAGCGTGCCGCTCGGTGGAGAGGCGACGATCGGACGCACCAACGTGTTTGAAGAGCCCACGTGGCTGATCGCCCCCGATGTCGCGCCGCTCCGTATGGGAGGTTGGCGCTGGGAGGCGAAGGTCGCGTCGGACACCATCACCGTCGTCGTCGAAGACGGCGTCGGCGGACTGGTCGCCGAACTCGCTCTGCGCACGCTCGACGGCAGCGTCCGTCGCATCTTCAGCAACCGGGACATCCAGCGCTGGACGTTCGACGGACACGCCGTCGTGCCGCGTAACTAGACGAGGCGGCCGTCAGCCGAAGCCGAGCCGACGACGGAAGTATGCGTCGAGCACTCGCTGGACGAAGCGCATGAGCGCGAGCACGAGCTCGCGCAGATCCTCGATGAACTGCTCGAGCTCGGGGTTTGGTCCGATCGCGGAAGCGCCAGGAAAGAAGAGTTCGACCGATATCACTTCGGCGTACTCAGCACGCACGCTGCCGAAGGTTGTCCCATAGCGGAGCACCCCTTCGGCGTTGGCAACGGCGCGGATCGCGCGAGCCAGTTCTTTGCGGTCGAGCTCGGCGTAGTGCGACGCATAGTTCCGCGCCCCCGCGAGGTACCCCTTGAAGGGCCGCCTCCCCGGCTCCGCCGGCTGATGCTCGATCAGCCGGAAGATCGCGGCATAGTCGTCCCGCCCCTCCTCGGACAGCGAGTCCACGAACCGTTTGACGGCCTCGCGCTCCCGTGACTCCTCGAGAAACTCAGACAGGTCCCACGCGTGTGCGACAACTCGCTTCGCATCCTGGACCGAGACGAGGTGGTCCGCGTCGAGCGCGGTGATCAGCTTCTCGTTCGACGCCACCAGGTCCTGCCACGCCATCGACAGAACCATCACCCACCGTGCGAGGTCGTCCTCGGGCGGGAACATTTCGGCCATCGGGAAGCGATGCGCGGTCATCTTGTGCGAGCGTATGCCAGACCGCGCATCCATGGCTGGCTTGGCTACAGACGTGCTTCGACCAGCCAGCTTTGACGATTGCATCGGGCGTTGTGCGGATCTCCCGGCGGACAAGTGTTTTGGCGACATCTGAGCGGGTCCCGATCGCAAGCCGGATGCGCCAGAGCGCCGTCGAGTCTGTGTTCGGCAGCTGCGTTGCGACGCGAGCCGGGGGCCTTGTGCGTACCGATCGAAGCCTCACGGGCGCACGCACGTACGCTAACGGCATGCGGAGTGACCCCTGGTTAGGACCTCCCTTCGAGACCTGCCCGACGTGCGGTGCTCAGGAGGCGCTCGGGGTGCTTACGATTGGCGAGCGGGGATATGCCAAGCGCTGCGAAGAATGCCGTCGCGCGGTCCGCCGCGCCCTGCCGCCCCCGCCATGCCCAGCCGTGCTGCTGCTTGACCAGTGGACCGCATCGAGTCTCGTGAAAGCACTATTGCCGGACTCACGCGCGCAGTTCGCTGATCCGGACGACACACGGAGGCAGCGCGGCTTCTGGCCCCTCGCCTACGGGAGGCTCGAACGACTCGTGAAGAGCGCCCTTCTCGTCTGCCCGGAATCGACGGTGCATCGCGAGGAAGCGATACTCAGCGAGCGCCTCGACGCGGCACTGCACCGAGTATTCGTCCAGCTCAATGGGGATTCGAGTCTCCGATCCACAGGTCAGGTTGTGCGGTTGCAGCTCTACAACGCGTTTGTGGGGTATCTGGATGGCACTGCAGCGCCTGAGCTCAAGCGACAGGATGTTGTCTCGCTTCCACGACGCTGGCCGCAGCGGCTAAGCCTCGATGTACGGTTCGAGTCAGACGTCGACGAAGCTGAGCTGCGAGAGGTCCGCGAGCGTTTGGACAACCAGCTGTCGCGCGTGGCTGAGGAGTGGGCGCACCAGTCGGAGCGGACCTTCGATGAGCGCCGTGACGAGCAGCTGAAGGCGTTCGGCCCGTCATATATAGACGAGCCACGTGCCGGCGAATTCTTTGCGCTGATGTGGAGCGCGATGGACGAGCGGGGCGTGCCACCTGGGAGTCGGCAGGAGACCGTCAACGCGTTCCTCCGGTCGGAGGCTCCCGCTCAGATTCCCGCCGCGCAGCTCCGCGCGGGGCTTCTAGCGGCGGCCGGATGGTCTGCCGCCCAGGAGCAACTTGGGCGTGTAACCGCGAGTCTAGTCTGCGATGGGATCTGCAGTCAATCTCCACGTACATACCCTACGTCGATGCAATGTTCGTGGACCGGCAGTGCCACCGACTCATGCGGGATACGCCGCTGTCGGACGCGATACCTGCACAGCTCGCAGTGTTCTCGGTTGAGAACCTAAATGCATTCGAGGGCTGGCTCCACAGCGTTGAGGCGAGCGCCCCAGCCGGCCACTTCGAACTCCTCGACGAGATCTATGGACCATCGTGGTCGAAGACGTACGATCGATTGCTCGAGCCGCCACTTGACGCTGGCGATGAGGGTTGAGCCGTGGGTCGACACGTGATGCCATGCTGTGCGGACGATCGCTCCCGTTCCGCGGTCCGAATCTCTCGCGCTACCGCTTTGGCGACCAAGCGCAATCCCGCGTCCAGCCGGTGCTAGCCGTTCAGGAGCAAGCACCGTGTCGCGAGCGCCGTCGGCGACCGTTGTGCATCGCTAGGCGAGCAGGAGCCGGGCGGCACAGGGACGGCGTGATCGCCCCGGACGCGCAGCAGCTGCGCTGGCGCGCCGGTGTGGCGATGCTGCGCGCTGATCGGGGAGCAGAGACGAAAAGCGGACCTCGGCAATGGAACGGCATCGGGCCTGGTGGGCACCGCCGCCGCAGCTGTCTCCCGGACCGGTGGGCCACGGGAGAGTCAGCAGTGCCTGGCCCTGGTCAGAGCCCGGGTGGGTGGCGGGCGACGAACCCGGCTGGCCCGGTGCCGGCGGTGCTCCACCGCGGCCCGGTGGACGGAGGGTTGGGCGGGTTGCCGAGTCCCGCCGCGGTGTCGAGGTAGATGCCCGCGACCTTGATGTAGGCGTGCCCCGCGTTGGCGTAGATCGTCACCCACTTCCCGGGGCCGGGATCGCCGACGCTCTCGAGCTCGCCCGACACCAAGACGCCGCCGCCAAGCAGGCTCTGACCCAAGCTGGCGCCCCACAGCACGTATGAGGTTGCGGACGAGCAGTCGTATCCCGGTCCGCCGTTCTCCTCCGCGCCCGGCACCGCGGCCGGGTTGGGGTTGGTCTGGCTCATCGTCTGCGCTGGGTCGCCGTGCGCGCCGCCGTAGCTGTAGGCGAAGTGGTTTATCCGGTTGCCGGCGACGATCATCGCCTGCACCTCCGCGGGCGCGTCGGCAGGCGCGGCCGCGACGCCATCGGCGAGGATCCGCGCCTTCGTGCCGGGCACGATCGGCGTCCCGAACGCGGCGCTGCATCCGGCTCCGACGCTGATCGTCCCGGCGCCCTCGTAGTTGTGGGCGTCGGCGAGCACCCGGGCGGCGTACGCCTCGGCCATCGGGCCGGCACCGTTGTACGCGCGCGCGTAATCGCGGTAGGCGTCGATCGGCTGGCCGGTCGGCGCGCCCTTGTCCCTGATCAAGACCAGCGCTGCGAGCTCCACTGCGGTGGTCGGGTCGTGCGGCCCGAGCGACGGATCGGGAAGGAAGCGGCGCAGCGAGTCGTACTCATCCCCGGCGGCGCCGCCGATCCCGATCTGCATCGGTCCGGAGGCGCCGGCGAAGTTCGCCACGCCCGAGCCCTTCGCCCCGGGCTGCGGGGTGCACGAGGGATCTGGGAGCTGGCCGTGGTCGCACTCCTCCTTGCCGATCCCGGCGAGGATCTCCCACGGCAGCTTGTACCGAGCGCCGACCCGTTGGTAGATCGCCAGCATGCTCGCCGGGATGTCGCGCACCGCCACCGGCGAGGGCGCGTCGCCGACACCACCGCCGGTGCAGCTCTGACCGATCACGACGGTGAGCACCGCCGCGCCGCCCGCGAGCAGCAGCGGAAACCCCGCTGCTATTACCAGCAGGGTCCGGACGCTCCGCCTCCGCGTGACGACAGGCAGAGGAGCTCACCCCTCCTCGACGCTGCTCACCGCCCACCGGCCAGCCCCACGCTGAAGCGTGAACCGCAGGCCATACGGGGTCATGCCGCCGTCGTCGATCAAAGCCGTCGCGACCACGAACACCGGCGTCGTGCCGACCGTCTGCACCGACACGACCCGCGGGCGGCGGCGGCGCTCGACCGGCGTCAGCTGAGCCCGTTGCCGTAGCAGCTGGCGGCGCAGGGCCTGCGTGATCCCACGGACCGCGAGCGCGCTGCCGCGGCCGCACGCGAACGCCAGATAGCCGGCGAGGAACCGCTCCGCCACCCGGCGGGCCTCACCCATCGCCACGTTCGAGACAGGCGGCCCTGGCCGGTGCGGCGAGTTCTGTGGCGAACGCGATGCGACCGGAGGCAGCGGGGTCGGGTGGCGCTTGTGGGCACTGCGCGGGGCGGTCAGCGTCAGCGCGGCCATCACGGCACCGAGCGCCAGCAGCGCCCCGACGGCGACCAGAAGGCGGCGAATCCGCGGTGAAAGGCGCTCGAGCGCCGCGAGCAGCAGGCCGGTCATGCTGCAGACGCGACCTCGACCGCGATCAGGTAAATCACGAGGAGGTGCCCGAGCGCATCGGCGATCTGCCCGGGCACGAGCATCGGATCGTTCGCCGTCGAAGCCGTCGCCCGCGTCAGCGCAAGCGTCGCCCGCCGCGCCTGATCCAACGCCACCGGCAGACCCTCCTCGTCGACGACGCTCCCGCTCAGCTCATCAGCGGTCCCCCCGACCGCGCGCGCCACCCACGCGTCGGCGCGATACCCGAACTCGAGCGCGTGCATCTCCAGAGCCCGGCGGGCGAGCCGCATCGCGCCTGACGCTGTGCCGATCAGCGTCTGCGCCACCAGACAGCAAGCGCGCAGCTCCCCCGCATAGGAATGCAGCAGCTCGCCGTAAAGCGCCACGTCCGGCAGCCGCAGCATCGCCAGCGTCAGCAGCCGCAGCGCGCCATACCGGCGCTCCTGCTCGAAGCTGCACTGCGTGCTCGCGACCCCGAACGCGACCGCCCGCCCGTACATCGCCCGCCGGCAACGCCCATCCAGCGCCGCCACCGCCGCCACCGCCCGCGAGATCTCAGACGCTTGACCCACACCCGCTAGATATGGCCCCGGCCCCCTGGCGCCCCGAGTCCGAGCGGCCCGCCGCTCGCATCTTTCGCGACACGGCGACGACGCGGCAAGCGCCGCCTCGCGTCATGCTGCCGAGCCGAGTGATCGATCTAAGCCAGACCTACCGCCACCTCGGCCGCCCCTGGACTTACGACGAGCTCGCCGTCCGCTACGCGGCGGCCAACCGCCGCGGGGAGCAACTGCTCAGCGAGGCACCGGACGCCGCGCCGCAGCGGCCGATCGCCCTCCTCGCGACCGCGATCCCATCCGCCGCCACGCTCAGCGTCGCCGTGCACCTCCTCCACGCGCTCCCAGACAGCGTCCAAGACAAACTCCGGGGAGAGCTGCTCGACACCGCCGAGACCAACGCGGCCGACGCCCTACACCGCTGCCACCGGGCGCTCGCGCTCGCCGGCGACGTGCACGGCTACACCGCCGAGGAGTGGCAGCCGGTCATCTACGATCTGACGGCGCCGCTGCTCGAGTCCGCTCGCGTGGACCAGGAGCCGCCGTCGCTCGTCCGGCAGGCTCAAGAGGCGGTGCGCTGGCTCTCAAGCTCGATCACATGCCTCGACGAGGATTCGCCTGAGTCCACCGCGGCCCTCACCGACACGCTCGCTCGCCTGCTCGTCGTGTGCGTGTTCGCCGACGCCGCCCGCCCGCGCTCCGAGTCGCGCCAGGAGTAGCGCTCAAGCCCCGACTTGCCTATGCGGCGCCTCCGCACGTTTCGCCAGCGCCGGTTCGGCCACCGGGCCCTCCCTGTGGCGACGAGCGGGGCTGACCCCCCATTGCGGCGGGAGCCCTCCTCGTCGCCAGATTCGTGCCTCACGCCGGCGACGGTGCGCCCGTCGCCGTGACTGCCTTGCGAAGCGCCCGCTTTCTCGTGAATGCGCGGCGCGCACAACCCGTTGTCGCGGGATGGGCCCGCGGCCCCGCAAATTTCGGAAGCAGGGGTCAACCGGCTGCGCCGCCCGCCCCTCCTATGCGCGGATCCCGGGGCTCGGCGCGGCTTCACGACGTCGAAGACGCCCGGAGCGAGGGCTGAGGCGCCCTTTCCGCGCAATCCAGGTCGCTCGTCTTGGAGGCTGAGATGCGCGTCCCAGCACCAAAGCGGGTCTGGGGCTGGTCGTAGCGCGCCGAGCCGAGCGTGGCTGGTTCACGCCTAGCGCAGCAGTCTCGTCAAAGACTGCCCCAACGGCGACGGAGCGGAAGCCTGGTCGCCGCGCAGCGACATTGTTGGGGTCCAATTGGAGGCAGCAGCACTCACGCCCGTGAGGAGCCGGGTGAGCTGCGCCGTCACGCCGGCATCTAAGAGCGTGTTTGAAAAGAGGTTGTGAGGGGGTGTTGTCGAACTTTGGGGCATGTCCTCCAAGACGCGGTATCCATCAGATCTCACCGACGCTCAGTGGGCGTTGGTCGAGCGGTTGTTGTCTGCGGCGAAGCCCGGTGGTCGGCATGAGGCGCACCCGCGGCGTGAGCTGGTCAACGCGATCCTGTACCTGCTGCGGACGGGCTGTTCGTGGCGTCAGCTGCCGAAGGACTTCCCGCCGTGGGAGACGGTGTACTGGCACTTCAAGCGGTGGCGCGATGACGGCTCGCTTGATGCACTGCACGACGCGCTGCGCGAGCGGGTGCGGGAGGCTGAGGGACGCGATCCGCAGCCGACCGCGGCGATCATCGACGCGCAGTCGGTCAAGGGCGCAGACACCGTCGGTCGCGCCACGCGCGGCTATGACGCGGGCAAGAAGGTCAATGGCCGCAAGCGCCACATCGTGGTCGACACGATCGGCCTGCTGGTGATCGTGCTGGTCACCGCCGCCAGCGTCCAGGACCGCGATGGCGCTCGTCCCACGCTTGAGGCGGTCCGCAAGGCGTTCCCGACGATCAGCCTGGTGTGGGCCGACGGCGGGTACGCCGGCAAGCTCGTGGAGTGGGCCAAGATGACAGCACGGCTCGTCCTGGAGATCGTGCGCAAGCCCGAGGGACAGCGCACCTTCGAGGTGCTGCCCAGACGCTGGGTCGTGGAGCGAACGCTCGCGTGGATCACCAAATGCCGGCGACTGGACCACGACTACGAGCGGCTGCCCAAAACCTCGGTCGCGATGGTCAAGTGGGCGATGATCGGCCTGATGACACGACGACTCGCCCCGGCACCCGGACGCCAACCCTGGACAACCCCATAAGCCCTTCTCAAACACTTACTAAGGCCGACGCTCCCCCAAAGAAGCAGCAGCGACGCGGCGCCGCTCGCTCGTCCAGGGGATCAGCGAGGTGGGCGACGAACTCGACGACACGTCTCTCCGGGATTGCAGAAGCGCCGAGGGGGCTCGCCTGGGTCGGCGGGGGTGCGAAGCCTCGGGGGAAAGCGAAGCAGCCAGCCGCAGAGCTACTGCTCACACCCAGCGGCAGGCTCATGGGCAGGATGCCAAGCCGGCGCGGCGGACGTATCCTTGCCGCCTCGATTCGGCCGTTGAATTAGGAGTACGATCTCGCTAGGCGCTTCGGTCCTAAGGACCTTCCGCACGCAGCGTAAACAGAGCGGGCGATTTGTGGGAGAGGGATGTTGTGAACGCGGCAGCGCAATCACAAGATTGGCTGGAGGTATCTGAACTCGTCGAGGCGTTCATCGCCTGCCAAAGTTGGGGCGACTCGTACAAATTCCTACTCCGCCATCCACGCTTGCGCGATCAAAAGGCGGTGAATGTCCTCGCACGCGAACGGGAGCTCGCGGAGGAAAGAGGCGACGCCGAGCGAGCAAAGGTAACCCACTTCCATGGCTACCTACTTTCGCGCGCGAGACAGGGCGCCGCTGAGGCAGGCTTTGTTGAGGTAGCCGGTCAGGAGCTTCTGAATAACCTCGCATACGAGCGAACATGGCTAAACGTGATCACCTCAACGCCGAAACCGTCACCTGGCCCCCTGGCTGCCTTCCTGGTGTCGTCCGTCTCGACACATACTGGGTACGACTTCCTTGCCTCCCACCCAGAGGCCTTGTCGGAGTCCTGCGCCCAGGCGATCGACGCGATGATGGACGCCGCGTCTTCCCGCGGGCACAATGACTTGGCAAGCTATCTCGAGCGGTGGAGTAAGCGGCTGAGACGATCCATGGCAATTGGCCTCGAAGACGCTTTCTACGAAGATCAAGGACTGGCGTTCTTCACTCCCCGAGATCTCATCCAGCACACAGAACGCTTGGCGGCCGCAGAGGAGGCGTACCACGCGAGCCGGTCTCGCCGAGACCTGGACCAGGTGGTCGAGCTTGGGCGGGCGATCCGCGACTCGAGTGAGTACGCCGCAGCCACGCCGACATATCAGGCTAAGCTCACGCACGGGCTAGCGCAAGCGGTGTCGCAGCGATACCAGGAGTACGGGGATAGTGCCGATGCGCTATACGCCAGCGAACTCTCGAAGGCCGTGCCGTCACCACGGCTGAGCCCGCGCTGGCCGGAGCTCACGACGGATGCCGGCGATGAGATGCAGACGGTTCTGGACCGTGCCGCATTTCTGTGCAGCGGGGGGCTGCAAAGGTTCGAGACTTTTCACCCATTTGGCGTCGCGCTGTGGAGAGATGGCCGCGTGACCGTCACGACCGATCCTCTTCTGACATCGGGGGACGTCGATCCCCTCTTCCAACTCCATAGGAAGGCGGTTGCGGACGGCGTCGGCCTCAAGGCCGTTGCGATTGTCCACGGTACGGGGCAAGAGAGCCTCCCGTTGATGAGCATCCATTGCGAACACCGTGTCGGAAGAGCGTTTCAAGTAACAATCCAGTGGGAGAGGCTGGTCGACGATAATGTCCGCCTCAAGGCGCCCGCCATAGAGCCAGCCGCTCGACTATTGTGGTGCTAAGGTGAACACCGCGGCGTGGGCGTTACTGTCGTCGGTTATCGGCGGGTTGGTGGGTGCCTCGATCAAGTTCACGTTTGACGACGTCCTGGGACCGGTCCTCGGCGGGCGACGGGAAACGCGACGGGTGGTGCGGCGCTTCACTATCCCGCTGCTCCACTCTGGCGAGACGCTTGAGCGGCGGATCAACAACCTGGTTCGCAACGTCGACGCCGACTGGTACGCGACGGATGATTTCTACCGGCTGAGCACGCTCTACGCGTTTGGTGAGCATCTGGGCTGGATCAGGATCGTCGAGCGTCGATTCGGATTCGTCCCGGCCGAGGCTGTAAAGAAAGGGAAGTTCTTCACACGCCGCCTCAACGGCATCTTCCGGGCGCTGACGAGCCATGCCTATTTCCACAACGAAGACCCCGAGATCGTGAGCGCATCGGCGATTCCGCGACTGATGCTCGCAGCAATCGGCGAGGCCATGGTGGCGGGGGACGGAGAGACGGTCATCGAGTTCACTGAGTTCGCGACCCGGTACGTCAACGACGCACAATTCAGTCGGTGGTTCGGGGGACTCGACGATTTCCTACGCCGCGCCAAGCGGGGATCTTCGCTGAGTTGGGACAGGCTGATCATTGCCGGGGCGGAGTTGAGAGCGCTACTCGGCTTCCTTGATCCGAAAGGGCGAATGGTTCGACGACTGCCTCTGGCCAACCTCGATCTCCTGAGCGTTCCCGGGATCGCGCCCCAGGTCATCGCAGAACTGGCACCGTGGGCGAAGCCACCGAGGAAGCGGCCCCAAACCGCTAACGAGTCCGTTCCCGCCTCGGATTTGAGCCCAAAGTTGCCGGTGGGCCTAACGGATATCCCAAAGGACCGCGCCTAGTAGATGGAGCGGCGAGAGCTCCCTGCCCAGTGCTCCACGTGCCGGCGATGCGGCTCCGTGCTTGACCAGCGGCGGTCTCAACATGCCGAGCCCTCTGCACCGAATACTTGTGAGGTCTGCGGCTGGATCAATTTCACCAGGTCGGGACGCCTCCTAGACGCCGCCCTCATCGACGGTCTTCGTCAGGTGCCTGGAGTGTTGGACGGACTCAACCCGCCCACCTCTGCCAGCGGAGAGGAACTCGCGCTGTGGGTGAAGCAGGTGCGAGATCGCCTCATAGCTTGGGTCGGAAGCGTCATGCACGAAAACCAAGCGGCTGCTGTGACTTGGCTCCTGACAATGCTCTCGATGCTGGCTGAGCTTGACACGCAGGACGGGTCTAAGGGATATCCGGTGTTTGAGGTGCAACTAGTCTATCTGCACTTCCTCCATGAGGGCTCGGTTCCACTTTCCACCCCACACGTGAGCGAGCTGCCCAGCTCCTGGAAGCACATTTCTGCCGTGTCGATCTTGTGGCGCTTCCTCTCTCAAGTCCTTCAAGAAGCCGAACTTGGCCGCGAGCTGCGCCTTGAGGGCGATCGGCTGATTGTGCTGGCCGAAGACGAAGCTGCGTTTTGGGCAGAAGAAGTCAACGCCAATCAACAACAACGCTGGGAGCCGTCATCGGATCTCATGATTGAAGCCTTGGCTGACCCGTACGTGCAGGAAGCAGAGCAGATTGCCTTCGGTGTCTCGATATTCGACATGCTGCGAGCAGTTATCGCGCCAGACGAACTCGAGAAATACACCGAAGTGATGACCGGGGACGACTATTTCTTTGTCGAGCTGGGTCAAGCGGCGCCGCCTCGCCTAAAGGAGCTGTTCGGACGACTAACGCTTACACGCCGGCGGCTCAGTCAGCAGATTGTTCCTGATCTTCTCTACCAGCCTGACGCGCCGCTCCTGCGAGACACCGCCACAGCACTGGAAGAGAGCGGCGCGTTCGATTGGCTCACGTTCGCGCCAGTGATGCTCGGAAGGCACGAGGGGGGATCAGAGCCTCGCTTCGTGGCGATCGTCTCGAACTATCTCGTCGGGCGGGCGATAATGAAAACGTACACGGGAGCGTCCCGCCGCCTCGCAGTGGCCGAGCAAGTGAGCAAGCAGATCGGCCCACAAGAAGCTCGCGCGGTAGCGGAACTCAAGCGAAAGTTTCATCGACGCCTCGAAACTCGCGTAGCGGAAACGCTACGAGACATCGGCATGAAAGCGATAGAGGGCCTCGAGGAACTCGACGGGAGACGCCTCGAGTGCGGTGAGATCGACGTGCTCGCGGCCGGAGCTGGCGCAGGCGAGGAGCTCATCGTCCTGATCTGCGAAGTGAAGGACACCGACCTCAGCTTCTTCAAGGACTACGGCCCGAGGGAGGCATTCGAGGTAGCTCGGAAGGCACATCGACAAGCTCAGCGCAAGGCGACGTGGGTTGCGCAACACTGGCCACAGCTCTGGCGCCTATTTACCCCCACCGCACACACCCAATCGTCTGAGGAGCGGTTTATCGCGGTTGCGGTCCCGAGGATAACCTCCCTCCCGCTGGGCAAGGGTGCGGCATCGATTCCATTTCCGGAGCTCGGCGCTGTAGGAGCAAGCCTCCTCACGGACCCAGCCAGCGCCTGGCGTCCCGATCTCCAACGCGCCATTGTCGTTCCCAACGCCGTTCGAATCTAGAACGCAACCTCATCGCTCACGCGGCCGTAGGCCGAAAGCGTCCCGTGAGTCGATAAGCTGTGACTTGATCCACGCACGTCCTCGCTGGCGATCAGCGAGCGGGTATCGGGAAGTCGAAGCGATATGAGCGTTAGACCTAAAACAAGCGATCTCGGGCGTGCGAGGCTGGTTCACGGTTCTGGGCTCGACCGGCTGAGGTTTGAGCGCGGTTGTGGGGGGTGAGGAACGGATCTGGGTGGCGATCGGACTCGCGCTCGGTGTGGGTGGGTGTCACATGACGCGGTCTGTCCCCTGTTCGGGGTTGCTGGTGTGCCGGCCTGGTGTGGCCGGCGGTCGGTATGGCGGGTCGCGGTTCGTCAGGGCGTTCTTTCCGCACGTCTGAGGTGCGGAAAGAGCGTCAGAGGGTGTCGAGGAGGCGGAAGAACGCGCCCAGCCATGGGTTGTAGGTGAGGATGCGCCATCGCACGCGCCGGCCAGTGGTGATGATCTGGGAGGGGATCTCGATGAAGGCTGCGAGGAAGGTGCGGAAGTCGGCTCTCCGGGCATGATCGGGGGTGACGACACACGAACACGCGTTTTCTTTCTGGCCCTCCGAACCGCGTCACCCGTATTCCGCCACGACGCTCGCTCGACCCCGGGATGACCCGGTGCGCACGCACGGCAAACGGCGCAACGAGAAGGGAATGGAGCAGGCAGCTCCCCGGCACGCCACGACCCCCGTCAACGCGGGCAGCGACCCCGACGCCCCCCAACGACGCCCTATGGGGCGAGTCTCGCCATGATCATCCGGATGCGCCTGCGCGCAGGCGCGGCCATCCCTGGCCGCTTGAGCACGCATCCGCTGTGCCCACGATCGCCGGGCACGGGGCCCAGCGAGCAGTCCACAACCCAGCAGCAGAGGCGCACGCGACTTCCACCCGTCGCTCCGACGACCAAAAGCCCTGCTCAGGACGGAATCTCGATCGAGAGTCACCCCCGATCATCCACGGAGCCCCCGGAAGTCCATGGTGAGCAGGCGCCGGCGTTGCTCGTTGTGGCGCTCGGCCCAGCGCGGGCTGACTGGTAGTAGGAGGGCGCACCAGGCCTTCAGGCTCCAAGCGAGCGCGGCCATGGTCATGTAGGCCCAGTTCGCGCACAGGGTGTTCACTGGGGCGTGCAGGGCGCGCACGCCGGACTTCAGCTGGCTGATGAGGTTCTCCTGGTTGCAGCGTTGCCGGGCTTGGTCGATCACTTCGTCGGCGGTCATGTCCCAGTCGTTGGTGATGTAGAAGAAGTATCGGTACTCGCTGAACAGGACGTTCTCGCCGCGCTCGACGGAGATGTTCTTGCGTAGCGCGACGACTCGGTAGTCGCGCTTGCACTTGCCGGGACGGTAGGAGAACTCGACGACGTCCTCGGCCTTCTGGCGCAGCGTCTTGTAGTTGCGCTCGCGCACGATCTCGTCCTTCAGGTTGCGCGGGCGGGTGCGCGTCGTGGTGGCGATCTGTCGTTCGGCGCGGGTGACGAGCTCGTGGTAGATCTCCTCGTCGGTGCTCTGGGCTTGCTCGATGAGGTTGGCGCGGGCGTCGTAGCCGAAGACGAAGCGCACCCCGTCGGCGTCCCAGCGGTCGAACTCGGCGGTGAGCGAGAAGTCGGTGTCGCCCCGCAGACGGATCTCTGTGAATCCGGCCTCGCGGCACAGGGTGATCGCCCGGTCGTAGTAGTCGACCACGCCCTCGTGGCTGGGCCGGTTGGCACCCAAAAGCCCCAGATACAAGGGTTCTTTGGTGTTCGCGAGCGAGACCACCAACGCCGAGTACCCCCAGATGCCGTTGTAGGAGATATCCATCCCCTCTTTGGTCTGCGCGTCGGTCGGCACGATGCTGGCGTCGGCGTCGATCACCGCCGGCTGCTGAAAGAACGCGTCCGGCTGACGTTGCCACACCTTCAACCGGGCCAGGTTGACCGCCTCCTGGAGAGCCATGATCGAGGCTGCGTCGAAGCGCCGGCAGAAGTCCCCGGCGGTCGTCGGGTCCGGGAGGCTCTCGGTCCCCAACCCGTCGAGGAACACCCGGTCGCAGCGGCGCGCCTCGATGTCCTGCAGGCGTTGCCCGCCGCACAGGGCGTTGTAGGCGATGTTCAGGACGTGATCGGACTCGTAGTAGGGCTTGTGCAGCTTGAGCAGATCCAGCGAGCTGTCGATCTCGCTGGCCAGCCCGACGTTGCCGATCAGCTTCGCGATCGCGCCGATACCGCCGTGCCCTGTTGCTTTCGTGCGCGCCGAGAGCTCGTAGGCGATGTTCGCTCGTCCGAGCACCGGCCCGGTCATGTTGGGTCTGACGGTGCGCTCCAGACGCCGCTGGATCGCGGTCGCTTCGGCGCGCAGTCGGGCGGTTCGCGTGCGGCGGTTCGTGCTCATCGGTCTCTCCTCCTGGCCTCTTGAGTCTGTGCCACACACGATACCAGACAGTAGTCCTACTGTCTGGTATCGTGGTGGATACTAACCGCGGGAGAGAAACGAGATGCCACCGACCAACACCGCCGAGCGACTGGCCGACTACGAGCAGAAATATCGCGACCTGGCCGCCGAACTCGCCACCATCGGCCTGATCCACTCAGGCAGCGTCACCCGCCGCTATACCCGCTGCGCGACCCCCGGCTGCAAATGCCACGCCGACCCGCCCCAGCCCCACGGCCCCTACTACCAGTGGACCGCCAAGATCAACGGCAAGACCGTCACACGCCGACTCACCGAGAACGAGGCGGAGCTCTACCAGGAATGGATCGCCAACGACCGCCGACTGCGACACCTCATCCAACAGATGCGACAGATCGCCGCCAAAGCCGCCGAGCTGAAGCTCAGACAAGCAGCCCAATCCGTAGCCGGGCACGCTTCACCTCAACACGCACGCAGACGATCAGGCATCGGCTCGCAGTCGGCCCACAAAACGGCCCCTCGGCATTCTGAGTGGGTAGGTGCTTTTCCGTTTGTAACTCCTACGTGACCGCCGGTCCGGGTTGGAGCTTGCCGGCGACGAGGTAGATCATCGCTTTGTAGTTGCGCGCTGAGCGGTACCCGCGGGCTCTGCGTTTGGCGGCCTGGATGAGCGAGTTCAGGCCCTCCAGCAACCCGTTGGACACGCGGCTTTGGTGCCAGCGGATGACTCCCGACCAGTGCGCCTCGAGCATCTCGGCAAACGCCACCAGCGGTTCCAGCTCGCTGGCCTTGGCTTCGCTGACCCAGCGGCGCAGGTACTCCTCGGCGCCGGCGGGATCCTCCAGCTCGTAGAAGTCATCGAACTTCAGCGCCTGCTCGTAGGCCCGCACGGTCTCAAGCGGCTGCTGAAGGAGCTCGTCGAGCCAATCGAGCTGCTTCTCGGTCAAATTGTCGGGCCGCTTGAGCCACAGATAGCGCGTGTTCTTCAGAAGCTCCTTGTGCTGCTTGGCCTCCGCTCGCCGGACGGTGTCGATCGCCTCCGAGAGCTTCTGCTTGACGTGATAGCGATCGAACGTGACCTGCGCGTTGTCAAGGTGGTCGCGCACCCCCGCCAGGTACGCCGCCGACATGTCCTGACTGACCTCCGTGATGCGGTCCGGATCGCCGCCGTGCGCCTCCAGAAAACCCGCGAATTGCTCGACCGTTTGCGCATCGCGCCCCTCGGTCACGAACACCGCTCGCCGCTCGCTCGGGTCCAGGTCGCAGAACACCGTCACGTAGTCCTGGCCGCGGCGAAAGCTCGTGTCATCGATCCCGACCTGCTCGGTCTCGGCAAGGTTCTGCGCCTCGACCGCCTGATCGACGTAGTGATGCACGATCCGCCAGATCCGCTTGTCCTCCTCGCCGACCAGCCCCGCGAGCGCCTTGACCGGCATCTCCTTGGCCATCGCCATCACCATCGCCTCGAACAGCAGCGTGAAGTCAGAGCGCTCCCGCGCCCACGGCACCTGCACCTGCTTGACTCCATGCTCGGCGCAGATCACCCGCGGCACTCTCGCCGTCAGATACGCCTCATGCTGGAAGAAGTTCATATGCCGCCACGTGTGCGGCTCGGTGTCGTGCACCTTGCATCCAGCCGCACCGCACTCCGGGCACCGAAACCGAGACCCCTTCGGGAAGTCAATCGGGTGCAGGTCGTTTGTAGTGGGTAGATAGTCCTGATTTGTCGGGCGAATGGCGCGTCGGTCGGCGCTTTCTGGCAGGGTTATGCACGTGGTTTCGGGAGGACTCCCGGTGAGCTGCGGCGAAAGTCAGGGGTGTTGTGTCTTTTTCGGACGGCGATACGGAGGTGATCGCGTGGCTCCTGATCTGCTGGACTTGTTCGTCGGCGCCCGGCAAGCTAACGGCTCTGTGAGCGAGCCGTCGTTGCCGTTGGTGGATGGTGATCGGCAGCCCACGGGTGGCGAGGACCCGCGCGCGGCGGGGTTGGATGCGCGCCCGGTCGCGGGGTTTGAGCGCTCGCAGGCTCTGTTTGCGAGGTTGCTCGAGTGGGCGGCGGGCGAGGAGGCGTTGGGGCTTGAGCATTCAGGGCTCGAGGCGCGGCTGGTCAAGGACGGTCGTGAGTTAGCCCGCCAGGTGTTGCAGGACCAGCTCGATCTGCGCGCTGTGCTCGAGCCGCGCGTCGGTGGGGTGATCGGCGCTGAGGGCACGCCGCGGCGTAGTGTCGAGCGTGGCCACGAGCGCGATCTGCACACCGTGCTTGGCGAGGTGCAGGTCACGCGGCTGGCCTACCGGGCGGTGGGCAGCGAGAACTTGTATCCCGCTGACGCGCAGCTGAACCTTCCCGCCTCGCGCCACTCGCATGGGATCCGCAGGCTGGCCGCGCTGGAAGCGCCGCGCGGCAGCTTTGAGGACGCGCAGGTCGCGATCGTGCGTCAGAGCGGCCAGCAGATCGGCACCCGTCAGCTCAGAGAGCTGACGCTCTCAGCCGCCCAAGACGTTGCTGCGTTCTACGCGCAGCGCGAGCGCACAGCGCCAGAGGAAAAGGATCTGCTGGTGCTCTCGTGCGATGCCAAGGGGGTGGTGATGCGCCCCGAGGCGCTGCGTGAGCCGACTCGCACCCAGGCGCACAGCGCCTCGGGCAAGCTCAAGACGCGCCTGTCCAAGGGCGAGAAGTCCAATCGCAAGCGGATGGCGGAGATCGTCACCGTGTACGAACTCACCCCCGAGCCGCGCACCGCGGCCGCCATCCTGCCCGACCCCGACAACCCTCCACCTTCAGCCACCCCGCGACCGAAGGCGAAGAACAAGTGGCTGGCCGCCAGTGTCACCGACGACGCCAGAGCGGTCATCGCTGGGATGCTCAACGAGGCCGACCGCCGCGATCCCGACCACAAGCGTCGGTGGGTGGCGCTGGTGGACGGGAACAATCACCAGATCGACCGGATCAAGACCGAAGCCCGCAAACGCAAGGTCAAGGTCCCGATCGTCGTTGACTTCATCCACGTCCTTGAGTACCTATGGTCAGGCTGCTGGTGCTTCTTTGAAGAGGGTGACCCGGCCGCCGAACGGTGGGTGCACGAGAAGGCGCGCGCCGTGCTGGAGGGCAAGGCGGGGATCGTCGCCGCCGCGATCCGCCGCAAAGCGACCCGCCTCGCGCTCGAGCCCAACAAGCGCCAAGCCGCCGACCGCTGCGCCGACTACCTCCTCGCGAAACGACCCTACCTCGACTACCCCACCGCCCTTCAGAACGGCTGGCCGATCGCGACGGGCGTGATCGAGGGCGCCTGCCGCCACCTCGTCAAAGACGGCTCTCCGGGCATGATCGGGGGTGACGACACACGAACACGCGTTTTCTTTCTGGCCCTCCGAACCGCGTCACCCGTATTCCGCCACGACGCTCGCTCGACCCCGGGATGACCCGGTGCGCACGCACGGCAAACGGCGCAACGAGAAGGGAATGGAGCAGGCAGCTCCCCGGCACGCCACGACCCCCGTCAACGCGGGCAGCGACCCCGACGCCCCCCAACGACGCCCTATGGGGCGAGTCTCGCCATGATCATCCGGATGCGCCTGCGCGCAGGCGCGGCCATCCCTGGCCGCTTGAGCACGCATCCGCTGTGCCCACGATCGCCGGGCACGGGGCCCAGCGAGCAGTCCACAACCCAGCAGCAGAGGCGCACGCGACTTCCACCCGCCGCTCCGACGACCAAAAGCCCTGCTCAGGACGGAATCTCGATCGAGAGTCACCCCCGATCATCCACGGAGCCCCTCAAAGACCGCATGGACATCACCGGCGCCCGCTGGGGCCTGGCCGGCGCCGAGGCGATCCTCACACTCCGCGCGCTGATCAGCAACGACGACTTCGACCAATACTGGACCTTCCACCTCGCCCAAGAACACTGCCGCGTTCACGCATCACGCTACGCCCTCGGCGTCATCCCGACACCCGCGTAACTCCCTCCAATGGACCTGCACCCAAGTCAATCCGCAGATCCAGACGACGCCTCCCAGCATCGAACTTGACGTCAGCCACCTCCCATGGCTCCTCAAGGCCAAGGGCTCGCTGAAACAGGTCCAGATCGTGCATGCCGGGCTCCCATGATCGAGGATCAGAAGCTCGCCAGGCTCTCAGCCAAACCGGACGCTACCCACTCAGAATGCCGAGGGGCCCACAAAACCCCGGAACAAACGGCCTTGCAGGGCCCGCCCCCGAGTCCTCCGACCTAACCTACGCTTGGTTTAGGGTTAGTGGCCTGACCCCCCGAGTTCGGTCCGACCCTTGTGAGAGTTTCTCGCGCCCTGGATCATGGGCGAGGAAGGAACGATCACGTGAAGCGACGCAGGCACACGCCGGAGCAGATCATCCGCAAGCTGCGCGAGGCCGAGCGGATGCTCGGTGAGGGCAAGACGATCCCTGAGGCGGCGAAGGAGCTGGGGATCAGCGAGCAGACGTATCACCGCTGGCGCAACCAGTACGGCGGGATGAAGGCCAATGATGCGAAGCGGCTGAAGGAGCTCGAGCGTGAGAACGTGACGTTGAAGGCGATCGTCGCCGATCAGGCGCTCGAGGTGCGGGCGCTGAAGGAGGTCGCGAAGGGAAACTGGTGAGCCCAGCCCGTCGGCGCCGGGCGGTCGCGATGGTTCGTGACCGTCTCGGCGTCAGCGAGCGCTGGGCGTGCCGGGTGCTGGGCCAGCACCGCTCCACGGAGCGCTATGAGCCCAAGCGCGCTGAGGATGACGCGGTGTTGCGCGCCGAGTTGCGGCAGTTCTCCAAGGACCGTCCGCGGTGGGGGTATCGCCGTGCGCATCATCACCTGCGCGAGCTGGGCTGGGATGTGAACCGCAAGCGTGTGCAGCGCTTGTGGCGGGAGGAAGGGCTGCGGGTGCCGCAGCGGCGGCGCAAGCGCCGGCGGCTGGGGGACTCGACCGTCCCTGCGCAGCGCCTGCGCGCCGAGCGGCCCAACCAGGTGTGGGCGTTCGACTTCCAGTTCGACCAGACCGCCGACGGCAGGGTGCTGAAGCTGCTCAACGTGGTCGACGAGTTCACCCGTGAGTCGCTGGTGATGCTGGTCGAGCGCAGCATCGACGCCGACCGGACCGTCGGCGTGCTGGAGCGCCTGGTCGCCGAGCGGGGCGCCCCGGAGTTTCTGAGGTGCGACAACGGCCCGGAGATGACCGCGCACGCGCTCCAGGACTGGTGCGAGCTGAGCGGGACGGGAACCGCGTACATCGAGCCGGGCTCGCCGTGGCAGAACCCGTACGTCGAGCTTCCACTCCCGCGTGCGCGACGAGCTGCTCGATGTCGAGGAGTTCTCCTGCCTGGCCGAGGCGCGCGTCGTGATCGGTGACTGGCGTGAGGACTACAACCACCGCCGGCCACACTCATCGCTCGGGATGCGCGCCCCGGCCGTGTTCGCCGCGCAGTGGACCGAGCCGGTCGAGATCGCCGCATGAGGCGACCCGACCGCTCGACCTCAACGATCAGGCCGAGCAAGCGATGAGAAGAGGGGTGGGGCCCTCCCCGGGGCGGCGCGCCCGCGACCATCGCCGCTACGCCTCGCTCCGCTCGGCTCCGCGACGACGGTCGCGGCACCAGGGGGCGTGATCCGTCCGAGCAGGCCGCTACCTTGCCCCCACTACATTCACCACCCTCTCACTCGCGGTGGACCGAAAAGCGGGGGCCGCCCATTAGAGGCACGGGATCTGGGCTTAAACGCGCAAATGTTCGGGGAGGGTTTTGGCGAGAACGGGGCTGGTCAGATACCGAGACAGCTGCCCTTGAGCTCATGGATCTGCGTGAGCGGTTGAGTGCAGTCAGGGCGACGTTGGCGACGAACCCGCCGGAGGCTGGAAACTCGCCCATACCCAATGGCTCGCTGCGCGATGTCGCACGGATACTCGAGCAAGACGCTGTTTAGGTGAAAGAAAGAGAGGAGCCAACTGTGGCTACGCATGCGGAAGAGCCTGACGACCCGGAAGCGCTTCTGGTGCAGATCGCGAATCGGAGCTTCGAACTTGGTAACACGAACCCTCCGTACTGGCTCGAGGTCGCGTTCCAGACGATCCTCACCGACATCCACGGTCCCTGGATCCCGGCGCGAGAGAAGGCGCATCCAGGCAAGGACGCATTCTCGATGACGTACTCGGCCGCCCGACTCGGATTTGCCGCGCGACGCGCCGAGTGCGAGATCCTTCGACAGCCTGAGGTGAATCGGGACGTCGAGGCGGTGATCAGGGATGGCTTCGGACAGGGGATCGGGGAGGACTGGTTTGCGGTCGTTTGCAATACAGCGTCGTCGCTAATGTACGCTGCGGACCACTATCCGGAGCGCGTTCCGACGAATGCGGCGCTTGCGCCGCTTGGCATAGGCCACGCAAACCGCCGCCGGTTGGGCGGGATGACAGTCGACCATATCTTGTACGACGAAGACGGCACCCGTCTTCACCTTGGCTCGGTGAGCGTGGCCGCGATCGTCGAATGCTGGCGATTCGGTTATTACTTGTCAGCGTGCAACGCCTCGCTCCCACCGAGCGCTGCCGAAGAACTCGGCGCTGCCGAACCAATGCGAGGTCAACAGCCGCCACTCTAGAGGCGCCAGTCTGCCTTGGCCGTGCTCTACGCCTATGCCGCCGCGACAACCAGAGCTGCGTCGACGTTCCCTGTAGAGCGGACCCGGACGACCAGGATGACCGCCAGTGACGGCGTGGTTGAAGGCGAAGCAAGCGCTCAGGTCGCCTTCGGGCCATGTGTTGATGCGCCTGCCGGGGACGATGTCGGTGCCCGATCGAGCTTCGCTTGCATGGACATCAATTCATGATGCTCATCGCTCCCACGAGAGCGGTCGACAGGACGACGTAGGTGAGCACGGTCAAGAACCTCTATGAGGCAGCTGACGGAGATTCGAATGGCACGTACTCGATTGTCCCCGGAGGTGTGCGCGCCAGTACGATGCGCGACTGGAGCGAGCTGGCCGCCCAGACACCCACGTAGGCGGCAACAGGGCCAGCGTGATTCAGGTAGGCGCGGAGGAGCCACGCCGTCCCTGTGATCGCTTCAGGCGTGGACGAGCTCGGCATCAAGCCGATCCTCAGCAAACGCGCTGACTGGCGCTCGCCTGAAGATGGAGGCGCCCACGCCCACGGTAGCGTCACCATCGAGAAGGACGAGGCCAGGAGTGCAGCATGACTGCCCCTTCCACAAAACAGGGGCAGTCTCCGAGACCGCTAGGGCGGCACTCGAGACTTCCGCTCTCGGACACAAGCGGTCACGACGTCGTGGCCTATTGATGCGCGCGCGAGAACGAAAGATGTCATGAGCAGTCCGTCTGACCCGACGTGTAGGGACCTCCTCAGCTCAAGCGCGGCGCGTGTCCGCGCAGGCTTGGTAACCATGGAGCTTGAGGAGGCCCCTTGTGAGCATCGTAATGGGACTTGACCAGCATCGAGGACAGATCACCGGCGAGTGGATCGACACTGAGACCGGAGAGGTGCAGCGCACGTGCGTGGCGCCGGCGGACCGCGCTGCGGTGCGCAAGTGGCTGTCGCGCTTCCGCGGCCGGGAGCTCGAGGTCGCGCTCGAGGCGACGACCGGCTGGCGGTTCGTGGTCGAGGAGCTGCATCGGGTCGGTGCGGTCGTGCATCTGGCTGAGCCGGCGGAGACGGCCGGGCTGCGAGGTCCGAAGAAGCGGGCGAAGGGCGACCGGGCGGACGCCCGGCATCTGCGGGAGCTGTTGATGGTCAAGCGGTTGCCGGAGTCGTGGATCCCGCCTGATCACATCCTCGATCTCCGCGCGCGGGTCAGGCTGCGGCACACGCTGTCTGAGCAGCGTGGCGAGTGGCAGCAGCGGATCCAGGCGACGCTGTATCACCACGGCTGCCCGCAGCGCCGACAGTTGATGGTGGGCGATGGGCGCGAGTGGCTGGCGGCACAGCCGCTGCCCGCCGCAGCGCGCGAGCAGGTCACGGTCGCGCTGGCGATGATCGACGCGCTCGACCGCCAGATGGTGCCGCTGGAGAAGGAGCTGCGGGCATACGCACGCCGCCAGGCCGGGTGCAAGGCGCTGATGGCCCATTACGGGATTGGGGAGTTGATAGCGGTCACGATCCTCGCCGAGCTGGGTGATTGCACCCGGTTCTCCTCTTCGCGCCTTGCGGTCCGTTATTCGGGCCTGGACATCACCGTGCACCAGTCCGACCAGCGCCGCGCGCCGGGGCATCTCTCGCGCCAGGGGCCGCCGGCGCTGCGCTGGGCGCTGTTCGAGGCCGCCCAGTCAGCCTGCCGGCGCGGCAGCCCTGACCGTGACTACTACGCCCAGGCGGCCGAGCGGCTCGGGCACAACCGGGCGTGCCTGTCGGTCGCGCGCAAGCTCTTGAAGCGCAGCTACCACACGCTGTCAGAGCTCGGCGAGGAGGCACTCGCACCCGCATGACCTTCCCCGTGCGCGTCAAGCCCTTCGTCATCCAGACGCGCCGCGGCCGGCTCCCCGCAACCCGCTGCCGCCACGTTCACGTGGACGGCCCTGAAAGACCGAGCGGCCGCAACGCTTCCCCCAGCGGGACCACCCCATCAAACATCATGTCGCCGGCCCCGAGGCCAACCCGAGGGTCGTGGACCGAAGTAAGCCCGGGCGCCCGCGCACACCCAACCCGCCGCATCATCAACCGCGCACACGCGCCGCCCACCGACCGCAGTCCACCCCCCACAACCGTGGACCCGCACTTGACACGGGGCCTCTGCACAAGTAAGCGAGTCTCGACCCACGCTTGTCCGCGCACCTCCTGTTCGCCAACAGCGAGGCCGTCGCCGTCGCCATGGTGTCCGTCGTCGTGACCGGTCAGCCCCGAGTAGCGCGTTTTCACGAAAGCAGGGCGCGCGGTGCCGGACTTCGCCGACCGAACTCGGAGACCCGCAAAGTTCGAGAGCAGGTCTGCGCCCTTCGCGCAGCCCGGACGCGCTTTGCGCGGAACTGAGGGAACTTGATCAGGCGTTTCCGTGAGCGGGGCTGCCTATGCAATCCGCTCATTCGAGACGCTCCCGCTGGCCGAAAAGTCCGCGCATGCCAAGCTCGTCGGCGGCCGGCCGAACCCGCCGGCCCTGCATCGGAGCAACGGGATCAGCCGATCGATCGAGACCACCAGCACCTGCTGCTCAACCCGCTGGACCCGCCGCGCGCGAACCACGCAGACGACCGGCGCCGCGCCGCGCCGACACCACCGCCGGCGCCGGCGCGAGAGCCACGCCGCCTGCTGGCGCACCCGAGCGAGATGGCGATCGTTGTACCCCTTCGTCTTCGTCTCAATCGCGAACCCGACACCCGTCGGCGCGATCGCCAACGAGTCGATGTCCCCCCGCCCCCGCCACGGCAGCGAATGACGCAGCCGCCACCCATCCGCCTGAAGCGGCGCCAGCGCGCGCCGGACCTCGTCCTCCGAGCGAGCGCCCACGCGACTGCGCCTCGAAAGACAGCCAGTGGCGGGCGTAGAGCGCGAGGCCAGCTGCCGACAGCAGTAGCACCGCGGCGGCGGTTGGGGCGCCAGCGCCAGCAGTGAGGAGCCCGAGGAGGGCGGCGGCGGCGCTGGCCGTCGCCGCCTCGGCAGCATGCGACAGACGCCGGAACTGCTGGCGGCGTGGGTAGTTCATCCCTTCACCCACGATCTACTCCTGCCTGCCACGATCATCGCGGCGATGTTCTCACCCGCTCAGGACGCTCCAGCTGACGTCGCCTCGGCGGCGCGCAGTCCGAGTCTGGCCTTCCCGGTCGTTTGGCAAGTCTTTGGCAAGAGTCGTGTGAAAAGATGCGTCCGATACGTCCCACCTGGGAGACGATCAGCCCGCAAATCACAACATCTGGCAAGTCTTACACCCGGGCGACGGGGTTGAGGGCCTTGTGGACTGTATGGTCCGTGGAGGTTCGAGTCCTCTCGGGCGCACTGGGAAAGCCCCGCACTGCGGGGCTTTTTTGTGTCCTGAGCCGGATCGTTGCGTCCGTCCACCATGGTGGGTACTGTTGCC
Organism: uncultured Solirubrobacteraceae bacterium; assembly: GCA_963816005.1. Classification (GTDB taxonomy): domain Bacteria; phylum Actinomycetota; class Thermoleophilia; order Solirubrobacterales; family Solirubrobacteraceae; genus Palsa-465. Next base: position 33,926 of record CAWFKF010000081.1, on the reverse strand, counting down.
ATATGGCAACAAACCACACTTGTACCCACCGTCTGGCAACAGGATGTGGGTACTCGTGAGCGTCCGCGAGCACCGGGGCGGCTGGGAGGTGCGGTGGCGCGACGCCGCCGGGCGCGGCCGCGCCAGGCGCTTTTCGACCGAAGATGCCGCACGGGCATACGACGCGGCCCTCAGCGAGGTCTCCCCCGCCCAGCGCCGCTCCGACACGGCTCGCTTCGGCCGCAGCGGCGGGGTCTACTCATACGCAACGAAGGACGGCGTCCGCTGGCGCTTCGTGGCCCGACGCAGCGACGGGACGCAAACCTCCAAGCGCGGCTTCACGAGTGAACGTGCGGCGCGAGATGCCCGCCGGCGACTGATCGAGCAGGTCGAGCGCGGCGAGGTGCGCCACACCAGGGAGACCTTCGGCAGCTACTGGGACGGCTGGCTGGCCCGCCGCCGCCCCTACCTCGAGGCCGGCACGTGGACCGGCTATGAGATCCACGGACGCAAGCGGCTTGTGTCCGCCTTCGGCCAGCGGCCACTCGGCGAGCTGTCCGTCGACCACGTCCGCGCCTTCGTTGCTGATCTGGCCGAGTCCGTCGCGGCGGGCGAGATGGCCGTGAAGACGGTCAACAACGCTCTCGTCACGCTCGTCGTCTGCCTCAACGACGCTGTCGAGGACGGTCTGATCGTCGCGAACCCGGCGCTGCGGGTGCAACGCCTGCCGCCCGACCACATCGAGCGCGAGTACCTGCGACTCAACGAGATCCCGCGCTACCTCGACGCCTGCTCGGAGCTCTACCGACCGCTCGCCGAGGTGCTGATCGGTAGCGGTCTGCGGATCTCCGAGGCGCTTGCGCTCCGGGTGAGCGACCTCTCACTCGAGGACTCGGGCGGAGCGATCATCGTCTACCGATCGCGCAAGGGCGGCACGATCGGCAGCACCAAGTCCGATCGGTTCCGCTCGGTCGAGATCGGGCCCGGACTCTGCGCCGTGCTGCGCGACCAGTTGGCCCGGCGCGCGGAACTGGCCTCCGGCGATGTGAACAGCGCGGTTCTGTTCGCGATGCCGGTCCGGACGGCCAAGCGCGACACCGGTCGCTGGGAGAGCGCCGGCGCCGGCCTCCCCTTCGACCGCACGACCGTATCTCGGGACTGGCACAAGCACACCCTCCAGGACGCCGCCCTCCGAGACATGCCGCTGCACGCGCTTCGCCAAACCGCGGCCGCGGCGTGGCTCGCGGCCGGCAACTCGCTGATGTACGTCCAGCGGCAGCTTGGTCACGCGGACATCAGCACGACTGAGCGCTACTACGGTCATCTGGAGCGCCACGTGCTTGCGGCCGGCGCCGTGGCGACCGAAGAGGCTATCGCGCGGGCTTTCGCTGGCGCTCGCGTGCCGCGCTCACGCTGACCGGGTCACGACGCGCGGCGGCCCGGGCGCCATCCGGCTCGGGCCTCCGCCAGCCACGTGTCGATGTCCGCCGCGATGAAGCGCAACGGACCGTCCTCGCCGCCGAGCCGAACCGAGGGGATCCGTCCCGTGCGGGCGGCTTCGTAGACCCACGCACGTGACACCGACAGCTTGCGGGCGACGTCGCTGGGCCGCAGCAGCACCCGGCTGGCAAGAATCGACGACTCCAAATCGCTGGGCCACGTGCGGTCTGGCTCGGAGTCGCCGAGGCGGAGTGGCGGGACGCTTTGAGCGCGAGCGCGATGGCGCCCCCGGATGCAGGCTTCGTCGTCCGGATCCTTCAGATCGCGGCGGCTGCCGCCCGCAAGGCGGCCGCGCTGGCCAACCTCGGCGACGAACAGCCCGGACCATGGTGGCAGCGCCAATCCGGCTTGCCGAGGGGCGTGCTCTCCTACGAGCTGCGGCCCGGCGGAAGTCGCCCCGGCCCCGCTGTGCTGTGGGCGAGGTTCGACACGGCGGTGGAGCAACTCGGCGTCGCGATGCAGGAGCATTCCGCGCCGGGCGAGCGTCTCGCCCTCGAGCAGCTCTCGCTCGTCCTGCACGAGATCGCTGACGCGCTCCTGGGCGAGACGCAGGACACGCGAGGACACGTGGGATGACTGCGCGGGTGTGGTCCGAATGCCGGTCCGCGATTCGCGGAACTGTGCGGTCCTGTTTGCGGACCACCAACGACCGCCGTCCGCCCCGCCACAACTGGGAGCAGGGACTCCCCCGGCGCTCTTTGTGGCAGCTGACTACCCGCCCTCCACGAGGTCGTTCGGGTAGTCAGCTGCCAGTCGAGAGCCGGGGTTCATGTTCATGCGGGCGGGGCGGACGTCGGTTCGGTAGGCGAATACATCAGGTTGTGGTTTCGGGATGAGGAAGCAGGCGAGGCCGGGTCCTGGGACTCTGAGAGTGGGACGGTTCATCGGAAGGCTGGGAGTCGTGTCGATACCAGCTGTCGAGGTCGGGCTTGATCTCGATCAGCGTGTCGTTCGGCGGCATGTCGCAAAGCTCGAGGCGGCGGGCTGGCTGGCTCGGGCACCATGGATCTGGGGCGAGGGATCCGTCGTGTGGCTCACCGGCGCCGGCATCGAAGGCGCTGGGCTCCGCGGCGTGCGCCCGGTCAAGTCGCCGCCCGGGGCGACCACGATCGCGCACGGCGTGCTCGTCGGCTGGTCGGCGGCGCGCGTCGAGCATCGCGGCCGCGTGTGGAAGTCGGCGCGCGAGCTTGCGGTCGAACGCGACCGGTGGACTGTCAGTGCGCGCTGCGAGCGCGGCTACACAGAGCTCCTCCCCGACCTGGCGGTCTGGCTCAAACGCTTCGAGCCACCCGTCGCGGTGATCGCCGAGAGCGGCGGCCGGCGTGAGGATCGCCAGAAGATGATCCTCGAGGGGTGGCGTGACGGGATCCTGTCCGGCCGCTACGCAGGCGTTCACTACCACTGTGCCAGCGCGTCCGTCGCGCACTGGATCAGGCGTCTGGCAAAGAAGGTCCGGCTGAGCGCCCCCACGTTCGTCGCAGCCGTACAGATGAACGCTGAGAAGATCGGGCTCTCCGGGCATGATCGGGGGTGACGACACACGAACACGCGTTTTCTTTCTGGCCCTCCGAACCGCGTCACCCGTATTCCGCCACGACGCTCGCTCGACCCCGGGATGACCCGGTGCGCACGCACGGCAAACGGCGCAACGAGAAGGGAATGGAGCAGGCAGCTCCCCGGCACGCCACGACCCCCGTCAACGCGGGCAGCGACCCCGACGCCCCCCAACGACGCCCTATGGGGCGAGTCTCGCCATGATCATCCGGATGCGCCTGCGCGCAGGCGCGGCCATCCCTGGCCGCTTGAGCACGCATCCGCTGTGCCCACGATCGCCGGGCACGGGGCCCAGCGAGCAGTCCACAACCCAGCAGCAGAGGCGCACGCGACTTCCACCCGCCGCTCCGACGACCAAAAGCCCTGCTCAGGACGGAATCTCGATCGAGAGTCACCCCCGATCATCCACGGAGCCCCGAAGATCGCCGCCCTCTCCCCCGCCGCCCCGGAGGACGAGCAACCAGTCGACGATCAGCAGCCCTCCGGTGACACGCGCCGCGAGCGCCAGGAAACGGGACAGACGAGGCCGGTCCGCGCACCAGCACCCACCGAGCCGGTGTCGATGCAGCGAGAGATGCCGGAGGCGCCACCCGCACCTCAACCACAGACAGCCGAGGCCCTCGCAGCCCGCGAAGAGCTCTACCGCGAAATCTTCGGACTCACCGAGCCAAAGGCCCGCCGACAATGGCGCCGGTGACTCGTATGACCGCGGGCTCGCATCGGCGCCGACCGTCCTGACCGCACATGTCGAACAGCGGCAGCGCGCGGCGATCGTCGTGGCGCGTGGTGACTGCTGCGCTCGTCGAGCGGCGACGGCATCTACAGCGGCCGCGTGATCGCGATCGTGGCAGGGCAATCGTGCGGCGCTGGTCGCTCTGTACGCATCCCTCCTCGACAATGCAATCGCCCCGCATGCGCCGAGCGGGCGACTCGATTCGTGGCGAAGCGATCGCGCGGCTCGGCGGCGGGGCACGAAGGCTCGCCGTCGAACCGATCGCGGGGCCGTCGTCCGCGCTTGTGCGTTCGACGCGAGGCACAAGTCCTGCGCTGACGCCCCGGTGCTGCTCCTAATCGCGCGATCGCGCGATGCACAGACAAGCGGCACGATCCGCCCGCACAAAAGCCGAACTGGGGTCAGACCCCGGATCCGAGCGCGCCGCTGCTACTGGAAGTCCAACCGAGAAGCGCGGAGTCTCGCGCTTGCCGCGCCCGCGCCCGCGCCCGCGCGAGACGGTATGCCAATCACCTCGACCACCGAGCGCGCAACGACATCCGCGATTCCCGCCGCCGGGATCCGACTGGGGCCTCTACCCCTCCGCGCAACACCCTCAGGGGACGCGCGCCGTTGACGTGCTGCGCGAGCACCCTGCAGCAGGTGACGCTCGCGCGGGATCGGGTTTGCGTCGGTGTGGGTTCCCCAGCACTTCCTCTCTCACACCCCTTTCAGATGTTTCAGAGCGTCCCGCTGCTGGCCCGAGTGGCAGCAGCAGCCGAGGGCATCGCGCTCGGCACCGGCATCCTCCTGCTGACGCTGCTCAACCCGGTCGAATGCACCGAGAACGCCGCTACGCTCCACGCGATCGCGGACGGCGCTTCGTGCTCGGCGTCGGCCTCGGTTATCCAGCGGCGGAGAACGCCGCCTTCGGTGTCGGGCGGGGACGCGCGCGGCTGTTCGAGCGCAAGCTCGAGATCGTGCGCCCGCCGCTCACGGGCGAGGCGGTGACGCTCAGCGATCCCGGCTGTGAGCTGGCCGAGGCACGCCTGTCGCTTGTGCCCGCGCAACCTCCTCCGATCTGGAGTGCGGCGGACAGCGACCGCGCCGTGTAGCGAGCGGCCCGTCTCGGCGCGGATCTCGGTCTGGACGTCCAAGAGGCGCCGGGGGCCGCGCGGATCATCCCTTCTGGCCGATGCGCGGTTAGCTTTGGGGGCCGAAACTTGTTCTTGATGCGCCGGCATCCACATCGCGCTCCCCCACCGCTGATTCACCCCCCATATGGAGGAGCGGTTGTCAAGCGAGCAGCGTTCATGGTTCCTTTCTGGCAGGGGTTGAGTTGATGTGGTTGCGGCTGGCGGGGCGGTCCGGGCGTCCGCGGAGTTCGCGACGTTTGGTCAGCCTCATATGCGGGGGCTGGGTACCCCAAGACCTTGTTTTCGTCGCACGTCCGCTGTCTAAAATCGAGCACCGTCGGCTGACGCCGGGCTGCTCATGGGGGTGCCGCGGACTGGGTGTGCGCGAGTGCCGGGACGCTCGGGCCGCCTCGTCAGCCGCAACGGGTTGTAGGGGGGTTGGGGTCTCAGGCGATCGTGGGCTCCTGCTTCGGTGGGATGGAGCGTGCCTGCGTGAGGGGGTCGCCCGCCGGCATGGACGCCGGCGGAACCGGGTCGGGATGGGAGCCTGACCAGGTGGCGATCTCCCAGCAGAAGCAGGCGAGCTCGCGCGCGATCGCGACCGCGACGACGCCGTTGGGCTTCTTGCGCGCGTCCTTGAGCTGACGCCAGCGGGCGTGCAGGCGCCGCTGCGCTGACCACGCGATGTTGATCACCTCTGGCGGCTGGTCGCGCTGGCGGCGCTCGAGCAGCTCGCCGACCCCCGGCTGACGGCGGTAGTGGTAGGACGCCTCGATCAACAGCCTGCGCGCGTGCGTCGAGCCGGCCTTCGTGATCGACCCCTGGCGACGCTGGCTGCTGGTGGTGTGCTCGGACGGGACGATCCCGAGGTAGGCCGACAGCCGGTCGGGGTGATCGAAGCGCTCCCACTCGCCGATCTCGGCGCACAGCCCGAGCGCAGAGAGCGTGTCGATCCCGCGCAGGCACCTGAGCCGACCGACCGCCTGCGCGCACGGCGACTCAATCACGAGCTTCTCGAGCTCGGCCTCGACCCGGTCACGGCGGGCGACGAGCACGTCGTGCGCGTGCAGGTAGTCGGCCATCGTCACCTGCGACGCGTGATCGACGAACCGCAGGCCGGCGAGCCACGCGCGATGCGCTCGCGACCACGCACGCCCCGGCCCCTCCCAATACACCTCGCGGCGCAACAGGAACTTCCCGAGCCGGTGGCGGGCGCGCATCAGATCAGCGCGAATGTCCTCCCGGCAGCGAACGAGGTCCCGCAGCCGCTCGCGCTCCAGCGACGGGACCGTCACGATCGCCAGCTCCCCGGCCGCCAGCAGCCGTGCGAGCCGGACCGCGTCGCGCTTGTCGGTCTTGATCCGATCACCAGGCCGCCGCTCCGTGCGCCCCGGTGCGCACACCGACACCTCGATCCCCCGCGCCCGCGCGCGACGCGCCAGCCCATAGCCGGTCGGGCCCGCCTCGTACACCATCCGCGCCGGCACGGGAACCTCCATCAGCCGCTCCAGCAGCTGATGCGGACGCCCAACCATCCGGGCAGTGCTCAGCTCGCCTGTCCCCTGGTCGAAGATCGCGATCGTCGACTCGTGCGCGTGCACGTCAAGACCGACCCAACGGATACCGTCAGCCATTAGGCACTCCTCTCGTGGATTGTGGGCCCCGCGCCGAGGCCGGAATCCTCAGCGCGAAGACTTACCCCGCAGCCTGCGCGGGGAGTGCCGACCACTTCGACACGGAGCCGGCAGCTCCTCCATAGGTCTAAACGGAGAGGAGAGCCGGAAAATCGAGCTGTTCGACCAGCTCGTCGCGACGTGACCGGTCAACCACGACCCCGCCACGCCGGCTCAGATGCGTGCGCTCCGCGGGCCCGAGGTGTTCAGGAGCACGGTGAGCATGTACCGCGCGGCGTTCCCTGACGTGCGGATGATCGTCGATGACGTGATCGCGGCCGACGACAAGGTCGTGCTGCGGTGGCATAGCGAGGGAACCCACCGCGGGGAGCTCGCTGGTCTGGCGCCGACCGGCGCTCGCGCGTCGGTGACTGGAATCGGCATCGACCGGTGGAAGGACGGCAAGGTGGTCGAGGCATGGACCGAACGGGACAACCTCGGTCTAGCGCGTCAGCTTGGCGCAGCGCCGCCGGAGGGGAGTGTCGGCGAGAAGATCGGCATGGGTCTCCAGCGCCTGATGGCTCGCTGGATGCGCAGGAAGAACCAGGGCTAGACCATCGAACAGCCACGGCGGCGGGGGCCATGCGGTACGGGCTGGCTGAGCAGCGGTCGAAGGTCGGCGGAGCGCCCCCCGGTGTTGCTCAAGAGCAGGCACGCGGTCGGCGTGCTCGTGGGCTGCCGCTCCGTCGGCGAATACGAGCGGTAGGGCGGTGGGGCAAGCCGCGTGACGTCGCTCGCGTTCAGGTTGCGAGCGAGACTCGCATCGCGGCGGCGCGCGCTTCAATCGCCGTTGTTCGGTGCGTCGCGCTTCTCGATCGCGCTGCGTGCACCTTCGGGCAGGCTCTCGTAGAGTGCGTCGATCTGGTTGGGCACCGCGATCACCTGCTCGACGGTCAGGTTCATGGCTGTGAACAGGGCGAGAGCGGTCCTGGTGTCGTCGCGCAGATCGATCTGGCCGGGGTGGACCGCGTTGTTCCCGATCACCCGGAGGACGTCGAGTGACCGCTGTACTTGCGGCGAGAGGCCCTTCTTAACGAGACTCGCGATGTCGTCGTTCAAGTTCTTGCCCGGCTCGCCGAGGTGGATACACACCTTCTGGACAGCGAGGCGAAGCAGCGCAGCAGCACCCCGCGGCGACTGCGTGACGATGGTGACCGGACCCCGTTTGTCGGTCCACCACGAGTGAGAGGGTGGTGGATGTGAGGGGCGAGAAGGTAGCGCCCTGGCCGGACGGACAGAGGAACTCTGCGCTCAAGGTTCCCGCGACCGTCGTCGCGAAGGCGCGAGCGTAGCGAGTGCCGAGCGGCGATGGCCGCGGCGCGCGCCGCCCGACACACCCCCTGCGGCCGGTCAGGCTGCCAGCGCTGCGTCGCCTTCGGCGGTCCACTCGGCGGCGAACATGGCCGGGGCGCGCATCCCGAGCGAGCTGTGCGGCCTGTGCCGGTTGTAGTCCTCGCGCCAGTCGCCGATCACGACACGCGCCTCGGCCAGGCAGGAGAATTCCTCGACGTCGAGCAGCTCGTCCCGCACCCGGGAGTGGAACGACTCCACGAACGGGTTCTGCCACGGCGAGCCGGGCTCGATGAACACGGTCCCGGCCTTCGACAGTACGCACCAGTCCCTGAGCGCATGTGCGGTCATCTCCGGACCGTTGTCACACCTCAGCAGCTCTGGCGCGCCGCGCGCGGCGACCAAGCGCTCCAGCGTCTCCACGACCGTGTCCGCGTCGATGTTACGCGCGACCAGCATCACCAGCGCCTCGCGCGTGAACTCATCAACGATGTTGAGCAGCTTCAACGCCCGCCCGTCGGCGGTCTGGTCGAACTGGAAGTCGAACGCCCACACGTGATTCGGCCGCTCCGCGCGGAGCCGCTCGGCCGGGACCGTCGACTCGCCGAGCCGGCGGCGCTTGCGCTTGCGCTGCGGCACCCGCAGCCCCTCCTCACGCCACAAACGCTGCACCCGCTTGCGATTCACCGACCAACCCAGCTCCCGCAGGTGATGGTGCGCGCGGCGGTACCCCCACCGCGGCCGCTTCACCGAGAACCTCCGCAACTCCGCGCGCAACACCGCGTCATCCTCGGCCGTCTTCGGCTCGTGACGCTGCGTGGAGCGATGCTGCCCCACCACCCGGCATGCCCAGCGCTCGCTGACGCCGAGACGATCGCGGAGCGTCGCGATCGCCCGGCGCCGACGGGCTGGGCTCACCAGTTTCCCTTCGCGACCTCCTTCAGCGCGACGACCTCGAGCTCCTTGTCGGCCACGATCCGCTTCAGCGTCGCGTTCTCGCGCTCGAGCGCCTTCAGCCGCTTCGCGTCGTTGGCCTTCATCCCGCCGTACTGGTTGCGCCACCGGTGATAGGTCTGCTCGCTGATCCCCAGCTCCTTCGCCGCTTCGGGGATCGTCTTCCCCTCGCCGATCAGCTTCTCCGCTTCTCGCAGCTTGCGGATGATCTGCTCCGGCGTGTGCCTGCGTCGCTTCATCGTGGAGTTCCTTCCTCGCCCATGATCGTGGGCGCGAGAAACTCTCACAAGGGTCGGACCGATCCTCCGGGGTCAGGCCAATGGCTCTTGCCTCATCGTAGTCCTGCGAGATCTCAGGCGGTGTCTCGGAGTGCGCCGGCGGCGCGGGGCTCTCGGGCGGATGGACCATCTGATGATCGATCCAGATCCCGTACTGCTTGCAGTGCTGACATTCGGTGAAGGCAACCTGGTCCTGGCTCTGTACGAAGAACGACCCGGCGTGCATCTGGTCTGTCCCCGGCGCCCTGAGGCTGACCTCCTTCCAGAGCTGCTGCGCGTACGCGCCGCAGTGGGCGCAATTGAAGGCTTCAGCCGCGTACTGTGGTGGGACAAACGGATGCGCCATCGGACGGTTCCAACCTATCGCTGCGCGGCCACCGCGATCAGCGTCGCAGGTGCGGCCGCGCCTCGATCACGCCGGTTGGCAGATTTTGCTTTGAGCCGAGGTACGTATTCCGTCCCGAGACTCCGAAGAGGCCCCCAAACCCCCTGAGTCACCCCCACACAGGCAAAAGTCTTGACTATTCCAGCTCGTGACGCGTGTGTTCCCATTCCTCAGCGGTGTCAGCTTGCGGCCCGGTGACGGCCGGTGCGTACTTGAACGAAACGTTCAGGCGCACGCGGTAGTTCGTCACCTTGCCGTTCTCGATCGTGACGTCGAAGCGATGAGCCTCGGCAATACGCAGGTCCCGCAAAGTCTTCGCGGCGGTCTCGATCGCGTTGCGGGCAGCTGCCTCCCACGATTCGCTACTGACGCCAACCAACTCGGTTACGCGATAGACACTCTCAGCCATTCTCATCCTCCTTCTCTTAGTTGCCCCTAACGCGAGACTATCGCAGGTCGCTCAGGGCACTTGTGCTTTGCGCGACTTGGAGCGGCGCCTGATTACCCGCGAGTGGTCCCGGGTCGGCGCCGCAGTCGGGTTGCCGGCGCGAAGCGGTTCTGACCGGCTCGCCGGGAATGAACCGGACGCTCTGTTAGCACGCAAAGGTGCGCGGGCGGGCACAACGAGTGCCATTTCCACGTGTCCTCGATTCGGGTCTACGAGCGTCGTAGGCATTGACCTGATCGTTGCTCTCCAACGCTCATCGTCTTGGTGTTGGTGGGCAGCATTGCCGTGAGTCTGCCGCCGTGGGCGCTCATCATCATCCTCGCGCTCTTCGGCGTGCCGGGTCGAGGCCCCTGGTACGCACGGCCAGGGTGATGGCTCGCTCTAGAGCCATCTATGGATCGCGGCGATGGTCTCCGCAACGTCCGCCGGCATTCGCCTTTGACCATCTACATTCTTTGGCTTGGCTCGTCGTCGCTGGGGCGACTTGTCTCGGCCACAACCCACTCCGACCACAGGAGGCCCGCCATGGGCGAGAAGACCGACAAGATCATCGGGCGCGCGAAGCAGGCCCTCGGCGCCGTCACCGGCAACGAGGAGATGAAGCGCAAAGGTCAGCGCCAAGAGGACAAGGGCAAACTCAAGGGCACGGCCGACTCAACCATCGGCAAGGCGCAGAACGCGCTTGGAGACCTGAAGAAAAGGGTCAACAAAAGATCAACGAGTGCGCGCTTGCGGAGATAACGCTCCCGGCGTGATGGTGGGACGGGCACCGTGCTCATTGAGAGATACTAAAGGGGCGGGCCGGGCCCCGCCGATGCAAAACCGCGCCGCCGGCGCGGGGTTCGAGCAGTCGCGCGGCTCGCGTAGTAGCGGCAGGATTCCTGGTGACCTTCGGGGCTGTTGCCGCCTCGAAATGGGCATGGCTGGGCACGGTTCGAACCGGGATCTGGCTAAGGGGATGGCCGATGTCGCTCGCCGGCTCGCTCAGGTTGGCGCGGAGCCGCAGGTCCAGCGGAGTGCTCGAGGTCGTCTGCGGCGGCCTTGGGGCCAGGTCACAAGTGCAGTCGTCACCGTGCTGGAATAGCGCTGGAGAGCTCCGGGCACGCGATATCCATGCGGCCGTTGAGGCGGTGCTCGATGAGAACGTGAGCCCCTCATCGGTCAAGAACTGTCTGGCGACCTACTCGCGGACAGCCGATCCCATGTTCGAGCGGGTGGGACGAGGCCGATACCGGCTGGCTTGACTGGATGGGCCGCGCGCGGCAGCAGCAGCAGCAGCGGCGTCGGTGCTCGGACTTCGTGCTGGAGCTCCTCAACAGAGGCAAGTGTCGCCGACGCCAGCGCCGACTGCTTCCGAACGATGACGCACTTGCTACTCGCGCGGTCGCACGCGAGCAAGGGCGGGGTCTGGCGCCGTGCTGTCATCGGCGATTGCGGCAGTGAGCAGACCATCGACGGGTCCTCTTGCTCGTCGTCCGGACCGAGGGTGTCGTCCGGTCCCGACCGGACGCCTCCCGCTGGGCGAAGGCGATCGCGCGCGGCGGGTCGCGCACAGCCTGATCCAGACGATCGAAATGTCGCCATTGCGATCACGCGAGCACAGGCAGCGCAAGGACAAAAGCAGTCGCCCCGAACCGAGGCGGCGCACGCTCGATCTGGGCGAATCCGATCGTCCGCTGCAACGCAGATCGGCCCGATCCCGGACGACCGCTTTGTCGCCAGTGGGTTATCCATTTGAGTCAGGTGGCGCCGTGTCCGCTGCGCTGCGTCCGGAACCGGGCTGGTGGCAACCGGGACACGTAGTCGTCCCAGAGGCGCCGCGCGTGGCTACACAGGCCCCGGGGCCAGCCGTGGACCGTCGCCGCCGTCCCTCGCAGTGCCTGATCGGGCGGGGGACTCAGGCCCCGCACCTGAGTGAAATGGATAACCCCTTGTCGCCAATGCAATCGCCGCCCGGCGGGTCGGTGGAAGGTGAAAGCGATCGTCGACAAGATGCGCGCTTTCCGCGTTTTGCGGGTCGCGAGATCGATCTCCGTACAGACCGCCGGCAGGGCGAGAGCAGGTCTGTCGTGGATGAGCACGCGACCGTTTTGGCCGCGGACGGCGCCGACGACACGCTCGCAATCGCATGCGGAGCAGTAGTGAGCGACCGGCTGGCCGGTGTTGCTGCTGCTGCTGGTCGTCCGCAGCAGGAGCCAGCTCGAGGTCCGCGCCGACTTCCGCTTCGAGGGTTACGGCCGCTTGCTGGTCGCCCGTCGAGCTGCAAACGCCGGCAGCCGCGGACTGCCGCTTGGTGGCGAAAGGGAGCGTGTCACCGCCGCGAATTCGCGGAGTGTCGAGATTCCTCACGAGCGACAGCGACGGCCATCTCTTCTGCATTCGCCCGGCGAAGCAGGCGTCAGCCGAGAGCGTCTGCGGACACCCGGTGCTCGTCCCGAGCGGGAGGCTGCTCGAGCTCGGTTGCGACTTCTGCTTGGACCCGTCGAGCCGCTTGCTGGAAGCCCGCCCCGCCGGCGGCCGAGCAAGCGCTCTGGCGGATCGACTGGACCGCGATTTCCGTGTCGCCGAGCGAGCGGCGTTCTCGATGCCGCGGCTCTCCGTCGGCTTCCGGGTGCAGCACCCCAGCAGTGCTGCGTGCGGTTTCGGCGAGGGCTGCGCGGTGCTTAGATTGGGTTGGGGCCGGTATCGACGAGTTCGAGTGCGCCGAAGCCGGCCAGTGGTCCGTCGACGAGGAAGACTTCGATCGTGAGGTCTGGATCGACGTGCGCTTGGCTGAGGAACGCGAGCACCTTGCGACCGGTGAGCTCCTCGATCATCTGGCTGTATCGGATCTTCATCATGCGCTGGAAATCTCGGCGCATCTCGAGCACGCGGTCGGGTTCGCCGCCCTCCATCATCGTCTTCTCGATTGCGGTGAGGCCGTCGCTGAGGACGCAGACGATCAGGTTGTCGAGGACGTAGGTCTTGGCTTTGATCGGCCCGCGTCCGTAGTGCTCGCGCATCATCGAGACGATCTGGTTGGTGATCTCGGCGAGCAGCATGCCGCCTGAGAGTGGCTGGCGCCCGGGATCGTCGGCTGAGGCCCGGGTCGGGCTCGCATCGCTCATGTGCTGCTCCTGGGCGTGTTTCTTGCTGCGTTCGTGCTCATTGCTGCTAGAGGTCGCCGCGGTGCACGTTGGTATCCAATTGAACTCAGCGACTGAAGTGACTGTGCTGGGCGCGGCCATCCGGAGGCATCCACGTCAGGCATCCGTAACAACCACCAACTGCGAGAGTCCGCGATCCGCGTGACGGCCGTCGGCCCTGCCAGGTTCGGCGAGGTGTCCAATCGCCGACCGGCGTCGCGTGTGTCGTGGAACCGATGCAGCCTTCTCCGTAAGCCAAAACGGCAGCCTCCGGCTTGTAACCGGCAGCGATGGCCTGTAGCCTCGCGGTGCTGAGACCATAGAGGCAACGCGTGTGGCGGGGCCCGGTTGGGTATCAGCGCAGAGGGCAGTGACGCGCTCGCAGCGGCCGATGGTGGCATGTGGGGGTGTTGCGCGAGCAACGTTCACCGGTGTCCTGAGGAGAGCTGTCATGGCGTATCCGTCGCGCGTCGAGAGCGAGGCGTTCTGGAGTTGTGGGGGGCTGTCCGCCGATGGGGCGGTGGCGGGCGCGGCGGGTGTGTGGGGCGTGGCCGGCGAGCCAGCGGTTCGCGTTGTTCTCGCCGAGAACCACACGAGCCTGCGCCGTAGCTTGCGGTTTGTGCTAGAGAGACACGATGGGGTGTTGGTCCTCGCCGAGGCGAGCGACCTCGCGACCGCGGTGCGCCATGTCGGCCGCTTTCGGCCCGACGTGCTTCTGTTTGACCCGTGGCTGCTTGACGCGTCGCGCATCGAGGCGGTCCGGTGCCTGCGTGCGCGGGCACCCAGCACCGAGATTGTGGTGCTCACGATGCACGAGAGCCAAGCGTTCGCGAAGCAGGCGCTCGAAGCCGGCGCGCTGGGGTTCGTACTCAAGGACACAGCCGACTCGGAGTTGCCAGAAGCCGTGCGCCTCGCTGCCCGCGGCGAGGGGTACACAAGCCCGCGCGTGTCTGCGCACGTCGCCGGAGTGCAAGCGCTCAATCGCTGAGGAGCGGGCCCGCTGATGGGGGACCAAGGCTCCACGCTGATCGCGTTTTCGCTACACGGGGTGCTGAGGTGCGGCTCACTTACCGGGGTCTGGCGACGCTCTGGGGGAAGGTGCTCTGCGCTGGGAGGGGTGTCGCGTAAAGGGCGTCGCATCGGGCCTGGGCTGAGCGAGCGTGAGGATTTGGCCGAGCGACCGGCCACCAGCGTGATACCTGGATGCGTGCCTGAAGGTTGACCGGCTGCAGCAGCCGGGGCGACTCCGCGAGCTTGGACTATCGGTTGGGAGGCTGGACTTGTGCGGAGCGACTGGATCGAGAATCGAGCGGCAGCGAGACGATGATCGTGGTGCCGTTCTCGGAGGAGTCGATCGTCAGCTCGCCGTCGGCGAGCAGCACCCGTTCGCGCATGCTGGTGAGCCCGAAGCCGCCATGCTGCCCGTCCCCGATCGTGAAGCCGTGACCGTCGTCTGAGACCTCGGCGGTGAGCGCGCGATCCGCGACGCGCACCCTGACTATGGCGGTGTTCGCGTTGGCGTGTTTGGCGATGTTGGTCAGCGCTTCTTGCACGACGCGGTAGACGGTCGTTTGGATGTCGGGCTCAAACTCGGGGGCGGCGACGAGATCCTTGGGTATGTCCAGCTGATCGACGATCCTCAGTCCGTTGAGCGCACGATGGCGTTCGAGCAGCGCGGCGAGCGCTGCCGAGAGTCCTAGCTCGTCGAGCGCGGCCGGGCGCAGGTCAGTGATCAACGCTCGGAGATTGGTCATGTCTTGGTCTATCTGCTCCAGCGCTTGACCGGTCGCTGTGTCGAGCGCCTCAGGGTTCCCGGTGCGACGCGCGGCCGAGAGCAGAATCCGCAGTCCGCCGAGGGCCTGAAGCGTCTCGTCGTGCAGCTCGTGCGCCCACCTGCGTCGCTCGGCCTCGGCGGCCGCGAGCGCATCGCGCCGACGGTCCTGTTGCACACTCTGAGCTGCGACGACCGCGGTCGCGGCGCCGTCCGCGAACGCACTCAGAGCGTGCTCGTCTCCTTCACTGAACGGGCCAGCTGGCCTGCCATGATCCAATGCGAGCAACACTCCGAGCGGCTGACCGCGGTGCACGAGCGGTATGACGAGGGCTGTCTCGGCCCAGTCGACACCGAGCTCGTCGGCCACGATCCGCAGCCCGGCGCTGAGATCGTTGAACCGCCGCGGGCGGCCCTCGAGGATCATCTCCCCCAAGCCCGAGCCGTCCAGCGGAATCCGCGCGTTGTGGGTGCGCCGCCCCGTCCCCGCCAACCCGGCCTGGATCAGCGCGTCACCCTCCTGCAACAGCACCACGACAGTACGAGCCTCCACCAGCGCCCTCGCTCGATCGACGACCAGCTCTAGCACCCGCTCGAGCTCGAACTCGGATCCCACCTCGCGCGCGACCATCTGAGTCGCGTTCAGGGCGCGAACGGTCCGCTCGAGATCGTTGCGGTGCCGCTCGGCGATCTCGTACAGTCGGGCGTTCTCCACCGCGATCCCCGCCCATCGCGCGAGCACCACGATCGTCTCTTCGTCGGTCCCCGCAAACGCTCCACCCTGTTTCTCGGCGAGGTAAAGATTCCCCCACGCCCGACCGCTGATGAACACCGGCACGCCCAGAAAACTGTCCATCAGGGGATGGCCGGCGGGAAAACCGTAGGAGGCCGGATGGTCGCCCACCCGCCTCAGGCGCAACGGCTTGGGATCCCCGATCAGCACCCCCAACACACCCCGACCGCACGGACGATCGCCGATCAACCGGACCGTCTCATCATCCACGCCCCGCGTGACGAAACGCTCGAGCGCGTCGTGCTGCTCGTTCAACACACCGATGGCCGCGTAACGAGCCCCAGTGAGTTCGCACGCCGCCTCGAGCACGTGACTGAGCACCGAATCGAGACCAAGCTCCGAAACGATGAACCCCCCGACATCAATCAGCGTGCGCAGACGATCCGCTTCGAGCGCGTCGGCAGCCTCCCAGGAGTCGCGTCCAGCCGAACCGGGCCTCATAACATCACCGCCCCAGCCTATCCGCACGCACCACGCATTGCGATCAGATCAGCCACCCGAAATCCGTGACCCGTCCGTGCGGGCGAACGACACACACGGATACGGGCTCGCAGTGCGATCGCGCAAGTCGCAGGGGGCGGCCGCCGAAACAGCACGGGCTCGCAGCCCACCGTCCAAACCGGCCTGCCCTTACTGCGTTCTCCCAGAAAGCCCCTATCCCGATCGACGGACCCTAGGTCCGGACGCAGACGGAATCCTCACACAACAATCTTCATGCCCCGAGGAGGGGCGGTCTCAACGGGCACTCGCCCGTCACTGCTGCTTCGACGGATTGCGGAAGCCTCCTGACACCGCGTGGAGCCTCGTCAGACTCCTCGTTCGGAACGAATCCGAGCACCCGAAGGCGGCGGCGTCCGTCGCCGGCGAGACGCCACAGTTTGTTCCACAGCGAGAGCCAGATCTGGGTTCGACCGGACTTCCGCTTCGAGCCGACGGGCCGCTTGCGGACGCCCAGTTCTTCGGAGACCGAGCAAGCGAGGACCTTGGGGCCGGTGCGCGACTACTGCTCGCCCCGGCGATGCAGGCGTCTCGGCGCCGGAGACCGGCGGACTTCTCAGAATCGGAGTCGCGAGAATCGTGGGCGCGACCCCGGGCGCGTCTGACGCCGGGCGTGGTGGTGATCGGGGAATCCTCCCCAGAGCTGATCACGGAAATCCCCACTCCTGATTGTGCGTAGCGGCGGCTGGCCGTTGGCCAAGCCCTCGCGAAGCGGGTGTTGACCGGCGACAATGCTTTGGCGGCGGCGGCGGGGCTGGCGTTGATCGCCGACGTTCATCCGCAGGCTTCCGGGTGATTCTGTGCGGGCCGGTGAGAGTGGCTCCGGGGGACGGCCTCGGGTGCTCGCTCGTTGCGCTGCCGCCGGCGCCGGGGGGTGGGCCGACGTGTGCGCGTCTGAGCACGTCAGGCGGGAATCGGCAGATACCCCCGCTCCGTGTACGGGAAGGTCGCGAGCTCGACGTCCGACTCCGGGTTTGCGATGAAGTGAATGGTGGACTCTCGTGAGGGAACTCTGAGAAGAGTCTTCGCAGGTCCTTCGCGGTTGTTGAGGCTGGGCTGCGACCCGGCGGATGTAATCGGGTCATGGCAACCATTCCCACCCCCTGCTTCGCCGGGCAGACACTCGCTGGCCCATGGAGGACGGTTTCCGAGCAGGCTGCGCGCGCTCATAGCTGTGCCGGGTGATTGCGATCCGGTCGGCGCGGATGATGTCGACGGGCTCGGATGATGACGCCGGGTAGGCCCGCGTGACTGCCGGCTCGCGGGTGACGGTGCTGGTGGCGGACGACCACCCGCTGTTTCGCGACGGGATCGCCCGGGCCGTGCGCGGCCGGCCGGAGCTGGAGCTCGTCGCGGAGGTCGGGGATGGACGAGCCGCGTTGGAGCGTGTCCGCGAGCTGCAGCCTACGGTCGCGGTCGTGGACTTGCGTCTGCCCGGGGTTGACGGCATCGCGATCGCGGGCGCAATCGCGCGTGATCGCCTGCCGACGCGTGTGTTGGTGTTGTCGGCGTTCACCGAGCCGCTGCTGATCTTGGGGGTGATGAACGCGGGGGCGGCGGGCTTCTTCTCCAAGGATGCCGAGCGCGATGAGATCCTTGACGCGATAAACGCCGTCGCGCGCGGCGAGGCGCGGGTGGAGCCGCGCTTGCAGGGCGTTCTGTTCGGCGCGCTGCGAGCACAGGCGAGCGGGGACCGCCGTCCGGTGCTCGCGCCGAGGGAGCTTGAGGTTCTGCGTCTGACCGGCGATGGTCTAAGCGCGCGGCAGATCGGTGAGCGCTTGATCATCGCGACGTCGACGGTGAAGTCCCATCAGGCGCGGATGTATGAGAAGCTCGGCGTGTGTGATCGAGCCGCGGCGGTCGCGGAGGGCATGCGTCTCGGGTTGTTGGAATGATCTCCGCGGCGGCGGTGAGGTCCGATCTCTCGCGCCCGGTTGCCGAGGAGACCGGGCGTGCCGAGCTGGGCATGGCGGTGTTGCGGGTGGCGCTTGTCCCGTTGCTGCTGCTTGGCGAGCAGACGGTCGATCATCCCCGCCAGGAGAGCGATCTGTTCGCGCCTCTGCTGATCTCTTTCGGCGCGTGGGCGCTCATTCTGCTGGTCGTGCATGCGCGTGCTTTCCGGCGCGGTCGGCGGCCGCGTGGATGGCTTGGACGACTTGAGCCGGCCATCGATCTGGCGGCAATCGCTGCGCTCGCGTTCGCTTCGGGCGGGGGGTACTCGCAGGTGCGGCTGGCGTTTTTCGCGCTCCCGCTGGTCGCCGCCTTTCGCCTGCGACCGGGGCTTACCGCGGCGTGGACCGCGGCGGCGGTCGGCGCCTATATGTTCCTTGCGTTCGCGTATCCGGCGACGCGCACGAGCGCCGATGTCGACGTCATCGTCGTGCAGGCTCTGTATCTGACCTGGGCCGGCGCGGGTGCTCTTCTCTTAGCGGTTTTGCTGCGGTCCCGCGATCGTCGCATCCGATCCGACGCCGACGAACGTGGGCGCCTTGTCGCCCAGGCGCTCAATGGCGAGGAGCGTGAGCGGCGGCGGTTGGCCGAGCTGCTGCACGACGAAGCCGTCCAGAACTTGCTGCTCGCGCGCCAAGAGTTGCACGAGCACAAACGTCATCGCGACGAGGATTCCTATCGGCGCGCCGACGCCGCGCTGGGCAGGACGATCGATCAGCTGCGCAACGAGATCTTCGAGCTACATCCCTACGTGCTGGACCATGCCGGGCTGCGCGCTGCGCTGGCCGTCCATGCCGAGAACGCCGCCCGCCGCTCAAGCGCCGCGGTTACCGCCGACGTCGATTCGGCCGGTGTGGGGCCCTACGAGCAGTTGGTCCTCTCGCTCGCGCGGGAGCTCCTCGCCAACGCGGCGGGTCACGCCGACGCCCGAACGATCGAACTACGCGTGGTCCACGCCCCTGCCGCGGTGGTGCTCGTCGTGCGAGACGATGGCAAGGGCTTCGACACCCAGCGGCGAGCCGCGGCACTGGCCGAGGGTCACATCGGCCTCGCCACCAGCGCCGAGCGCGCGGCCGCGGTCGGCGGCACGTTCGACGTCGACTCGGCGCCTGGCAGGGGTACGACGATCACCGTGACCCTGCCCCTCGCCATGCCTGCTGCTGCGTGATCCAGCCGCTCCTAGTCCGATCGGACTACAGCTTCATCATCTACCGAGCCCTCCGCTTGACCGATGGCGCTCGTCTCGCTCGTGCACGACTGTTGTCCGGTACCCACCCGACAAGCACTGGAGGATCCAATGCCGACCGCGACATCCACCCCTACTCCCACTCGCCCATCCGTGCCCAAACCCGTGATTCCGGGGCTGCGCCGCATCGTCGTGGCCGACGATCACCCGGTCTACCGCGACGGCATGGTACGAGCGTTGCTCGAGACGGGGCGCTACGAGGTCGCCGGGCAGGCCGGTGACGGGGAGACAGCCTTGGATCTCATCCATCGCTGCCGCCCGGACGTCGTGCTGGCCGACCTTCGCATGCCCAAGCTCGATGGCCTCGGGCTTGTGCGACGTCTGGAGGGCGAAGGGCTGCACATCCCGCTCGTGCTGCTGTCGGCCTTCACGCAACTGCATATCGTCGAGCGTGCACTCGCGGCGGGCGCCGCCGCCTACCTGTCCAAGGACGCCCCGCGGGAGCAGATCGTCGCCACGCTCGACGCAGCCGGGGTCGATTACCCCATCATCGAGAAGCCCCCATCGATCCCTCCACTCCCAACTGGCTGGGCCGACGCACTCGCCGAACACCAACGCCGCGCCACTACCAACCGCGAGCGCGAGCGGTCGCGCCAGGCGGCCCGCCAGACGGCCAGCGAGGCCGCGCTCGTAACCACCTGGCTGCGCCGACTCGCCAACCGCTAGCACCACCAGCTTGCGAACGTCGCCCCCCAACTCCCTTTCCGCACGTCTCGGGGGTCGTGTCCGTCCCCGATGTGCGCGGTCGGGATGGTCAGGGCTGGCTGGTGTAGGCGCTGGCGGGCACTGCGAGCAGGTCCAGGAGCTGTGTTTGGAGTGGTGTGAGTTGAGGTTCGAAGGTCTGCACGGTGTGCCGGTCGCGGGTGAGGTGGTGGCGTTGGATCGGGGTGAGGTGGTCGAACACGCGGGCGGCGGTCGGCGCGGTGCAGGAGCGGTGTTCGTGGTAGAGCGGCAGGTCGGTGATCTGCTCGCGGGTCATCGCGGCTGGGAGTTCGCGTTCGATCAAGCAGCAGCACAGCAGCGCGATGAATTGGCAGGCGAATAGCGCTTCGATGCGGTGGGGGTTCTTCAGCGTGACTGGCGCGGCGTCGTGGACGGACTTCGGTTGGTGGTGGCGTTTCTCGAGGTTCGGCTGGTAGCGGTGGGCGATCAGGACCGCGGTGTTGGTGAGCTGGTGGTCGTTGGTGATCGGCGGGAAGCAGCCGTCGGAGGCGGCGTCGTGGCGGACCTGGTCGGTGTCGACGGTGGCGGTCGCTTGGAAGCGGGTTTTGGTGAGCTTGCGGTAGCGGGTGTCGTTGCCGGGGCGGCCGCGTTTCTCCTGGCGGAAGGTCTCCTCGGTCGTTTCGGCGTTGGTGAACGTGACGTACTGCTCGGCGCTGCCGGTATCGATGATCTCGGTGGCGGCGTCATCGACGCCGACGCGGGTAGTGATCCGGGCGCGCGGGCCGGCGAGGCGCTCGTTGAGCTCGGCGAGAGCGGCGAGGGTGCGCTGGATCCGTTCATCGCGGGCGGTCTCGTCGCGCTGTTGCTTGGCGCTGGAGTGCACCCACACGATCCGGTGTCCCTCGCTGGATGGGAACGGGGCGGGCGCGACCCTGCCAGACCTGCTCAGGGTCGCCGTGGCGCTTGCCCGGCCGGCGTGCGGCCTCGGTGAACTCGGGGGTCGCGGTGGTCATCCAATCGCGGAGCTGGCCGTCCTCGCGGCGCGTTCTGGGGAGCACGGTCACGAACCGTCCGCCCTCACAGTCGATGTGGCTCATCTGCTCACGCGTGCACAACTTCGAATCGGCGACGTAGAGGAACCCCGCGCGGCCGGCCAGTGTCCGCAGCTCGTCCCACGTATCGTCGTTCATGTTCCCCGCGGCGAGGCGATGGGTCAGCGGGACCGCTCCGTCAGCGGTGACGGTCAAGCTGCTTGAGATCGGGACGATGATCCTTGGAATGCCCGCGTGCAGCCAGGACGGTCGGTCTGCCGCCACGCTGATGACCGTCCGCAGCGTCGTAGTCACCGTGCAGCACCAGCGACGTGGAATCGTTGTGTAGCTGCGAGCAGTCGATCCCGAACTCGCGGACCGCTCGCAGGACCAGTTCGCACAGCAGCGAGGAGCGATCGGCGTCGAACAGCTGATCCAGCGCGCGGCCGACGCGGTCGTCGTTGAGCAACCCCGCCTCACCGGACTCGAGGCCCAGCAGCGCCGGCTCGAACCCGGCAGCCCAACCGGCCAGGCCGTAGAGCGGCTCGCGCGCCACGCACAGATTGCAGACCAGCACACCGATCGCGGTCGCGGCCGGCAGCGTCGTGCGCGCATCCCCCGCGGGCAGGTGACGCGCGAGCGTGCCCGCCAGATCGATCCGGCCAAGGAACTGGCCGATCACCGGCAACGCGCCGAGCTGGGTGGACGCCAGCTCGAACGGGCCGGCAGCATCCTCAGGAACATTCACCCGTCCGACAGTACATATACTCTCGGACAGACGAGATGACCGAGCCACGATGCCTCCCAAGCCGTCACAACCAGAACGCCGCCGCCGCGAACTACTGACCCAAATCACGCAGATCGGGCCCACGCTGCCCGGCAGCCTGAACACCGTCATGAACCGCTGCGCTGCAGCGCACGATCGGAATCGCCCAAGAGCAGGCGCGACTAGCTGATGGCGCTGACGCGTCCGTTGCGACGCCAGCACGAGCGCTCGCCGGTGGCCGCTCGAGCGGTGGCCGCTTCGAGTTCGAGTTCGGGTCCTCGGCGTCGCTGTCCGTGCGCATCACGAGCGACCGAACCCTCCGAGCGGTCGTGGCGGCAGCGGGACGGCGGTGGAGGTCGGGGGGCAGCTTCTGCGGATTCCAGCTGAGGCAGTCGATCTATGCGTCGTGGTACAGCGCGAACTCCCAGGGGTGCGGCCGCAGCCGGATCGCGTCGACCTCGGCCTCGCGCTTGTAACGCACGTAGGACTCGATCAGGTCAGTCGTGAACACGTCACCCTCGAGCAGGAACGCGTGGTCGGCCTCGAGCGCGTCAAGGCTCTCCTCGAGCGACCCGGGGACGCGTCCGATCGACGCGAGCGTCTCCGGCGGCAGCTCGTAGATGTCCGCATCCAACGGCTCGCCGGGGTCCAGTCCGCGCTTGATCCCGTCGAGCCCGGCGAGCATCAGGGCGCTGAAGGCGAGGTACGGATTGGCGGTCGGGTCGGGCGAGCGAAACTCGATCCGTTTTGTCTTCGGCGCCTCGTGGTACATCGGCACCCGCACACACGCCGAGCGGTTACGGGCCGAGTAGACGAGGTTGACCGGCGCCTCGAAGCCCGGCACGAGCCGGCGGTACGAGTTGGTCGTCGGCGCACAGAACGCCATCAGAGCAGCAGCATGCTCCAGCAGACCGCCGATGTAGTGGATCGCGAGCTCGCTCAGGTGCGCGTAGCGCCCCTGGCCATACATCAGCGGCTCGCCGTCCTTCCACAGCGACTGGTGCACATGCATGCCGGACCCGTTCTCCTGGAAGATCGGCTTGGGCATGAACGTCGCCGTCTTGCCTGCCGCCGCGGCTGTGTTCTTGACCACGTACTTGTAGATCATCATCTGGTCGGCCATCTTCAACAGCGGCTGGAAGCGCATGTCGATCTCGCCCTGGCCGCCTGAGGAGACCTCGTGGTGGTGAAACTCGCATCTGATCCCGAGCGACTCCATCGTCATCACCATCTCGCCGCGCAGGTTGGCGAGCGAGTCGGCCGGCGGGACTGGGAAGTAGCCCTCCTTCTGCCGGAGCTTGTAAGCGAGGTTCGGTCCGGGCGTCCCAACCTCACCCGTGTTCCAGAACCCCTCCTTGGAGTCGATCTCGTAGAACGCACGGTGCTCGCGCTGCTCGTAGGCAAGGTGGTCGAACACGAAGAACTCAGCCTCAGGACCGAAGTAGGCGACGTCGGCGATCCCGCTCTGCACGAGGTGCTTCTCGGCCTTCTGCGCGACGAATCGCGGATCGCGGCTGTACGGCTTGCCCAGAACTGGATCTGCGATCGAGCAGATCAGCGACAAGGTCGTGCGCGTGTAGTACGGGTCGATGAACGCGGTCGTCGCGTCCGGCATCAGGAGCATGTCGGACTCGTGGATCTCCTGAAAGCCGCGGATCGAAGAGCCGTCGAACCCCAGCCCGGTCGCAAAGTCCCCCTCGTCAAGCGCGGCGAGCGGCAGCGTCATGTGCTGCCAGGCCCCCGGCACATCGACGAACTTCAGGTCCACCATCTCCGCCTTGCGCTCGCTGGCGAAGGCCAGGACCTCCGCGGCCGTCGTGGCGCTGGCCGCCGACATCGATTGCGCTCTGTCTGTGATCGACACCGAGGTGTCCTCCTTGCTGTTCGACTTCGTCGAAGCGGGCGCGCGCTCGCCCCGGCCGGTAAGAGGATCTGCCTGCATGAATCCGAGACTCAGAGACTCAGCCGTTCCGCCCGTCGGTGGCATGCGGGCAAGGCCGGAGAACTCGTGAACACACACGAGCCTACGCCGAACGGCGCCCCGATGGAAGCCGAAAGCCCGGAGCCATCTTGCTCGCAGCCGTCCCGGGGCCGAGGAACCGCCGAGCCCGGAACGAGCCGCTCCATCGCCGTTTCGTCGTCATATGCGCGAAGGACAGATCGGCTTCGCGCGCAGCGGCTCATGCCTCGCCCGAGCTTGGACCAGCACGCCGATCAAGGGCCCGTAGGCCGATTGCACCCGACGTGGACCTGAGGCGCTTGGCGCAGGACCGCGGCGGACTCACGGGAAGTCGCTGAGACCGCCAGGCATGCTTCGCGGCCCTCTCGGACCACGAGAGCGGGGACTACGCTGTCCCTTACCTGACGGGCTGATCTGCAGACCACGCTTGCGTGGATCATGAGCGAGACGATCCGGCAACAACAGCTCCCCAAGGTAAAGACCCGCAGGGGTGAAGACGTTGCCACCGACGCACTTCCCCAAGTACTTTCCGCTCCCAGACCACAACCCATCACCATCGCGGAACCCAACATAACTGCCATCACAGCGCCACAGATCCACCCCGCAAAGCCTAGCCCTGAACCTTCCGCGCCTGAACTTCCGCGACCGACCGGCCGTCCATCGCATCCGTTCGCCTCCGGGAACCGATCTAGAAGCGGTGCCGGAGCTTATCCCGACGGAGCGTTCCCTGCCGTGGTCGGCTTGGTGATATTGCCCGCGCTGGTGCGCCTGATCACTCAACGAACCGTCGGTTTAGGCCGAAGTTCCCCCTGGTTTAGACGCTATGGAGGATGATTCGCCCAGGCGTTGAAGGCCGGACCTCGGTCGCATATTGCGGGGGTTTGACTGGCCGGAGAGTGGCTCCGGCTGACCCCATACGAAGGAGGTCCGGCCGTGACTGGAACGATGACATGGGCCGCGATGGATGTCCACGCGCGCTCGATCTACGCGGCGTCGATGGACGTGATCACCGGCGAGTTGTGTCGGCAGCGGTTCGACACGGGCGCGGTGGAGCCGGTGGTCGCGTGGTTGGTGGGGTTGCCGGGGCCGGTGCGTGCGTGTTACGAGGCCGGTCCGACCGGGTTCGGGCTCTACCGGGCGGCGGTCGCGGCAGGTGTCGAGTGTCAGGTGATCGCGCCATCGAAGACGCCGCGCGCCTCAGGGGATCGCGACAAGTCCGATCGTCGCGACACCGATCATCTGCTGCGCCAGTTGATGGCCGGGGCGCTGACGCCGGTCGCGGTCCCGTCGGCGACGTTCGAGGCGGCCCGCGATCTCGCGAGGGCGCGCGAGCAGGTCAGGGTCGATCTGATGCGCTCCCGGCAACGCCTCTCGAAGCTGCTGTTGCGTCACGGCCGGGTGTGGGACCGCTCGGCGTGGACCAAGACGCACCGCGAGTGGCTGGGATCGCAGGTCTTCGCGCATCACAACACGGAGCTGGCGTTCATCGACAACCTCGCCGCGTGCGACGGGCTGACCGCTCGCCGGACGGCGCTCGACGAACACCTCTCGCACATCGCGACCGACCCCGAGTTCTGGCCGGTCGTGTCCCGGTTGCGCGCGTTCCGCGGGATCGACACGCTCTCCGCGCTGATCCTGGTGCTCGAGATCGCCGACTTCACCCGCTTCCCGCGCGCGGTGCAGCTCGGATCGTGGCTGGGGCTGGTGCCCTCCCGCGAGCAGTCCGGCGAGACCGACCGGCACGGGTCGATCACCAAGACCGGCTCCAGGTACGCGCGGCGGATCCTGGTCCGAAGCGAGCTGGCATTACGCCCGCCCGCCGAGGATCGGGCGGACGCTCTACGAGCGCCAGGAAGGCCTGCCCGACCACGTCCTGCAGATCGCACGCCGCGCCCAGGCCCGCCTCTACCGCATCCACAAACGGATGCGCGAGCACAAGAAGCCCGGGAACGTGATCACCGTCGCGTGCGCACGCGAGCTCTCCTGCTTCCTCTGGGCCGCCGCGACTGCCCCATAACCCAGACCGACAGACTGTCCCCGCTCGGGTGGGGAGGCGCCGGGCCCCGAAGTCCGCTGGCACGCGCGAAGCTACTATGGACAGCCCTCACCAGGCCACGCCCGCTCTTAGTTAGACACGCGTCCGCCGGCGACGAAACCAGCGACCTGGGGTAGCCAACCCCCGCATATGAGACTGACCGACGTCGAGAACTTCGCCCGGCGTCTCCCCACCCGAGCAACCCGTCTCACCAACCCCCAAACGACAGCACCGAGGGGGACACTCAACGCTGCTCACTTGACAGACGCTCCTCCATATGAGTGATCATGCGCCCCTGGCGGGGCCCACCCGGAACGCATGAAAATGTTTGTGCGTCGCTGGCGCGGCGGGCCTCAGGCGGCTGTACTGCGTGGCGGCCGCCTTGGTCGACGTCGGCTCTAACTGGTGCCAGAGAGCCCGATTATGAGTGGGACGCGAGAGTCTCGGGCACCCCGAACTGTTGCCTTGAGCACGTGATTCAGACTCCACCGTATGAGGCTCTCCCGGGCGGTCGTTCTGTTCCTCTGACCCTTGGGAGGGTTGATGAATCGTCTAATCGAGCGTTGCGCGATGCTCGACATCCACAAGTCGCAGATCACCGCATGCGTGCGCGTCCCCGATGGTGACGGTGGCCGCCGCCAGGAGATCCACGAGTTCTCGACAACGACCGCGGGGCTGATCACGCTCGCGGACTGGCTGCGCAGCTACGCGGTCACAGCCGTCGGGATGGAGTCCACCGGCGTCTACTGGCGTGCGGTCTACTACCTGCTCGAGGACGAGTTCGACTGCCGGCTCTACAACGCCCGCCATCTTCGTCACGTCCCCGGCCGCAAAAGTGATGTGCAGGACGCGGAGTGGGGCTGTCAGTTGGTCGAGCACGGACTCGTGCGAGCGAGTTTCGTGCCGCCCCGGCCGTTGCGGGAGCTGCGCGACCTGGTCCGCTACCGCAAGGCCAAGATCCAGGAACGCGTCCGCGAGGTGCAACGGGTCGAGAAGACCCTCCAGGACGCGGGGATCAAGCTCTCCTCGGTCGCGTCGGAGGTACTCGGCGTGTCCGCCCGGCGGATGCTCGACGCGCTGATCTCCGGCACCCATGATCCCGACGTGCTCGCCGAGCTGGCGAAGGGAGCGCTGCGCAAGAAGATCCCCGCGCTCCGCGAAGCGCTCCAAGGCCGCTTCACCGGCCACCACGCGCTGCTGATCGGGCAGATGCTCGCGCAGATCGACTTCCTCGACGAAACGATCGCGACCCTGTCCGAGCGGATCGAGGAGCTGACCCGCCCTTTCTCCCGTGAGCTCGAGCTGCTCGACACGATCCCCGGCGTCGACAAGCGCGCCGCCGAGCTGATCCTCTCAGAGATCGGACCGGACATGAGCCGCTTCCCGACCGAGCATCACCTCGCCTCCTGGGGCGGCATGTGCCCCGGCCAGCGCGAATCCGGCGGCAAGCAACACTCCGCCAAGACCCGCAAAGGCTCCAAGTGGCTCCGCGGAACCCTGACCGAGTGCGCCAAAGGGGTCGTGCGCACCAAAGGCACCTACCTGTCCGCCCGCTACCACCGGATCAAGAGCCGCCGCGGACACGCCAAAGCCACGATCGCGACCGGCCACAAGATCCTCACCGCCGCCTACCACGTCCTCGACCAAGGCGTCCCCTACCACGAGCTCGGCGAAGAGTTCTTCTACCGCCGCGACACCGAAGCAACCGAACGCTACCGCCGCCGCCTGATCAAACAGCTCCAACGCCTCGGCCACCAAGTCACCCTCGAGCCCCTACCCGAGGCTGCCTGACCGGCAACGCTACCGCTCCCCAACGCTATTAACGGAGGCTGTCGAACCCCAAGCGCTGCCGCTCCCCGACGGCTATTTTCGATTCAGTAGTGCTCTGGTAGGTGGTGGGAAGGGTTATGTAGCTCGGCGGTGAACTTGGCTGGCATGGGTGCCGCGAGCGTGATGGACATCGGGATCAATGAGGAGTTGGTCGGGGTCGCGCCGGCGGTGGTCGATCGGTTGGCGGAGTTCTTCGTTGATGTCGCGTCGGGTCTGGTGCGCTCGGAGCAGCGGTGGGCTGCGGAGTACTACGCGCGGGCGTTGATGATGGAGGGGGCGCGTAAGTCGTTGGAGCCGATGGTCGCGCGGATGGGCGGAACGAGCGTGGAGTACGAGGCGCTGCAGCATTTTCTGGCTGATAGCCCGTGGGATCCGGCGGTGATTGATCGGGCGGTCGCTGAGCGGGTGTGCGCGGTGATCGAGCCTGTGGCGTGGGTGCTGGATGACACCGGCGTCCCGAAGTACGGCCGGCATTCGCCGGGGGTCAAGCGTCAGTACTCCGGGACGCTGGGGAAGATCGGCAGCTGCCAGATCGCGGTGTCGCTGCATGCCGTCAGCACCAAGGGCACGGTCCCGTTGGGGTTCCGGCTCTACGTGCCCGAGGACTGGTGTCAGGACCCGGTCCGTCGGCGGGAGGCGAAGATCCCCGCGAGCGTCGAGTTTCAGACCAAGCCGGCGCTCGGCGGGGAACTCGTCGCGAGGGCGGCGGGCTGGAAGGTCCGCCGCGCGCCGGTGCTCGGCGATCAGGCCTACGGCAACGACGCCAAGCTCCGCGCCCGCCTGCACGATGACGGGATCGACTACGTGCTCTCGATCGGCCCGGAGTGCGACGTGTTTGATCCCGGCACCGTCTTCGTCGTCCCTGAGCGCAAGCCCCGACTCGCGTGGCCCCGCGCCCAGCGCCCTTGCGACCGACGCCGAGCCGCGGCCGATCGCAGCGCTCGTAGCCGGCCTTGACCCAGACGCCTTCCAGGCGGTCGCGTTCCGCGATATCGACGGCGGTCAGCTCGTCTCGCGGTTCGCGTTCGTGCGCGTGATCGCCGCTCACCCCGTCACCCGCGATCGCCAAGCACCGCGCGAGGAATGGCTGATCATCGAATGGCCCGAAGACCACGAGCAGCCCAGCGACTACTGGATCAGCAACCTGCCGGCCGACACCGAACCAGAGCAGCTCGCGCGACTCGCGCGCCTGCGCTGGATGATCGAGCTCGACTACAAACAGCTCAAAGGCGAACTCGGCCTTGACCACTACGAAGGCCGCAGCTACCCCGGCTTTCACCATCACTGCACGCTGGTGACGGCCGCCCACGGCTTCTTGACGCTGGAGCGGGCCGACCCAAATCGCCCGCGGCCGGCCTGACACTCCCCCAAGCGGTACTGCTACTGCAGCCCTGGGCGGCCCCCGCTTTTCGGTCCACCGCGAGTGAGAGGGTGGTGAATGTAGTGGGGGCAAGGTAGCGGCCTGCTCGGACGGATCACGCCCCCTGGTGCCGCGACCGTCGTCGCGGAGCCGAGCGGAGCGAGGCGTAGCGGCGATGGTCGCGGGCGCGCCGCCCCGGGGAGGGCCCCACCCCTCTTCTCATCGCTTGCTCGGCCTGATCGTTGAGGTCGAGCGGTCGGGTCGCCTCATGCGGCGATCTCGACCGGCTCGGTCCACTGCGCGGCGAACACGGCCGGGGCGCGCATCCCGAGCGATGAGTGTGGCCGGCGGTGGTTGTAGTCCTCACGCCAGTCACCGATCACGACGCGCGCCTCGGCCAGGCAGGAGAACTCCTCGACATCGAGCAGCTCGTCGCGCACGCGGGAGTGGAAGCTCTCGACGTACGGGTTCTGCCACGGCGAGCCCGGCTCGATGTACGCGGTTCCCGTCCCGCTCAGCTCGCACCAGTCCTGGAGCGCGTGCGCGGTCATCTCCGGGCCGTTGTCGCACCTCAGAAACTCCGGGGCGCCCCGCTCGGCGACCAGGCGCTCCAGCACGCCGACGGTCCGGTCGGCGTCGATGCTGCGCTCGACCAGCATCACCAGCGACTCACGGGTGAACTCGTCGACCACGTTGAGCAGCTTCAGCACCCTGCCGTCGGCGGTCTGGTCGAACTGGAAGTCGAACGCCCACACCTGGTTGGGCCGCTCGGCGCGCAGGCGCTGCGCAGGGACGGTCGAGT
Source organism: uncultured Solirubrobacteraceae bacterium (assembly GCA_963816005.1). Lineage (GTDB taxonomy): Bacteria > Actinomycetota > Thermoleophilia > Solirubrobacterales > Solirubrobacteraceae > Palsa-465. The sequence continues at coordinate 4,187 of CAWFKF010000081.1, read as the reverse complement.
CCCCCAGCCGCCGGCGCTTGCGCCGCCGCTGCGGCACCCGCAGCCCTTCCTCCCGCCACAAGCGCTGCACACGCTTGCGGTTCACATCCCAGCCCAGCTCGCGCAGGTGATGATGCGCACGGCGATACCCCCACCGCGGACGGTCCTTGGAGAACTGCCGCAACTCGGCGCGCAACACCGCGTCATCCTCAGCGCGCTTGGGCTCATAGCGCTCCGTGGAGCGGTGCTGGCCCAGCACCCGGCACGCCCAGCGCTCGCTGACGCCGAGACGGTCACGAACCATCGCGACCGCCCGGCGCCGACGGGCTGGGCTCACCAGTTTCCCTTCGCGACCTCCTTCAGCGCCCGCACCTCGAGCGCCTGATCGGCGACGATCGCCTTCAACGTCACGTTCTCACGCTCGAGCTCCTTCAGCCGCTTCGCATCATTGGCCTTCATCCCGCCGTACTGGTTGCGCCAGCGGTGATACGTCTGCTCGCTGATCCCCAGCTCCTTCGCCGCCTCAGGGATCGTCTTGCCCTCACCGAGCATCCGCTCGGCCTCGCGCAGCTTGCGGATGATCTGCTCCGGCGTGTGCCTGCGTCGCTTCACGTGATCGTTCCTTCCTCGCCCATGATCCAGGGCGCGAGAAACTCTCACAAGGGTCGGACCGAACTCGGGGGGTCAGGCCAGCCCGTCTGGAAGTGCTGGACCGGCCGCTGCTCCACCTGCCAACAGCCGATCAATCTCGACGCTCTACCACTACGCCGACCACCCAGACGCGAGTAACACCACCTACCAGAGCACTACTAGGGCGACAAAGGCGGGAGTCAGGGCAGTCGTCTCATTCATGACCTACCCTCCCGCCGCTTGGCCTTCTCCTCGGCCTCCCGCTGGCGCTTTTCCTCAACCGCCCGCTTTGCCATTAGCCAATAGGCCAGGGCGAGCTTGTCGATGTCGATCTCGTGTCTTTGAATGCCTCGTACTTTGATTCGCCTCTGTGACATATCTACACCTCCTTTCTCGTTACCTCCTTCCCGTTAACCATCTACTCGCGCTCGACCGTTGTGGGTCAGTATGCGCTCAACAGGTCGTTCGGTCTTCGTTCGCTTCTCCAGATGTCAATTAGGGCAAAGGCAATTTCGCTAGGCGTTAGCACAGCAGCAGCGCAATGGAGTTACAGGCGGCGGGAGTAGATCCACACCACTCGGCCGATGAGAACAAGCAGTCCCAACACCACCACCAGGACGGCGTAACGCGCCAAGAGACAGAGCAGGGTTTGGATGACAACACCAGCGCCAACACCGCAGAAAACGACGGCCACACGATACGGGATCAAACATTTCTTCAAAAATCACGCGAGCAAGCATCGCCGCCGAGAGCGGAAATAGGCGGACGTCTGTGGAAACATTCGGACGCCATGGCAGCCCACAGCGCAGACGAGATCTACAAGGCGCTCCTAGCGCTCAGGGCGACCGGCACGACATCGCCCGCGATCCGCGCCCAGCCCGTCTTGACCGGCCTGCGGTACATCGTCCGGGCCGCCACGACCGAAGGCCAGCCGCCGCCGACACCGAGCCAGCTGGCGGCCGTCGCTCGCCGCGAGATCGACGACGCCGCGCGGGCGCTGGGGACAGACGCTTCCGGCGTCGTGCCGCAGTACACCAACGAGGCCGCCGCCGCCCGCCTGATCCTCGGCACACGCAGCAGCGCTCCCCAGTACGAACGACGCGTCGCCGCCGCCAAACAACTCAAAAAGTCCGTTGAAACGATGCTCCACCGCCGGACAGGAACGAGCACCCACGAAGAGCGCGTGGTCGCCCAGGTAGCTGACGTGATGTGGGAGCGCGAGACCGAGTGCATCCTCGGCGTGGTGTTTGCCGAGCTCAAGGAACGCACTCCCGGAAGGCTCAGACCTCCGGTAGTAGGGCGGCGCGTGATGTCAAGGTTTTGCGCTGATCTGGTAGCTGATCGGTCGGCGGTCGCCGGTGAGCTTGGGTGGATTGTTGTTGATCTGGTCGATCAGGAGGTTCAGGGCGCGGGCGATGCGGGGGGCGTGCGGCGGGTCGATCGTGACGGTGATCCGGGTTGGGGTGTAGTCGATCTGTCCGGGCTGGTGCAGGAGGTGGCGGGTGATCGCGCGGTATTCGTCGGGGTCAGCGAGGTAGGTGTTGATCGCGCGGGCGAGGTCAAGCTCGGCGTTGTAGGCCAGCAGTCGTAGGACGGTCTGCAGCGCGCGACGGTTCACGCGGGGGGTGGCGCGCTTGGCGTCGGGGTCGATGACGTTGGCGGGCAGCTTCGCGGGGATCGGCTTCAGCGTCGCTTTGGCTGTGCGGGTGGCGGCTTGTGCGGTGTAGAGGTCTGCTTGGAGCATGCACAGCGTCTCGGCGGGGTTGGTGTCGGCGGCGTTGCTGTCGGTGGTGTGTTGGCCGATCTGACGTTCGAGCTCGGCGATGGTCTGCTCGTGCGCTCGAAGCTGTGCGAGCGCTGTGGTGCGTTCGGGGTTGCGCTGTAGCGTGGTGTCCGGGGCGATGCTCATCTCGTGGTCGCACAGCCAGTGCAGGCCGTGATGGTCTTCGAGGTATTTGAAGGTGTTCTCGATGCACCACCGGCAGCGCAGCGTGTGCGCGAGGCGCGCGGCTGGGGTGCGCAGGTCGCTGGTCAGGATCTGCAGCACGACCCGCCCGTCCTGATACACGCTCAGCTGTCGGCATTTCCCGTATCCGTCAAGCTCGACGAGCTCATCAGCGACGCGCACGTAATGGCGCTGCCCGTCGAGCCTCACCCACGAGCGGCGAGGCTTGACCGTCGGGACGGCCAGCGGCGCGCGACGGTACGTGATCCAGTCGATCCCGCGATCGCGCAGCTCACAGAACGTCTTGGGATAGGCGCCGCCGCGATCGAAGCCGAGCATCAACGGTCGCCCGTCGCAGATCTCAAGGAGTTGGTCGACCGGGTCAAGCATCGCGCCTGAGAGGCCTTGCGGAGAGCCTGAGGCGAAACACACAGCCCGCCAGCGGTCATCAACGATCACGGTGTCGTGCCTTCCGGGCTCGGCATGACGGCGGCGTGTGTTCCAGCCCTTGGCGACCGGCCGGCAGCCGGTATACGCAACGAAGTGCTCATCGACAAAGAACACCGACGGAGGCTCGCTGTCGGCGCTCAGCATCGCCTTTGACAGCGCGACCTGGACCCGCAACGGATCGACCGCGTCCGCGAGCGCCCCGAGCCGCGGGCGCAGGCTCCGCAGATGCGGGAAACGCTCGATCCCGGCCAGCAGCCCCGCGTCGGCGAGCTGCAAGTGCTTTGAGCCCTCCAGGGAGGAGGTCCCCAACGCGAACGCGAACACGCCACAGAGCGCGACCGCGATCGTGTCATAGCACCGCTCAGGACCCGAGCTGAGCACGCCGAGCACCGCGCTCGCGCCGACCTTCTCCAGGAACGGGTGCAGCAGCATCGCGCCCGCGTACACCGACCGGCCGCCACCCTCACCGATCCGCGCGCCAACGACCTCAACCGGCCCGGTCAGATCCGCCACGCTCACCCCACACTCGGCGCTTTGAGCGACGTCCGCCGCGGTCAGATCCGCCACGGTCGTCTCAGCGCCGCCAGTCACATCCGCCAGGTCGCTCACCTCCCCCAGCTCGCTCACCGGCAGCCGCTCAACCTCACGCGCCGGGCGACGCGCCAACAACCGCGAGATCGTCGCTTCCGAGACACCCAGCAGTTTCGCGATCTCGCTGCCCGCGACACGCCGATCAGACAACTCATACACCCGCGCGACCGCGTCCCGATCAAGCTTCCGTGGGCGACCCATCGGCCGCACCAACGCCCCAGACCCGCCCTCAGCGACCTCCCCCCGCAGACGAGTCACATGCTCAGCACTGATCCCGAACACGCGTGCCACCTCAACGCCCTTCACCCCAGCCCGCGTCAACGACACGATCGCGAGGTTACGCATCCCCCGATCACCCCGCTCATAGCACGCCAACGCCCGACCGCCACAGGACACCACCACGTCCTCGCCGACCGCCTCCAACCGCAACTCCAACGGCGCCGGCATCCCCGGCAACTGGCCCGCATCCCCGCCTGCCTCTGTCGACCCGCTCAACACCCCACAACAATACCAAACCAAACATACTTTTGCAAGCTCTAGAGCAAACAAAACCCCTGCACAACGCCACTAATCTGATTCCACTACCGGAGGT